>NZ_JBIOLG010000002.1:0-1173992 GCF_051710765.1 Enterococcus sp. DIV0170
GATAACAGATGTACCATTGGTGCTGCATGGCGGCTCTTCATCCGGCAATACGAATTTGAATCGCTGCGCCTTAAACGGTATTGCGAAGATCAATATTTTTACCGATTTCCTTAACGCGGCCTATAAAAAGAACATGGATAGTAAGCCAAAAGATTATTTAGAAATGAAATGGCTTTCGAACGAAGCGATGGCGGAGACACTAGAGTCCTGCTACAAAGTTTTCGCGACAAAAAACGCAAAATAAAAAAAGAGGTGAAAAGAAATGACCCACAAAATTAAGACCCCATTTTTCGTTTTCAATCCAAAATCTTATCTCTACGGTGAGGAATTAGTAGCATTAGCCAAGCATGCCGATGTACTAGCGGTGAAGCATCCCGAATGCTCCGTTTTGGTAACGGTTCCTTTCACAGATATTGCGGCTGTGAAGAACGCGACTGAGAATATCATCGTTACGGCGCAGCATATGGACGGGATTTATCCTGGGCGAGGCATCGGGCATGTCCTGCCTGAGTCCATCTATCATGCAGGAGCACGGGCGGTCTTCTTAAATCATGCCGAACGTCCGATGACCGTTGCTGCATTAGCGCAATCAATCAAACGAGCAAAAGAGCTAGGCATTCAAACCATCGTCTGCGCAGATTCAATCTCCGAGGCAAAAGCTGTAGCTGTTATGGGGGCAGAGGTCATTTTATGCGAACCAACAGAGCTGATTGGTACAGGAAAAACCAGCGACAGCAGCTATATTGAACAAACAAATCAAGCGATTAAAGAAATCGATGACACGATTTTAGTGATGCAGGCAGCAGGAATCAGTAAAGCGGAGGATGTCTATCGTACGATTGAGTTAGGCGCCGATGGAACAGGCTGTACCAGTGGCATTACCAATGCCGATTCCCCAGCAGAGATGCTGACGGATATGGTGGAAGCCTTAGTAAAAGCCTATAAAGAAAGAGGTTAAAAAAATGACAGTAAAACATGAACAACTATCCCTTGACACTCAAGCAGGGAAAGTCACGTATTTAGATATCACGCTGCAGCTAAGAAAAGCCATCAAACAATCAGGAATCAAAGATGGTTTTTGTGCGATTACCACTCCGCATACGACCTGTTCAGTGATTTTCGAAGAATATGTACACGATAAAGACTGGAAAGGCGACGAATTCCTGCAAGTCGATCAAAATCGAATCTTAGACAAATTAGTCCCAAGACAATACACAGAATCGGACTACTTATATCCCGGACCAGCCCACGTGGAATTCTTAAAGGACTTGGCCGCAAAAGACCCAAATTACTTGCCAGACCCAGTCTCTATTTTAAACGCCGATGCCCACATCAAAGGATCTCTATTTGGCGCCAGCGAAACAGTGATCATCAAAGATGGCGAACCATTAATCGGTTCGGTCGGCTATATGTATTTTGTTGATTGGGATCAAAACCGCGAACGGACACGGACCTGTAATTTAATGATTATGGGGGAATGAGTCTTATTGAGGAGCACTGATGGTTAATTGCTGTCAGTGTTTTTTTTTGTACTCGTTACGTTATTAGGTGATTGTTCAAGCAACATTGTAGACCGCCACGAATACACGTATACTAATGATTAAAAGAAAAAGTGTCTGTGACAGAGGAATCATGAAAGAAATGGGGAAAATGGAAAGGCAATGTTGGATGAAAAGATTTTTATTGAGGTCAATGGGACTCAGCAAGGAATGTTTTTACAAAGTAAACAGATAGAAAATCCGGTCTTACTGTTCTTGCACGGAGGTCCCGGATCACCGGAGATTGCCTTCACTCAGGACCATCCGACAGGACTAGAAGAATTATTTACCGTTTGCTGGTGGGAGCAGCGAGGTGGTGGACTCTCTTACCAAAAAAATACGCCAAAAGAAAAAATGACGATTGAGCAGATGATTGCCGATACACTTGTGGTAACGGACTATTTGCAGAAACGCTTCGCAAAGGAAAAAATTTATCTAATTGGGCATTCTTGGGGAACCTTGCTTGGCACGATGACCGCTCAAAGAAGGCCAGACTTATTTCATGCTTATATTGGGATCGGTCAGATGGCGAATCAGCTAGAATCAGAACGGCTAGCGTATACGTATATGCTGAAGGAATTTCGGAAAAATAAGAACCAAAAAATGATCAAAAAGCTCGAAAAGTTTCCCGTTGATCAGGGGGGTGAAGTGTCTACTGCGTACATTTCTGCAAGGAGCGCAGGGATGATGAAGCTGGGAGTTGGTTTCATGCGCAATTGCCGATCAAGTATGAAAATTGGCAGCATGCTAATGCGGTTCAAAGGGTACACATTGAGGGAAAAGGTTCAATTTATGCGGGGCAACTCCTTTGCGTTAACCTGTTTATGGGATGAGATCATGACCATTGATCTAGCCAAAGAGGTACCTGAATTAGCGATTCCAGTCTATATTCTCCATGGCCGTTTTGATTACCAAGTCTCCTACGCCCTTGTCCAAAAATACGCTCAGAAGCTTAAATCACCAATGGTTGGTTTCTATACCTTTAATCATTCCGCTCACAGTCCTTGTTTTGAAGAAGCAGAGAAAATGTGCAAAATTTTGCAGGAAGACGTTTTACAAAATCGGATCACGTTAGCGGATCCTCTTTAGCGTGCCATTGAACTGATAGCAGAGATTGAAGATTTATCATGCAAAAGGAGACAGCATGAGGAGAGCTCGGGTATGTCTAAAGTAAAAACAGCAGGACAGAAACGATTGACAATACATAGATGACCGTCTATATTATAAACATAGATGATCATCTATGTAAGGAGGAAACACCAATGAATTATGATGAAATGTCTAAAACGCTAAAGGCGCTTGCTGATCCGAAACGGCTTAAAATCGTTGATCTTTTGTCTTGTGGCAGTTTATGCGCTTGCGATATCTTGGATCATTTTGATTTTACTCAACCAACCCTATCGCATCATATGAAAGTGTTAGAAAAAGCTGGTGTTGTCCTCGTGACTAAAGAGGGAACATGGCACCATTATCAACTGACGGATCGTTTTGTTGACCAATTTATGGGTTCAATGATGCAATTATTTTCAGCGAAAGAGGATTGCATTTGTAAAAAAATAAACTGTGATTGTAAAGGAGAGAAAAATGATGAAAAAATTGGAACTATTTGAACCAGCAATGTGCTGTTCAACAGGGATTTGCGGCCCCTCTGTGGATGAGGAGTTGTTGATGGTCACTTCAGTGTTTGAAACATTTGAAGGGTTGGATTCAATCGACGTGTCACGTCATAATTTAACCAGTGATCCGGACGCGTTTGTGAACAACCCTACAATATTGAAATTACTTCAAGAAAAAGGGAATGATATTTTGCCTGTAACCCTGCTAGATGGAGAAATTGTCAAAGAAGGCTCATATCCTAGCTTAGAAGAATTTGGAAAATACGGAGATGTGCATTTTGTGACTCAACCAGCAAACAATACAGGCGGGTGCTGTGGTGGAAACAGCGGAAATGAAGGCTGTTGCTAATGGCCTTCTCCAAAACAAACGAAGGAGGAGATGGCATGCGCCAATACATTCCCCAAAAATTGGGATTAACTAAATATCTGTTTTACACTGGAAAAGGCGGTGTCGGAAAAACAACGACGGCCTGTGCCACAGCGACTTCATTGGCGCAAGAAGGCAATCAGGTCATGTTGGTTAGTACCGATCCGGCTTCAAACCTGCAGGATGTTTTTCAAACCACATTAACCAATAAACCGACAGCGATTGAAGGGATCGATCATTTGAAGGTAGCGAACTTTGATCCAATAACTGCTGCTGAAGAGTATAAGGAAAGTGTTGTTAGTCCCTATCGTGGAATTCTTCCTGATAGCGCTTTAATAAATATGGAAGAACAGCTTTCGGGCTCTTGCACCGTGGAGATCGCAGCGTTTAACGAATTTGCTAACTTTTTGACTGATGGAGAAGTCGCAGACCAGTTCGATTATGTCATTTTTGATACGGCACCGACTGGTCATACATTAAGAATGCTCCAATTGCCTTCTGCATGGAATAATTTCCTTGATGAAAACACGACAGGTGTTTCCTGCTTAGGCCAGTTATCCGGGTTAGGTGATAAAAAGGACATGTATGAAAAAGCTGTAGAAACCTTGAGCGATGCTGCCCAAACGACCTTGATCTTAGTTGCTCGTCCGCAATCTGCTCCTTTGATTGAAGCAGCACGTGCATCAGAAGAATTGCTGAAATTAGGTATTAAAAATCAAAAGTTAGTGATTAATGGCTTGTTAGAATCTCATGACGACGCTATTTCCCAAGAAATTTATAAAGAGCAGCAGGATGACTTGAGTACTATGCCAGACACGTTGACTAAATTCGAAAGCTACTACATCCCCCTTAGACCATATAATGTCACAGGAATAGAGAAGCTCCAATTGCTATTAAAGGATCAGCAGCCTGCTATTGTGGAAGAGGAGCAAGAACATGCTGAGTTCCGTAATTTGGATGCAATTGTCGACGCGTTTATTCGTACAAATAAAAAAATCATTTTTACCATGGGGAAAGGCGGAGTAGGCAAGACCACTATTGCCATCAAAATTGCTGAGAAGTTTGCGCAATTAGGCAAGAATGTTCATTTAGCTACGACAGATCCAGCAGATCATCTGAATCTATTTTTATCAAAGGATTTACCTATCTCAATTAGTCACATTGATGAGGAAAAGGAACTAGAAGCCTATAAAGAAGAAGTGCTTACCAAAGCTCGTGAGACAATGAAAGCAGATGATGTTGCCTACGTTGAAGAAGATCTACGCTCTCCTTGTACACAGGAAATTGCAGTATTCCGAGCATTTGCGGAAATTGTAGACAAAGCGGAAAATGAAGTGGTTGTAATTGACACAGCGCCAACAGGACATACCTTACTTTTACTAGACTCTACTCAAAGCTATGCGAAAGAAGTTGAAAGGAGTTCTGGAGAAGTTCCCATTGCCATTCAAAAACTATTACCGCGACTTCAGAACGAAGAAGAAACGGAAGTATTGATGGTCACCTTACCAGAAACAACGCCTGTCTATGAATCAATGAGGTTGGATGAAGATTTGGAGCGTGCCAAAATTGCCCATACCTGGTGGCTAGTGAACCAAAGCATGCTTGCAACGAATACGCAAAATGCTATTTTGAAAGCCCGTTCCTTCAATGAATTGGAATGGATCGAAAAAGTTTCAGATCTTTCAAAAGGAAAATTCGCTGTTGAAGAATGGCAACCAAACTTTAGCCCATCAAGGGTATAATTTTTAATCTATACATAGATGTTTGTCTATATATAGGTTTCTTGATGACGAGTAATTAAATGGAGGAAAGCAGTAATGAAAAAAATTTATTTCTTGTGTACGGGTAATTCTTGCCGTAGTCAGATAGCGGAAGGGTATGCGCGCAAACTTTTGCCGAAATCAGATGTTGAGATCAGAAGTGCAGGGCTTGAAACCCACGGCTTAAACCCTAGATCCGTAAAGGTAATGGCTGAAGATGGAATTGATATTTCTAATCAGACATCTGATTTGATAGATATGGATTATTTTGCAAAGGCAGACTTGATCGTCACCCTTTGCGGAGATGCAAAGGATAAATGCCCGACCATTCCTAAGGATGCTGCCCATGAGCACTGGGACTTGAAAGACCCAGCGCAAGCCACCGGTTCTGAAGAAGAAATTCTATCTGAATTTAGGAGAACGAGGGATCTAATTAGAGGAAAGATTATTAGTATGGGTTAAACTAAGCGACGCCATACGCTCGTTTTCAATAGAGGCTTGTCTGAGGAATAAAAAGTTAAGATGGTGAATTCTTAATCGGCTACATCTATTTTGTCGATTAGGATCAAAATCGCGAACGACAGGAACCTGCAATTTAACGATTATGGGCGAATAAACTTGGTTGTGGAGCACTGATGGTTGTTTACCGTCAGTGTTTTTTGTTTGAAATCCACCTGCTTTGCGAGTAGTTCAAAAGAATTTTTAGTCTTGTAAAAGGACCTCTCGAAAGAAAAGAATAGCAATTGGTTTATCGAATTTTGAATTTTTAATGTTAAAGGATAAAGAAAGTTTCGTAGATAAAAAAACTTTTAATACGTGTGAAAAAAAGAAGCCTAAAAAGAACAATGGAGACGAAGCAATAAAATCAAATGCCTGCGATGAAAATAGTTCGGGTTAATTGTTGCTAGCATAGCTATTTAAGGAGAGCAGAAGGAACAGTTAATTTTTAGAAGGAAAATTAACTTTATGGATGTAAAAATTATCTGTAACTGGATAGTTTTGTAGGAACTTAATCTTTGAAGATTACAAATAATTCCTTGAACTATAAAAATAATATATATATAATCAAAATAGTTTAATGAAATAAGGAGCAAAGAAAGAGGGAATAAAAATGAAAAAAAGAGTATCTTTATATTTGAGTCTCGTCATCATGATCAGTTCATTTTTGACAGTCTCGTTCATTGCGTTGGCAGAAACAACTGACTCAAGCCAAAGCACACAGCAAACGCTCTACAATGACTCTGAATCAGTAGTCAACAAGATTAATGAAGATGCTTTATCGGTCTCAACTCAAAAGGAGAAGGAAGTTGTTTCTTCAAACTCTCAAGAACAAGCTACTTCAACAAGTGAGAAAATAGATCGAAGACAGCAATCCAATTCAACTACTAATCAACCACGAGGCCCCTCATCTCGGAAGGCAGTTGCTAATATCGTAGATAGTATTTCTTTAACCGATTCGGCAGGCAATCCACTGACTGAAGTCACTCAATATACGGAGATTCGGGTGAACATTGCTTTTTCATTGCCGAATAATGAAGTGAGTAACGGTGACACAAGTACAATCACATTGTCATCAGAATTCATGTTAGAAAGCAATATCACATTCAATGTGACTAATGCCTCTGGAGATATAATAGCTGTTGCAAACACAAATGCTAGCAATAATACAGTTACATTGACCTATACGTCTTTTGTCGAAGAACACTCCAATATTTCTGGGAAATTGCATTTTATTAGTAAAATTGATACCAGCACAGTAGAGAATAAAACGGATGTTCCTATATATATTGATGTTGAGGGTGAACAGATATTTGCCGGGGACATTCATTTTGAGAATCAAGGAGATGATGAAAATGAAAAATTTTCGAAATTTTCTTGGTTTACAAATGCTGAAGGCACAGAAATATACAATGAATTACGAGTAAATCCATCTGGAAATACTTACTCGGATGTAACGATAGAGGATATTTTAAAAACCGATGGATTGTCTTATATGAAAGACACATTTTCCATTAAAGTAGGCAATTGGGAATTAAATAGTAATCATATTTGGATTTTTGAAGAAGAAGAAAATGTTACGGACCAATACACTATTGAGTTTAGTGAGAAGGGATTTTCGATTCATTTAGGAGATATAGGAAATAAAGAGTACCAAATATCTTATAAAACAAAATCGGACCACGAACCTATTGAGGGTGAAAAATTTACAAACTATGCTCGTATGACTGATAATCAAGTCGTTATAAACGATGTCGAGGTAACTCGAACTTATCAATCAGGTAGTGGTGAAGCAGATGGGTACAACTACACAATTGAGATCCATAAAACAAATGAAACAAATGAACGATTAGCAGGAGCGGTATTTGAGATTACTCGAGATAGAACAGGAGTAGTTGTGGGAACTATTGAGACAGATGAGAACGGTCACGGACTCATCCATCAGTTATTGAAGGATAGTTATACCCTGAAAGAAACCCAAGCTCCTCCTGGATATGTTTTATCAAGTGATGAAATTAAGATTTCTCCTGATGATTTTGGAAGTGATCGATCCGTTTTAAAAACAATCATAAATAAAAAAGAAACGCCTACGATAAACGTTTCTGGAGTAAAAAAATGGGAAGACAACAATAATCAAGCGGGAAAAAGACCAGAAACGATAACAGTAAATCTATTGGCAGACGGCCTACAAGTTGATTCAAAGAAAGTAAGTGAAGCCGACAATTGGTGTTATGAGTTTAAAGAGTTACCAAAATTTAACAAGGATCGTGAAATTATTTATACAGTAACAGAGGATAGTGTGGCACACTATACAACCCAAATAAAAGGTTTCGATATTACGAATACGTATCAAGACGGAAAAACAAGTCGCACGGTTACGAAACATTGGGAAGATAATAACGATCAAACCCATCTTCGCCCAGAGAATATCATGATTCAGTTATACGCGAATGGTCAAAAGCAAGGGGAACCAGTGCAATTGAGCGAAAAAATGAATTGGACGTTTACTTGGGATAATCTCGACTTGAATGATCCGTTTGGAAACCCAATTCAATATACGATTAAAGAGGTAGCTATTCCGGCTGGCTATACAGCATCAATAGCTGGAGAAAAGACTGGGAACCTGTTGATTACGAATACACTTAAAAAGAAAGCCGAAAAAAATAACTCGGAAAAAACGCAGGACACAACAACTTCTTTTACTAGTTATGGGTTACCAAGAACTGGTGAAGAAAAAGGTTGGTGGCTCACCATAGTGGGTGGACTTTTAGTAGCGAGCATAGGCGGAGGCCTATATTTGAGAAAGAAAGCAAAGGAATAAATTAGCTAAAATGAAGAAACATCCCTTCCTTATTTTGTTCATCGATGTTTAAGTCTGTGTAAAAGCTTATCAGTAGAATAAAAAAAAGCGTTCCTGTTATGAAGGATTCCCTATGAAGTAGAAAAGGAAAAAAATTCCAAAACTACTTTATAGGGATTTTTGTGTCAAGAATTTTGAAGAAGAAGGATTCGGTCATCCCTTATGTTATGTAACCTATGAGTTATGATAAAAGGGAAACAGGTGAAACAACTACACTTGTTTCCCTAACTCTTTATCTACGAAGCATAAAGAATTCTCTTGCAGCCAAAGCATGAATTCTATCTGAATGGATGATTTTTCCAAAAAGATCTTCGGGGTCAACATTGAACACATTCATTGGGGGAGCATCGACTGTCCCTCAATGAGAAAATCATAGCGTGGTATCAGAATCAGGCATCCTCGTCATTTTTGGTTTTCAAATTTTAAGCAATTGTTTACAATTGTTCTTTAGTGCTGAACAAGCATTACTGATAAAAATATTATCATATCGAAAATGTAATGTAGCATAAATGAAATCCATAAATTTCTTGTTCGAATATAGACGCCAGTCATAAACAATCTTTCGACGCCAATGATTAAGAACATTTGCGCAAGATGCCAATTGTATGCATCAAAGTGTAGAAGACTAAATAGGACGCCAGATAATATCCAAGCTAAGCCTATAGCAGTTGATCTTTTCAAATATCTAAAAAGAATAGCATTTATTGTTAAGAAGAAGAAGATACTTATTATTTCTTCGATCATTAAATTACTGAAATTATCTAAGGCAAGTATGGAGAATACTTTTGGTGTATGGGGTAGTTTAGCATATTCGAGTGCGGCCCGATTTTCAGTAGTCAAATTCAAAGCAGCAAGAACCGATGACATGGTTAATGAATAAACTACTTGTGATAAAAATATTAATAGGCCTATCTTTAAATCAGCCCATCGTGGAATTTTAAATAATTTAAAAGGTGAATAAGTGGTGCAAAGCCAATAGCTAAGTAAAAACAAAAAAATCAATACATTAGGTACTAGCAGTTTTGTCAATAAAGACTCAGAATTAAATAAGTGAATTTTTCCTATTCCAACCAATAAATAAAGGGAAAAAATTCCAGCCGTCAATAAAAAAAGTCCAATCAATCTTCGATTTGAAACGGTGTTGTCACTTAAGGGTAGTTCTTCCGTAGTCTCTTTGCGTTCTAAAAAAAATAAGTCATTCATAATAAAGCTCCTTCTAATTTAACATAATGAAAAAAGTATCATATAAAATTAGAATTGTCATTGATAACGACTGGTATTTTATTTTCACAGTGATCATTCTTATTAAGGGGATCATCTTTTGTATCAATTAACTTTTGTCAATTTGTACAAAAGTAGGAAACTACTCCAATAAAATAAGAAACTGTATTTTCTTATTTTTAATAGTTCAGTAAGTCTTTCTCAAATATGTTTATACGCATCTTTCCAATACATGTCTTGACAGCATCTTCGGTATGGTGTTACATACAAGGATGCTATTTTAAAAAAACAAGTATACAGGTGGGATTAACATTATGCTGGGAAAAAATATGGCTCTTTTAACTGATCTATACGAATTGACTATGATGCAAGGCTATTTTAAAAATGGTGATAAAAACAAAATTGCTGTTTTTGATATGTTCTATAGAAAGAATCCATATAATGGTAGTTACGCAATTATAGCTGGTTTAGACCAAGTAATCCAATACATCAATAACCTTCATTTCTCAAAAGAAGATATTCTTTATCTTAATTCTCTCGGGATTTTTGAAACGGATTTCCTTGACTATTTAAGTAATTTTAAATTTACAGGATCAATATGGTCTGTTCCTGAAGGAAGTATTATTTTTCCACAGGAACCAATCGTAAAAGTTATAGGACCTATCATTGAAGCCCAACTTATTGAAACAGCCTTGCTTAATATTGTAAACTTTCAAAGCTTAATTGCTACAAAGGCGTCTAGAGTATGTTTTGCAGCTCAAGGAGATGAAGTGATGGAGTTTGGTGCTCGACGCGCTCAAGGACAAGATGCAAGTGTCTATGGAGCTAGAGCAGCGATAATTGGAGGATGCAGCGGAACATCTAATGTGCTAGCAGGCAAGCTATTCGATGTCCCTGTAAAGGGAACAAATGCACATTCATGGGTTATGCGTTTTTCAGACGAGTTAAGTGCCTTTCAAAAGTTTACTGATGTTTATTCGAAGAATTTTACTCTTATTTCTGATACTTACGATACATTAAAAAGTGGGATTCCTAATGCGATTCACGTGTTTAATGCGTTAAAGAAAAAGGGAATTCATCCAAACTTCTATGGAGTAAGGCTGGATTCAGGGGATCTGACTTACTTATCAAAAGAGGCTAGAGATATGTTTGATCGTGCTGGTTTTTCAGATGCAAGTATTATTGGAAGTAGTGATTTAGATGAGTTTTCAATTACATCTTTGAAATCTCAGGGGGCGGAGATCACACATTGGGCCGTGGGGACAAGTTTGATTACGTCGAAAGGTTGTTCCTCTTTTGGCGGTGTTTACAAGCTATCAGCTATACAGGAATCTGGAGAAATTTTTTCTCCCAAAATTAAGATTTCAGAAGATCTAGAGAAGGCTACCTATCCAGGTAATAAAAAAATATTTCGTATCTATGATAAAAAAAATGGATTAATATGTGCCGATTTAATTTGTTTGGAGAATGAGTATTTTCGAGAGGATAGGGATATAGTGGCTGTTAATCCTCTAAACAACAATGAGAAGATCGAGCTTTCCTTCAAAGATTTCAATATAAAAGAACAACTTATAGAAATTTTTTGTAAAGGGGAAAAGAGCTATATATCACCCTCTGTATGGGAAATAAGGGAATTTTGTCAAAAGGAATTAAAAACTTTAAATTTTGAAAATCGTCGTTTAACGAATTCTCAAAAGATACCAGTGTTGATCTCTGAAAAACTTTATACTAATAAAGAATTATTACTTTCACAAAAATAGCTGGATACAGTAAGGTAAAGGAGAACTTCTATGAAACAAAACAAAAATTTATCATATAAACATGCCCATGTAATAGCTACAACCAGAGGGGTAGCTTTCGCCGTGATAGCGGCTATATATTTCATTTTAGGTGAGGTATTTTCTGAAAATCTCTGGTGTGTATATTTAGGTTTTTTGCTAACAATGGCTTTAGGTACGGGTGAGACCGGTGAAGGAAAAATTATTAATTATTTATGCAGCTTCTTGATTGGCTATGTTTATGCCATACTATTTTTTAGTATTAAGTCAGTTTTATCAGGAATTCTTCCGAATCTCCCTACTGTTATTGTCAGTGAGTTTCTAATTACTTTTGTAGTTATTTTTGCACATTTAGCCATCTTTAGGGAATCAAAATTCAATGTAATACCGATGATATTCGCAGCTGTCACAACGGTTTTTGCAGCAGGTAGTATTTCAAAAGTTCCCTATTATGGGCTTTCCACAATCATCGGAATATTGATTGCATTTGCAACAGATAGAGTGATTCACATAGTCATGAAAAAAATTAACATTTGAAATACTTTTTTTCAAAAGAGATATTCTTTTTATGATAGTTAAGAAGCACCTTTTGTGAAGGATATCTAAACTATTTCCACTGGATTTATTAATTAGTAAGGGGGATAGCAAAGAAGATCTTTCAAAAAAATCGACACTGTTTATAAGAAAAACAAGAACAGACTGGGAAGAAGAATCAACGAGGATGGAACAAAAGTTGCTTTCTCGTCAAACTATTTTGTGTACCCAATAATTCTACAATTTACTAATGAAGCCATTAAGAGTCACCCATGGCGGTGAAGCAATTTCTGTCTTCACTCGTTTACGACTGAAGACGCCGTTAATAAATTAGGTAGTTTTCCAAGTACAATTACTATAAAATAAATGGTAGCTAAATAAATTTTAATGGTGGAGGAGAAAAAATGGCTAGTGCAGAATGGTATCAAAAAAGAGACGGGCAAGCAGAGCACTTGGTTTATCTGGATAATGAAGGAAAAGAACTAGAAAAACTGATAAATGGGACAAAATCAATGATTATCCGCGGGGCTGCAGGAAAGAAGAGTCCTCTTGGTGGTCGAGCAAAAGAGGGAGATATTCTCTATTTTGTTGAAAAAGGTGGAAACCTGGAGGTAACTTATCGCGGTGTCTTAACCAAAGTGGTAGAAAAATACAAAATGACCCCAGAAGAGTCTACGGCGTTCATCAAAGATTTTGGAGAAGAACTTAATCTATCCGAAAAGCAAAAGACGAGATGGTACGGGAAAAAGTGTATAGGACTCTATGAGGTCGACCATTTAGAGCAGATCGAGCCCTTTTATTACAATAGAGAAAAGAATATGGATGATTGGGTAATTACTGATGATATCAATGATATTAAGAAATGAGTATTCTCTGTACCTCTAAAGTGAAATAAATAACTTTCTCCAATGCATAAAATAGTCAGAGGAATTGCATCCGCATTTTCCTCTGACTATTTTTTTCTATTTATTAGGAAGGTCGTCTTTTTGCCTTTGAGAAATTTAAATTATTGAGTCAGCTGAATATAGCGATTTCCCGGGGAATACATATTTATGTTCAAAAAAAGATTACTATAGTCTTCTCTTGCTAAAATATAGCCAGTAGTCATGGTGACCGTTTCACCTGGAGCAATTGGCTGATCGTCTGACTCATCATCAACGATCAGATTATCCACGACTTTTCCAACAGTTTTTGGCAATGGATGAGCAGGGACGTCTATATAACGATAGGTATTGAAAGGATCTGATAGATCTTTTCGAACTAGGTGAGTCTCTTTGGGTAATTCCGTGATGCTATCACCTTGTTTGACTAACTGTTCTACTTGCGGAAGAACAGATGTATGGTTTATCGTTTTTTCTTGTATATTTTTGACTTTTATCTCGATTTCTAAATATTTAGGATGTATTTCAAATTCTCTGATTTCTCTATTCAAAGTGTTTTCACCATCACCATACGCGTATTCTGTTGCTATAATCGGTTGAAGCTTGCCCTTTTTGTCCCACTTTTCACCAAAGTCTTGTTCCTCATAGGTTCCCGCTTTCATTCGCTTCTTTAGTATCGACAGGTATTCCGGTGCGATCGTATCACTAATTGCTACCTTAGATACAGTAATTTCCTCTATGGGTGTACCGTAGATATCCACCCTGTTGATTGCTTCATTGAGTTGTACGACTTCATCTTTGTTGTTGCTATCTAAGATCATTGGGTCCACCGTTTCAATCCGCTCTGCCGCATCCGCAGGAGTCAGATAGTCTTGGACGAAAGTTGCTTCTTCCTTGGTCTTCACATTGACAAGGGAAAGCTGGTCAAGAATCTTAGTTATCTCTTTTTCCGAAATGTCTCCATAACATTTTAGCTCAACAAACTTATTTTGCTTTTCAAAAAATTTTCTCCCTATTCTCACTTCTATCCCACCAAAAGGATCAGATTTTTCCAAAATATAGGCAGAGCCTTTTGAAAGCTTGATCTCCTTATAGTTCTTAACGTAATCATCAATAACAGTATCTTTATTGTTTAGCGCATAAAGGGTAAAGGTGACCCCTCGTGTCTTTTCCAAAGCTTCTAAATAATCATCACTATCCGAGGACACAGTTATTTTCTCTTCAAAGTACAATTCTCTTGAGTCTTCAGAAATGGTTAGATATTTCGGCGCATAGCCAGCGACCAGTCGATAATTACCAGTATCTGGCTGCTGAAGAGCTGGTTTTTCGATTTTCGTTGTAAGTTGATAGTTCTGTTTTTCAGTCGTGATTTCCCATAATTTTGCTGCAACATAGGTTCCTACTGGAAGAAAAAGTACTACGAGCACGGCAATCATTAATAACTTACGCTTAGAAAAAGTAGCTAAAACAATGGGGGCTTTCTTTTTCACGCGTGTCTTGTGTACAATAGTCTCTTTATTCTCAGCGGAGTAGCTGCTACCGTAATAGTCTAAAATTTGGTCAAGTGCTTCATCAGAAAGCTCCCCTAGTGGGTGTTCATCATATTTTTTTACCACTTTTATCCACTCCTTTATTTAGTGAAAATAAATAGTCCCTATCATCTTCGTCAAAAGCTTGCTGCAATAGCCTTTTTCCACGATAAAGATAATTATTCACTGTCTTTAGAGGAATATTCAGCTCCTCGCTAATCATCATGGGCGTGTTTTCAAAAATATAGCGCTGTAAACAAATTTCACGCATGGGACTGTTCAACGTGCCAATCAAATAAGCGATTTCTTCCACAAATGCGCGATGATCCTCCGATGCGGGTACATTATCGAGTGTGAATTCATCATTAAGCAGGTAATCTTTCTTGCTACGTTGGAGTTTATTGATGCTTAAGCTCCTTGTGATCAATATTAGATAGTTTTTGAGCGTTCCCCGACTGGACTGATACTTTGTCGGAAATTTCCAGATTCGAAGAAACGCATCACTGACGATTTCTTCAATATCATGCGGATCATGATTTTTCCCAAGGATGGATAAAGAAACGACCCAAAGCAGCTTTGAATACCTGTCAATCAGCATTTCGAACGCTTCTTCGTCCTGCTGTATAATTTTTTGCAACAATTCTAAGTCTTCCAAAAAACAACCCTCCCTTTCAATTATTCCTATCATAAATATATACACAGTAAGAACAGAGATATACTAGAAATTTTTTTAATTTTCTACAAGTCAATGGAAGAGAGTAAAGCTGATAATTAGGCAATAGTCTAAACAGGTAAAGAAAACGCTGTCTATTCTTTTTTTCGAACAGAACATAATGATCTTTGCTTTGGGAACTCGTTCTATTTACTAGGTGATTGTAGTTAGAACCTGTCATTGTTAATAAAATGGATACTGATAAAAAATTCAGTTCCTAACCGACTCATAAATGCAATCTTTACAGACGAATGACAAACGTCAAGTTGAAAGCCATAATCTTTTTTATGGAAGGCGAGAGAAGGGGGGATTTATCTATTAATAAGGATTCTTTTGCCGATAAGATTTTTCTCATGCTCTTAGTTCAATAGTTTTAAGAAATCCTTGATAAGTGTAGTATAAGTGCAGCTTACAAAAATGAGTGCTACCAGTGGAATCAGACGAAATCACATTAATCGATACGATGTTTTATCTAAGGGGTGGTTATCCGTCGAAAAAATCTAATAGCAACTCCTGAACCGATAACAGTTCTGTGGTAAAACTCCGTGTTTAAGTGATCAGCGAATTTTCTCTATAGGTTATCGAAACCACATAAATTAAACTACTCATACATATCCATTTTGTTTGAAATAAATGGATCTATCTATTTTAAATAACAACAACCCACACTCGTTTTTTTTTGAGTGTGGGTTGTTTCTTAAATGGTATCCAGTGTTTATTAAATATCTCTGACAGTCATTTTACTTGGGAAAATTTCAATATAGGTGAAAATAAACAAACGTATTATTGGGTATTCTAGTATAATTCAGAATATTAATAATGGATTGTTAATTGTTTCTAATCTTGGCAACAAATTTCACTGAGTTCTATTCACTTTCTGTTTTGACTACTTAGCAAACAGAGAGATGAGCCAAGTAAAGATATTGCCTCCTTCATCCCAGAAGGCAAATACTGAGCCTCGAGCGATTTCTTTCGTATAAAAACCAGTCATTTCTAATCCTTGAGTAACCCACGGGGCCATGTGTGTAGCGATGAGAGCAGTCAAGATAATCCATAATGAAGTCACGATTGTTGTGTGAACAAGGTTTCCTCTAGTATAGGGCACTATCGCACCTATGTAATAAGGAAGTGCCATCAAGCTTGCTATCGGAATAAAACCAATACCCGGTACGATGAATGACAATACGACAGAGATAGGAACCATAAGTACGAAAGTAGACATTACTGATGGATGCCCTAACAGGATCGCACCATCTACAGCGATATTAAGCTCTCTGCCTTTGAATCTTTTTTTCATGAATATGGTAACAGCTGTGGAAAGAGGGACCATACCTTCTAACATTAAACCAGCCATTTTTGGGAACAGTCCTAGTGTTGCCGCTAGCATCATAGCGGTGGTCAGTGAACCAGCAATATCATAACCAGCAATGAGTGATAAGATTAATCCTAAAATGAAGCCAATAGTCATATTTTCCCCAAATACACCAAACTTATCTTTAAGATCATCTGACTGTACATCGACTTTATTTAATCCAGGAATTTTATCAATCAACTTCATTATTAACATCGAGAAAGTGGCTGGTAGTGTAGCAGCAGTTGAGATAAGGGTGATATTTCCTATATCATTAAATTCTTGGAAACGCTTAGCGTGAAGGTCAGCCAGTTTCAGACTGATGATCATGCTCAACAATGCCAAACCAATGCTTAGCGGGATATTTTTTGTAATGACCCATGCAATCAGCCCAACATAGTTTCCGTGCCAAATGTTATGCACATCTACCCAGAGTGTCTTCGTCAACTTCAAGCCGATCAAGACGATATCTATCAGGATAATGGCAAACATGACGATGAAATTCCCTGGCCACACTTGGATATTTGCCGCTGCGCCATACCCTAAATCTACAATATTTAATGACAAGCCGAGTCTTTCACTCATAGCCGTGGCCACTGGTGATAGATGTTCTATGGCTATGCTCATCAATGTGTTAATTCCTATAAGACCGACACCAAATGATAGACCACTTCTTATCGACGATTGAAATCCTGCTTGGAAAATGAGTCCAAGCAAAGCAATAACGATAGACATAAATACAAATGACGGTAATGTTAATATATAAGTACCAATCGAGCTCAGAATATCCATATGTTTCCTCCCCAGGTGCGTACTAATGCTCATCTTAGTGAGCGGCGATCATTTCCTGCATAACTCAAGCTTAGTCCCTGCCCTAAGGGACTTTATTTAAGCTGAGTTGTTGTGATTATTTGGTCATTATTCTTCGCTTAATAGCTGTACGAGCTGTTCGATAACTTCCGCTTGCCCTGCTTCATCCCCAGTAACATAGGAGATTCCATTAATAACTGGGAAATCATGCTCGCCCTTGTAATTCGTAGAACTTACTAAGATATCGATCTTGTCCTTGTATCGCGTGATATCTCCCATCATGCCGTGTTGAATGTTGACGTTTTTGATCTTTCTTTTTTTAAATTCTTTCCGAATGCCATCTGCAGCCATGAAGGAGGTTAATTTCCCCGCGCCGCAGCAAACAAAGATAAATTTCTTATTTGCCATGTACTTCACCGTTTCCTTTCTTGCCTATATTAGGCTTTAACATTAATACCAATCAATCATTTTCCGATGATTCCCTGTACTTTTCCACCTCGCTTTCTACATACGCTGCTAGCTGCTCTGCTGTTTTTGCTTGCATGATCATTTGTGGAAATTCTGGACTCTTGAATAAGGTCACGATATCACTGAGCAGCTTAATATGCAGTTGTGAATCTTTGCTGGCAAGCATAAATACGATTTCTACATCTATGGTGGTTTCTGGATCTACCATAGATTTAAAGGGAATGGGCTGTGTGAGTGTAGCCACGGCGATTCCATCCTTCAAGACATTTTTGGGATAGGCATGAGGGACAGCGAAGCCATAGGAAACGCCCTCGACTTTCAAGCCCGTTGGAAATTCATTCTCTCGATCTAATAAATCTTGAAGAAATGCTTCTTTTGCATAGCCGTTTACGACAATCTTTGAAGTCATCTGCTTAAAAAGATCGTTCTGGTCAATGGCATTCAAGGAACAAGTGACAAGGTCTCTATCTAGTTTCATAAGTTTATCCTTTCTTACCCGTGGGCAGCGAGAATTTTCACGTTTCCTTCTAGCGTAAATTCTTCTACAGCAGATGTCAGTACAAAGCAATCGCCTTCGTTTAGTGGCTGTCCATCAATTGACCCTTCACCTTCAATGACAAAGCAGGCATAATAAGGCTTCTTCATTGGAACTGTACCTTTGTCCTCGCAGGTAAGTAATCGAGTGCTGAAGTTCTCGTTATCTGTAAGAAGACGTTCGTTCACACCATCATAATCACTTAGCTCTGTAGTATAGCTCATTTCTTCATATGGAATAAGAACGTTGTCGTAAAACTTCTCTTTTTGAAGCGGGCGTTCTTTGCCGTCTGCGTCTTTTCTGTGATAGTCGTACAGTCTGTATGTAAGGTTGCTAGCTGAACAGACTTCTATGAAGGTGGTGCCTTTTTGTAGTGAATGCAGTGTACCTGCGAGTAAATTGAAAAAGCTACCTTTCTCAACGGGGCTGCGAAGAAACAATTCATCAAAACGTTCGGCTTCAGCTAACTGTTTGAATTCCTCCAGTGTTTGGGCTGTATGTCCAAGGATTACATCTGCGGGTTCCTGATCTACATCCACGATGTACCAACATTCCGATTTGCCATGGGTATTCTCACGCTTCATCGCGTATTCCTCACGAGGGTGGACCTGGATACTTAGATCTTCGCAGGCATGCCCGATTCCCATCGAAATAGCTGGATGCTCCCAAGTCGGCTTCAAGGGACCGAATAACTCAGGCTGGCTCTTGAATAAATCATATAACTTTTCACCGTCATGAACGCCTCCGACGATTTCGTTTGAAAACTCAGGTGCAATCGCAAAAGCTCCGATGATAGCGATATTGCTCGTATCGATCCCTTCGTCAATACAGGAGGGATAGCGTCTGGCAATACTGCCGTCTCCCCATATAGCGCTTACATATGATGGTTTTAAAAATAAAATACATTCATTGTCTTTCATTACTTTTCCACCTTACTTCCTTTATTTATCAGACGTTGTGTCTAAGTTCATTATACACACCATCAGATAGTCAAATATTTTTCTTCATGTTACTTTGTAACTATGTTACTACTTACGATTTTATCATGGTTTTGTGAATTGTCAATAAAAAAAAAGTATTTAGAATGCTTGTTTTTTACCTGTTTTATAATAATTAGAGATAATTATTTTGAAACCTGATGTTGACAACGGTTTTAAATTAGGTACAATGTTAGTATGTCGTAACATAAAGATTGGAGAAGAGAATATGTACAAATCAAAGTATGATGGAAAGTCGTTGTATGATTGCAAAAGCCGATTGTCAAATTTCGATACGAATCCGAAAATGAGCTGTAATTATGAAGAAACGGTTTTAATTGAAGGCTATGAAGACATCGCGAAAACGTTAAAAGCAGAAGTTCAAAACGAACTGAACCTCAAGGATCGTGTCACACTGGTGGTTGATTGCTACCATGGTGTTGATATGAAGGAAGTTCGATCCGAACTTTTAGCGAAAATGGACGCAGTGGTGATCATTGATGCAGCCGATTGTTTACTTGCTCCTGAAGTTTTGGATCAGAAATTCGAAAAATTTATCAATCCCTCCGATCGTACGTATGGTGTCTATGCGGTCGCTGATGTAGAAGATTACTATGATGCCAGTAAAGTTGATGCTGCCAGAAAGGAGCTGCAAAGTGCTAAAGGGTTAGTAGTAGTATTTGGGATCGCTGCTTCTTACATTGCAGAAGGGGATATTTTAGTATATGGGAATATCACCCGTTCAGGGATCTCGGCACGCTGGTCGGACGGTCTAAGTAATTGGGGCGCAAACAACGCGGACCTGGAAAAAATCCAAAAAGAAAAACGCGGAACATTCTTAGATTGGCAAGTATTAGATAGATATAAACGAAAATTGCTTAATCGCATGGCTTATATGGTAAGCTTTGAAAATAAAGGAGCACCAGTCATGGTCAACGGCGAAGCGTTTCGTAAAGAAATCACTTATATGTCAAAAAGACCATTCAAGTGTGTACCAATGTTCCTGCCAGCAGTATGGGGCGGTGACTGGATTCAAACTGTGATCGGAGCAGGGAAAGATCAGCCGAACATGGGCTGGGGGATCACCGGTATGATCGATATCCAATCAATCAATCTGGAAAATCATGGACAGACCATCACATTTCCAGCGCAGGATATGGTCGCTATGAAGCCAACTGAGTTCTTAGGAAACAAGATCTTTTACTTCTGGGGCTACAAATGCCCGCTACATGTGAACTTCTTGGATACATGGAACGGTGGAAATCTGAGTCTGCAGGTCCATCCGACGACTGATTATGCGTATGAGGTTTTCAATTCCAGCTACGGGCATCACGAAAGCTACTATATTTTAGACGCAAAACCAGAAGCAAGTGTCTATCTAGGGATGAAGGAAGGTACGAAGGTCGATGAGTTCGTCGAAGCGTTAGAACAAGCGCAGGAAACAGGTGAAATGGATGATGGAAAATATGTCAACCAAATCCCAGTGAAAAAACACGATCATGTATTCATTCCTGGTGGCACTGTGCATAGTTCGGGTCAAGGGTCATTGGTCTTGGAAATTGATGCCTTCACTTTTGCAACATTTAAGCTCTGGGATTGGGGCCGTGTAGATTTGGATGGTAAGCCGCGGCCTATAAACATCGATCACGGAAAACATTGCATCCAAGAAAAATTCCAAGGTGATTTTGTCTACGACCGACTGATCTCAAAACAATTTGAAGTAGACAGAGGATACGGTTGGCGGAAAGAGGATACCTCTACGATCGATTATGAACCGATGACGGTAAATCGCTATTGGTTCACTGAAAGAATTAACTTTGAAACGAATGATAACATTATTATCCTGGTGCTGGCAGAAGGTGAAGAGGCGATTGTTGAGAGTACCGATGGTTCATTTGAACCACTAGTGATTCACTATGCTGAGGCGATGTTCGTACCAGCAGATGCCCATAAATACACGGTACGACCGTATGGTAGATCAGAAGGTAAAGAATTGGGACTGTTAGAAATCTACTATCCAATGTAAAAAAGGAGGTCATTATGAAGAAAGTTGTTCATTTTGGAGCTGGAGCATTAGGCAAAGGTCTGGTAATACCAGTGCTTCACGATAGTGAAATCGAAGTTATTGTGGTGGATGCAGATAAGGAAGTTGTAAACTATTTAAATGAAAGACAGGCATATACCATGCATGTTCCAGGAGAAGAGGCCTGTCCTATGCGAGAAATACCCGTAGATCACGCATACTTGCTGGGTGTTGAAGATACTGATATTGTAGATGTGATCGCTTCTGTCGATACCGTGACGACCTCTGTTCGTCGTGAGAACCTAGCGGCTGTAGCACGAATGGTGACTGAAGCGTGGGGAGACACGAAGGAAGATAAAAAAGTGATTTGCTGTGAGAATATCGAAAATGTCTCCAACTTATTCAATAAATTATTGGTAGAAGCTAATGAGAAAAACCTCAATCTGGGTCATATCATTGTGCCGGATACGATTGTCGATCGAGGCTGTGCACCTGATCCAAGTGATCGGATGGCCGTATATACGGAACCTTTCTTTGAAATCAGTGTCGACGCCAATGTATTGGCGAATAGTGGGATCAAGCTGATCGCTTCTGTCGAAAATATCGAAAAAGATTTCATGCGGAAACGGTTCTTACTCAATACTCATGTGGATCTGACCTCTTATTTCGGGATCGAAAGAGGACTAACTGGCTTTGGCGCTGCGGTGAGAGATGAAGAGCTTCAAAACTACCTTGCCCCATACATGGAAATAATAAAAGCCGCCTTGCAGAGTACCTATAATATGAGTGAGGAAGAATATCAAAAATGGGTCGATTTCTATCATAACAGATGGGCCTCATCCGATAATTCACGACCTTTATCATCTATTGCTAGAAGTATCTGGGCGAAACTAGATTATACTGAACGTATCGTCTATCCTTTAGTTTTAGCAGCTGAACATGGATACAATATCGATGCAGGTTTAGTATTGGTAGCAGATGTGGTCAAAGCAGAAATAAATAATGAGCGAATTACACAGATAGAAGCCGAAGAACGTTGTAAGAAGTTATGGTGTGTTAGCAGCATCGGCGAATCTATTTACCAAGGTGTCTTCACATTAATTTGACAAATTGTTAGTTTACTGGTTATGCCCGATATGCTAATATGTAGATATATAATGACATAATAACAAAAGGAGTCGGCATATGGAAATCAACAAAAATATACCTGTGCCTCTGTACTATCAGCTAAAGGAACTATTACAAAATGATATAGCTAAGGGTAAGTATAAACCAGGGGATCTAATACCAACAGAAGTTAAATTGATGGAGCGCTATGATCTTAGCAGGACGACCGTGAGACAGGCGATCAACGCCCTTGTGTACGAGGGATACCTTGATAGAAAAAAAGGCGTGGGTACAACTGTTCTATCTCGGGATGATTCGAATGATCAAGGAAATCTGCCAAATCAGATTAAAATGAATGGATATGCTGTATCTACAAAGCTTCAAGGGCTAGAATCAGTCCGTGCTGACAGCTCTATTGCAGATAAATTAGATATAAGTATGAATGAAAAAGTCTATGTAATGGAGCGGGTGCGCTATGGAGACGATATTCCATTGGTATACTCTAGAACGTTCATTGCAGAGAAGACTGCGCCAAAATTACGGGATAATATCGATACTGCCTTTACGGGATTTCATAACTACCTCTTTTCAATCGGTAGAGCAGTAAAGCAGATCAACAGAGCCTGTGAAGGTGGTATCACCGATGAAAAAACGGCGGAGCTTCTTGGACTAAAAACAAATGCACCGATTATTATACTTACTGATCAGTGTTTTAGCTCTAGTGGAAAGATAATTGAATACACAGTGTCAATCGTAAATACGAATGTGCTAAAGCTTAATGAAACGATAAATCTATGAGTACGATTAAATTAATTGATAACTCTGAGCTGTCTGAGAGCTTATTCCAAAAGGGCATTCGATATTATGACATTATGAATAGCAATAGTGAGTGTGTCGGCTATTGCTATTTTATTTATAATGAAGCTTTACTAGAGCAGACTGGGAGTATAGGCTATCATATTCATACTGAACATAGAGGAAAAGGATATGCTACCTCAGCAGTAGTGGAATTAATCAACTATATAAACGAGGGTAGTATTTTATTCATCAAAATTGATGAAAGTAATAAGGCATCTAAAAAAGTGATTCGCAAAGCTGCGGCACATATTGGAGCTATTGTGGAGGATACATCGACAGGTGTACGACTTCGAAAGTAAACGAATGCAGCATGTTAATTTAGCTATCTATGACGAAGATGTTGACCAGTTGAATAAATCTGTACCCAGATAGTTATTCTTCGCTTCCTCATACCACTTGTAGAAATTCCTCTTAGAGAGTGACCCCCAATTTCTCTGAGACGATTAATAGATAGTGGCGGCTATCAGTAGCGCATGAAATGTCTATTTGGATATCTTCGTAGGCTCGCCACCAATACATGTTTTTCAAATAAAGTGAAAAAAAGGATCAAGAAATGAACCGACCTAAAAGTTAGACCCAAAATCTAACTTTTGGAGGTCGGTTCAATTGTGATCTTTTTTCTTTTATTGATTAAAATACTTGCCATTTCTATTCAAAATTTATAAAATCCCTCATTTTTTGATTCTAGCTTTACTAGTTGCTCATTCTCCTTATTGGACAATGGTTTTTTTATCAAGAAAAAATTGATATGCTACAGAAATCTTAATGATTAGGAACAAAAAGAGTTACAATTATGGTAAAGGCAAGAAAAAGAGAGTAAAGGAGAACCAAGATGGAAGAAATCTATAGAAATGCCCATAAGTATTGTACAGGAAATAGAAAACTGCTAAAGAAATCTGGTCTATGCGGCTGCTTTTATTGCGGGGCCCTTTTTGAGTATGAAAAGATTGATTCGTGGATTCAGGATGCTTCTGGTGATACGGCAGAGTGCCCTAATTGCGGCATTGACTCTGTTCTGCCAAAAAGTGATCAATATACCTTATCAGAAGAATTTTTAGAAAAAATGAGAGAAGTCTGGTTCTGGTAAAGGGAATAGAGTTAGTGACCGCGTTGAAGAATTGAGCGACGTGCTGAAAAGAGCTTATTCGGAATTTTTATCATTTGATTATAAAAAGTGCAGACTCATCAAATCATTTTTTGACATTTTGCTATAATACGGATATCAGTGTCTCACGAAGCGATATATTCGTGGAAACAGAATTTGAAGAAAGGCTGTAAGTGCTATGTATACAATGCTCTCTCTTTTGTTTTTTCTGCTTACTTGTTTATTTATTATTCTGGGAGTGCAATTCCATCGTGGAAGATGGTTAAGACTACTTGCTGGAAATACTTTTGGTGATTTACCTAAAGAAAAGACATTATTGGCAAGTAAAGAGACTAGCCATCTTATGTATTTCTCCGCGGTGTTTTGCTTGTTTATTTGGTGGTGGCTTACTTTCAGTAAAAACCGCTTATTATTTTGGTGTGGAGTTGGACTTGCGTTAATTGTTTATGGGATAACCTTGATTAAATCTTTAAAGGAATGGCTTCGAACGGGCTACTGATTGAATAATTTATAACACCTGCGACAACCAACATCGTCGCAGGTGTATTTGTCTCTAGTCGTCACGGATCACGCCCGCTCAACCAGTGGTTGACTAGGGCGATGATCAGCCCCACAAAGAGCGGAGCGAGGACATATCGAATCAGCTCGCTCAAGGTGCATCACCTCCTCTCCGATGTGGAGGCTGACGACTTGAGCAAGATAGACCTACGCATTGTTTATTTGAGAAGGGCAAAATTTAGCTGCTGGGATCACCGTTTCGAGAACGGATATCTGGATCGTCCTTGTTTCGATTGATTTTTTGACGAAGCCAAGCGGAAAAGCCTTTTTGCCGACTCTCTTGTTCGGGAACATTCGACTGCGCAGCCGAAAGATCAGAAGAATTCTCAGCAGCAGTATTTTCTAATGATGTAATTGTTTTTTCTCCGATTTGTGGTGCAGGTATTATTAATGAAGGGAAGTCGTTTCTTGTTTCTGCTGGTTCTTCCAAACTTTTAGCAATCGCAGTTCTCGATGTATTAAACAAATAGTCGCAGCTGTTTCCTGTTTTAACAGCGGGCATTTCCGGTTCTTTCTCTATTTTTGGAGAAGGAACCGTTTTTTCTTCTTTAGGTTCCTTTTCTTTATCAAAAATCTCGGTTTCTTTAGTAGTAATGATCTTCGCTGTCACCACGGAATCAAATAGTTTTACGCCATTTTCTTCAAAAATGTCTAATGTCGTTAAGAGTTCGCAAGCTTCTTTGATCACTGGTATTGGCAGATCATTCTTTAAATTGTTATATTTCCAGTCATGTGTTGCGCCCAGACCGTTGGTAAAGGTCGCCACTAAATCCTGTCTCATAGCTTTCTTTTCCTTTCTCAATTTTTTTGCGTAGGTCATCTTCTATCAAGGTTCATTCGTTTCATCGGGACGGACTTTGGCAATCAAGGAACGGACAAGGGACACGGCTTTTTCACCGAAGTTACGGACTGGGAAGGTTCTCAGTTTTAAGGCTTGCCACTCTGGGGCCATGAAGTAATCTTGAAAGTAGTAAAAGAAGCGCTTCATGGTGCGAGTAGCTTTCGTATTCATGAAAATCTCACGGACAAGATCTTTCAGAATGAAAGCAAACTCTTCCGCACCTAACTGGTGTCTCACACGTAAAGCTAAAATGTATTTAATCGTTAGGCTGCTGTTTTGTGTACTGTAGTAATACTCTTTGATGCGTTTTTCTAAGGTTGTTGATTTCAAATGGAACAATTGGCGGTACGAAAGGGTCAGTTCATTCATTAAAATAGTTCCTCCGTTTCATAGTTTGTTAATATCGGCCGGTGACTTAACGATAAGGTACAAAATAAAACTAGGTCAAAACCGTGAAAATTACATTTAGGGGCCAATTTTGCAGAGGCAACGACTAAAATATTTTGAATAATCCTGATTTCATAGGCTTTTGAAAAAAAGAAGCACCAAATCCCCTGCAAAATTCAGGTCCAAATGCAGAATTCAGCACTTTGACAACGGAGAGGTTTTTATGCTTGCAGAAGAAATGTTGATATATAGGCATTTATTGGTAAAATATTATTTGAAATTGGTTAGTTAAAATAATTGCTTTCTATTTTTCTTTAGTTTTTCTTAATATATTTTGGTTGGAAACGAAGAAAGATTCCTTCTATTGGTATAAACAGGTAATCGAATCAAATGGGGAAGTCATGTAATTAATACAATTGTTTAGTTTTAAACAAGTACGGCTTTCTACTTAATAAAAATAATAAGGGAACAAACCGCACTCGCAGTTTGCTCCCTTATTTTGACTATTCTATGCTACTTTCACTCTTCTTAGGCAACGTAACAATAAACTCAGTCCCTTCACCCACCGTACTCGTAACCGTAATGTCTCCTTGATGCTGCTGCGTGATCAGCTTGGCAATGGATAGTCCTAAGCCCAAACCATCTGGATTTTTCTTTCGCGAGTTGGTGACTCGGAAGAAGCGATCGAAGAGTTTCGTGACATTCTCTTCAGAAATGCCGATGCCTGTATCCTTGACAGAGATTTGAGTATCCTTTGGTAAATTTTTAAGGGTTAAGGTGATTTGTCCTCCTTCATTGGAATATTGATAGGCATTATCAAGCAGAATCATCACTAATTGATTGATTCTTTGCTGATCACCATAGAAGGGAACCTCAGAGGCTAGATTAGCCTTTAATTGAATGGTCTTATTTTGACAGACTGGTGAAAATTTTTCTACGATGCTTTTTAACAAGCTATCTAGTGAGAAAACTGTTCGCTGGATTTCCTCTTCTCCCGTATCCGCGCGAGAGATAGTAAGTAGATCAGAGACTAAGCGTTCCATGTGCTGCTGTTCGATGTGGATATTTTCCAGCCACTTCATTTGGCTGGCGACGGTTTCCTCAGGGCTATCCATCACGATTTCTAGATTGGTTTGAATGACTGCTAGCGGTGTTCGAAGTTCGTGAGAAGCGTCCGCGGTAAAATCCAATTGCTTCTGCCAAGCATTTTTGATAGGCAAGACCGCTTGTTTGGAGATCAGGTAACTGCTGACAAAAGCGATCGCTATACAAAAAATCGCGACAAAAAATATGCGATGGAGTGATAGCTCGTTCTTGGTTCCCGCGAAGATGGTCACTGACAGTACAGTGATCAATAGTAGGACTACCAACATATTAAATAGGATGAATCGAAGTCTTAATGTTTTAAGCATGCTGCCACTCCTTTAGCGCGTAACCAACACCACGAATGGTTTCCAAATTCAGCTCTGCCGCTGAAAAATCGATTTTTTTGCGAAGGTAATAGGTATAGAGATCGACATTTTTTAACTCCACCTCTGAATTAAAGGGCCAGACGCGATCGAGAATTTGTTCCTTTGTGAGTGTTTGGCCCTTGTTTTGAATGAAAAGTGCCAATAATTGGGCTTCCTTTAGACTAAGCTTTACTTGAGTTTGTCCGATTTGGACTTCGCAATCTTTGCTGTTTAACACAAGCGTTCCCGCCTTTAAGTGATCGTTTTGAACGATGTTTTCATTTCTTCTGCTCAATGCACGGACGCGGGCGATCAATTCACTGTTAGCAAAGGGCTTGATCAAATAATCATCGGCGCCAGCTTCCAAACCTTCCACCCGATTCGCCACAGAATCCTTGGCTGTCAAAAAAATGACAGGCGAGGCAATCTGCTGACGACGTATTTCCTTTAGAATCTCCACGCCTTCCTTATTAGGCAGCATCCGATCTAAAATAATCACATCATAAACACCCGTCTCCGCTAATGCTTGCGCTTCTAATCCATCACCGCTGACATCTACGACATAGCCTTCTTTTTTCAAAATATGCGTAATTGCTTCCGCTAAACGTTCTTCGTCTTCCACTAATAAAATTTTCAAGAAATGGCACCTCCTTCATTGAATTCTTTCTTCTATATAAGTATACGGGATGTTTGTTTGAAATTCATTTGAAGGTTGAAAACATTTTTTTGATTCAAACGAGATTCAAACAAAGCTTCGGCATAATGAAGGTAACATGAAACAAGGAGGAGTTTTCAAAATGATTGAAATGACGAATGTATCAAAGATTTATCAAACAGGAAAGGTGGCCTCGCAAGCACTCAAGGAAATCTCTTTGACAATTGAGCAAGGCGAATATGTGCTTTTAACCGGGCGGTCAGGCAGCGGGAAATCAACTTTATTAAATATTTTATCGGGTGTGGATCAATTAACCGAAGGGAATGTCGTGATCAATCACCAACACATCTCATCGTTGAGGGAAGAGGAGTTATCTAGCTGGCGGGGAAAAGAATTAGGGATAATTTTCCAATTTTTCCAGCTTATTCCGACGCTTTCAGTGATGGAGAATCTCTTATTACCAATGGATTTGATAGGGGCTGTACCGTCAGAAGAGCGTGAAGCCAAGGCCTACGCGCTGCTTGAAATGGTAGGACTGGAAAAGCATCAGGACAAACTACCAAGTGCCTTATCTGGCGGCGAGCAGCAGCGAGTAGCGATTGCCCGTTCACTGGCCAATGATGCACCGCTTATTTTAGCCGATGAACCGACGGGGAATTTAGATTCAGTGAATGCAGAGAGTATTTTCTCTTTATTGCGTGAATTGCATTTGCAGGGAAAAACAATTGTGATGGTCACACATGAGCGGGAAGAAATTGACGGAGCGACGCGTAAAATTACCTTGAAGGATGGCCATATTATTGAAGATAAGATGATTGGAGGTTATGAGCATGTCTTGGCTGCTGTATAGGATGGCGTTTCGGGATTTATTCAACAATCGAAAGAAATCAGTGTTGGCGTTGCTGGCGATTTTAGTGGGAATGATTGCTTTTGGTACTATGCTGTTTTCTAACGAGCTTATCACCAACGAGATTACGACCACTTATTCATCGATTAATCCCTCATCGGCTACATTGAATGTGGACAAAGTAGATGAGCGCATGATCAAACTGACAAAAGAATTTGAGGGAATTACTGGCTATGAGACGAAATCTTTTCATCAGTTAAGAGGAAAAGATGCGAAAGGAAATTGGAAAACAGTCGAGCTTTTTTCAGCTGAAAATTATGCTAACTTGAGAATTAACAAGGTCTTTGCGATGGATGGGAAGAAAAATCCAAAGAAAGATGAGATGCTGATTGAACGGGATGCCATGCTGGTTGCCGATAAAGGAATCAATGATACATTGACAGTCCAACTGCCTAATAAGGTAGAAAAGAAACTGTCGATCTCCGGTGTTGTTAATGATATTAGTGTCCACCCGGCAACCATGCACAATACCATTTACGCCTATGTTTCCCCAGAAACTCTTTCATCAATGGGGTTGTCACAAAATCGGATGGATATCAAAGTTTCAGGAGATGCCTATGATCGAGAGCACATTGTTGCTGTTAGTAATGACTATATGCGGATGCTGGAAAGTAATGGCTATCAGATCAAGAATGTTCTCATTGATGATACACCAGGAGTGAGTATGCATTTGGAAGAGTATAAGACGGCTTTGTTTCTACTTCGTACCTTTGCCTTTATCGCACTGGCATTTAGTTGTCTGATCATGAGCAGTTTGATCACATCGATCTTTTCACAATTAGTAAAACAGATGGGGATTTTAAAATCATTTGGAGCGAAAAGCCGACAGATCGTCTTGGCTTATCTGGCGATAATTCTATTGCCGATCGTTGCAGCAAGCGGCATCTCTTTACCTATTTCACAGCTTTTAGCGCGATTGATTTCAGAGAAATTGCTTCGAATCAGTAACCTATCTTTGGTTAATCAATCAGTCCCACTGTTGTTATCAGGCTTCTTTATTGGTTTGATGCTCATATTGCCGATAGGTAATATCTATCCAAGTATTTCGAAGGGAACAAAAGTCACCATCCGTAAGGCCTTTTCAGGTGTAGCAAATGACAATATAGAAGGAAAGAATCTTTTAGGTACGTCCTTTTTCGAACGCCCTACCAGGCTGTCTATCAGAAATGCGTTTCGTAAAAAAAGTCGTCTAGTAATGAATGTTGCTACTTTGACGATGAGCGGCATTTGTTTCATCACGGTCTTGATTGCGATGCTATCAGTTCAGTCTACGTTGAATACCAATCTTGATTCATTTGATTATGAATATCGCTTCTTGACCAGTTCAAAAGAAGATACAGCAGCAAAAGAAAAATTAGCTTCAATGAAGAAAATCCAAGATTACGAAATGTGGGGCAGCATCAACGGAAAGTATTTGGCAAATGGCGATAATCAGGATAAGACGTATTCAATCATGGGGCTACCCAAAGAAAATAAATTTATCCGTCCTGATATGATGGAAGGAGAATGGTTGAGCGGCTTGAAATCCGATCAGATTGTTGTGAGTCATGGATTTATCAATAAACACCCGAGGGTGAAGCTAGGGGATAAAGTATCGTTAGATATGCAAGGTCAGAAAGCGACCTTTACTATTGGCGGTGTGATGAAAGATTTGACGGGTGCAACGATCTATATGAAGCAAGAAGTTTTGGACAAGACAGTGTCCACAAGTAAACAACAGCGGATTTTTCAAGCAACCTTAAATAGCAAGGCAAAGAGAAGAGAGCGCGTAAAGATGATTCATCAAGTAGAAGAAAAGCTTCTGGAGGATGGTATCTCCATTTTACAAAGTGAAACTAAGAGTGATGCCGCCTCTATTTTAAGCAGCCACTATATGCCGACCTTTCAAACGTTGCTGATTGTTATTGTTATGGTCGCGGTTGTTTCAGGTTTTGGTCTTGCTTCGACCACGAATATTCAAACGTTGGAGCGTGTGAAAGAGATCGGTATCATGAAATCCTTCGGCGCAACTAGAAAACAAATTCTTAAGTTGATTACGGCAGAAAATTTATTCATCACGTTATTAAGCTGGGTATTGGCCGCTGTTTTATCAATTCCAGCAATTCTGTTGAGCACCGATTATTTTAGCAAAGTGACTTTGGAGGCACCGATCCAACTCTCATTTTTCAATATCGTTCTTAGTTACGTCATCTGGCTGATTGTCATCCTGATCATTGGCCGAAGAGCGAGCAAAAAGCCTGCCTCAAGAGCAGCGAAAATGACCATCAAGGCTTGTTTGATTAGTGAATAATGCATTGTTCGTATATGAGAAAGCATGCATGAATGGGCAATCGCTTTGAAGTCTTCACGAAGCTGAAGAATGGCTCGATGTAAATTTGAAAAAGAAAAAATGGACGTCTCGTAAGGGGACGGTTTTTTTTGTATTTAAGAGTGCATTAAAAATAAAGGTCCTGCATAGTGGATTTCAGCACACTTTTTAATCAGATTATTTATTTTTTAATGTTTATTGGTTGAGTGGAATAATCATAAATATTAATTGTAATAATTGAGAAACTATTATTCCGTAACTTATCATAGATTTATTGTCAAATAGTAAGCTTAAATAATGCGTATTTGGATATTGTGAGCTGAATATTTCAAAAATAAAATAAATCAAGTTATGATGATTTATGTAAGGTGATTTACTTTTACTAAAAAAGCTTTTAATTTTCTGTTAAAAATATGGATAAAATATTGGAAATTAAAAGAAAGATTAGAAAAGTGATCCGCATTAGCAACATAATTTATTACTGAGTTCCTATTATGAAGGAGGTGTACAATTATGAATCGTGGAATAAAAGCAATCGGGATTATCATCTCAGTTATCTTGATGTCAGCTCTGCTGATGGTTATCGCAATCAGTTCTCCTTATATGAATTTGCCGTTTGGCATTCATCGTACGGAATTTATCAGAAATTCTCTATCTAATTACTTTCTTCGCGAGTACTTATTTTGGGTAGCGTTAGTCTTCTCAATAATCTTACTGATTTTCATTCTTTTCCTTATCTTTTATCCAAAGGTCAAACAAACATTTGTACTGAAAGAAGAGAAGGGACGTCTTTCCTTAGACAGAAAAGCGATCGAAGGATTTGTTCGGACGAAAACGCAGAATGTCGGATTTGTTGCTTCACCAGATGTGAAGGTGCGTGCGACAAAAAATAAGATCAGGATCAAAATCAAAGGCCAATTGAACCGCACATCTGCCCATATCGGAAAAACAGAAACATTGATGAAAGAAATTCAACAGGAACTACAAGAAATCCTAGGTAGTCAGGAAAAAATCAAAGTGGATGTTGCTTATAAGTCTTTTGATGATGAGCAAGACAAGAACACAGCCGATCACTCACGAGTAAAATAGTACAACGCAACGCTCAAATGGGAGCAATCAATTACACGAATAAGGAGGGAGCCGCTTGAAAGATTTAATGAATCAATACAAACTCCCGATTATTTTCGGGATCGCAGGGTTAATTTTAGCCATATTGCTGGTAGCGATCGGTTTTTTCAAAACATTGTTGATCGTTTTATTAACTGGATTAGGCGCAGCACTGGGCTATTACCTGCAGCAAACCAATTTATTAGATGAATATTTTAAACAAAACAACCATTAGGAGGAAAAGTATCATGGAAAACAATTTTCAAAACAAAAATGTAAACGATAAAACAGCCGTATCAGGACAAACACCAAACAAAGCGTCAGAAGTCAAAGGTGAATTAACGTATGACGATAAGGTTATTCAAAAAATCGTTGGCACAGCGATTGAACAAATTGATGGGTTATTAACCGTAGATGGCGGATTCTTCTCAAATATCGCTGAAAAATTGGTCAATACAGATAACGTAACGACAGGTATCGAAACAGAAGTCGGTAAAAAACAAGTAGCTGTGGATATGGATGTTGTGATTGAGTATGGAATAGACATTCCAAAAATTGCGGATCGTATCAAAGAAGTCATCCATGATGAAGTGGAAAAGATGACACATTTAGATGTGATCGAAGTAAATATCAATGTCGTGGATATCAAGTCTGAAGAAGAGTATGAACAAGATAGTGAAACGGTTCAAGACAAAGTAACTAGTGCAGCGAAGACAACAGGTGAGTTTGCTTCAAAACAAACAGACAAAGCAAAAGGTGCAGTGAACCGCGGCACAAACAAAGCGCAAGCAAAAATCGAAGAAAATCGTGAACCACGAGTAAAATAAGTGTATTGTAGGAGGAATTTGTCATGGGTTTATTATGGTCATTAATTATCGGAGCAGTTATCGGTGCAATCGCTGGAGCGATTACAGGTAAAGGAAACAGCATGGGATGGATCGCAAACATCATTGCTGGTCTAGTAGGTTCAGCGTTAGGTCAAGCAATATTAGGTTCTTGGGGACCTTCATTGGCTGGAATGGCGTTAGTACCATCAATCATTGGAGCAGTCATCTTAGTCCTAATCGTCTCATTTTTCTTAGGTAGATCTAAATAGATATCTAGATTAAGAACACGGCGCTAAGATAGGAATCAACAGAAGTCGAGCACCTTTAAATGAAAAGATACAGCTCCTTGATGAAGCTTGTACCCAGTAATTAATAAGTGAAGTTTACCGAGTGTTTCCCCCGAAGAAGATTTTTATCTTATATGAGAAAATGGGTATATTGTTCAAGCATCAACGGAGGAAGGAAAGCATGAAATGTGCTTTCCTTTTTTTGTTCATTCTCTTGTATGCAACAGTAAGGTCCCTTTTTAAATACTGTTCCTCTTCTGAGCTCAATTCTTTTAAAGGATTGAGCTCTTTTTTTTACGAAAAATAGTGTTTCTCTCCGTTTGTTATTAAAGCTGCTATTTCTCTTTTTTGGTTCCTATTCTTGGACTTGGGTCCAAAGAGTGGAAGGAGTATTGTAACGGGTTTCATATGTTGGTAGTCTGAGGTCAAGAGATACGTATACTCAATAAATTGAATGGAGAGAAACGATGAAAAGTAAATTTTCTCAGACGATGCAGGATTTTTCTCGAGCGGTAATCGTTCCAGTGAAGTTCATGGCGGTAATGGGGCTATTCTTGGCAGTTTCTGTTATTTTACAATTGGAATTCATGCCGAATGTTTTGCAGACCTTTGGCGGGCTGATCAAAACAATGATGGACAGCATGTTAAATAATTTAGCATTGATTTTCTGTGTAGGAATCACTGCTTCGCTAGCGAAAAAGAAAAAAGTTGAGGCTGCTCTGATATCATTGATCGCGTTTTTATTCTTTTTGGCAGCAAACAATGCGTGGCTGACGCTGACGAATCAATTGGCTGAAGCAGGGGATATGGGTCTTTTTGGGACAGGACAGGCTGTAGTTTTAGGCTTTCAAGTTGTCGATATGAATGTCTTTTTAGGGATGTTGGTTGGCTGTATCGTCGCGTTTATTCACAATCGCTTTTCAGATAAGGAATTTGTGGACTTCTTGAGTATTTATGGTGGTTCACGCTTTTCCTTCATGATTCTGATCCCGGTTATTTTAGTGACAGCGATTGGAATGAGCTACATTTGGCCGGTGGTGAATGGCTGGATTTCTTCCTTGTCAGGCTTTATCTTGACGACAGGCTTGTTGGGCGTGTTCATTTATTCGTTCGGTAATCGATTCTTGATTCCGACGGGGTTACATCATTTATTATGGATGCCATTTTGTTTTACTGCGTTAGGCGGTACCGCAAAAATTGGCGGTCAGGTTTACAATGGTGCGGCAAATATTTTTTACGCAGAAATGGCCAATGCGGGGTCAATTACCAGCTTAGACCCATCGTTACGCTTTGCGACGTTTGGCTTTGTGAAGATCTTTGGCTCGATCGCGGTTTCTCTTGCATTGATCCACTGTGCGAAAAAGCAGCGCAAAGAGGAAGTGAAAGGGATGATCCTGCCGTCAATGTTCGTTGCGGCAGTAGCCGGCATCACGGAGCCGTTAGATTTCTCCTTCTTATTTGCTTCACCGCTGCTATGGCTGGTTCATAGTTTACTAACGGCGGTATCAGAAACAATTCTGTGGGGAATCGGTGCCAGAACCTATATGCTGTATGGCTTGATTGACACCTTTGTCTCTAATTCTGTGTTTAGCCCTTCTGTCACGAAATTTTACTTGGTGATTCTTGTTGGAGTCATCATGTCAGTCATTTGGTACTTTGTGTTTATCTTGTTGATTAACAAGTTAAATATTAAAACACCGGGTCGAGAAGATGAGGAATCAGAAGAAGCAGTACTAGTAAATGAAACGAATGGCGAGTTTACGGCAGATGGCAGCGCAGACTTTGACTTAGTTGTTGCTGGATTGGGTGGAAGAGAAAATATAGAAAGTATTTCCAATTGCTTTACCAGATTAAGGGTCACGGTGAAAGACGAAGCGCTGGTTGATTCGGCTCAATTAGAGAGAATCTCTCAGCAAAAGGGTGTTGTTTTAAATGGAACGAGTGTCCAAGTCATCATCGGGATGGGGGTTCAAGGATTTAAAGAAGATATCTGTGAGAGATTAGGTATGAGCGAATCATAAATTATAGAGAGTCAATTTGAAAGGAAGAGAAGAATGAAGTTGGAAAAACAGTCAGTCGTAATTGCAGGTGGGGGAAGCACCTATACCGCAGGAATCGTCATGATGCTTATCGAAAATCAGGAGAAGTTTCCTTTGCGCAAATTAAAATTTTACGATAATAATAAAGAACGTCAAGATATTGTTGCGAAAGCCTGCGAGGTGATTGTAAAGGAACGCGCGCCAGAAATCGAATTTTTAGCAACAACGGATCCTGAAGAAGCCTTCACCGACGTTGATTTTGTGATGGCCCACATTCGAGTGGGTGGCCTTGCAATGCGTGAACAAGATGAGAAGATCCCTTTGAGGCATGGGGTTGTTGGCCAAGAAACCTGCGGGCCTGGAGGAATGGCTTACGGGATGCGCTCGATTCCAGGAGTGGTGGAATTGATCGACTACATGGAAAAGTATTCGCCAGAAGCTTGGATGCTCAACTATTCGAATCCAGCAGCGATTGTAGCGGAAGCGACACGTAGAATGCGTCCAGAGGCAAAGATTATCAATATCTGCGACATGCCTGTTGCAATCAAGAAGTCCATCGCGGATATTGTCGGCTTAGAAAGTGAAAGCGACATTGTCGATCGTTATTATGGATTGAATCATTTTGGCTGGTGGACAGAAATGACCGACAAACAGGGCAACGATCTTATGCCGAAATTGAAGGAGCATGTAGCAAAATATGGCTATGCCGCTGCCAAGGGAGAAGGCAACCCATTACTAGAGGAAAACAGCTGGATGGATACCTTCCAAAAAGCCAAGGATGTTTACGCAGTTGATCCGCTGACTGTTCCAAATACGTATTTAAAATATTACCTATACCCTGATTACGTGGTGGCTCATGCCGATCCAAACTATACTCGCGCCAATGAAGTGATGGATAATCGCGAGAAAAATGTGTTTGCGGAATGCGAGCGAATCGCTGCGGCGCAAACAGCTGAGGATACAACGATCGAAGCAGGTGAACATGCTGAATTTATCGTCCAACTGGCCGGAGCGTTAGCCTACAATACTTATGAACGGATGCTTCTCATCGTTAAAAATGAAGGGGCGATCGCCAATTTATCTGATGATGCGATGGTAGAGGTTCCCTGCATTGTCAGCAAGCGCGGTTACGAGCCGTTATGTATGGGGAAAATCCCCCATTTCCAAAAAGGAATGATCGAACAGCAGGTAGCGGTTGAAAAATTAGTCGTGGATGCCTTTGAGCAAAGGTCGTATCAAAAGCTTTGGCAGGCGATGACACTATCTAAAACTGTTCCTTCTGCGGCAGTGGCAAAAGAGATTTTAGATGAAATGATTGAAGCAAATGGCGACTGGTGGCCAGAATTAAAGTAAATCTGCAATGAAGGTATGAATGGTTGGCAACGATCGTTCATACTTTTTTTCTATAGGGAACACGCTGCATTCGTTTTAGGATAAAATAAGATGAAAGAGTAAGGAGGCTGGCTATGCTTTTTTCTGATATTGTCAATCAACATTATGAGGCATTAAATGAAGTGGATCTCCAAATGGTGAAATACATCCATGCACATCCAAAAGAAATGGCGACAATGGGAACCAATGATTTCGCGAAAATATGTCATTCTTCAAAATCATCCGTGATTCGTTTTACGCAAAAGCTGGGCTTCACTGGGTTTAGCGAGCTGCGGAATTTTTTAAAGTGGCAGAATAACCCCAGTGATGCACAAAAGGAGACGAGCTTCAAAACTCGTATTTTTTCTGATGCGGAACGGACAATCAATTATCTCAAAACAAACAACTGGGAAAACATTTATAAGGCGCTGGAAAACAGTCGAAACGTCTATCTATTAGGAACCGGTGTCACCCAGCAAAACCAGGCGGCAGAATTGCAGCGATTATTGTTGCTAATCGGGAAACCCGCGCAAATGATCCCGGCGTCCTCTCAATCCAATGAATTCAAACGGATCATGGAAAGCATCAATGAAGACGATTTGATTTTTGTTTTGTCATTATCTGGAGAGAATCAACATCTCTTTAATGTGTTAAATGTTCTTTCCACCTATCGTTCGACGATTGTCTCGATTACAACTATGCAAAATAATTTATTGTCTGGCAGAGCAGATTTTTCGCTGTATGCCTCAAGTAGTCGCAGCCCGAACCCGACAGACTGGTGGTTGCAGACTGCCTCCTCATTTTTCTTATTGATTGAGGCCTTTGCTTTTGGCTATGTGGATTATTGTCGGAATAAAAAGTAACCGTGTTCACAGGATTGTCTTTAATCGCAAGAGATAACCCTCTATAATGAAAGAAAGGAGGCGTTTGGAATGAAGAAAATAGCTCGCGTTGTTGGACTCTTTTTCACTTGTTTGTTACTTTTTGGTTTTTCTCTTGAAGCTTCCGCAAGTGTTGCTGTCTATCGGTTGTATAACCCGAATTCTGGTGAACATTTTTATACGCCTGATTTGTCAGAGGCAAGGCATTTACGAAGTGTTGGCTGGCGCGAGGAACAGATTGGCTGGTTTGCGCCGAATTTTCATACAGGAGCGCCTGTCTATCGACTGTACAATCCAAATGCCGGGGATCATCATTATACGATGAACAGCTATGAAGCGGCACACTTAGTAAGTGTCGGGTGGAGAGATGAGGGTGTTGCTTTTGTGTCCGCTTTCTCTAATCACCCACGAGTGCCTATTTATCGGTTATATAATCCAAACGCAAAAGCAGGTGCCCATCACTACACGCCGAATTCGAATGAACGGGATCATCTTGTTCGAGTTGGCTGGCGTTCAGAAGGCATTGGCTTCTATGCAGAAACGGCTGAATAGAAAAAAGCATGCAGTCCGCTGCATGCTTTTTCTGTCTAAAGGGATTGTTCGTTTTTAGTAAATGAGGAATAAAACCGTGAAAGTTCTTTTTTTGTCCTGAAAACAAAGTAGAATACAAGATTTAAATGGAGTTATTAAGGAAAAGAATCAAAACTTAATATTATATGGATTGTTTTGCAGAAATGTTCATGTTTTTTTGCTTTTAGGATTTATTCATGTTATGGTAATTAAGTAATACTTTGATATGTGACTAGGTAGTTATCTAGATAATTTAAGATACTTTTTCTTACACGTCATTTTTTATTACAAAATAAACACAGTTGATGTGTAATTGGAGGTACTTTCTATGAATAAAGGTACAGTAAAATGGTTTAATGCAGACAAAGGTTTTGGTTTCATCACTGGAGAAGACGGAAATGATGTTTTCGCACATTTCTCAGCAATCCAAGGAGACGGATTCAAATCTTTAGACGAAGGTCAAGCAGTAACGTTTGACGTTGAAGAAGGCCAACGCGGCTTACAAGCTTCAAACATCGTTAAAGACTAATAATTGTTTATCGACGGATGACTAAGAAGATCGGAAACGATCTTCTTTTTTTATAATATTTGAAGGAGGATATTCAAATGGCGAACACCTATGGATTCAAATCTCCAAAGCCCTCATTTTTAGGGGAGCGCTTCTCAATTGGACAAGAAGTATATTTCGAATATAAAAAGGAAACACAACTAGGAATTGTGAAGAATAAATTAAACAATTCAGCGATCGTTAAAATCATCAAAAGTGAAACAGAAGATTTCATTGATTTTACAACGGTTGTTAGTTATGGGGAACTAGTCGATCCTGAAAATAATTTTTAAATCAGCGGATAAAACAACGACCTTAGCGAATAAGCTAAGGTCGTTTTTAATCGTCAAAAAATTCGATGACTCCGATGGTGCCATTTCCTCGGAAAAGAATGCGATAATTTTTATAGGATAATCCATCCTCATACATCCGGGCATAGACTTTCACGGCATGCTCAAAGGAATCCTTATTGATCCCCAAATAATCGGCGCATTCCCAAACGGTAGAGAAACGTTCTTTATAACAGTCAATGATGTCCTGCGGCGATACCACCAAAGTTGCTCCGACATCACGGGCTTTTTGTTCTTGTTTGCGTTTTTCCTTGGTATCCTGGGGGGTAATATCACCGGAACTAGTCAAGTAGTGGGCGATCTCCTCCGCGACTGTATCGGTCAATTCTTCAGAGGTTTGGCGTGGATTCAGATAGACATGGTTGTCGATATACAATCCTTTTTGACCATCTGGCATAGCTGGATCAAAAATATAATTGATTCCTGGAAAATGAGCCATTAATTTTTCTGCTTTATCCATCCAATCAATCCTTCTTTGCGTGTTTCTGCTTAATAAAATCAATATAGTTCAAAATATCTTCCATTTGTTCCTCAGTCACTTCATCATCAATATGAGCCGCGACAGTCATCTGTTTGGTGGAAAAAGAAGACTTTTGTTCTCGTCCGTGCAAGTAATCTAAAGTCACATTAAAAAAATCAGCGATCCTATTTTGCATCTCTATATCGGGCGTTCGTTTTCCTTGTTCATAGGAAGCGTAAGTCGTTTTAGCGATCCCTAATTCTTTAGCCATGTCCATCTGAGTTAGGTGAGGTGTTCTTTTTCTTAATTTTTTTAATTGTTGTGCAAACATAGTCCCACTCCCTTCTTCCCTATAGTACCACGAAATGTCGTAGATTTTCTATAAAAAACAGACGATATGTCGACAAAATGATTTACATAGTACGCGTAATGTATTACCATTAATCTACAAAAAAGAATTTTACGTCGGTTCAGAGAAAATTTAGTATTAAAAATAATTTACTATTTCTCTGATACTTCAAGTAATAGTTATTTTAAGGAGGAAAGACCATGGAAAAATGGAAGAAGGATTATTTAAAAGGCATTTTGCAGGATTATCCTAAAATGGAAGATTATTATTTAGAAAGAAAAGAAAAACTGCTTTTCCATAGTAAAGAGACCCATCAACACTCAAATAAAGGGATCAAAGATAAAAAGCTGTTGATTTCTATCTCTTTAGACCGTCAGCTGATTAATTTAGAGCGAAACCAAAAGATCATTTCAATGTGTTTAGAGACGGCAACTGAAGAAACAAGAGAAATCATCGAACGCTTGTATATGTCCAATAAGCAAAAAGGAACGCTCGACTTAGTCGCAGATCAAGTCTTTTTAAGCAAGCGGCAAGTGATTCGCTTGCGTGATGCCTTTTTCGAAGAGCTAGCTGAACATCTAGGAATTTGATGTCTTTTTTTTGGCAACAAATCGAACATAAGTTCGTATATAGTTTAGATAGATCAAACAGGAAGGGATGAAATGTATGAAGAAACGAAGGCATAAGTAATCGCTTGAGGTAAGTAGGAAGCAGTAATTTTAAGGGTTCGGAAGGATTTTTGGTAGACAGTTTTTCTATTTTCAGGTGTTAAATGGCGCGTTTTCAGTGTGGATAGAGAATTTCGAAATCACGTATAGATTCAATTGTTCTTCTGAATGATCAAGAAGTAATGAACAAGAAAACAGAATAATTTTAGGAAAGCTGGTGAAGCATGGATGATTTTATTTCAACGTTTCTCAATAATCCTGAAAGCATCGGATTTCCAGTGCTTTTTGTCTTTCTCTTAGTATGGGTGATGAAACAAAACAATGCGCGAGAAGAACGCTATTTACAAACGATCGACGAGTTGACGGAATCACTCAAGCAAGTAGAGAGAATTGAGACAACGGTCAATCATATTAATGAGAGGATAGGAGAACATGGATAAGGTTTTGACACATATTTTGGCGACAGGAGTTAGTTTTTCACCAATCATGATGATTATCACGGAAGCTGTAAAGCAGACACGCTTATTGGAGACACGCTATTTGCCGATTGTATCGCTAGCATTGGGAGCGACTTTGGGCGTGGCTATGGCATTTCTTTTTAATCAATCAATAGGAGAATTGGCATTAGGTGGACTGGTTGCAGGAGGTATGGCATGTGGGCTGTATGACGCGACCAATAAGTATAGTTTGAGAAGTGAAGAGAGATTATGAGCGTTGATATCGATAGGGCAATTGGAGCTATGAATGAATTAATGGAAAAAAAGGTTACTTATTCTATGGAAGGAAGTCGAGTTGGTATAGATGGAACAGCAGATTGCTCAGGAGCAATTTATAGTTCTTTGCGAAAAGCTGGTGCTAGTGATGCTGGTTGGATATTAAATACGGATTCTATGCACGAGTGGCTTGTTCAAAATGATTTTAGCTGTATTGCTCAAAATACGACATGGAATATGAAGCGCGGCGATGTGATAATTTTTGGTCTTAAAGGCTCTTCAGGTGGAGCAGCAGGACATATAGTTATGGCCATAGATGAAAAAAAAGTAATCCATTGCAACTATAACGCAAACGGTATTTCGCTAAATAGTGAAACTGAGATGCCATACACAATGGGATGGTATGTTTATCGATTGGAAATTAAAAATTTACCATTTGCAAATTCAGCTACTTCAGATAGCAGCAATGGTATCGCCATTGATAACATTAATTTTAGCCAAGCTCAAATGATGGTTTCATGGTTACAAAACAGGTATTCAGGAATATTATTGCGTGAACAAGTTCAGTCAAAGAGACAAAGAGATAACCGTTTTACATTGGTAATAATTGTAAACAGTGCCTGGAAAAGCGACCATACAATTAATCGCATGAAGCAAGAATTAGCAACTTTCTGTCCGGAATATATGCAAGAAAATATTGCGATTGTTGATGGAGATAAAGAATGGAACAGGATTGAAGCACGCAATTTAACTCAGAAACAATCAGATAAGATGCTCCCTCATATGCGTAGTTTTTTGAAAGATATTTTGTTATCGGATCAAGTTTATGGAGAAGAGAATAGCTATGGCTCGTGGGATGTCAGAATTCGTGGCGAAGGTTTTACTAATGAGGATATTCGGATTGTATTAAGGGAGATTCAAGTGGAAGGAAATAAGGTAAATATCCCTAGCGATCATATAAAAACTTTTAAGTATTAAACAAATTTATATAAGAAAAGAGGAGTTATTATGGAAAATACAGAAAAAACACAAGCGTTAAAAGCAGGTTTTACAGAAGAACAATTCGAGCAAATTATGACCATTCCTAAAGTTTCTTCTGAGGAGATGCAAACTTTAACCGTAACGCGTGCAGCTATGACGAGTGACCAAACAAAAGTAGTGAACAAAGCAAAAGAGCAATTAGGAAAACCTTATGTTTGGGGAGCTTCAGGACCAGGATCATTTGACTGCGGTGGTTTAGTCAAATATGTTTATAAACAAGCAGTAAATATTGAACTTCCCATGGGAACATTTAACCAAGAAACATATGGAAAAGAAGCCAGTTTAGGTTCTCTGCTTCCAGGTGATTTACTATTTTATGGGACTCGAGGAAATACTTATCATGTAGGTATCTACATTGGAAGTAACCAGATGATCCATGCACCTCAACCAGGGCAAAACGTGACAACTGTAGATATTAAATATTTCTATCCAAGTTTTGCGCGAAGATTACTAAGTGATGCACCAGTATTGAAACAGATGGAATTTACTGAAATTGGCAGAACAGTCATGATCAATCAAATTGAAAAAGAGATCGATACTTTGCCTTGGGGGAAAAAAGGATATGGAAAATTAGGTACTACAAAATCCATTCAAGGTAAAGTAGTTCAATTAACACAAGAAACAGGTTCCTACGCGTATACGCCAGATCTAAAAGGTTGGGTAGACAAAAAAGGAATGGTAGAAGTCGTAAAGACTAATTGTTCAGGTAAAATTGAAAATGGAGGCTATCAAATCAATCCTCTTCCTTGGTTTAACGGTGTGCCAGTTCTTGGGTATACCAAAGATTATATAGGAAAACAAGTAGTTGTATCTGCGAGAAATGGTTCCTATTATTATGTTGCATCATTAGGATGGATTGACAAAAAAGCATTCAATCAAAGTTTAATTAATCAGGTGGATTCTGTAGAAAATAGTAATACGATTACTACTAAAAAACTTGTAGTGACTGAAATTGAAAAAAATGCAGTTATCAATACTACTGAAAAAGAGATTGATACTTTGCCATGGGGACAAAAAGGATATGTAAAACTGGGAACAACCAAATCAATGTCGGGTAAAGCTATCAAACTTACACAGGATTCAGGATCTTATGTGTTCAGTCCAGATTTGAAAGGCTGGGTTGATAAAAAAGGGTTAACAATTAAGTAATATAAAAAAGAGAGGACTGAATTTCACTAATGTTAAAGTGAGATGCAGTCCTCTTTTAAAAGAATCATTGTTAAAATAAGATTTAACTTTTTTCCGCCGCAACAATCAGCATCATTGGCCGCCGCATTTCGTCTTTCATCCCTGGGATGTCCATCATATTTTCAGAGGGCATCGGCTCAACGATGCGCTTGATTTGAAAGCCATTGGTTAACAGATTATCCAAATAACTGGTCAGCGTGCGATGGTATTTTGTCACATCGCTGCCGAGAAAATGCGCAGTTCGCTGTCCTCCGTAAAAATAATTATCGACAGGGAAATGCAGGATAGTACCGTTTTCATCATAAACCCAATCTTGTGAACCTTCAGCAGTAAAGATTGGATGCTCGACTGAAAAAACTAATTGTCCGCTTGGGACTAACCATTTCGCAATGTTTTTTGTGAGCTTTTCAAAATTGGCAATATAATGAATCGCTAGTGAGCTGATCACAACATCAAAACTTTCCGGTTCAAAGGTGACTTCATCAATACTGGCATGAAGATAAGTAATAGTATCGAAAGTATTCTTTTCACGAGCCACGGCGAGCATTTTTTCAGATAGATCTACGCCTACTACAGAGGCAGCCCCATGCTCAGCGGCATAAAGGCAATGCCATCCATAGCCGCAGCCAAGATCCAATACCCGCTTTCCTTCAAAATCAGGCAGCAGCGCTTTTAATGTCTGCCACTCACCGGCACCATCTAGTCCCTGCTGGCTGCGATTCATTTGGCTGTAGCTTTCAAAAAATTTCTCATTATCATAAATATTAGTCATCGTAATTCCTCCATGTAATTTTTAATGATCTTAAACTACATGGAGTCCATCTCTTTTGTGTGCAATCATTTTTTATTCCTCGCTTTCTAAATTTCGTTCATCCAATAAGTGCGGTCGATTGGTTCGACAAAAATCTCAAATTGGATGGACTCGCTTTCAATAATATGAGTAATCCCATGGACCAGCAAAAATTTCTCTGGTTCCTTCAATTGTAAGGTATCGCCCACCTGAGGGATCAAAGTAAGATCGATTGTCCGCTCTTCTTTGCGGGTGAGGATATTCTTTAAGTTGGCTTTATACATGTCCTTTCCTCCAATTGCACTGTGTGTCAACATACCTAGTTTAACACACAAAAGCTAGAGAAAAAGAAGGATTTCAATAGAAAGTAGGGTATTTTTAGGCGTCGATACTAAACAAAAAAAGACCGGCCCCAAAAGGCAACGGTCCGCAAGTGAAAAAACAAATTCTATAAAGGATGGGTAATACCCGCTTATAACTATAATTGGAAAAGGCTTTCTTTGCAACTTTTTTGCTCAAAAAAAGGCCGTCGCAGGGCAACGACGGCCGGAGTCCTGGGAAGGAACTCGGATAAACAAATGAACTACTGTAACCTTAACGGATTGGCAAAAGAGATACAAGAAAAATGCTCACAATAGAAAAAATAGTTTGGATTTTTAGACGTTCCTGTATGTAAGGATCTTTTCTTGTTTGGATCAGTAGAAAAAAGGTGATTTCGTTTCACAGTTTTCTTGTTTTCCTTTATACTTAAATAAAGGAGGCGGTTACAATGCTTGATAACTACAAAAATATTTTAGTAGCAATTGATGGGTCTGAGCATTCAGAACATGCTTTTGCTGAAGCAGTTGAAGCGGCTAAACGCCATGATGCTAAGTTGAATGTTATTTCAATCATTAATGACAGTGAACTCTCCACAAGCGCGTTTTCTTTCAGTAAAATTTACGCGGCAGAAAAAGAACAAGTTGAAAAAGAACTATTGAAAAAAGTACATGATGCGTCTCGCAAAGAATTTGAAAATATTGAACCATTTGTTGATTTAGGCAGTCCAAAGGAGAAAATCGTTGAATTTGCAAAGGACAATGATGTAGATATGATTTACCTTGGAGCTACGGGAAAAGGGGAAATCAGTTTATCACGCATAGGCTCTACTGCGGCGTATGTTGTGAACCATGCCCCATGTAGTGTGACGGTGATTCGATAATTGAAGTAAGGAGCGGATAGTATGATTGGTAGATATAAAAATATTATGGTGGCTGTTGACGGATCGGATCAGTCTGAGGGGGCTTTCTTTGAAGCAATCGGTGCGGCTCGACGAAATGAGGCCAAATTGTATGTTGTCCAAGTCATTGATGATTCCAGTATTTTAATGAGCAGTGCCCAGCCGATGGATGATATCCTGGCTGAAGAAACACAACGGGCAAAACAATACCTAGAGAAGCTGGCTGAACGGGGACGTTATCAAAATATGGAGCTCGTTCAATATATCGGAAATCCTAAAAAAGCGTTGACGGAAGAATTGCCGAAACAATATGGGATTGATTTAATTTATGTTGGAGCTACTGGTAAAGGTCGTTTCCAACGGTTACTAGTAGGATCTACCAGTGGGTATATCGTGAATCATGCACCTTGTAACGTAATGGTGGTAAGATAAAGAAGTTTTGGCGGATGTTTTAAATTCGCCAAAACTTTTTTTCTCGTCACAAGTATAGTCAATTGGTTACATTTTGGTCAAAAGACGTGTCACAATTCCAAGGATCAAAATACGAAAAATATTGTTTGTATAAGTGTAACCAGTTTTTTTAATTTCTTCGATAAATTTGTTTAAGCAAAAGACTTCGGGAGAAACGGAGAAGTGATTTTTTGAAACACTAAAGCCTATGATAAATGTTTCATGGTGAGTAAACACAGGCTGATTCCAAGCAATACGTGTCTCGAGTTCAGGAAAATCCTTTAGTATTTTTGGAATAAGTCTCGCAGTTTTTCTCGTTGTTTTACATTTTCAATTGTTTCTAAAAATTCTACCAAGTTTTCCATAGAGAGCCTCCTTTTTATCGAATTTTAACAAAATAGAAGATTAAACTGAATTAATTAGTTTGCTTTTCGACGGATTTTGATGATCCATTAACACCTGACTAAAGTAGTGCTGATGAAAATCCCCACGATCAGTGAACCAGCTCTGTAATAGAGGCTGCTGACTCAGTGTCTGTAGAAAAGGCGTGTTTGCCAGTTCGATATAACTGAGGGGATTTCCGCTTGTACGAGTCGTGATCATATACTCACGCCGCAGGTAGCATAAGGAGTAGAGCGCCTTTTCAGCTTGATTCAAGAAACTACGCTTCTGAAAAGGAAGCTCTAAGACCAATCCATTGATCAATTCCGCATAGCATTTTCCTTGAATCATCTCCTCCTCATAGACCTCCAGCGGGTTCAACCAAGCCCCGTTCTCCGGTGATTCCAAAGGGCACAGGATATAGTGCCAACTCACAAAAGGAACCTTATAAGAAGGAAACCCCTCGATCAGCTTAAAACAGCGCTGCGTCACCGAATAATCAAAAAAAGGATGCGAAGAATAAAAAATTCTCAAAGCTTCCATGGGACTGCCGCTAAAAAAAGAATGCTCATTCTCACGAATAATCACGGTTCCCAAGTCACAAGGAGCCGACAATAGCGCTGTAATCGATTTCAAATCAAGGTGATTAAAATCCGACGCATCCTCTAACAAATTCAACCAATCCACAGACATCCTCTTGTTGTACAAAACCCTTTCAAAATACTTTTCATTTGACATGTGCATCACTCCTCAATTCTTAATAGCTACAGTATATCTAAAAATAACTATTCAATTTCCTTAAATTATTTAAAGGATAACGCATCGGGAAACGTCTTACAGAAATTGACTTATGGAAACAATTGAAATCACATTTAATTTTCGTTCTAATTAGATGGAAAATCCGCCAATAATAGTTAATATTCATTGACTATGTTCGTTATTTATTTTAAAATTTAAGTTTCTTGTGAAAAAAGAAAAATGACGTTTTCTAACGAACAATGAGGAAGAAATAAGGAGTTAAAGGACAAAGAAAAACCATCAGAGAAGGATTCTATTTGATGGTTGGAATTGATTTTGTTGTTTGTAAGACAAAGTGGAAAAGTAAGGAAATCACTTTTAATTATCAATTATTCATTTTACTTGTTTTAAATAAAAACAGGAAAAATGACAAATAATCAGAATAAAATATCTCATGTCGGCTTATCATTAGCTTTTCATTACAAATTATAGGATATTATAAAAAGAATTGCAATAATAATTTAAAAGTTATTCTTCTTTTTTTGATTTTTTAGATTAGTTAATAGTGGAATTCATCTAGAAAGTTTAATGAAAAGTAATAATTGCAATGACCGTCAGATATACTCGTCAAACTAGATAGAAAGAGTGGTTATTTTATGAACAGCCGATCAAGAAAAGGTGACAATATCTACTATAGGAAGGATGGAAGATGGGAAGGACGATATAAAACTGGTAGAAAGAGTAACGGCAGGCTTAAGTATGGTTACGTGTATGGAAAAACCTACTCTGATGTCAGAGAAAAGCTGTTCCCGTTAAAGCAGCAGTCGGAAAGAATGATCGAACTATATGGAAAAAGTTTGATAACTTATCACGAATGGATTGTCCAATGGAAAAAGGATGTTCAAAGAACAATTAAGGCATCAACGTACTCAGATTACTGCTACAAACTCTCTCGGTACCTTCTTCCAAAATTAGGAGAGCTGCCGTTGTATCAATTATCAGCAGAGCGAATCCAGGAAGTTATTGATTTATTCGTTGAAAAAGGACTTTCACCGAATAGCATTCAAATAATTATTTGTTTATTACGGAAGACACTCAATGATGCGAAAAAATACGGGATTGTATATAAAAATCCTTGTGAGAATGTTCAATTACCAAAAAAAAATATACAGAAAGTTCGTGCATTGACGATTGAACAACAAAGAACTCTAATAGAAGCGATAGAGGATTCGAAAGAAGATAAAGCACAGGCTGTAACATTGTCGTTAAATACTGGAATGCGGATTGGTGAGGTTGCAGCACTAAAATGGGAAAATGTCGATTTTGCAAGAGGGATTATTTCAGTCAATAAAACATGCAATCGAATACAAGATGTTCTAGGCCGAAAGACAATAGTGAACTATGACTCGGTAAAAAGCGATGCTTCTCAAAGAATCATTCCTATGAATCAAAAAGTTCAACAATTACTAGAGAGGTTGAAAGAAAAAAATACAAGTGAATTTGTATTCTCAATAGGCAGTAAAGGATGTGAACCACGTGTATTAACTTATCATTTCCATCAAATTAGGAAACGAGCAAATCTTGAAGGCATCCATTTTCATCAACTACGTCATACATTCGCAGCTCGCTGCTTAGAAGCTAAAGTTGGAATTGCATCTGTCAGTGCATTACTGGGTCATTCCTCAACAAAAATGACACTTGATGTATATTCTGACTCAATGTTAGAAGAACGGACCATGGCTGTGTATGCTATTGAGAATCTTGCTGTTTGATTGAAAATTATTAAATTTAAAATAAAGCTTAATGAAAATAACTTAATTTTTCCCGATGGCATAGAATTTCTATGCCTTTTTAAAGTAAGCGCTAACATTAATTTACTTTTGGATAATACTAAAATAAATTGGTAGTTGATCATAATATTAAGAGAATATTAAGAATTACTCGTGAAAAAAATGCGCTTCTGTTATTTAATCAGGTGTTTTCAATTGGATAAAAATCGTCAATATAAGCCGTCAAAGGTATTTGTTAGCTTTGCTAAGCCTTTATTGAATTAGTACTTATTATTATTTAAAACAAGATAACTCGAATTTGACTCATCAAGTTAGTATAACATGCTATTCCATATTATTTTGTTACCTTTTGGTATCAATGAGGATTTCCTCTTGATATATAAATCTCGAAAAAAATCAAAAAAAGGAGAGAAAAAGAGATGAAGAAAAAATTATTAGCTGGATTATTAGCCAGTGCAAGCGTATTAGGTGTTTGCATGGCAGGAGGGACTGCGTTAGCTGGTGAAACAGACACTGTTACTACAGATGCTGGAATTGGGTTTACAGACTACAACCCAGGTACAAGCGGAGATGACCTAGAAATCAAGTGGGCACCAGGTAATTTGGATTTCGGTAGTGCTAACAAGGTGAATTCAAGTGCGACAGTATACAACGAAGATTCAGCTGCAAAAAAATATGTGGTTGTAAATGACAAGCGTACAGAAAGTAATTCAGACAAATGGGAATTGAATGTTTCTCTAAGTGAGCTTATGAGTGGTAGTGCACAATTAACTGGTGCTACGCTAGAATTCGGTGCTGCTACACAAGCTTACCAAGGAACTGCTGCACCAGAATCACCAGGTTCAATTGTTGAGCCAACTGCTGCTCATACGGCTACAGTGCCTAGTGCAACGCAAACTTTAGAACAAGGTGGAACTGCAAAGAAAGTTATGGAAGATAACGGATCATCAACTTCATCTTATAAAGGGACTACTGCTTTAGAGATGGACGGAATCAAAATGAACGTTCCAGCTGGCGTTGCAAAAGAAGGTAGACAATATTCAGGGACTCTGACTTGGTCTCTGGATGACACACTTTAAAAAAAGTAAGAGAAAGAGGAGCAGGAGGCATCTCCTCTCCCCTTTTTTATTGGAGGAGGGCGTCATGATGGAATGGGAAAAAGGGAAAAAAGTAAGTCTTGTCTTTCTTTTTTTATGGATGAGTTTCTTTTTCCCAATTGCTGGACAGGCTGAGGAAGCAACACAAAATCCTGCGGGTTTCACTGTGGAGAGTGTGATTCCCGATAATCAAGTCGATAAAACAAGGACATATTATTACTTAAAAGTTGCACCCTCAAAAAAACAAACGATTCGAGCAAAGGTTATCAGTACCCAAAAAGACCCAGTAACAGTAGATATTAACGTCCATGATGCTGTTAGTAGTTCTGTTGGTGCGATTGATTATGCAAAAAAGAATCCAAAATTAGATGAAAGTTTAAATGATCCAATTACTGATTTAGTCAAAGTAAAAAACAATCTAAAAAAAGTAACTGTCCAAAACTTTGAAGAAAAAACTATTGAGTATGAAATCAATGCACCAAAAGAAAGATTTTCTGGAGTTAAGTTGGGTTCTTTAAGATTTGTTCGAATGCCAGATCAAAAAGAGAAGACTAAAAACGGGTTGTCATCAGAATATGCGCGAGTAATTGCTTTGATGTTGACGGAAGATGAAAGTACCTTTAATAGTGGAGCCGATCTACAGGTAAGAAAGGTTCAGTTAGCTTTATCCAATGGTCGAAAAGCAATCAGCGCAAACATTCAAAATGATCAACCAAAGGTGGCACAAGATTTAACTCTAAAAGGTAATGTAGTAAAAAAAGGGGAAAAGAAAATTATAGCCAAGCGTGAGATAGAAAATTTCTCTGTAGCACCTAATTCGAATTTCAATTTCGAAATTCTATTAGGCTTGGATCGTTTCGCACCAGGCACTTACATTTTTAAAGGGGAAGCCAAGGGTAAGGAGAAAACTTGGAGCTGGAAGAAGGAGTTTAAGGTAGGAAATAAACATGCCAGCAAAGTGAATGAAAAAACAGTTTATCGAATTCACATTCCCAAATGGGTACCATTTGGAGGCGCAGGGTTGATTCTTTCGATGATAGGGTTGATTGCGTATTTGGTTCGTCGTCAGCGGCAATGGCTGAAAGGGAGTAATTAATATGAAGAAAATCATCTTTCTTTTATGTTTGATTATCGTCAGTTCATTTCCGATTTCAGCGCAGGGAGCAGAGGCTTACTTTCCAGTTGGGATAGGTTTTGCTAAAGAATCAGTTAAGCGAGAAGCTGATCCGCCAATCAATGTGCCGACTGAAACAAGATACATCGCTTCAGGGAATACGTTTCGCAGCAGAAGACTGCCTCAGACAGGAGATAGTCATACGCATGGAGTGCAGTTCTTAGGTTTGTTATGTTTATGTTCCTGTTTTTGGGGATTTCTAGTTACTCAACTGAGAGAGGAGGAAGAGAATGAATAAATTCAGTAAAATTTTATTTTTTGGTGGTTTATTCCTTTTTCTTTTTCCAACGAGCTTAGTAACAGCTGAGCCTTTGAAAGAGTCTTCTACAAATGAATCCACTCTTGGTTCAGTGTCGGAGGATCTATTGCTGAAGAATGATCAAACGGTAGAGTTAACACGTTCATCACAAGAAGAGAGTACTGATACTTCAAGTGATCTAATTGAATCTAAAGATACTCTGGATCCTATTATTGAAGGAAGTCAAGCTTCTGAAATACAAAACCAAACTGCGGAATCGATAGTTACTCAAGCAGAAAGTGATGTATTAATAGAAGGCTTACCAGGAGATGCTTCTTATGATATTGATAAAAATTTTGCAGATGCAATAAGAAGAGACCTGAAGGCCGCACCTCGACCGATGACAAGAACGTTTATGAAGAGTATCACTAGTTTAGATGTTAGTAATCAAAATCTTTCTAGTCTAAAGGGCATTGAACTTGCAACAGCTTTATGGCATTTGTTTTGTCAGGACAACCAGTTAACAAGTTTGGATATAAGTAAGAATCAGAGACTAGGAACTTTGGAGTGTCAGAACAATCAATTAACTAGTTTGGATATAAGCCAGAATTCTATAAATTATCTCACTTGCAGCAACAATCAAATAACGAGTTTTGGAGAGGGCCCACTTCCAGCTTCCACAGGCAGGTTGATATGTGATAGAAACCAGTTGACCAGTTTAGATACAAGCAAATGTAGAGCTCTGGCGATATTGATATGTGGTAGTAATCCTTTGACCAGTATCGATCTGAACCAGTGTGTTGGTCTAACGGAATTTGATTGCTCAAATCTCCCTCAATTAGACATTCTAAATCTAAGAGACTGTAAAAATTTAGAAAAACTAAATTGCAGCAATAACCAATTACAAACATTGAGTGCTGATTTTTTTTTAATTCCCAACTTAAAAGAGCTTTATTGTTCTAATAATCAATTGACCAACTTGGATGTCAGCCGATTTACTGGACTGCAGAAACTTGAATGTCAGAATAATCAATTGAGTCAATTGACTAATAGTGGAAATAAAAAATTAGTCTCCCTCAATATCAATAACAATAATATGACTGACCTTAACATGAGCGATTATGAACAGCTAGAAACACTTAACTGTAGCAACAATCAATTGACTAAATTAAATCTAACAAAATGTATCGCACTCAGCGAATTAGATTGTAGTTCAAATCAGCTAGCTGATTTAACTCTGAGTTCAAGCAAAAATCTGACAAAACTGGATTGTAGTAATAATCAGCTAAAGGATATTACTAGCGCAAATGGACTGAACCTGTTAACTACTTTAAATGCTAAAAGTCAAGCCGTCACAGCACCAAGACCGTTCATCACTGAAGGGAAAGCGACAATCGATGTTTTACGTACGACAGCTCAAACAGGACTAACTTCGACAAACGGAACAATTTCTCCAACACCTGTCTTTAATTACAGTGGCGATAAAATTTTGTTGTCAAATCTTACCACTGCTTCACTAGTTGGGAAGCGTATTAATTTTTTTTACAATGGCAGCAAGCTGTCTGAAGGGGCTTCATCGGGAACTAAATCTTTTGATGGAACGATTTCTTTTTACGATATTAGTGAACTAAGCAGTGAACTAAAGCCGAGCCAGCGGAAAATCCATTCAGGTCAAATGGTTGAATGGACATGGAAGATTAAAAGTTTGGCACCAATCAAAGCACAAGATGTGCGAGCAACATTGAATTTACCTGCTGGATTAAAAATTGATCAAACAAGTATCAAAAAGAATGGTGTTGCGGCAAGCATGAGTGATATTGATGGGACTAACAATTTAGGTGTGTTAAATGAGGGGAGCAGCATTACCTTTACATTTAAGACTACAGCAACAGGTCGTGTTGATGATCAATTGAAGGCAAACGGGCGAGTGGAATGGAAAGATGAAACAAATGCTGGTCCATATGTCAAAGAAACAATTAATGAGATTCAAATTTTTGATGATCAGCAATCTTATACACCAAAAGATGATAAAAACCTAGCTCTAGTTTCTACACCATTGTATTTCAATTATGGAATACAAGACATATATTCCACGACAAGGACGCATTCTCTTGACTCAACACGCTATCAGACAAATACGAATGTCGAAACAAAGGGTTTTTATACCCGAATGAAGGATGACCGCCCAACAAGTACCGGATGGAAGTTAACGGCACAACTATCTGACTTCACTGACATTTATGGACGAAAAATGCCGAATAGCGCAGGGGCTTCTGTAAACTTCAATAATCTGTCTATCGAACGAATCATTAATCGCGATACTTCACAAGAAACAATCGATCCTCTTCAGCCTGGAAGACCGAGTACAGTGGAAAAAAATGCGACGTTGATAGTCGGCCAATCTGCCAAAATATTAATCTCAGCAAAAACAGGAGAAGGTCAAGGAACTTGGCAACTGCGAATGCCTTTCAGCCAGATTACATTGAGGTTACCAGCGAATGCTGGAGAAAAAAGTACTGTTTATAATGCGAAATTAACTTGGTCGTTAAACGATACACCATAGTGAAGGGAGAAATATTCAATGACGATTCCATTATGGCTTGGTGTTTTTTGTGCAACCGCAGTGATAAGTCTAGTCACTTTTTTGATGTTTTTTATTAAGGATAGTCAACTTCGAATAAAGTATGGGAAAAAGTCGACAATTTTATTAGCAGATTGCGGCTTGCTGTTCATTATGCTGTTAGCAATTGCTGGGGCAATTTTTCTATATCTTGATTGGCAAGCCCAGTTGAATTACTTTTTATCAAAATAATATGATTGGAGGGGTGAAAGAAGCTCCTTCAATCATTAATGAAGGTGGTTAATGCTATGAGTCCAATTTTAATTTTGACAAAAAATTTATTAGTGGAACAAACTTTACAAGAACAACTGCAATACCTTAGCTATGAGATATTTTGCTCAGTTGAACTGCTCAACCGTTTAAAGGTAAGTGATCATTATGATGAAGGAAAAAACAATGATTTAAAACTACTGTTCAAAAATTTTCAAGCTATCATTTTAAGCGAGACAATTTCAGATAATGATATACAAGTCTTAATTCCCCTTATCCAAGCAGATAACCGAGTACTATTTCGCAAATTGAACAGTAAACCTTCTAAGAAAGAAGAAGAACAAATCACAAAGATGGGAATCGACGGCTGGATTATTGCGGACCATTCAATTGATTATTTAAGGGAACAGATGGCAGAAAAACTATCGGTGAATCAAAGAGAAGAGCAAAATATTGTTTTTTTATATCCTAATCAAAGAGAGTCGGAGAATTTCGTCTGGCTTAAGAACAGCTTATCTAATAAGGAGAGATCAGTGTTTGACTGTTTAATTCTAGCCGAGGGTGCGGTGGTTACACGAGAAGAGTTATGTACTTGTTTGTGGAATGATGTTCCCAATAATTCACATCTATCTCAGATTTCCGTACTTATAAAACGAATCAAGTTAAAATTAGAGCAAGCTGGTTATGATCCAGAAATACTTAAAACGGTTTGGGGTAGCGGTTATCTTTTATCCACTAAAAGCATTACACATGAATACTTAGAAAAAGTGAGATGACCGAGCAAAATGTCATCTCTTTTTTTATCACACTAGACAGTCGATCTTGAAGTATACTAATTATCGATTGAAAGCATGTAAGCGCCGAACCACTGAGTACCTACAATCAAAAACCACCTCCGACTATACTGACAATACAAGTACAAATCGGAGGTGGTTGCTTTATGAAAGAAAAGCAAGAGGTCGTCGCCATTAAGCTTGAAGGTCAGCCGCAAGGAAAACGCGCAATTCCCGCTAAGATAGGAATAAAAATTAAGGCGGAAACGCATGATATTTTTATCTACAATGGCGCTAGTCAATATCTTGTGCAGACGATATTGAAGGAGCTGATGGCTCATGATACTTGATTATCAAAAAGTCGCTCATATTTTTATTGTTTGCGGAAAAACAGATCTAAGGAAAGGAATCGATGGCTTGGCTGCCATCGTCCAGTATGAGTACAATCTGGATGTTTACGATGATGCTCTTTTCTTATTTTGTGGCGGCAGACGAGATCGTTTTAAAATGTTGTATTACGAAAAAGATGGTTTCCTTCTTTTATACAAGCGCTTGGATCAAGGACAACTTCGTTGGCCGAGATCAAAAAAAGAAATTCGTTGCCTTACGCACCAACAGATTCGATGGTTATTAGAAGGATTAAGCATTGATCAGCCAAAAGCAATTTCTGTTGGGAAACGTGGTATTTTCTAATTTAAAGAAACAAAGGAGAATCAGCAAGAAACCTTGATTTCATGCGATTTCTCCTTCTTTTTGTATCTGGTTAATGGTATAATAATAACAGAATATATATTTTGAAAGTGGTGCATTTACTTGTTAAGTCAAGCAAATGATAAAAACGGAAAAAACGAAACCACCACACAATTAATCGCTATGCTTCATGAGCAAATGCGTACAATTCAAGAACAATCAAAAGTAATTGACACACTGACTGGAGAAGTACAATTACTCAGAGAACAAATTACTTACTTAACCAATAAACTTTATGGAAAATCCAAGGAATCCTTGCCAGAACAACTCTCTGGTCAGATAAGCTTGGATCTATTTGATGTACCTACAACTCCGCCGCCTCTTACAGAAGAGATCACCATCAAAGCTCATCAACGAAAAAAAGGACTGAAAGCAAAGAAACTGGCGAATTTCCCAACAAAAGAAATTCATCATGAGTTGACAGAAGATGATCGTCTTTGCGCTCACTGCGGAACCTTGATGATTGATATGGGAACGAAAAAAGTTCGAGATGAAATTTCCTTCCATCAAGCACGAATCGAAACGCTTCAGCATGTCCAACACAGTTATTGTTGTAAAGTGTGTGAACAAACAGGAGAAACTTCTCTAAAAAAAACGTCTGTTCCAAAGCCGCTTCTCCAAAATAGCTTGGCTTCATCAAGCGTAGTGGCCGAAACGATTCGCTTAAAAGGTGCCTGCCTATCGGCAGGAAGAGTATTGGCAACAATTAGGCTTGGATATTTCACGAGATAATATCTCGAACTGGCATATTCGAGTGAGCCAAGACTACTTGTCTCTTATAGTCGAACGATTTCATCAGGAATTATCAAAGAGGGACATTGCTTACGCAGACGAGACGACCTATCGAGTGCTGGAGAGCAATAAGACAAGCACCTATTATTGGATCTTTAGTAGCTCTCTTCAAGAAAAAAATCCAGTCGCAATTTATCATCATAGTGAAACTCGCAGCAAGGAAATTCCCAAAGATTTCTTGAAATTGTATGGGGGATACCTTCATTGTTATGGTTACACTGGTTATGATGACCTTCCCAACATTTTCACCGTTCGGTGTTGGGCTCAAGTTCGCAGGAAATTCTATGAGGCTATGCCCAAAGCTCAAGGCGAGACAGAACATCCAGCTGCTCATGTCCTGGCAGTCTTTAAGACTTGTTTCCAAAAAGAGCAAGACTGGAAAAACCTGCCCACAGAGGTGCGCCTTCAGAAAAGAAAAGAAGAATTAAGACCATTGCTCAACCAACTTTTTTCTTATATCGCAACAATTCCAGCTGTTCCAAAATCGAAATTAGATAAAGCAATTCAGTACATGGGGAAACATCGAATCTCGATGGAGCGGGTATTTGAAGATGGTCGTCTGGAGTTAACGAACAATCAAAGTGAGCGATTGGTCAAGGAATTGGTGATGTGTAGAAAAAATCAATTATTTTCTACTAGTTTGAGTGGCGCACAGACATCAGGAGATATCCTAAGTGTCATAAAAACGGCTGAACTTAATGGTCTCAACAGTACAAAGTATCTTCAGTACCTATTTGAGGAGCTGCCAAATTTGCCGGTTCTTACCGCTGATCTTTTAGATGAGTACCTTCCTTGGGCAGTAGGTGTTCAAGAAAAGTGTAAATAATCGAAAAAAAAACGATTCTCGCCTGATTGTAGAATAACAATCGGGCTAAAAGTCGTCTAGGTACTCTGTGTTTCGACGCTTACCTTCAAATTCATTGCAGCAAACACTAGCATCGTATGCGTCGCGACTTTTTCCAAGCCTCGATACTTGGTCCAACGCATCCCATGCTTCTCTTTTGCATCTGCAAATATTCGCTCGATCGTTTCTTTTCTCTTTTTGTAAATCTCTTTATTCAAATCTGTCAGGCGAAGCTGCTCAATTTCATCCATCAAATTCGCCCAAACGTGTCGTGTGATCACTTTTTGATGATTTTTACTTTTCGTGCAGCTTCTTAGCAACGGGCAACTTATGCATTTTTTCGGATTTGATTTGTATTCTCGATATCCCTCTCGGTTGACTGTAGAAAATTTTAACATTTGATCGTTAGGACAAAGATAGCAATCGTGAAACTCATCATAGACAAATTCTTTTTTGGCAACAACCCTTTCTTTCCTTTCGGGCGTGAGTAGGGTAAAATTGGCCGAAGTTTCCAGTGCGTCAAAAAGTGAACAAACTTCGGAGTCTTATAACCGGCATCCGCAATCACTCGTTTGATTTCTGGAAAAAGTCTCTTCGATTGTTTGACGAGTTGGAACGCGACTTGACTGTCATGGATATTTCCGGGAGTCACGATCGTGCTAAGAACAAATCCGTTGTCATCGCAGGATGTATGGGCAGAATAAGCAAACTGTTTTTCTCGTTCGCCTTTGACATAGTAGCCACTTTCTGGATCGGCCTTACTTATTTTTCTTTCTTTCAGCTCCACTTCCTTTTCTAAGTCCAAAGTAAAAGGGCGTTTTCCTGCTTCGATTCGTTGACGATTGATTTCATCTTCTAATTCATCTTGATAGGCCTTCGCTTCGTCATGAGTCATTTCCTTCGTGAACTTATGTTTATTGGCATTGGCTTTGATGTGCGTCGAATCAAGGTATAAGTTATCTTCTGTCACAAAGCCTGCTTTGACTGCTTGTCCCAAAATATAAGCAAAAATGTCTTCAAACAACGTGGTTTCTCGAAACCGCCGGACATAATTTTTACCAAAAGTGGAAAAATGCGGGATGTCTTCTTCGAAGGAAAATCCCAAAAACCAACGATAAGCGATATTAGTATCCACTTCCTTAATTGTTTGTCGCATGGAGCGAATCCCAAAGAGGTATTGGATAAACACTAATTTGATAAGAATAACGGGGTCAATGCTTGGTCGTCCTAGAGTTGAATAAGACTCTTCAACAATTGGATAAATGAACTCAAAATCAATCGCCGCATCAATCTTTCGAACAAGGTGATTATGAGGGACCAGATCATCAATCGTGAGCATCGCGAATTGGTTTCTACCATTCGTATTGTTTTTGGACATCATAAACTATCCCTCCTGTATTCGGTTTCATAAATCCATTATAAAAGAAAAAACTGTAGACAGCATCCATAAAATGGACTTTGTCTACAGTCTGAGGCAATAGAAATATATTTCTATTGCCTTTAAATCAACGTTTAGAAAATTAAAAAAAAATTTATTGCTAGAAGAAGGAGGGAGATAAGATTCAGCAGAGCGCTTGAAAATATTTTTTGCTAAGGAAGTCAAATGAGGAACACAGAAGTGAACATTGCCGATAATTTTAAAATGGATCGAGTCTGAATTCTGACACAAAAAAGCACCTACCGTGGATTCACAGCAGGTGCTTTTAACGCAATTTCGCGTCTTCCATTGAAGAGTCACTCCTTGTTCATATTAAGGAATTCATTTTTTGAGAAAAAATGAGTCTTATTCTCAACCCGTATGTCATTTCACTAACCAATCTAAAGCTTGGAGTGAAACTGAAATCCTTGTTCGTATGAAGGAAATTCTATTTTGTTTTTTGCAATTCTTGTACCGCTTTTTCAATCGTTACACCGGTTGCTACGTGGTTCTTATTGTTTTTATCAAAAACGATAAAAAGATTTAAATCAGTATTCAATGTGACACGGTATTGCATATTTTTGTTATCGAATGTCATAGTCATTCTCCTTTCTTGTAGTGACGAAAGGCAACGATCAAGTTGATAACGAAATTCCAATGATCACTATAGCACAGAGTTAATTAGTTTTACTAATAAAAAGTTTGTAAATGCTCTAAAAGGCAATGAATTTATCAAATCCTTAAAGTGTGTTTTTTAATAAGATAAAAAAGTATTAAACTAGTTTTAGTTTAAGGGTTTTTCTTTGGTACATTTCCTAATAAACCGTATAATTTCCGATGGACTATTAATGTTAGGTGATGGCATGAAGAAAAAGAGAATAATAATACTGTTGTTTTTTATCGCATTACTTGGAGGGATTATCTACTTTGCTAAAGGAAAAAATGAACTGACAGAGCTCATTGAACAGCCACAGCAAAAAAATAAAGTGGTTCTCAATGTTCCTTTGGAAAGTCAGTTTGATGGAGAGGCGTTGGAAAATGGCTGTGAGGTGACGGCGTTATCTATGCTATTGCGCTATTACGGCTATGAGACGAATAAAAATGAACTAGCTGATGAATTAGATTATCAACCGCTTTATACAGAATCAGGAAATCACGGAAATCCTCATCTAGGCTTTGTCGGAGATATAACGGGAGGCGATGAAGCAATGGGTGTTGCGGTTGAGCCTATAGCGAAGTTGGCAAAGGAATATGTAAGCGATGATTATCGCGTGGTGTCTAGTGAGAAGACACCCTTTGATAAACTCATTAATGTTGTTGCCAGCGGGAAACCTGTGTGGATTGTTGCGACGGTGGATTTTCAAGTTCCCAAGGACGATGACTGGCTGCTGTGGGAGACTGATCAAGGGAGTATGTATGTCACACCACTGATTCATTCTGCGGTTATCACAGGTTTTGATCGTGAGAAAGAAATTGTCTATGTAAATGATCCTTATGGGTATCAGAACCGCGAAGTTGATTGGTCTGACCTAGAAGATATTTACAAAGAATCTGACCAGCAATCCCTTTATCTAGAAAAAATATAAACTTTTTACCACTTCGATGCATTTTGAAGTGGTTTTTTATTGTTTTTTGAAAAAAGCCAAACCCACAAATCATTGTTTTACAACAATCTTTTGGTTTGAAAAAGTGCTTACAAATCTTTTTCTGGTTGCTATACTGGAACAAAGGGGGAAGGCACAATGAAAGAACGCTATTATAATATTCTAGCTGCAGTCGATGGTTCACCACAATCGCACCAGGCATTAATGGAAGCAGTTGAAGCCGCACGTAGAAATAATGCACGTTTGTACATCGCACGGGTTGTCAATACTACGGGATTGCTAATAAATAGCGCGACGCCTGTTTCCCAGATTATCGAAGAAGAAAAGCGTGTCGCAATTAAGCAGCTGGAAGAAGAAGTGGCTGGGATTGATTACTATAATAAGCAAATGGTTACCTGTGTCGGGAGTCCTAAGAAGGCTCTTTGTTTTGAATTGCCTGAAATCTATAAGATCGATTTAATTTATATGGGGGCAACAGGAAAAGGAGCAATTGAACGCAGATTGGTCGGTTCTACGACAGATTATGTGGTGAATAATGCGCCTTGTAATGTCATGGTTGTTAAATAGTAGACATCGGCTGCCAGCAGAATACTGCTGGTTTTTCCTTGACCTCACAAGTTGAGGACGTTTAAAAAACCAAAGTATTGTATGAATGAACCGATAAATAGTAAGAAGGGATCAGATGGAGTATACGATCAAAGAGGTAGCGGAAATCTCAGGGCTCAGCATTCGCACGTTACTATTTTATGAAAAGCGAGGCTTGCTAATGCCTGTTTATTTAGATAAGGCAGGTTATCGGAGATATACAGAAAAAGAGATGGATAAGCTGCAGCAGATTTTATTGTACCGATCGGCGGGTGTTCCTTTGAGAGTGATCAAGACTCTGGTGGATCGGCCAGCTGAAAGAATTCTAGAGACCTTGTTAGAGCAAAGAGCTAAAGTGGTGGAAAAACAAGAAGAATTGGCTCGTTTGTTGCAAACTTTTGATAATACACTGCTTTATTATAAAGGGGAAATCAAGATGATGAACAAAGAAAGATTTGGAACACTTCAACACAAATCGTTAATAGAAAATGAAGAGAACTATGGAGAAGAGATCCGAGAAAGCTATGGAGGAGTAGCGGTGAAAAGTTCTAATCAGGACTGGCTAGAAATGAGTGACTTTGATTATTTAAAGATGGATGATATTGAAAATCAACTGTTCGATAAGTTATCCCGATACGTAAAAGAAGGGGGCGTGCCTAGTTCACTAGTAGAGGAGATTTTTTCTTTACATAGATTGTGGCTGCAATATAGTTGGGAAAAATATACAAAGGAAGCCCATCGAAGTTTAAGTGAGTTGTATCTTAGTGATGAGCATTTCACCGATTACTATGATGAGAAATGCGGATTGGGTGCAACAGAAGCGTTATGTGAGATTATTCAATATTATACGAAATAAGGGATTGAGAAGTTTTTCTCAATCCCTTTTTAATGCCAGTAAGCTCAAGGAACGCTGAGCTTCCATAAAATAAAAAAGAAATTTTGTGTTTTAATTCACAAAATTATTGATTTCTATTATTAGCTATGCTATCATCAAAAAAAAGAAGAGGTGATGGGAATGAAAAAAGTAGTTGCAAATCCAATGGAGTTAAGAGATGCCATTCGTTGTGAGAAACAAAATATTTCAATCACAGGCGGCTTTGCTAAGATGATGCAGCCGATAGCGACACAACAGGAAGCGGATGTAGAAGCAATGGAGCTGCCCACATTTATGAAATTGGCTTTAGATCCTGCGACCATGAAGACATTAGCTACCGCATACAAGGTCGCTATGAAAAATGATTCAAAGGGTTTCGAATTAGAATACGTAAAGGTTTAATTTTTTTACCCGCATTTGTGAAAAAAATATCAAACTGATTGCTGACTCATAAAAATAGCGATAAAAAAGATTTTTGAATGTTTGGAAATAGCACTATTTAAGTAAAATAATCTTTTTAATAATCGTATTCTGACATAATTAAAAAAAAAGACACTTTTGTGGAATGAAATTATTTAGTCAGATTCAGAATAAATTTAAAAATGTTAAAAAAACAATTCAAAAAAACACCAAAAAGAAGGACAAATCTGTTAAAATATGAGTATGAGGAAGACCTCTCTCAATCTTTCTTAGCTAGTTTTATTTGACTAGCATCCCCTTTAAGCACCTTGGTGATCAAGGTGCTTTTTTTGAGCCGATAAAAGGAGATAATGAAATTCCTTGATATTTGTAGATGAAAAGGCTTACAATTAAATTGTATAAAGAATAAAGGGGGGCTTTTTATGAAAGAATCATACAAGAAAATACTAGTTGCGGTGGATTCATCGGACCAAGCACGTCGAGCTTTTCAAGAGGCAATTGAAGTTACTCGTAGAAATGACGCGCATTTGTATATTTTGATCGTGTCAGACACCAATCATTTAGGCGCCGAACCATATGCGGTTGAACACATCGTTAAAGAAGCAAGGAAAGCAGCTGGTGCAACGGTCGAATCCTTAGAGGAGCTGATTCCAGAAGATATTTCCTATACATCGATTATTGATGATGGGAACCCAAAAGCCAAAATTGTCGCGTACGCTGAAGAGAAGAAGATTGACTTGATTCTGATGGGGGCGACAGGAACGGGAACATTTTCGCGCTTGTTGCTAGGATCAACAACGGCTTATGTAGTCAATAATGCACCATGCAATGTTATGGTTGTTCGTTAATAGAAAAGAAAGCCAGCACATGATATGCGCTGGCTTTTAGCTTGCTGTTTGGTAGGTTTGAAAATCATTCATGAGTTTTGTTTTTCCTAACACGGCGTATTTTGCAATGATTAATTGTCCGCGAGCATTTCGTTTACCCAGGACAAGAATCTTCATACCGTTTTCGACATCCGCAAGAAAATTCAGTGAGTGAGCCGCGATTAAGCAATGGGTGTTTTCTAGCTGAAAATAGACCAAAGGCTGCTGTGAAAATTGAATGATTTTTAGTTTTGATACGGTTCCTTTAAGAGATTCCATTTTCCTTCCTCCTCGTATGGATACCTTTGAAAACGAGCTCATCGTTCTTACGCTCAAACTGAAAATAAATATCTTTTTTGCGGCCGGTTTTTTTAGCAGGGATAACAAAGTAATCACGATTTTCTTCATCCATCTTAGCAGTAATTTGGCTCAAAAATAATGCTAACGGCAGGGAGTCTTTTACTAGAGAATCATAGGTTCGATAAAAAATTTCAACAGAATCTGGACTAATCATAGACATGGTCATCACCTCAAAATCATTATACGAACATTTGTTCGTAAAGTAAAGTAGTATGCGACTATTTTTCAAAATAAAATACGCAAAAAGAAAAGTATTTCTGCACAGGACGATGCTTGATAAAATAAAAATATCTGCTGTTTAGCAGTCAGTACGGATGAACATGAAAAGATATTTAAGATGGAGTTGACTATGAGAATAGAAAAAAAATACCGACCAATCGATTTGGCAAGGGTGTTTAACCTTCATCCCAATACGATAAGACTTTATGAAAAACAAGGGTTTCTATCTTTGTCAAAACGAGATAAAAATGGCCATCGCCTTTTTTCCGACCTGCATGTCTTGCAGGTAAAAATATGTCGATGTATTTTTGGCTACTCGTTTACAAATAGAAAGATTCGAGACGCTGGAAATAAGGTTATGTGGGCCTCTGGAAAAAAACAATGGCAGTCAGGGAAAGAATATGCAATTGACTATTTGAAGATTATCGAAAATGAATACAAACTTGCTCAAAGAACTGCTGATATTCTACATCATTGGGCAACAGATAAAAATGAAGGGCCCCTCACGTCTAAACAAGATCATCTTTCTAGAAAAGAAGCGGCAGAATTGTTTGGGGTTACCGTAGAAACAGTGAGAAATTGGGAGCGGAATCGTTTGATAAAAGCAAGTGTTACTGGAAATTTAGGAGAAATACGCTATGACGATGAAGAATTAGAAAAGATGACTGTTATCTACATGCTACGTCAAGCTGGTTACAGTATCACGGCGATTCAGAAAAGTATTATGCTGTATGAACAAGGACGAGGAGAACAAGTTTTGAAAGCTCTGAATGAGCCGGTCGATCAAAAGGAGATTCCTACTGAAGATCGGTGGCATTTTGAATTGTCTGTCGGAGATCGGTGGCAAACGGAGCTAAAAAAAATATTGGCAGCCGCAGAAAAGATTCCAGCAATTTTTGATGAGCTTTCTACCTTATAACTGCCTTACAGTTGTACACCACCCCTTTCTGATTCAGTTATTCTATTGTAGAGAAAGATTTCTCTAATACGAATAAAGGGATGGAAAAATGATCAACAAATGGATGAGTAGGATAGCAAAGGAGCGACCCGTAGGCACAACAATAAATAATCGAATACTTGAACAACTTGAAGAGCTGTTTCAGAAGATGGCTTATGAGGTGAAATCCCTTCCTTTTCCTTGCTTTACTTGGCATAAAAGTCATTCATTTATAGTAGTAGATGGGAAGAAGTATCCGGTAATGCCTAGTCCTTTTTCGAGACCCTACAGAGATGAAGCGAAATGGGTAACAGCCGGATCGCTTAAGGAGCTGAAAAGTCTTGATTGTCGAAAAAAAATAGTGTTTCTTCATAGTCAATTAACCAAGGCATCTTTACAACCAAAAGATTATCCTTTTTATTATCCTAATGAACACAAAGAACTAATTGATGCGTTAGAAGATAGTGGAGTAGCTGCGATTGTTGCAGTGACTGGAGAACATCCTACCTATGGCTTAAAGCCCTTTTCCTTATTTGAAGATGGTAATTTTAAAGTTCCCTCCGCCTATATTTCATATGAAGAATGGGAAAAAATGAAGCCCGTGTTTAAAAATAATTTGCTTAAACTGGTCATTGACTCTCACATTGAGCAAGTGAGAAGTCGTCAACTCATTGCACAGAAAAAGGCGAAAAATGCGAAGGGGAATACCCTAGTTTGTGCACATATGGATAGCAAGTATGAGACTCCCGGTGCACTTGATAACGCTGCGGGTTTAGTGATGATGATGCAGACCATGGAATTATTGAAGAAAGAAAACTTAAACTATGCTATTGATTTTGTTCCATTTAATAGTGAGGAATATTACGAAGCAACTGGTGAATTAATCTATTTAAATGATTGTAAACGGAAAAACAAAGAGTTTGCGCTTGTTATCAATATAGACAGTGTCGGAAATGTTGGATCGGGAATTGCTATATCCACCTATAATATGGACAGCAGGTTCGCGGCTATTTTGGAAAAGCTTTGTGATGACAATCCCATGGTAGCAAAGGGGCCAGAATGGTATTCTGGAGACCATGCCATCTATGCGTTCAAGGGTGTGGCAAGTCTAGCAGTGACCTCTCAGGATTTTTTTTCAGGGGGCTTAAAGAGGACACATACTCCAAAAGATATAAAAGATACGGTAGATTACGAGACGCTTGCGCTCGGCGCAAAGTTCATCGCGAAGTTGTTGCGGGCACTTTAGGACAGTTAGCGAATACAGAACGAAGAGACACAGTTGTTCAATTTTGCTGTTTCGCTACATAAATTTTATCAATAGATTCATTTAAATAGAAAAAAGAGCGCAAACCAAAAAAGAAGGCAGACGATTAAAAGTAAGCGATAGATTTTGTGTCGAGGTTGGCGATAGAGCCAAGCATAGATTTTCTTCATATCAGTAATCCTTCTATTCAATGTTTCTAACAGAAAAACTGTTACCAAAAGGAATCCTACCCCATTGAAGAAAAGAAGTAAAGAGTGACAAATTAAAAATACGTGAAAGCACGAAAGACATAATAAAAAAATAAATAATACAGACAAAATCACTGATTGAAATAAGTGTTTATAATGAATTTAATAAAGTTGAGAAGTTGGACAAAACTGAATTATTGTAGCTTATTTACAGGAAGATGGGGGTTTTCTGTTAAAAGTCTTAATTTTATTGTGTCAATTAAATAAGAATTTTATACATAAAAAAAATAATTTGTGAAAATTATCTCAAATTTGTTTTTTTAGTGGTATTATAATCCTCCAGAAAGGGGGGATAGAATGAAATTAAAAGATTTGGAGTACTATATTTTGGATGAGATCGCGAAGAAAAACTTTGGCAATTTAAGTCACCATTTCTTCGAGACTTCTAAAACTGAATTTGAAAATAGTTTAGATAATCTGAAGAAACATGGCTTCATCCAGGGAAATATCTTTGATAGCAATGGCTCTATCAAAAATCAATTTAAGTTTTTCTTTTTGTCTGAAAAAGCAGAAAGCTTATTAAGTAAAAACGTATTCTAAAATCTACTTTGGATCACTCATCATGAGTGATCCTCTTTTCTTGTCATTAAAAACCTTTGTGAAATGGTAATCGTAATAAAAAAAAGAAGCCTCTCAGCTTCTTTTTTACGTGGACGGCTGGAATCGAACCAGCACCTCTGTCTTAAATGCGGACTACATCATTGAACGAGTAAAACACCAAGTTCATCCACGCCTATAAGTATAGCGAAGTCTCAAGCCATTTAAAAGAAGTTCAAGAGCAATAAAAAAAATATTATACTTTGAGTTTTTTTTCGTAATCTCCTGCAAATTCTCTAGCGATCATCCAGCCGTAGCTTTCAGTGATAGCAGCAGCAGTAGAACCGTTAACGATATTTCCGGCGACTGGGAGCTTTCCAGCTAAAAACCTTGCAGTCATTTGCCCAGCCTTTTGCGCTAGAAATTGTGTTGCCAAGGCTCTAGCAGCACCCTCTTCAAGTTTAATATGGAAAACTTTGCCCAACGCAATGACCATTGCCGTTTGAATCGGCAACAGGACAGTAGCATCGGGAAATGGAAGTTGTGCCATTCCTGCACCAACCCCTGCAGCAGCGGTGGAAGCACTGTGAATAATCAAGTGTGCTTTTCTTCGTTGTGAGTTGTTCATTTTATTTCTCCTTTCGGAAAATCAGTGTAGAATTATCTATTCGTTCGTGAAGAAAGTTTAGCACCTTACAGAGTGAAGAACAATTTATTCGATCATCTTTAAAGCAGTTTTAATGATTGTAAAAGTAAAAAAATAAAGAGAAACGACGATTTTTATTTTTCGAAAGAAAAGCAAAATGATAAACTAGGATTTGAAAGGGGCGGTAAAAATGGTTGATGAATATAAAAATATTTTGGTTGCTGTGGATGGCTCTGAACAATCTAAAAAGGCGTTTGACGAAGCAATCAATATCGCGAAGAGAAATAAGGGGAAGTTGACCTTGACGACAGTGATTGATACAGCTAGTTTTACTGGGACAACAGGTGGGAGTTCCATTCCATTGATGCAGGAGGTCCATGAAAAAGCCCAAAGCATTATTAATGAGCTAGAGCAGCACCGTGTGGCAGAGGAAAAAGAAGTTCATTTGACTTCTCAAATCATTGCCGGCAATCCTAAGCGCGAGATTGTCGAACTAGCAGAAAAATTAGAGATAGATTTAATCGTAATAGGTGCAACTGGACTAGGGGCATTGTCATTGCTGCTGGTCGGTTCAACAACTGCATATGTAGTAAACCAAGCACCTTGTAACGTGATGGTCGTAAAATAGATAAACTAAAACCGTCTGACTGAAATGTCAGACGGTTTTTTCGTCTAATGTCATAAGTAATTCATTGCCGTCATCATAGACATACATGGCTTTTGGAAATTCAATGTCTTTATAAGCTTCAACATAAGGGGCCGTGATCCCATCAGAAAAATAAGGGTCACTTTGTGAGTAAACGACACTCAATGTGCCAGCAATTTTGTTTTTAAAAAAATGGAAGCGCTGTGGCGAAGTAAGGGGCAGTCCTTTCATAGGACGCATAAAAATCATGTGCCAAATTTCCTGCTGCATGTGTTCAGGAACAACGTCAAAAGGGACATCACTATGTCGTGGTTTTGTTGGTTCAAACATTTTCTCCATCCTCTCTTTGCTTTATCATAGCAGTTTTTTTTAAGAAAAAAAGTAAAAGCAATCATTTTCTAGAAATTTAGTTCGTTGAAACAGTTTTTTTAGATTAAAAATGATAAAGTAAAATTGAAAAGGGTGGATTAATTAGTAAACACGATTAATTTTTAAAAGTATTGAATGAGGGTGAAAAAGATGCATTATGGAATATTTTTTAATCCGAATGCTGGGGATGGAAATGCAGAAAAATTAGCAGAGCGAATGTGTGAAAAATTGGAACAAGCCGGACATTCCGCAGATTACTTAACCGCTCCTGATCCTGAAAAGGCGGTCGAAACAGTGAAGAAAGCAATCGAGAAACTTGATGGAATAGTGTCCATCGGCGGCGATGGTTCGTTGAATATTGTTGGAACAGCATTTGTTCAAGCAGGAAAAGCAATACCGCTGGGAATTATTCCAGGAGGAACAATCAATAACTTTGCGAAGCGTTGGCACTTGCCTATGGATGAAGAAGAAGCGATGGATGTCATTATCGCTGGTCATCAGCGAAATGTCGGCATCGCTGCTTGTCAAGATCGACAAAAAGCAGTAATCAGTTCCTTCACCTTTGGCTCATTTGCGGATATCTCAAACGAAGTACGCCAAAGTGAGAAGCAGAAATTTGGTTTAATCGTCTATCCACTAAAGGCGATGAAACAAATAGGCAAGGATACGTCTTATCCAGTAGAAATCAAGGCAGACAATTATCACGAAAAACTGAAGGTTTGGTTTTCTTTAGCGACAACGACCCATTCGATTGGGGGAAGGACCTATGTAGATTCAGATTACGACGAACTGCATGTCAGCATTCTGCACAATATGCGCTTTCGGAAGCTTCTTCAACTTTTCCGATTAGTCTTTACAGGACGTCTGAAGGAGTCAGATTCATTGACGTATTTGGAGACAAACAAATTGGAATTAAAGCCTTTGACGGACAAAACCATTTATTCCCGAATCGATGGCGATAAGGGTCCCGCGTTACCGTTAACGGTAGAATTTTTGGCAGACTTTGTGCCGCTTTATGTACCAGAAAAATAAAAGATAGGAGGTTTTTTCAATGGATAAAGGCATGGAAGCATTATTAACGAAAGCCGATACGTTCACCTTAATTACGATCGACAATCGCGGATTTCCTCATGCGATTGCTGTGTCACCGCCGCTTGAACGAAATGGCTTTTACTATTTCAAGTTTTATATCAATGGTGACGGTCGAACAGCAGAGAATATTCGACAAAATCGTAGTGGCAGTCTCTTTTGTTTTGACAAAGAAAAACACGAGAGTATCGCTTTAAAAGGCTATCTTTTTGCTGAAGAGTTGGTCGAATACAAGAAATTAGCTGCTCAGTTAAATGAATTTCAAAAGGAATTGAACTATGAGCATCCAATGATCGCTGTGTTTGAAACGTTGAGTGTGAAGCATTATGAGAATATGCATGGTGAATTTTTAGATGTACCGGAAAAATAAAACGTTTCATCCCTCGAGTTTCAAGGGATGAAACGTTTTTTTTATTCAATTTCAGTAGAGACAGCAGCAGCGGCTTTATCTTTTTTAATGATCGCTGTTAGAACGAATGAGAAGATAATACAGCCTACACCCATTGCGATTGCATACATGAACATCATGTTAAAACCAGCTTTTCCAGGATTTGCATCTAGCCATCCACCAATCATTGTGTACATAAAGACATCTGGTAAATAACCTAAACAAGAGACAATACCTGAAACACGACCAGTCATTTCAACTGGGAAGCCAGCATCATCAATGATAGCAAAATATTGACTGCGAACCACATAGATCAGGAACAAACCGAAGATAAAGTTTGCAATGATTGCGACTAATAATCCTGCACTTTCAGGCAATACCAAGAAGCCTGCGAAGCAGAGTGTTAATAGAGCGGCCCCGCCAATAATAACACGGATACGTGATCCCAGTTTATCTGCGATAATCCCTCCGATAATTCCTCCGGCAGCCTGGACTAAATAACGGACACCACCGAGCGTGGTTCCTCCGGCAACGGATAAACCATAGACATTAATTGCATAGGTGTTGATGTAGCCTAAAATACCATAAATGCTGTATGCAAAAAATACGATCGCTACTAATACCCATGTGCGAGGCATTTTCAACGTTTTAAACATTCCGATGGCAACTTTTGAAATTGGCTCTGTATGAGTTTCGGCTGTCGTATCTTCAATTACAAACCAATTTAAAATACCGATAATAATAACAGCGATTGCACAGACACGAATAGCCCAAGTAGTTCCTAAAACTTCGTTCGAAAAGCGACTGTATACGGCTGTCATTCCGAATACCAATAGAGCATTCAACAGACCACGTAACCCTTCTTGCCAACCAAACAAACGTCCTTGTTCCGAACTGTCTCCTAGCATCCGAGTCGCTTTGATGGCTGCCGACCAATAAGTGATGATGGTAGAAATTCCCATCAATACAAAAATAATTCGGCTTACTTGAAATCCCGGAAAAGTTGAAAACCAAAAACCAAGAACCCCCGTAGCTAAGAAAGAAAAGGTCAGCAATTTACGGGCTGAGAACTTATCGGCTACGATTCCTCCAATAAAGTAAGAAAAGGTCGCCATCGTAGCATAGCCGGATGATAACATCCCCATTTGTGCGTTGGTTAAATTCATAGCTTTCTGGATCGGTACATAAAACGTTTCTCGAATGTAAGGGAGCTGAAAGATAATTCCAGCACCGGCTGACAATAGCAACAAGGTTCCCCATTTTTTTACTGCTTGCTTGTTCATATAACACCCTCCTGTTTGTGAATTTTCTTACAAAAAAACAAAAAAGAAGCAACGCTTAAGTAAGCGTTACTTCTCTCTGGTCTCCAGTAACACCCAAAGTATAGAAGGGAGTGAAAGCGATGTCAACAATTTTTTGTACCCAAAATAGTTCAAAAATATTTTTCATCTAAATTTTTGAGTTTTTTTTGCTTGAATAATGCCGATATATCAATGTTTATTCGAAAAATAGATTTTTTTAGTGTGATTGACGAAAAAGCGGTTATCCCTTAGACTGAAGAAACACAATCATAATGAATCAAGAAATGTTGAGTAAGCAAGATAAAGTCTGAAAAAATATTTTGTTATTCTCAGAAATTTCTCGTACATAGATTTGTGAGCCACGCTAGAATGAAAGCGTATTAAATTACGTTGGTAGGGATATGGGTGAAGATGAAGGAAAAAATTATTCAAATGATGGAGGACAATCCGCTAATTGCTGCCATCAATAATAAGCGCAGTTTTGAGAAGGCATTGACCTGTGAAAGCGACATTATCTTCGTCCTTTACGGAGATGTGTGCAGCATCGTGGACATCGTTGATCGCTTGAAAGAAGCGGGAAAAATCGTAATGGTAGATGTGGACTTGATTGATGGGTTAGCGACAAAGGAGACGGCCGTTGACTATTTAAAACGGGCGACAAAAGCTGATGGTATTATCAGCTCAAAATCAATTCTTTTGCGAGCGGCGAATGCCAGAGGAATGTTTACGATTCATCGTTTCTTTTTGATTGATTCGAAGTCTTATCATAATTTACCGAAACAATTAGGAACATCAAAGGCAGATGTTGTGGAGGTTTTGCCAGGGGCGATGCCTAAAGTTTTATCATGGGTACAAGAAGTTGTAGATGTGCCTATTGTAGCAAGTGGTTTAGTTTGTGATAAGGAATTAGTTATGACGGCTTTGCAGGCGGGTGCAGTTGCCATTTCAACAACCAACATGGATGTTTGGGAAATATAAAAAATGAAAAACGGTAGTTGTTGCTAAGAGGACAGAGAAAAGCGGACACCAGCTTATTTGGTGTTCGCTTTTTTATTTTGATTTTAGTACAAACGGTTAAAACTGAGTAGATTCGGTCGGGAATGAAGAGAATTAATTGCGTCAGTAATTAGCTATCATACAATCGGAGGGAAGATAAATGGAAATCACAGAATTCAGTATGGATCTTTTTTCACTGGATGGAAAAGTTGCCATCGTAACAGGAGGGAATACAGGGATTGGACGAGCATTCTCATTAGCATTAGCCAAATGTGGAGCAAACATCCTTGTGCCTAGTTTGATTGATGACGATGGAACAACACAGAAAATTATTGAGGAAACGGGTTCGTGCTACGTTTTTATGGAAGTGGATCTAACAGAAGAGGGTGTTCCGCAGCAGGTAGTAGAACACTGTGTGGAGGTTTTTGGGACAGTAGATATCTTGGTGAATTGTGCTGGAATGCACCTGTCAGCAGAAGTAACAAAGTTCGATCGTTCAAAATGGGACCCAATGATTCAATTGAATCTGACGGCTGCATTTGAGATGTCTCACGAAGCAGCAAAAGTGATGCTTTCACAAAAAAGCGGCAAGATCATTAATATCTGCTCCTTATTCTCTTTTTTGGGTGGACAGCAATCACCAGCAAATGCTGCAGCAAAGCATGGATTAGTCGGTCTAACAAAAGCTTATTGTGATGAATTGGCAAGTAGCAATATTCAGGTAAATGGTATCGCTCCGGGATATATGATTACTGATAGGACTGAAAGCGAGGATTCGGAAATCACTCAACGCGTCTTGGCCCACGTTCCCACGAACTATTTTGCGGAGGATGTAGACTTGATGGGAGCCTTAGTTTATTTAGCTAGTCCAGCTTCAAATTTTGTTAATGGACATATTTTGTCAGTCGATGGCGGATACCGAGTAAGGTAATCAGTCAATTTTAAACGTCGTGACAGCATTTTTTGTCACGGCTATACATAAGGACGGAGGAATCATTGGTATGATCGAGTTTGAGCAGGTAGAAAAAAGATATGGAGAAAAAGCGTTTGCTGTACAGCCCTTTGACTTAACGATCGAGGACAATCAATTCATCTGTGTTATCGGTACGAGTGGAAGCGGAAAGACTACGTTGGTTCGAATGATTAATCGGATGATTGAGCCCTCAAGTGGCAGTATCAAAATTAACGGACAAGATGTTACTAAACTGAACGAGGACGAATTGCGGAGACAGATTGGCTATGTGATCCAGAATATTGGATTATTTCCTCATATGACAATACGTGAAAACATTATGATCGTTCCTAAGCTGTTGAAATGGAGTGAGGAAAAAAAATCAGGAGTTGCGGAACGGCTGATTCAGCGAGTAGATTTACCCATCGAGTATTTAGAACGAAAACCGAAGAATCTTTCAGGCGGTCAGCAACAGCGAATTGGTGTAATTCGAGCATTAGCTGCTAGTCAAGATATCATTCTGATGGACGAGCCGTTCGGTGCTTTGGATCCAATTACGCGAGATGCGTTGCAGGAGATGATTAAAGGCTTGCAGCAGGAGATGAAAAAGACCATTGTTTTCGTTACGCATGATATGGATGAAGCAATCAAGCTGGCGGACAAAATTATTATTATGGATCATGGGGAGATTGTTCAATATGATACGGTCGATACAATCTTAGAAAAGCCAGCCAACGATTTTGTAGAGGAGCTGATTGGAAAGCGGAAGCGTAATGGGTATTACAATAACGAGATGACTGTATCTGATTTGATGGTGGATCGAGTCGAATCGATCTCCTTAAGTAAATCAATCACCGAAGCAATCCGCCAAATGTCAGAAAAAAAAGTGGATACTTTGCTTGTTGTAGACGATCAAAATTGCTTGAAGGGCTTTATTGATATCAACTTTGTTGAACGAAATATTTCCAAACTTAAACCGACTTCTTCAGTTTTTGAGGTAATGAGAACAGATACGGCAAGTGTGAATCAAAAGGATCGAGTAGCGGATGTCATTGAACCCCTGATTAATCATGTTTTTAAATACTTGCCGGTAGTGGATGACGAGGAACACTTAGTGGGTATCGTGACGCGCTCATCACTAGTGTCGCTTGTACAAGAACAATTGCAGTAGGAGGGGATGACATGAATTTTTGGTCAGAATATGGTAATGAGATTTTATTGAAATTCTGGGAACATTTTTATTTGTCCTTTTTAGCGATTTTTCTTGGCATCCTCGTGGCTGTTCCGCTGGGCGCGCTCTTAACTCGTGTAGAAAAGGGTTCAGAAACTGTGATTAAGGTTGTAGGTGTTTTTCAAACCATTCCGTCACTGGCACTGTTATCGATTATGATTCCTTTTTTTGGGATTGGAAAGATTCCAGCGGTGATCGCGCTGTTTTTATATTCACTGTTGCCAATTCTAAGAAACACCTATGTAGGAATTAAATCAGTCGATGCGACCTATTTGGATGCTGCTAAAGGGATGGGGATGTCTCAGATGCAGCGATTAGTGCAAATTGAACTGCCCCTAGCAATAGGCGTTATTATGGCAGGTATTCGGGTATCGACGGTTTATGTTATCTCATGGACCACCTTGGCATCCTATATCGGGGCTGGTGGATTGGGAGATTTTATTTTTAACGGATTGAATCTGTATCGAATGGATTTAGTATTGATGGGAACAATTCCGATCACGCTGCTAGCCTTACTTTCTGATGCATTGCTTAAACGTTCAGAAGCAAAACTAACGATGGATAGAGGGTGAATCGATGAAAAAGCGCGTGTTATTATTAGCTGCGATGCTCCTGCTTTTCGGAAGTTTTGTCGTGCAAAATTTTTCTAATAAGAATGATACGATCACGGTTGCGGGTGGTGTCACATCGGAATCTCAGATATTAGGGAATATCGTAGTTGAACTGCTTCAGCATTCAACGGATAAAAAGATCGTTTATCTAAATAATCTAGGATCAGCAAACTTGATGCATGAAGCCATGCTTCGAGGGGACCTGGATATTGCACCTACACGTTATACAGGAACAGATTTGATTGGAACTTTAGGACTCCCAACAGAGAAAGACCCCGCAAAAGCACTAAAAATTGTACAACGAGAGTTTGACCAGCGATTTGGCTTTGAATGGTTCCCAAGCTATGGCTTTTCTAATCAGTTTACGTTTATGGTCACGCAAGAAACTGCCCAAAAATATGACTTAAAAACCGTTAGTGATTTAAAAAAATGCGCGGACAAAATGCGTCTAGGCTCCGATCAGACGTGGTATAAGCGAGAAGGCGATGGCTATAAAGGTTATACGGAAGCTTATGATACGAAGTTTCAACGGGTTTATCCGATGCAGGTCGGTTTGCTTTATGATGCACTCGTCTCTAAGGAACTGGATGTAATCTTAGGATACTCTACAGATGGACGAGTGGGCAGTTATGATCTTGTGATGCTAGAAGACGACTTGAAATTTTTCCCACCCTATACAGCAAGTGTTGTCGTCTCAGGAGATACTTTAAAAAAATATCCAGAACTAAAACCACTTTTACTGAAATTACAGAATACGATTGATACAGAAGCGATGCAGCGGTTGAATTATGAATCTGATAATGAACTCCTAGAGCCAAAGCTCATTGCTCGGCGCTTTTTGGAAAAGCATAATTATTTTGAGGAGGGAAGCTAATGTTTGATAATTTGATACAATATTTGAGCGAAAACTCTTCGTACTTGATTACGCAATTTGGCGTGCATGTGTATATCTCTGTGATTGGCGTGGTATTAACTTTTTTAATTGGATTTCCTTTAGGCATTCTATTATCTGAACGACAGAAACTTTCTGATCTTGTGATTGGTCTCATCAATGTGATTCAAACGATCCCTTCCATTGCGATGCTGACAGTTCTCTTGATTTTAATGGGCTTAGGACAAAATACTGTAGTTGCAACCGTAGTTCTGTATTCATTGTTACCTATCGTCAAAAATACGTATGTTGGATTAGTAAATGTAGATCCAATGTATATAGACAGTGCAAAGGGAATTGGTATGAATCGCTATCAAATTCTTTATATGATCAAAATACCATTAGCGATGCCAGTGATATTAGCTGGTGTGCGCAATGCGCTAGTAATTTCAGTAGGGATTACGACGATTGGTTCTTTCGTTGGCGCTGGCGGGGTCGGTGATGTCATCTTGCGTGGAATCGCGATTACGGATGGCGGTCCAATTATTGTCGTTGGAGCAGTCCTATGTGCGTTTATTGCAATAATGATGGATTGGCTATTTGATTGGATCATGAAATAGTGATAAATGTTTAGAAATGAAGAAGACCTCCGCAAGTTATTCGCGGAGGTCTTCTTTCGTTAATTGACGTATGACTTCTTCGATGTACATCAATAAAATGGTTCGAGTTTTTTCATGAGACTTTAAATGCTCATCTTGGTGCGACTTAGTCAAGAAGATGATCTCACTGGCATCAAGAGTTAAATCAGTGTTCATTTCCTCCATTACCAATAAAGACTTGGCATGATGCTTTTTCGCTTCTTCAAACAATGGATCAAAATTCGCGAATTTTCCAGCGACAGAAAAAATCAGTAGCAAAGAGTCCTCCGTTAACAAATCAGGAATCAAGGAAGGCTGACTCACTCGAATGACATTTTTATTGAGAGTAAAATTTAATTTGTACTCAAAATATTCCATACAAAAATTTGTCGGACCATAACCAAAAAGTAAAATTTTATCCGACTGCTGAATCAATCCAGCTAAATAATCTACCGTTGATTCATCAAAATTCTCCATGAAATCCTTGATACGAGCAAATTCGCTATTTAATTTTTTTTGTTTAATTAATTCTTTGCCAGTCAAAAAACGAAAATATTCTTTGTAGCCAGAGAAGCCCATTTTTTTGACAAGTTTAGAAATTTTGGAGGGTGAAACACCTGAAAGCTTTGCCGCTTCCGTGATGGTCAGGTTTGGATTTTCTTTGCTTTCTAGCGTTAAACGATTGTGGATGCTTATTTCTAAATCGTTTAACCGATCCAGCTGTATTTTCATGAGGCATTCCTCCTAATTCTCATTGAGTTATCTTACATTCAGAATAGCATAATCAGGATCTAAAAAGCAAACAACAAGCGGAAAATTTTCCGTTATATTTATAAAAAACAAAAATAAATAGAAAATTTAATCAAATTTTAATGTAAAACAAGAGTCAACCCTTTATACTGAACTCAAGAAAAGCGCTTTCGAAAAAATGATGAATGGAGTTAATTGAATGAATTCTGAAACATTGGTGAAAGAAGCAATTATCAAGGACGTTAAAAAAATCGTTTCTGAAGAACAGGTAGTAACCGATCATGCAACTTTATATGATGCAGCCTCTGACCGCTACCGCAAATACATGAAAGCAAAAGGGGTTCTAGATAACCCGCTGCCAACAGCAGTGGTTTATCCTAACAATGCAGAAGAAGTCAAAGAGCTCTTGATGTATTGTAACGAAAATGACATCAACGTCATCCCTCGAAGCGGACAAACAGCAACGGAAGGCGGATTGGAAAACTGGAAAGATTTGGCATTAGTAATTGATGGCTCGCGTATGAACAAGATTTTAAAAATTGATCCTTACAATATGCAGGCAACTGTTCAGGCGGGTGTTCCACTACAAGCATTGGAAGATGAATTAAGAAAAATCGGGTACACAACAGGGCACTCTCCCCAATCAAAACCGATCGCTCAATACGGCGGATTAGTTGCGACACGATCAATTGGACAATTCTCTACCTTATACGGTGGGATCGAAGATATGGTCGTTGGCCTTGAATGTGTCTTTCCGAATGGGCATATCTCGCGAATCAAAAATATTTCTCGTCGTGCCGGTGGACCGGACATTCGTCATATCGTAATTGGAAATGAAGGAACGTTATGTTACATCACTGAAGTAACAGTGAAGATCTTTAAGTATTACCCAGACAATAATAAGTTTTACGGCTATTTAGTAAATGATGTAGAAGATGGCGTGAAGGTCCTTCGCGAAGTGATGGTAAATGGCTATCGCCCATCCGTTGCGCGAACATATTCACCAGAGGATGCACGCCAGCATTTCTATCATTTCTACGAAGGAAAATGCGTGCTGATCTTTATGGCGGAAGGGCCAAAAGGAATCGTTGAAGCAACAGGCAAGGGAATCGAAGAAGCGGTGGAGAAATTTAAGGATGGTATCGTGAAACAAGTAGATTCTCAATTGATCGAAAATTGGTTCAATCAATTGAACTGGACACAACAAACGATCGATGATGAAATCCAAGGCATGATCGACAATGATAAACACGATGGTTATACGACAGAGGTTTCGGCAGATTGGGAAACAATCACGAAAATTTATAACAACGTCATTGACCGAATTCGTAATGAGTTTCCTCGTGCAGATGATTTAACGATGCTAGGAGGACATTCTTCACACAGCTATTTAAACGGAACGAACATGTACTTTGTTTATAATTACGATATCAATTGCGAACCAGAGGATGAAATGAAGATTTATCACCATCCGATTCAAGCGATCATCGTAGAGGAAACGCTAAAATTAGGCGGTTCTATGTGTCACCATCACGGAATCGGGAAGTACCGTAATGAATGGACAAAAGAAGAGCATCAATCTGCCTACTATATGTTAGAAAGCTTGAAAGAAGTTTTCGATCCGAAGGGTGTTATGAGTTTTGGAAATATTTATCCAGTTCAAGAAGGCTTGAAGTATCAAAAATAAGTACACGATCTGTTCAAGGGCGAAAGCCCTTGAACAAATAATAATACTACGCATTAGGAGGAAATAGCATGAAAATCATCTGCTTAGTCAAATTTGTTCCAGATACAGAGAAATTTGTCTATGATTATAAAACGGATAAAATCGATCGAGATAGCTCCCGTTTAATCTTGAATCCGGATGATAAAAATGCGGTGGCTTTTGCGATGATGCAAAAGAAGCAGAACCCTTCTATTTTTGTTGAAGTTGTAACGATGGGGCCAATGAAGCTGGAGGAACCAACGAAAGATTTTGTACGTTTGGGTGCGGATAAAGCTGTTTTAATCAGCGATCGTCATTTTGCCGGCAGTGATTCATTGGTGACTAGTCAAATTATTTCAAGCTACCTCTCCTCTACAAAATATGATGTACTGCTTACTGGTACGCATACCTTAGATGGCGGAACAGGACATGTCGGACCGCAGATCGCGGAGATTATGGGAATCAATCAGTTTTCCAACATTGTTTCTATTCCATCGCTCACAGAAGAGTGTTCCATTGTTGAAGCTTTTCAAGAGGAAAAAACGTATCATTTAAAAATTAAAAACCCAAGCGTATTGAGCGTCACTCATCAGATGAATCTGCGCCTCGGTTTTGTAAGGTATGAAAATATTGGGAAAAATGTGGAGGACCAATTTGAGCTGGTGACGAATGAAACGTTACAATTGCCAGCTGGAGAAATCGGCGGTAAAGGCTCACCAACTAAAGTGAAAAAAAATGTGGTGGTAAAAAGAGAGCAAGTGGCCCACAAAGTAGTGAAAGTTGACGATCAAGGTATTGATGAAGTGGTTCAGTTTCTAAAAGAAAAGGGGTACTTATAATGTTTAAAGGACTCATTCTGATAGATAATGATCAGGTTGACTATTCATTGGATCTGATAGCTGTAGTCAATCGATTGGCTCAAGGAGAAGCATTTATTTACGGATTAGGGATCAATTTGCCTGAAGAAGTTAAAGGGCTTGATGCATTGATTAACGTTGAAGGACCGTCGATCCAACTAAAGGATAGTCGTGTAATGACAGATATCATTGAGCAGGTTCATAGAGAGTACCAATTTGACAGTATCATTATTTTAGCGACGGAATTTGGACGAATGGTGGCTCCGCGCGTGGCGATGCGACTGGGGGTAGGATTAGTGGCTGATATTACCGACATTCATGTCGACAAACGTGGAAAGAAATTGGTGCGACCCGCTTTTTCAGGCAATATTATGGCAAGTATCGTCTGTGAAACGTCACCAATCATGGCGAGTGTCCATCCTAATGTTTTTCATGCAGAGGATTTAACGAAAATGCCAGAGAAAATCGATTTTTATCCTACAGAATTGAAAGCGTCATCAATTGAAATTTTAGATATTAACGAAAGTGAACATAGCGGTATTGATATTCGGGAGGCTGACGTAATCATTTCAGCAGGCGGAGGATTCTCGGAACCTATTGATCAACTACAGGGGTTGGCGGATGAATTGAGTGGTGTCGTGGCAGTTTCGAAACAGCTAGTTGATCGTAAGAGAGCGCCGCGAGAAATACAAGTCGGACAATCAGGAAAGACAGTGAGTCCAGATTTGTATTTGGCACTGGGCATTTACGGTTCGACACAGCACATTGAAGGATTAAAAAATGTAAAAGAGATTATTTCGGTAAATACGGATTTGGGTGCACCGATGAATCATTTAGCCAGTATCGTTGTACATGGTGATGCAGCGGAATTTGCAAGGAAGCTAAGTACCAGACTTAAGGGATAACCCCCAAGCGGGTGAAAAAACAAAAATAAAGGAAAAGAAGGTAGAAGAATGGAAATCAAAGACTTCAAGATGGATATGTTTCATATCAAAGGGAAAAACGCGATCGTAACAGGCGGAAATACTGGACTAGGACAAGCATTTTCCTTAGCTTTAGCTGAAGCAGGAGCAAATATTTTCATGCCATCGATTATGCCAGATGATCCAGAATTCAATGCTGTGTTAGCAGAGCGTGGAGCAAAAACAGCTTATATGGAAGCAGATATCACAAAAGACGGCGTCTGCCAAGAAGTTGTTGAAAAATGTGTCGCTGAATTTGGCTCTGTAGATATCTTAGTAAACTGCGCAGGAATTTGTCCTTGCGATGACGTAGTGAGCTATGGTCGTGATAAATGGGATCCAACGATCAACATTAATCTAACTGCAGCCTTTGATATGAGCCATGAAGCTGCTAAAGTGATGATTCCTCAGAAGAGTGGAAAGATCATTAATATTTGTTCCATGTTCTCTTTTTTGGGAGGACAATGGGCACCGGCTTATGCTGCATCTAAACACGGCTTAGCTGGTTTGACAAAAGCTTACTGTGATGAGTTGGCACAATACAATATCCAAGTAAATGGTATTGCACCTGGCTACTTCAAAACGCATGCGGCAAAGGCGTCAATTGAGGATCCAGAACGCAGTAAATGGATTGTGGATCACACACCAGAAGGCCGATGGGGAGATGTGGCAGATTTGATGGGTGCAACAGCTTTCTTAGCTTCTGAAGCTTCGCATTTTGTAAATGGACATATCTTGGCTGTTGATGGTGGTTTCTTAGTACGGTAGTCCAGCTATTTAATAGTAGAAACATGAAAAGGAGAGACTATGGAAAAGAAATATATCGTTGGTATCGATGGCGGAAGCCAGAGTGCGAAGATTGTCATTTTTGATTTAGAAGGCAACATTGTTGGCGAAGGAAAAGAAGCGTTGCGTCCAATGCATTTAGGCGAGGATGTCGTTGTTGAGCATCCCGGTGACGACTTGTGGGATGCGCTATGCAGTGCATCAATGAAAGCAATGGATGAGTTTGGTGTACGGAAAGAAAATATTGTGGGAATCGGGTTAGGTTTTATCCGCTGCTGTCGTGTATTATTAAAAAAAGACGGTACTTTGGCACAGCCAGTGATTAGTTGGATGGATAAACGGACCTCAACTCCGTATGTCCATGACAATCCAGACGTTCAATACGTAACCTCTACAAGTGGGTATATCACTCATCGATTAACCGGTGAGTTTAAAGATAATATCGGAAATAATTTTGGTCAATGGCCAGTAGATTATGAAACATGGGACTGGTCGACCGACGAACAAATATTGAAGCAATACAATCTTCCAGAAGAAATGCTGTTTGAAGCCGTTAAGCCGGGGGATAAGCTAGGAACGATCACGAAGGAAGCTAGTAAAAAAACAGGCTTACCAGAAGGAGTACCTGTTTTTGCTACAACTAGTGATAAAGCTGTTGAAGCACTAGGAGCGGGGCTGATTCAAGATACTAGTGCAGTTGTTTCTTTAGGAACCTATATTTGCAGCATGATGATGGGCAAACAAATGCCGCCTAGTGATGCGGTGAATTATTGGGGAATTTTATCTTCCATGCCAGGACGTTATATCTATGAAGGCTATGGCATTCGTCGAGGAATGTGGACGGTTTCCTGGTTCAAGGATCTTTTAGGTGAAAAAATCAGTATTCGCTCTAACTATCAAGGTATTAGCGAAGAAGAATATTTGAATGAACAAGCAGCGAATATTCCAGCCGGAAGTGATGGCTTGATGACAAAGTTGGATTGGCTGGCGAACCCGTGGGAACCCTTCAAGCGTGGTGTGATGATTGGTTTTAACGCCCATCATGATTATCGCTATTTGTATCGTTCGATCTTAGAAGGTATCGCTTATACGATGAAAAATAATGTAACGAATATGACTGATGAACTGGGGCACCCGATCGATGAGGTCATCGTGACAGGCGGTGGGTCAAACAGTGATTTACTGATGCAGATTTTTGCGGATGTCTTCAACCTGCCGATCAAGCGAAATGTGGTGAACGGCAGTGCCAGTGTAGGGGCAGCAATTAACGCTGCAGTTGGACTAGGTATTTATGAAACATATGAAGAAGCCGTAGAAAAAATGGTTAAAGTAAAAGACGTCTTTACTCCAAAGCCAGAAAACGTATCGATCTATAAACAGTTAAACGAAGAAGTGTATCAAAGCTTGACGGATTATACGGATGAAGTATTGAAAAAATCGTATAACGTTTTGCATCCGGAAGGATAATCGATTTTGAAGAAGTAGTTCCGTTAACCAATGGAGCTACTTCTTTTTCTTATGATAAAAAAAGTAGCTTATGAAATTGGATAGACTGACGGTTAACCTAATTTTCGACAAAATGATCTTAAGTATTACGATTGGGGCTGTTGATTTTTTCTATTTATAAAGGAAAATACACTTTGAGCATTTATTCCATCAAAGAGCCTTTCATAGTGATCCATCTACTTACCTATAAACAGGAGAGATTAGTATCATTTTAAATGAACTCAAATTAGTAGTGATTCGAGGGAGTAACCCTGCTATAATAGAAAAAATATTTAAAAAGGGGAGAGGAAATTGAACAAAAAGTCATTAAAGCGCCTGATTGATGTAGCAGCGGGACGAGTACCAGCTGATCTAGTTTTAAAAAATGCCCAGGTGGTCGATGTTTATCAAGCAGAAATCCTGCAGGGAGATGTCGCCATTGTGGATGGAAGAATCGCCGGAGTCGGTAAGGGTTATCAGGGAGCAGAAAGCATTGATTTACAAGGAAAATTTGTTGCTCCAGGATTCATTGATCCTCATATCCATGTAGAATCTTCCTATGTAACACCGGAAGAGTTTGGTCGTCTGCTCGTTCCTCATGGCACAACGACTGTGTTAGCGGATCCCCATGAGATCGTGAATGTTTTAGGGTTGCAGGGGTTGGACTATATGGTGGAGGCTGCTAAAGAAACAGCATTAGATATTCGCTATATGATGCCTTCTTGTGTACCGGCGACGAATATGGAAAATGCTGGTGCAGTAGTGGAAGCCGCGGATATGATTCCGGCATTTGAAAAAAATCAAGTGGATGGCTTGGCAGAATTTATGAATTTCCCAGGTGTAATCAATGCACAAGAGGAGGTATTGGATAAACTGCTAGCCGCAAAAGAACGGAATTTGCGGATTGACGGTCACTCACCAATGGTGTTTGAAAAAGAATTAAATGCCTATGCAGCGGCAGGGATCGCTAATGATCACGAATGCTCAACGGTGCAGGAATTAAAGGATCGGGTTGCTCGCGGGATGTATGTCTTCTTACGGGAAGGCTCGGTTACGCAAAACCTGCGAACCTTATTGAAGGGTGTCACCGAAAATAATTATCAGCGTTGTGTGTTATCGGCGGATGACTTACAAGCGAAAACCATGCTGGAAAAAGGACATTTGGATAACAGCATTCGGATTTGTATCGAGGAAGGAGTTTCACCGATTCGAGCGATTCAGATGGCAACGATCAATGCGGCTCAATGCTGTCAACTGACGGATCGCGGAGCGATTGCGCCAGGATTGAGAGCGGATTTGGTCATTTTTTCTGATTTAACAGAAATAGCGATCGAAGCAACGTATATTGCTGGTGACTTGATCGCTGAAAAAGGGAACTATCTTCCAACTATTACCCGTGTGTCAACGGAAAACGTTCAATCAAGTGTGCATATTGATACCTTTCATAAAGCGCAATTAGGCTTAAACTTGGCCAGTAATCAAGCACGAGCGATTGAAGTGATTCCACAAGAAGCGTTAACAAATGAGGCAATCGTCTTCGTTCAACGAGATGGTGAGGGACAATTTGTATTTGACCCGCAGCAGGATGTAACAAAAATCGCAGTAGTTGAGCGTCATCACAATACAGGAAATGTATTTGTCGGACTATTGAAGGATTACGGACTGAAAAAAGGAGCGATTGGTCTGTCCATTGCTCACGATTCTCATAATTTGATTGTTACTGGAACCAATGACGAGGATATGGCTACAGCGCTGCAAGCACTAAAAGAGCAAGAGGGCGGTGTGGTATTAGTCGAATCCGGCGAAGTGATCGGAAGTATGGCGTTGCCAATTGCCGGATTAATGAGTGACCTTACAGGTGAAGAGGTCGCAGAACAAGAAGCGGAGATCAATCGCTTGGCTCATGATGTATTGGGGGTATCGGAAAAGGTAGATCCGATCATGACACTAGGCTTCATGTCTTTAGCCGTTATTCCCAATTTAAAAATCACCGACATCGGATTGGTAGATGTGACGAAGTTTGAAGTCGTACCCGTATCAGTTGCAGAATAAGAAAAAGCTAGTTGAAAGATTCTTGCGAGAATCTTTCAACTAGCCTATTTTTTTGTTTTGAAAATAGCTGGCAGAAAAATAAAGAAGGATAAAATTACCACACTCACACCAACAGTCAGAACTAATTTTGACCAGCCTAGCTGAGAGGCATTGGCAAAATTACTAAAGACATTTGATAAGATAATCAGCAAACTCACCAGCACTGTTGCAATAATTGCTTTTCCGCGTTCCCCACGTTTTTCAAAATAATGAATCACTGAATAAAGTCCCCAACCCAATAAAACAATCGTAAATGTATCCATTTCTTCAACTCCCTTTCTTTGATAAACCAATCATACCAAGGAATAGGGCGCGAAAATACTTACGAAAGAGTAGTTAAACTTACAATCGTGAAAGGTAAAAAGCAATCCCTCAAATAATCGAGGAATTGCTTTTCACTAATCCAATACTTCTTTGCCATCACTAAGGGAATCGTCAGATGACTCCAGGGGTTCTTTGTAATGGAAATTGGAAGTATCGTATTTGAAATTGTATTTGTTTCCTAAGAAGTATTTCGCAATGTGAAGCGTCCGGTCGCTAGAACGTTCAAGGTTGGAGCTGATATCAATCAAGAGAACGCCGTCTGCTGCACGTCCTTCCCCTTTCGTCATTAGACGAATGTATTTCTTACGCAACAATTCAACCAGTTGATTGATTTCTTCTTCACGATCCAGCATTTTTTGTGCAAGTTCAACGTCATCATTTTCTAAAACTTGCATCGCATCTCGAATATTTTTTAACACTTTATCGAATAGTCGTTCAAGGTCTTCATCATGAAGCAAGAAGGTTTGCCGATTGTTGGTTGATTTCGTTTTATTTCTTTTATCCTTTGCACGTTGTTTTTCTTCTAATGCGATAGATTCTTCGACGTAGTGGATAATGTTCATTGAATGATCTCCAATGCGCTCGAAATCTTTCGTAAATTCCAGCAGCATCGCTTGTTCTTGACTCTCTAATGGGGTCAATTCAGTCGCGGAAATTTTAACGAGGTACTCTGTTAATTCTATATCACACTGATTAATAGCATCTTCGTACTGTAGAACGTCGTCCCGCCATTCTTCCTTCGTGTCGTTGTAATACTTACGCGCGGATTTTACTGAAGAAAGCACGTAATTCCCCATTTGAATGACTTCTCCTTTGGCCTGTTCGATGGCCATAACGGAAGAAGTGTGGATAATGGGCTCACTCAAAGTAACAGAACGAATATTCAAATTCTTCTCGCTGCCTGGGACGATCTTCTTCACGATCATCTCAATCTGCGGAATAAACCAGAATTGAATCGCTAAGTTGGAAATATTGAAGAGTCCGTGTGCGAAAGCAATCTGCATGGCTGGATTCAAGCCTAATGAACTCGCGAAAAAAATAACGAGTTTAGTAAAAGGAGCCAGTAAAATTGTAAAGATAATCGCTCCAACCAAGTTGAAAATGACATGTGATGCAGCCGTTCTTTTCGCTGCAACACTTGCGCCTAAGCAGGCAATAATAGCCGTTATCGTTGTTCCAATATTATCACCAAATAAAATCGGCAAGGCGGCTGTTAAGGAGACACTTCCTTGCATGTAAAGCTGCTGTAAGATCCCGATTGTTGCACTGGAGCTTTGTAAAACCATGGTTAACAAGGTCCCGATACCCACACCTAGTACAGGGTGATGGGAGACACTGATCATCAATTCATTAAATTGCGGGAGATCTTTCAAAGGGTCCATCGCTGTACCCATTAGTTTCAATCCATAGAAAAGCGCGCCAAATCCGAAAAGTATTTGTCCGATCGATTGCAACGAGGTTCGCTTTGAAAAGAAGAGTAGAATGGCGCCAGCTCCAATAATCGGCAACGCATATTCACTCAAATTAAAACCGATGATGAAAGCGGTGACAGTCGTTCCCACGTTTGCCCCCATGATAACCCCGATTGCTTGTTTTAAGGTCATAAAGCCGGCACTAACTAATCCCACAGCTAAGACCGTTGTTCCTGAGCTGCTCTGGATCAACCCTGTGACAATGATCCCGGCTAAAACGGCACGAAAGGGCGTTGAGGTAAATCGATTTAGGATTTCTCGTAATCGATTTCCGGCGGCTTTTTGCAAGCCGTCACCTAAATATTTGATCCCAAAAAGGAAAATTCCTAATCCGCCTAAGAAAGTAAAAAGCATTTCCTGATAAGACATAATGCGTCCTCCGCTAATTTTTTTTGCATGCTACTACCAAAATAATAGATTCACAAGTAAAAAGAAAGTCTTTTATTTAAAAAAATGCTGATTTTTTCGAAATAATCCGCTAATTTTAGTTTAATTCGAAAAAATCATCGGATTGATAGCAGATTGCAAGGAATTCTTTTGTATTTTTTAGCGCTTTCAGCTACTCTTATTATAGAAGAAGATTTTGTTCAATTCGGGTAAATAAGGGCACTATTTATATAGAGGAGACGTGGTCAAATGCTTTATGGAAAGAAAGATCGACGTGAGGCGAGTTACTTGGAACCAATTTTCGGATCAAAGAATGAGGATGAGCTATTGCCGTCCTATCATTTAGGAAAAAAATCCATCGAACCGCGGATCGCCTATCAGATGATTAAGGACGATCTATTAGATGAAGGAAACTCTCGTTTGAACTTGGCGACTTTTTGTCAAACCTTCATGGAACCAGAAGCAGTGAAATTAATGAGTGAGACTCTCGATAAAAATATGATCGACAAGTCTGAGTATCCCCGAACCGCTGAGATGGAAAATCGCTGCGTGAATATGATTGCAGACCTGTGGCATGCTAGGGGACCAGAAAAATACATCGGAACGTCTACGATCGGCTCATCCGAGGCCTGTATGCTAGGCGGTATGGCAATGAAATTTGCCTGGCGTAAGCGGGCTGAAAAGCTGGGTGTTGCTGTTCAGGCGAAAAAGCCGAATCTAATCATTTCGTCGGGGTATCAGGTCTGTTGGGAAAAATTCTGTGTTTATTGGGATATTGAGCTTCGTGAGATCCCAATGTCAGCGGATCATTTATCTCTAGATGTTGAAAAAGCCATAGAAGCAGTTGATGAGTATACGATCGGTATCGTAGGTATTCTTGGAATCACCTACACAGGACAATATGACGACATCGAGAAATTGGATCAGCTGGTGGAAGCATACAATCAACAGACAGAACATAAAGTGTACATTCATGTGGACGCAGCTTCAGGCGGGTTATACGCGCCGTTTGTTGAACCGGAGTTGGCATGGGATTTTCGACTGAAGAATGTCATTTCCATCAATACTTCAGGGCACAAATACGGTTTGGTTTATCCGGGCGTTGGATGGGTCGTTTGGCGAGACGAGAAATTTCTCCCAGAAGAGCTTGTCTTTAAGGTCAGCTATCTCGGTGGGGAGATGCCGACCATGGCGATCAATTTTTCCCATAGTGCATCTCAGATGATCGGACAGTATTATAATTTTGTTCGTTTTGGCTTTGAGGGGTATCAAAGTATTCATCAACGAACCCATGATGTAGCAGTTTATTTGGCTAAGGAAATCGAACAGTCGCGCCATTTTACACTTATCAATGATGGCAGTCAGTTACCACTGGTTTGCTACAAATTAGCGGAAGATTCAACACGTCAATGGACATTGTATGATTTATCTGATCGGCTGCTAATGAAGGGCTGGCAGGTTCCTTCTTACCCATTGCCGAAGAACCTAGATCATCAGATTATTCAGCGTATTGTAGTTCGAAGTGATTTTGGCATGAGTATGGCACATGATTTTATTGAGGATTTGAAGGCGGCGCTTAAAGAGCTGGAGAATAGTCATTTGGTATTTCATGAAGAGACCGAAATTAAAAATTATGGCTTCACCCATTAATGGAATATAAGGAGGCGTTTTAAATGAAAGTAGTTTTTCATGTCGATGAGTTAGGAATGATCCGAGAGGCCCGTCACAATATTGAGCATATCTTGTTATCGGAGCCAAAAGCAGATATTGTCTTGCTAATGAACGGCGAGGCCATCCAAGGATATTTATTGCCGCGTGTGATCAAGTTTATGAAAGAATACCCGCATATTACCTATCAGGCTTGTCATCATTCGATGCGTAATTTCCATGTTCGCTCAAAACAAATGCATGAGCAAGTTGAAATCATTGAATCCGGCGTCATTGGTTTGGTTGAATTGCAGGAGCAGGGGTATTCCTATATTAAGTGTTAAGCAGTTATCAAGTCCTATTTATTTAGGGCTTGTTTTTTTTCGCTTGGATCGCAATAAAGTCACTATCGAGAGGGAGAAGAGTGTGCTTTAATAGTTAGTGCATCTTTTTATTCAGTCTAGTTTTGCATTTTTTAATAGAAAAAGTTGCCATTTTAAGTAAAGGGCTTACATTGTATAGTTTATCTGTAAGCGGGAGGTAGTTATGAGACAAGAAAAAATTGTTGAATACTTATATGCAAAGAAGCAAGCGATTGCTCCCAAGGCATTGGCCGCTGCATTTCAAATCTCGGAGCGAACGCTTTCAAGTGATATTAAATGGTTGAAGGCTATCGGAACAACAGAAGGCTTCACCGTCGAACGAATCCGTTCCAAGGGTTATCAACTAAAAGTTATTGATCGGGAGAAGTTTCAATGCTACCTATCTCGGTCAAAGCAGCAAACCCACATTGATGCCTCTCTTCCACAAGAACGGATTAAGAATATCGAACTGCTTTTGCTGTTTCATGAAGAGTACATCACGATGCAGCAGATTGCGGAGTGGCTGGCCGTCAGCTTATCAACCGTTAAAGCCGATATCAAGCAGGTTGAACAGTTTTGTGAAAAGTACGAGCTGACGCTTTTTAGTAAAGCGCATTATGGCTTGAAAATTATCGGGACAGAAAGTAAAAAAAGACGAGCGATTTTATACCTGCTTCGTAACACGATCCACACCCCCGTATTGACCGAAAGGTATAAGGAGTTCAATTTTACATTCGATGAAACAGACTTAAGGCGTTTTTTACAGGAACGTCTACAAAAGAATCAGTTGAAAATTAGCGATATCGTCTTTGAAAACATTGTTCAGCATATTCGTTTACTGTGCTTTCGAATCATGCAGGAGAATACGATAAACCAAGAAGAGTCTGAAACGCTGAGAGTCGTCGATAAGTACGATCAGCTAACGGAAGAATTGGTGGGTTACCTTGAAGCTGCCTATCCCATTGTTTTTTCTAAAGCAGAAAAAAATTATTTGGAAGAACAGCTTCGTGGGAAATTTGCTGTACTTGATGATGTTGAGAACAATCAGCAGTTAAAGCAAGCAATCGAAAAAGCACTAGATTTTGTTGATCGACGTTATCAAACGCATTTTCGTGGGGATCAAGCATTAACCAATGCACTGCTGATGCATGTGGCCCCCTTATTGCAGCGGCTTTATACAGGTCATCAACTAGAAAATCCTATTATCGAGGATATCTACACACAGTATGCCAATGTGTTTAATGTGGCGATGGTTTTTATTAATGAGCTGAATAAAGATTTAGAAGCAGATATAAGTAAGGATGAGATTGGGTATGTCGCGATTTACTTTGCAGCAAGCTTGGAGAAGCAATCCAATCAAGTGATTGAAGATTATCAAAAAATCGCGGTTATTTGTTCTACAGGTGGAGGAGCTTCCTATTTATTGAAAGTGAATCTGGAACGTCTTTTCAGCAACGCGGAGGTCGCAACTTTTGCCTTAAATGAAATTGATCAGATCGATGACACCTTTGATTTACTGATTTCGACAGTACCAGTGCAGCAGGAGGAGTTTGACCTTCCGATCATTTATACCAAAACAATCTTGAATCAGGCAGAGATCAGCAAAATTGAACAGGACCTGAACCTTTTACGTGAATCAAGAAATAAGGTTTTCGATGTTCATCAGCTCATCCTCAGTTTATTTGATAGGAAATGGTTCCAAATTCTTGACCCTCCTGCCGAATATCTGACACTTTTGGAAAATGAAGGCGCTCGCTTAGAAGAACTGCATTGGGCGGAGCAAGGGTTCAAGCAAAGTGTCTTAGAGCGGGAAAAACTGATTGACACGATTTATCAGCATGGCATCGCTGGTCCTCATCCCATGGAACAGGCCGCGATTAAGGAAGTCATTGATGTCATTCTATTAAAAAAACCACTAACATATCGGGAAAAGCAAGTAAGAGTGATTTTCTTGATCAATATCAAGAAGGATCATCTGAATCTCCATAAAGAAATTAGTCGGTTGATGATTAAAATGATGGATGATCCGACATTAGATACACAGTTGACAAAAATTACACACTTTCAAGACTTTATGTCTTATATGAAAAGCTTAATGAAAGAAGGATAAAACAATGAACGATCAAGAAATGGATATTTTCAAAATTATCTCTGCGGCGGGAGATTCCCGAGGATCTGCCTTTGAAGCCCTGCGCTTAGCACGTAAAGGGAAGTTTGATGAAGCAGAAGAAAAAATGCAAGAAGCCAAAGAAAAAAGCATCGATGCACATGATGTACAGACCCAATTGATTACCAGTGAGATCAACGGCGAGAAAACGGAAACTAGCTTATTAATGGTACATGCGCAGGATCACTTAATGACCAGTATCTTAGCACGTGACTTGATCGAAGAAATGATCGGTATGTTGAAAGAACAAAGCGAAGCCAAGGCTTTGCATTAAAAATAGGAGGAAAAAGGAATGAAGACATTACTAGTTTGTGCAGGGGGCTTCTCAACCACCATGATGATGGAGTCAATGAAAAAGGTGGTCAAGGAGTCAAAAAGTTTAGACGAAAAGGATTATCCCATGGAAGCAATTGGTGTTGATAAGCTTGAGCGTTACATCAACGATTATGACGTGATTTTAGTTGGGCCACAATTAAGTCATAAATATGACTTTATCAAAGGTGAAGCGGAGAAGGCGGATAAGCCGACTGTTTTATTAACCTCAGATATTTATGGGTCAATGGATGGAGCTACCGTGATGAAGCAGGCGTTAGTTGCCTACCGAAAAAATCAAGCATTAAAAACGCAATAGTTAGGAGAGAAAAAAATGGAAAATCCAAAGAAACAGGGTGCTTTTGAAAAAGTAGAAGCCTTTATTCGTAAAACATTGGTTCCAGTTGCTAACAAAGTTGACAGCAATCCTTACTTAACGGCTATTAAAAAAGGGATGGTCGTCATGACACCGGTGCTATTGCTAGGTTCTATCGCGGCGATCTTCCCCTCTATTCCAGAATTTATCAAAACACAGGCAGTAGCAAATTGGTTCGAGAATTACGGGTATATATTTGGTATTATTTCTAAAGTTTCCTTAGGGTTAGTTGGTTTATACGCGGTTTTAGCAATTTCTTATTTCTTAAGTGAGCACTATAAACTATACACCGTAGGCTCTATGTTGCTTTCTGCCATCGCGTTTTTAATCGTAGCGATGGATGTCGATGATAATGGCAATATTGTTGCTTCATATCTTGATTCAAAAGGGTTATTCACCGCTATTTTCGTAGCAATTATCTCAGTGAAGCTGTATCAGTTTTTTACGAAGCACAAGCTGGTAATTAAGATGCCTGAAGGAGTACCTGATTTTGTTTCCAGCTCATTCGAACTGATTACACCAACGGCCGCTATCGGCGTTTTATTCATTGTGATTCGGTCAGTTACCGATAGTTTGTCGGGCGGTGTACTTCTTCCGCAGGTTATCATGGATGTTTTGGCACCAGCAATCGGTAGCTTGGATTCATTATGGATCATCTATTTTGTTTTGGTATTGCGTTTAGTCTTCTGGTTTTTCGGGATTCATTCAGCAGTATTGTCACCAATCCTTTCACCAATTGCCGTGCAGTATTTGTCAGAAAATATCGCTGCTCATGAAGCAGGTGAACCGTTACAGCACGTGATTACGAATGGAACATTATCTGCGTTTGCGAATTTTTCTGGTTCAGGAGTGACGATCGGTCTGGTGTTGGCGATGCTGATCAGCAAGTCGTTACGCTATAAAAAGGTTGGAGCAGTGGCTTTATTGCCATCTTTGTTCGGGATTAATGAGCCGGTACTTTTTGGGGTTCCAATCATTTTGAATCCGGTGTTAATGATTCCATTTATTTTTGGTGGCGCTTTAGTTGGAATGTTCCCAATGATTTGTATGAAACTAGGATTATTGAATTTCCCAATTTTCGATCCGCCTTATGTTCCGGTGTTTATGGAAGGCTTCTTAACGGGATTTGATTGGCGTGCGATCGTCATTCAAGTCATTCAGGTAGCTATGTCCTTTGGCTTATATCTGCCGTTCTTTAAGGTATTAGAAAAACAAGAATTAGAACGAGAAGCACTATTAGAAGCTGAAAAAGCGAACTCTGTCATTTCTGATGACGACGAACAATATTTAACGGATATTGATTTCTAACCAATAAAGCGGGTGTGACGAGAGTTTTGTCGCACCTTTTTTAAATAAGGGAGAGTGTCACATGAACGTGGATGAATTACGTAAAAAAATTGCTGCAGCTAACTTAGCGGGACTACTCGTGACAGATAAGATCAATCGCCGCTATCTATGCGGATTTACTGGATCGAATGGTTTGTTGCTGGTTACAGAGAATACGCTGCGATTATTTGTGGATGGCCGCTATACAAAACAGGCGCAGCAGCAGACTAGTAATGTCGAGATTTGTGAAATACCTGTAGGAGGCAGCCTAATTGAAACGCTGCGGCCATTTATAAAAGGGTTAGCCCTAGGATTTGAAGCTGGAACGATTTCATATCAGTTGTTTAGTACCCTTCAAACAGCAGTAGCTGAAGAAGAGGGGCATTTAGTCGAAACAAAGAATATGATAGAAAGCTTGCGAATGGTCAAACAACCGGAAGAAATCGCGGCAATCAAGCAGGCGGCATCGATCGCTGATCAAACCTTAGAAAAAATTCTGCCAATGATCCGTGTCGGAATGACCGAATTGGAACTAGCGAACGAAATTGACTATCACAGCAAAAAACTAGGAAGTGAAGGTGCGGCCTTCGAGACAATCGTGGCTTCAGGAGAACGAACGGCCTTGCCTCATGCCCATGCCAGTCAGAAAAAAATTGCGGAAAATGAACTGATTATGATTGATTTTGGGACGATCTATCAAGGTTATTATTCGGATATCACTCGAACCTTTGGATTTGGTGAAGTACCGAAGGCGATTAAAGAAGCTTATCAAACCCTGCTATCCGCTCAAAAACACGCCGTTGCCGCAGTTTCGCTAGGGAAAAAGCTTGGAGAAATTGATCAAATGGCACGGATGTTTTTGGAGCAAAGAGGACTGGATCAATTTTTCAGCCACAATTTAGGGCATGGACTTGGCCTTTCTTGTCATGAATATCCTGCATTAGCGCCACAAGAAACGGTGACCATTGAAAAAAATATGACATTTACCATCGAGCCAGGCATTTATTTGCCAGAAGCAGGCTTTGGCATTCGAATCGAAGATGATGTGGTCGTGAACGATAGTGGAGACGCTGAGAGTTTAACACGATTTAATAAGGAGTGGATGACAATTGGTTGCAACGGATAGCTTATTGATGGCTCTTTCCAATCTAGATGCTTTACCCGGACAAGAGACGCAGGTCCAGCGAGCATTACAAGAAACGATTGAAGGACCCAATAGAAAAGACACGTTTGGGAATGTGTACTTTGGTGATTTGGAGGCAAAAAAGAAGAAAGTTGCATTATATGCTCATATGGATGAGGTTGGCTTTTTCGTCCATCAAATCACGGAGGATGGATTTGTTTACTTTTATCCTATTGGCGGATGGTGGGGTCATGTGGTATTAGGGCAACAGGTAAGGGCGACCTGTCGTAAAAATGGCGCTGTTTTGGAGGGTGTTGTGGGAACGTTACCCAAAGCAAGTCATAATATGAATGATGTTGTATCAATCAGTGAAATGTATATTGATTTCGGCGTCCACTCAAAAGCAGAATTAGAAGCAGCAGGCCTGCAAATTGGAGATATGATCTTGCCGAACACTCAGGCGAAGAAAAGCTTCAATCAAGAGAAGGTCATTGGTAAGGCGTTAGACAATCGAGTAGCCTGTACGATTATGGCTCAAGTAAAGAATCAGGTTCAGACAAAAAAGATTGAACTTATCGGCGTAGCGACTGTTCAAGAAGAAGCTGGAACTCGAGGTTCGAAAGTGGCTGCTTCTCAGGTCGATGGGGATATAAACATCGTGATTGACGTCGCCAATGGAAAAGACACACCGAAAGCCGCAGAGGTGCCAAATCGAATTCAAGGCGATGGCCCGGGACTAGTTTTGGCGGATAAAACCGCGTTGGGAAACCTAAAATTATTGGACTATTGCAGAGAAATTGCTGAAAAGAAGAATATCCCTTGGCAGTATGATTTACTAGGTGGCGGCGGGACAGACGCAGGCTCGGTCCAATTGTTTGCTGGAAAACCGACGCTGGTCGTTTGTATTCCTGTCCGCTATTGTCATTCATGGAATTCCATCGTAAAAATTTCCGATATAGAGGCAACGATCGAGTTATTATCAGCAGTTGTTCGTTCGTTTGACGAGGGAGGAATTGATTTTGAGCAATTTTAAGGAGCAACGGTCTCGCTATGACACCTATTCAACTCAATGGGATTATGTGCAAGATCGGTTTGGTGAGAAAAATTTATTGCCCTTCTCCATTTCAGACACAGATTTTATGATTCCTGGTGGAACGATTGATGTTTTGTCTAAAGCGGTTGATCGTGGATTTTTTGGCTATACACGATGGAATCATTTGGACTACAAACAAAGTATCAGTCGTTGGTTCCAACAGGCGTTCACTTGCCGGATTGATCCGAACTGGTGTGTTTATTCACCAAGTGTGATCTATAGTTTATCCGTTTGTCTTCAACTTCTGAGTAAAACAGGCGACAAAATTGTAACGTTCACACCTTGCTATGACGCTTTTTTCAATTGTATCAATGGCAATGAACGAGCATTGATTACTTTCTCACTGACGAACGATAAGGAGCGGTTTACCATTGATTTCTTTGCTTTAGAAGAAATTTTTGTTGCAGAAAAGCCCGCAATTTTCCTGTTGTGTAATCCTCACAATCCTACTGGTCGCGTTTTTACAGAGGAAGAATTGACTCATTTGATTACATTGTGCAACAAATACTCTGTGGCAATCATTAGCGACGAGATTCACATGGATGTGCGCCGACCTGATAAAAAACATTTGCCGATTCTAATGTTTATTAATCAGATCGAAGTACCTGTAGTGTTGCTGTCTTCTGCATCAAAAACCTTCAATTCTCCAGGACTTGGTGGGTCCTATGGGATTTTTTCAGAAGAAGTACTGCGGGAGAAATTTCTGAATATTCTAAAGGGGCGGGATGGTCTATCCTCCATTCCTTATCCCGCGTTGCTAGCGACGATGGATTGCTATAATAATCAAAAACAGTGGGTAGAAGAACTAAATCGAACGGTGGACGAAAACTTCACCGCTTTAAAAGGAATTTTAGCAAAGGACCCGCGAATTGATTTTAGGGTACCGGAAGCCACTTATTTAGGCTGGATCAATATCGCTAAGCTGCCATACACGATGGACGAATTGCAAACCGTGTTAGTAAAGCAAGAAAAAGTAGCCATCATGAAGGGTGAGACTTATGGAGTGGAAGGGCAGCGTTATCTGCGGTTTAATCTTGGTGCACCTAAAGAAAAAATCGTCGATGGTGCCGAACGACTCCTACGTGCGATTCGATCTTTAGACGAGCAATAAAAAGCAGAGAAGCAGCCAACAAATTTTGGCTACTTCTCTGCTTTTTCGTTCCATTTTTTGGGGCTCCAAATATTCCCCTCTAATGCTACTTGAAGACTCTCGTTGTCGTCTTCTAGCTGTTCGATGTATTTAATTACTTCATCAACAACAAATTTATTCTGCTCATTGGAAATCGTAGCCAATTGTTCTTGCAACCATGTATTTCGCATTTACTTCACCTCAAAAGCAGTGTAGCATAGAATTAATTAGTAGTCGGTGCGTGATGCTTGAGAGGAGAAATACAATGGAATTGAATGAAAGCGTTCTCTGCGAGATAAAAACAGAATTAGCTGCGGCAAAAATCGAGCTGGAACGATTGAAGCAGTTAGAAATCTCTAGTGAATTAAAGAATCAGCGTATAAAAACACTTCAGCAAGAAATTCAACAGGCAGAGCGCCTATTGAAAGGCTAAGCAGATTCTTAGCCTTCTAAATTTACGGGTGGTAAACTATTGTTAGAAGTAATCATCGGTATGAATGAGGAGGGCTTATTATGGCTAACAATGATGAATTAAAAGGAAAAGTAAACGAAGCAAAAGGAAAAGTTACAGATGATGAATCAACAGAATTAAAGGGCAAAATCCAACAAGGTTTCGGTAAAGCGAAGGATAAAGCCAAAGAAGCCGCAGATGATGTTGCTGGTAAGATCAACAAGAAAATTGACAAAGAAAAAGAAGATTAGTCTTTTAGACCTGCCGCGGCAGGTCTATTTTTATATTTTCTATCAGGGGCGATAAACAGTGAACGCGACATTATTGTCTCGTAGTAAGAGTCTATTAGTGTTTGACATACAATTTCTAATGAAAGCCTTTTTTGTTTGCATTATAATTAGATAAAGATGAAAGGGGAAAGGTTGGAGGTACATGTCAAAAAGTGCATTATTGGTAGTAGACGTTCAGACGGGAACTATAGCGCCGTTGATTGGAAAAGAGCCGTTTTTGAAAAACGTGAATGCGGTAATTGATCAGTTCCATAAAAAAAGACTGCCTGTGGTTCTGATTAAGAAGGCAGGCTATGGAGAGTTGTCACCAAAACTGCATCAAAAAGCCTGTGATTTAGTAGTAGAGAAAGTCCAAATGAACACTTTCAAGGCAGCAGAGTTTAAGACGCTAATGGAGGAAAATGATTTCGAAAAATTCGTTGTGGTTGGTTTGATGAGCAATGCGTGTGTTCAAGCGACCTGTAAAGGAGCTTTGGCAGAAGGCTTTCCTGTGACATTGATCGAGGATGCTCATGACTCTGTACTAAAGCCTATGCGGAATATTTGGAATAAAAAGCTGAAAAACGCTGGTGTAATGACAATGACCACAAAAGAATATATTGAAAAGCTAAAAAAGGAGTGACAAACTGTGCGGATTTTAGTAGTCGGTGGTAAAGGAACAATCGGACAAGCAATTGTGAAGAAATTAAAGGACAATCACGAACTCATCATTGCGGGGAGAACAAGCGGGGATGTGCAGGTAGATTTGACATCGGTGGACAGTATCGAAACAATGTTCAAAAAAGTGGGGCACGTCGATGCGATCGTCAATGCATCAGGAACCGCAAAATTTCAGCTGGTAGAAGAGATGACACCGGAGGACAATATGGTAGCTGTGCAAAGTAAATTACTTGGTCAGATTAACCTTGCATTGATCGGACAGAAATACTTGCGACGTGATGGGAGTATTACTCTTACAACAGGAATCATGAAGGACGATCCTATTCCTGGCGGTGCTTCGGCGGCGATGGCGAATGGCGGTGTCTTAGCTTTTGTAAAATCAGCAGCGATTGACTTTACTCAAGGGATTCGTATTAACTGTGTCAGTCCGAACGTTTTGGTGGAATCTTATGAAAAATACAAAGATTCTTTTAAAGGATTTGTGCCAATACCGGCAGAGCGTGTAGCAATGGCCTATGTTAAAAGCGTTGAAGGAAAACAAACGGGTCAAGAATATCAAGTTTATTAAAAAGATACTCACTTTCGCATGAGCGGAGGTGAGTTTTTTGTAAACGTTATTGCTTTTTATGGAAAAATAGTTTCATATATTGTCTGATTAGCCTATAATAGGAGTTAATATTATAACAATAGTTTCGAAGGTGTTGCGATGTTAGCGAAAAAGCTTTACTTAGATAGTCATTTAAAGGAATTGATGGAGTTTCCAGATAATGCGTTTCCTTTTGGTATTTGGCAGGATGACTTTAATGAAACGGTAGGCCAAATGTTAAACTATCATTGGCATGAAACAATTGAGATGAATGTCCTATTAAAGGGAACACTGGACTATCGTTTAGATGACCAATGCTTTCTCTTAAAAGAAGGAGATACCATGATTGTCTATTCAAATAGTTTACACGGAGCGGCTCTAAGTAAAAAGGAGACGACTGCTGAGATGCTGACCATTGTCTTTTCGCCAGATCTGCTGACAGGCGGCGGTGCAGGAACTATCTATCAAAAGTATTTTCAATCATTAAGTGAAAAAGGCTTTCTTGGAGAAAAATTTGAACACTCTGGAAAGATGGGACAAGAAATGTATAAACGACTCATCGATTTAGCGACTGTCGATGAAGGAGCGGGTTATGAGCTGAGAATCCTCTCTAAACTTAGTTCAATTTGGGAAAAACTATTCCTATATCTGCTGGAAAAAGACAAGACTCCGCTGAACAAACGTCCGGAAAAATATGAGAAAGAAATAAAAGCGGTTATGAACTATATTCAGCAAAATTATATGAAGCGTGTGACGATTCAAACAATTTGTGAACACAGCAAGATTAGTCGTTCAGAATGTTTTCGGATTTTTGCTCGTTTCACTCAAAAGAAGCCCATGGAATATATCAATGATTATCGACTATCAATGGCTGTCGGGTTGATGCTGAATACTAAGTGGACAGTCGAGCGAATCGCGCAAGAATGCGGGTTTAAAGATGCCAGCTATTTTGGCAAGCTGTTCAAGGCCCGTTTTAATCAAACGCCTAAAAGCTATCGGACAAAGCAAAGAAAAGAGGAACGATCGATTGGATAAGATTGCAGTATTGATCCCTTGCTATAATGAGGCACAGACCATTCAAGCAGTGATCGATGATTTTAAACAGGAGTTGCCAGAAGGGCCAATCTATGTGTATGACAACAATTCCACTGACGATACCTATGAGATTGCCAAAGCGGCAGGTGTTAAAGTCAAGAGGGAAAGTCGACAGGGAAAGGGAAACGTTGTTCGGACGATGTTTCGCGAAATTGAAGCAGAATGCTATTTGCTAGTAGATGGAGATGATACCTATCCCGCAAAAGATGCGCGCAATTTGTGTCGTGAAGTCCTAGAGAATGGTGCGGATATGGTCATCGGTGATCGCTTATCTTCAACGTATTTTTCAGAGAATAAGCGACCATTTCATAATTCTGGGATGTTGTGGTTCGTAACCTGATCAATTACTTCTTTAATGGGAACATCAAGGACATTTTAACGGGCTATCGAGCGTTGAGCCCCTTGTTTGCTAAAAGTATGCCGGTCTTGAGCAAAGGATTTGAGATCGAAACGGAAATGAACATTCATGCCTTAGATAAAAACTTTGTGATCAAAAATGTGGAAGTCGATTACCGTGATCGACCAGAAGGCAGCGATTCAAAATTGAACACGATCTCTGATAGGCTGCGAGTGATTAAAACAATCTTCCAACTATTCAAGGATTATCGTCCGCTAGTGTTTTTCAGTGTATTGGCAGCGATTTTAGCAGGATTGTCGATTGTTTTAGGTATTCCTGTTTTTCTAGCCTATTTACGTACTGGGTTAGTAGAGCGAATGCCAACACTGATCACCGCAGGATTTTTGATGCTAGCTGCTTTACTGAATCTCTCCTGTGGCTTCATTTTGGATACAGAGAATAAAAAAGCACGACAAAATTTTGAGCTGCAGTTGAATATTTTACAGCAGCTTATCAGAGGAGGAAATATATGATTAAGGCTGTAGCAGTAGACATGGACGGGACATTTTTAAATAGCCAAAATGACTATGACCGTCCGCGATTTGAAGCGCTTTTTTCTCGGATGAAGGAGAAGGGGATTCGTTTCATTGTGGCTAGTGGAAATCAGTATTATCAGCTCCGCTCGTTTTTTAGCGGAGACCGAGGAATTACTTACGTTTCGGAAAATGGCGCATTGATCTTTAACGACCAAGGTCTACAATGGGAACGTCATTTCTCAAAGGAATTGACAGAAAAAATCATGACGTTTTTAGTAGAGGGCGCCCATGATTTAGAGTTTGTTGCGTGTGGGGTCAAGTCTTCTTATTTATTGGAAAGTGCCAGCGAAGAGTTCAAAAAATTTGCTAGAATTTACAGCTATCGACTGGAAGAGCTGGCGGATTTTGACGATCTTCCAGAAGATCCGATTGTAAAATTTGCCTTAGATGTGGAAGTTGAAAAGACGTATGAGATTGCCGCTCATTTGAATGAAGCCTTTGGCGGAGAAATCACAGCCGTTACTAGCGGTCATGGCAGTATCGACATTATCATCCCTGGGGTGACGAAGGGACGAGCAATCAAAAGCTTACTAGATGAATGGGGAATCGAGCCCAACGAACTCGCGGCCTTTGGCGATGCGAACAATGATTTGGAGATGCTCGCCTTGACAGAGTACAGTTATGCTATGAAAGAATGTAGTCCAGAAGTTTTAGCGACAGCCAAGCATCAAGCGCCGTCTCATAATGAATCTGGTGTTTTGCAGGTGTTGGAAGATTTAATTCAATAAAAAGGAGTGGAAACAGCTATCTTTCGCTGTTTTCACTCCTTTTTTATTTGTCTGCTTCTTCTGTATATTCCTTATACGATCGGGTTTTATATAGTTCTTCTGTTGAATGCTGATTGTTGTGAGAATAAACGCTGGTAGATTTTTCTCCAAGCTCTTTTTCGATGTCTGTTAAGTCTTTTATCGAGTTCTTGTAATTAATGTCCTCTGTTTTTACAGGTTTGATCCCGCTGTCATAATAAAAGCGCAGCAAATCGCCATTATTGATTTGATCGGAGGTGGCTAATTGCTCATCTACTTTCTTCTTCACTTCTTTAGCCGATTCAACGATTTCAGGATGGCTAAAGTTTAGTAAATCTCCCGTCTGGTTATCGTAAACATCGCCTTTGTGATAGGAGTAATCTTTTGTAACGAAATTGCCGTTGCGAAAGGCCACTACTTCGTCTCTGTTGGGCGAAAGTAAATCCTGCCCTAGCAGCATCAAATGATCGGACTCATAACCAATTAGGCTCAGAAGGGTTGGCAACACATCCACTTGTCCGCCATAGGTGTGATTGATCGTTCCCTTATCTTGACCAGGAATATGGATAATGAGGGGGACTTTTTGTGCTTGTATCGTATCAAAGGTGGTCCAGTCCTCTTTGCCAAACAATTCTTTTGTATCCTTGATACGAGAATCTGAAATACCGTAATGATCGCCATATAAAACGATCATAGAATTTTCGTAGAGCCCACTTGCCTTTAGATAATCGAAAAATTCCTTGATGGCCGTATCTGTATAATTAGCTGTCGCGAAATAACCATCAATTGTTGAATCGCCAGTATTGACCTTTGGAAAACCGTTCTCAGCTTCCGGTAGTTCTGAAAAAGGATAGTGGTTCGAAACAGCCAAAAATTTTGCATAAAAAGGCTGCTGCAAATGCTCTAAATATTTCACCGATTGTTGGAAAAAGGGCTTATCATGCAACCCATATTGGAAAGAATTCTCATCATCCAATTTGTAATAGCTGGCGTCGAAGAAATGCTGATAACCAAATTTTTTATAGGTTTCGTTTCGATTCCAAAAATTTCCAGCGTTTCCGTGAAAAGCCGCTGTTGTATACCCCAGTTTCTGATTAAGGATGGCAGGAGCTGCATTAAAGGTATTTTTCCCGCCTAATTGTGAAAAAAGCGAGCCTTGATTCAGTCCGAATAAAGAGTTTTCCAACAAGGTCTCCGCATCACTGGTTTTTCCTGCGCTCACTTGATGGTAGAAATTATCGAAGCTAAAGGAATTGTTGCTGTGGTACAAGCTATTTACGAAGGGCATCACCTCATGTTCGTCCCCATTTTCGTCCTTTAGTTTGTAATCGATCAAGAACTGATGGGCGCTTTCCAAGTGTACATAGATGATATTTTTCCCTTTTGCAAGGCCAAAGGTTTCTTCATTCTTTTCTTTAGGCTGCTGCTTCAGCTTGTCTGCTATAACCGCCATATCATTTGGACTGGCTTGCGCGCGGATTTGGGAAACTTGATAGGTCTTAATCCCGTCATAAACGGTGTAAGCGTTGATTCCTAGATATTTCACTAAATAATCTCTAGAGAAGGTTCGTGTCAGTAGTCCAGGTCGGCTTGTTTCCGCTAAAGCAATGTTTCCTAATAGAAATAGCAGTGAAGCAATCGTAGTTATAAAAGCAAACTTTCCACGTACCGGACGGGTATCCAGCGGAATCTTTTTTAAAAGCAAAGCCACCAATACAACGATACAATCCAGGAAATAAAGAACATCATGCGGCCTAAATAGCCGAATCGCACTTTCACCCAGCCCACTTGCGACTTTTCCAGCACCTAGTATCGTATCGATGGTAAGAAAATCAGTGAACTCCTGATAATAAACGACGTTCGCAAAAAGCAAAATACTTAATAATAAGTAAATCAGATAGCCTGTAACATAAGCAGCTCTTGTTCTTCGGATAAACAAAAAAATCGATAAAAAGAGCATCGTTGTCGCTATCGGATTGATCAAAAGAATAAATACTTGTAAGGCATTATCTAACCGCAAATCAAAATCAATAAAGTAGGCGAATACGCTTTTTCCCCATAACAGCAATGTCAATAGTAGAAAGAAGCCGAAGCGTGCATTCATTTTAGCTTTGAACATACAGAAACCTCTCTTAATCAGCTTTGTAATTAGTTTATTGTACCGAAGATTGAGTGGCTATGTAAAGGCTATCATAAATGCAACTTGCTAAATTTATAAAAAAAGCAATAGTGGATGGCGAAACAACAAATTATTTCCATCTTTTGAATTCTTTGCAGAAAAAAAAGAACGATAGGTTTTTTCTATCGTTCTTAACTTATGCTTCTTTGGGTTGCTGTTGATGCTCCTTAACGAAGGCTTTTGCTTCTCTATTGATCGTTTTGAGGTCGCAGCCCTGTTGCTTTGCGGCAAAAACACAGCCGCAGTAGCATTGACGATACACATCGTATTCCTTACACATTTCAATAGAGCGTTGATAGCCAGAATTCTTCTTAAAATCACTAGGCAGATAATGTGTATTGTAGATTTTTTGAATATCCATGCCGATTTGATTGATTAATTGACTATTTTTTTTCGGAGAGATCGTCAGAGCGCTACCGAAGTAATCATATCCTCGTTCCAATGCTTCTTTTGCTGCTAAATCGAGGCGCATATTGAAACATGCAGTACAGCGTTTGCCGCCTTCAGGTTCTTCAGTTAGATTGTTTTGCTGCATGAATTGAATAAAGTCGTTTGGCTTATAATCATCAATAATCAGCTCCACATGATTGCCTGTCGCCGCGTTAAAATCATTGATAAATTTTTCTTGGACGAGCACGCGTCGTTGGTATTCACTCTCTGGATGAATGTTTGAGTTGGAAAAGAAAATAGTTACATCTGCATGCTGAGTTAAAAATTCTAGTGTGTATGTGCTGCAAGGCGCGCAACAAGAATGAATCAGAATACGTGGGCGAACCTTCTCTTTTTCCCACGCTTGAATCATTTTGTGAAGCACTCTATCATAATTTATTTTTTGATTGCTCATTTTTTCAACGATTTCCGTTGCATCAATTGTATTCATAAAATCACCTGAAGGTATTATAAGTGAAATGTCGTTAGAAGGAAAGCGGTGATAGGTAGTCCACTATCTTAAAACAAGCTAGATTAAACGTTAAAAGTCTCTTAGATGATTGAATTTTATCCATTATCAGTATAGTATATACTAGAAGGTATATACCGAATAGACTACTGAGAAGATTAGCCTAGCCAAGGCATGAAAGAATCAGTATAGTGAGAATGATGATTAAAAACGAAATACATAAAGCGAATGAAGGAGAAAGTATGGAAGAGAAAAAATCAACAAAGGCAAAATTTGATCAAGTCTCCGCCGAAATTGAAAAACGCATTCACGAGGGTGTGTATGTCAGTTCGCAGAAATTGCCTTCTGAATACGATTTGGCAAAGGAATTTGACTGCAGCCGATTAACGATACGTAAGGCGATCGATGATTTAATCACTAAGAACATTTTAGTGAAACGACGAGGCAAAGGCAGCTATGTGATGTCACAGCCCAAAATTCAAAGCGGACGCTCCGGGCTGCAAGGCTTTACTGAAGCAGCGAAAGCTTATGGAAAAACCAGCAGCACAGAAGTTATCTCTTTCCAGCATGTTACCGAACCATCAGAAGAGATATTGAATGCCTTGCAATTAGAAGAAGATCAGCCAATTTATGAACTTGTTCGGCGGCGAATTCTAGATAATGAACCAATGACGGTGGAAAAAATTTATTTATCCGAATATTATGTCAAGGGCTTAACCAAGGAGGACTTCAACGGCTCCTTATTCCAGCTATTAGAAGAAAAAACTGAGATTGCTTATTCCCATCAAGAAGTAGAAGCAATTTTAGTACGGCCAGAACTATCAAAACTTTTGGATGTGCCAATGGGTGATCCGTTGTTACAGGTTTATTCCGTGACCTATGCGTTAGATGCGACACCAATATTTTATGATATTTCATACTATCGATCAGATCGCTATGTATTTAAAACAACGCTGACTCGATACAACCACTAAACAAATACATTGTTGATAGAAACGAGGAGACTTCTCATGACCATTGATTTTAGAAGAGTGATTGAAGAAAATAAAGAGCAGTTTTATCAGGATCTTGATCAGGTGATGCGAGTGGAGAGTGTGAAAGGGGAATCTGCAGAACACGCACCATTCGGTCAGGGACCAAAAGCAGCTTTAGAAACGGTTATGGCATTGGCCGAGACCTATGGTTTTAAGACCGCAATCGTCAATGATGCTGTTGGGTATGCGCAATGGGGGGAAGAGAAAGACTATATTGCTGTCGTAGGACACTTGGATGTTGTTCCTGCTGGGGAAGGCTGGACCTTTCCCCCCTTCAAATTGAGCAAAAAGGATCAGCGTTTTTATGGTCGCGGCATTTTAGACAATAAGGGCCCGATTTTATCCTGTTTGTTTGGATTGAAATTATTAAAGGATATGGATTTGCCAGTAAAAAAAACCATTCGAATTGTCTTTGGAACCGATGAAGAAAGCGGCAGTTCAGATATCCCGCTTTATCTAAGTGAGGAACCAGCACCAGTGTTTGGTTTTACACCAGACTGTAAATATCCAGTAGTTTATGGCGAACGTGGAATTGTAAATTATGAGATTTTAACCTCATTTGCTGAGGAAATGCTGGGGCCTATAGGAGAATTTGTCGGGGATCAAGCAAGAGATCATGTGCCCGATGACTTATCGGTGAGGATCGACGGGGAAGAGGTTCGTGTTACAGGGAAAAGAGCTCCATCGAATGCGCCAGAGCTTGGGATGAATACCATTACGTTATTAGCAGAAAAAATCAATCAGGAAAGACGACTTTCAGGAAAACTGCAAGAATACTTTTTATGGCTAGAAAAAAGTTTGGCGAACAAGCATTATGGGGAAGGACTTGGTATTGATTTTTCGGATACAGACAGTGGGAAACTAATGGTCACTCCTTATGAGCTGCTCAAAAAGGGGAATCAGTTGTCTCTTTCATTAGCCATTCGCTATCCAGTTTCTGTGACAGAAGCAGAGGTAACGAAAGCACTAGAAAAACATCTTCCACCTAAGAGTCAACTATCAGTGGTTCGCCGCATTCAAAGCAGTCATTTTCCAAAAAATGATCCGAACGTTCATGCTTTGTCAAAGATTTATGAAGACGTTACAAAGCTAGATGGGACGCCAGTAACAACTACAGGAGCCACTTACGCACGTTTTGTACCCAATATCGTCGCATTTGGGCCGTCATTCCCTGGACAAAAGGGGATTGCCCACAATCAAGATGAATATATGGATGAAGAAGATTTATTGCTGAATATGGAAATCTATATGCGTGCCATGTTAAAACTAATTGAATAAAACCAATGAGACCTGACATGGATTGTCAGGTCTTTTTTCATGGCGTGATACTTTCTGGGAACAAAATAAAAAAATTTTAAATTTAGTATATACAAAACAGTATATACTATTTATAATGAGGTCAGATTTTTAAATGTAAACGGTAACGAGAGGGGCATGAAGATGGCGTGGGGAGCGATTGCCACATGGCGTATGGCGCACGATGGCGTAGTTGAAGCAATGCGATTATTAGAAAACAAAGCAAATGCAGGAGATGCTGTGGAGGCTTTAATCAAAACAGTGGAGGATTATCCCTATTATAAATCAGTTGGATTTGGAGGGCTGCCAAATGCGGAAGGTATCCTAGAAATGGATGCAGCCTTTATGAATGGAGACACGTTTGAAATTGGCGCGGTGGCGGGCATCACAGATGTAAAAAATCCAATTTCTGTCGCACGAAAATTGAGCAAGGATAAATTTAATAGCTTTCGCGTAGGTGAAGGGGCAACGAAATATTCAATGCTGGAGGGGTTTGAAAGAAAAAGTATGCTGACGGAGCGTGCTCATAAAATATGGGAGAAGCGTTTGAAAGAAATTCAGGAAAACAATTTGAACCCTTACGACGGTCACGACACAGTCGGAGCTATTACATTGGATCAAATGGGCACCATGACTGCGGGAACCTCTAGCTCGGGACTCTTCATGAAAAAACCAGGGCGTGTAGGAGATTCACCATTATCTGGTTCTGGTTTTTATGTGGATAGTGAAATTGGCGGCGCGGCCGCGACAGGGTTAGGAGAAGATTTAATGAAGGGCTGCTTATCCTATGAGATCGTTCGATTGATGGGAGAAGGTATAAAGCCACAGGCTGCCTGTGATCAAGCGGTTTATGAATTCCATGATAAATTAACGGCGCGTTATGGAAAAGCTGGCGCCTTCTCATTGATTGCGATGAACAAAGAAGGCGAATGGGGCGTAGCGACGAATGTTGAATTTACCTTTAGCGTTGGAAATGATCACGAAGAACCGCAAATTTTTATCGCTAATATGGGGATAGAGCATACTACTATCATTGAGCCAATTACACAAGATTGGCTAGACGCTTATGAAAAACGGATTAAGGCACCAATTGTATAAAAAATTTTAGGAGAGTGAATACTATGAGTAAAAAACAAATTTATCTATTTTGTGATGCAGGAATGTCCACAAGTATTATGGTCAATAAAATGATGGAGGTCGTAAATAAGCATAATATGCCTCTTCAAATCACTGCTTTTCCGGTCGCACGGTCACAAGAAGTTGTTGAAAAGGAAAAACCTGTGGCTATTCTTTTAGGTCCACAAGTAAAATTTCTATTGGAAAAAACCAAGGAGCAATTCGCACCATTAGGCATCCCCGTCGCTGTAATCGCTCCAGAGATTTACGGGATGATGGATGGCGAAAAAGCGATGAAAGAAGTTTTGAAATTAATTAAACAAAATAAAAAATAGTACCTGATTGATTGGAGGAAAAAAAGATGCAGAAGTTTTTAAACTGGTTGGAAAGAGTTTTGACCCCATTGGCTAAAATTATCGGGGAAAATAAATATTTGATTGCGATTCGTGACGGATTTTTGATTTCCACGCCATTATTAATTGTTGGTTCTTTTTTCTTATTACTGGCGAACTTTCCAATTCCTAATTGGAGCAACATCATTACTCCAATTTTAGGAAGCAACTGGGAATCGTTGATGTCTGTTCCTGCGTCAGCCAGTTTTGATGTCATGACGATTTTAGCTGTCGTTGGAATTGCCTATAGCTTGGGACGTCAATTGGACATTGATGCGATACAATCCGGTGCGTTAGCTCTAGTATCTTTCTTCATTTTGACCCCTTTTACAACCCAATTTACGCCAGAAAACAGCACACAGGTTTTTGATGTTACTAGCTTACCGCTGAAATGGATGGGTTCAAGTGGTTTGTTTTTAGGGATGATTATTGCTTTAGTATCTACACGAATTTTTGCAGCAGTTATTCATCGCGGCTGGACGATCAAAATGCCTGAAGGGGTACCACCAACCGTAGTAAAATCCTTTGAAGCATTAATTCCGAGCTTTGTGGTTGTGACGATTATGTTTGTGATCAACTGGCTAGTTTCATTGACTCCAATGGGGAATTTGCAGGATGTCATCTTTAAGTTTTTACAAACGCCTTTACTAAGTTTAGGAAACACTTTAGGCGCCATGATTATTGCTTATCTATTTTTACATTTCTTCTGGTTCTTTGGTATCAATGGAAGCAGCGTGGTAGGTGCGGTATTTAATCCCGTTTTACGTGCGCTGTCAGTTGAAAACATGCAGGCCTTTAAAGATGGACACCCAATTCCAAATATCATCACAGGGCAATTTCAAGATATGTTCGCAACATTTGGCGGTGGCGGCTCCACCTTATCATTGATTATTGTGATGGTCATATTCTGTAAGAGTCAGCGGGTAAAAAAATTGTCTCAATTATCACTAGTACCCAGTATTTTCGGAATCAATGAACCGATTATCTTTGGATTGCCGATTGTCTTGAATCCGATTCTTCTAATTCCTTTTGCACTTGTTCCTACTATTAATATTATTATTTCTTACTTCGCTATGGATTGGGGAATCGTTCCTTATACAAACGGGATTCAGCTACCATGGACGACACCGCCGATTATTTCTGGCTTCTTAGTTAGTGGCTGGCAGGCGTCTGTCTTGCAGGCATTACTGATTGTTTTGGGTATGGCAATTTATTATCCCTTCATTAAAGTATTAGACGATCAATATTTACGAGAAGAAAAAGAAGCAGAAGAACTTGATGCAGAAGAAATCGACTTTGATACGTTTGATTTTGACGAGATCTAAGATAATCGAAAAGCTAAAAGTATGCCAGTAACTTGTAACGAACAAAGCACCATGAAAAGATAGTAAAAAGTCAGTAGGACGGATTTATTTTTACATGTAGAAGGGATTTTTGACAATGAATGACGAGCAACTACAAATAGTGATGGGCTTAATCATGAATGCAGGAAATGCAAAGGGGGAGGCAGTTGCAGCATTAGCCGCCGCAAAGAGCAATGATTTTACTGAGGCGGAAAAACGAATGACTGCTGCAAATGAAGCATTGGTGGAGGCGCACAACACTCAGACAGGTTTATTGACTGCCGAAGCCAGCGGGAACAATGCCGAAGTCACATTACTAATGGTGCATAGTCAAGACCATTTAATGAATGCTATCTCCTATATCGGATTAACACAAGAATTAATCGATGTTTATAAGCGATTAGTCGAATCAGATAAATAGTCTTTCAAGAAGATAACTTAAAAAAAGTATATGTCTAGTTAAAAAGCGTTCGATCAAATACGATCGAGCGCTTTTAATAATCATTCGGGTAGTGTACGACAATAAATTTCACGACATTACTTGTTTGGTTATCCCAGTTATGATCAATCGTAGAGAAATAATGAGCAGAATCGCCAGGATAGAGCTGGTATGTTTTATCTTCAATCACCAGAGTCAAAATTCCCTCCAAAACGTAAACAAATTCTTCGCCCTGATGGGGGTAAGTAGTAGGTAATTCTCGTCTTTCATGAGGCATAATCTCAATCATTTTCGGAGCAATTTTTTTATCCTGAGGCGTTCGACTCAGTTGCTTGTAGATCATGTTGTTCAATTCATGGATTACCGGCTGATCGTACCCACGTATGATAGGTTCTACTTCTGTTTCTTCTTCAAAAAAATAATTCATTCGGACTTCAAATAAAGCAGCGATTGTTGATAAATGTTCCACTGCAATAGTAGTAATTCCTCGTTCGAATTGAGACAAGAAGCCCGTTGATAATCCAGTCGCTTCGGAAAGCTGCTTAAGAGTCATTCCACGTTCATTGCGCAGACTTTTTACTTTTTCACCGATATTCATTCATTTACTCCCTTACATCTTTTTCGCTATTTTAGTATACCCGAAAAAAGATCAAATTCCCAACCATCATTTAAATGAAAAATACAGATAAAAAAACCCGGAATGTTCATTATTATGAATTAAGCGCTTGCAAGTACTGACGAAGGACTTTATAATGAGAGATGGGAGGGAAGCACGTGAAAAAGCCTACGATATTTAATATACAAAAATTTTCGACCCATGACGGGCCAGGTATTCGTACAACGATTTTTTTCAAAGGGTGTCCCATCAGATGTGAATGGTGTCACAATCCAGAGAGCCAAGTGTTTGCACCAGAGGTTATGTTGAATAAATATGGGAAAGAGGAGCTGATTGGAAAAGAATACTCCATCCGCGAATTGGTAAAGAAAATTCAAGCAGATCAAATTTTTTATGATCAATCTGGCGGAGGAGTGACATTTTCCGGTGGAGAAGTGATGGCGCAAAATATGGATTACGTCATCGAGCTTGCGAGTGAATGCCAACGATTGGGGATTTCTGTAGCAATCGATACGTGTGGTGTTGCACCAACTGAGAATTATCGCCGGATTTTACCCTATACGGATTTATTTTTGTATGATCTAAAGTTCATAAATTCACATGACCACCAACTATATACCGGTGCAGGGAATCAATTGGTTTTAGAGAATTTACGTTTCTTATCGGAGCAGCAGGCAGAGATCAATTTACGCTTGATTTTATTAGACGAAATTAATGCAGAGAAAGTGGATGCGAAAGCAATCATCGATTGGTTAACAATTGAAAAAATTCATGTGAGTGAAATATCACTCCTTCCATATCATGATTTCGGTCGGGATAAGTATGAGCGCTTGAAGCGGGTTTGTACACAAAATTTTATCAAACCTGCGGATGAAAAAGTAGAAATGGTAAAAAAAGTCTATCAAGAAGCTGGCTATCAAGTGACGATCGGCGGCTAAAAATAGTTTAAAACAGGAGGAAAAGCAATGACTGAATTAACACTGGAACCAACAAGAAGGGGAAGTACAGAGCGCATTAAACGATTGCGGGAAATCAGTGACAAAGAATGTACACCGAGTATTTCGATGGAACGAGCAGTTTTGCTGACTGAAGCATACAAAAAGTGGGAAGGCAAAGTATCCGCACCGGTTTTACGTGGGTTGGCCTTCAAGTATATTATGGAGAATCGAACAAACTACATTGAAAAAGGCTCACTGGTTCTCGGTGAAAAGGGAGACAAACCTTGGGCGGCTCCGACTTTTCCTGAGCTATGCTGTCACACGTTAGAAGACTTCGATAATATGCACAATCGTGAAAAAGTTTTCTTCCGTGTAAGCGAAGAGGATCGTCGAATCCAAGAAGAGGTAATCATTCCTTATTGGCATGATCGTGCGATGATGACACGGATGAATCGTTTATTACCGGAAGAATGGCATTTATTGTTTGATGCAGGATTGTATACAGAGTTTTTGATGCAGCGGGGACCAGGCCACACTGTAGCTGATGGAAAAATGTATCAAAAAGGATTCGCCGATTTTAAAGCAGACATTCAACAAGAAATTGATCAACTAGATTATAACAACGATATGGAAGCGTTAAATAAACGAGAAGAATTAGAAGGAATGAAATTAGTCTGCGAAGGCATGATTATTTATGGGAAACGTTATGCCCAACAATGCCGCGATCTAGCTGAAACTGAAACAGATCCACAATGGAAGCAAGAATTGCTGGAGCTAGCTGAGGTCTGCGATGTCGTACCTGAACATGCGCCGCAAACCTTCCGTCAGGCGATTCAAATGTACTGGTTTACTCATATCGGTGTCACAGTAGAAATGAACAATTGGGATGCTTATTCTCCTGGAAAGCTAGATCAGCATTTAGAACCATTTTATGAAAAAGATATTGAAGAAGGGCGTTTAACTAGAGAAGAAGCTCGAGAATTATTAGAAAATCTGTGGATTCAGTTTAATAATCAGCCAGCACCACCTAAAGTAGGCATCACGCTAAAAGAAAGTGCGACCTATACCGACTTTTGTAATCTTAACACAGGAGCATTACGCCCCGATGGAACGAGCGGGGTGAGTGATGTCAGCTATCTGATTCTAGAAGTAATGGATGAAATGAAGCTGCTTCAGCCAAGTTCAAATGTTCAGATTTCTCGCAAATCACCGGAGAAATTTTTACGTGAAGCGCTAAAGGTTTCTCGCAAAGGCTGGGGACAGCCCGCGATGTACAATTCAGAAGCCATCTTGGCTGAATTAAGCTATTTAGGAAAATCGGTGGACGATGCCAGAGAAAGCGGTATTTGTTCAGGCTGTGTAGAGGTTGGTGTAGCAGGTAAAGAAGCCTATGTGTTGACTGGCTACCTTAATATTCCGAAAGTATTTGAATTAGCAATGAATCGTGGTTACGATCATTATACGGATAAGCAAGTAGGAATCGATGTAGGGGATTTCACGAAAATGAAAACCTACGAAGAAGTCTTTGAAGCTTTCCATAAAGAATTGCAGTATGTAGTGGATGTGAAAGTCGCTGGGAATAATATGATTGAGAGAATGTACATGGAATTCATGCCAGTTCCTTTACTTTCAGTGATGTCTGATGATTGCATTTCAGTTGGTAAAGACTATAATGCTGGTGGTGCTCGTTACAATACAAGCTACATTCAATGTGTGGGGATTGCAACGATCACTGACTCATTAGCCGCGATAAAACACAATGTGTTTGATGAAAAAACGATGACAATGCAGGAATTATTAGATGCATGCGAAGCGGATTTCGAGAACTATGATGAAATCTATGACCGAGTGTATAACGAGACACCTAAGTATGGGAATGACGATGAATATGCAGATACTCTACTACGGGATGTAGCAGAATCTCTGCAGGAAGTAATCGCAGGACGTCCAACGCCGAAGGGCTCGAAAACAGTGGTTGAATTCTTACCGACGACTTGTCACGTATACTTCGGTCAAGTCATGGAAGCTTCACCGAATGGTCGACATAAGGGGATTCCATTACCAGATGGTATTTCACCAGAGAAAGGGGCTGACCGCAATGGACCAACAGCGGTAATCAAATCGGCCTCAAAAATCGATCAAACCAAAACAGGTGGAGCCTTATTGAATCAGAAGTTTACTCCTAGTGTAGTGGCAGGGGAAGAGGGAATTACCAATATGGCCTCACTGGTTCGTAGTTACTTTGCATTAGATGGTCATCATATTCAATTCAATGTAATCAACCGCGAAACTTTGCTAAAAGCGCAAAAACATCCGAAAGAGTATGAGAACCTGATTGTACGCGTCGCAGGATACAGTGATTACTTCAATAATTTGGAGAAAGCCTTACAGGATGAGATTATCTCAAGAACCGAGCAGGCTTTTGGTTAAAGAGTCGTTTTATTAAGTCAGAGAAAAAAATTCTCTGACTTTTTTTATGCAGATTTTTATTAACTTTGTAGTTCAGATTAAATAAAAAAACAGAGAACCCTTTCAAAACAGAACAAAAAACTTTTAGGTAAAAACTGATTTATTTTTTAGGAAAAATAGGAGGTGTTGAGGACAAATAAATAAATCGGCAATCTCATATGTTTAGAAGAGACGTACAATGTGAAAACAATAACTTTTCAAAAGTTATTAGGATAACAAGGGATAAATTAAAAAGAAATTTTGCCTTGGAAAATAAATTTGAAATATTAAAATATAAAATAAATAACGAAAAAATTGAATTTAAAACGGATTGCATAGTTAACTAAATGCTGGTAGAATGGGTTTCTAAAGATAAAGTCGTTTGTCGACAATCGACCTTATAGAATAGTTTTGTAGCAGCTGTAGATTATAAATGATAGAGAATATGTATGTTCATATGATCACAAAAGTTTTAGGATACAGCTTTTTTTGAAGGTTCTCAAGTAAGCGCTAACATGGGGAGAAATTGAAATTTTATCGTATTTTATAAAGAAAGGGATGAAGGAGAGTTATGCAAGTGTATGACGTTATTATCATCGGGGCTGGACCAGCAGGTTTGTCAGCAGCAATTTATGCGGGTCGGGCGAGACTAAAAACATTACTTATTGAAAAAGGAAAGGATGGCGGACAAATTATCCTGACTTCTGAGATTGAAAATTATCCTGGAAGTCTCGAAAAAGAATCTGGACGTTCACTGATTCAGCGGATGACTGAGCAAGTCGCATCATTTGGTGTTGAACGAGTCTCTGATACAATCACCGAGGTACATTTAGCAGAAGACACAAAAGTCATCAAAGGGAAAAAAGATGACTATCATGGGCGTTCGATCATTATAGCTACAGGAGCATTCCCTCGGCCCATCGGCTGTGAGAACGAAAAAGATTTCATGGGCAAGGGACTATCATATTGTGCGACCTGCGATGCTGCTTTTTTTGAAGATATGGAAGTTTTTGTCATAGGTGGCGGAAATTCCGCTGTGGAAGAAGCCATGTTCTTATCTACCTTTGCACGCAAAGTAACCATCATTCAAAATTTGGCTGAGCTTACCGCGGATGCAATCGCAGTTGAACAGGTGATGGCTAATGAGAAAATTCATTATGTTTACAATTCTGTAGTAGAAAGCCTTGAAGGTGACGGTATTGTTGAAGCTATCACGATTCGAAATACAGAAACAAATGAAACGACCCGCTTCGAAGCGGACGAAGAAGATGGGCTGATCGGCATTTTCAGCTTTATTGGTTATTTACCTCAGTCGAAAATCTTTGAATCTAAGGTTGAAATGGAAAACGGCTATATTAAAACCGATGAAAAAATGGCAACGAGTGTTCCAGGTGTGTATGCGGCAGGAGACGTTCGTGTGAAAAATGTACGACAAGTTGTAACTGCTAGTGGTGATGGTGCAACAGCAGCAGTTGCAGTGGAGAAGTATTTGCGTCATTAATAATTTTTATTGAAAAGTGGAGTAGAAATTTGGATAGGGAGTGTTAAGCGATGAAAGTTTTAGATAAAAAGAATTTTGAAACAGAGGTGTTACAAAGTGAAGGAACAATGTTGGTAGATTTCTTTTCAGAAGGCTGCGAGCCATGCCAGGCCCTGATGCCAAGTATTGAAGAATTCGCTGAAAAATATGGAGAGAAATTACCATTTGCAAAACTAGATACTGCAAAAGCAAGAAGAGTGGCTATCGGCCAAAAAATTCTTGGTATCCCAGTGATTGCGGTTTATAAAGATGGTGAGAAAATCGAAGAGTTGGTCAAAGATGATGCTACACCTGAAAATGTAGAGGCAATGATTCAAAAGTATATTTAACGGGAAGTCCCGATTAAATAATAAAAAACAAGGAGGAAATATTATGTTGCTGAAAGACAAAAAAGTAATCATCCTCGGCGACAGAGACGGTGTTCCTGGTCAAGCCATTGAAGAATGCGTGAAACCATTAGGCGCAGATGTAGTGTTCTCATCCACAGAATGCTTCGTCTGAACGGCCGCGGGAGCGATGGATCTGGAAAATCAAAAGAGGGTCAAAGAGTTTACAGAGGAGTTTGGTGCGGAGAACATTGTTGTTCTTCTTGGCGCATCAGAAGGTGAAGCTGCTGGATTAGCAGCTGAGACTGTAACTTTAGGCGACCCTACGTATGCCGGTCCATTAGCAGGAGTCCAGTTAGGACTTGACGTATATCATATCGTTGAACCAGAAATCAAAGAAGTAATCGACTCTGAGCTATACGAGGAACAAGTTGGGATGATGGAAATGGTATTAGACGTTGACGATATCGTTGACGAGATGTCTTCGATTCGAAGTCAGGTAAGTGAATAGATTCAATGTACAGCTTTTATGATACTGGACATTGATTTGTTCAGTATCATTCCACAATTTTGAAAAGAAAGGATGTTTCTATGTATAGCGTATTGAAAGGGTCGAGTTATTTTCTGGCGCATACGCCAGATATGGTAGTACACAATGGCACTACTCAAACACTTCAAAGAAAAATTGATCCTGATTCAGAATACTTAAAAAGCATAACGAAACACTTAAGAGATTACGAGGCTTGTGTGTCTTATCCACCTAACCAAGTCTATATTGGCAATATGACACCCGAAGAACTCGAAACAATTGAAACACCTTGGTATAACAAAAAGACTGATGAAAAACGTCAGGGAACATTTGGTGAAATCATGCCCGAAGATGAATTTATCGGCATGATGAAGTATGTCGATGTTTTTGACTTGGTGAAATTGGCTGATGATTTCAGCAAGGCAGTAAAAAATAAGTTGGCAAAGCATCCATTATTGGATGAGAAGATCTTGGAAAAGCTGGCAGAGGAGGTTTCTTTCGAAGAAATCTCGGGTTTCATCGAAAATGAGAAGGCTGAACCAATTTATTTTAATGGAGAGATAGTCGGCTGTGTAAAAGCCGCTCATAATTTAGACGATACTTTATTTGCTCATGTTATTTTTGAAAATCTTGTCTCCAAAGCTTCTTGTACAATGGCGATTTTACATTTGCTTCAACAGACGGGGATCAATAAAACGGATATTGAATATGTTTTGGAATGTTCTGAAGAAGCCTGCGGCGACATGAATCAGCGCGGGGGCGGGAACTTTGCAAAAGCAGCAGCGGAAATGGCTGGCTTGGAAAATGCAACAGGCAGCGATGTTCGCGGTTTTTGTGCTGGCCCGACCCATGCACTGATTCAGGCGGCATCTTTGGTGAAATCTGGAGTATTTAAAAATGTAATCGTTTGCGCGGGCGGTTCGACGGCGAAATTAGGGATGAACGGGAAGGATCATTTAAGTAAAGATATTCCAATCTTAGAGGATTGCGTCGCAAGTTTCGCAGTATTGATTTCCGAAAATGACGGTGTTAGCCCAGAGTTGAATATTGATATTGTGGGACGGCATACTGTTGGCACTGGGGCTTCTCCACAAAAAGTGATTTCCTCCTTGACGAGCATACCATTAGAGAAGGCAGGGTTAAAACTAACGGACATTGATAAGTACTCTGTAGAAATGCAGAATCCAGATATTACAAAACCGGCAGGTGCAGGGAATGTACCTGAAGCAAATTACAAAATGATCGGTGCTCTGGCAGTAATGAAAGGTCAGATACAAAAAGCTGACCTCCCGGATTTCGTCAAGCAACACGGAATGGTTGGTTGGGCACCAACGCAAGGTCATATTCCTTCTGGTATTCCGTATTTAGGCTTCGCTCAAAAAGATATTCTTTCCGGTGAGATCAACCGAGCGATGTTTGTAGGAAAAGGGAGTCTATTCTTAGGACGAATGACTAATTTGTTTGACGGTATATCCTTCGTGATTCAAAAAAATAGTGGGAAACAGGAAGAGTCAGTTTCTGAAGCACAAATTAAGCAAATGATTGGTGAATCTTTACGAGATTTTGCGAATCATCTTGCTGGAAAGTTGGAGGAATAACTCTATGGCCGGAAAAGAGACAAAACAGATGATCGCTGATGTGTTTCAAGAGCTCGCGGATACACTAGAAACTGGTCGAAGTGTTTCATCAACAGTAGCCTTGACTGCTTTAGGCAGTGAGCATGACGAAGCAGAATTGGTCGAAGCAGCAAAAAATGCCGCGGACAAAGGTATCTCTGTGAAGGTTATCGGAACACGAAAAATTGATTATTCAGGGATTGAAAGCTGCTTAGTTTCAGACGCGGATGAAGGGCATAAAAAGCTAGAAGCGCTTTTGGCAGAGGGAATAGTGGATGCGGGGGTAACGATGCACTATTCATTTCCAATCGGTGTTTCTACTGTTGGTCGTGTTATTACTCCGGCTAAGGGAAAGCATATGTATCTGGCAACGACTACAGGTACATCCGCTTTGAATAGGGTAGAAGCATTAGTGAAAAATGCCTTATATGGCATTATTACAGCCAAAGCCTGTGGTGTTGCAGAACCAACCATAGGTTTATTGAATATTGACGGTGTACGCCAGGCGGAGCTTGTCTTAAAGCAGCTAGCAGAAAATGGTTATCCGATTCATTTTGCGCAGTCTAATCGCAGTGATGGCGGAGCAATCATGCGTGGAAATGATTTGCTTGCTGGAACTTGCGATGTCATGGTGATGGATTCTCTGACGGGAAATATTTTACAAAAAATCTTTTCTTCCTATAATACTGGTGGCAATTATGAAGCTCTGGGGTTTGGGTATGGACCTGGTGTAGGAGAGGAGATGGATAAATTGATTATGATTGTTTCCCGTGCATCAGGTGCGCCAGTGGTGAGTGGTGCAATCGAATTTGCAGATGAGCTGATTCGCGGAGACTTTATCCAGATCCAAAAAACGGAATTTGAAAAGCTGAAAGGAGCATCATTGGATGCATTATTAAAGGGAGTTCAAGCGCAAAAAGAAGAAGTACAAGAAACCGTTGCTCAACCTGAGAAAGAGATTGTTACCGAAGAGATTCATGGGGTTGAAATTCTTGATCTTGAGGATGCGGTTCAACAGTTGTGGAAGCATGGAATTTACGCTGAGAGCGGTATGGGGTGTACGGGGCCAGTGGTAATGATTGCAGAAAAACGTTTGTCAGAGGCTAAGAATATTTTGGCAGATTCAGGATATATAGGACGCTGACTTTGTCCGAAAGGATGGAAAAGAATCCATTCAGATATTAATAGAGGCAATTAGGGGCTCTAGAAGAGCTGCATGAAATGAGAAGGGAGCAAGCAAATGAAATTAGATATCGCAAATTTTCATGTTAAAGATATTCAATTCGGTGAAAAAACGGAATATGTCGATGGAATTTTGACTGTAAATAAGAAGGAAGCGTTAGACGTTGTTTTTGAAGATGAACATATTACTGAAGCAGATTTGCATATTGTAAAGCCAGGTGATGAGGTCCGATTAGTTCCTGTGAAAGAAGCTGTAGAACCTCGTTATCGCGTGGGCGGCGGTCCTGTATTTCCTGGTGTAACAGGAAAACTAATGCAGGCAGGTGATGGTGTCACGCATGCTTTAAAGGAGATGAGTGTTTTAGTGGTCGGTCAACATTGGGGTGGGTTCCAAGATGGATTGATCGATATGAGCGGTGAAGGTGCGAAGTATACGTATTATTCTCAATTAAAAAATGTCGTGCTGGTGGCAGATACTGATGAAGAGTTTGAATGGCGCGAGCAGCAAAAGAAAAACCATGCGTTACGTTGGGCAGGTATGCGTTTAGCAGAATATCTTGGCGCTTGTACAAAAGGCTTAAAATCAGATGAAGTTGAAACCTATGAATTAGCACCGATTACGAAGCGCGAGGCGGCGGTGAACAAATTACCAAGTGTGGTTTTTGTTTTACAGCCGCAATCGCAAATGGAAGACAGTGGCTATAACGATTTGAACTATGGTTGGGATTGCAATTTAATGTTACCAACATTTATGCATCCCAATGAGGTGTTGGATGGTGCGATGATTTCCGGTTCGTTTATGCCATGCTCATCAAAGTGGTCTACGTATGATTTTCAGAATTTCCCTATGATCAAACGCTTATACGAAGAGCATGGTAAAACAATCAATTTTCTAGGAATCATTATGTCGAATCTGAATGTTGCCTTGGAGCAGAAAGAGCGTGCGGCTTTGTTTGTTGCCCAAATGGCTAAAAGTTTAGGGGCTGACAGTGCAGTAGTTGCTGAAGAAGGTTATGGGAACCCGGATGCTGATTTCACTGCTTGTTATGTAGCGTTGGAGGATGCCGGAGTAAAAACGATTGGATTAACCAATGAATGTACCGGTCGTGATGGAGCGAGTCAACCACTGGTATCTATGGATGAAAAATGTGACGCAATTGTATCAACAGGAAATGTTTCTACTTTGATCGAACTACCTCCAATGAAAACTGTATTGGGAGAATTAGAAGCTTTGGCACGTGATGGGCTTTCTGGAGGATGGGCCAATGATGAGATTTTAGGTGCTTCAGTAAAACCTGATGGATCGATCATCATGGAAAATAATGCTATGTTCTGCGGAGATCAAGTCGTTGGTTGGTCGACAAAAACGATGGTGGAATTCTAAGGATAGTTTATTGATAAGTGGCTCTTTCCATTGAAAAAAGGAGGAAAAATATGAAAGCGATTTTATATATTAATCAGTTTTTCGGTCAAATCGGCGGAGAGGAATTCGCTGGTCACGAACCTGAAATTCGAGAAGGGATTGTTGGACCTGGAATGGCCTTTGCAAAGGCCTTGAAGGATGAGGTTGAGATCACTCATACGGTTATTTGCGGAGACAATTTTATGGGTTCAAAGACAGAGGAAGCGATTGAACGAATTCTAGGATTTTTAGACGACAAAGAATTTGATCTCTTCTTTGCCGGCCCAGCATTTCGTGCAGGACGATACGGTGCAGCCTGTGGACATATTTGTTCGGCAGTTCAAAAGAAATTCGGGGTTCCAGCAATTACTTCGATGAATGAAGAAAATCCTGGTGTCGAGATGTATCAGAAGGAAATGTATATTTTTAAAGGCGGTGCTAGTGCGGCAGCGATGCGAAAAGATGTCGCAAAAATGACCGAATTTTCGTTGCGGTTGTTGTATGGAGAAAAACTTCATTCGGCAGAACAGGAAGGATATTTTGGACGCGGTATTCGCGATCAAATTTGGCTAGATCCGCCGATTCCTGCGACTGATCGTGTCATCAATATGCTGCTGAAAAAAATAAAAGGGGAAGAATACCAGTCGGAATTGGTGATTCCAAAATCCGAACGGGCACCTATTGCTCCAGCTATTCCAACAGAAGAGCTGGCAAAAATCAAAGTAGCATTGGTTACTTCTGGGGGGATTGTTCCCGTTGGAAATCCTGACCGAATTCAATCGGCTTCGGCAACCAAATGGGGAAAATATAACGTGGATTCAATGGACAAGCTGAAAAAAGGAGAGTTCATGACGATCCACGCTGGATTTGATCCAGCTGCGGCGAATGATGATCCTAATGTGGTTCTGCCGTTGGATGTCATGAAGGAATACGCAGAGGAAGGAAAAATTGGTGGGGTTTATCCATATTTTTATGCAACAGTTGGAACAGGAACCACTCAAGCAGAAGCTACTCGGATGGGACAAGAAATCGCACAAGAATTGATTGAAGATGGTGTTAAGGCCGTTATTCTCACCTCTACCTGAGGCACCTGTACTCGTTGCGGTGCAACGATGACCAGAGAAATTGAAAAAGCCGGAATTACGATCGTTCAAATGGCGAACTTGATTCCAGTTGCTCGTACAGTAGGCGTGAATCGTATTGTACCAACCATCTCAATTCCTTATCCTTTGGGAGATCCAGCCACACCGAAAGAGGTTCAGCATGCTCTTCGATATCATCGTGTTGGTGTCGCTTTAGATGCTTTGTCAACTGAAATTGAAGAACCTCGACTCTTTGAAGTGAAAATTTAACAGTGAAATGACGAGCCGCACTGCCGGCTCGTCTGATAAAAACTTTGAAGAGGAGAGTTTATATGAAAAAAAATATCGTTTTTTATGTTTCTCTTTTAATTACTGCTGTGATCGTGCTAGTTGGTTTGATTGCGCCCGAACCATTTGCACTAGCGATGAACAATACAAAAGCCTTTTTAGTTGATACGTTTGGCTGGTTCTATTTGATTGCTATGTTTGCTTTCGTCGTCTTTTCGCTGCTTATTGCGTTTAGCCGATTTGGAAAAATAAAACTAGGACCTGATGACTCTGTTCCTGAATACAGCAACCGTTCGTGGTTTGCGATGTTGTTTGGCGCAGGAATGGGAATTGGACTGGTTTTTTGGGGTGTCGCAGAGCCGTTAAATCATTTTACTACGTTTGGCGGAACCGAAAAAGCTGCGGATTTAGCCATGCAGAAGTCCTTTTTACATTGGGGATTTCATCCTTGGGCTGCTTATTCAATTATTGGCATGGCCTTAGCTTATTTTCAATTTAGGAAAAAGACGCCAGGGTTAATTAGCAGCATTTTTCTACCAATTTTAGGAGAAGAGGGTGTCAGAGGCCCTATTGGAAAACTTATTGATATTTGTGCTGTCTTTGCGACTGTAGCTGGTATCGCGACATCACTTGGTCAAGGAACGCTGCAAATTAATTCGGGTTTGAACTATCTGTTTGATATCCCGACAACGCGACTGGTGCAAATCGTGATTATTGTTGTTTTGACAGTTATATATACTTGGACAGCGGTTAGTGGTATTGATAAAGGGATTAAACTGCTATCGGATATCAATTTGTTTTTAGCGGTTGCACTTCTATTAGGCGCTTTTTTAGTGGGACCAAAAATTATGTCATTGAACATTTTTACTAATTCTTTTGGCGGTTATATCAATAATATTGTATCAGAAAGCTTTTCGATCAATCCATTTGGTGACAATTCGTGGCTTGGTTCATGGACTATTTTTTACTGGTCGTGGTGGATTGCCTGGGGTCCTTTTGTAGGAACGTTCATTGCCAGAATTTCCAAAGGAAGAACCATTAAAGAGTTTGTTTTAGGAGTAATTGTTGCGCCATCGATGGTTTCCTTTGTTTGGTTTTCAATCTTTGGTAGTTTAGGCCTGAACCTGAAGATGGAGATTATCAACAAGGCCAAGGAAGTGACGGAAACTGCACTTTTCGTGGTCTTTGCTGAATATCCTTTGGGTATGTTTTTCTCAATAATTGCGATTTGCCTGCTGTGTACTTTCTTTATCACTTCAGCTAACTCAGGAATCTTTGTATTGTCAATGTTTTCTTCAGAGGGCGACTTGAACCCTGGTAACGACAAGAAGATTTTGTGGGGAGTGATTCAAGCTTTGTTAGCACTGGTTTTGCTGATGACAGGCGGATTGGATGCGCTGCAAACCTGCTCGATCGTAGCGGCCTTGCCATTAACAGTAATCATGCTGCTGTGTGCAGTCTGTCTGGTGAAGGCTTTGATGCAGGAAACGAGAAAGCAAGCAGAATGATTACCTCTACTTAATTGATGAACTGATAACAGATCAAACCAACATGTGAATTTAAACACAAACGTGGCTATCAGGTTGCTGAAAGTGGATTCTCAGCGAGACTGAAGTGAATGAAGCGATCAAATGCCGAACGACAAGAGACTTAGTAAAGGCTTTCTGATATAATTAGTTGGATATATCGGAAGGGGAGCTGATTTATTTATGGATATTATGCCTAGATACGAAAAACAGAGTTTGAGCGATATGGTCGTATCTTATGTTAAAAATCGAATCTTGTCGGGGACATTAAAAGGCGGCGATCGATTAATTGAAACGGATATCTCAAATCATTTTAATATTAGCCGAGCTCCGGTAAGGGAAGCCATGCGTATTTTGAATGAACAGGGATTGATTACATTTTCTCCCCGTAAAGGAAACCATGTGATTGAAATGGAACCGGCTGAAATAATGGAAGTTTTTGAAATTCGAACGTCACTTGAAACGCAGATTTTAAGAAAAATCTTACGAAATCAAATGATTAAGGAAGAAGATTTTCAACAGTTGACTGAAATCGCGATGGAAATGAAAGATGGAGAAAACCGCTGTCGCAATGAAGAGGATAATGTCTTTTTATTGAATACGCTAGATATTTCATTCCATAAATACCTTTGGGAGTTGTCTGGGAGTGTAAGAAGGGCTCAAATTCTGGAGAGTTTATTTTATCAGTTACTCATCGCCATGAATGAAGATTTGTCTTCATTGGGAATCCTTGAAAAGAAATCGGAAGAACATCTAGCGTTTGTGGAGGTTTTGCGGAAGAATGAGCTACCTTTAGTGGTCCGCGCGTTCCATAAGCATATACAAGACTATGTGCGAGCAACTTTACCAGAAGAAGAACAAAACTTCTGTTTGGATTGTTAAAACAGTGAGTCTCCTTGCCTGTTTCTGAGTTTTGGAGGAAATATGACAAATAAAATAAAGGTTTGGACCAAACAACATAGCGCTATTTTGGATGTGTTGGAGAAAAAAGGTCGATATATTGTGAAAAAAGAGTATATCGAACAAAAAATGGAAGACCACAGCGGTCTTTATTTAAGTGTCTATGAATGGTATGTTCATGCGGCCTCACATTTTGTCTCGCCACCTTCAGATGTGATGTACCCAATTTGGGTGTCTTTATCGGAAGAAAACAGCATTCAAAATAGTGAAGGGAATGCCCTTATAGAAATCGAGATTGACAAAGATCAGTTAATTATTGTCGATTTGTATAAATGGGGGAATATTGTGAATCACCTGTATATTCCTAAAGATTTAGAAGATCAGAAAGAACATTCACAAATGATGGATAATTATGGGATTGATGACGTCACTGCCTTTATGACACCCTTTTATCCTAATATTAAACGAAAGATTCAGCGAAGCCATGAACGCCTTTTTGATGACACGAGTGTACTAGGAGAGATGAAGGTAGGGACAATATGGGAAATTCGCAAAGAATGGATTACAAAGATAACCAGGTGATACTCTATACTTCGCAAAGCCAAGTAGTTATTGAGAAGCTATTGAAAAGGGATCGACACATTGTGGAGCGTACTTTTATTCAAGAAAAATATGGTGAGGTGTCACAAGCTTTTTTGCAGGTGTATTCATGGTACTGTCAAAATGCTTCTCAAATTGTTGAACGGCCCACGGATGCCGAATCTGGAATCTGGACCTTCTTAAGTTTGAAATATCTCGATTGTTCTGCTGATGCACAACTCATTAAGCTGCATGTTCCAATTGAAAAAATTGTATTTTTTCGTATGTCTGATTGGAATAAGGTTTTGAATTTGCGTCTGTTAGGAACTGTTGAGGAAGAGCGCCAATATGCAAATAAGTTGAAAAAGTTTAATGTGGCCTATGAAGGGGACGTCTTTACTACGCCCTTTTATCCACATTTGAAATCAGAGCTGGTTCAGAGCTGGCAAAAACTTTTTCAATATGACTCTAAAATCAAAGAAACAAGAGTACTGCCTTTTGAGGATATTCAAGGGGGACTATGGGAAATCCGCCGTAGCTGGATAGCCTCTTTTTTGAACGGATAAATGTGAACAAAAGGAACCGCCCTTTTTCGGGACGGTTCCTTTTATTTTTTTAAAGCAATTTGCTGAGCTTGGACTGTTTCTAGGAAGGTTTGATCGTGTTCGACAATCAGCATCGTAGGTTTGATTTGCAGCAGGAGTTCTTCCAGCTGCTTTTGATTGAAGACATCGAGATAATTCAACGGCTCATCCCAGATATAAAGCTCTGCTTCCTGAGCGAGGGATTTTGCTAATTCCACTTTTTTTCGTTGTCCCATACTCATTTCTTCAATGCGGTTTTGAAAAACATTTCGTTCCATGCCGAGCTTTCGCAGATTATTTAAAAAGGCAGAATAATCCAACTGTTTTTTTTCAGCGAAGTCTTGTAAATTCCCGCTATTGTTTTCGTAGTTTTGGCGTACATAACTGACTCTAGCAGATGGTCGAAGAAGCTCACCGTCGGCCTCTCCTTCAAAGGTACCTAATAGGTAATGAAGGACACTGGATTTTCCTATCCCGTTTGGTCCAGTTAAAGCAGTGATTTCTCCACGTTTCAATTCAAAAGATAGGGGAGCGAAAAGTAGTTCCTGGTCCGCATATCGAAGTGTTAGATTCTCTAATTTTAGTAATTGTCCATGTCGGCTAGGCTGATAGTTCATTGTTAAGCGATCAACATCTTCCAAGTCTTTTAAAAGACCTTCTTTGGCTTCGATTTGATCATACATTCGCTGTTCGATAGTTTTGGAACGCTTCATTGTGCGAGCTGCACGAGCGCCAATGAAGCCAGTATCGAAAATACCGCCGCTGCCCTTTTCGGAGGGCTTACCGTATTTGTCGGTTTCACGAGAGCGAGACCATTCGGCTTTTTCAGCGGCTGTTTTCTTCAAACGACCCACTTCTTTTTTGATTTTTTTATTTTGAGCCAATTCAAATTCATCTCGTAGTTCTTTTTGTTCTTCGTAAGTGGCGAAATTTCCTTGGTAGAGCACTAACTGACTTTTTTCAATCGCTAAAGTGTGGTCGGTTACTTGATTTAAAAATTGACGATCATGGCTGACGACGATAAAGCCATCTTTCCGTTGCAAATACTCTGCAACATGCTGGCGACCCTGCAAATCCAAATGATTGGTTGGTTCATCAATCAATGGGAAAAAATTCTCTTGAGTAAAGAGCAGTGCTAATAAAACCTTGGTTTGTTCGCCTCCAGAAAGGGTTTGGTACGGCTGCCATAAAATCTGCGGGTCTAATTGAATCAAGTTCATTTCTCGTTCCAATTCCCATAATTCAAAATCCGCCAGTTCCAATAAGGCATAATAAGTCAGCTGTTCAGGCTCCTCAACAGCCGCTGGAAAATAGACCGGCTGCAGGGGAAACTGAATTTCTCCTTGATAGGCATGATTCCCTAGCAATAGCTGCAGTAATGTTGTTTTTCCGCGACCGTTCCGGCCAACTAAGCCCAATTTCCAGATGCTATCAATTGTCAAATTAGCATCCTCAAATAATAAATCTACTTGCTTGTCAAAGCCAAAGGTCAAATGTGTAATTTTAATTGTAGACATAAAAAATTCCCCCTCTTTGTTTCACTATGGAAACAAAAAAATCCGTTCCAATTTTCAGGAAAGGACTAGGGGGTGGGTGGTAGCCTTTTTCTGAGTCGACTGCTAACAGCTAACTCATTGCTTAAGAATTCGTTTTTCAAAAAGTGAAAAATGATTCTATTTTCTTGTGCTCGCCATTCTGCTAAAAAAGCTTGTTCGCTACATTCACGAAAGGGTCATTTCCTTCTCATATGAAGCAAACTGCGAAAAGCATAACTGGCAAAAAAGAGACCATCCCTTGAAACCCTAAGCCAATCCTGAAAATTTGCCCACTAATCCCTTTGATATACGTTAATCTAAGATTAGCTTGCAACTTCCAACATTCGCTTAGTTTTTCAATGGCATAATCCCTCGTTTCAATAATAGTTGTCTTTATTAAAGCAAAATTTACTGGCTTTGTCAAAAAAATACGGACGCAGCCGCTTCCCCAAACATGCTACGCCCTGGAGTGATCCTCGATATACGAGGCGAAGAAAAATTTATTCTTCTATTATTATAGTAGCATATTTTGGCTAAAAAATGGTTTTTGAACACTTAGGAATTGATTAGAGTGGAGGAGCTATTAGAAAATTTGGTATAATCGATCCAGAAATGGAGGTGGAGGGATGAACGATGCAGGAATTTATCATCGTCCCGAGAGTGAGTATGCGTTTCTATATAGCGAAGACGTGATGCGGATTCGCTTACAAACCGCTCGTAATGAGATAAAAACAGTGGGGTTGATCAGCGGCGATTTTTACACTTTTGCTGAAGAAAAATGGTATCAAAAGGATCAACCAATGGCTAAAACGTATACGACAGCTACACATGATTATTGGGAAATCGAAGTAACAGCACCGCATCATCGCTTGGCTTATGCTTTTTGTATCACAGATTTTTCTGGGAATCAGGTGTTTTACACTGATCAAGGTATCTTTGAAAAAGAAGAAGATCGTTTGGCACGGGATTATTTGTACTTCAGAATGCCTTATTTTCAAGAGATTGATCGATTTAAAGTGCCAGATTGGGTAGCTAAAACCGTTTGGTACCAAATTTTTCCAGAGCGTTTTTACAATGGCGATCCCTCTAACGATCCAGAGGATACTCTTGTTTGGGGAAGTGAAAAACCGACGCGCACGAATTTTTTTGGTGGTGACCTGCAGGGGATTATTGATAAATTAGATTATTTAGAGGATTTAGGTGTGAACGGGCTGTATCTTTGTCCGATTTTTACCTCACCTTCGAATCACAAGTATGACACGGTAGATTACTATGAGATTGATCCGCACTTTGGAACGAAGCAGCTTTTTCGTGAATTAGTGGAAAAGGCTCATGAACGCGGCATTCGTGTGATGCTGGATGCGGTTTTCAATCATTTAGGGTCGAGTTCCCATCAATGGCAAGATGTCATTTTGCACGGTGAAGATTCAGCGTATGCAGACTGGTTTCATATTGATTCCTTTCCACCGCGTTATAAGGCAATTCCTGATTCAGAATACGCTAAGGAAATCACTTATGACACCTTCAGCTTCAATCCTAATATGCCGAAGCTCAATACGGCGAATCCTGAAGTTCAGAGATATCTATTGGAAATTGCCACCTATTGGATTCGGGAGTTTGATATTGATGGCTGGCGGCTAGATGTGGCCAACGAAGTGGATCATCACTTTTGGAAGGAATTTCATGAAGCCGTTTTACGCCAAAAGGAAGACTTGTACATTTTGGGAGAAATTTGGCACTCGTCACAGCGTTGGCTAGAGGGAGATGAGTTTCATGCGGTAATGAATTACGCATTTACCGACAATATCAAGGCGTTCTTTGTTGAGGAGACGATCTCGATCTCACAAATGATTTTTGGTATGAATCGGCAACAGCTGTTGTATCGCGATCAAACCAATGAGGTCAGCTTCAATCTCTTAGATTCCCATGATACACCAAGAATTTTGACTTTATGTAATGGAAACAAGGAATTAATGAAATCGGTGCTGACCTTCATGTTTATCCAAAAGGGAACCCCCTGTATTTACTATGGGACGGAAGTCGGGATGGAAGGCGAGATGGACCCTGACTGTCGACGGTGTATGGTCTGGGAGGATCAGGATGAAGACCTAAGAAACTTTTTCAAACAGCTGATTGCATTGCGAAAACAATTCTCTGAAGTCTTCAGCTATGGAACAATGACTTGGCATTATGATGATGATAAAAAAACATTCTCACTAACACGTAGTTATAAAGAGACAACGTTAACCGCGACCTTTAATCAAGGAGAGTATTACGAAGTAGAAAAAGAAGGACGACGGGTATTTGGTCAAAATTACCGTGAAAACAACGGTTACCAATTGCAACCAAACGGATTTATCATTGAAGAACGTTGATTACGAGTCGCTTTAATTGGAAAAAAGTAAAAAGATGAATATAGTAAATGAATCAAGGATAAAGGGGTTCTATTTATGGAAAGGATCATTTTTTTACTTTCTGGACTTATTGGACTGCTTCATTTAGTCATCATGGGTTTAGAAATGTTTGCATCAAAGGAAAAACAGGCGAAAACTTTTGATATGCCGTATGAATTTGTCACTCAAGCAAATGCTCAAATCGCTTTGAAGAACATGGGAATCTATAATGGTTGTTTAGGATTAGCGATGCTGACAAGTTTATTGCTGTTTCAAGGGGAAGTACGTTTGATGGTTTTATTGCTATTTAATCTTTTCGTAGTCATTGTCGGTCTTTATGGCGGAAAAACAGTTACCAAAATGATTTATTTGATCCAAGCATTACCCGGAGCAGTAACAGCATTGCTTATTCTGTTTCAATCAATATAAAAGGGGTTCGGCTAAGAGTGATTTCTTAGTCGAATCTTTTTTATTTAGCGAAGGATTCCTGAAGGATATGGTATAGTTAGAAAACTAGTCGGAAGTATGGAGGAAAAAATGAATAATAACGATTTATTGCTGCGGTTAAGATACGCGTTGGATATTAAGGACAGCGATATTGTAGAGGCTTTTCAATTAGGCGGCGTGGAGATTTCTAGAGAAGAAGAAAGAGCTCTCTTGACGAAAGTGTATGAACAAGACAAAGAGAAGGCACCTTTTGAAAAGAATGTCTACGAGAAGATGCTGAACAATCAGGCATTCGATGCATTTTTAAATGGCTTTATTTTGCTGAAAAGAGGGCAGCCAAAGAATCCAGCGCCGCAACCGCAGAGTGGTGAAATCAAGCATATCAATAATGTTTTATTGAAGAAGGTGAAGATCGCTTTGTCACTGACCAGTGACGATCTATTAGATATTTTTGCTGAAGCGGAGATTTATCCTTCTAAGGGCGAGCTTGGCGCAATTTTGCGAAAGGAAGGACATCGCAATTTTAAACCCTGTGGTGATAAATACGCTCGGAACTTTTTAAAAGGATTAGCCCTGTATTATCGAGAGTAAGCTTAGAAAGACCAATCTTTTAGGAGAGAGGTCTTTTTTTATACCTAGATTCAAATCAATCCTAGAGAATGGTTTTTAACACGGCTTATATGTGCGTAATAAAATTATATAAACATCTTATTGACTTTATATAATCATCGTATTACACTGGAATCAGGTTAAATAAAATTATTTTAAGAGGAGAAGCGCATGAATCGTTGGGTTTACTTATTTTCAGAAGGTTCAAAAGAACAAAAGGATTTATTAGGCGGCAAGGGAGCCAATCTTGCTGAGATGACAAAATTAGGTCTACCAGTGCCAACCGGCTTCACGGTTACAACAGAAGCATGCTTATATTATTTGAATCATGGCAATCAACTGATTGAAGAAATGAAGGATCAGGTGATGGAGGCTGTTGAGACTCTATCTACTAAAACAGGGAAGAAATTTGGTGATCTGGAGAATCCCTTGTTGGTCTCCGTCCGAAGCGGTTCTAAATTTTCGATGCCGGGTATGATGGATACTGTCTTGAATTTAGGCTTAAATGATCAAACCGTAGCAGCTTTAGCTGAAAATAGCCAGAATGAACGGTTTGCTTATGATTGCTATCGTCGTTTGCTGCAAATGTTCGGAAACGTCGTGATGGGAATGGACAATAGCGACTTTGAGAATCGAATTACTGCTTTAAAAAAAGTGAATGGCCTGTCTTTCGATAATGAACTGACAGCAGAGCATTGGAAACAAATTGTAAGCGAGTACAAAGAAATCTACCGCAAGAAACTGCAGCGTGATTTTCCGCAGGATCCGATTGAGCAATTGTATCTAGCAATCGAAGCAGTTTTTGGCAGCTGGAACAATCAGCGTGCGAAAACCTATCGCCGCCTCCACAGTATCAGCGATGATTTGGGAACTGCTGTAAACATTCAGGAGATGGTGTTTGGAAACTTTGGGGATACTTCGGGCACCGGGGTAGTGTTCTCACGGAACCCATCGTTAGGCGATCCCGGTCTATTCGGGGAATACTTGATCAACGCTCAGGGAGAAGATGTGGTTGCCGGTGTACGAACACCAAAACCGATCCAAGTTTTAGCGGATGAATTGCCAGAACAATTCCAACAATTAAAAACGATTTGCGAGAACTTGGAAAAGCATTACCATGATATGCAGGATGTTGAATTTACCATTGAACGGGAAAAATTATTTATCCTGCAAACTCGTAGTGGGAAGCGTACATCAAAAGCAGCATTAACCATCCTATTGGATTTTTATAAAGAAGGGATCATTGACGAACAAGAACTAATCAGCCGAATCGAAGCGAAGGATCTGGAAGCAGCACTGCATCCAAACTTTGATGAAAAAGAACTAAAACTGCATGAATCATTTTTATCCGGCTTAGCGGCTAGCCCCGGCGCTGCAACAGGAGCGGCATATTTTACTGCCGAAGCAGCGACCGAGGCCAAAGCCCGCGGAGAAAGAGTGGTATTGGTACGAGAAGAAACATCTCCAGAGGATATTGAAGGGATCGCAGTCAGCGAAGCGGTTATTACTAGTCGTGGCGGCATGACTTCCCATGCGGCAGTGGTTGCTCGCGGAATGGGCATTTGTTCGGTAGTTGGCTGTGAGCGTTTAGACGTATTAGAAGAAAATAAAGCAACTGTCGGAGACAAGGTAATCGAAGAGGGAACCATTCTATCTGTTGATGGAACAAGTGGCAATATCTATTTTGGTGAAATACCAATGGAGGAAGTGACCAATACAGTGGCTCTGGATGAGCTGCATGTGATTTGGGATCGACACGCGGAAATCAAGGTACGAGCCAATGCGGAAACACCGAATGATATCGAAACCGGGATGGCTTTAGGCGCAGTTGGTATCGGTTTGGCACGGACAGAGCACATGTTCTTTGAAAAGAGCCGCTTGCTGCAATTCCGTCAGTTGATTTTGGCGGATAGTTTGAAGGAACGTGTAGAAGTATTGAAGAATCTAAAAGAAGTGCAAAAGCAAGACTTCAAGTTTATGTATGAAGCATCCAAAGGCAAAGCAACAACGATTCGTTTGCTGGATCCCCCATTGCACGAATTCTTACCAAAAGGTGCAGACGAGTGCCGCGAAGTAGCAAAAGAGCTAGGCAAGACTTTCAATGAAGTGAAACGTAAAACGGATAATCTAGCAGAGGTCAATCCAATGTTAGGCTTCCGCGGGCTTCGATTAGGTGTGGCCTATCCAGAAATCTATCAGATGCAGGCTGAGGCCATTATTGAAGCCGCCTGCGAGGTAACGAAGGAAAATGAGTTTACCATCCAACCAGAAATCATGATTCCATTTACGATTGATGCAGAGGAATTTGCTCGTGTTCGTGCATCTATCGAAGAGGCGATTCAAAGAAGCCTGAAAGAGTATAAACAGGTGCTGGACTATCAAATCGGAACGATGATCGAAATTCCAAGAGCCTGTTTTGTGGCTGCTGAAATCGCGAAACATGCAGACTTCTTCAGCTTTGGAACCAACGATTTGACTCAAATGGCTTTAGGGCTATCCCGTGATGACTCACCACGAATCATCAATCAATATATGGAAACGGGAATCTTTGCGGATGATCCGTTCCAAGTGTTAGATGAAGCAGGGGTCGGTGCCTTGATGAAACTTGCGATAGAAGGTGGAAGAAGTGTCAATCCGAAGCTGAAGATTGGTATTTGCGGTGAAGCAGCGGCCCATCCGAAATCCATTGCCTTTTTAAACCATCTAGCGATCGATTATATTTCTTGTTCGCCATTCAGAATTCCGCAGGCGAAGATGACATTGGCACAAGCCGCAGTGAACGGCCAGTAGGAAAATAAAAAAACAGTAATATGAGTTTTTGGTTAAAAAACAAAATGATTTTAAAGAGAAACAGCCTTTCGATAGGTTGTTTCTTTTTTGTTATTATCTGGAAAATTCAAAAATTTAATATTAATAATAGATAACAAATAAATGAGAAACAAAGCAGTTAAATTAATGAAATATAATTTGTAAACGGATACAACCTTCGTTATACTTCTTATAGGCTTTAAATATGTCATGTCACAATAAAATAGCCTCTTTTTTGATTAGCTTGAATAACAAAGGTTCTTTACGAGAAAACTTTATTTTTAATGAAAATCAACTTTTTTCTATTAAATGATGGTTTTTTCACAATGACTTATGAATAAAAATACGGTATAATGCTGACTTGGGAGGTGAAACAAACTGCGGAATTAGGAATCATAGAATAACATCTTGACATTCATGAGCGGTCTTTTCCGTTGATTGTTTTGACGTATTGCATCCTCAAAAGGGACCGTGAATTCGTCTTTTTAAGAAGGTTATTCTAAGCTGTCAAAATTTGAAAACTATATTTAGACATGATCTTTCTAATGAATCTAACAGGTTCTTGAACTTGTTACAAAAAAAAGAAAGCAGGGATTAAACAATGACAATTGATTGGCAAAAAGAAGTAGAAGCGCGCAAAGACGACTTACTGAAAGACTTAGGCGATCTTATTCGTATCAACAGTATTCGCGACGTGGAACATGGAACAAAAGAAGAACCTCTTGGACCTGGACCAGCTGCCGCATTACGTAAAGTATTAGAAATTGGCGATCGCGACGGATTCGTTACGAAAAATATCGAAAACGTAGCCGGCCATATCGAATACGGTGACGGAGAAGAAATGTTTGGTCTTTTAGGACACGTTGACGTGGTTCCTGTCGATGATAACTGGGATACAGATCCATTCGAACCAGTGATCAAAGATGGGAAATTGTACGCACGTGGGTCAGCCGATGATAAAGGACCTTCAATCGCTGCTTATTATGCAATGCGCATCATCAAAGATTTAGAATTACCGATTTCTAAAAAAATTCGCTTTATCTTCGGTACCGACGAAGAAAGTGAATGGGTTGGAATTCATCGTTACATGGAAGTGGAAGAAATGCCAAAAGTTGGTTTTTCTCCAGATGCACAATTCCCAATCATCAACGGTGAAAAAGGAATCTTATCTTATGAAGTGACTTTCGCAAACAAAGACAACGCTGAAGCTGGTGATTTTGATCTTGTAAGCTTCAAATCAGGCTTGCGGACCAACATGGTACCAGGGGATGCGACAGCTGTACTTAAGGTTAACAACGAAGCAAAAGTTGCAGACATGAAAGCTGCATTTGATGCATTTGTTGAAAAATCTGAAATCAAAGGCGAGTTCGCGGAAAGTAACGGCGAAATCACTATTACAGTGATTGGTAAAGGTGCTCACGCACAAGAACCTAAATTCGGTGTAAACTCTGCAACATTCTTAGCAGCATTCTTAGCTGACTACAACCTAGACGGCAATGGTGCCAACTATATTCAAACAACCGCTGAATACCTTCACTTAGATTACAACGGTAAGAAAATCAATGCTTACACAAAACACGATGTAATGGGTGAAACGACTTCATCAGCGAACTTGTTCGATTATACTGCAGAAGGCGACAAGAAGATTACGATCAACGTTCGCCATCCAGAAGGCATCGACAAAGATACCATCTTAGCTAACATGGAAGAAGTCCTTAAAGCTGCAGACGTTTCAATCGCGATCATTGGTGACGTGAAAACTCCTCATTATGTTCCAGCAAGTGATCCATTAGTGAAAACCTTATTGGACGTTTACGAAGAACATACGGGTCTTGAAGGCCACGAAGAATCAATCGGCGGAGGTACTTACGGTCGAATCCTAGAACGTGGTGTCGCATACGGCGCGATGTTCCCAGGGGAAGAAAACGTAATGCATCAGCCAAATGAATTTATGCCTATTGATAGCTTGTTCAAAGCAACAGCTATTTATGCTGACGCTATTTATCGCTTAGTTAAATAGTCGGTAATGAGAGACAGGAATCCTGTCTTTACAGGATTCCTCATCTCGTTGGGGAAAAGATAGTAAGGAAGGAATTTCAAAGATAATGAAAAAACTCTCAAAAGACGCTTTTGGTGGAGTAGCAGGGAAAGATTATGTCCCGTATGTAGCTGATAAGCCTAAAAAATCAGGCTCACCAATCATCATGATTTTAGGTATTTTGCTAGCTGCACTATTCGCTGCATCAACCGCTTATTCAGGTATGAAGGCTGGTTTGACTGTAGCCGCAGGTATCCCAGGTGCAATTATTGGATCAGGGCTAGTCGCTCTATTTGTAAAACCTAAAACTATTTTAGGGAAGAACTTATTGCAATTGATGTCAAGTGGTGGGGAATCTGTCGCATCAGGGATGATTTTCGTATTACCAGCCGTAATTTTAGTTGGCGGTAAAGTGAACTTCATCGAAGGTGTTGGGTTAGGTATCGGTGCTGTCTTACTAGGTGTCGGTGTTTTCTCAATCGTTCAAGATTACATGTTGGTTAGTGAACACGGTAAATTAGTTTACCCTGAAGCAATGGCTATTTCGGAAACATTGGTTGCTTCTGATACTGGTGGCGATTCATTGAAATACATGGGTATCGGTTTTGGTATCGGTGGGATTTTAACTGCTTTAACAGGTTCAGTGTTCGGTATTATGAACAATGTAATCAGCTATGTCAATGAAAGCTTCTATAAATGGAAATTTGAAACAGAAGTAAACCCATTATTAACGGGTATTGGATTCATCGTTGGGATGGATGTCTCTGTCTTGATGTTTGCTGGTTCGATCTTAGCGAACTTCGCGATCGCTCCATTACTTGGTTACTTCATGGAAATGGCTAACAGCAATGCCCATGTCTGGGACAATGCGGCTCAATTATTGAGTGCATCAGACTTCGCTGTCATCTCTGGTTCTTATGTTAAATACATCGGAGCAGGTATGATGATTTCTGGTGGATTGATCGGCGCGATCAAACTGATCCCAACCATCATTTCTTCTATCTCTGCAACCTTAAAAGGTCGTAAAGATGGAGTTGAACAAGAAGGCGGCGGCATGCTTCCATTAATCGTTGGTGCGGTTATCGGTATCGTAATGGGCTTCATCATTACTGGAAGTGTTGCAATGGCACTTGTTGGTGGTCTATTGTCAATTATCTTAAGCTTCCTGTTCGTTATCGTTGCAGGCCGTTTGACTGGTACGATCGGTACGTCAAACTTGCCAGTATCTGGTATGACGATCGCTTCAATGGTAATCTTGACCTTAGTCTTTGTTATGATGGGCTGGACTTCAGCTGAAAATACACAACAATTATTAATGTTTGGTACATTTATCGTACTTGCAATTTCAGTAGCTGGTGGTTATTCACAATCACAAAAAGTTACTTTCGTAATGGGCGGAAACTTCAACGAAGGCCGTCGCTACTTCTTGATCTCTAATATTGTCGGTGTGGTTATCGTTACTGGTATGATGGTGATCTTATCTCCACAATTAGCGATCACTGGTTCTAACCCTCCATTTGGTTTGCCTCAAGCGAACTTAATGGCAACATTGACTTCAGGTATTACATCTGGTTCATTGCCATGGCACATGGTAATTGCCGGTGCAGTAATGGGGATCGTGTTACACTTCATGAAAGTGCCAATCATGACATTTGCGATTGGTTTCTACTTACCAATTTCAACAACTTCAATCATCTTAGTTGGTGCGTTGATCCGTCAATTGATCGATGTATTGAACAAGAAGGAAACAGAAGAAGTTGCAGAAGAACGTATTACTTTAGGTGTCAGCTTGTCATCTGGTTTAATCGCTGGTGGTTCAATCATCGGATTGATCGGAATTATTTTACAAGTAACTGGTGTCGTAACACCTGGAACACCAACTGGCTTCTTAGGGTCTAACGGGTCCGCATTCTTATTGCTAGCGATCTTAATCGTTGCAATCATTGCGCCGTTGTTAAGTGTGAAGAAAGTGAAACACAATGACTAATCAACAGCCAAATGCTGTGAACCCTGAAACACAAGAGCTGTTAGAACGTGTCTATCGCATCAAAGAAGGCTTGCATTATGAAGTACGTGACGGCATCGTCTTTGTTATCACGGAACAAAATGCCTGGATCCAACGAGTCTTACGCAAGATTCATTACAAGATTCCAGAAACCACTGAGATGGAGCTGGACAAATATGGCAGTTTTATTCTTCAACAAATTGATGGGAAGCGTACAGTCAAAGAAATTGGCGAAAACCTTGGCGCAGCCATCGAGGAAGCCAATAATCAGTTGTACGATCGATTATTGATTTATTTACATCATTTAGAGAAGAATGAAAAATATATTGAGTTAGTATAAGGAAAACCACTTCAAGCAATCCGCTTGAAGTGGTTTTTTCCTTTATTGTTAGGTTTTTGTTAGAATGTTTTACGTTAATCATTTTTCTTTAATCGTTGTTCCTATTCGTGGGCAACTTGCCGCTGTCCAAGCTATTATTAGAAAAAAAGGTGGAGTCCAATCAATTTTAGTTGATCGGTCTTCACCTTTTTCAAGAGTTCAATAAATTATCTAAGTCGTTTAAGCTTTTTTCCAGCGCTTCAGATCTGGGAAGAAGCTGTTCAAAAATTCTAACGTTTCTTCTTCGGTTTTTCCTTGTTCTGCTAAGATTCCTGCTTCCTTCATATGGTTAATACTGATAGTGATCATATCCTCCATGGTGAGGTCATCTACAAAAGCCCCATGTTTGTAGCAATATAGACAGTACTCGCTGCTTTTTGCTCCATCATGCTCAGTCCCGTGTGTTCCTTCGGTTAAGGGCATCCCGCAGCTTTGGCAATAAGTCATTTCTGTCATTGGTCATCCTCCTTAATAAAACTAGTAATCGTTTTCATTAAACTTTAACAAACCGGTCAAAAGGATTTGTTATAATTATTTTATCAGAAAAAAAGCAGAACTAATACAGCTTTTCTATTGTCTTTATTTTTTTTGTGCGAGTGATGAAGAAAAATGATGCTGCAGCTGCTTTATCTGGAATAAATGCAAAGATGAAAAAGGAGAGAAGTAAATGAAAATCAATCAATTTGGTTTAAAACGTGTCTCACTTGAAGAAGCGAAGAAGGAGTTGACCCAGGCGGGCTTTCTGACAATCGATTCAGCAAAAGACGCAACGAAACTGTGGTTTGAATTTTTACGTAAGAGCTTTTTAACTGTGAAGGAAGAGAGCGGATTTATTAGTAAGCTGGGCAATTTCTTAGCAGACGAAACGACAGATCTAGCCGTTTTTTATCAGATGAATACTCCTTTGACTAAGAAAGTTTTTTATACAATGGGGTTGCAGCAGTTAGATTTCGAACCGACAATTGATTTCGAGCCTAAAAAAGTTCTTGATGAGGCTGAAAAAATTGGTATTTCCATGATCGACGGCGATTTTTCCGATAAAAATACAGTGATTGAGGCGTGGTATTTGTTATTAACCAGCCATACGAAAAATGGTTTGAACTATTTAGATAAATTAGCTTCTGAGGGCTTTTATGAGAACAAAGAGGTTAGCAAGCCGTTCTTCTTCAATGGAAAAGCACAAGCGGTCTTTGATACCTCACGCCTGATCCGTGAAGTTGTCTATGTGGAAGCCCCGTTGGATACGGATCAAGATGGCAAGCGTGATCTTTTGAAATTAGAAATTTTACGACCAGCAGAAACAGAAGCAGGGCTGCAGGTCGCAACTTTATTTACCGCTAGTCCTTACAGCCAAGGAGTGAATGGTCCTGCTGGTGAAGAATTGACCTATGATGTGAATGTGCCATTAGAACGCAAAGAACCGACTGAAACAACCTATGAAGAAATTCAATACCAACCAGTAGAGCCAGATCTACCAGCAGAACGAGAAGTGAAGGGCAAAGCGACTCATGCGACCGAAACCTTTGTTCGCGAGAATAACCATAGCTTGAATGATTTCTTCTTGGCTCGCGGCTTTGCGGTAGTGTATGGATCAGGGATCGGAACGAGAGACTCTGACGGGATTCAAACCTGCGGCTCTGTTGAACAAACGACGGCGATGGTAGCTTATATTGAATGGTTGGCTGGCAATCGTCGCGCCTTTACCAATCGGACCGATAATATCGCCATTAAAGCCTGGTGGAGTAACGGAAAAGTTGCGATGACTGGGAAATCCTACTTAGGGACCTTAGCGACGGCATGTGCGACCCGCCAAGTGGATGGACTTGAGACAATTATTTCGGAAGCGGCGATCTCTGATTGGTATCAGTATTATCGTGACAACGGCTTAGTCATCGCACCTGGCGGCTTCCCGGGAGAGGACGCGGATGTGCTGGCAATCGAGACCTTCAGCAAGATGCGTAACGCCGGAGACTACCTTCACAGCAAGAAATTTTTCTTAGATTATTTAAAGGAGATGGCGGAACTTCAGGATCGCAAGACAGGCAATTACAACACCTTCTGGGATGAACGCAATTATCTGCCGTTTATCAAAGACATCAAATGCGATGTGGTGATGGTTCATGGATTGAATGACTGGAACGTGAAGCCGCGTCAGGTCGCTGATCTATGGGATGCTTTGAAAGAAGTGCCAGTGGAGAAGAAATTGATTCTTCATCAAGGACAGCACATTTATATCAATAATATGCCGTCATTGGATTTCCAAGATATGATGAACTTATGGTTGAGTCATAAGCTCTACGGCGTGGAAAACAAAGCCAAAGAAATCTTGCCTGATATCGTTTATCAAAACAATACCACTCCAGAAACTTGGGAAAGTCTAAAGGACTGGACTCCAGTAAGTGAAAAAGTGTATCACCTAGGTGAAAAGGAATTATCTGAAAACACTGTGTTAGGTCAAGTTTCATTCAATGATCAATTACCGGAAAAACAATACCAAAGCTATACAAAAAATATTGATCTTTGGGAGAAGGAATTGAAGGAAGACGGCGCCATGAGCGGGCATCGCTATTTAGCGAAGACTGAAGCTTTAAATGAAGCAATCTTTTTAAATGGTCGGCCAAAGGTGAAAATCAAGGTTGCCTCTAGTGTGGATCTTGGAATGTTAAGCTTTGAGTTGATTGATTTCGGTACGGCAAAACGTTTGAAGCCGGTGCCAGATGTAGTGGCTCTCCATGGGTTGCCATTAGGCAGAAATTGGCGCGAGGATAATTTGGTTGAATTTAAGCTTGGGGCAGAGGATGATTACAAGCTGATCAGTCGCGGCCACATTAATTTACAGAATCGTGAAAACCCTTGGAAAAATGATGATCTGAAGGCGAATGAATTCGTTGAGGTGGAAGTGGCTCTTCATCCGACGATGTATCATCTACCAGCAGGGCGTCAAATCGGTCTAGCCGTTTATGGGACAGACTTTGGAATGACGGTTCGTGGCAATCAGGATATCACCTATACTCTAGAGTTAGCAGATTCACAGGTAATTTTGCCGATCGGGGAGTAAGTAAAAGCTTTCTAACAAGCCCAAATTATTGGGCTTGTTTTTTTTGGCAAAAAAGGATCTGGAGGATTTGTATATGAATGCTATAATGAAGAGAATTCTTTGTTTCACCTAGTATTTTCATTTGAAAAGTAATAATTATTTATTGGTAAAATGAGAGAATGCAAATTATCATTAAATCCATAGTAAAGGAGCAGACAATGAAGCTTAGGGGGATTGGCTTAGCGTGTTCGGCGGGGGCTTTATGGGCGCTGTCGGGAATCATGTGTCAGATTCTTTTTGAAGAATATCAGGTTTCGCCGGAATGGCTGGCGAGTGTCCGTCTTTTAACGGCGGGAGTGTTATTAACAGGATTAAATGCATTTCAAACAAAGGCTCCGCGAAGAAAATTTTCTACGAGGGATTTTGTGGGCCTCTTGCTATTTTCTTTGATCGGCATGTTAGGGGTGCAGTATACGTATTTTAAGGCAATCCAATATAGCGGGGCTGCGATTGCAACGATTTTGCAATTTACAGGTCCGATCTTCATTTTTATTTTTTTAGTCTTTAATAAGGAAAAGAAAATCAATGTTTTAGAAGTCCTATTGATGGTCGCGACTTTCGTCGGTGTTTTTTTGATTGTGGCGGAAGGAAACCTTCAGACACTGAATATTTCAACGATGGGCTTTGCAATGGGAATGGCTTCAGCGGTCACGTTAGCGTTTTACACGCTGCAGCCGCGAAAGCTACTGGTAAGGTATGGCGAGATGCGAATTGCTGGCTTGGGCATGCTCATTGCAGGGGTGGCCTTTCAACCCATTCGCCCGATTTGGCATCCGGAATTTCAAATGGATAGTTACTCGCTTGCTTTAGTGGCAAGTATCGTTGTTTTCGGAACAGCAATGCCCTTTTTGTTTCAGTTATCGAGCTTACGTTTTATTGAGGCTTCGCTGGCAAGTGTATTGACAGTGGTAGAGCCAATTTTGGCGACGATATTAAGTGTTGTTTTGTTCAATAGTCACTTCGTCGCCGTTCAAATCATTGGTTTTGCAGTCGTTATTGGTTCTGTTCTCCTATTGACTCGTTTGTCAGATAAACAGGTTTTGCCAAAGGAGGAACGGGTCGAGTAAAAATAATTTCATAAGCTCCCCTTATCGTTATTCTTTTTTAGTTACTTGGTATATGATAGGTCAGAAGAACGAAAAGGAAGTGGAATAGATGAAGGAGCGCGTGGTTGTTTTTGGCGATGCCATCATTGCGATTATATTGACGATCATCGTCTTAGAATTACCGATTCAAACTGCTGCAAATGGGGCAGTTGATCTGTACTCGTTATTTAGAGCGGTGGGAATTTACTTTATAAGTTTTTGTTTTGTAGCAAATTTATGGTTTCAGACGGGGTATGCTTTTAACAAAATCGATCAGGTGAAGAATAAAGAGCTAGTCATTTATTTACTGCTGCTATTTTTCTTGTCATTAGTTCCATCGGCTACGCGGTTGCTAATTGAGGATACAACAAAGCAAACGCTCTTGATTTATGGTGTTTTGACATTGATTGTTACAGGAATCATGCGTCGTTTGATAGTAGCGTTGACAGCTCAAGCATTTAAAGAAGAGAAGCAGCGGAAACGGCGAATCAATGAGTTGAACAAGCAAGATTTGCTGGCTATTGGTTTTCGGGTTCTCGTCTTGATTTTTGGTTTATTTTACGTAAGACCAGCATTGATCATCTATCTGATCTTACCGATTTTAGCCTTCTTGCAGAATATCATTGATCGGGAGGAGGACAATCTGGTTGCTGCTTTGGACGATCAGCAGCAAGCCGATTATTTTCAGGATCGGAATCAAGTCTGGGGAAACTCGATGCGCCGTTACTCAACATTACTACGGGATTCATTGATAGCGAATCAGGATCAGGATCCTGACCGTTGGAAGCAAGTAATGGCGGATTGGGAAGGCCGTATCAATAATGAGATCAATGATCGGAAACAGCGTCTATCTTCATTGGATGAAAAGGAACGGCGGCGAGTAGAAAATGAGATCGACCGTTTAGAAAAACAGAAGCAGCGGATGACCTTTCAGAAGGAAATGACGGAGCGTCGCCTAGATCAGGAAAAGACAAAGACGGAGCAGCGTTTAAATCAGGAGAAGGATAGGACAAATCGACGCTTAGGACGAAAAGAAGAAAAATAAGGACTAAGGCGAGATGTGAGAGACATTTCGCCTTGGTATTTTTTTAGTCTTAATTATATAATGAAGTATAAATATCGCAGGAGAGATAGGTGGCAAAATGACAAGAGCATTCATTGAACATCCAATTAAAATGTATATTCGTCGCGATCTAGGCATCACTGTTGAACAATTTGGCAAACTTGCGGGGATTCCTCAATCCACCTTAGCTACTTGGATCAAACGGGAACGGCGTGTGGAAAAGCTGCCGATTGATTTTTATAGCGCACTGGCGACGGTTCGTCAACAGAAAATCGAAGTCGTCTATGGTGAGCTTTTGAAATGGCAGCAAAGATATGATCGCTATAAGCAGGAAAGTTTACAGGCGATTGCGGAGGAGCAGCCGCTGTTTTCGTTGGCTGCAGAAGAGGGACGAAGGATTTATCGTAAGTATCGAGGGCGGAAAATGGAAAGTCAGTTATTAGAGCCTGCTCGACGATTGCGAAAAGCGATTGATCAATTGAACGTACAAGCCTTTATTCAGGTCATGATTGAGATTTATAGCACAGTCGAAATCCCTATGCCTACTTGGATCGTGAAATCCTTTAATAAAAGTGAACTGAAGGAAATTGGACAAGCATTTTATAATGAGTTATTAATGAAGGGATAGATCTGGCGGGTTCGCTAGGTCTATTTTTTGTAAATGAGCTATAAAAAAGAAGCGAGATTTCGCTTCTTTAAGGTTGGTTATTAAAGCTCTTCTTTGATTGTGTTGGTGATCTTCTTCAGTTCATCAGTCATTTCACCGGAATGCTTAATGATATCTGACACGCGCAAGAAGCTATTCTTGTACATCGCCACTTCGCGAAATTTCTTATATTTTTCTTCGATCTCGTTAAAGGTTGCAGGCTTTCGATCATCCTTCTCAACCGTTTCCGACCCATTCACATAATGCATCCCTAAAAATGAAAGGGCATCATTGATCCCATCCAAGAACGCCTCATATTCCTCTTGGCGAATCTTGCCATCTGCTAACCGCTGCCGCTGTTTTTCAATAAAAAGCTCAACTACTTGTTCCATTCCCAATCCTCCTGCCTCAACGCATTTTTCTTGTTGCTCATCCAGTTTATTGTACTATGAAACCGCCTCTTTGTGTTATAAAAAAATGTTTTTTTTATGATAGTTTCCATAGATAAAGAAATTTTATAGTGAGAGGAACAAATTTTCAAAATTATTTGACAGTTTAAATTTTTTTGGGAATAATAAATGAAAGATTAAAACTACCTAATAAATAGGTAAATTGAAGGAGACGTTCATATGGAACAAAGTAAACGCAAGCAATTATTAAAGCTGATCGAATCCGACTGTCGGTTAAGTATGGAAGAATACGCGGTGATGCTAGGCGAAGATGAAGTGATCGTTTCTGCAGAAATCAAACGACTGGAAGAAGAAAAAATTATTTGCGGCTATCGGGCCTTGATTGATTGGGATAAAGTAGAGGATGATTGGATTGAAGCGTTAGTTGAGGTACAAACGATTCCAAAAGGGGAGGATGGCTATCGTGAAATCGCGGAACGGGTACGTAAATTCCCTGAAGTGAAGTCCTTCTTTTTTGTCAGCGGCGGCTTTGATTTTATTTTGCTGCTGCAGGGGCGGAATATTAAAGAAATCTCGAAATTTATCTCTACCAATCTAGCGTCGATTCCTGATGTTTCAGGGACGCAGACGCATTTCTTACTAGACAAATACAAGGAGTGGGGCATTGATATGTATCAAGATGACTCCGACCCTAGAATTCAGGTGAGCCCATGAGAAACTTTTTAACGAAAAAAATTACGGATATTCAGCCTTCAGGCATTCGAAAATTCTTTGATATCGTTTCTGAACAACCTGACGCGATTTCCTTAGGGGTGGGGGAACCGGATTTTGATACGCCTTCTCACATGACACAGGAGGGGGTTCGTTCGATTCAAGAGGGACGAACATTCTATACCGCGAATGCTGGTCTAATCGAATTACGTGAAAAAATCAGTGATTATTTGCTTTTTCGGAACAAGGTTGCTTATGATCCCAAGACTGAGATTGTGGTGACAGTAGGAGGAAGCGAAGCGATCGATATCGCGCTCCGTACCTTTGTTGATCCAGGTGATGAAGTGATTATTCCTCAGCCGAGCTTTGTATGCTACGAGCCGATCACACAAATCGTTGGCGGGACACCAGTGACGATCGATCTGAAAGCAGAGAACCAATTTATGCTGACCCCTGAAGAGTTGGAAGCGGTATTGACCGATAAAAGCAAGATTTTGATCTTGTCTTATCCTAACAATCCGACAGGCGGTACGATGGATCGCGAGGCATTGATTAAGATCGCAGATGTCGTGAAAAAGCACGACCTACTAGTCATTTCAGATGAGATTTATGCGGAACTGGTTTATGATGAGCCTTTTACCAGTATTGCTGAATTGCCTGGGATGCGTGAACGGACGATTGTCATCAACGGGTTTTCTAAGGGCTTTGCGATGACAGGGTGGCGCTTGGGCTTTATGGCCGGTCCAGAAATGTTTATGGAGCAATTGTTGAAGCTGCATCAATACACGATCATGGCAGCACCAACAGCTAGTCAATACGCAGCACTAGCGGGATTGAAGAACAATTGGCAGGAGACGGTAGAACCGATGCGTCTGTCTTATGAAGAACGGCGGAACTATCTGCACCATGCGTTAGAGAAGATGGGCTTGCCATGCTATAAGGCGAAGGGCGCTTTTTATCTCTTCCCGCAAATCAGTCAATTCGGACTGACCAGCGAGGAGTTTGCGTTGCGTCTATTGGATGAAGAAAAGCTAGCAGTCGTTCCCGGTTCGGCTTTTGGAAAAAGCGGCGAAGGCTTTTTACGCCTTTCCTATGCCTATTCGATCTATGAATTAAAAGAAGCGATTCAACGTTTAGAACGTTTCGTGACACGGTTGAAAGAGCAGTAAAGAGTGGAGAAATCTGCTCTTTTTTTGTGAAAAAAATCTGTCCAAAGCTGGACAGATTTCTTAGTTATTAGGGTATTCTTCTTGGGAAAACTCGGTATTCTCATATTCGCCTTCGTCCGCACCATAATAACGGTTGTAGCGTTGCTTGAATTTGCGGAAAAGGAACACACCAAAAGCTTTAAAAATCGTATAGGTTGGAATGCCAAAAACGAGGCCAAATAATCCAAATAGATTGCCCATCACCAGTAACACCAACACGATCGTGACTGGGTGAACCTTCAGTTGATCACCTAAAACCTTTGGCTCAATCACGTTTCCGTTCAAAATTTGTTCAACGATCCAGACAATGATTAAGCCAATTAGCATCTGGAAGGAATGAAGTACCGCGATCACTGCACAGGGAACAAAAGCAATGAACGGTCCAATGTAAGGGATCACGGAAGTAATCGTGACTAAAATTGCTAACGGTAAGCCATAGGGCATACCGATAATTAAAAAACCAGCGAATACAATCAAGCCATTTGCTAAAGCGACGATAAATTGCCCCTTCAAATAATCACCCACTTGACTGTTCAAAATCGCGCCCAGTTCATTAGAGTCTTCCCGAAATTTAGGCGGCAGCAGCTTTAAAAAGTAACGATGAAATTGCTTAGCATCCTTTAATAGAAAAAAAGCAATGATCGGTGAAGTAAACAAAATGACGAAAAAGCCACTAACGGTTGAAAACAAATCACCGACAATTCTTTGGATATCACCCAAAGAATCCGATAAGGTGTTGATGACCTGATACACGAGATCTTCTAACGAACCAAAAACCTCTTCGATAGGACTTTCCAATAGCGTCCCAGCGACCAAGTCCTGCAAGGTCAAATTAAAAGAATCAACATGCCTCGGAAAATCATTCATTAAATTAGCCGTTTGACTGTAAATCTTGGGAACGGCCCACACACTAAAAGCGGCGACAAGCAGCAACAAAACAATGGCGATTCCTAAGATGGAGAAGATTCTCTTGATGCCTTTTTTCTCAAAAAAATTGACGATTGGATCTAGTAGATAGTATAAAATCAAGGCCAACAGAATAGGGGCAAAGATTGTTTTGAAAATAATCAGCAGGGGATTGAAGATAAACCGTACATGGTAGAAAACAAAAATTAAAGCGCCTAATAAGACACCGGCAAACAAGGTAAAGATAAGGTTCCGGCCGCCGATAAACTTGATCCAACGGGTCGCTTTTGTCGATGGTCGTTCCATTTGTATCAAATCCTTTTTTCTTTTATTGTAACGGAGAAAGAAAACCTGTACAAAAAATAGGCTTACTAATCTTTTGCTTAACCAATAAATTGTAGGGACACTATTTTTACTGAAGAATTCTGAATTTTCTATAAAACTTCTTCTTTAATTTTACAAAAAGCATTCTTACTTGTTGCAAGAAATGATAAGATGAAGCCATATCCTTGGGGGATAAGAATTTTTAAGGAGGCGTTTATGCTGACACGTTTTAAACAATCGAAGTTGTTCTTTTGGACAGCGGAGATTGTCTTGACTATTATTGGTATTTATTTTTTACTGCAAATGCCTAACATTTTCGAACCAGTGTTGGGGATGATCTCGGCGATTATTCTGCCATTACTGGTTGCGGGTTTTCTCTATTATATGTTCGATCCAATCGTTGTATTTTTGGAGGAAAGAGGTGGTTTGCCGCGGGTTGTAGGGTTTCTCCTGTCCTTTATTGTCATCGCCTTTATCATTGTTCTGATTATGATGAACGCCGTTCCGAAGGTCATTGAGCAAACCGTTCAACTAACGCAAAACCTGCCTGTTTATGCGGAAGAATCAGGTCGTTGGCTCAGCGAGCTGGCTAAGCGTGATGAATTCAAAAATTTTAATCTTGAGGAACAGCTTGCTTCAGCTAACTTGACGATCAATAATTTGATCAAAGTAGGAATTGTCAGTGTGACGTCTAGCTTGTCACGGATCGTTGGCTTTGCGATGAAATTTTTCGTGTTGCTGTTCACGGTTCCTTTTATTTTGATCTTTATGTTCAAGGATGGGCATAAGTTTTTGGATGCTATATCGCAATTCTTTCCATTGTCTATCCGAAAAGAACTGCGTCAAACGGTACGAGAATTGAATGAAACCTTATCTGCGTATATCAGCAGTACGGTTCTAGATGCTTTCATTATTGGAATCTTAAGCTTTATTGCTATGACGATCTTTAAGCAGCCCTATAGTTTGCTGTTGGCGTTATTCTGCGGAATTACAAACATCATTCCTTATGTCGGTCCTTTTATCGGGGCGGTGCCAGCAATCATCGTTGGATTATTTATTTCGCCGTTACAGGCGCTTTATATGGTCCTTTCTGTGTTGGTGATTCAGCAATTAGATGGGAATTTGATCAAACCCTTGCTGTTTGGCAAGTCATTGAACATCCATCCATTAACGATTATTCTTGTTTTAATCGGTGCGGGAAGTGTCGCTGGTATAGTCGGGATGTTGATCTGCATTCCCGTTTATGCAGTGATCAAAACATTGATTATCAACATTCATAAAATCTACCAACTTCGCCGAGAAAGTCATCTGTTCAAGGATGGCGGAGAAGGGTAAAAATAAGATAGCCCTCCAAGTTTATAAACTTGGAGGGCTATCTTTATTGTAAGTGGTATATATAGAAAAAATAACTGATTTCACTTTTGGTTGTCAAAAAGATGAAAAATTTTATTGAATATCGGTTTCCTTTTTTCGAATTTCACATGGTAAATTCCCAAAAGAGCAAGAAACCAGAGGGGTGAGAAGATCAGTGCTTCCCGGGTATCTTCCGCCAATGCTAGAACGAACAAAACGAAGGCGAGAAATAAAAAGACTAGATAGTTCGTATAGGGAAAAAGTGGTAGTTTAAATGTATTTTTTTTCGCCAATTTCGAGTTTGTTTTCCGATAGCGCATATGGGTAAAGACGATCATTCCCCAAATAAAGAGAAAACAGATGGTGGCAATCGAGCTGATCATTGTAAAGATCCGACTTGGGACAAAGAAATTCATGACAACCGCGAGAAAAATGACGAGTGTAGAGAAAACCAACGCATTTCCTGGCACACGATTGCGTGTTAATTTTGTAAATCTACTCGGTGCACTGCCTTCTTGTGCCAACGAGCGAACCATCCGACTTGTACTGTAGATGGCGCTGTTGCAGGCAGACATGGCAGAGCTAAGGACAACTAAATTGACGATCGAGGCCGCTGCCGCAACTCCGATTTCGGAGAAGACTTGAACGAAGGGACTTTGATCCGCAGACAAGCTTGACCAAGGGTAGATTGACATAATCATGAAAAGTGATCCTAGGTAGAATAAAATGATGCGTAGCGGAATCGTATTGATTGCTTTAGGCAGTACGGATTTAGGATCAGAGGTTTCTCCGCCGATCAGTCCCACCAGTTCAACACCACAAAAGGCAAAGGTCGCCATCTGAAAGGAGAGCACGAAGCCATTTGCTCCTTTTGGGAAGAAGCCGCCATGCTGCCATAGGTTGCTGATCCGCACGGAACCTGCGCTAGTCTTAAAACCGGTAAAGATCATAAAAGCGCCAGCGATAATGAGAGCGATGATCGCGACGACCTTGATCAAGGCAAACCAAAATTCCATTTCGCCAAAAAGTCCTACTGCGACAAGATTCAAACCGAGTAGTAAAGCTAACGCAATGATTTCCGGCAACCATTGAGGAATATGTGGCAGCCAATAGCTGACATACATCCCAGTCGCGGTCAGGTCCGCCATGGCGATGGCGATCCAACAAAACCAGTAGGTCCAGCCAGTGACAAAAGCCGCTTTATTTCCTAAATAATCTGCGATAAAATCTAAAAATGAATGGTATTTCAAATTTGAGAGCATCAGTTCCCCCAGTGCTCGCATGATCAAAAAAATAATACAGCCGGTGATTGTGTAAGAAAGAAGAATGGAAGGACCAGTCAGCTGGATGGTTTTTCCGGCGCCGAGAAAGAGTCCTGTACCAATAGCGCCTCCAATTGAAATTAATTGGACATGGCGATTTTTCAATCCTCTATCCAATTCTTCATGTGTTTCCAATAGAATCAGTCCTTTTTTTAAGAATAGAATGAGTGTATCAGAAACCAATCTGAGGGTGAAACATTTTCTATGAGTACGCTGAAGAACTGGAATTTTCTAATAATTGTAAAATAACATAAAAATAAAAAGAGTTACTAAAGTTTTTCCTATCACTTGTACTTTGCCAGGATTAAAATGCTATAATATTGACAAATTGCCAAGATTTTTTTGCAAGATTAATCTAGAGAGAATGGAACATCAAATGAAGCGTTCTTTTTCGTGCTTTTCGAAAAAGGACTTTACTAAAACAAATAAGGGGGAGCCGGTTTGAACAAAAAAACAATCGGTTGGGTAGTATTAGGACTGGTTGTGTTTGGCGCCGTAAGTTTTGCAAGCTATCACATCTACCAAGAGAAAATGATCCAGTCAGAAAAAGAGACCAAGAAAGTGCTGAATGAGCGTTTAGCCGACCTGTATGAAGATCAAAAGGCAGGCTATTTTAAAGCGGACATCTCAAAGGATGCGTTTGATGATCTGGCGACAGAGGTAAAAAATCAACGAGGTGAGAGTCAAACGCTAGAAGACATTGACCATGCTAAGAAAAACTTTGAGATTCAAGAGGCATTGAACCAGCTTTTTGAAAGTGACGTGTTAAATGGATTAGACTTGTCTGCACATCCAATTTTGAAAGACCCTGAACAGGAAAAGATTAAAAATTTGAAGGACCAGTTGAGTGAAAGTACCGCGAAGGATAAGGACTGGGGACAAGATATCAGCATGCTTTTACGCATTGCGGAGACTCAGTCGAAGGATTTCACGAATGCGGAGAGCGACGTGACGAATCTGCTAAATAAGGGAGACAGCTTGACCTTGTCTGATTATTTAGCTGGCGTGAAAACATTAGCCGTTTTACCTGATGGAAAATACAAGCAGCAATTGCTAGATAAATTGGAACCAGTTAAAAATCAATTGTCCAACGAGAACAGCAGCTTTGCAGCTCAGATTCAGCAAAGCGACGCTTCAATGGCAGCAGCAGAGAAAAGCTATCAGGAACGCCAAGCGAAGGCACTAGCTGAACGAACAAAAGAACTAAATGAACTAAAAAAAGATTTGGCTGAGAAACAGGAGACCTATGATTCCTATAAAGAGATCCTCGATTCGATCGAAGATAGCAAAAATGATGAGTCTTCTCGGAAAAAATCGGAGTCAGAGTCTCGTTCGCGAGAGTCAGATTCTTCTCGATCCTCTAGCTCATCAAGCTCAAGCTCCAGTTCTTCAGAGGAGCATCATCAAGACGGAGACTAAAAAAAGAGCAGCGACCTTACATAAAGTCGTTGCTCTTTTTTAGTGTCATCTTTTCATTTGTAGAGGCCTGAAAGTCCTCAAACAATGCGAAAATCTGCGTTCGTTTTTTTATCTCCAGCTTAATAAAAATGTTGTGGACATGCGTTTTGACCGTTCCTAATGAGAGGAAGAGCTGATCAGCGATCTCCTGATTGGTATGATGGAACAGCAGCAATTCAAAAATTTCTGTTTCCCTTTGCGTGAATTGGTGAGCATGACAAAATCTTTGGATCAGAATCGATTGTTCTTGTTCTTCTGGTGACGTTTCTCCATCTACTTGACGCTCCTTCAAGAAGAAGTGCAGCAGTAAGAGACAAACGATGATAGAAAAAATATCTTCTGAGAGGCTCCGATTATTGATCTTCGTAGCAAGCGAGCTATATTGATCAACATTGAAGATGACGAAGCTGTCTTCGATCACGATTAAGATGCTAAATAGGATATTAATGATCGTGAGTTTCTTTAAATAGCCTTTGTTTAAGTCAGGAAGCTCTTTCTTTGTGCCGCGCCAACAGTAAAAGCCTAAATAGAAGAGAAACACTTGATTCCCCAAATAATAAAGCCAGACTTTAAAGGCTGAGTTGGGCATTAATGGCGTGGTGATCATCCATACTGCTAAGATGATTAATAAACCATAATGGAGTGTTTTCAGTTTTTCTTTTCGTAATTCCGCAATAATTGAGACAGAGAAAAAGGCATTTCCCATGAAAATGATGGTCTTGACAGCAGGTGCACTCATAAACGCTTGGTCATAGCTCTGAGCGAAGGAGTTGATGAACTCGGTCATATAAATAATGATATTGTCAAAAATGAAGAAGGCCAAATAGAGACTGATCAGCAAAAACAGCTTGTTCTTTTCTTTTAGATAGGAATTTATTGCAAACGCCATAGTGATGGAATATAGAATGATCAAAAGAATATTATAAATGAAGATAGCTATCATATTGAATCCCCTTTCATTTAGGATCAAAAATCTCATTTCTCAACTTAAGTATAACATCATTTATTCTCTCTTCGTGTCAAAATACGCTAAACTTTTACCTAAACTTTTCTAAACCCTTGAAAAATAAAAGGTTTACATCCAAAAATAAACCAGCTTAAAACAGGTGATAAGCCAGATGATAGCGTTTACATCCTTTAGCTTATCGTAAACTTGGGATTTTCTCTCTAAAGTATGGGATGTAAAGCAAACAAATTACTTAGGAGGCGTCAACATGGCAAAGAGAGATTTTATTACAACAGAAAATTACACGAAGGAGGAGATTCAGTACATCGTTGATTTATCATTGAAAATCAAAGCTTCTATTAAGAACGGTTTTTATCCGCCATTATTAAAAGATAAAGTGTTAGGCATGATCTTCCAACAATCTTCTACGAGAACTCGAGTTTCATTTGAAACAGCGATGACGCAATTAGGCGGACACGCTGAATATCTAGCACCAGGACAAATCCAATTAGGCGGACACGAAACGATTGAAGATACAAGTCGTGTACTTTCTCGATTAGTCGATATTTTAATGGCACGTGTAGAACGTCATCATAGTGTCTATGACTTGGCAAACAATGCGACGATTCCAGTCATTAACGGCATGTCCGATTTTAATCACCCAACACAGGAATTAGGCGATCTTTGTACAATGATCGAGCATTTACCTGAAGGCAAAAAAATCGAGGACTGCAAAGTTTCCTTCATTGGCGATGCGACACAAGTATGTTTCTCATTAGGTTTAGTCGCAACGAAAATGGGCATGGAATTTGTACAATTTGGTCCAGAAGGGTTCCAATTGAATGACGACCATCGTGCAAGATTGGATGCCATTTGTAAAGAATCTGGTGGCTCATATACTGTCTCTGATCAAATCGAGGTTATTGAAGGTTCAGACTTTGTGTATACCGATGTGTGGTATGGATTATATGAAGCAGAACTATCAGAAGAAGAGCGCATGAGCACGTTCTATCCAAAATACCAAGTAAATGATGAGTTGATGGCTCGTGCCGGCAAAGATGCGAAATTCATGCATTGTTTACCTGCAACTCGAGGAGAAGAAGTAACCGATGAAGTAATGGATGGACCAAATTCAATTTGTTTCGATGAAGCAGAAAATCGCTTGACTTCGATTCGCGGCTTGCTGGTGTACTTGATGCACGATTATGCAGAGAAGAACCCAATTGATGAAAAGAAAAAAGCAGCAGCCAAAGCAGACTTGGAAGTCTTTTTAGGCAAAGCACTATAGACTCAGAGGTGAGGACGGAAATGATCTGCAGCTTTACGTAAAAATCATCAAGATTATTTCCATTCGGGGATTGAGGCGATCCTCAATCCCTGTTTCTACCGGAAAGGAAGAAAAAATGGAAGAAAAAAAGAAAAAGTTTAGTTTGATGAGTGCAATATTATCCGTTATCTGTGTCGTATTCGTGGCAGAGGCAGCGGCGCCGGTTGCGGCGATCGGGAATTCCCAGTTTTTTTGGTGGATCTTCCTACTAGTCGCGTTCCTTTTACCCTATGGTTTGATTTCTTCAGAATTAGGGACTACGTATATTGGTGATGGTGGGATTTATGACTGGGTGACTCAAGCGTTCGGGCATCGTTGGGGGTCGCGGGTATCTTGGTACTATTGGATCAACTATCCGCTATGGCTAGCTTCACTAGCTGTTGTTTGCCCAGATTTATTAACAACAATCACAGGGATTGAATTTTCAACTCTACCAGCTATTTTGATTGAGTTGGTCTTTATTTGGGTCATTGTTTGGATTAGCTTTTATCCAGTGGCTGACAGTGTATGGATTTTAAATGGTGCGGCAGTGATTAAGATGCTGTTGGCGATCTTAATCGGGGCATTAGGCCTGTATACATTTGCTACAAAAGGCGCGGCGAATGAGTTTACCTTGTCTTCGATGCTGCCAAGTTTTGATCTGAACAGCTTATCCTTTATTTCGGTTATCATTTTTAACTTATTAGGTTTTGAGGTTATTTGTACCTTTGCGGATGATATGGAAAATCCTAAGAAACAAATTCCGCAATCAATTATCGCTGGTGGTTTAGTGATTGCGGCGATCTATATCTTCTCAGCATTCGGGATCGGTGTGGCGATTCCAACGGATCAAATCAGTACCGGTAGCGGCTTGATGGACAGCTTCAAGCTATTGACGGGGTCAACTGGCGGTTGGTTCATTATTGCGATGGCCTTCCTGTTCTTACTGACGTTGTTCGGTAACATGATTTCGTGGTCCTTAGGGGTTAACAATACCGCTTGTTACGCAGCTGAAAATGGCGATATGCCAAAAATTTTCGCGAAACGTGGCGGAAAAGATGAGATGCCAATTGGTGCGGCAATTATGAATGGAGTGGTTGCTTCAGTTGTCGTTGTGATTGCACCGATTTTACCGAATCAAGATTTATTCTGGGCATTCTTCTCATTGAACCTCGTAATGTTCTTAATGTCCTATGTACCAGTTTTTCCAGCATTTTACAAATTACGTCAAATTGATCCAGATACACCACGACCATTCAGAGTGGGCGGAAGCGATGGTTTCTTGAAGCTTTTGGTTGCATTACCAATGATTATGATCGTGATTTCATTGATCTTTACCGCATTGCCGTTGCAATTTGATGCTGAAACGTTAAGTCAACAACTACCGATTACGATCGGAGCTGTAGTCTTCACACTCTTTGGTGAAGCGATTATATGGGTGAAAAAAATCAAGAAAAAAGGAGTAATTTACAATGGCGAAGAGAATCGAAAAGACAACACCGAAACAAGACGGGTTTAGAATGCCTGGCGAATACGAACCACAGGAAAAGGTTTGGATGATTTGGCCGGAGCGTCCAGATAACTGGCGTGACGGTGGCAAGCCAGCACAAGAAGCCTTCACAGAGGTAGCAAAAGCGATTAGCAAATTCACACCGATGAATGTGGTGGTTTCTCAGCAGCAATTCCAAAACTGCCGTCGTCAATTACCGGAAGAGATTACGGTCTATGAAATGTCCAACAACGATGCCTGGATTCGTGACTGTGGTCCGAGCTTTGTCATTAACGGCAAAGGAGAATTACGTGGGAACGACTGGGGCTTCAATGCTTGGGGCGGTCTTGTCGACGGCTTGTACTTCCCATGGGATCAAGATGATTTAGTGGCACAAAAAATTTGTGAAATTGAACATGTGGATTCTTATCGCACAGATGATTTCATTTTAGAAGGCGGTTCTTTCCACGTAGATGGAGAAGGTACGGTGTTAACGACGGAAATGTGTCTGCTAAGTGAAGGGCGCAATCCTCACATGAGTAAAGAAGAGATCGAACAAAAATTATGCGATTATTTGAACTGTGAAAAGGTTCTTTGGTTGGGTGATGGGATCGATCCAGAGGAAACAAATGGGCATGTGGATGACGTTGCTTGCTTTGTTCGACCAGGTGAAGTGGCATGTATCTATACAGAAGATGAAAACAGTCCATTTTATGAAGCCGCTCAGGATGCATACAAACGTCTAAATGAAATGACAGATGCTAAAGGCCGCAAGCTAAAAGTTCACAAGATTTGCTGCCCAATCGAAACAGTGACAATTGACGGCAATTTCAAGATTGACTATGTAGAAGGAACGATGCCGCGTGAAGACGGCGACATCTGTATCGCTTCATACATGAACTTCTTGATCACCAACAATGGAGTAATCGTGCCGCAATATGGAGACAAAAACGATGCTCTCGCATTAGAACAATTAGAAATGATTTTCCCAGATAAAGAAATTGTGGGTGTAAATACAGTTGAGATCGTCTACGGCGGCGGAAACATTCACTGTATTACGCAGCAGCAGCCACAAAGATAGGAGAGACACATGTCAAAAATCGTTATCGCATTAGGCGGAAACGCATTAGGAAATTCTGCCAATGAACAATTAACCAAAGCTGAACTAGCGGCAAAATCCATCGCGGATCTGATCACAGCGGGACATCATGTGGTCATCGCTCATGGGAATGGCCCACAGGTCGGCAAAATCCGCTTGGCCTTTGAGGAAACCAGCCAAAAACCAGAGGATACAATGCCGTTTCCAGAATGTACAGCGATGAGTCAAGGCTATATTGGCTATCACCTGCAACAGGCGATTGATGAAGAATTGGTGTCACGAGGAATGGCAGACATTCCGGTAGTGTCCATGCTGACGCAGGTGGTAGTAGATCCAAATGATCCAGCATTCTCTAATCCGACAAAACCGATTGGAGGCTATTACAGCGAAGAAGAAGCCAAAAAACTGATGGACGAAACGGAGGATGTCTATGTAGAGGATGCGGGAAGAGGCTGGCGCCGTGTAGTACCGTCACCAAAACCTGTCGATATCTACGAAAAAGTCAGTCTGCAAACCCTCGTCGACGCGGGGCAAGTCGTGATCGCCTGTGGTGGAGGAGGCATTCCGGTAGTATATGAAGGTACCCGATATAAAGGCGTCGATGCAGTCATCGACAAAGATTTCGCGGCAGCGAAAATGGCGGCACTGATTGATGCGGATGTCTTCATTATTCTAACCGCAGTAGATCATGTCTTCGTCAATTTCGGCAAGCCAGAACAGAAAGCACTAGAAACAACCAGTGTAGCGGATATGCAGAAATATATCGAAGAAAAACAATTCGCTCCCGGCAGTATGCTGCCGAAAGTCGAAGCCGCTATCGACTTCGCTGAATCAAAAGCCGGTCGACAAGCCATTATAGCTTCTCTAGAACAAGCGTCAGAAGCAGTGAAGGGCAATAGTGGAACGACGGTACAAATGTAAAGAATCAAAGCTCGTATGCTTGGTAAATATCACCCAGTATACGAGTTTTTTTACAAAATAATTGAACCGGTTCAATTATTTTTCAAAACCTATTGTAATTATTGAAATCGTTTGCTATTATTCTTTTTGAACCGGTTCAAAAAAGATAATAGTTAGGAGTTTTATTATGAATCTCGTAGATAAGCTGTCTGAGAAATTATTGCCGATTGTGTCAAAAATCAATAATCAGCGTCATCTTCTGGCCATTCGTGATGCCTTTATTATTACGATGCCGTTAGTAATGGCCGCATCCTTCATGGTCTTATTGAATGCCTTAATTTTTTCGAATGCCGCCGTACAGAAAATAGTTGATTTGAGTTTTTTGTCAGAATTGGCTGTCATTGTTAACAATGGGACAATGAGTATTTTAGCGATCATCGTTTGTTACAATATTGGTGTGAATCTAGCAAATTTTTATGTTCAATCAAAAGCGATTGATGATCCAGCCTTCAATTCTGTTCACGCTGGGGTATTAAGCTTAGCGACTATGTTTATTTTAATGCCTGTAAATACCTTAGTGACTCTTGCTGATGGTGCTACAGCTGAAGTAGGAGGCGTCTTCTCACAAGCCTTAACCTCTAGTTCCGGCTTAGCAACTGCAATGATCTGCGCACTAGTGAGCACCGAGCTGTTTGTTCGGTTCGCAAAATTCAAAAAGCTGAAAATAAAAATGCCAGATGGTGTTCCTCCAGCAGTTGCAACGTCATTCAACTCTTTGGTTCCAGAAGTACTCGTTGTGTTGATTTTTGGACTGTTCGTTTTTGTATTGAAGAAAGCGACGGGGTTAAATGTTCCCGATTTGATCAATTTAGCTATTCAAACGCCATTAAAAGGATTTGTACTATCTGTTCCAGGAATGCTGTTTATTCAATTCTTTTCTGATTTTCTTTGGGTATTTGGAATGCACGGCTCTAGTATCTTGGCACCAATCAAGCAAGCACCGATGCTGCAGTCAATCGAAGAAAATATGCTGGCCTTTCAAAATCATCAAGATATCCCAAATATTATTACCGAGCCCTTTGCCAATGCCTTTGGCTTGATTGGCGGAGGCGGCTGTATTCTTCCTTTAGTTATTGCTATTCTTTGGGTATCTCGCAGAAAGGATCAACGTCAAGTAGCGAAGCTTGGATTGACTACCTGCATGTTCAATATTACAGAACCAGTGATGTTCGGCCTGCCAGTCGTGATGAATCCAATCTTTATGATTCCTTGTGCGATTATCCCGTCTATTAATTTGATTATCGCCTATTTTGCCACAAGTATCGGTTTAGTAGGAAAAACAGTGGCAGCAGCACCGTGGATCACACCACCGGTGATTCAGTCCTTTATCGCAACAGGTGGAAATATCATGGCGAGTGTTTTGACAATACTACTAATCGTATTGGATGTTTTCTTATTTATGCCTTTTGTGATCGCATCAAATAAGGAAGCTCAATTGAGAGGAGAAGAATTGCTTGAGTAAGTATCCGTACCAAGATCCAGCCCTGCCTATTAAAGAACGTGTGGCGGATCTGTTAAGCCGAATGAGTATAGAAGAAAAAGCGGGTCAGGTGAATCAACACCTGTATGGCTGGGAATGCTATGAAAAGAAGGTGAATGGACAGGTCTCGTTAACAGACAAATTCAAAGCACATGTAGAATGGGGCGGAGGATTGGGGGCCTTATACGGCCTGTTTCGTGCCGACCCATGGTCAAAGGTTGGATTTGAAAATGGGATAGCTGCAGCAGATAGCTGGAAGCTTGCCAACCAAGTACAAGAATATGTGATCAATCATTCCCGCTGGAAAATCCCGGCTCTACTCGTGGAAGAATGTCCTCATGGTCATCAAGGACTAGAGGGAACTTCTTATCCAACCAATATCGGACGCGGCAACAGCTTCAATACAGAGCTTACGAAAAAATCCAGTCAGTTAATGGCACAGGAGCTTGCAGCTAAAGGCGTTCACTTAGCACTTGTATCGACGTTGGATTTAGTGAAGGACCCACGCTGGGGCCGATCGGAAGAATGCTTTGGAGAAGATCCGATACTAGCCGCAAAAATGAGCGAAGCGGTAGTTACAGGTTTTCAAGGAGATTTAATCACAGATGAAAAAAGCTATCTTGATCTTACCGTTGATGAAATCAATCGACAACCGGATCAAATCGGAGTGGTATTAAAGCATTGTATTGCACAAGGAGAGGCGCTAGGGGGGCATAACTCTGGAACTGTGACGCTTGGAAGAAGAGAATTTCAAGACGTGTACTTTCCCTTACTAGAAAGTACAAGAAATGCCGTAGGAGTAATGGCAGCCTACAACGATGTGGACGGTGTTCCTTGTCATATCAATGGGCAATTGTTCCAAAACATCCTGCGAAAGCAGTTGGGCTATCAGGGAATCGTCATGGCTGACGGAATCGCGCTAGATCGATTACAGGATGTTTTTTCTGACAAGGTAACCAGTGCCAATGCTGCATTGCAGGCTGGTGTTGACTTGAGTTTGTGGGACGAAACATATTTGCAGATCGCTGATGGAGTAAAAACAAAAAAAATTATGGAATCGGCTCTTGATGCCGCCTGTGCCCGCGTCTTAGGTATCAAGTTTCTATTAGGGTTATTCGAGCATCCGTTTTTAAAGGATCCTAGCCAGAAACTGACGGAAGTACTCAGTGCTGCAAAAAAAATCAATGCTCAGGCTGCTGAAGAATCATTGACGCTGCTAAAAAACAATGGTCTTCTTCCACTGGATCGGTCTATAAGAAAATTAGCTGTAATAGGTCCAAACGCAGATAGTGTCTATGCGCTATTAGGCGATTATTCAGCACCGCAGTCGTCAGAAATGGCTGAGAAAACAATCTATCAACAAGTGAAACAGGCATTTTCTGAATCAGAAGTTGTTTACGCAGAGGGCTGTGAGGTCCGAAACAAGGAGAACCAGCACGAAAAAATTGAAGAAGCGATAAAAGTCTGTCGAGGCGCAGATACGATTCTCGTTGTTTTGGGCGGGTCTAGCGCGCGGAATTTCGATATGGAATTTTTAAACAATGGCGCTGTTTCTTCTAAAGGAATTAACATGGATTCTGGCGAAAATGTAGATGTGGCTTCCTTGTCTTTGGGTGGAGAGCAGTTAACGTTACTAAGAAAGCTAAAAAAATTAGGAATACCAATTGTAACTGTGATGATCCAGGGCAGAACTTATGATCTCCAAGAGGTTCAACAGCTTTCTGACGCTGTTTTAGTTGGGTGGTTTCCTGGTCAAGAAGGAGGAGGCGCTATTGCTCGAACCTTGCTGGGTATCAACAATCCTAGTGGTCGCTTAAGCGTCAGCTATCCACTGAATTCAGAGCAATTGCCCGTTTATTACTATCAACGAGCGGCTTCAAAAAAAGACGATTATTATGATGAGTCGGGGGCACCTCTACATGCGTTTGGCTATGGATTGAGTTACACGAGTTTTTCCTATGAGAACTTGCATGTCACCCCAGAGTCTGACAAAATAATTATAAGTCTTACTGTCAAAAATGACGGAGAAATTGCTGGGAAAGAATCGGTGCTCGTGTTTGTTCGTTTACTGGGTGGAGCCGTGATTCAACGACACAAGCTGTTGAAGGAATTTATCAAGGTAGAATTGGCACCGAATGAGTCAACAGAGGTAACCTTTAGTGTTCCTTTAGAGGCGCTTTGCTTTACAGATTTCGATGGAAACTATAAGCAGGCGGAGAGCTGTCGAATTATGGTGCAGGAGCTCTCGCAAGAAGTGTCGCTTACTAGCTGATTCTCTTTGTCTAGTTAACTTTTCAGGCAGTAACAATAGCAGAACAGGAAAGGAATCGATCAGATGTCATCTATTCGAAAAGTTGCTGAGTTGGCGGGTGTTTCATTAGGAAGTGTCTCGCGCTATCTTAATGGTCATCAGCTGAAAGAACAAAATATGAAAAAAATTGCTGCTGCCATCAAGGAGCTGGATTACAAGGAAAATATCATTGCTAAAGGGCTTAAGAACAATCGCAGTTTTTCTGTCGGCCTTTTGATGAATAGCATATCCAGTCAATTTGGTGCTGAAATTGTCAGTGCGATTGAAGGTGTGATGGAGCAAAATGGTTATTCTGTTTTGTTAAGCGGGTTCAAGGGTGACGTTTCTCTGGTTGATCAAAAAATTGATTATCTTGTCCAGCATGCGGTGGATGGGTTGATTGTGTTTATGTCAGAACAAGATTGGGACGGAATGGAGCGCTTAGCCGAGCTGCCGATTCCTGTACTGACTATAAACAGTCCAATTCAGCTGCCGGGCGTGGATCGTGTACAGGTAGCGGACCGAAAAAGCGTCCATGAAGTAGTAGAGCATCTTATTCAGGAAGGCCATACAAAGATTGGCCTTTTAGCGGCCCCGCAAAATGATTATGTGGCAAGAGAACGCTTATCGGGAGCGAAAGAGGCAATTGCGAATCATCCTGAGGTGTCATTAGAAATTGAATATGGCGATTATTCTCGGATCAGCGGGTATCGAGGCGGAAAGAAATTGATCGCTAAAGAGATAACGGCCCTGATAGTGACCAACTACAATATGATGACGGGAGTCCTTGAGTATCTGTCCTCAGTCCCATCCGATCAAAGGGAGCTGGTCTTGGCTCATTATGATTATACGAGTGAGATGGCTGCGCTGTTGGAGAATCGGATCGTGATCAAAGCACCTACTAAGCTGATTGGCCAACGCGCTGCACAGCTGCTGCTAGATCGAATGAATGAAGACGCGGAGGCAGGGAAAGAAGAAATTATTGAGAATGAGATTTTTGGACTGTAATTGCCCGTTCTTAACCTATCTAAACAGAGAATATATCGCAGCGATTCATAAATGGATGAGTCGCTGTTTTTATGAACAGAAGCAATCGGAAAAACGTAAACTTATTAAAAAGGGGAGTTATTTATGCATCAATTTCCAAAAGATTTTTTATGGGGAGCAGCGACAAGCGCACCGCAATCAGAGGGGGCTGCGTTGAAGGATGGGAAAAGTCCTTCGACTTGGGATAAATGGTTTGAAATGGAGCCAGAGGCTTTTTATGATCAGGTCGGACCAGAAAATACGTCAAACCTTTATGAAATGTATCGGGAAGAAGTCGCCAATATGAAGGCAATGAACCTGAATTCTTATCGGACATCAATTGCTTGGACACGATTACTGCCAGATGGGAAGACCTTAAATCCCAAAGCTGTTTCCTTTTATCGTGCCTATTTTCAAGCGCTTATTGATAATGGGATCGAGCCGATAATCAATCTATTTCATTTCGATATGCCTTGGTGGTTGATGGAGAAGGGCGGCTGGGAAGTTAGAGAATCTGCGGATTCTTTTGCCTACTATGCTAGTGTGGCTTTTGAGCAGTTTGGTGATATTGTAAAAAAATGGGCGACATTCAATGAACCGCTGGTGCATATTGAATGCGGGTATTATGGGGACGCTCATTGGCCGAGAGTGCGAGATTTTAAGCGTGCTTTGCAAGTAGGGTACCATACGATGCTGGCTCATGCGAAAGCGGTAGAGGCTTTCCGAAAAGCCGCCCTCAAGGATGGGAAGATAGGGATTATCTTGAATTTATCGCCGGTTTATCCTAAAAGTGAGTCACCAGAGGATAGGGAAGCCGCTAAATGGGCAGATCATCTGTGTATTCGAAGCTTTTTAGATTGCGCTGTTAAGGGCAGTTTCTCTGAGGAATTTGTAGATATGTTGAAAACTTCAGACTTATTGCCTAAGACAAACGAGGGGGATAAGCAGCTCTTTTCAAAAAATACCGTTGACTTCATTGGCTGTAATTATTATCAGCCATTACGCGTACAAGCTGTATCAAAAGAGATGAAAGCAATAATAGAAGGGCCACAGGATCTGTATCAAGGGTATGATTGGCCTGAAAAACAGATTAATCCTCATCGAGGGTGGGAAATTTATCCAAAGGGCATCTACGACATCGCGATGCGGCTGAAAAATGATTACAGTGAAATTCCGTGGTATATCTCTGAAAATGGCATGGGCGTCTCTCAAGAGGAGGTCTTTGAAAATGAAGAAGGAATCATCCAAGATGACTACCGTATCGAATTTATAAAAGAACATTTAGTAGAATTGCATCGAGCGATCACAGAAGGCGCCAATTGCTTTGGTTATCATTTATGGACATTTTCCGATTGCTGGAGCTGGTTGAATGCCTTCAAGAATCGTTATGGTTTTTACCGAGTTGAACTAGATGAAGAGTATAAGCGAGTGCCTAAAAAATCCAGCTTCTGGATGGCAGAAACAATCCAAAGAAACGGTTTTGAGAACGTGGAACGCTAAAAAGAGAAAACTCCTGAATACTTGGCAACAATCGTCCAAGTATTCAGGAGTTTTTGGTCTACATTATCAATGTTGGCAATATCTTCTCAATGTCTCGCTGAATCAAGCTCTGCATGCTTTCTTTATAGTGATCGAGGGTCAAATTTTCTAGCTTGTGGCGAATGTGGGGAATTGTTTTAGGCTTTGCCTTAGCTAAATAGGTCAAATAGGGAATACATTGACGTACGACTGGGGCTTTAGAATCGTCCAAAACGCCTAAAATATCTTCCAAGTGTTTCTCGATGACGCCTTGCGTATCCCAGCGGGCATTGATCATAAAGAATTTGAAGGTGCGTCCTCGCCCACACGAAGCTTCCGTTTTAAGGGCAGGTAGAAATTGTTCCAGCTTATCCGCGAAAATAGGTTCGTTCAGACATTCTGTTTGCAATTGATTGAACTTAGCCAAGGCTTCTTTCGTATCCTTTGCGGTTAAGAGTGCATAAACTTCTTCCATCGACTTCAGTCCTTTCTCCTAGTATAAGTAGAGTAAAACAGTCGCCGATTTGGCGACTGTTTCTTTAATCTTCTTCCTCTTCAAGCTGTTTCTTTAGCTCATTGATCCGCTTATCAAGGTCCTTGCTTTGATTTTTTGTCTCATTGATTTGATCTTTGACCGTGTTGATGGCAGAATCACGAGCAGCCTTTTCGTGGGCGTACTCGGCCTCTTTGTTGCGATAGACACTAGTGTATTGTTCTGAAAGAGTGCCGCCAGAAGGCTCGACTTGCTGAACCAGGGCGAAGACCTCTTGTGCATATTGATCAAAGGTTTGCCAATTATCCTGTGTATCGGTCACGATGATTTCAAATTGATTCAACGTATCGATTCGCTCAGAAATCAATTGGTTGCTAAAGGTGGAGGCTTCTTCCACCATTGGCGTACTTAATTTCGCCGCTGTCAGCTCGTTAGCCTTTTGCTTGGCTAAGGTATCAATGTTGGTCGTGGCTGTCTGCAGCGCATTTTTCCGTGTCGCCAATACCTGTTTGGTTTGACTGGAACGGGTAACTAGCTGACCGCCGGCTTTTTGTACCGAAGACGGCATCTGAAAATCAACATCTTCTTTGCCATTATTCAGAAGATCCATTGTTTGCTTAAAGATTTCTTTTGTTGCTTGTCCTACGCTGGTGTTGTCCTGTGGCTGAGGCGTGTCATCACCGGCCCAGACCGCTACTGTGTAGTAAGGGGTCGCTCCGACGGTCCACAGATCCTTCGCTTCATCCGTCGTTCCCGTTTTGACAGCCCAATATTGATTATGAGCCAAGGTTAATCCAGCAGCGGTTCCGTCAGCGTTCTGATGAACAGCTTTCATCGTATCAATGGTCAAGTACGCCGCGTCATCGCTGTAAACCTTTTGTTGAGCGATGTCATTTTGCGAGAAGATTTCCTGCCCTGTGTCTTTGCGCTTGATCGTTTGGATATTTATGGGTGCGCGGTAATTTCCTTGGTTTACTAATGTTGCGATACCACTGGCCATTTCTTGCGTGGTCGCCCCATAGGTCATTCCGCCCACTGCGATGATTGGGTTATCATCTTCCACATCGAGTCCGGTAAATTGCATTTGCGCCAATGGCTGATACACTGGTTCCTTCAATTCATTCCGGTTTTCATCAGCCAGTTTATAGGCGACGACGTTGGAGGAAATCGCCAAGGCATTGCGTAATGTCAGGTTTCCTTTCGAACTGTTGTATACATTGTTTGGATACGTATTATTTGGTCGATCATCCGAAACGGCACTGCTTTCTAATAACCCCCGTTCGTAGGCGGGAGCATAGGAGACCAACGGCTTAATCGCCGATCCCGGCTGACGATAGGAGAGAAAGGCTCGATTGTAGTGGTTGCCTTCTTCACCGCGACCGCCAATACTTGCCACCACGTCTCCTGTCTGATTGTCAATGACTGTCATAGCCGCCTGTTTAGTGTAAAAATTATTTTCCCCATTTTGATCCTGCCAAGCATTCATGACGTTGCTGACGATCCCTTGCAATTGATCATGCAAAGCCGGGTCAATGTTGGTACTGATTTGATAACCGCCGGAAAGAATTCGCTGATATACCTTGTTATACGCAGATTTGTACTCTTCGTTGTAGCGATCCTCTTCTTCTTTGGAATCAAATTGGTATTGGAAACGGAAGTCCTGCTGTCCCATCAAAATCTTGGTGGCATTGTCCACTGCCAAAGCGACTTCGTTATTGTCCAGCTGATTGTTCAACGCATTGCTGTGGATTTTCGCCGAAATATCATCCGCCACAGCCTTGTCGTATTGATCTTTAGTGATGTAGCCTTGCTGATTCATTTGTTTAAGAATTAGCTTCGCCCGTTTTAACGCATTTTTCTTATTGGTCGTAGGATCGAAAATTCCCGGGTTATTGGTGATCCCTACAAGCGTTGCTTTTTCCAGCAGGCTGGTATCATTGATGGACTTACCAAAATAGACCTTTGACGCAGCATTGATCCCATAGGCACCATGACCGAAGTACACATTGTTCAAATAATATTCTAGAATTTGGTGTTTGGTGAAGCGTTTTTCTAGTGCTTGTGCCATCACCATTTCTTCGATCTTCCGTGAAATAGAAACCTCCGGCGTTAAGTAAATATTTTTTACTAGCTGCTGAGTGATGGTAGAGGCCCCACGGACACCGCGTCCAGTCGCTGCATTTATCCCAACGGTCAATAGCCCTTGGGTATCTACCCCGTGGTGGTCGTAAAACCGTTTATCCTCGATAGAAATCAATGCTTGAGAGACGAGAGGGTCCATCTTGTCATAGGTGATGTAGTCCCGTTCTTGGGTCTTTAATTCCTTGAGAACCTGCCCATTTTTATCCAAAATCGTCGTTGGATGGTATTGCTTAAAGTCACTTTCTTGGATTTTCGCCGCATGTTCTTCCCCAGCATCAATCGCCGCTGTGACTTCTTTTCCATATTTTTGGAAGAAGAAAATGGTCCCTGCGACCACTACTAAGAGCATCGCCGCTAAAATACTCAAGGAGATTTTTGTGGACCGGGATAGTTTTCCCCGTTCCGTCTTTTTCCTCGTGGGTTTTATTCTCTTTTCTTTTTTTTGTTGATGTCGTTCTTGTCTGTTTGCCATATCCGCCTATCCTTAAAAAAATCATTTCCTCTAGTGTAATAGAAAATGACGAGAATAACTATCATATTCATATTTTTCCAAGAAAAAATTTAGATTATTTCATAAAAATAGGCTGAATTTCACTAGAAATACTTGACGCTTGCTTAATTTGTCGCCACAATGTAAAGGAGATGAGGTGACCTATGGAGACAAAGAAAAAATGGTTGATCTTTTGGGGGATTCTGGCCGCTTTGTTTGTTGGGACATTTGGGATCGTTTTAAGCGGCAATTTTCCGCAATTTACGATACCCTTTAGTGTTTTTGCCAGCGATGACAAGGTAAAGAAAAAGGAAGAACTACCGAAGTTAAACGTATTGGCGTTGAAGGATGTCAACGATCAGTCATTATTAGAAGAACAAACGGAGAAAATCGATGCTTTGAATAAGGCATTTGAAGACAATAACAGCTTTTCCAGCTCTCAAGCGATGGCTGACGCGATCGAAAAAGTCTATGGGAAGGCGAAAGATGGGAAGAACATCTTTAACCTTTATCGTAAAATTTATCCGATGGTGAGTTCGGAGGAAAGCGGCTTTGTCAGTGTCAGTTTAGTTGGATTCGGGCAGCGTCTTGTAGACGATCAGACGATGACGACGCAGAGACAGGTTTGGAGCTTTACCGATACTAGCGGTTCGCGTCACGATTACACCATTAACATACGTTATAACCAAAAGGAGCTGAACGAATTAACCGCTGAAGACGGCAGCGAGGTAAAGTCGGTCATCACCAAAGAGGATACTTATTTAGATAAGTCGGCAGATTTTGAAACGGCATGGACGGAACTGGTACGACGCGGAACAGATACTCAGCTTTACCGTCAAATGCAAAAAGCGGGAATGGACAGCAATCAGACAGAATTCAAAGCGTTGGAAAAAAGCATCAATGTGACGGATCAAAATGGGTTCTTTGATTTATTCAAGGATACTCGGGGAGATATTGCTCATGCGTATCTTTCTGGTTTTTATCATACGAATACACCCACAGATGGGCAATCGGATTATTACTTCCGAGTACCTACTTCTGAAAAGGACGTGGCTACCTTTGTAGTCGTCTATGATCGCCTACAACAAAAAATTGTTTCTATTAATAAGCAGTAATTATGGGAAGACCATCCATGTGGATGGTCTTATTTTTTAGGATAAAACCGTAAAAAGCAATCATAATATTAAATATATTATAAAATATATGGTGTTTCGCAAAAATATTTCGTCATAATCCAAATATTTTTTTTGAATTTTGAGGGATTATAGAAATATATCACAATTATTGTTATATTTTGTTTAACAGGAAAATTACCCAAAGATCACATTTCTTAGAGGCGGGGAAACATGAGAGAGCAATTCCTGTAATCCAACAGATTTGTTGGTATGTTTCTTACTTGATGGGGGGTGGTATATGCGACGTGCTTCTGTTTTTGGCCAAAAACAAACTCCGAAAAAAATCGACTACTGTCTTCCTTTTGAAGGCAGTGGTTTCAATCGTTAGGGTAGGTTTATTTGTTGTGCATTTTTGCATAGGGCAAAGAACGAAAAGGAGAGCGAAATGAAAAGAAAAGGGTTAATGAAAAAGTTAAAGGGGATCATGTCGTTGGTAACGCTGTTGATTATGACAGTGTCTTCGTTAGGGATACCAGCACAAGTTTTTGCAGCAGATGAGGGAAACGTTCCTGCGAATCTGACAGTCAAACATAATGATACGCAGAAATGGACAGTAATTCAGTTCGATAAAGTCGAAGATGCCGACAGCTATAAGATTTATCGAGCAGAAGAGCAAGATGGAAATTTTGAACATATTCAAACACTGAAGAGTGATACTACCTATGCGGTCGATCCTTATACGGAGCTGAAGACCGATGGGACTCTGAAGGCTGATTATCTTTACTACTATAAAGTGTCAGCTGTTGTCGAGGGTAAGGAACAAGAAGCTGCTGGTCCAGTAGCTAATCAAGACGTTGCCACAAAAGCTAGTGATGATCAAATCGAAGAAGCCGCAGCAGCACCTTCAGTAGTAACTGAAGAAAAAGCAGAAGAAGTGACAGAAGAAACAACAGAAGAACAAACAGCTGCTGTGCAAACATACAGCTCATCTAGACACGACAAAGACTGTGATACTAAGCACAGCAGTAGAAAAAAATGTAACTCGAACAACTGGAAACACGGCGACTACTGCGACAAGAAACATAGTGGTAAAAAATGTAATGAGAAAAACTGGAAGCATGGCGACTATTGTGATAAGAAGCATAGCGGACACGGCTGTAACGAAAACAAATGGCAGCATGGGAAAGATTGCGACAAAAACCATAGCGGTCACAACTGTAACGAAAACAACTGGAAGCATGGAAAAGACTGCGATGAAAAGCATAGCGGCCACAACTGCAACCATAACTGGAAGCATGACGAAGATTGCGATAAAAAGCATGACGGAAAAGAATGTAACCAAAATAACTACAAAGAAAAATGGGATGCAGTGAAAAATGTCTGTGTAACTGAAACACAGCACCATTGGTTGAAGCTAAGCTGGGAATCAAAAGGCAGCGATGCAGAATACAAAATCTTCCGCGCGACAAAAAAATGCAACGACTATAATTCAAAAGACTTTAAAGAAATCGCTACGGTAAAAGGACAAACCACGTATAATGATACCAAGTTGAATCACAATACGACTTATTGCTATAAGGTAATGGTAAAACGTCCGAAAATTTGCCCATACACGATCGAAACAGTGAGCAGTTCGAATGTCGGTAAATTTACTATTTGCGGAACGACATTGAACCCATCGATCAAAGCAACCGCCGTTTCTGATAAGGCGATCAAAGTAACATGGACAAATACGAAGAGTGACAATGCGTCAACACGTTACGCAACAAGCTATACATTGTACCGCAGTACAACAAACAACATCAACAAAGCAACTGCGATTACAGTTGCCGGCAAACAAGACGGCTCTGAAATGAGCTACACAGATGATTGCTTGAACCAATGCACGACCTACTACTACTGGGTGAAGGCAAATTACGGTCAATGGAGCAACTGGGTGAGTCCGCAATGGGGACCAAGCTGTGCAACAACGTTGAAGAAAAAGGACATTGGTACGGACTTGAAGGGTTGTGTTAAGAATTACCTTAAATGCGGTTGCATTCCAACTCGCTACTATGGGGCACAAATCTTCTTAGGAACGAAGAAACCAACAGATTATACAAAAGTTCGTGTGTATCGTCGGACGAGCTCAGGAAAATATACCTCTGCTTACAAAACGATTGATGTTCGCTATGCGAAATATATGAATGGTTCATTTGGTAAAGGTTACTACTTGGATTACACATTAAGCAAAGTGTGCCTATCTAGAGGAACGTACTATTTTGCAATTCAAGCTGTTGGCTATGATGGCGGAAAAGAAATCACCGGACCAATGAAAGAAATTGGCTGTGCTTACGTAAAATGGTAAGCTAATTAAAAAATGTCAAACTACTATTTGTAATTAAAAACGTAACTTAAAAAGAAATCGCTGTTTTTGATATACCTTCATGCAGCGAAGATCGTCCAAAAAAAGTGTTAGGAGAGGGGTCTCCTAACACTTTTTTATTGTTCATTAATCAATGAAAAGAGCCTCATGGCCGGTATATGGCAAGAATTTCTCAAATAGATCCGCTGTTTTCACCTTCATATAATTGGTGACAGACCCAGAACTACAGCCATACCATTCTCGTTCGGCTACTGATTTGTCGAAGACCAACTGAATCTCGTGTTCTGGGTCCATCAATAAGCCGAAGATTGTTGCTGCACCAGGAATGACGCCTAAGCGTTCTTTCAGTAAATCCGCTGAAGCAAATGACACTCGGGGAATTTCTAATTTCTTACCGAAGTCCTTTGTGACGAACTTGAAGTCGGCTGGTGTAATGTACAGGTAAAACTTGGTTTTCTTTTGATTGCATAAAAAGATGGTTTTAACGACTTCGATCCCTAAACGATTATCGATATCGATACAGTCCTCCATCGTCAATGCCTCGCCCGTAGCCACTTGATAAAAAGGAATTTCAAGCTTTGCTAGTGTTTCGTAGGTCTTTTCTTCTAATTCAGATCCAAATTCGGTTGGTGGGGTAGTCTGCATCTCGCTAACGTAAACCATAACGGCCTCCTTGTTGTCTGTAATACATACTACGATACTATTTTTTAATCGAATTCACAATATATTTTCATTTATTTCTCTGATTGAGCCAAATCTTTCTTTACTAAACGATCAAGTATTACTTCAATATCCATGAAATCCGTAGTCGTGATATTCGAACGAATGATCACGGATTCTTGACCTTCAGAGATGAAATTTTTACAAGTCGGTGAGGTTCCGATGATTAGCTGAGCCTCTTGCGGTGTTTCCACGAAAGTTAGATGATACCGGTTTTTAAAGTGTAAATTGATCTTTTCTTGAATGAAAATGCTGAAGAGATCGCTATGTTCAGAAAACGCATACACCGAGATTTTCGGTAGGCAGTTTTCTAATGAATAGAGTGTTACACAGGTCAGGAACGAATAGACACGTAATTGGCGATGATCATAACTTGGCATCGCTTGAATAAAGTCTTTCCAAAAAGCTTCAAAGCGTCGATAATAGTAAGGAAACTGCTGCTGTACGTGGTTTAACGCTACGCTGTTTCTAAGCTCATCAATCATTGGATCATTTAAACGGAAGAAAGACAACGCCGCATAATGCTGTTTGATTTTTCGACCAACAAATCTTTGCTCGCGACTGCTTAATTGTCGGAAATGAGCAGAAAAAGAGCCGATCCAATGGGCAGTAGCTTGATTGAAAAAAAGTTCTCTGGAAGAATTTTTCGGTTGAAGCTCAAAATCATTTAACAATGAGCTGTATATCGCATACAGGAAAAAACGCCATTCATTGGTGTTCCAAGTTTTTAAAAAGCCTGGTTTTTTCGGATATTTAAAGCGATTTAATCTTTCAAGTTCGATAGTGTTAAAAACGAGTTCTCCTTTTTTACTGAGAGATTTGTTCGTTATCAATAACCAAAAGCAGATCATCTCCAGATTTGTTGGGTTATGGGGAAGCTTTAAGTATTCTTCTATTTGATTCGCCTGTTGCGTATAGCTGTCAGTATTAATCCATTCTACTTGAGTGAATTGATGGTATAAACCGCGAACAAAGATATAATAAAAGCGGCGAATGTCCACTTCGCGTCCCTTCAGGCTGATCTTTGTCGAGCATGAGATGTAGAGGTTGTAATCCGTCAACTCTTTATTGATTTCTTTGATTTTTCGACGTAATTTTGATTCACTGATATTCTTATCCATACAGAATTGAATCGCAGAAATTTTCCGTCGAGTTAAAATGTCGCGAATGATTTCACAGGCGAGATCATGCTGATACAGGTAACTGGTTAAGGATTGGAGGTTAGTGGAGGAACGATCCAATTGTATTCCACGTCCATTATCCATGCGAAGCTTCAAAGAATAGTCCTTTTCTGTATAAAGCTCTTCAATGATAGACTGTAGCTCTTTGCAGTTCACACGAATCGTGCCGAGGCTGGCATAGCCAATTTTTTCCTGCAATTCCTTCAAAGAAATTGGCGCTTGCAGACCATCTAATGTATCAATGATCTGAATTTTTAATAACGTATTCTTATCCATTCCCAGCATGAGTAATCCCTCCATTCTTATTTAATAAAAATTAATCGCATCATTTTATATAATAAATCGAAATATCATTTAATACAAATAATAACCTAATAAATGGCGAAAAATAAAGTCTTTTTCTAAAGAATTCATAAAAAACTCGCTTTTATTAAAAATAACTCAAGTTATATTATTTAAGTTTTCTTATCCTGTAAGGATATTTGGAAAAAATCATGACTTCTCGAACTTTTTATGAAAGCGGTCGTTTCCGCTTTTATTCTAAGGTATAATGAATCTAAAAGGAGTAAGGAGTCAGCGATGAAAATCTCAGAAATGAAAAATATTGGTGTAGTAAATGAGGAAAAGTTGGAGCAGGTAGGAATTACAACGCCGGATCAATTGCGGGAGTTAGGAACAGAGGCGGCATTTTTAAAGATTCGTCATCTAGTAGATGATGGGGCATGCTTGCATTTATTGTACGGACTAGAAGGAGCTATTCAGGATATTCCTAAGCGAGAATTAAGTGAGCGCCGAAAAGCAGAGCTGCGTGATTTCTTCAAAAAATTAGATTAGATTTTAGCGGCTTTGCTTGCTGCGAGAAATAATTCACGTTACACTAAATACAAAAAAGAAGGTGGCTTTTTGTATTTAATCGCATTAGTGATTTTTGTTATCCTTGTCGGCGCATATAATATTTTTATCAATCTTGCCCGCAGGAAAAAGAAGAATGTGACCCCTTTGATGGTGAACATTCAGGTAACGCTGAATTTGATTTTAATTGTAGCAGGTCTGATATACTTAATTTTTGGATAAAAAGAGAGGAAGACAGCTGTCGTTCCTCTTTTTTTATCGATAGATTTACACTAATTTTTGACAGTAGTCATAAGTGCCCGCCGCCTTCTTAGCGAATGGAGACAATTTGGGCGCCAAAAGGCATCAGAGCTAAGCGAGCAAGCTTGAGGGATTGTGCAGCAAAGGGAATACCAATAATGGTGACACATAGCAAAGCAGCGCTGAATAGATGACCGATCGCCAAAGGAACCCCCGAAACAATCAACCAAATTATATTGACGATAAAGTTTACTCCCGTGGTGTGATACACGATATCCTTACCAAAGGGGGCAAAGCTCAGACTTGCAAACTTAAAGCATTGCAGTCCGATTGGAATACCGATAATGGTGATACACCATAAAATGCCGGCGAGACACCAAGTCAATCCACCGACCAAACCGCCGAAGATGAACCAAATGATATTTCCTATACAAGACATAAGTCATTCCTCCATTTTGTTTAAGTGTACCATTTTTAAGAAAAGTTACCTCCAACTTTAGATGGATTTCGATAATTTACGTTTTTTTAGAAAGGAGACAATCATGGCAGAAACATTTGAATTATACTCCGTGGATCAAAAAACAGTACTTCAGGGCTATCATTGGTCGTGCGAAGAACCACGAGCAGTCTTGCAATTGACGCATGGAATGGCTGAACATTTGAGGCGATACGAGCCATTGGCGAATTATTTGAATGACCACGGCATTGCAGTAATCGGTCACGACCATTTAGGACATGGTGCCTCTGTGAATGAGAACCCTCACGGCTATTTCCATGATGAGACGATCAAACATGGGTTGGTTCAGGACTTGTATCAAGTAAGCCAGTGGGGAAGAGCAAAATACCCAGAATTGCCTTTTTTTCTACTGGGGCACAGTATGGGCTCCTTTGTATTGAGAAATTATCTTTATGAATACGCTGATGAAATAGCAGGTGTGATTGTCGTCGGAACCGGTCAGCAGCCGATCTGGTTAACTCGTTTTGGTCGAACCTCTGCGAATCTGCTAAGTAAAATCCAAGGAGACAAGCATCCTAGTAAGTTGATCGATCAGCTTGCTTTCGGAAACATGAATCGCAGAATCACTCACAAACGAACCGATAAAGACTGGCTGGTCAGTCTATCAGAAGAGGTGGATAAGTATATCGCCGATCCCATGTGCGGCTTTTTATTCACACTAAGTGGCTATCAGGAGCTCTTTTCTTTGATTATTCGCGCGCAAGACCCGGAGCTTTTGAAAGAAGTCCCTAAAAAGCTGCCAATGCTCTTTTTATCTGGTAAAGAGGATCCTGTGGGTGATTACGGTAAAGGAGTAATGGCGGCAGCGAAATCATACCAGTTAGCTGGTGTAGAGAAGGTAACCGTTCAGCTATACGAAAAAGCTCGCCATGAGCTCTTAAATGAGACCCAAAAACTTACAGTTTTTCATGATATTTGCAAATGGATGGAAAATATTTTTGAAAAATGATATCATTGTAAAAATTTTAGGTAATTGAGGGATCATATGAAGGCAGAATTTTTGATTGATTATTGTCACCAAGAAGATTGGGCACCTCAGGGAGGTCATCGCCAATCACCTATCGATATCCAAACAACTGAAATTGAAAACAATGATACTCTTGCAACTATAGAAGTAAATTTTTCGGAATCCACTGCTACGTTTCTAAATAATGGGCAGAATCTGCAACTTTTGGCAGCGGGACAGGCATGTTTCAACCATCGCTTGTTTCAATTTGTCCAAGTCCATTTTCACGCAGACTCCGAGCACCGTCTCAATGGGAAGAGCTTTCCGTTAGAAGGGCACTTTCTTTTCCAAGCACCCAACGGTCAATTAGGTGTGATGGGGGTGTTCTACGAAATTGGCGTTTTTAACCCTGATTTTGAGCAAGTCTTGAATCAGTATGAGCAGGAAAAAGGGGAAGGGGCCTTCTCTGTCTCAGAATTGATTCCTGAGGATAAAAGCTATTATCACTATATTGGTTCGTTAACGACTCCGCCTTTGACGGAAGGTGTAGAATGGTATGTCTTGAAAAACACGGTAGAAGTCTCTGAGGAGCAGGTTCAACGATTTATTTCTATTCATGGAAAAAATAATCGTGATTGTCAATGTATGAATGAGCGCAAAGTATTAAGCTATAACGAATAAAGTCGCCGCCAGATCATTCTGGCAGCGACTTTTTTTGCGGTTAAAAAGCTCAAGAGAGATAGTCGTTTAGTATATAAGCGACGCCAGCTTCTTCATTTGTTTTCGTTAGGGTATCAGCGATTTTCTTTACTGCAGGAGCAGCGTTTCCCATCGCGATACTCTTGCCGCTAAGCTTCAGCATCTCTAGATCGTTCTCCTGATCCCCGAAGGCCAGTACATCTGCGAGGTCGATATTTAAATAGCTTGTTAAAAATTTGAGGGCAGCCCCTTTGTTTACTCCTTCAGCCATGACCTCCAGCCAATATTTATCGGAATAAGAGCTGTTAATTTGCTTTTTTTCTAATTGTGAACGCAGTTTTACTAATTTGCTAGTATCCCCATCAGTAAAGGCCAGCTTAAAATAGCTGATTTCTTCCTGTTCTATCTGTTCCAAAAGCTCCTCAACCTTTGATTCTTTCAAATTGAATTGCGCATAATAAGGACTGTTCACTTCATTCTTATCCTGGGCAAAGGAGATGCGGTCGTCTTGAGTCGCGCGACTTGCTACCACCGTCACCTCTGTTTTCATCGCAAGAGAAAGCGCTGTGTTGACCGTTTCTGGAAGAATAGTATAGCTTTTTAATACATCTTGAATTTCTCCCTTTTCGATTCGGGCAACGTAAGCGCCGTTGGAGGCTAAGGTGTAGCCACTAAGTTCTAACTCAGCAAAAACTTCTTTCGCTGATTGAATAGAACGGCCTGTTGCTAGTACAACAGTTCCTCCTTGACGATCAAATGCTTTTAACGCCTTCGCGTTTTCCTCTGATACGACACCCTCTCTGTTCAGTAAGGTGCCATCGAGATCTATTGCTGCTAATTTCATCTCTATCCGTCCTTTTTTCATTAATATAGTATAAGGGTAGTTCAATTTTCAGAAAATGAACAATTAAACGCTCATGTGATTACAAGTGCAAACTATATGCAAGAATTAAAAACTATTCTTTATAAAAAATTAATAATTGCCAAGAAGATGCAAATGACAAGTCTTTTCATCGATTTTTTGAAGAAATGAGAGGGGTGTCAAAGCATTAATTTTGATTAATTTCCGTCAGGCGTCTAGTCTGGAATTTGTAAACAACTGTTATTAAACATATGAAAAAATGAGATAGGAGTGAAAGAATATGTTCTCAAAAATTGAGGAAATCCCTGTAGTCACAGCAGCTGACGAAAATTACGCTCCTTATCTGAGTGTAATGATTGCAACATTGCTGGACAATACTTCAAGAACTACACCAATTCGTTTCTTTATTATTGACGATGATCTTTCCATTTCAAGTAAGGAAAAGTTAATCAAAACCGCCCACAAACATTCAGAGGCGGCTGTTATTCAATTTGTGAAAGTCGATGAGGAAGTTTATGAAGACTTTTTAGTAAGCGACCATATTACAACGACTGCTTACTTCAGAATTTCCATGCCTAAGATGCTGGCTGGTAAAAATTATCGAAAAATTCTGTATATTGATTCGGATACATTGATTCTCGATGATATCCAGAAATTGTATCAACAAGAGTTAGATGGAAAAACGATCGGCGCTATTATCGATCCAGGTCAAACGAAAGCACTAGAACGTTTAGGTGTAGACTCCCAAGATTATTACTTTAATTCAGGCGTAATGGTCATTGACGTAGAGCGCTGGAACCAACAGCACATTACCGAAAAAACCATTGAGTATCTAAAAAAACATGGCGATAAGATTATCTACCACGACCAAGACGCGTTAAATGCGGTGCTGTATGAACAATGGCATCCATTCCATCCGCGCTGGAATATGCAATCGTCGCTTATTTTCGACAAGCATCCAGCACCAACAAAACACTACGATGATTTATATAAAGAAGGACGGAAAAATCCGGCTATCGTTCATTTCACAGGCCATGACAAACCTTGGAACACGTTAACAGGACATCCTTATCAGGATTTGTACATGGAGCTATTAAATAAAAGTATATTGATGAAGACGGTGAGGGTAAAATGATGAAAAAAGAGAAGATTACGGTAGTATCAAGCTGCAACGACGCATTTGCTGAACACGTATCTGCATTATTTGTTTCAGTCCTAGAAAATGCTGAGCAACCAACAGAAAATTTTGATTTTTACGTGATTGATGATGAGATCACGATTGCAAATAAACGCTTAATGCGAGAAACAATTAAAGGATACGATGCATCCTTGCACTTTATGACGATCGATAAAAAGTATTTTGCAGATGCGGTGGAGAGTGATCGTATCCCGGAAACCGCGTATTATCGCATCGCGATTCCAGAATTATTCCGAGACAAAGGTCTTGAAAGAATTCTCTATCTTGATTGTGACATGATCGCTCTGACGGATATTTCCGAACTGTGGGAGGTTGATCTATCCGGTTATATCTTAGCTGCGGTAGAAGATGCTGGCTTCCACCATCGTCTAGAGAAAATGGCTGTCGCTTGTGACTCAACAAAATATTTCAATTCGGGCTTTATGCTGATCAACATGGAAAAATGGCTTTCGGAAAACGTGACGAAACGCGTCCTGCGGTACATTCACGACAATCCTGAAAAATTGAAATTCCATGATCAAGACGCATTGAATGCGATTCTCCACGATCAATGGCTGCAACTGCATCCAAAATGGAATGCCCAAAGCTATATTATGAAGCGTGAAGTCGAACATCCAGATCCAGAGGGTGAAAAGGAATATTTCCAAACCCGACGCGATCCTAAGATCATCCATTATTCTGGACATATCAAACCTTGGAGTAAAGAGTGTACCTCTTCCTTGAAAAAATATTATGAAGAATACGAAGAATTAACGGCATTTTCAGAGGATGATGAGGGTGAGAAGGCCTCGCTGAACACAGCGTCAACAAGAAAACTAGGCTAAAGAAGGAGCGCATTTATGAAGACTAAGATGAAAAGTAAGTGGGAACAACCAAAAAGTCGTTTTTCTACTAAGAATAAATCAAATAGAAAACAATCTACGCAAAAAAATAGCGCAGTTCATTCATTGTTAATGAAGCTTCTGTCTGTTTTTATCATTGGTTTCATCACAAAGAAGCTTAACAATCGAAAAAATAAGTAATTGATCGAGACCTATCAGCGAAAGTCTGGCATGAGCCGATGAGATAGACAAGAGCCTTAGAAGAAAAATAATCTTCTAAGGCTTATTTTTTTGCTGTTATGGACGGCCTCGCCGATCACGAGGCTTGTGTTTGACTTGGGGTTCAAGCTCGTTGATCAATTTGGTCAAGATATGGTCGAATTGTTCCTTTTCCTCGTGACTTAAAACATCCAGTATAACGGGCTGGAAGTCATCGCTCTGTTGAGCGGCGATTTTTCCGCGAGCAGTCAAATGGATATTCATGACACGTCGATCTTCCTGCGATTTTTCACGTGTGATATAGTCCTTTTTTTCCAGTTTGCGAATCATTTCAGAGGCTGATTGTGGGCGCATATCGAGCTGGCTAACAAGCGCCTTTTGCGAGATCGTTCCATGTTCACGGATAATCGCTAAAATTCGGCTCTGACCACGATTCCGGTTTTCGAACTTGAATGGACCACGAGCATTTTCGCGGAAAAATTGCGTCAATAAATCGTTCAAATCAAAGTATTTTTGGGTAACAGCTACATTTAATTCTTTTTCGTCCATGGATTCATAACTCCTATAAGCAGAATAGTAGGGATTGCTTCATCCAATATTTTATCAGGTTACCGAAATAAATTAAAGACATCCGCTGAACCGATGATTTTAAAAATGAAAGAGAGAATAGTCGCTATTTATTTTTAAATAGAGAAAGGACCATATACATACGATAGCGAATATGCTATCATATGTATATGGATAAACCTCAGTTTGATTTCATTAGGAGAAAAGACGGAACAAGTGAATTTGAAGATTTTCTAAATTCGATACCTGAAAAGATTCTGCTAATTTATTAGCGATAATCAGTAAAACAGAAGAGTATGGATTGTTGGTAGCGCAGAGAATGGAGTGGGTGAAAAAACTTGAGACGGATTTATACGAGTTGCGCTCAAAAGTCGGTAAGAACATTCAACGAGCGATTTATTTTCAGAAAATCGGGAATGAGTTTTTGATCACACATGGTTTTACTAAGAAACAGCAAAAGACACCGAGAACAGAGATAGAGCATGCAAAAAGTGTCAGAGCACAGTATGAGAAAGGAGAATTACGATGAGTAAGATTGATGACCTCATCAGTAAGAAGAAAGTGGAAAGCGCCACATTTGCTGATGAATATGAAAAAGAAGCACAACGTTTAGATATCGCTATTGCTTTGACGAAACTGCGAGAAGAACTAGGTGTGACGCAACGTGAATTAGCTGAGAAAGTCGGAAAGCCTCAATCAACGATTGCAAGAATTGAAAATGGCTCAATGAATCCCAGCCTAAATATTCTATATGAGATTGCAACAAAAGTTGGAAAAGAGCTGCATGTTGAGTTCAAATAGATTGAAGTGAATACAAAAGAATATTTCATGTAAGTGACCAAGCGAAGGATAGTATCGTTTGGTTTTTTTGCAGGTATCGGCAAACGTGCGAAACAGAAAACCAGCTGTTTTACGGAGGATGGAAGTTAAAAGTTATACGGAAAAATCTCTTCACTAGCGTTACAAAGTAGCTACTAAGCGTATTGAGTGTCTCAGATTATGAAGACCTTTTTAAGGAGAAAAGAGTGGTAAAACCAGCAAAGGTGATATAACCAATAGGGCTTGAACAAAGTGAGAACTGGCATCTTAAGTCACTAACTAGTAGTGGAGCCTTGCAGCAAATTACTCTATTAAAGGGTGTTTACGTTATAAAAAATTAGAAATGAAAGTATCATCGTTATTTATTGAAAGCAAAACCTCGATTAAATCCTATTCATAGTCACAAGTCCTTTATGTTAATTTCAAATAAAACTTTTGGAATTGCAAAATCCGTAAAAAAGGGCTTATTTTAGTTGTGTAGAGCTCTCAGGTGAAAGTAATTATCAAAAAGGAGGAGACCATGAAAGATTATGGCTTAACTCGGCAACAGCTGTTCCAGTTAACAAGAGGAACGTTGGAAAAACGGATAAATCATTATTTCAAAGAAACTCATGATAGCAATGGAACGATTCAATTCTTAGTTGCGTTGCAGGTAAGGGATGAATTGTGTGAAGGAGATTTTTCACTGCTGCTGAAGGATCTCGTGCAATACATTTTTTTGCATATGCGTTCAACGGCTTTGATGCGGCGTTTCTATGGGTATTTTGCCGAATACTTCGATAAAAAGGAATGGCGTCTGTTATCTGTAAAATTATTTCCAGCGAAAACGTTTGTTTGTGACAAAATAAAAGCGCTTTATTCGCAATTGATTAAGAAACCATTCGCGAGAGTAGCGGAATCATGACGAGATAAAAAAGTGAAATACACGAAAAAATCAGAAAGGAAGAAAGCGATGTTCACATTAGATGCAGAATTTGAAAATAGCGATGCCAGATCTCAACATTTGAAGATTAAACACTTTGATCCTACCAAGACAGGTGAGGAGATCAAAGCCTCTTTAACAAAATTAACCAAGCTGAACCTCTTTGAAAAAAAGGGCGTCGGCTTATTTAAGAAGGTTAAACATGCGACCTTGATTGAAACCATTGAGACAGAACTGTTTAATAAAACCCTTGATGAAGGATCAGAGACGGCTCAACTGGAGAAAGAAGGGACACAATTAACAGATATAGCGGAAGAAAGCCCACAGACGGTGGAGTTTGTTGTTCGAGAAGAAAGACCTGAGCCGGGGCTGCTGATCCAGCAAATCGAATTGCCGAAAGAAATAGACCCAAGAGAAATGACACAGGAGCAAGCACTGTCTTTGATTTCAGCGTGTATGCCGGACGCGTATACGTTGGAAAACATTCAGATAGAGGATAAGGAGAAACCAGCGCGGATAATCTTGACAGAAAAGCTGAAGGAAAAAAATGTGTCAGCCACACACATCCAGCAGACACGACCAGCTGTTCCTTCGAGAAAGCGAAAGCGACTACTTGAGCGCATCCGAAAACGAGAATAGCGTGTAATGTTGAATTATTATCGAAAATCCAACGTTGGGTGAGGAAGAAGGTGTGAAAAAGTCCTATCACATCTTCCGTTCTCGAATAATCGGTGTTCCAGAAGTAGCTTCTTCTGGAATAAGCCGAAATTTCTTGAAGCGGCTTACTTCTGTCACAAATGCTGATAGTAAAAAATTTTGTCCACTAGCACAGTGGGCTCTTTGTCGTGAATTGTGGCATAATTCGTTATCAAATAAGAAATTTTGTCAAGCAGATGAGTCTGAAATAGGCGCATCTGTTTTTGCTTTTTTTGAGATAATTTTGAAAGAAGAGGTGATAGTAGTATTATTAAGGTTTTTTTGTCGAATTTTATCAAGTGATCAGGCACATGTTTTTTTGCTTTTTCTGAAGAGTGATACGATCAATTTAATCATTGAGAGAGATCTCAAAAACTTATTTTTAAAGGGAGCGAACAACATGGGAAATCTATTGAAATTATTCGGCGTAGCGGCAACAACTTTTCTAGTCTTGGATTTATTCTGGCTACTTGTATTTGCGCGACGAATGTATCAGGATCATTTGGGGCATTTGATGGGACAGACAAAGATTGTACCCGCTGTGCTTTTCTATTTGCTTTACTTGATAGGAATTCTCTTTTTTATCGTTACTCCTGCTTTAGAAAAGGATAGTCTATTTTATGCGGTGGCCGCAGGAGGGTTCTTAGGGTTGTTATGTTACGGGACGTACGATTTGACCAATTTGGCGACTCTGAATAATTGGCCAGCCTTCATTACCGGTGTGGATTTAATTTGGGGTACAGCTGTTACAGCCGCAGTGTCAGGAGTCACTGTTTATGTAGCACAGCAGTTCAACTGGAGGTAACAGAAGATGGAAGTTCGTCAAACAAATTCAGTCATTGATCCGAAGAAATTACTTTTTGCTTTTCATCAAGGAGCGATCCAGCTAATCAATGAGAAGCAAGTCCTGAATCAGATAAATGTTTTTCCTGTTTCGGATGGGGACACCGGCAGCAACTTAGCATCACTGATGCAAACTATTTTGGAGGAGACATCCGAGGAAAGCAGTACGGTCGTTGAGGTTTTTGGGCAGGTAGCGGATGCTTCTTTGTTAGGAGCAAGAGGAAATTCAGGGATTATTTTTGCTCAATACTTTAATGGCATATACAATCATCTACTGCAGATGGAAGAGAAGGAGACTGTACAAAGTTTTGTTCAAAGTGTAAGATCAGCGATCACAGAGGCGTATCAAGCTATTGAACGACCAGTAGAAGGAACGATTATTACAGTGATCCGTTCTTGGGCGGAAGCTTTGGATGTCAGTGACTCCTTCGCTACTTTGGAGACATTATTGCCCCATGCCTTGATTAAGGCGAAGCAGGCGTTAGATAATACCACGAATCAATTGAAGATTCTGAAAAAAAATCAAGTCGTTGATGCGGGAGCGAAAGGCTTCTACCTATTTCTCGAAGGCTTCACAGAGGCTCTTGTGGCTAAAAAGCCGGCATTGCACTTAGTACAGTCTGCAATTAGTACGGTTTCTATCGAGCGATCGATGGAGACACATATGCATACTGAAGAGCCTGTTTATCGGTATTGTACAGAGATTCTACTCGATCATGTGACGTTGACTAAAGAAGAATTGCAGAATAATCTTCGCTCTTTTGGCGATTCATTGATTGTCGCAGTAAACCGAGGCAAGGCACGTGTGCATATTCATTCCAATCAACCTGCAGAGGTTTTAGGCTATTTAAGTAGTGTTGGAAAACCTATTCAGCAAAAGGCGGATGATATGCTATTGCAATACCAAGTCAATCAGCGTCGAAAGGCCCCTATTGCGTTAGTGACTGATTCTATCGCAGATATTCCAGCGGAGTACCTGCTGGATCATCAAATTCACGTTTTACCAATGAATATCTTAATGGGCGATACTAGTTATATCGACAAGATTACCCTTCTAACGAAGCAATTTCTTACGCTGTCTAAGCAGACGGAAGAGCCTGCGACCAGTTCACAGCCAGCATTAAAAACTGTAGAGCAGCTTTTTTCTTTCCTGGAGACTCGGTATGAAGCAATCCTAGTAATTACTGTCGCAGGTAAATTAAGCGGGACCTATTTTACAGTGAAGGAAGCAGCCAAGCGGAAGCACGCAATCCCAATTGAGGTCATTGATTCTAGACAGAATTCTGCAGCGCAAGGCTTGTTAGTAATGCAGGCAAATGAATGGATTCAAGCAGGAATTCCCTTTAAGACGTTGAAGTCACGACTTGCAAAAAAAAGAGAAGAGATCGAGATTCTAGTAAGTGTAGATGACTTAAATCCCATGATCCGTTCTGGACGAATTCCTCAAGCAGTAGGCAGGGTCGCAAAAGGAATCAATTTGAAGCCGATCGTCAGCTTGGATGAGTATGGTGAAGGGAAATTGAGCAGCTTCGCCTTGAGTCGGCACGGAAACGAAAGAAAAATCTTCCGTAAATTGGTAAAGGTTAATAATGAGCACGGACTTAAGCGATATGCAATCATTCACGTGGGTAACGAAGACAAAGCCATTCTTTGGGGACGAAAACTTACTGAGCAGCTTGGATTTCCACCAAGCTTTATTACGGATAGCTCAACAGTAATTGCCATGAGCGCCGGAGAAGGAAGCATAGCGGTAGCGTATGAAATGGAAGGGGATGAAAAAGGATGATTGTTTGGTCAATAGTCGTCATTCTATTTATATATTTCACGGCCTTATTTTTTCTGGCACAGGCACTTCATAATAATTCTATCGTTGATTTGGCGTGGGGAATTGGTTTTGTCATTGTTGCGTTGGTGGGCTATTTATTGATGCCTGAGAAAACAACAGCGGCGGCTTTTGTAGTGATTCTTGTGACTGTTTGGGGGCTCAGACTGTTCTTTCATCTGGCGAAACGAAATATTGGAAAGCCGGAAGACTACCGATATGTGAATATGCGTAAACGGTGGGGGAAACGGTATGCCAAATTAAAAGCCTATCTCAATGTTTTTGTTTTGCAAGGGGTACTTTTATGTGTGGTAGCACTACCGATTTTCTTAGTTGTGACTGGCTCAGAAAAAGCTTTTTATTGGTGGAACTGGCTAGGGATCATCGTCTGGGGGATCGGTTTTGCCTTTGAAACTATTGGAGATTATCAGTTAACGGTATTTAAACGTCATGCTGAAAAGGGAACACTGCTGACGACAGGTCTATGGTCTTTAACGAGACATCCAAATTATTTTGGAGAAGCATTGAGCTGGTGGGGAATTTTCTTGATTAGTTTGAATGAGCCACGCACCCTCTGGGGGATTATCGGTCCTGTCACAATTACGCTGTTATTGCTTTTTGTTTCAGGTGTCCCACTGCTAGAAAAGAAAAATAAAGAGAAGCCCGGATATCAAACGTATGCGAATAAAACTCCGAAATTTGTCCCTTTCATTGGAAAAAAAGGGATTTAATTGGAGAAAAGCAGTCGAGATTATCGGCTGCTTTTCTACGTCCTTGGGCGGATGGTTCTTTTTATGATTTCAGGTATAGTTAGGGGGAAGGAAGGAGAGGACAATGAATGATGTTTCTAGGCTGCTTATTACTTGCTATTGCATTAATCGTTCTTTATTTTTTTCTACCGGGTGGTACTGCCTGGAAAAAGTATTTGGCGGAGGTTGAATCTTCTTTTCGACAGGAACCAGTTTCAGAGGAACCACAAAGGATTACTGAAGAGGCGATAGCGGAGCTTCCGCCACTGCTGCAAAAATACCTCAAGAAGAATGGGTACGTGAATCAACCATTGATGCGGAACATGTTTATTCGCTTTGGGCATACGAGGTTTCGAATAGCTGCGGACAAGGCGCCGATCCCAATTGAGTTTTGTCAGGTTAATTTTGTCGAAAGACCCGATCGCTATGCCTTCTTGAAGGCGCGGATGTTTGGGCTTCCCATCCAAGTGACAGATCAAGTCCAGAATGGTCGCGGCGCGATGATCGGAGTGTTGGCAAAACATTTCAAATTGTTTCACTCAACTGGACCGGAGATGGATCAGGGACAGCTGATTACGTCCTTGGCTGACGCAGTTTTTCTGCCAAGCCTATTTTTACAGGGTTACGTGACGTGGCGTACCCTTGACGAACGCACGATCGAAGGGACGATCATGTGGAATGGTGTGAGCGCAAAAGGGCGGTTTACCTTTGATGATTCTGGGGACATTGTTCGCTTTGATACTGAGGATCGATACATGGACGAAAATGGAAAGGGTACCTCATTAGTCCCTTGGTTTGTTCTGTATGAAAATTACGAAAGCGACAAACTGTACCGCAGACCTGGTTGTGTCAGTGTTAATTGGAGGCTGCCAGAAGGAATCGATAACTATTTTGTTAGCGATCAGATTCAGGTGAACTATTCAGTTGACTTAGCGGAAATAATACAAGTGTAAACAGAACGAGGCATCACTCTCAATGACGAGAGTAATGCCTCGTTTTTTGTACTTTCTTTCAGGGAAATTCGCATAAAATCAGAATATTCCTAGAAAATATTTTTAGTGTCCTTTATGCTTTTCGCGTTTTTTGACTTGCCTTTGCTGAAAACGAGCTTCCGCATCTGCTATTTTTTTCTGCCGACGCTGAACTTTGCTTTCACTTTTAGCCTCTGCTCTCAAATCGCTGATAGCCTGCTGCGCTTTGGTCGAAACCACTGGCTGCCGCTTTTCACGATTGATTAATCGTTGCATTCGCTTCGGATTCATCTTTTTCTCAGGCCTCTTTTTCGCAGAGACAGTCCCTGACTGCTCCAGCAGATGAGGCAAGCGCGTCGCGATAAATGCGAAAATATCCGCATCCTTTGGTTCTGGACCAAAAACATATCGAATGGCTTGGTAATGACCGTCGAATTCAGCTTCTACCAAGCCGCACCAAAAACTGCCATCGAAGTAGATCGTCAACTTCATGATGACACCTCCCTTAAATGAATTTCAAGCAAGGGACAACCCGGGAGGGCAGGTTACTGACATTTTCATGCGGCGGACTACCAACCGCCATGTGTTTTTATGCTTGTCTTTAGTTTACTAGCTTTGAGAAGAAATACAAGCGTGTCAATAAAGCTGATGAATAGCTATTTGACATTTCATTCCAGGGTCATTACTCTATAGATAGTTTAGTAAACAGTAAAAAGACAGGAGGGTATATATGGCTAGCATCAGAGACATTGCTAAATTAGCCGGGGTTTCAGCCGCGAGTGTTTCTAGAATCCTCAATAATGATGAAACGTTTAGTATTAACGAAAATACACGTAAACGAGTAATTGAAATAGCGACTAGCTTGAATTATTCGAAAAACGAAAATAGAAAAAATCGAGACGTGGGGGATAAGAACACGATTGCTCTTATAACACGTCATCAAATAGATGATGAAAAAAGTGACCCCTATTTTATGTTTATCCGAAAAGGCGTGGAGTCGGAGGCAAAAAAATGGCGCTTAAAAACCTTTCGGGCATTTTCAATGCGCGATAAAAAGAAAGAAGTTTACCAGCTAAAAAAATATGGTGCCGTAGTAATTATTGGAGAGATGACGTTAGCTGCCTTGAAGGAAATCCAAAAGATTAATGATAATATTGTATTAATTGATTCCTATTCAGAATATGCGGAGTTCGATTGTGTTCAAACGGATTTTGCCCAAAAAACACATGAAATTCTTGACTTATTAAAGAGCAAGGGGCATAAAAATATCGCCTTTGTCGGCGGCTTGGGAAGTAAGGTCGCTCTTGACGGAGAGGTCGTCTATTATAAAGAGGAGATTCGTGCTGAAAATTATCGACAATGGATGATTTTAAACCATCTTGATGAATATACAAATGTACTACAGGGGGAATGGTCTCCAGATACTGGGCTAGAGCTTGGCAATCAGATAGTGCAGATGGAGCCGAGACCGACCGCTATCGTGGTAGCCAGCGATCCTATGGCTGTCGGTGTCTACAAAGCAATAACAAATGCGGGGTTGTCTATTCCTGACGATATTTCAATTATTAGTTTTGATGATATTGAGATGGCAAAGTTCATGTCACCATCTTTATCTACGGTGAAATTAAATGCAGAAGAAGTGGGGAAAATTGGTGTAGAGTTAGTTCGTGGAAAATTATTGAATGTTAGAGCAATGCCCGTCCGAGTCATTTGTACAAGCGAGTTAGTGCTCCGTGACTCAGTAAAAGATATCGCGGATAAAGAAGTTTGAGGTTCTTTCAAACTTTTTTATTTTTTTACTTGTGTAAACGTTAACTAAACAACTATACTGATGTTAGTAAACGTTTGCATACTAATAAAGGAGTGTTTTAAATGAAGTTCTTAGATAAAATGGCCGCAAAAATTGTTCCATTAGCACAAATTATTGCTGACAACAAGTTCTTATTAAGTCTTCGTGATGGCTTTATGGTAGCGTTTCCCGCGACCATGTTCGCCTCCATCATGATCATTATTCAAAATTTTCCGACAACCTTTGGCTTTGCCGATAAGCTGCCGGAAGGCGTCAATGTTTTTTTGAATGATTTTTTTGGTCCAGTCGGAAATGCGACAATGAGTGTTGGAACGCTCTTTATCGTTTTTGGTATCGGATATCAGCTCGCAGATAAATTCGGACAGCCGAAGTTATTTGCAGGAGCAATTTCGTTATCTTCTTTCTTGATGTTGTTGCCATTCAGTAGCCAGGAGAAATTAGGGACAGTCATTCCAATATCAAAATTAGGTGCGGAAGGTATGTTTGTTGGTATCGTGACAGCAATGATTGCGACGATTATTTATTCAAGAATCAGCGCGGCAGGAATCACTATCAAAATGCCGGATTCTGTTCCTCCAATGATTGCACAATCATTTGTAGCGATTATCCCAGGGGCGGTCCCACTATTCATTTTTAATATTATCCGCTATTTGTTTACCTTTACAGAATGGGGCAACGCAGTTGATTTTGTTTATCAAATTCTTCAAAAACCATTGATGGGGCTTGGAGGTACACTACCAGCAGTGTTGATTGCTGTATTCTGTATGCAATTTTTCTGGTGGTTTGGGATTCATGGAACGTTGGTTGTCAATGCCGTAATCGATCCAATTATGAACGCTTTAGCTATTGAGAACTATGAAGCATATAAAGCGGGGGCTTCTGAGCTTCCTCATATTATTAATACGACTTTTATGGGGGTATTTGTCAATCAGGGCTTACAATTAGGCATTTCGATCACCATGGCCTTTTTCATTGCGCGTTCTATTCGAATGAAGAAGTTAATGAAGACAATTATTGCGCCGTCAATTTTTAATGTATCTGAACCAATGACCTTTGGGCTGCCAATTGTAATGAACCCAATTGCCTTTATTCCATGGATACTTGCGCCATTGGCATCAACGACGATTTCTTATCTTGCTATTTATATGGGACTTGTTCCCAGACCGATTGGCGCTACAGTTGTGTGGACCACTCCAGTATTTCTTTCTGGTTGGATAGGGACTGGCTCAATAGCGGGGGCTATTTTACAAGCAGTAACATTAGCTGTGATGGTTCTAATTTGGGTACCTTTCCTTGTTGTGATGGATAGGGAGTACTTGAAAGAAGAGAAAGACCTGGAAATGACCCACTCTGCGGCAGAGTAAGGGGAGGAATGAGCGTTGAGAATCGATACACTAAGTTATAAATACCAGATAGACGTAAGCAAGCAGCGAGTATATGAGGTTATTCGAAAAGAGCAGGAAACTTATTTCCGCTCAAAGGGTTACGTAGGAAAAGGGCTAAATGAAGGAGCGGCAGTTACTCTCTCTATGCCTTCAAAGCTTGGAGCAACGAGCATTCCTGCCTCTATTCAATTATCAAAGCTTAATGAGAATGAAATTGAATTACTCACTTCTCATAGCAAAGGAACAATCACTCAAAAATATCGGATAGATGAGCGTTCCGATTCTAAGACACAGGTGATATATACCGAAAAGAACGCGTTTACCCATGCTAGAAACCAGTATAGTTTTATCTTTCTAGCTTTTGTGTACAAATTCTTTTATAACAGAGGGATGAAAAAGAGGATGGTTTACCTAGAAAAACAATGTTATGAAAAAGAGGATGATGCAAAGTGATTGAACTTCTGAGTAAAAACATGTTTCATCTGCGAAATGAAAAGATTAGTTATGTGATCAATGTTTTGCCAAATGGTCACCTAGGACATGTCTATTTTGGAAGAAGTCTGGGAAAGATTACCATTGAGGACATTCAATACATGGCATCAACAGAAAGCAAGTCTGCCGGGACGGTCAAGTTCAGTCCGGCAATTCCGAATTTTAGCTTACAAGATCAATATCAGGAAGTCCCTGTTTATGGAACCTCGGATTTTAAAGAAGGCATACTGAAGGTTTCAGAGGAACAGGAGTGCTTATATTTAGACTTCCAATATGTTTCTCATACAATAAAAAAGAAAAAACAAAGAGAGTTGGGCGTTCCAGCAACATTTGCGGAAGAGGGGCAGGTTGAAAGTATAACGTTTTGTCTTGAGGATTCTTTCAATCAGTTAAGGTTAGAAGTGACTTACTCAATATTTGAAAACCAAGGAACCGTTTCTCGCGGGCAAAAGCTTACCAATCTTGGAGCAAACAAGCGACAGGTTCTTCGATTTTTAAGTGGCGCTTTAGACATGAAAAATCAGCAGTTTGAGTTTCTTCATCTTTCTGGCGCCTGGCTAAAAGAACGACACATAAAGCGACACTCTTTAGAACAAGGGACGGTTAGTATTGGTTCGTTAAAAGGGGCGTCCAGTCATCAGCATAATCCTTTTGTCGCCCTACTGCCAGAATGTTCTTCTAATAATCAAGGCGATGTGTATGCAGCGAATTTGATATATTCGGGAAATTTCTTAGCACAAACAGAGGTTGATGAATGGAACAACATACGCATGATGCTAGGGATTCATCCGAGTTCATTCTCTTGGGAGTTAGCGCAGAATGAAACGTTTGAGACGCCGGAGCTGCTATTGCATTACTCAGCGGAGGGCTTGAACGGTCTTATGCACGAGACTGGCCAATTTATTGAGAAGCACGTCATCAATCCGACCTGGTACCAAAAGAAACGACCTGTGGTTCTTAATAATTGGGAAGCAACATACTTTGATTTCGATCAGGATAAATTACTAGCTTTAGCTGATAAAGGAAAAAAATTAGGTATCGATTGTTTTGTTGTCGATGACGGCTGGTTTGGAGAGCGCGACAATGATCGGGTTTCGCTTGGTGATTGGGATGAAAATCCAAGAAAGTTCTCAAAAGGAATAGCCGCATTTTCAGAGAGTATTCATCATTTAGGATTGCAATTTGGCCTTTGGTTTGAACCAGAAATGGTTTCGCCAATCAGCGACTTATACAACACTCACCCTGAATGGGTGGTAAGACACACAGATTCTTCACGGGTGGCTATTGGCAGAGGTCAGTATGTTCTTGATTTCTCCAATCCAGAGGTGGTGGAAAACATTTACCAGCAAATGAGAAAAATTATTTCTTCAACAAAATTGGACTATATCAAGTGGGATATGAATCGTAACATTACTCAAGCCTATTCGACGTATTTAAAACAGCAGGAAATCCATCAGTCAGAATTTTTCCACCGCTATATACTGGGTGTTTATCGCCTGTACGAAAGGATCTTATCAGAGTTTCCACATGTTTTAATTGAAGGCTGTGCCGGAGGAGGCGGACGATATGATCTTGGAATCCTCTTTTATAGCCCTCAGATTTGGCCAAGTGATGACAGTGATCCAGTCGAGCGTTTAGCCATTCAATCAGGAACGTTATTAGGGTATCCCTTATCATCATTTAGCAACCATGTTTCAGCTGCGCCTAATCATCAAGTCCATCGTCACACTTCTTTAGAGATGCGAACGAATGCAGCACTGTTTGGCCCTTTAGGCTATGAGCTGAATTTGTTTGAGCTTTCTACTGAAGAACAGGCACAGATAAAAAAAGATATCTCCTTTTATAAAAAGAATCAAAGACTGCTAACTTTCGGTAGGTTTTACCAGCTGACGGACATTCTCGATCGTCCCAATGAATATGGCTGGGCAGTTTTCGATGAAAAGAACGGCAAAGGGATGATTGGTTTCTACCGTATTTTAACTGAAGCGAACAGCAGTAATCGAGAGTTCATGAAGCTCCCATTTCTAAAAGAGACTGAAAGCTACCTCGTAAATGGTGAAAAGCTATCCGGTAGTGTGTTGAAAAGAATGGGGATTAGAAAGCCGTATCAATTTAATAGTGTTAATAAGGATAAAGCACAAGTGATGGGAGATTATCAATCATTTATTTATGAGCTGCAAAGGGATGAATGAGAGAAATTTTTTTCTACTTCTTCAGCTTTAGTGTCGTATTCCATAAGTTGACCTTCATGATTTTTATCGTGAAGGTTAATTTTTATCCTTTATCGAGAAGAAACGTTATTCTTATAAGGTTTATCTCTATAAGTATGGTTTGTACAATAGTATGACTGGATTTTTATTTATAAAAGTATAGACATATAATAACTTAGTCTATATAATGTAAATAAATCGAAGGGAAGAGAAAATATGATTGGTGCAATTGAAGCAGGTGGAACAAAAATAATTTGTGGGATCGCAGAAGAGAATAATGTAACCGAAATCATTGCTGAGCAGATAGTCAAAACGGGTGACCCAGTAAACAATATCGAACAAATTATTCGATTTTTTTCGGAGCATCCGGTAGATGCAATTGGTGTCGGGTCTTTTGGCCCAATAGATGTCGATCGCGACTCAAAGACATATGGGTATATCACCAATACGCCCAAAACAGCATGGAAAAACGTCGATTTCTTAGGAGCTTTAAAAGACTTGGAAAGCCCAATTTATTGGACGACTGATGTCAATGCTGCGGCGTTCGGTGAAATGTGTTATGGCGCGGCTAGACGGACTAATAATTCAGTTTATCTTACTGTTGGAACTGGTGTCGGCGGCGGAGTAATTTTAAATAAGGAGCTCTTACCTGGCAAGAAGCATCTTGAAATCGGGCACATCTCTGTTGCTAGAAAAAAAGGGGATCACTTTAAGGGCGTATGTCCCTACCACGAAAATTGTTTGGAGGGACTCATTTCGGGACCAGCGATCTATCAAAGATCGGGCAAGAATGGGGAAGAATTGAACCAAGAGGCATCTGTTTGGGATACGGTGGCGTATTATCTTGCTGAATCCTGTGTGAATTATGCCTTGTCCTTTGCTCCTGAACGAATTGTTTTGGGTGGCGGCGTGATGCATCAAAAACATTTATTTCCGCTTATTCATAAGTACTATGCCCAACTTATGAATGAGTATTTACCAACAAAAGACATCGAACAGTTTATTGTTCCCAGCAAGTTGAATAATCGGGCAGGAATGATTGGCGGATTAGCGTTAGCCAAGAAAATTTTAGGAGGCGAATAATTGATGGATATCAAATTTCCAACGAACTTTTGGTGGGGAGCCGCTACGTCAGGACCCCAATCAGAAGGACGCTTTAACAAGGAACATGCCAATATGTTTGACTATTGGTATGATACAGAACCAGAAGCTTTTTATGATCAAGTAGGTCCTAATCTTGCATCTAACTTTTTTAATGACTATGAAAAAGACATACGATTAATGAAGGAGATCGGATTGAACTCTATTCGGACGTCTATTCAGTGGACACGCTTGATTGATGATTTCGAAACAGCTACGTTAAACGAAGAAAATGTTCAATTCTATAACAACGTGATCGACGAATGCTTAAAATATGGGATCAAGCCGATAATCAACCTGCATCATTTCGACTTGCCAGTGGAGCTCTATCATAAGTATGGGGGATGGGAGTCCAAGCATGTTGTGGATTTGTTTGTAAAGTTCGCTGAACAATGCTTCAAATTATTTAGTGATCGGGTAACAGATTGGTTTACATTCAATGAACCAATGGTGATTGTAGAAGGGGAGTACTTGCACCAGTTTCATTATCCCAATCTAGTGGATGGTAAAAAAGCTGTTCAAGTTGCCTATAATATTCAGTTAGCTTCGTCTAAGGCAATTGCTAGTTTTAGAAAAATAAATCAGAACAAAGCAGGACGGATTGGGATCATTTTGAATTTAACTCCAGCTTATCCAGCGACGCAAAAAAACTCTGATCTAGCAGCCGCAAAATTTGCGGATTTATGGCTCAACCAACTGTATATGAATGCTTCGACTTTGGGAGAATTTCCAGCGGAATTGACTGAGACACTGGAAAAAGACGGTGTTCTTTGGGAGACTAGCGACGAAGAGCTGGCTGTCATAAGAAACAACACGATTGACTATTTAGGGGTAAATTTTTATCATCCACATCGTGTAAAGGCACCAGAGGTTTCGCCCGACAGTCTCGCAGTGGATTGGCTGCCTGAAAAATATTTTGAAGAGTACGAAATGCCGGGAAGACGGATGAATGTGGATAAGGGCTGGGAAATTTATCCTAAAGCGCTTTATGATATTGCCATCAATATTCGTGACAACTATAACAATATTGAATGGTTTGTTTCAGAGAATGGCATGGGGGTTTCTCGAGAGGAACGCTATTTGAACAGCCATGGAATGATTGAAGATGATTATCGCATTCAATTTATCCAAGAGCATCTTTATTGGCTACATAAGGGAATGGAAGAAGGCTCTAATTGCTTCGGGTATCATTTATGGACACCAATCGATTGCTGGTCCTGGAAAAATGCTTATCGCAACCGCTATGGTTTTATTTCTACAGATATCAGAACACAGAAAAAAACCATAAAGAAATCGGGGTATTGGTTTAAAACGGTGGCGGCTACTAATAAGGTGGCACTTGAAAAAGATATCATTAAAATTTTAACTAAACAGGAGGATTAGGAAAGATGAAAACAATTATGTTAGTTTGTTCGGCAGGGATGAGTACAAGTTTATTGGTGACAAAGATGGAGGCGGCAGCTAAAGATGAAAATTTTGATGCAGATATTTTCGCGGTTTCCGCTACGGAAGCTAACGGTGTTTTAGCTGAAAAGAATGTGGATGTTCTGTTATTGGGTCCGCAAGTGCGCTTCATGTTAAAACAATTTGAGGAGAAGGTTGCGTCTAAAAATATTCCAGTAGCGGTCATTGATATGGCTGATTATGGAATGATGAATGGTCAAAAGGTCTTGCAAGAAGCAAAACAACTAATGAATCAATAAGGGGGGATAGGCAATGGAACAAGAAAATTTGGAAGCGATTATGGGGTTGATCGTCCATTCAGGAAATGCCAAAAGTGATGCGGTTGAAGCGATACAGGCTGCTAAACAGCTGGATTTCAATGAGTCGGAAGCGAAGATTACGGCAGCAGAGAAGGCGTTGACAGAAGCTCATCACGCGCAAACAGGATTGCTGACTCAAGAAGCTCAGGGAAACAACATGGCAATTACACTTTTAGCTGTCCATAGTCAAGATCACCTGATGACTGCCATCGCATTCACTGATTTAGCGAAGGAGATAGTTGATATCTATAAAAGAATTGGTTAGCAAAAGAGAACAGTTGGTAAAGTGAGGGATGAACCTTTGAGGTTTGTTCCTCTTACTATATCGATATAGTAAGCGTTTGCTCAAAGTCGTAGAACGAAATGAATAGCCTGTCTCAAACCATTCATTTTTAGCTGTTGTGTGTTGGAGACGATAGATTTTTACGAACATATTTAAAAGGAGAATGAAAGATGAATCTTTTTGTTATTGATATTGGCGGCTCAACGATTAAGTATGCGGAATGGAATGGCGAGACATTAGAGGGCAAAAGGAGTCTTCCCACGCCTAAAACATGGGAAGGCATGAAACAGCAATTTGTCTCGGAGCTAAAAAAATCTACATGGAAGTTTTCAGGCGTGGCGATCAGCTCCCCTGGTTCGGTAGATACAAAGACTGGGATCATTTATGGTTTGAGTGCGATTGAGTATATTCATCGATTTGAGATTAGAAAGGAACTGGAGGCACTTTTCGGCCTTCGTGTTTCTATTCAAAACGATGCGAATTGTGCGGCTTTAGCTGAGGTTTGGAAAGGAAATGCCGCGGAGGTATCCAATAGTGCCTTTCTTATTATTGGCTCAGGAGTAGGGGGCGCGATCGTTTTAGATAAAAAATTATTTCCAGGACCCCATTTATTCGGTGGAGAGTTCGGCTTTATGATTTTAAACGAGAAGCAGCAGACACTCAGTGAACTGGCTAGTCCCGTAACTTTAGCTAGAAACTATTCTCTTGAAAAGGGGACGGGGAAAAGCTATGACGCAGTCCATCTATTTGATGCGGTTCAAGAGGATCTAGCCCAAAAGTATGTCAATCAGTTTTATCGCGCATTAGCAATAGGGGCTTTTAATGTGCTAGTGAGTATTGATGTTGAACGATTGTTAATCGGTGGAGGTATTTCGAGAAGACCTGGTGTCATCGAACGTCTTAGAAAAGAGGTCAAGGAGCTGTTAAATACTAAAAAAGCTCAAGATTTAACTGCTGAAATTATGACATGTAAATACTTCAACGAGGCAAATTTAATTGGTGCTGTTTATCAATTTATGCTGGAATCAACCAAATGATCGTAATAAGATAAATTAATTCCTTTTCACATGACTAAATAGTGTAAAATAATTTGCTTAAGGACAAGCGTGATCGATACCTGAAAAAAGGAAATCGGCACGCTTTTTATGCGTGCGCGAAACGCATGACTATGTTGACTAAACTAGTAAGTAGGACAGAAAGAAATTCACTGAATAACGAGAATAACTATTTGATAATCATATTTTTACTTTCTATAGAAATAATTGATAAAGACTCAAAGTGCACTTTTTTTGCAAAAATCTTGTGTTATTAAATTCGCTTGTAGAAAAAGCGTATGCATAAACAAACCAAGTATTAATCAGATTCACATGAATGATGAAGAACAACAAAGAAATCATTAAGTTATAAAAAAATAGATTACCTTAACTATAAAAATACTTTTTTAGAACACTTTTTAAAAATTAGATTAACAAGTGAGGAAATGTCCTGTATCGTAATATTTGTAGAATAACAGCGTATATTTAAACAGCGATTTAAGGAAAGGTGTTTTTAATAATGATTAAATTATATGGCTCGTCGAGTTGTAATTCGTGTAGGAAAGCAAAAGCTTGGTTGGAGGAACAAGGACTGGCTTTTGAGGAAAGGAATATGATCGCTGAACCACTGAACAAAAGAGAACTTAAAGAAATTCTCGCGTTGACTGAAAATGGGACGGAAGAAATCATTGCGACACGTTCGAAAGTATATAATAAGTTTTCTTTTGATTTTAATGACCTCACGTTTAATGAATTAGTAGCAGTTATTGAAGAGAATCCTACGTTGCTTAAACGGCCGATTATTATCGATCAAACGAAATTACAGATTGGTTATAACGAAGATGAGATTCATCAATTTATTCCACGAGAAGTACGAAAAGTTTATTCGAAGAAAATGACGGAAACATTATTTTATATGGATATGAAAAAGCAAAAATTTGCTTAACAGAGAGCTTTGGAGAAATAGAGTAGCCGCTTGAATGAATCAAGCGGAAGGTAAAAACCGATTGATCAAAATACTGTGCCCCTCAATTGGAGAGATACAGCCAAAAAAGCGAATGATTGAATAGTCGGCTAAGCCGCATCCCCACCAGAAAAGGTGACGGTGCAGTGTCTTTTTCTGCCAAGGTTTCATCAACAAGCTAAAGGATGAAGATTGGTGTTACACACTGAAGGAGGCCTATCATGACGACAGATTTTGAAGAAAGAGCCATCGAGACGATGCTGCAGGCGGGAATCAGCATGGCACATATTCAGGCACAAAAAAGAACTTTTTTCCAAACGTTGCCTGTAGACAATTATTACAATGAAATTGAAAATAGTGAAGAGCCTAACTTAGAGATTCCGGTGAATAAAATTCTCGCGATGCAAACGACATGGCCTGTAGAGGGGAAGTCGGTTTATGATCTTTTTATGGGGAAAACAAATGATGGAAAAGACAAAGCAGCGTTCAAGGCTCATCTAGTATCGTTGAAGAAATACGGACTTGATTGCCAAAACACCTCTTATGCTAGAAAGCAGAATCTTGACGGGAATAGACCTATTTGTTTCAATTATTATAAAGAAGATGATTGCTATATTCTGCAAAAAAATGGCGCCCACCGTACAATTGCTGCGAAGATGTTCAATGCGCCAGTCATATCAGGTATCGTGACTACCTATGAACGGGATGAAAAGAAAAAAAAGCTTTATGAAGATTATGAATCCTTCAAGGAAATTCTGCGGTTAACAGACCTTAAAGGCATGACATTGGATTTTTTTGAAGAAAAAAAGAAATCTCAGAAAAAAAATTCCTAAATTTTTTGAATTAAAAGCCCTGTACACTCCAGTTCAGACAGTGGAGTATACAGGGCTTTTGTTACATATATCCCTCAGCCTCTTTACGCGTCAGCCAAAAGTGAATGCCGCCAGTGGAGTCTGCCCAGCGATTGGGATTGAAATTTTCCGCAACAACGTATTCACCTACACGGTACACAAAATCCCCATCCACGTATGAAACGGCTTCGTCGTAATCCTCATTGGTGTACATATCCTTGATGGTCAAAACCTTCGCCTTATCACAGCGGCAGCAGGTATTCGTCGCAGAGGTTCTGCGGGCATCTGCTGGGATCAATAATTGTACGATCCGGTAATCAAAGCATTTTTTATAACCGATAAAGGGCCCTTCGGCAGGACAGTAAAGATCAAAAAATTGGGTTCGGTCGTCATGGATAATGCCCGTCAAGTCCGCGAGCTCCAGCATTGCGAAAAATAAATTCGCCCCCGAAATATCTGCTCCTTCCAGGCTGCATCCCTGAAAGTCGGTTCCCTGCAAAGAAGCGTCACGTAATATTGCCTCTGAAAAATTACAATCAATACATAGACAGTTGCTTAAATTCGCCCCAGTTAAATCTGCATTTGAAAAATTCACACGTTCAAAGGTCATATCATGAAAATTTGCCTGCTGCAGCTGACGAAAGGAATAATCATGATTTTTTAAGATGGCAGTCATTTTACATCGCATCCTTTCTCAGAAGTCTTCTCATCACTATTTTAGCATCCTAGCAGGCGTGAAACTATCTTTTATCTGTTAAATCAATCCAATAAATCTGAACTATCTGGCCATCCTCATGGACAAACGTTTTTTCCAAAACCCCACCATTTTTTTGGATCGTTCGAGCAGATGGAACATTCTCTTCATAGCAGGCGACCATGACCTTTTCAAGTCCCAGCATTTTACAATACTCTAAACCTAAACGCAGCATCTCCGTAGCATAGCCGTTTCCACGTTCAGTAGGTCGCACGCCAAAGCCGATATGTCCGCCAAACTCCCGTAAAAATTCATTCAGCTCATGCCGAATATCAATGGTACCGATGATTTTCTGATCCTTTTCCCGTACTGCCAGCAATGTAGTAGCAACAACCCAATCAGGCGTTACAGTTGTTTTGCTGGATTGCTTGATCAAATGGGTCAGCCAATCGCTGTAACTTTCCATTTCTATCAGCAAGGAAGAGCCATGTAAGGAATCTTCTCCTAAAGAGAAATGCTCCTGCATATACTCTAGAACTGCCGCTTCATGGTTCTTTTGGGGTGGAATAAGTGAGATCTTTTCCATGGGATTCACCTCTTTTTTTATCTTGCTGCTAGTTTAGCACGGTTCTGTTGAGAGAAGTAGTTCTTTTATACGCATAAAAGAGTTTCTTCATTTGGATTTGAAGGATAGAGAACAAATAAAAAGAACGAATCCTCTTTATCTGAAAGAAGAGAATTCGTTCTTTGTTAATCATCGATATAGAAGCCGACAACATTGTACCAATGCCGCTCGTCCTGATACATATGATAGCGGTTCGTTGAAAAACCAGACAAGGCATAGCCCAGCATCATCAGAATCACCCCGGCACCGATCAAATAGGTCGCGAGCTTTGGTAAAAGAAGTTTGGATTTCATACTTGGACCACCTTTCGTTGGAAAATATTGCGACGAATAATTCCCATCAAGCTGCGGTGCATATTCATGAAGACCGCGCTGAATTTATACGTCAGCCACATACATAAAAGACCGAAGCCGAATAAGAACATGCCTGCACCAAGCTGTGTAACCCCCATAAAGAATGAATCAAATAGAACAAAAGGACTTGTGAAGGCCGCAGCTACGCCGCCAATGATCGTTCCGGCAGCTAGACAAGCGCCTGTAAAAGGGATACACCAGATCACGATGTCAATACTCAACAATACCAGAAAGGCCGCTAGTGCCAAACTGCCCCATAAAGGAAAGCCTAAGATTAAAAGTGTGATCCATAGCCAACTGAAACGACGAGGTACCTTCACCTCTGTTGGGATACCTGCAGCTTCATAGGCCAACTGTTTTGGATCGCCTAATTTCTTGACAGCGGCCCGTTCAGAGTACCCGTCCTCCATTAAATCCAGAATCATTTCATCGTAATATTCAATCAAGCGATGGACTTCGCTAGGTCTGACTTCGTAAGCTAAATGATTGCTTAGTTCCTTAATAAACTCTACTCGATTCATTCTTCAACACTCCTTTTAATAAAATTGTGAACGGCTTCTACATCGTTCCATTCCTTTAAAAATTTCTGAATACTGGCAACACCTAAATCTGTCAGATGATAGTACTTTCGCAAACGCCCATTATGGACTTTGGAGTAGGTGGAGACTTTTTTATTGGTCTCCAGTCTTTTTAAGATCGGGTACAGTGTTGACTCAGTAATTTCAAGATGGGGATGGATTTCTTTGACGATTTGATAGCCATAGGAATCGATCTCCACTAACGAGGCCAACACACAATACTCAATCAACCCTTTTTTCAATTGACTATCCATCAGCAACACCTCTTTATACGTTATACTATACATTACATAGTATAGAGGGACTATAGGACTTAAGGCGTATTTTCCGATTATTAAAAAAAATTAGCCACATCAAATGCTCCTTAGCGATTATCCCCATGACATTGATGATAAAGAGGATACTGAAAAAGAAGAAGATCAAGCAAGCGCCGTACATGAAAATCATTGATATCGAAAAAAGATTGGATTGTTTATGTAATATAGAAGGAAAAAGATTTCGGTGATGCAAAATTCGGTTATTAAAACACTTGTAGCAACATATAACCGAGCTTTTTAGTTTTAATAAATTTTTTCATAGATTATCTCCATTCTAAGAATGATAGTAATTAGAAAATAGCTATATTCTAGGTTGTAAACATCTGCCTATTCAATTAGAATTTAATTATCATATGCTAGTATGATAATTAAAAATGGAAAAGAGGACACTTGTTTTGTTAGAATTTTTTAAACAACTTTCGTTAATCAAGCGAATTGTCATTGGGATTGTCGTGGGGGCAGTATTAGGGATTTTTCTACCTCAATGGAGCTTCATTGCAATACTAGGTAGTTTGTTTGTCGGGGCGTTGAAAGGGATTGCACCGTTATTAGTATTTGTATTAATCATGTCTTCGGTATCAAAACATCAAGCAAACACTCAAACTTTTATTAAGCCCATCATTTCTTTGTACTTATTTACTACTTTATTAGCAGCAACAGTTGCCGTATTGGCTAGTTATATTTTTCCTTTGACTATTTCTTTACAGGAAGTCTCTGGTTCTCAAGAGGCACCCAAAGCCCTGATCGATGTATTGACGACAATTTTGAATAATATTGTTCAAAATCCGTTACAGGCCATGATCGATGGAAATTACTTAGGGGTTTTATTTTGGGCAGCTTTAATTGGGTTTGCATTGCGAACACGAAAAAATTCGGTAAAAGAAGTTATTGACGAATTCTCTCAAGCAATCACTGGCGTTGTTCAGTTAGTCATCGCGATGGCGCCCTTTGGTATTGCTGGACTAGTCTTTGATTCGGTGGCTTCAACGGGACTAGCTGGATTAACACAATATGGCCGTCTCCTGTTTCTATTGGTAGGGGCCATGCTGGTTGTGGATTTGGTTGTATATCCTTTAGTTGCTTTTGTGCTGATTAGGCAAAATCCGTATCCTCTTGTTTGGTTCTGCCTAAAAGAAAGTGCGATTCCGGCATTTTTCACTCGCAGTTCTGCAGCGAATATTCCAATCAACATGATGTTGGCAAAGCGTTTAGGGTTAACTAAAGAATCCTACTCAATTTCGTTGCCATTAGGTGCAACCATCAATATGGGGGGAGCTGCGATTACCATCTCGATAATGACTTTAGCGACGGTTCATACTTTAGGAATTGATGTCCCTTTTAGTCTGACTTTAATGTTATGTGTATTATCAGCTTTGGCTGCTTGCGGTGCATCAGGGATTGCTGGAGGTTCGCTATTATTGATTCCGTTAGCTTGTAGTCTTTTTGGCATATCTAATGATATTGCTATGCAAGTTGTGGGTGTTGGTTTCATTATTGGTGTGATTCAGGATTCTGTTGAGACCGCCGTTAACTCCTCAAATGATTTATTTTTTACTGCGATCGGTGAATTCTCAGATCTGCGTAAACGGGGAGAAAAAGTCGATTTAAAAGAACGGTTGTCGGATAAATAAACGACAACTTATTGTTTTAGTAGAGAGGTCAGTAATAGATCATCAGTTCTAAATTAAAACGAAAAAAGTTTTAAGAACAAGCTAAAAACCTTACTAAATGTATCTTGCATTTAGTAAGGTTTTTTCTATAGTAGAAAAACGATTCCGACAGTATAAAAAATATGCGGTAGTGTAAAGACGCAATAGGCGGTTTCTTCGGGTAGAGCTTTCAATCCAATAAACAGACGCCATTCTTTACAGCGAATGGCGCCTATTTCATGGATCATCACTAACGCCAGTTCGATAGCAAAAAGTAGAGTGAGAAAAATCTCCATGCTCTCTCTTACTTTAATTCTAGAGTATGAGACAGGAATTTGAATGAGGGACCAACAGAATTATTTGTTTGATGGTAAAATAAATAAAATAGCAGATTAGTAGAGGAGTTTGTCCGATGATACATATATTCTTAGTGGAAGATGACCAAGCCATCGCAAAAAATCTGAAGATCTTACTTGGATCTGAGGGTTTTTTAGTTACCCATGCCGGAAGTAAAAGTGAGGCTTTGAAAACTTTGTCGAAAACTAAATTTGATCTGGCGCTCGTTGATATTTCTTTACCTGATGGCAACGGGTTTACGGTTTGTACAGAGATTAAAGCGGAGCAGGAGATTCCAGTCATTTTTTTGACCGCTTCAGGTGATGAATCTAGTGTTGTTACTGGTCTGAACATGGGGGCGGAGGATTACATCACGAAGCCCTTTCGACCACGGGAGTTGTTGGCGCGGATTAATAATGCCTTGCGAAAAAGCGGACAGACACCAGCAACCTTTGAATTTAACGGACTTTTTGTCGACAGTACTAGTGGCATTGTGCGAAAGAATGGCAGCGAGGTCTTTTTGTCTGCTTTGGAGTATCGCCTACTGCTCGTTTTTGTAAATAATCCAAAGATTATTATCACCCGGGAACGTTTATTAGACGAGCTTTGGGATGCGGCGGGGGAATTTGTCAATGACAATACGTTGACTGTTTATATCAAACGTCTCCGGGAGAAAATCGAAGAAGCTCCCACTAAGCCAACGATTATTCTAACGGTTCGCGGCATGGGCTATCGATTAGGAGGTAGTAATGGTTAGAAACCGAGAGTTCCGTAAGGTTACGTTCGTATTTCTGCTAGTCACGCTCATTCTGGCTATTGTTGGATTTAGTCAAAACACCGCTGCGGGCTTACTTGCAATGGTTGCGGCGGTAATCTTTGGCGGTTTGTTTTGTTTTTTTACCCAAGCTAGATACCGACAGATTGCTCAAATCGCTGATCAGATTGATCTGGTTTTACACAATGAAGACCGTTTGTTCATCGAAGAGCTGGACGAAGGAGAGCTGTCGATCCTACAAAGTGAGATTGCCAAAATGACTTTGCGGATTCGAGAACAGAACGCGGCGTTGCAAAGGGAAAAGGAAAACTTGGCAGATTCTTTAGCAGACATCGCCCATCAACTGCGGACGCCGCTGACTTCGGTCAATCTACTCTTGTCCTTGGCGGGTGAAACAACCAGTGAAAAAGAGCGAAAAATGACGCTTCGTGAAATTGAAGCTTTGCTTTTGCGAATGGACAAGCTAATCACCGCTTTACTGAAATTATCTCGCTTGGATGCGGATGTAGTAGCGTTTCAAAATGAACAAATTTCGGTTTCTAAGCTGATCGAGGAGGCTTTGCGTCCTTTTTTAGTGAGCTTAGAGTTGCATGAGATTCAGATAGAAAAGCAGATTCCTACAACTTTAACGATCCAAGGTGATGCCAATTGGCTATCTGAAGCGCTTCAAAACATCTTGAAGAACTGTATCGAAAGTATCGGGGAACAAGGGACAATCATTATCAACGCAGAGGACAATCCGTTATTTTGTGCGATCACGATCCATGATAGTGGCAAGGGATTTGAGACAGCAGATTTGCATCACTTATTTGACCGCTTTTATCGCGGTGAAACCGGCAGCCAAACAGGCTTTGGCATCGGCATGTCCCTCAGCCAATCGATTATCAAGCGTCAGGGAGGGACAATTACGGCCAAAAATCATCCTGCTGGCGGGGCGATATTCATCATCCGTTTTCCAAAGTGACGAATCTCTCACCTAGAAGTCACCGAGCTGAAAGGTGTGGCTTCTATGATAGAGAAGAACCATGAGGAAGGGGGGCTCATAAAAATGGAGCTGTTAAAAATCGAACACCTTTGCAAAGTCTATGGAAAAGATGAGAACAAGGTTGTGGCACTGGATGATGTATCTTTAACGATTGAAAAGGGAGAATTTGTCGCAATCATCGGGGCATCCGGCTCTGGAAAATCAACGTTGCTGCATATGATTGGCGGGGTGGATGTACCTACTAGCGGAAAAGTTTGGTTAGATGGACAAGATGTGTATGCACAAAACAATGATAAATTAGCGCTTTTTCGTCGCCGTCAGGTTGGATTGATCTATCAATTTCACAACCTGATTCCGACACTGAATGTGGTGGAAAATATCACGTTGCCAGTGTTGATGGACAGACGGAAGGTTAATCAAGAGCGGCTCACTGAATTATTGGCGCTCTTGGGACTAAGTCAACGGAAGAGCCATTTACCGAATCAACTATCTGGCGGACAGCAGCAGCGTGTATCCGTTGGTCGAGCGTTGATGAATGCCCCCGCTGTTTTACTAGCAGACGAGCCAACCGGCAGTTTGGATAGTAAAAATGGTCATGAAATTATCCATCTGCTGAAAATGAGTAACCGTAGGTATGGTCAGACGTTGATTGTTGTTACTCATGATGAGGAGATTGCCTTACAGGCGGATCGAATCATCGGTGTTTCTGATGGTCGTGTAATACGAGATGAAAGGATGATCTGAGTATGAACATCTTTCATAAAGTTACCCTGCAAAATATGAGAAAAAACCGCACGCGCACCTTGGTCACGATTCTAGGAGTCATCCTATCTGCGGCGATGATTACCGCGGTTGCCAGTTTCGCCATTTCGCTTCAACAGTATATGGTGAAGGGAGCTGAGCAGAAATACGGCGATTGGCAGGTGGCATTTTTGGATACTAATGCTGCTTTCGTTAAAAAGCAAACTCAGGATAAGAATGTTCTAAAAACAACGACGTATACAAATATTGGTTATGGTCAGCTTGAGGGAGGGAAAAATCCCAATAAGCCCTATCTATTTGTGGCTGGCTTCAATCAACAGACCTTTGACACACTACCAGTTAAACTCATCGCTGGCAGATTGCCGAAAAATAGTCAAGAAGTAGTAGTACCCGCTCACGTGGCAGCCAATGGTGGTGTAAAATATACAGTCGGGGAAACTTTGGCGTTAACGGTCGGTGAGCGCTTGGCTGATGGCAGACGTCTTAATCAGCAGGATGCGTACAAGAAACAAGAAGGATTGAAAAAAGCTGCCGAAAAAAGCTATAAAATTGTGGGTATTTGCGAGCGACCGGGGTTCGAAAGCCAGCATGCGCCAGGATATACATTGATTACTTGTGAAGATAAGATAGGGCCTCAGGAGAGTGTTAGTGCCTTTGTGACGCTCAAAAAGCCACGGAAGGCTCAGGCGTATGCCACTGCTGTTGGAAAAAAGCGATCCTATACTTTCAATGAAGAAGTGCTGCGTTTTACTGGTGCTTCTAATGATCGACTGTTTAATTTATTGCTGTATTCTATCGGTGCGATATTAGTTGTTTTGATCATGCTGGGATCTATTTTTCTGATTTACAATGCCTTTACGATTTCTTTGAATGAGCGGACACAACAATTTGGTATCCTGTCATCGGTAGGGGCGACACCTAAACAGCTGCGAAATTCGGTTTTATTTGAAGGGATTTGTATCGGTACAATAGGAATTCCCTTAGGCATTCTATTAGGACTTGGCAGTCTTTCTTTAGTGATCGCGCTTGTTGCCAAAAATTTCAGAAATGTTCTTTATGCCGATGTGCCATTAGCTTTATCCGTCTCATTGCCAATATTGTTGGTAGCGGCTGGAGTCAGCTTGCTCACTATTTTGATATCGGCGTATCTTCCCGCGAAAAAAGCGGCGAATACACCGATAATGGAGAATATCCGCCAAACTAATGAAGTAAAGATTTCAACAAAGGATGTTAAAACCACGAAGCTTTCAGAAAAGCTTTATGGTCTGGAAGGGCTACTGGCTTTTAAGAATTTCAAACGCAATAAGAAGCGCTATCGATCGATTATTTTATCACTGGCTTTTAGTGTAGTTCTTTTCGTTTCAGCTCAGGCTTTTGGTAATGGCCTGCAGCAATCAGCCAAGCAGATGGTGGTTGACTCAGATTACGACATCGTCTTTTCTAGTGCTGAGATGAAGGAGCAAGAGCTGTTTCGATTGTATGAAAAATTTCAAAAGGTTGAAGGAATCACTAGCAGCTCTTATCAATCCATTCTGCAGTACACTAGCCAAATAGAAAATAAGACACTTTCTCAGCATTATCGCGAATTGGAGAAGATAGACGCGACCAAAACAACAACATTTCAGGCAGATATCCAATTTATTGAAGACAAGGAATACGTGAATTTTATCAAGAGTCTTGAGCTTCCTGTGAAAGATTTTACTGGTGACAATGCTAGAGTGATCGCTGTCGCGAAACAGCGGATGAAATTATCTCATGAGAAAGAACAGTTGGTTGATCTTTTTCCAAAAGATCGAATGACACTTAGAATTGCACCGAAAATTGGAGGAAGAACGGATACAAATCAACAGCAGGTTATCAATGTACAATTCGCCGACACCTATCCATTAGATACTTTGCCACGACAGACTAATGAAAAGCACTCCTATGTGTTTATGCTCGTCGCACCGTATCAGCTGAAAACACGCTTTTCACCGGAAAGGATCGATCAAGTTAGTGGTCTGACCTTTCTTTCAAAAGACGCAGCCCGTTCAACTGCTGACATGAAGAACATCCTTCAAGAAGAAGGAGTTTCTATACCTTACGAGCTCTACAATGTACATGAAATATTTGATCAGAATCGCAATATTCTCTTTGTAGTGAACCTTTTCAGCTACGTTTTTGTTGGGATGATCGCATTGATCGCACTTGCGAATGTCTTCAATACGATCTCTACCAACATTAAGTTGCGGCGGCGTGAGTTGGCAATGTTGCGTTCGATAGGAATGACTGATTATGAGTTTAATAAAATGATGGTTTATGAATGTTTATTCTATGGCTTCCGTTCATTATTATGGGGAATTCCAATCGCAGGGCTCTTCTCTTGGCTCATTTACCAAGGAATGGTAAGAGGTGGAGCGGAGATTGCTTATCAATTTCCGTGGAGCAGCCTATTGATCAGTATGCTGGGCGTACTTCTTATTGTAGCGATCACGATGTTCTATGCTGTAGGGAAAATTAAAAAGGAAAATATCATTGATGTTTTGCGGGGAGATTTGGCTTAAATAAAAAATCAGGTGTGGATAATACACCTGATTTTTTTTGAGGATGCAATGGTCAGATAGTAAATTTAGGGAGTTTATGCTTGCATCCGCCGAATCATTTCTTGAGTAATTTGCTCAACGATATTGATAATAGTTTTTGGAGTGCGTTGATTTCTAGGGACATCGATTGGGTAAATTTTTGCTACACGACCGGGATTTGCATCCATCAAAACGACGCGATCAGAAAGCTGTACAGCCTGCTGAACATCATGAGTAATCATAACGATGGACTTCGTAGCAATTTGGTTGCCGAGCCAGATGGCTAGTAGGTCATTGGATAGTTGACTAGCGGTAATAATGTCCAAAGCGGAGAAGGGTTCATCCAGCAATAAGAGGCTAGGCTCGATCGCCAATGCTCGAGCAAAGCCCACTCGTTGCTTCATACCGCCGGAGAGCTCGCGAGGGTAGGCCTTTTCAAAGCCCTCTAGCCCGATCATTTCAATCAGATTACCCACGCGTTTTTTGATTTGTTCCCGTGATAGTTCCTCGCGATTCTCTAGCCCAAAGCTGATATTTTTCTCTACGGTTAACCAAGGAAAAAGTGCGAAATGCTGGAATACCATACTGATGTTGGCATCTGGCTCAGTGAGTATTTTATTTTCAAAGGTGATTTCGCCCTTCGTTGGTTGGAGCAGTCCGGCAATGCTTCTCAATAGAGTGGACTTTCCAGTCCCTGATTGTCCAATGATACTCACAAATTCGTTGGTTTTAACAGTCAAATCAATATTTTCTAAAACCTTTAAATGCTCTTTATGTCCTTCAATTTCAAATTCTTTGCAAACGGATTTTACGTTTAATAATTCAATATTTTCCATGCTTTTATTTCGTATACTGGAAAATCCAGTCCCAGTATACTTCTCCTTCCGATTAAACTTTTATGCATACTTGTACGCATCAGTAATGAAATTTTTCTTTTGCGACACGATACAAAGGTTGCCAAACAAAGGCGATACAAAGCCCTACCACAAAGCACATTGCCAATGTACCTAGAGCCGATTTGTCCTTGATACCGTCGTTCACCGAAATGTATTGGCCCAACCCAGTCACATTGATAGATTTTTTCCCCCATTGAATACTTTCAGCAGCAATATCTGCGTTCCAAGCAGCGCCGGCAGCATTAATAATCGCGGTGATAATGTAAGGTAAGATCGAGGGGATGAGATATTTCACCCACCAATGCCATTTCGATAATTTGAAAATTTTTGTCACGTCTCGAATATCATCTGGAATTGCTAAGTATCCAGCAATCACGTTAAAGAAGTAATACCATTGACACCCGACCATTATCAAAGGCAGAATCCACCATTCCAATTTATCAAACCCCATGCTTATAAAGATAACAATAAAGGGCGTATAAACATTAGAAGGAATCGAACCTAAAATTTGCCCAATAGGTTGCACGATATTTAACCGACGATTGTCACTAGCTACCCAAATAGCCAGAGGGGTAAAAATCAGTCCAGCTACAATCATTGCTAAGGTTACACGTAAGGTGGTGTAAAGTGTTAAACGTGGAATCATTCCGAAATCCTGATGAGGCAAAAAATGATACAGCTTGATAGAGCAGACAATGATTAAGACCCCCAGCCCGATATACCACAAGGTTTTAAAGAAATTCCGCAGTTTAGCGATTCGTTTATAGAGTCGATCAAGCTTCAAAAAATACCAAATTTTCGGTAGTTGATAGATCCAAAATTGACTAAATAGTGAAAAAATATGAGAACAATAGTGCGTCAATGTGGCCTCTTTGAGCAAACGATAAATAATAGATCTTGGCGGGATAGTACTTTCAACATCTGTCTCATACTTAAAGTAATAGGTTGCGCGAACCAATGGTTGAAAAACTAGAAAGTTCAGAATGATAACATTCAGCAGTAAGGCTAAGCCAGCCCACAAGCATGCTTTAAAATCAGCACGGTCCAACGCGATTTGAATATAGGAGCCAATTCCCGGCAAAAAAAGTGTCGTGTCTTTCGGAAGAGCAACAGAAGCTTGTTCACTGGCCACCAAGGCGAACCAAGCCGCCGTTTGGGAGATAATCACGTTCCACAGCAATCCTGGAATCGCGTAGACAAATTCTAATCGCCAAAATTTTTCCCAAGGGTTGTATTTGAACTGATCTGTGACATTCGATAAATCAGAAGGAATGACCTCCATGATTTGGTAAAGGGTCAACATGATGTTCCAAGCTTGTCCGGTAAAGATCGCGAAGATCGCCACACATTCGGCACCTAAGACATTTCCAGGGAAAAGCCCTAGCAACCAAGCGGTGGTGAAAGTCAAGAAGCCAAGTAGTGGAACGGACTCTAAAAAATTGACCATCGGTAAAATAATCCGTCTAGCGGTTTTATATCTTACCGCTAGAACACCGAACACAAAGGAGAAAAGAAATGACCAAATCATCCCGATGATCATTCGAAACATCGTTCGAATGGAAAAATAGAGCAGGTTTGAGATGGCTAAGAAATCGTGTGTTTTACTAGGGGTCGATAAAACCTCTTCTGAGGGTAGAGAATCTAGCGGTCGATTCATTTTTATTAAGGAAAAGACCAAAATAAATGCGAATAACGCTAAGATTATCACAAATGTCAGATTTCCAATGCTTTTCTTTAGCGTGGTATTCTTTTGAGATGGAGCGTGTAAAACTTTCAATGTAAAAAACCTCCTAAATAATCATATTAAGGAGGTCACCGAATAACTAATTTTATCAGGAAATCACGTTCATTGAGCTTTGGCTTTCTGAGACGTAAGAAAAGTTTCTAGTTATCTTGAGAAAGCCTTCATTCGACAATCCCTGCTTTACTCGTTACTGTCTCTCGACATTTCCGAGCGATAACCTATGTTCTTCAGAGTAACCTCACCTAATATGATTTTTATTTTATTGTGCAAACCCATCATACTCGTGAAAAAGGGGAAAGCAATCGAGAAAAGCTTATTGATGAATAAGCAGCAAGAGTGAGCTATTGGGAACAAAGGGTTTCTACACCTTTTCGTTTATTAAGGAATCGCATTCCAGATTCATGAAAGACGTTTTCCTTCAAATTTCAGAAAAAAAGCGATCAAACGTTAACCTCTGTTAAAGAATATCTGTTATTTAATGTTCTTTCTTGATTGTTTGGCCTATAGAGGAGCAAAATTAGGTTGACCTAAAATACTACATGTTTGGATGTGAAAAAATGTCAATCGAAAAATTAGAGTATTTCTATATTATCGCTAAATATAGCAGTCTTTCTAAAGCTTCTCAGGAACTCTATGTAGGAGTTTCTTCATTAAGCTCAGCATTGAAAAGTCTCGAAAACGAACTCGGCTATGATCTATTTCTTCGTCAAGGAAAGAAATTGATTTTAAGTGAAAAAGGAGAGAAAATCCTCCCTGTAGTCAAACGTATCATTGATGAAGCTAAGAAAATTCAATTTCCGCTCTATCAAATGATTGATCGACCAATCTTTAAAGTAGGCATCAGCGAATCTATTTTTATTTTTGAAGCTGGAGAATGTGCATGCAAAGAGGTGGATTACACGATTCGTTATGTGAATGCTGCTCCATTAGAGTTATTCAATCAATTAAAAAACAGGGAAGTAGATTTGGTGATTACTAGCAGTTTGGTGGAAGATCCTCAATTTGAGCGAATGGAATTGATTCGCTCAAAAGTAGTTTTGGCCGCAAATACCTCCCTAGTAAAAAATGAATTGAATCAAGCTGACGCCAAAGATCTAGAAAAAATACCCTTTATCGTTTTGAGCGATCACCTTGGCCATCAGCAATTAACACAACGGACAGCGGACTTCTTCAGTATTACACCTGAGTATCTCTATTGCCCGGACAGTTTGGGGATTCATAAGTGGTTGAAGGAGAAAAAAGGGGTGTTCGTGATTCATGCGATTGAAAAAGAATTGTTATCAAGGGAATCGATTCACTTCCTGTCATTGCCCAATGGATTAAACTTAGAGTTCTATTTATACAAAAATAAAACAAGCGCTCCTGCTTTTGACATTGAAGAAGTAGAAAACGACTTAAAGCAGATATTCAAAGAAATTGAGATGAAAGAAAACAGGATTACACATTTCTTCTAAAATATGCATGAATAGGTGATCAATAATTATAAAAAGACTTAGGAAACATAATAGTTTATTAGTATGAAGAGTTAGGAGCTCTTTTTAAAACATGATCTTTTATAAAATTATCATCATTTAATAGGTATCGAAAAGGAATTATATGAATAATTCCCAAAAAAGAGTGTTTTAAGAAATGTTTTTTAATTCAAATTATTCGAAAGTTTTTTCTATTTGTTTTAAAAATATAGATATATATGATCGGTAATACAATAGGTTAAATAATGCATCCTATTTAATTTACTAATTTAATAGTAGAATTCGATATCAGTGTTACCTAATTATATTTTAAGTATTTTTTAATTAGTACCACTCGTTTATTTTGCAATATCTTTTTTATTAATTTATAATTATATTACTTAAGTTATTTATTCGGAAATGAAATTTTTAAAGGGTTTATCTTTTTGTATCGTTAATAGTTATACTAAACTGTTTATGAATTAGTTATATTAATGAAACAATAGTGATTAATAGTTTTGAGGGTATTATAAGAATTATTGTGTGATTTTTTAGAAATTGTGGGTTTTCACCTACAAAAAGAATAGAAAATTTCTTATGATTTCCGAATCAAACTAGCTTAAATATAATGAATTGTTTGCAAAAAGGAGAAGGTGTAAAATGAGAAAAAAGAATTATTTAAAGCTTTTACTAATTAGTTTAATGCTAGGGGGAAATTTTTTTTCTGCTACTCTTGTTCTCGGGAAAGAACTTGATAGCCAAAGTTTAGATCAGAGGCAAGAATCTGTAGTGGAAAATAGTTCAGGTTCTTCTAAAGAAGTATCTACAGTTAATCAATCAGAATCCAATAGAAAAACAGAAAGCAGTTCACATGAAATGGATACTTCTGTTGTTAGAAGTTCTCAATCACAGGGTCAGCCTAGAATAAGGAAACAAACTTCAATGAATAGTAATGAGGCTATTGATATCAAGTTGACTGATAGTTTCTTTCCAAATGATAATTTTAGAAAAGCAATTGCAGATCAGTTGAAGGTATCAGAGGGGGCATCTATTACTGAAAAGATTCCTCAACTTATAGGACTTTCAGTGTCATCGAATATTGATAACTTTGACGGAATTCATTATTTGTCAAATCTTCAAACACTTATTCTTAACGGAGGAGTTATTAAAAGTGTAGATTTATCAAAAGCACAAATTACAAACTTTTTTCTAAATGCACCAGATATAACTGAATTAATACTTCCTGAAACGGTAAAGAATTTGTCGATTGAGCAACCTGCTCTAAACAAAGAGGTTATTACAACGAATGGACAAACTCTTCTTCCATATGTCGAAATATTTCAAAAAAATTATGATCCTACTCGTGTGATACTTGATTCAGAAGACGAAAAATTATGGGAAAAGGTACCACAAGGATTTCTATTAAGAAAACATGTTGCAGGTATACCAACGAAACTAAAATATGTTTATCAAGCAAATAGTACCAGCCGATTAACTGTTTCTATAAATATCACTAATAGTAAAAGTATTTTGTTAAATTCTGAACTGATTAAAGATCCAGGAGTATTAAAAGCACTTAAATATACACTTCAACAAGTATTAGATGGTGTGTATACGGGCGTTCCAGAAATTAGTAATTGGTTGACTCAAGGAATCATTGATGGAAACGAACCAATTACAATCGAGAATCTTGCTAGCATAAAAAGTATTGTCAATGATGAATCAGAACCATTAGTCATTAACAATTTGGATGATTTAAAGTTTCTTCCCAATTTGCAAAACGTATTTTTTAGAAATACATCAATAAAGAATGCGGATTTTTCTAGTGTAAATACTTTAAAAAATATCACAATTTCAACTGGATCTATAGGGAAAGTTCATTTAGGAGAAAACTACAATCTTAAGAATTTAACTATTGAAAAAGCTGAATTAACTGGTGAATTAGATTTAACACAATACAAAGAACTAGAAAGTGTTATTCTGAGTGGTAACTATCTTGAGAATATAATAATTGATCAAAATAGACAGTTAAAAACATTAGCTGTAGAAAATAATTTATTATCTGAGATTAACGTTAATAATAACGAAAAATTGGAGAGCCTTAATATAGAAAGCAATGTATCTATTAGCAGTTTAGATGTCTCAGCTAATCCAAAATTAATTGATTTGTTTGCTTCTTATACAGCTATTAGTGATCTCAATTTGAATGAAAATAAAAATCTTGAATTTCTAACTTTAAACCGTACAAAAATAAAAGAACTTGACTTAACAAATCAAACGAAACTGAATACACTTTTGATTGTGGATGCAGGGAAATTAGAAGAGCTAATTTATCCAAATAATACATTGAAACATATTGATATTAAAAGTAATGCCCTACCGTATTTGGATTTAGAAGAAGGTCTGTCATTCTCAAAAGCTGAGTTGTCCATTCAAACTTTTGAAAGAGAAATATCTTATGAAAATGGGAGTTGGGTATTGGATTTAGAAGCATTACTTAAGGATAAAGAAAGGATAAAAAACCTTTCACTTCGAGAAGTTCCAAAGGATATGGAAAAAGATTTGTTGTGGAGAATTGAAGGGGACAAAGCTATATTTGAAGGAGAAGGGATACCAATTAGTTTTGGGTATAATTATAGAATTGCTCAAGATCAGGATAATTTAATGGGCGTAAACGTATTTGTAAAAGCATCGAAAAAACAAGTGAATTTCGAACTTAATGGCGGGGTAGGAGATGCTGAACCTCAACAGGTCTGGCCCGGTGAATTCATTCAACAGCCTGATGAACCTAAAAAAGAGGGCCATGTTTTTGAAGGTTGGTATTTAGAAGGTGCTGCATGGGATTTTACAAAAGATAAAATGATTGGGGAAGATATCACACTTACAGCTAAATGGAAGGAAAGCGCCCCTAAAAGTCAGAATTTTGTAGTTTCGTTTGAAAGTAATGGAGGATCATTAATTCCAAATCAAGTAGTGGAAGAAGGAAAGCATGTTACTGAGCCGAAACAGCCTGAGAAAAATGGTTATGAATTTGTTGGTTGGTACCGAGATAAAAATTTAAATGATTTATGGGATTTTAAGACTCCTGTCACGAGTAATCAAACTCTCTATGCAAAATGGAAGGAAAAATCAGCTTTAAAAATTGATGAATCCACAAAAAGCAATAGTCCGAATAATTTGATATCATCCAAGACGACTATACCAGTAAGTAAAAGTCAACTGAATGCAAAGAAGAGTTATCCTAAAACAAGCGATAGCACAAACTATATATTGATATTTGTAGGATTTTTGTTTGTAGTGGTTACAATACGTTTAAAAATAAAAACAAATCATTACTTTAATAAGATGTGAAAAGTGGGACTTCTATTTGGAAAAAGGTTGGATGAATGAGGACACATCTTTTGAACATAAAACGAAAGATTAATCATACGATATTGAAAAAGCATTTATGATTTCAAAATTAGCAGCAGGTTCGTTACTTGTAAAAAAACCTCTTGTCTTATTCGCGTTACTTTGAATAAGATAAGAGGTTTTCTACGTTCCTTGGTAAAGTGAACACCTTATCAAGGAACAAAGCCATTTTTCGTTTTAACAGTCGGAAGCGAACCCGTCTCGGTATTTCCCGGTGTTCCAACATAAGTGTTGCCGTTATGGGAGGTGGATTCCTTCTCTTCAGAGGCTTCATCCTGAACAGAATAGTCGCTTTGATAGAGGTAATTCCCATTTGTTTGGAAGACAAAGTCCTTCTTATCTTGTTCATTCTTTTTATCTATTCCAAGACTTACTCTCAGTTCATGACTGACGTAGCGAATGCTGTCTGGGTATAGTTCCACCATACTACGCCCCTGATTACTGAAGGTTCGCCAATCAAAGGTGAGCCGTTGTTTGTCATAATCGCTGTAAGCCAAACTATTTTTCATCAGTGCTATTAGCTGATCGCCAGTAATATTGGTTTGGATATTGTTGTCAAACGAGTCAATGATTCCTGTAAGGTTTTTAACGGTATCCTTTGACTTCAATTTCTTTCCCACCGCCTGGATAATTTCTTGCTGGCGAAAGCCCCGCATGATATCGTTATCGCTGTGACGTTCTCGTGCATAGGATAAAGCCTTTGTTCCATCAACGTGCTGTTTCCCTTCATCGAAGTGGATGGCCCCTGGACCGTCTTTTGTTACACCATCAAAGGAATGCTGAACATTGATATCGATCCCGCCAATGGCATCAATAAACTGAATAAAGGATAAGAAATTAAACACGCAATAATGAGCAATCGGAATCTTCAGTAGTTTCTCTACCGTATTGACAGATGCAGTCGGCCCGCCAAAGGTATAGGCGGCTTCGATCCGCTGATTGCCATGATAGTTCTTGGCCTCAATAGGTACAAAGCTATCTCGCGGCAAACTGCAGAAGGTAAGCTTTTTCGTTTTATTATTGATGGTGATAACCATCATGGCATCCGTTCGAGTGGTGCCGAGCTTTCTTTCAATGGTGTTGTCTAAGCCCATAATCAAAAAAGCTTCACTATCTTGCTTGCTTTGTGTTTGATACTCATTTTTTATGGGGTGATAGCCGTTAGCCAGAGCTTTTTTTAAATGCTGATTGGCTAATAAGAAATAGGCGGAGACAGAGATGGTACACATTAGGATAGCCGTTAGACAAAGTAAAATTATTTTTTGCACGCGTTTCATGATAAATCTTCCTTTCAATTTAAAATTGTTTATATTAACAAAAAGGACAGCCTTCTTACACACAATAAGAAGGCTGTCCTTTCATGTCCTCTCATCGTCTGAGTTTTAGCACTATACAACGTAAAGAAAATTCTTAGCTATTTTTAGAAGAGCCTTAATTCGACCATTCGTGTTTTACACATTGGCATCTTTCGATGTTTTTGCGCAATAGCCTATGTTTGTATAGAAGCCTCACCTAACAAGATAATTAAGCTGTCAACTGAACATATAATAACGAGGAGAGATCAAATAAAACAGTTGAATCGTTTTTCTTAACAATATATTTATAAAAGACATTATTAAATAAACATTATTAAATAGGTGAAAAGCCTTTACGAAAAATCCGTAATGAGAAAGATAAAAGAACAAGAATATACAATAATATTTTTTAAAATAACGATTATTTCGTATTTAGGAAGGAGTGTTAGCGAAGGCCGTCTTTTAGGAGCGAAAAGAGTTGAAACAAATCATAAAGAAATGATTTTCACTGAAAAGGAATAGACATGGGATAACGTAACTCCTTTAAAAAAAGCCTGATACAGAAGGTCATTGTACAAATCTTCTTGTTGCGAAAACACGTCACTTGCGATATTTTAGGGTTGCCTAAAATAATTAAGAAGACGTTTTTGAAAGAAGGAATTTGATTGAATGATCCACAGCAAAGTAAACGGAGTGTGTCACACACAAAACATCATTTAGTTGAGTATGCAAATGGACCATCACTTGAAGAAATTAATGGAACCATTGAAGTTCCTAAGAACATGAATTTTTGGAGAACCTTGTTCGCCTATTCTGGACCAGGTGCCCTTGTTGCCGTCGGCTATATGGACCCCGGCAACTGGTCGACTTCAATTACTGGCGGTCAGAATTTTCAATACCTATTGATGTCAATCATTCTCATGTCCAGTTTGATCGCGATGCTTTTGCAATACATGTCTGCCAAGCTAGGGATCGTCTCTCAAATGGACTTAGCACAGGCGATTCGGGCGCGAACCAGCAAACTGTTGGGCATCGTACTCTGGCTTTTAACGGAGTTGGCCATTATGGCAACGGATATCGCAGAGGTTATTGGTGGAGCCATTGCTCTTTATCTGTTATTCCATATTCCATTATTCATTGCGGTATTCATTACCGTTTTTGATGTCTTGTTACTGCTGCTATTAACAAAAATCGGATTTAGGAAAATCGAGGCGATCGTTGTGGTGTTGATTGTCGTCATTTTCATTATTTTTGCTTATCAGGTAGCGTTGTCAAAACCAGTTTGGCGAGACGTGATCAAAGGATTGGTGCCAAGTGCAGAAGCGTTCTCTACAAATCATGCAGTCGCAGGACAAACGCCATTAACAGGAGCTCTAGGAATCATTGGCGCAACCGTCATGCCGCATAATCTTTATCTGCATTCATCCATTGTGCAAAGTCGCAAGATTAATCACGATGATCCAGAGGATATTGCCCGTACCTTGCGTTTTTCAAAATGGGACTCTAATATACAGCTGATAATGGCCTTTTTTGTCAACTCTTTGCTCCTGATTATGGGCGTAGCGGTTTTCAAAACGGGCAGTGTCAAGGATCCTTCATTTTTCGGTTTGTTTAAAGCCTTATCAGATCCCAATGTCATGAATAATGCCATTTTGGCTCACATAGCAACCTCTGGAATACTATCCATTCTTTTCGCAATTGCTTTATTGGCTTCTGGTCAAAATTCAACGATTACTGGGACGCTTACAGGACAAATTATTATGGAAGGATTCGTTCATATGCGAGTACCTATCTGGTTGCGGCGGCTAGTCACTCGATTACTGTCTGTCATTCCTGTATTAATCTGTGTGTACATGACAAGTGGAAAAAGTGAAGTGGAAGAGCACCTTGCGATTAATAATCTAATGAATAATTCACAAGTTTTTCTGGCGTTTGCTTTGCCATTTTCCATGTTGCCCTTATTGATATTTACAGACAGTCATGTAGAGATGGGAGAACGGTTCAAAAATTCTTGGCTAGTAAAGTTTCTAGGCTGGCTATCCGTTCTTGGGTTGATTTTTCTAAATATGAAGGGACTTCCAAATCAAATTGAAGGCTTTTTTGGCGATAGACCCACAAAAGAGCAGTTTAAGTTCGCGGACAATCTCGCGTATGGAATCATTGTTGCGGTTCTTCTTGTTCTTATTTGGACCATTGTTGAGCTATATAAAGGAGATAGGCGTTATGCCCAGCAATTGAGGCGGAAAAGTATGGAAAGGAGGCATGACGATGAGCTTTAGGAAGATTATGGTTGGCGTAGACGAGAGTCCAGATGCGCTAAAAGCATTTCATTTTGCTATACAGGAGGCACGTCAAGAGATGGCTGAACTAATTATTGTTTCTATTTTGGAGGAAAAAAATATCAATGTTTATCAGTCTTTAGATAAGAATTATTGGGAAAAGGAGCTAAATGATTTAAGAGGGCGAAGTGAAAAATACAAACAGGAGGCGCTCACTTCGGGTGTGGTACATGTAACCACGATCGTGAATAAAGGAAATCCCGGAGAATTGATCGTTAATAAATTTATCCCATTAAATCAGCCGGATCTGTTAGTCATTGGTTCAAAGTCAACGAGCAAAATCAGAGACTTTTTCGGAAGTCAGGCCGCTTATATGGCCAGATACGCAAAAGTCTCAACAATGATCATTCGTTAGACCGAAGGCTTTACACAAGAAGGCAAGAATTCAGAAAAAAGGTTCGCTTGTTACTAAAAACAGGCGAACCTTTCTTTTATCGCGGATCAATTTCATTTAAAGCTTTTTCCGGTACTTGATCTCTGCGAACTTCTTCGTAAGTTTCTACATGAGCACCTTTATTTGTTAGCTTCAGGTAACGATCGGTTTTTAATTCAGAGAGGCCGTTAAATTGAATCGTCCGTGTCTCTCCCTCTTTATTGGCTGCTAATTGCTGGTAGCTGGCTGTCCCATATTCATTGACGGATTGTGGTTTTGTTGTCTTTACATAGAGCTCACTTTCCTTTACTAATGGGTTTAGCTGATCCATAACCCCAGCGATCTCGCTGGATGAGTTTTTTGAGTAGAGCATCGATCCAAAGAGTAAAATGGCGATGAAGGCGATAACGCCTAATATTTTTTTGATCATAAGTAGTATGACCTTCCTTTCATTGTTGATACATATAGCGTATCAAGAAATGTTCTTTCGAAAATCGGGCGAGGGACCTATCTGAAACGAACAAAATTGTCACAACGTTAAGCTGAAAGTTGAAGGAGGAAAGGAGAGTGGTATACTCTAGATAGAAGAGAAAACGCTTTATTTTGATTGTTGGCTAGGTGCAAATGCGACTGTTGCTGATGGAACGACCTATTATAGGAGGAGAACATGAAGTTTTTTCTAGATACGGCAAATATTGAAGAAATTGAGCGGATCAATCGGCTGGGCTTGGTGGATGGTGTCACAACAAATCCAACGATTATCGCAAAAGAGGGCAGAGACTTTGAGACGGTTATCAAAGAAATCTGCGCGTTGGTTCCTGGACCAGTCAGTGCGGAGGTTACTTCGCTGGAAAGTGAAGGGATGATTCGCGAAGCGAGAGAAATAAGTCAATGGGCGAAGAATATCGTCGTTAAAATCCCGATGACTGAAGCAGGCCTACAAGCGGTCTATACCCTATCAAAAGAAGGAATCAAAACCAATGTGACGTTGATTTTTTCAGCGGCGCAGGGCTTAATGGCTGCAAAAGCCGGCGCCACTTATGTCAGTCCCTTTTTAGGACGTTTGGATGATATCGCTTCAGATGGAATCCAATTAGTCAGTGATTTACGAGATATTTTTGATATTTATGATTTTGATACAGAGATTATTGCTGCAAGTGTTCGGCATCTAGGTCACGTGGAAGAAGCGGCGTTAGCTGGGTCAGACATTGCTACGATTCCAGGCAGCCTGTTCCCGAAATTGTGGAGCCATCCCTTGACTACCAATGGCATCGCTCAATTCGAAGCTGATTGGCAGGCATTTCAATCAAAATAAAAAATCAGTGAGCAGAGTTTCTCCGCTCACTGATTTTCTTTATTTTTTACGGTTTCGACGAACCATGATAAAAGCGATAAGGGCTAAGATAATTACCCCAGCAACCGTCAACCAGGTTCTTCTTTCTTCACCGGTTTTTGGCAGGAAGCCGCCTTTGTCGTCTTTTTTGGTTGTCTCATCTTTTGCGGACGCTTTGTTTTCAGCACTTTGAGTCGTTGAGGCTGTCGTAGATTCCTCCGTGGTGCTGGTGGTTGTATTCGCAGCTGTACCATTGCGAATAGCGTCATCTTTCGAATAACGTGCGATCCAAGCGATGATGCCTGGGAAAAAGTCGCCGTCCGTACCAATCATCTTTTCTTGAATTGGTGAAATGTGTTTCAGAACATTGGTTAATTCCTGATTGCTCATTTGACGAATCGGCATGAATGAGCTGTTACTTGGATAAAGCGCGGCTAAATATGCCTGCAAACTGTCAATTTGATCCGCCATTTCAATCGCGTTGGTGTAGTTACTAGGATTGTAATTTAAGATATTTTGGATTTTATCCCAAGATAGGGTGTTGTCTTTGTAAAGTGCTTGAAGAATCCGAGCATAGCCGCCAACATCTAAACCATAGGTGTCTGTGCTGATTCTAACATTTACCGTCATAGCATTTAATAATTGCTGATCGGTATAGCCGTCAACTTCACTGGGAGAAATAATACTCTTCATTGACTCGTCCTTCAGCATCTCACGAATCTTATTGGTATCCTGTTCATTCCCGATAGGGTCGCTGCTTTTTTTCACGCCCGTTTCCTTTTCAATTTGATCAACGGTTTTATCCTGTGCTTTCTGAACATCTTTCGTTTCACTGTTTTCTGTGCCGCTAGCCATAGTTGCATCAGCTGGAGCACTTGAGTCAACCACAGTATTGTCGGCGCTTTGATCTTGGATGGGTGCTGATTGTTCGGTTGAAGCTACAGCCGCATTGTCTGATACAGTGGAGCTTTCAGTTTCTGCATAGGCACTGATGGGGAATAGAACGAGTAATGATAAAGCTACTAATGTTTTTTTCAAAAATCTCACTCCTTTAATGATGTGAACTCATTTCTTATGCGATACTCAACCACTCACTTCTGAGCATATTGGAGTTGAAGAATATCTTTAATTATTTCGTAACAATATTGTAACATAAGAAATGTATCTGTAAAGTAAAAGTGTGAATTTTCTTTCAAAAATTATTTTGGTGCCTGATACCCTGCCTTTTTTGCCTCCTCAATGGTTTTGAACCATGCCTTGGGATTTGTGGTATTGTCGTAATATTTACTACCTGGCAGATGATAGACGCCGCTTTTTGAGCCTTTGATCAATCCTTTTCCGTTACCATCGACATATTCCTTGCTTGAAGATGGGGCAGAGGACGAAGTATGGGTGCTTACTGTTTTTGCAAGGGTACTGGTTCCGTCCGCATAGTTCAAGGTGACGCCCTCTTGGACATTAAAGATGTACACGTTAAAATGAATCGCGTCACTGCCAACTGATTGCGCCATCATATGAACGCCACGAGCAAGTAATTCATCTCCACGGAACACGGGAACAACCGAGTAACGGACATAATTTTTCGTACTTTTCTCGAGGTAATATTTGATATCCATTTCAAACCGCAGCATTTCCGGACTATTTAACTGGCGAGTGCCAGTAATCAAGTTTTTCCAGTTGGCATTTTCTCCGCTTAGCTGATAACCGATCAGGTGAGAACGATTGTACAAATATTGGCCATTGATTTTTTTGCTGTGCCATCCAGTAGGCGTCACACTGGAAATTTCTCCCCGTTTTTCTGTTGGCATCAGCTTTTTATTCAACAATGCTTCCGCAGCTGTTGCTCGATTCAAAGAATCTAAATCTCCGTATTTTTCCCAAGGACCCTTTTCAGTGGAAAGGTCTTCTTTGGAAAATGTTGGCTTATTTTGGTTAATCTCAATGGTTTGAGTGCCTTCGTATTCAAGTTTGGCTAAATCCCCCTGCCCAGAGATTACATGTGTTTGAGAGGCAGTAGGTGACGTTGTTTTTGTATCTTGAAACTGATCTTTTACGCTATACACAGCGAAACTAGCTGCCGCAATCACGATTGCAGCAACTAGTTTAGTTTTCTTTGACAAGGGAATTGCTCCTATTCTTTTACTATCTTTGTGTTGCTCGATTTATTCTGGTGCACCGATAATCTTGATATATTCATCAGGATTCATGATCTCAAAGTGCTTGGCAACAAGCTGATTTCGTTTGTTGCGGCGACCTTCGATATGAATTCTATATTTATTTTCCGGCAGACGGAAAACGTAGCTTGATAAATAGCGGTCTTTGATCAAGACCTCTGTTTTGTTCTCGCCATCACTCATAATCAACAAAGACATCATGATCGGCTTTTCTTGCAGTAAAATCGTTTTTTCTAATAAGCCGCGATATTCTTCCAAAAAATCACTTCCTTTTTTATAAAAATCTATAGCTTGATTTTAGCATTTTTAGGCAATTAATGCTTTGATAAAGAAATAGTTCGCACTTTCAAACGTATATTTGATAAGATAAAAGAAAAAAGCAGGTGAGAACATGGCAATGTGGAACCCGTGGCGAGGCTGTCGCCGCGTTAGCGAGGGCTGTAAATACTGTTTTATTCATGAAGGCGACAAAAAACGGGCGATTGATACAAGCAAGATTGAAAAATCTGCTCAATTTGATGCGCCGATCAAAAAAACGAAAAATGGCTACAAAATGAAGGGTGGACAAAAGGTTTACGTCTGCTTTTCCAGTGATTTTTTGATTGAAGAAGCGGATCCGTGGCGTGAAGAGTGCTGGCAGATGATCAAAGAACGGAAAGATTTAGAGTTCATTTTCTTAACGAAGCGCATTGAACGGTTAATGGACGTGGTTCCTGAGGATTGGGGCGATGGCTATGACAATGTGACCATCGGTGTATCTGTAGAAAACCAGACGCGCGCAAATCAACGATTGTCCTTGCTGCAGCAGCTGCCGATTAAGCATAAAAATATTATCTGCCAACCTTTGATTGAAGAAGTGACCATCAATGATTATCTCGACGATGTGGAATTAGTGGTCGCAGGCGGAGAGTACCATAGAAATGCTCGACCCTTGAATTATGATTGGATTTTGAAGGTGAGGGAGGAAGCCATTACACGGAACATTCCCTTTGAATTTCGTCAATGCGGCACCCATTTCATCAAGGATGGAAACGACTACAAATTAACTTATCGCCAACTTTTCTCACAAGCGAAAAAGGCTGATATTAATTGGTATCCAAGCAAATAAAAAAACAGAAATCCTGTTAAATAGGGATTTCTGTTTTTTATTAGTCCGATAGATCTTCATCTAATTCTTTAGCAGCCAGTGCAACACGTTTATTGCCTTTGTGTAGTTCAACGACTGTCCATACTAGCAGAGCCAATACTGCGGCAATCAAAACATAAGCAATGGTATCGGCAGTTGCGAGTTCCATTGCGGTGGCATTGTCACCGAAGAAGCCTTCGATTTGGCTAGGTAAGCCAATCAAGTTCAGATACGTCAAGCCCACCACTGAGACCCAACCGAGGAACTGAATGATTCGTTTGTTTTTAAACCGTTCGCCCATTTCGACTTTACTATTGGTCATCATTAACAACGGCAGCATGGAGAATGGGAGGGCAAAGGCCAAGAAGACCTGTGAATTATTCATTAAATTGTTCAAGGCTTCATGCTCTTCAACCACTGTATCGCCACGAGTAAGCAGCACGCAGATCAATACAGGCACAACCGATATTAGACGAGTGACCAAACGACGAAGCCAGATTGGCATCCGCATATGGACGAAGCCTTCCATGATTACTTGTCCAGTCAAGGTACCAGTAATCGTCGAGTTTTGACCTGAGGCTAGTAATGCAACAGCGAATAAGGTGGAAAGTGCGCCAGTTTTTGCGACACTCATTAAAATACCGTTGCTCATAGTAGCTGGGTTTGACAAGGCTTCATAAAGACCAAAGAATGAGGGGTCCTTGACAGTGCCTGTTTTAAAGACTGCCACCCCCATGATTAATAGGAGAGCATTGACTAAAAAGGCTAAAGACAATTGAATATTCGAATCCCAAGTGGTGAAACGAACCGCATTTGCAACATCTTCTTCATCGTCATGATCGACTTCGCGAGTTTGTGAAACCGCGGAGTGAAGATACAAATTGTGGGGCATAACCGTTGCCCCGATAATTCCTAAGGCTCCTGTTAACGGGGTTTGCCCACCAATTGCAGGATCATTGGCGAATGTTTCGCTCGTCGGGATAAAGCCCTTTAAGACATCCCCCCAGTTAGGATCAGACAAGGCCACTTGATAAATAAAAACGAAAAGAATCACAAAAATCAAACAAACAACGATTGCTTCAATCTTTCGAAAGCCGACCTTTGTCAGCAGCAGTAATAAAAAGACATCGAAAACAGTAATGAAGACAGCGATGACCAGCGGAATATTGAATAAGAGATACAAGGCAATGGCAGCTCCGATTACTTCCGCAATGTCTGTTGCCATAATCGCCAACTCAGTCAATATCCAAAGAACAAGCCCCAATGATTTACTGGTTCGCGCTCGTATCGCTTGCGCTAAGTCCATGCGAGTGACAATTCCTAGTTTAGCCGCCATATATTGCAAAAGCATCGCCACTAAACTAGAAATCAAAATAACTGACATTAAAAGGTATTGGAAGTTTTGCCCCCCGGTAATCGAGGTTGACCAGTTTCCTGGGTCCATATATCCGACAGCAACGAGTGCCCCCGGTCCTGAATAGGCGAGCAATGTCCGCCAGAAACTTTTTCCTTTCGGTACCTTGATCGTACCATTGACCTCCTCTAAAGAAAGTCCGTTTGTATGTTCTAAAATGGGATGTTTGTTTTTACTCAAAAAGCTCCCACCTTTCTATAAACTTTTCTACGAAGCAATCATACACCCAAAATCAGGAAATGAAAAGAAAAAGATTCGGCATGCCTAAAATTACGAAAAAGCATATTTCTTTTGTGAAAATCGAATGTATTTTACACTAAAAAGAAGAAACTGAGGTGGAAGCATGAAAAAATGGCAGACGCAGCTTGATGGCACTTGGACAATCAAAGGTACGACGTTTCCTATGTGGTTGTCTGAGAAAAGAAAACATCCGCGAATCACTTACAAACGAACGGAGAAAAAGACAGTAGAGCTACTTGATCTGGTGGAATATGAAGCCAACGGAAAAACGAAGCAGATTAGAGGAATCGATCGTTTAGCGGGAGATCAGTTTGTCTGGCGTGGAGTCGGTATGTTGAGATTATTAAGTAGTCATTGGAAAGTCGTAACGATGAAGGGAGATCTATTGGTCATTCGGTTTGAGAAGTCCTTGGTCACACCGGCAGGAATTGATGTGCTGATCAAAGAAGGGACGGAAGATCCAAGTTTACGTCAGCGCGTGATGGAGAATTACGAAAGTTTTGGCTTGACGTTAAAGGAATGTAAAGAACTTCAATGGTTATAAAGACAATATGAAAGGGCCTCGAAATGGGAAGCCCTTTTTTTCTTTATTCTGATAGATCGATGGCTCTAGACTGGCTGTCATACCACAGTTCTTGAGGAGAATAACGGTCTTTGCCGAATAAAAGGACTGTACCATCCTCTAAGATCTCAATTTCAGTGCCAAGCCACATCGTTGCTGGCCCACCACCGATAAGGAGCCGTCTTTTTCCTCGTCCTTTTTTTAGAGAATAGGCATCTAAGTAGTCATCAAGGTAATGAGATCTTAAGTAGCGCGTTTCTCCATTGTCAAAAGTGATCATTAGATAATTAGCGGCATTCTCTACCTTTATCGCTTTTGGAACGGGGCCTTTTGGATACTCTGGTTTTGATTCAGGGGCATTCTTTTTCATAGTCCTGTTTCCTTTCTTTGAAAAGAGGGCCTCGAGGAATGATGGCGAAGCATTCCCCAGCAGTTTATCTGTCGAGATATGGAAAAAGTCACTCAGCTGAAGCAAAGTGTCTAGGTCAGGATAGCTTTTGCCAAGCTCCCACTTGGACACGGCTTGAGGTGTAACGTGCAGATGCTCTGCTAGCTCTTTTTGGGACATTCTCTTAGCCTGTCTCAATTCTTTGATAGTTGTTCCGATCTCTACCATTAGTTTATCCTCCAAGATATACAATAGGCAATCAACCTTTGATTGAACGCGTGAAAAAAGCCCTCAACTAACAGTTGAGCCTTAGTATTACTAATTAAATAGTATCACATCCCGTTTTATCGTGGATAAAAAAACGAGGAGTTTCTCTCAAAATTTTTCTTAAATCAAATTACGAAAAAAACTCCAGCAATTCTTCCTAGAAATAGGAGCAGTTGCTGGAGCAATTCTTATAGGCTAATTTAGTAGATTATTTACTGACTGATCTCGATCACACGATCGGTCCAATCCTGATAAAAACCTTCCTCATGGGAAACGACGATAACAGTGCCGGCAAAGTTCGCCAAGCTTTCACGCAGACTATCTTTTGTGGCTTGGTCGATGTGATTGGTTGGTTCATCGAGAATCAATAAGTTACCTTTTTGCATGGTCATTTGACATAGCTTGACCTTGGTTTGTTCTCCACCACTTAAGGTGCTAAGTGGTTCCTGAGCGAGTTGATTTGGCAACCCTGCTTTTGCAAGATGCTTCCGCAATTCTTTCACGGTTTCTTTTGGGAAATGCTCGCTTAAATATTGTAGCGGTGTTTGGTACGGATTTTCCCATTGCAGGTCCTGCTCAAAATAATTAATTTTTGTATTGGCTGGAAAATGGAATTCACCCGCTATTTTAGGAATTGCTCCAATCAATGTTTTCAGTAGGGTGGACTTACCAATTCCGTTAAATCCACGAATCGCGACCTTTTCCCCAAAACGTAAAGTAATGTTGATGGGAGCCAACAGCGGTTTTAGATAGCCGATCTCAAGATCAGTAGTTTCAAGCGCTAGTGTTGTTACAATCGGCGCATAAGGAAATTCAAAGTGAGCCACCGCATTGGAAGAGGGTGGAGTCAAACGTTCCACCTTATCCAATTGCTTTTGCCGGCTTTTCGCCATTGTTGAACGTGAACCGGCCTTGTACTTGCGAATATAGGCTTCTGTTTTTTCAATCTGACGTTTTTGTGCAGCGTATTGTTTCATATAGGTTTCTTGAAATTGCTCTTTTTGTTTTAGCGCCTTCGTCAAATTGCCTGTATACTTGGTTAATTTCCCAAACTCAATGTCGGCGATATGCGTGGTAATTTGATTCAAAAAATCACGATCATGAGAAATCACCACAAAGGTACCGGCAAAATCTTGAAGAAACTGACTCAGCCATGCAACATGCTCATCATCTAAATGGTTTGTCGGCTCATCCAAGATCAATACATCTGGTTTTTCCAACAATAATTTTGCTAAAATCAGTTTTGAACGCTGTCCGCCGCTCAAGTCTTCCAGCGGGGTGTCCATACCCAAAACATCTAAGCCTAATCCGCTGCTCATTTCAGCGATCAAGGTATCAATTTGATAGAAATCTCCTTGGTCTAACTCTGTTTGTAAGCGCCCCGCTCTTTCTAACAGCTTATCATCCATAGATTCGCTGTAGGCCATGTAAAGCTCACCGATTTTTGCTTCTTTTTCAAAATCTGCCGCATAGGCAGTTTTCAAGAATTCCTTGATAGACAGGGTTGGATCAACTTCAACGTATTGGTCTAAATACCCTACATGGATATTTTTTTGCCAAGCAATGGTGCCTTCATCCGGCAACTGTTCTCCGGTAATGATTTTAATCAAGGTACTTTTTCCTGCGCCATTTTGTCCAATCAGCCCAAGGTGTTCCCCTTTATTCAAATGTAATTCTAAATCCTCATACAGGATTTTGTCGCCAAATTGTTGGGCGATGCCTGTTAAATCTAAGATACTCATGTTTCTCCTACTTTCTTACTCAAACTCTCATCTTCTAACAAAAGAAGGGGATAGTCAAGAAAAAAAGAGCCCTTTTTAAGGACTCCGGAATTTTTTTAAAGCTGGGCAGAGAATAAATAGACAATAATATCCGAAATGATATCAATCATTTGTCCAAAAAATTCCACGCTCCAGCTGATTAAGCTGATAAAAAAGTCGATTATTAATTCAATCATATCGATTCCTCACTAATTAAACAAACCAGCCACCCAATGAATGGGATGAAGGGTCAGATGCAACGTCATATGAGCCAAGAAATAACTTACTGCGAAGAATGGAAATAACATTTTTTTCATGATTTTCAACCTCCGTATTTTTTTGTTGCTTTAGTATAGCTTGAATCAAGCAGAAGAAGACATGGATTTACCTTATCATGAACGAACAATTATGTAAGACGAAGACACAAAAAAGCCCCTGCTTTCCATTCATAAGCAGAGGCTTTTAATTATAGGCTTCATTCATTGAGAGATGCGCTCCTTATGCAGATTTTTTTAAGTCATAGATCGCTTGTTCAATGGTGATTCCAGTTCCTTGTTGACCAGTAAGAGTAGAATAAACAATGAAGATGTTTTCTTCCAGATCAAATGTGACACGGTAAGGCTTTTCTTGTTCGAAAAAGGTCATGTCTTTTCCTCCTCTCCTCCTTTTATTTAATAACAGACTTACAATTAAAAGTATAACACATTAAAATATAATAATAAAAGAGTTTTGTATTCATAAATTATTTTAATTATTTAGATTTTGAACGAACAGAGTCAATAGTGAAGTCGTTGATTAGTAGAAGGTCACTTGTTGAAAGGAGGAATGGATGACAAATCAGGTGAAATCGAAAGGCTTTTTTTCAATAAAAATAGCACCTTCAATCAATTAGACCATCGCTCTAACTTTTGAAGGTGCGTTTTTAAGGTTACTATTTTATGGAATGTATGTTTTACCTAATCATATCTTTTTCATTTTCTAAGCTATAGGCTACCTGATCCGCTCGGTGTTCAGGTGTTGGATTGAGATTCCTGTGATCTCTAAGGAATTTTGTCAAGGCTGGCCAAGCATAAAAGAGGGTCATGATAACGGCCATAAGTGCTACATCATTCCAAGTTATGCTGTAACCCTTCATTGATTCACCAGTCAGATCTCCAGAGAAGATCGGTACTAAATTATTATTTAAGAAGTGCATCGCAACCACTGTCCAAATGTTATCGGTCTTCATGTAGGCATAAGCGTAAAAGATTCCCAATGCAAGACACACAACAACCTGATTGGTTACTGAAATAATGCCGTCCGCTGGCGACGTATAAAAGAAGAAATTCAATGGTAAATGCCACAACCCCCAAAGAAGTCCGAGAAGTAAAACGCCCTTAATCGAGCCATATCTTTTTTGTAAGATTGGCTGAAAGAAATAGCGCCAACCGTATTCTTCGCCAAAATAAGGGACGAATAAAAGAATATAGGAAGCCAATGTTGAAAAAAGAGCGATCCAGGTCATTGAATCTGAGAAGGTCTTGATTAATGGGTCTATCCCACCTTCAAAAAGAAAAGCGACCAGCATTCGTGCAACGTATAAAATGAGATAAAGCAGGACCATTCCTATCGTTGCTTTCCAATTTTTTCGGCTCAACCCATAAGCCGCACGTCGTTCCTTTTTGGCGATCCCTAAGCAAATCAACAATAGCAGGCCACCCACCAGCATAATGATAGTTGCTTGTTGAACAAGAGCCTTACTATCGGTAAACAACCCCATTAAGCTGAAGCCGATCATCACGACAGTCTGCAATAAATAGCAAATAAAGAAAGGTTTAGGCAAAAGCTTATTGTCTCTTCCGCCAATCATCAAGGCGATCATCGCTCCAGCAGCAGGATAGTACATATGAGTCATAGAAAATAAATCAATATTTTTCCCTTGGCTATAGCCATACCACATAAACAACCCCATAATGACAGGCATGCCAAAAGCAATTGCAGAAAAAATGGTCAACTGCTTTTTTTCATTCTGTTCATCCTCGTACATTTTTTCACTCCTTCATAAAAATTATGTTACAAAAGTAAGGATATAGGAAAAGTCATCCTTAGCGATGCATTCTTCCTAAACGGTTGATTCTTTGTCCTAAACGACGGTTATTAAGTGTCAAATATCGCTAGTTCTTGGATAAATTCACCATTTTGCTGCTTCGTCTCACTTAAGATATTGTTGTATTTTTGAACAACCTCTTGATAAATGGACAGGCCTAAACCGCGGCCGCTTCCTTTCGTAGAGACACCACGATTCCTAATTTTGGCGAGATTGACCTTTTCTTGACAGGGATTCTTCACCACAAGGGTCAATTTGTCCTCTTCTTTGTAAAAAAGAATGTCCACTCGGCGGTTTTCGTCTTCACATTGAGCCGCCTCCACTGCGTTGTCCAACAGAATACCCATGCAACGAATAAAATCATTGGTGGCCATTTTGATCTCTTCTACCGTTGTAGCGACTTCCAAGTTAAAGAAAACATCGTGTTGCTGTGCTAAAAGCATTTTAGAAAGCAGCAGTCCCTTGAGTTCTGGGGAAGCGATGCTGGTTAATTGGTTGCTCCATTTCATTTGTTCTTGAATTCCTTCATCCATGTTTAACAAGAATTTCTCAATATAGCGCTGAATTTCCTTAGTATCGCCGTCTTTTGCGTGGAGGTAAAGTCCGGTGATAAGGTTTTTATGATCATGCTGAATCGTCCGCAACTCATTTTGAATGGCTTCTAACTGCTTCATATAGGCTTGCTGCTGCAAAAGCAACAGACGCGATTGTTTAAGCTCCAATGTTTTACTTAAATTTTTTGAATAAACCGCGATTAAAAACAGACAAAGTAGGAAGCTGATCACGATAATGCCAGAAATCGCAAGACTCCAATACAGCGTATTTTTCATAGCATGCAGAAGAGAGTAAGAAGCAATTTGAATAACCGCCGCCACCCAGCAAAGCTTGATGCATAATGAGCGTTGCTCAAAAATTTCATTCAGGTAATTAGAAAAACGAGTACGCAACAAAATAGCGAAAGCCCCTAAAAGAAGAAGGGCGTCAAATAGATAAAAAAATAGTGGAGCAAACGCATTGCTGATTGGTAGAATGTCGCCGCGATTCGTAATCAAGACAATTAAAAGCAGGAAAAAGCCCGAAATCATTTCTACCAGAATGTTCAGATGCAAAATCAAAATAGAGAGCATCGTGATTTTATACAGTGGAAAATATTTAGCGTTTAAATGAATCAATAGAGACATAGCGAAAACAAAAAAGGCAGAATAGATGGAAAAGACTACTATTCGTGCTAACAACGTTAAGCTGCTGTCACTCAATAGAAAAACAAAAACGGATTGAATGATTGAAAAGCTGCCTATGGTAAACAGGTTGACCGCCCGCTGTTTCCTGCCACCAACATGTAAATTGAATACTTTTAATAAAAAGAAAAAGCTGATAAGATCTGTCACAAATAGGGGTGGAGCATGAAAGGGAATTGATTTTAGAAACAGTAAAAATTCAGTCATATGCGTATTCCTCCCTTACTCTTCCAAAAGCGCTAAAATTTCATTCTTTTTAGTACGTGAAAGCAAAACAGTATTGCCATTTGTTAATTGAATCAATTTCTTTTGTTTATTTATCCCTGAGATAAACGAACGATTAACTAGATAGGAGCGATGGGTGCGAACGAACGCTTCGCCTAGCTGCTCCTGAATATCTGCAAGCTTACCGTAAAATTCAATAAAAGCCCCTTCCGCTACGAGATTTAGAACGTGCTTTTTCGTTGAAGTTTCAAAATAGACAATGTCCTCCAGCGGGACATAAGAGGTTTCATTCATCCGCTGAACAGCGAAAAATTCTTTTTTCTCACGCTTGTCATTTTTGCAGCGTTCGTTAATATCTGCAAGGCATAAAGCAATTCTTTCCAGCATATGCTTTTCATCTTCTTTTGGGATATAATCCAACGTCTCTAGCCGATATTTGAATGTCTCAGTTAAAAGCTCCGAATGAGACGTGACATATACGATAAAACCACGAGTATCCAGTGAACGAATCTGTTTTCCTAATTCGAACCCATTCATTGTTTCATCTTTTAAATCAACATCTAGAAAATAGATGCCTTGTCTAGGATTCGATGAGAGTGCGGCTATTATTTCTTGAGGAGAGGTAGTGACGGTCTCTACTGTGAAATCGTAGTCCTCGATCATGCAAATATCGGTAATTTTTTTCTGTAAAAAAGTCAATATAGTTGGATCATCTTCACAGATGTGGATAGAGATCATAAACATCCTCCTTTTTTTAAAAGAATTTTTACAGAATACTTACAATATACACTAATTCAAATGAGAAAAATGCTCTTTTTATGAAATACTTACCATAATTATTGACGATTCATTTAAGGATTCAGTAAAAAGTACATTGTCTTTCTTGCTATACTAGAAGCATAAAAGGTTATAGGAGGAAGTGGGCATGGAACAAAAGGTAATTGAGGAATTTATTGCAGCGATGAACGAGCAAAATCTTCCGCAGATCATTGAGAAGATGGCGGAGGATTTTCAATTCATTGATACATATGGTGATCGAGAAGGAAAAGAAGCGATGAAGCTAGGCTGGAAAGGGTATTTTGAGTGGTTTCCAGACTACCGTATTGAAATTGATGATTATGCAGTGAATGAGAGATTTACGATGATAATCGGTAAGGCCAGTGGCTCTTATTTAGGAAAACCTGAGAATCATTGGGCTTTTCCCGCTGCATGGAAGGTGGAAACTAAAGGGCAGCAAATCAAAACATGGCAAGTTTTCTGTGATTCAAAAAAGCAGTTGGATTCGATGAAGGAGGATTCTGCAAAATGTAACGATTGATATATATTTTTCAGCCAGTTGCATACAAAAAAGCTAAAAATACGACCTGAAATTATTGAAAATTTCAGGTCGCATTTTTAGCTTTCGCCCCTGCCAAGGACATCTATTATAGCATAAATTAGACAGGTTGATTATGAAAAATCAACTGCATGGCCCGTCTTAATGGGAAGTAGACGAGACTTACGATTAGAATCGTTGAAAAAATATTTATGACCGTAGCGGGCATAGTGGCTAATGCAGCGAAGAAGGCAGGCTTCAGCTGTGCCCCAGCGATCATTGCCATCACTGTTGCTTTAATGACCGACATGACGAATTTCGCAATACCAGCACAAATTCCGATAATGATAACCTGCCAAATGTGAGTAGGCTTGCGTTTAAAGACAGAAAAGGCAACGTAAGCAGCAGCGCCTACCACAAAGCTTTCTACTAAGAAGTAAGGGGCCTCCGCGGCGAAGCCATTTAAAATATCAAAGACAAAAAAACCGATCCCGCCAGCTAAAGCGCCTTGCCAATAACCAATTAATAAAACAGCTAAAAGCACCACTGAGTTGCCGAAATGAATGAAGGCACCAGTCGGCAAGGGAATCTTGATCATGGTTCCCATCAAGGTAAGTGCCGCAAAGAGCGCGACCAAGACTAAGTTTTGAATTCGTTTATCACTGTTCATCTGAATACTCCAATCGTTTTTCTCCGTGGGTGTAGGCGCCATGCCAAACATGTCCTACACATGGATTTATTTGTTCACCCATTGTGATCGCGGCCTGCACAAAATCAATCGCTTGCTTGATGGCAGCCTCAACGGGATAGTTTTTTGCGATTGCTGCAGTGATGGCTGCGGCAAAAGTACAGCCGGCACCATGATTAAACGGTGTGTCAATGACTGGATGCGGATAGCGCTGGAAATTTCTGCCATCATAGTGCAAGTCTAAGGTTTCTTTCGAAGCCAAACGTGCACCACCTTTGATTACGACATGCTTGACCCCAAGCAAAGCAATTTTTTTTGCAGCTTTCTTCATTTGTTCTTCCGAAGTAAGCTCACCCAATTCGGATAAAATACCAGCCTCTCGTAAATTAGGGGTTGTGATTAGTGCTTGGGGCAATAAATTTTCCCGTAATGCTTGAACTTGGTCATTTTTAATAAAGTCTTGGGTTCCTTTGCCGCCAATAACGGGATCAACCATCAGTGGAATATCTTTCGGAAGAATCTCATTAACAAGACTTATGATTTCCTGCGATGGCAGCAGGCCAGTTTTGATCGCGTCAATCGGTCCCGCAAAGATAGAGGCAATTTGTTCTTGAATCAGCTCTAATGGAAGGGTGCGTAAATGATGCGCCCCAGTTTCTGGTTCCAAGGTAACAATCGAAGTGATTGCCGCCAAACCAAAGGTACCAAATTCTTCAAAGGTTTTTAAATCTGCTTCTAAACCGCCTCCGCCTGTAGCATCAGAGCCGGCGATGGTTGCAACTTTTTTCATATAGAAACGCTCCATTTGTTTTTTTATAGCATAGCTTTTTGATTCTCAGCTGAAAACAGCCAATTGGATTTGTTTTCCCTCATCCAATTTACATAATAAAGTGTACCACTAGCAGAAGAAAAAGAAAAAACCTTGAGCGAGGCTCAAGGTTAAAGGTAGTTATTTCGTTTTCATCCATTGATCACGGATCTCATCCGTCAAACGAATGATTCGTTTGCCAACTTCAGGATATTGATTAGTGGCTAAGTTTGCCAAGGAAACCCGCACGGCCCACTCACTGCTGCCGAAAGCATTGGCTTTTAATAGCATCAATTGTTCTTTTTCTGCTAAAGAGGTTAGAACCTTAGTAACGGTCCATTTATTTTTCAAATAATCTGCGAAGGCGTTGCCGTATCGTTTACGCGTCCACTCTTCGTAATTGATCTCACAATAATAAGCAGTATCTAAGTCTTCTAATGGTTCTTGTAGACCTAAAGTATGGAACAGTAATTTTTCCCGCTGGCGGCAAATATCCATGACTTCCGCTTTATAGGCTTTTCCTTCGTCCAATAAACTGTACAGGCTGAACATCACCATCATGACCTGCTGCGGTGCGGAAAGACCGGAGGCATGGTTCAACGCCACGTCACGACTGTCTGCCACGATTCGATCAATAAAGGTGATTGTCGTTGGATCAGCAGTCAATGATGCATATCGTTCATTTAGCAGCTCAATCTTTTCTTGCGGTAGATTTGCGATCAATTCATCAAAAAGATTGTGCTTAGCTACAGCAATGGTTCCTACACGCCAGCCAGTTGCACCAAAATATTTTGAATAAGAATAGATGCAGGCGGTATTGTAAGGAAGTTCGGAAAATAGGGAAGTAAAGACTGGAACAAATGTACCGTAAACATCATCTGTCAAAATCATTAACTCAGGATTATCTGTTGCAACAACATCTTTTAGTAAATCAATGGTTGGTTGTGCTAGTGCGTTTGCTGTCGGGTTGCTTGGATTGACGACGAAAACAGCTTTAATATCAGCATCTCGCAATTTATTGATTTCTTCGTCTGGATATTGGTACGTCATTTTTCCGTCAATCATTGTTTGTTTCGCTTGAACCTTAACGATATCAAAGGAATACTTTGGTAACTCTGGAATTTCTAAATAAGGTGCGAATGTCGGCAGCATCAAAGCGATCTTATCGCCACGATTCAATAAGAAGTTATTTAATAGGGTGTCAAAAATATAGCATATCCCCGCAGTTCCGCCTTCAACAGCGAAAATATCGAAAGGTATGCTGCTGTCGGAAAATAATTCCTGATTCAAATAAGCTTTAATAGGTCCTTCGCAGGCAGTCAAGCAACGAACGGGGTTTGGATAATTGTCCCCGATAATGTGGTCCAGCATATCAGTCAACCAGGCGTCTTTTGGCATTCCAAGATAATTATTGTCAGAAAACCAGATTTTTTTTAAAAAATCGGCGCCTTTACCTGGATGTGCTGCTAAAAAATCAACGAAGCGTTGTCCGCGACCTGTATCAGATTGGATCATTCCCGCAGTTAATTCCCCTGTGCCATATAACGTTTCTTGCGTAGCGAATTGACCAAGCAAAAAGAAAGCTTCCCGCGGAGTAGGAGCGGTCCAGTTAGGGTTTCCTCGTCCAGCGTTCAAAAGGTTGGTAACCTTTTTATTTTCGTGGATCTTTTGTTCCAAAAAGAGACTTAATTCAAAAGGACTTAATTCTTCTAAGGCTTGTTCAGTAATTGTAGACACAAATACGACTCCTTCAACGGTTTATTTGCTTCCATAGTAACGAGAATAATTTTTAATATAGCGTAAATACGCTTAGAGTTTATGAGAAAGTTTCTGTTAAAATACAAAGAAATAAGAGTCGTTTTCTTTTATTTAATACTAAAAAGAGCGATACAACAACGAAGAAAACGATTACAAAATTCTTAGAATTCTTTTTTATTGAATTTTATGACCAGATATCAGACTTTCGACCCATGCCAAATAGTAAGAAAAGAGGCATACTATACCTATAAGTTGATCGTAAAGACAATTGATGGTTAAAGTATATAGATAGTTAGTAAAGGAGGATTTGAAGATGGATCAATTAATCGCCCTTGCGTTTATCGCATTATTGGTTTTCTTTGTCGTGAAGGTTGGTTCTGTATTATGGCGTATCGCCGGCGTCTTGTTTTTGCTCTTCATCATTTATGTGTATAAGGACCAAGTGATCTCTCAGGTTCAAAATTTTATTGCGAATCCTAATTTTGGCGGATTGTGGCAAAGTGTTTCTGGTTTCTTCGGAGATCTGTTTGATAAGGTAGCGGGCTTTGTAGGTACTGTGATCGAATAAAAAGAATAAATGAAAGGCTGCAAAGTTGATTGCAGCCTTTTTTTCTGGAAAAAAACCAATAAATTTAAACTTTTGAAAAAGAATAGTTATACGAAATAAAGATTGTCTCAGGATAAACAGCAAACTCCAGCTATAATCTAATTAAGGTGAAAGGCAAAATTTGTTAGTGCACAGCAGGAGGGATGGGCCATGGGAATGACCTCAGAAGCCTCAGAACAATGGGTCACGATCGAAAAGAAAAAAAGAGGAAAATTTAAGCATGCTGAAGAAAAGAGGAAACCGCAGTTTTTACACTCGGTTTATGACCTTTTTCATGAAGTAGAAAAGATCAATCTACGTCTTAATGGCCAGCCTGAAGCAAATTTTTTAAGTTTGCAGGCACGTAAATGGCAAAATCGAATGACGACAGTTGCTATTATTGCCATTCGCGCAAAGGACGGGTTGATTCAGTTTGTGACGGAATACGAAGAGCCTGAACATGTTAAAAATAAAAAATTTGGTGATCTGAGGCTCAGGAAGAGTCCAAACTATCTGATCACTTTTACAGCGAAAAGGAGATGCAAAATAAAAGTAAGGAATAAAGAAAGATCGTACTCTGTTAGATGAGTACGATCTTTTTGTAAATAGAAAAAGGAAGGGTTATTTCCGTTCGATATTCTCCAAATATTTTCGACAACGGCGATAGCTGTCCAATACGTTCTCAGGAACCTCTACATGAGGAATGAAATTTGCGCCTTTTGGTCCATAGCCTTCGGAATCATCATTCAATCGACGAATTTCACCAACAACGAGAGATAAGAAATAATCAGGTGCCCACCAGTCATCCATTACAGAATTTTTAAAATGTGGGCGTGTATCAAAATCAATCAGCTCTGGTTGTTCAAAAAAGAGCGGCTGGATTGCTGATAGAGGCAATTGCCATTCTTTGCTGAAGGTGACATGGCTGCGTTTTTGGACCATGGGATCCTGAACTAACCAAAAGCTTTTTGGTGCATTCTGGTTAAAAAGCTCGTAAGAAAAACGGGCATTTTCCCCAGTATTGGTGGATTTTCTTTCTAATAGAAAAGTAAGCTTGCGCGAACAAAACTGCAGAAATATCTCTTGGGTAATTTCAGCCTCTGAAAGCTGATCCCATTCTGGTCGAACAAGCGCCGGATAAAATTTCTTGCAATTGGTGATCAGAGGTTCTGTGCCATGACCAATTCCTCCAACAAAAATGACACGCTTTACAGCATTTTCCCTTTGGCAAAATTGTGCAGCGGAAATAATCAATTGAGGTAAGCTGTTTCCAGCAATCAATAATGTATCAGATTGAAAAGATGGATTTTCCGGGTTGGTCGTTAGATAGTCCACGAGTATCGCAAAATCAGACATAGTTGCCTCCTTATTAATAAATACACTGAATAACTCTATATAATAGTAGCAAACTTTCAGACAGAAAAAAACTGCCGATAAATTATCGGCAGGGAAGAGTTAAAATAAATAGCGAACAAAGAAGAAAAGACAACAGATGAGAAGAATGACCGATAATGTTAACCAACTTTTTTGCTTCATCCATAGGAACTTTCCGTAACAAAAGGCAGAGGCAGCACCTGTAAAGAGACTAAACAGATCCATGACCTCGCGATGCTCCACGACACGTGCGAGCATTAAGATGCTAAAAAGAATCAAGCTGAAAATACCCGCTGTGGCCAAAGCCAAATCTGTACTGGTCTGTTCTTTTCTTTTTTCCATACGATGCCCTCCATTTCGTAAAATAAGTTCTGTGCTCTTAATTTCATACTAAAAAGTTATAGTTTTCTTGCTCAATTACAAACATCTCTATTAAAAACAAGGCGATATAGTAGATATTGTTGTTTTAATTATAGATGAATCCGATTACAATGTCACGTGTATTCGCCGCATCCGTTTTATAAATCAGTTATTTTTTGTCGAATTTATCAAGGAACTTCTTTTTTTTGATCGTTTTCACCGATTATTGGTGTATACTGGGTGGGAGAAATCCATTAAAGCAAAAGTTAAGCTGCAGGTTGTTGAACCAGTTTGACTGATTGCTCTATTTTTAGGATTATGAGTACAGGGAGTGAGAGTGTGACGCAATTCTATTTTGTTCGACACGGAAAAACAGAAATTAATGAAGCAGGACGATTTAATGGGGGAACCGTTGATTCTCCACTGATTCCAACAGGAGTTGCGGCAACGAAGCGAATGGCGCAATATCTTAAGGATGTTCCATTCGATGTTGCATTGACTTCACCTCAAATGCGCGCGCAAACAACTGCGCAGATCATTCTTTCAGAAAATAAACGGCCGCCTGAATTGACGATTATTGAGGATTTAAGAGAAATGCGTTTAGGCGATTGGGATGGTGAGAAGATTGATCAGATTACTGAAGCCTATCCGGAAGATTTAAAAAATTATCGCACACGTCCAGATTTGTTTGACGCAGAGAAATTTCACGCGGAATCTTATTCACATTTGATCGAAAGAAGTAAAGCAGTGATTGACAGCGTGACAGAAAAATATCCAAAAGAAAAAATATTGGTCGTTAGCCATGGAATTTTGCTAATGGCTCTATTGAATACCTTGAATGGAGTACCACTAGCAAAAATTCGTGAGAGAGGAATCTTAGAGAATTCAAGCCTAACGATTCTCACTCATTCAACAGACAAAACAGTGATCGAGACGTGGGGACAAACCTTCTAATCAAGAAGATTAGTAAATAATGAAAAAATACTGCTTGTCCATCTGTAAATAGACGGTTAAATTCAATTTGTAATGTTTTTAACACAATCTTAACATTTTTAAAAAGAACTATATATTAATTTGAACATATTTAGAAAAGAACGCTCATATAACTATTTTAGTTATTTATGGGCGTTTTTTGATTGTCTTGAATAATAAAAAATGACATTAAATAATTTGGCAACTCTCTAAGATACACTTATTTTTTTCTTATAAGTGATTGAAGAAAAGATAATTTTTACCGAAACTCGTCTAGAGTTAAACTGAAAAAGAAAGGTAACTTATATATAACTTTTAGAAGGTTTCTTAAAGTCTTTTCTGTTTTTGTTTTTTTATTATGTAAGTAATTGAATGCCGATAAAATAAAAAAACGTTGTTCGCCTGATTAAAAAGACTTTGGAAAAGAAGAAACAAGAAAAAAACCCTTCGATTTTTTAATCGAAGGGCTCTCATTTTATTCTAATGTTGATGAGATCATTCTGTAAATAGATCTTTTCGCTTTAAGCGATAAGTTAATTCAATCATCGTTTCTTGATCTTCTAAAGGGACTGAAGCATCCGTTAAAAAGTACTCATAGCTGCGGAAAGTGAAGATGCCATTTTCTTGCTTAATCGCATCGATCAATTCTTTATAAGATGCTGTTAAATCATCGTAATCCCCAACATAAAGTGTTCGAACTGCTTGATATCCTGGAAGTACATAACTTTGGAATTTTTCTGTTGAAGGAATTTCTTTATCAATAGGAAAACCAATCTCTACATCTAATAATTCATCTTTAGGCTGCCCTGTATCATCAAGGTTTAAGTAGGAAATAAACGGTGTTCCTACGAGCTCAGCTCCGTGTTTTTGAATATATTCTAACAAATCCATAAAGGAAGTTCCGATATAATCTGGTAGATGCTCATGTGAGATATGAGTAGACATCGAAACGATTGTTTGTGCTGGTTTAGTGATTTTTTCAATTTGCATATAGCCATCCCTCATTTCATAAACTCCTACGCTGATTGTAACAAGGAATGAAATCGAATACAAATAGGAGCTATTCTTCCTCAGTAGAAAATCCTAGAACTTGCCCGTGCTGGTTCAAATAGTTAAAGAAAATAGGGAAGAGATCGACGTCTTCCTTTTCTAACCGATCTTTTTCATTGATTCGTTGCCAAGTTTTAGCGGAGACACCTTGAGCTAATCTCTTTTTTGCTTGTTTAAAGGAAGGCTTTCGTTGATAGACGACTCGATTCAAGAGCTCTCCTTTAGCATAAAGGTAACAGTAATAGCCGCCCTCTTCAGGTAGTATTCCTACAAAAGTTTGGTTTTGCATGATTTGGATCAACTGCTTATTGCGGCGCAGAAACCTCTGAACAGTCAAGTAATTGTTCCACCATTGTGCAGAAGCTTCGTAATCGTGTCGCTCACTAGCTGCTTGGACCCGCTGATCAATTCGAGTAAGCAGAGCAGTGGATTGACCAAGTAAGGTGTCTTTGATTTCTTGAATACGCAACTCAAACTCCTCATCTGGAGAGATTTCCTTGTAACTCTTGACGATACCGGCAACATACTTTAAAGGACCATCTAGACGATAGGTGCTATTAATTATTTCCTTCAGCTCTTGAATTTTACTTTCCTTATAAAAGGGACCAATGACTAGCCCATCTTCTGACCACTCACTCAGAACTTTCAAGTAGGGTGGTTTGTTAAGAAATTGAAAGTAGCCGTAGCCTTCATAGTAATTCATCATTCGATTATATCTTGGGCGAAGTTGATGAATTAAATGGCATTCTAATAAGAGCGCATCAAATTCAGTTGCCACCAATTCATAATCAAAGTCGTCGATCAAGCGGACCATTTCTTGAACTTTACGGGAGTGTTGCTTGTTTTTAACAAAATAGGAACTCACACGTTGTCTCAAGTTTTTTGCCTTTCCAATGTAGATTACTTCCCCGCTAGTGTTTTTCATTCGATAAATTCCAGGAGTTCTTGGTAAATTCTTAATTTTCTCTTTTAGCACATATTCACCTCATTTGTTCGATTTAACAAAAAAGATTTTTAAACAACTTTTAAACGAGCTGTTCCAGAATCATTTTTTTAACAAATTTGAAAATAATTGAAAAATAGGCCTTTTTGGTCTATTCTCTTAAAAAATAATCTAAAATATCAAGAAATGCAGTTCATTAACAATGACCTATCATTTCCATTGTGTTATAATTAATATTGTTAAGAAAGCAATGAGAGAGAGAATGGAGAGATGTTAAATGTCAAATAAAGTTTTAACCCGACGTGAACTACGTCAACAGAAACGCCAGAAGACCACGAACTATCGCTATCTTAAAAAAGGGTCTGCTGTAGTAGGTACTGCCTTAGTAACGGTTTCGGTAGCGGCACCATTACTAAACACACATGAAGTAGAAGCTGTTGAAGGAAAAACGACTGCAACTACGTCAAATATTGATAAAAAAGCGTTTATCAATGAAATTTCAAATGAAATCAAGCCATTAGCTGAGAAACATGACCTGTACGCTTCTATTATGATTGCTCAAGCCATCATCGAAAGTGATTGGGCACAAAACGACTATGCACAAGCCCCTTATTACAACCTTTTTGGATTAGAAGGTCAGTATAAAGGCAAATCAGCAATGCTGGATAAGAAAAATTCAGAAACTGGTCAAACTGAAAAGAAAGAGATGAAACAATACGGTTCTTATAAAGAAGCCATTCAGGACTATATTGAAATCATCAAAACAACTTCTCGTGACGGTAACGAAAATTACTTTAGTGGTACTTGGCGCAGTAACGCAAAGGACTACCAAACAGCCGCTGCAGCTTTAGAAGGACGCTTCAATGATGATCAAAGTTATGTTCAAAAATTAGTGTCAACTATTCAAGAACATGATTTAACTAGCTATGACGCAACAGAGCCAGTTACACCGCCAGTCGCACAACCTGCTGTAGAAACACCAGCTCAACCGACTGAATATACTGTCCAATCTGGCGATACGGTTAATTCTATCACGGATCAATTCGGAATTGGTGTACAAGAGTTTAATGATTGGAACAATATTGAAGACAATAACATTTATGCTGGTCAAAATGTTGTTGTGGGCAACGGTACAGTAAGTGAAGAACCAGCGACAGTTGCACCAACAACCCAATTAGAAAATACCACACCGATTGTGGATCAACAATCAATCGTAGATCAACAGCCAATTGTTGATTCTACATCAACACCAGAAGTAACACCAGCACCAGAAACGCCGGTTGTAACTCCTGATGTAGCACAAACCACACCGGTTCAACAGGAAGAAGCGCCTGTACAGGAGGAACAAGCAGTACAAACACCTGTAACAGAGACGCCAGCGACAACAACGCCGGAAAAACAACCTGAACAAGTGCAGCAAGAACAACAAACACAACAACAGGATCAACAGCAACAGCAGACACAACAAGATCAGCAACAAACAACGACTGATCAGTCAACCGACACAACTCGCGGTCAACAAATCGTGAATGAAGCGGAAAAATATATCGGCACACCATATGTATGGGGTGGAAAAGACACGAGCGGTTTCGACTGTTCTGGTCTTACTCAATATGTTTACAAGCAAGTAACGGGTAAAGATATTGGTGTTTGGACTGTAGCACAAGAATCATCAGGTACGACAATCGATGTCAGTCAAGCACAACAAGGGGACCTATTATTCTGGGGCGACCAAGGATCAAGCTATCACGTAGCGATCTCAGCTGGGGGCGATCAATATATCCACGCACCACAACCAGGTGAAAACGTGAAATATGGATCAACTCAGTATTACGCACCAGACTTCGGTGTCCGCGTATACTAAAATTAACTTAAAAATAATATCCAAGAAGGCTTAAAGTGACTAAGTCTCCTTGGATATTTTTTTATTGAATTATAGAAATAATAGTCATTTCATTTATAAAGAGGACATTTTCTTTTGATAGCAGAGATTTTGCCTGAGGAAAAGCTGGGTCAACCCCGAAAGAAGAGTATTTCTATATGAACGCAACAAGGTAAGGAGAGAGTTGAAAAGCACCAAGAGAATGAAGAAACCACACTATTCAATAAAAGAGTTCATCAAAGTAGAACTACAATAATATTTGAAATAGTTTCTCCTGCTTATTTACTTCAATAAATAAAATATTACCACCATGCTTCTCAACAATTTTTTTACTAATGGCTAAGCCTAGTCCACTACCATTTTGAGTAGAACGTGAGCTGTCACCGCTGACAAAAGGATCAAATAATTGCGTTTGTAATTCTTTAGGGATGGGAGTGCCATCGTCCTTGATTTCAAAAACAATTTGATTATCAAGTGTATAGAGTTTGAGTTGTACTGTTGTTTCAGGCGGATTATGCTGGATGCTGTTTCCGATCAAGTTATCAAAAACACGCCTTAATTCAGTTGTATCTCCAGAAATCTCTAACACGGATTCTGGCAGGTCGAAATTTAAGTGGATCTTATTTTTTTCTGCGACATCAAGTTGTTCTAATAAAACTTCTCGGATCAATTCGACTAAGTCTAGATTTTGGCAGTGGAGCTGATAGTCAGGACTATCCAGCTTAGAAAAAATCAATAAGCGATTGACTAGTTCATTCATATGCGCTGTTTTTGACATAATGGTTTCCATCGTTTGAGCCAGCTTGTCATCAGAGACTAACCCATCTGCTACAGCTTTAGCAGTTCCTTGAATTGTAGTAAGGGGAGTACGTAAATCGTGGGCCATATTGGCAAAAAGCAGCTGCCGCTCTTTTTCGTAAGAAGTTCGCTGCTGGTCGGCTTTTTTTAGCTGATCGGCCATATGGTTGAAGGAATTTTCGATTTCGACATACTCGTATTCCGCGTTCATATAGATTTTTTTACTATAATCCCCTTCATTAATCGTCCGTAACCCATCAATTAAAATGGTATTTGGTGCGACGATATGTTCTTTGACCGATTTCGAGTAACGTCTAAGACAAAAAATGAAAATGAGCAGGATCGGAAATACTAGAAAAGAGAGACTCTTAAAAATTGTTACAGCAGTAGGGGATAAAAAGCTGTTAAAAACGGGTCTTAAATTTCCTTGAATACTTTTTTGCGGGATTTTGGAAATACAGATGTATTCTCGTCCATCTGTTGCTTTAAAAGGAGCATAGGTCGCCATATATTTTACGCTTCGGTCGTTTTGCTTAAAAGAAATAATGCCGATTTGATAGACTTTTTGACTAAGAATGGATTGAAGTGCATCCATTTCAAGTAACTGCTTCTGCGTGTAATGTGTCTTCTTTTCACCCACTTCACCTTTGAAGTAGATGACATCATTTTTTTCATCGAGAATTTCAATCCAGCCCCCGAAATCTTTTAAAGCAGAAACATCGATATTTTTATAGTCAGGTCGTACAATTGTTTGTGCACACAAAGACTTCACTATATCATTTGTCCCAGAAACAAAAAATTGAGCAATCGTAGCAAAGAGTGAGATTAATCCCAGTAACAAAATCGAAGTCGTAAGATACTTCTTCGTCAAAAATCGTCCTAGTGTCTTGGGCTTTTTTTTCATGGCACTATCTTATATCCTAATCCGCGAATTGTTTGAATATAAGATTCCTCCTTTCTAGTTCCCAATTTTTCTCTGAGTCGACTAATATAGACCATGATATTGTTATCATCAACGATATAAGTATCTTCCCAAACTGCCTCATAAATCTGCTTTTTTGTGAATACTCTTCCTGGAGAAGCCATCAACAAACGCAGGATTTTAAACTCAATCGAAGTTAAATTTATTTGTTCTTCTTCTTTAAAAAGGAGACATTGGTCGAGATCAAGAGCCAAATCATGAAGTTTGAGAATTTTAGGCAGATGAACTTCTCTCGAACCTAATGAATAAAAGCGGCGAAGCTGAGCACTGACACGCGCGACTAATTCTAAGGGATCAAAAGGCTTCGTCACATAGTCATCTGCGCCAATATCTAAACCAAGAACCTTATCCGCACCGGCATCTTTCGCGGTCAAAAAAATGATTGGGATATTTTTTTCTGCCCGAATTTTTTTGATTAATTGATAGCCGTCGAGTTTAGGCATCATGATATCTAAAATGGCGAGATCAATTTTCTCTTGTTGGATACAGGTCCATGCCTCTTCGCCATTCGTAGCAGTCACTACCTTGTATCCGTCTTTTTCCAAATACAAGGTGACAAAATCAATAATCCCTTGTTCATCATCCGCTACTAAAATTGAGAACCCCATTAAATGCACCCCCGTTACAAAATAGTTCCTTCTATTATACCTTTCTAATCGGCTATTTTATATCTACTCTTTTAAAAAGTAGGGAAGTCAAAAGTAAAAGACAAATAATAAGTACGATAGAAATAAGTAATGCGGGAACCACATTTTCAGCTTTGCCCGCAATCAAGTTGTTGCTTACAGATAAAGCAGAATATTTCAAAAGCTCAAGTGCATTCGTATTGATCAAATAATTTACGGCAAATAAGCTGACTAATGAAAAGATAAATGCAATGAAAGGGGACAAAAACAACCCTATCAGCAGCGTAACTGCCATAAACAAAGCAAGATGTAGAAAAATGAATCCAATCGTGGCGATCACCGTTGGCAAATCAATCGTGGAGGAAGAAAAATTCCCATTTCCAACATCAGAGTTTGCTATAAAAAGATAGTAACCGCCACCAGCTGTGAGAGTAAATAAAGCAAATGCACCAAAAGTAGTTGTTAGCAGCGCCAAAAATTTTGCAAAAACAATTGGACCTCGTTTTCCGATACGTAATAGCGTCATTTTTATTTGACCGCTGGAGATTTCTCCCGAAAACTGAAAGGCGGTTATTAAGATCAATAGGATTCCCCAAACACCTAAGGCACTAAAGAAGAGCCATAGGGTGGTAATAAAATCTAAGCAAGCAAATTTTCCATCAGCGGATAAGGCATCCCCAGTAAAAGTCAGCCCTCCAGTTGAAATACCAAAAGCCATAATAGCGACCAAAATTGACGGAATTAGCAGGATCAAACTATTTTTTCTTTTCAATGTTTTAATTATTTCCATTTTGTATATTGTCCAAATCTCCATAATTACTCGCTCCTTTTTTATCTCATTAACTCGATTAACTGTGCTTGTTGGTTGTCAAAATGTTCATTGTGTTCAGAGTAACTAATTACACCATTGCTCAATACCAAGATATTATCCGTCAATTCGCAGACTTCCTGCATCTGATGGCTGGAAAAGAGGATCGCCGTTCCTCGCTCCTGACAAAGCTTTTTCAGCAATTCCTTCACTTCTTCGACACCAATAGGATCAAGGCCGACAAAAGGTTCGTCCAAAATCAACAGGTCCGGTTTTGTGATTAATGAGAGGGCTAAGGCCAACCGTTGTTTCATTCCAAAGGAGAAGTTTTTGACTTTTTTCTTCGCCGCATTACTGAGTTCTACAAATTCCAAGCTTTCTTGAATCAATTGTTTACGTTCTTTTCGTGAAAGGGATTGAATTAACCGAAGGGAAAGTAGTAAGTTATCGTAGGCAGTCAAATCTTCGTAAAACTGTACATCGACAAGTGAGCCAATCTTCATTTTTGTCTCGGTATCCGTAGTATTTAAGTCTTTTCCATTAAAAGTCATTTTTCCATGATAATTTGTGGTAAGACCCAATACACATTTCATTAAAGTGGTTTTTCCTGCACCATTGCGCCCCAGTAATCCTGTGATTTTTCCAGGAAGTAGCTGGAGCTCTACCCCTTTTAAAATCTCGTTTGATCCATAACTCTTCCGCAGATCTTTGATCTCTAAAATCGTTGTTGTCATGTTTTATCCCTCCATTACTTGATAAAAGAAGTATAAAGAGACAAGCTTGCATAGAACCAAACTTAACCTTAAAGTAACCTTACAAATGACAAGTAACGGAAAAACAAAATTCGAAAAATGAAATAAGCGAAATTTATTATTTGTAGTCTTATTTTGGTATAATTAAGGTGATTCATGGGTATGGTTTTACAGATTCTTAAAAATAGTTGGTTGAGATAAAGCGTGAAGGACGAGTATCGTGGGGTGGGAGAAACGATGAAGATATTTTTGATTTTTAGTTTAATAGCTGCAATCGTCATAATCGTTCTGTTTATTAAGCAATCAAAAAAAACAGAGGCGGACGTTGTCACCTATGATTTGATTGTTTCGATAAAGGTAGCGCCCGCGCCTAATATCCTTCAACATCCGAAAATAAAACAAGCAGCAGCTTGGGAAGTATATGGTGAGGGTGTTTTTAAGGGGAAATCCGTTATCACTAAAGAGGAAATGCAGTCGTTGCTGATAAAAGAATTATGTTTATCAAAAGAGGATGTCCTTGTGGTAAATATGAGAGAGCACAAGAAAAAAGAAGTACCTATTAAAGAGGAAGACTAAGACAGTCTTCCTCTTTTTAGTAAACGAAAGATTATTGGACACACAGCCAGGAGCCTATAGCAATGAAAGATAGAGAAAGGATATATAGGACAACACTTGTACATAAGACGATAATCTTTCCGTTTTCACTCAGCAATGTATCTTTATAAAAGAATAGAAATAGCTCGTATTTACGGAAAAGGAAAACACGGCCAGCGACGATCCCAGAGATAATACCAAATAATAGTAAAAAGACTGAAAAGCTGATGAATGACATTCGCTGTAGAAAAATACAAAAGGACAGTACAGTTAAATATACATATTTTTCCAAGATCATCACCTGATTCCTTTAAGGCTTTCGTTTCTTCTTTTATTATACGAAAGAAAGGTGAAGGAGGGACGTTCCATTTTTTTAAACATTTTAAAAAACTAGGGAAAACCGGTGATTGGGTATGTGTAACTAATCAAATCTATTCTTTCCACAAGAGCTCATATTCATAGAAAGCTATTCATCTTTCAAATATCGCCAAAGAGTGGTGCGGCTGATTCCTAATTGTGCAGCTGTCTTGGTTTGATTGCCGTTATTTTGCTCCAAGACATTTAAAATGATTTCCTTTGAATAATCAAACAAAGTTGGCTTTTCCACCTTTGTTTGTAGATGGAAGCTGCCTGAATGAGCAATGGAAAAATTTTGAATCAAGCGTTCTTTTCTAAGCAGCTGAATAACTTGGTGCTCAGAAATATAGTGAGTAGTGGAAGTGATTACCAATTCCTTTATAGCAGTTTGCAATTGGTTAAAATTCCCCGGCCAATCAAAAGCCAAAAACTCCTTCATCGCCTTGGGGTCAAAGCCAATGATGTCTTTATTGCATTCAATATTCATTTTGTTTAATAGCAGAGTTGTGATTACACTTAACTCATGTTTTCGTTCTTTAATCGGTGGTGCGTAGATGCTAGCACAGTTAAGCTCGAAAAGCAATCGATGATAAATTTTCTCTTCGCTGGCGTTATTAGTGTTATAGGTAAACAGCAGATTGTTTCGCTGCAGCAGCTTCGTATTTTTTACAATCGTAATCAGTTGTTCTACATCTCGAATAGAAAGCTGTTCTACATTTTGAAATAGTAATGTGTTATTTTCATCTACCAAAGGGCCATTCGTTGGATTGACGAGAAATTTCCACATTTTCTCATTCATTAGTTTGGTGTCAATTGAAATCAGTTGGTTCGTATGAATTTCTTGATTTAGAAAGGCTTGATAGGCAATACTAGATTTCGCTGTACCTGTCTCACCCACAATAATAAGCGAGTGATAGAAGTTATTTACTTGCTGCAGCTTCTGCTTTGTTTCCTCCTGAATGAATTGTGTAAACATCAGCTTTTTAGTAAACATCTCTGCAACTTCTACTGGCTTTTGATAAAAGATTCCAAAACGATTATTGATGATTGGCGGTGTCGAGAGCTTCAAGGTACAGCTAAAATAAGTTGCATCATCAACGCGAATTTTTTTGATGGTAATCATATAGACGTTGTTTTTATAGGTATGATAGTATTGATTTTCGTCAATGCTGTCTTTTTTTGTGCTTAGAAATTTTGCGATGGTGTTCGATAAATCGTTGGAAACATTGGAGTAATGGACGTGAAATGTCGCATCATAAATGATTAATTCTTGTTTTTGTTGCTTCATACTTTCCTCTAGTACTAATTTGTCATGTTGGACCTTTTTTAAATGCTTTGCGATCGTTAAAGCTTCTTGGTAAGCATGTTTAACACTTTCAAATCCCGATGTGATCAAAATGGTATTGATTGATTTTGTCAAGGCTAAGCGGTTTGTAATGGCATCGCATAAAATCATTTCGTAATTTTCTTCAGCTAAAACATCCAAAGTCATACTCGCATCAGTCTTATCGTCCAGTGTGATGATTTTAATGTTGTAGCCCAAAATATCGCATAATAGGTGAGCCATTTCAGTGATGCTGGCATAGCCGACAATGGCAAAATTTTCTGTGTAATTTCGAGCTAGCCGAATGGTGCCAAGGATATCATAGATGGAAATAGATACATCAATAACTGGAATAGAGACCACCTGTCGAATTAAATCAGCCGTTCCACCACGGGAGATGATGGCATCGTAGTTGTTGTTAAAAAGTTTTGTCGCAATTTGCTGCCCTTCTTTCAGATCAGCAGTATAGATATCCGACTCTACCTCTTTAAATTGTTTGATGACAACACTCATTGAATTGTTTAGCTCTTCGTAAGGAGCAATCCCTAAAATTTTAATTTTTGCTGACATCGTATTCCTCCTAGTGTTTCATATAGTAACAATTATATCTGACTTTTTCTCTAAAATATATTGATAGGGAGAAAACGTTTCAATGTTAAACGGTTTTTTTTATTTTTGAATATCATTGATCGAGTGTGCAGGCTAAAATGAAAACATGAAATTTAAGGTGGTGAACGGATGATAAAGCTGCTAGTGATCGCAGATGATTTTACAGGGGCGCTGGATACGGGAGTTCAATTTTCGAAACAGGGAATTTCGACGCTCGTCTCAACGAATACAGAAATCAATACTAATGAAGTAGATGAAGACATAGAAGTATTGGTGATTGATACAGAAAGTCGCTACCTGAGTAATGATGAGGCTTACAAAATAATCCACGACTTAATTGTAAGCGCTAAAAAAATGAAGATTCCTTTTATTTACAAAAAGGTAGACTCAGCATTAAGAGGAAATATCAGTGCTGAAATCAAAGCTGTTTTAGATGCTAGTCAAACAACTGCGATCCCGTTTTTACCAGCTTATCCCGAAATGAATCGGGTATTGATTAATGGCGATTTATATATCGATCAGGTACTAGTTTCGCAAAGTGTCTTTGCAAAAGATCCTTATGAACCGGTAATTGAAAGTAATGTGCTGCGACGATTAAAGAAAGAGGCAAATATAGAGGGGCAGTTGATAAAAAATCAACTATTGCCAGATATATTAAAGGGTGTTCTTGTCTTTGATGCTGAAAGAGACGAGGATTTAGAAAAGCAAGCCACTCTATTAGAGAAGGCAAACTTACTCTCTATCTCCATTGGCTGCGCAGGATTTGCAAAAGTATTGGCGACAAAGCTTTTTTCTAAAGTGGAGTCCCACGAGTATTCATTGAAGAAGCCGCTTGTGGTGATTTGTGGAAGTGTTAATCCAGTAACCCGCAAGCAAGTCGATTATATTGAAAAAAAAAATTACCCTCGAATTTCCTTAAGACCTCATCAGTTATTGCAACAGAACTATTGGTCCAAGGAAGGAAAAAAAGAAATTGCCGACTATCTGTCATTGCTTGAAGACCAGTCATTGATTCTTTTTGAAACGTTAAGTGAAGAGACTAGTCGAGGAATTGAATTAGTTAGTAATGAGCAAGGACAGGATGTTACGGATTTTCGGTTTAGAATTGGACAAGCGCTGGGGGAACTTACTCAGGCATTATGGTCGGAGCATACGGAGAATACCTTCCTATTCACCGGAGGAGATACACTGTTTCAATCAATGAATGTCTTAGGAATCAATCAGATAAAACCAATCGCTGAAATCAGCCCCGGAGTCGTCCTTTCAACAATTATTTGGCAAGAAAAAGAAAATCAGGTGATTACCAAATCAGGCGGCTTCGGAAATGAAGCACTATTTGAAGAAATCTGTCACTTAACAGAATAGAGAAAAGAGAATATTTAGGAGGAATCGGAATGCTTATAGATTATAGTTTAAAAATGCCGAAAAATATTATTGCTGGCGAACATGCTATCGAACAGCTGGCAGATATTATCGCTAAAAATGTAAAAAAAATCGTGATTTTCACCGATAAAGGAATTCTAGGAGCGGGCTTAGCCGAACAGATTAAGTCATTAATCGAAGAGGTCGGGATAGAGTATACAATCATATCAGAAATTCCCGCAGAGCCTAACTACCATGAAGCGCAAGCGATGGTGGATATCTTCAAAAAGGAGCAAGCAGATTTCATCATCGCTATTGGCGGCGGCAGCGTGATGGATGTGGCGAAACTTGCGTCAATCTTAGCGACGGACGATTATACCGTCAAAGAGCTTTTAGATAATCCTTTATTAGCGAAGAAGCAGGTCCAAAGCTTAATGATTCCAACGACAGCTGGGACAGGATCAGAAGCAACACCTAACAGTATTGTGGGTGTTCCGGAAAAAGAATTAAAAATTGGCATCGTAAATCCCGAAATGATCGCAGATTATGTCATTTTAGATAGTCGAATGATCAAGAACTTGCCAAAACCAATTGCTGCTGCGACAGGTGTGGATGCTTTATGTCATGCGATTGAATGCTTTACCTCAGTGAAAGCCAATCCCATCAGCAATACTTTCGCACTCGAAGCACTTGATTTGATTATGAACAATATTGTTGAAGCTTGTACAAATTCAGAAGCGTTAGAAGCCAAAAGCAAGATGTTGCTAGGTTCCTTCTATGCAGGTGTAGCGATTACTTCTTCTGGTACAACTGCGGTTCATGCGTTGTCTTATCCATTGGGAGGAAAATACCACATTGCTCATGGTGTTTCCAACGCGATGCTGTTGACACCGGTAATGAAATTCAATCAGCCGGCAATCAAGGATCTCTTGGCAATCGCCTATGACCGTGTGATCAAAGATGGGAATAAGGATCTTTCAATAGAAGAGAAATCAGCGTATATGCTGGCGCAGCTGGAAGACATCGTTAACGTGTTAGAAATTCCGACAAGCTTAAAGGAATTTGATGTACCTGCGGAGGATTTGGATGATCTGGTAGCAGCGGGAATGGAAGTGACACGACTATTAGTCAATAACAAACGGGAAGTAACACCAGAAGATGCGAAAAATATCTATTTGGAAATTTTATAGTAGGAATGGAGTAGAAAAAAATGACAGAAATCAAAGGAATCATTTCGCCGATTTTGACACCGATGCATGACGACGAAAGTGTGAATTATGAAGAGCTTAGGGTACAAATCAATCGACTGATCGATGGTGGCGTACACGGAATCTTCGTTTTTGGAACAAATGGCGAAGGCTACATTCTTTCAGAAGAAGAAAAAGTTGAAATCATGAAGGTTGCGGTAGAAGAGGTCAATGGGCGAGTTCTAGTTTACGCATCGACTGGATTGATAGGGACACAGGATACGATCCGCTTGTCACAAAAAGCGAAGGAAATTGGCGTTGACGTACTTTCTATTATTACCCCGTCCTTTGCCGCAGCTTCGCAGGATGAATTGTACACCCATTTTAAAACAGTCGCTGAGAATGTTAATATGCCGATTGTTCTCTATAATATTCCTGCTCGAACAGGAAATGCACTTGCACCAGCCACGGTTGGAAAATTAAGCAAGATCAAAAACATTGTTGGTGTGAAAGATAGCAGTGGGAACTTCGATAATATTTTACAGTATATTGAACAAACACGGGGTCGCGCAGATTTTGCTGTACTCTCAGGCAATGATTCATTAATTTTATGGACCTTGTTCGCTGGTGGTCAAGGTGGGATCGCAGGCTGCTCAAATATCTATCCATTCGTGATGGCACAAATTTATGAACAGTTCTTAACGGGAAACATCGAAGAAGCGAGAACTTATCAAGATTCGGTCCGTTCCTTTAGAGATTGCTTTAAATTTGGTAATCCCAATACGATTGTGAAGCATACGGTTGGTTTACTAGGGTATCCGGTAGGCAAATGCCGTGCACCTTTCAATCAAGTGTCAAATGAAGCAACAGAAGCGTTGAAAAAAGTAATCGCTGAAAATAAAGAAAAAGGAATGAAGTAGGGAAGGGGGAAGTCAATGTGAAAAAAATTATTGGCATTACGATGGGCGACCCTGCTGGGATCGGACCCGAAATCGCAATTAAGGCCTTTAACAAGCCAGAACTATATGATCGCTGTCATCCAATATTGATTGGAGACAAAAGTGTGTTGGCTTACTATTTAGCAAAGCATCCAGAGTTGAAGCTGACAATCCATGTAGTAGAAAAATCAAGTGAAGCGAAGTTCTCCTTTGGAACCATTGACTTGATTGATTTAGCAATCGTAGACATGTCGAATTTTCCAATTGGTGAAATATCCGAGGTTGGGGGCGATGCAGCATTTCAGTATGTAAAAAAAGTCATTGAATTAGCGATGGTCAAAGAAGTCGATGGCACCGTGACCAATCCGTTAAATAAAGAAGCAATGAATGCGGCGGGGCATCATTATGCCGGTCATACCGAAATCTATGCGGACTTAACGAATACGGAAAAATATACCATGATGCTGGCTGATGGCAATTTGCGTGTTGTTCACGTTTCAACCCATGTTTCCTTAAGAGATGCGTGTGATTTGGCAACCAAGGAACGAGTATTGGATGTCATTCGAATCGCTGATCAGGCCTGTAAGAATCTAGGAATCAAGGAACCAAGAATTGCTGTGGCGGGACTAAACCCACACTGCGGCGAAAACGGTTTGTTTGGACAAGAAGAAATCAATGAGATTAATCCAGCGGTTGAGGCAGCCCAAGCGGAGGGCATTCAAGCATACGGATCGCTGCCAGCGGACACTGTCTTTTCTAAAGCAAACGGCGGAATGTATGACATTGTTGTGGCGATGTACCATGACCAAGGCCATATTCCTTTAAAGACATTAGGCTTTGTTTATGATCAGAAGTCTGGCGCTTGGGAAGCTGTTAAGGGTGTAAATATTACGCTAGGATTACCGATTATCCGTACTTCTGTCGATCATGGAACGGCCTTTGATCAGGCAGGTAAATGGACGGCCAGCGAATTCAGTCTTGAAAATGCGATTGATTACGCGATTCGTTTAGCTGAAAACTCGTAGGAGGGTGTGAAAATGATTATTGATGCTGTAGCGAATTTAACCCACTATAACAAGCTATTTCCGGCGATTCCTGAAGCCGTGGAGGCGATGAAAAGTATTCAACAGCAGGAATTTGGCAAAAAATATTTCTTCAAGGGTGGTTACTTCTTCTTTCAAGAAGGGGTGACCAAACCTATCGAAGAAGCGCAATTTGAAGCGCATCGAAAATATGCAGATCTTCAAATTGTCTTAAAGGGCGAGGAGTATATTGCCTGGAATAGACTAGCGGATTTAACGGAGGTTTTGCCCTACGACCCTGAGAAGGATGTACAGAAATTTACAGGACAAAATACTCATAAGATGAAAATCTCGGAAGGCATGGCGTATATTTGTTTCCCTTGGGATGGTCATCAGGCGGTTTTTCATGTGGATCAGCCGCTACATTTTACGAAAGCTGTTATTAAGTTGGAGCTTAATACAAAATAAAAGGAGGAAAAAGAATGACGAAAGAACTACCAAAAGTGAGACAATCTGAACCGAATGGGGTCGTTTATCGGGACGAATTTATGAATATCGATTTTGCATTGATTCCCACAGGCGGAAAAGCGACGGCTCATGCGCCTGCATTGATTGAAACGAAGGATGGCGGCATGCTGTGTGCTTGGTTTGCTGGAAGTTTCGAAGGCAGCGGGGATATTTCTATCGCTGTATCTAAGCTTGACCCTGAAACACAAGAATGGTCTGAAGCAGAAATTGTTTCTCGCGGGGAAGATCGCAGTGAACAGAATCCTGCATTCTTCAGAGCGCCAGATGGCGATATTTGGTTGATCTATACTTCTCAGTTGAGTCGCCAAGAGGGGAAAGACAACATGCAGTTCACCTCTATCATCATGGTTCAAAAATCAACGGATGAAGGTCAAAGCTGGGGTGAACCTGAAGTTCTGTTTAATAAGGAAGGAACTTTTTCTCGGCAAGCGATTCAAATATTAAGTAACGGCCGCTGGATCTTCAGTACCTGGCTATGTGAAGACTCGCCTGAAGGTTTGACTAACGATCCAACAGAGTTCCAAGTTTCAGATGATCAGGGGAAAACTTGGAAAGCGGTTCGGATGCCTGACAGTAATGGCCGGGTTCATGCCAATTTGAATGAGATGGAAGAAGGACATTTAGTCGCCTTTATGCGCAGTCGTTTCGCGGATCATGTGTATAAGAGTGAATCCTTTGACTACGGAGATACTTGGACAGTACCTGAAGCTACCGTCTTACCGAATAATAATGCCAGTGTAAGTGCAATTAAGCTGCAATCAGGTGAAACCGCTTTAGCTTATAATGTGAACGCTGCCAATAATGCTGAGTTTGGTAAAGTTGCCTGGCCAGGCTTACGTAATCCCGTCGCTGTCTCTATTTCCGAAGATCAGGGACAGACTTGGCCGATAGGACGAGTTTTTGAATCGGCGGAAGGCTATATTGGGATCGAAAACAAAACCAATAATTCTCAGCATGAATATCCGACCTTGTATCAAGACAGCAAAGGAATTCTACATTTGGTTTATGCCTATAAAAATCGGTTATGTGTGAAGTATGTACGGTTCACAGTTGAAGAGTTGTTTGGTGAAAAGAGAGAAGCTGAAGGCGTCTATAATCCAACCTCAGGAGAAGGCGTTTAGAAATAGGTGTTCGTGGTTATATAGTGAAAGATTTTTCAAGTTAAGGTTGTAAAATTCCAGCATCAGTGTGTTGCGCTGCAGAGCGACCGCTGCTCAGGACTTAGAATTGCGTTTAGTGGGGCTCCATAAGGCAAAAGCCATTGCCTTGTGGAGCAACAACAAGTGAAAAACAGTTTTATTAAAGGAGAATACAAAAATGACAATACAAATGATTCTCGCCCTGGGTATTTTGATTTTCATGATTGTTTTGATCATGTCAGACAAATTGGCCTTTGGCGCACCCCCGTTGTTAGCTTGCCTATTATTGGTAGTTACTGGTTTATCGACTGTTCAAGAGGCTTTTGCCGGGTTTATTAATTCGAGTGTCGTTATGGTTGCCGGATTTATGGTAGTCATGGCCGGGTTGATGAAAACCACACTGATCAGCCGCGTGCAGTCTGCGATGATTTCGCTGGTGAATCGTGGCGGCTATAAAAGCTATGCCCTTTTATTAATTGTTGTAATGTTGGGTGCCAGTTTGACTGGCTCAGGCTCTACAGGCTATTATGTCCTTATTTTATCCTTAGTATCAATGATTCCTTATAACAAAAAAATGCCTACATCTAAATTGATGATGCCTTTAGGTTTTGCGACGAATCATCCGCTTGTGCCCTTTAACTGCGCGCTTTTTTATGGAGTGACGGTCAGTGTTTTAGAAACGGCAGGCTATAAGGACACGATCTCCATGCCGAAGTTTGCGGTAGTCAATTTTATCTTGGCAATGGGCTTTCTGATCTGGAGTTTGGTTGCTTATCGTTTACTGCCTGATCATGAAATAACAGAGCCAGGTGAAGAAGATAAAACTGAAACTACGGCTACAGAAGTATTGCCAGCTTGGAAAGAAAACACAACGATTGCTTTATTTATTCTTAGTGTAGCTGGCATGATGATGATGAACACACTTGGGGATGCTTCTTATGTAATCCCTGGACTAGCCGGCGCCATATTATTGGTGATGAATGTTTTAGACTTCAAGGAAGTACGAGACAGCATGGGTGCACCAGTAATCTTGATGATGGCCGGAGTTATTGGCGTAGCGGACGCATTAGCAAATACGGGTTTCACCGCAATGATCGGGGACCTTGTAGCAGAAACCTTGGGAACGAATATCCATCCCTTCTTCTTGATTTTAATCTTTGCTTTACTGACGAGTACGTGTGCGACCTTCACAGGATCAAATATGGGATCGGTCTATATTTTCGCACCGATTGCGATTGCTACTAGCATCAGTTTAGGAATAAATCCAGTAGCGGCAGCGACAGCTGTGGTAATCTCTGGTTGGAATGGCGGCTATATGCCGGTTGACGGCATGCCTGCGATGATCTTAGGAATGGGAAAATACAAACTTCCTGAATTTTGGTTGTATTCTGTTCCAATGTATTTAATCCGAATCGTTGCTTTGTGTGTAGGTGCTGTAGTTATGTTCCCATTTAATTAAACGGGCGTAATGATTATTTTACCAAATGAATTATTAAAAAAATGAATCCGCATAAGGGAGTAACTGGCAATGTAGTGTTGTGGCAGCATCACCAATCCTGAAAGAAATTTCTGGTGCTGTCTTAAACGGTGAGACTTGTGTATGTTGAACAAAACATACGCAGGTCTTCTTTTTATATAAAAATTAGGAGGAACGTATGACAGAATCAGTAAAGAAACAAAGTGCAATAGACTTTTATGCTTATTCAGAAGCTCGTGTTTTACAAGATGTGCAATCTTCTATGGTCGGATTGAGTGGGGAAGAAGCTCAGAAAAGATTGCAGGAATATGGAAAAAATGAACTGGCAGAGGGAAAAAAGAAAAGCATTCTCGTGAAATTTTTTGAACAATTTAAGGATTTTATGATTTTGGTTTTACTCGCAGCGGCGATCATTTCGGCGATTGTTTCTCATGAAATCGTGGATTCGATTATTATTTTATTGGTAGTAGTAATTAATGCCCTAATGGGAGTTTTTCAAGAGGCAAAGGCAGAGCAAGCAATCGAGGCATTGAAGCAAATGTCTACTCCAAACGCCAATGTTTTAAGAGACGGGCACACCTTATCTATCAAAAGTGATGAACTGGTTCCTGGAGATATTGTACTATTGGAAGCCGGCGATGTTGTTCCAGCCGATATTCGCTTGTTGGAAGCAGCTTCATTGAAGATCGAAGAAGCTGCCTTAACCGGTGAATCAGTGCCGGTAGAAAAAGAAACAGGCGTTTTGCCGGCTGGCGATATCGGCATTGGCGATCGGATAAATATGGCGTTTTCCAACAGTAATGTCACGTATGGCCGTGGTAAAGGCGTCGTAGTAAACACGGGAATGAGTACTGAAGTCGGAAAAATAGCTGACATGCTGGCGCAAGCGGATGAAACAGAAACACCATTAAAGAATAATTTGAATGATCTTGGCAAATTTTTGACGATGGCAATTATTGCCATTGCGGTTATTATGTTTATTGTAGGGACCTTAATTAATGGGACTTCTTTTGTTGATATGCTTCTGACATCTATTTCCTTAGCGGTAGCGGCAATCCCGGAAGGATTACCAGCAATTGTTACAATTATTTTAGCCTTAGGCACACAAGTGATGGCTAAGCGAAACTCTGTTATTCGTAAACTACCAGCAGTTGAAACGCTTGGCAGCACAGACATCATCGCTTCTGACAAAACAGGAACACTTACTCTGAATCAAATGACAGTAGAGAAGGTGTATGATAATTTTCAACAGAAAGATGCTAAACAAAAAATTGGTTCCGATAATCTAACATTAAAAATCATGAATTACGCGAATGACACAAAAATTGCGCAAGATGGTACGTTGATTGGTGATCCAACAGAAACAGCCTTGGTTCAGTTCGGGATCGATCAGCACTTCGATCTTAAGGAACGTTTGGAACAGGAACCACGAGTAGCGGAGTTGCCATTTGATTCAGATCGTAAATTGATGAGTACCGTGCATCAACTAGCCAACGGAAAATATTTAGTGGCGGTAAAAGGTGCACCCGATGTGCTTATTCAACGAACCAATCGCGCATTTGCAGATGAACAAGAAATTCCGCTGACGGAAAAGCAGAAACAGGAGATTCTATTTAATAATACCGATATGGCGAAGCAGGCTTTACGAGTTCTGGCGATGGGCTTTAAAGTACTTGATGACTACCCTCAAGAACTAACTTCAGAGGTACTGGAAAATGAGTTATGTTTCGCTGGATTAGTGGGAATGATCGATCCTGAGCGAAAAGAAGCGGCGGAAGCTGTTTGGATGGCGAAAGAAGCAGGCATTCGTCCAATCATGATCACTGGAGATCATAGAGACACTGCTGAAGCCATCGCGGTTCGTTTAGGCATCATTCACGCGGGTAATTCTAATGCCGTTTTGACCGGTGCTGAGCTAAACGAAATGAGTGATGAGGAATTCGCGAAACAGGTGTACAATTATTCTGTTTATGCCCGCGTGTCACCGGAGCATAAAGTTCGCATCGTAAAAGCTTGGCAGCAAGAAGGAAAAGTGGTGGCGATGACTGGTGATGGTGTCAACGATGCTCCGTCACTTAAGCAAGCAGATATTGGTATCGGCATGGGAATATCAGGGACGGAAGTATCCAAAGGGGCGTCTGACATGGTTTTAGCAGACGATAATTTTGCTACGATCGTTGTCGCTGTTGAAGAAGGGCGCAAAGTATTCTCAAATATTCAAAAAACAGTTCAGTATTTGCTAGCAGCTAATCTTGGCGAGGTATTGACGTTGTTTATTGCTACTTTATTCGCGTGGGATACATTACTGCCGATCCACTTATTATGGATCAATTTGGTCACAGATACTTTTCCAGCAATTGCGTTAGGGATGGAGCCAGCTGAAAAAGATTTAATGAGTCATAAGCCAAGAGGACGTAGCTCCAATCTATTCTCAGGCGGGGTGTTTAGCAGCATTATTTATCAAGGTATTTTGGAAGGCGGAATTACGCTGTTCGTTTATTGGTTTGCTATCCAAAATCCTGCACATACAGCATTGAACATGCCAGGTCTTTCTGCTCAGGCTTTGTATCAGCTGCAGCACGCCGATGCCTTAACCATGTGCTTTGCGACCCTTGGCTTTATGCAGCTGTTCCACGCATTTAATGTGAAGTCTGTAAAACAATCCATCTTCAAGGTTGGGCCTTTCCAGAATAAAACCTTTAATTGGGCAATTTTACTGTCCTTTGCCTTAATGGGAGTAATCATCTTAGTTCCTGGCCTCAATGATATTTTTCGAGTAGCCTCATTAAACGGTATGCAATGGGGTGTGGTTGCCACAGCCTCCTTCTCAATTATTCCAATCGTTGAAGTTGTGAAGGTCCTTCAGCGAAAATTATCTAGCGAAAAAATTGAAGAAGCCGTGATTGAGTAATTTTTAAGAGTTTCTATAAAGCAAGAAAGCAACGTACTGTTCAGTGTACGTTGCCTTCTTTTTATGCAGTAAGTTGTTTTTTAAGACATACGTATTTTGCTGTACTTGTTCCGACAATTATTGTATTGACGTAAATTTGTTCAATGATCCCTGTTACTTTTTCTCCATGGCAATCATAGGTGGTGATTTTATTTCCAATAACTAATTCCATCAATTACTCATCCCTCTCTGTGGCTATGCTAACATTGAAAGCTAAAACATTCTCTTCAATAATTTATAAGGAAATGAAATAATTAATAGTGCGTTTTACTTGTTATTATTCATTAGTTGAACCAATGAAGCAGACATTTCCTAAAAAATTTTATTGATTTGATAATTTCAGAAGCTTGGAACAAAGAGAAACGCTATAATGGAGATATTATACAAACTTATATAAATAGAGAAGTCTAATTCTCTTTAAATATAGAGGTGCTTTGATGAAATCAAAGGAAAATGAGAAAGAATTGATGGTCAGAAAAGGTATGCCATCTTTGCCAACAAAAACAATGTTGCCACCGGCACTGGCCGAACGGATCGAACGTTATCCAGAAAATAAACGCCGACCTGTGAATAAGACAGTCTTTAAAAATGACTATTTTCAATTAACCTACAATACAAGAAACCATTCGATGGCTATTTCTTCAAAAGGGGATCTTGTTTATTCAGCGATCCCTTATGATACGGCCCGGAACTATATTCAACGAGCGGCGATTCAGTATTTGCTTCATCCAGAAGAAATCCGCCGCTATATCGAACTGCATCAAACAACTGTAGAAAAATATTTGACGTTAAGTATTTTTCAAGTGACCGGCAAGCGAGTGGATGAACAGTCATTTGAAGTAAAGCAGGCCTACAATGCCATTTTACAGAATCCGCTATTGGAAATTCAAATTGCTGGGCGATTAATGCAGCATGATGAAACCGGACCGCTGTCTGCCAATCTAGCAGGAAAATTTCTCTTTAGTGAAAATATTAAAACAGGAATCGCCGGTTATATTTCTGAATACTTGAACTTTGTTGTGCAAGTGGCGAATTCATTGCCTTTAATGATCGACGGGAAAGAAGTACAGTTGCTGGAAAAAGCAGGGCAGGATCAGCAGTTAATCGAGCAAACCTTATCCATTCATTCTGATATTGAATCCGCATTGTCACTATTGCCGAGTGAAGTCAAGCAGGGAATCGAAAATGCCCTCGTTTCAGCAAACGCCACAGGTGTAATTAACACGCAACCTCTTTTACGCTCTGAATATGGCGAAGAATTATCTAGGCTGCGAGAAAATTATATTGCACACAGTGTTCATCCAGACGAGGCTGAAAAATATTTTCAAAATGTCCATTCAACGGAAAATCGTAATCTGATCAATGTGGTTTCTGACATTCATGCCAAAGACGGGAAGCTGCCGTTTCTTAATCGTCACTTCAATATTTTAACGGGGGATGTTTCTGATTCACATGTGAGGGACGAAGAAGTTTCCGGTCTTTATATTATCGGCGGGCATGAGTTAGTGGATGTGCTGCCTGAAACGACGGATCAAACGGATGTACAGTGGGAGAAGTGGCGACCGTTTTTCAATTATGAATGGTTTAAAGAACTGCTGCAGGACCCAGATGAGGCGTGGTATTTATTACCTACAGGAGAACATCCATTCTATGAAGTGGTCGAGGCTGAGCTGGCTGAAAGATTCCCTAAAATGAGTGTGCTGAACAATCAAAGTGTTGTTCATGAGGGCGTTCGTTATATCGGACTTACGATTCCTGTAGCATTGGTCAAGAGAAAAAAAGCGCAGCAGCAATTTATACTAAATTCATTAGAAAAATTATTGGCAGAAGATTCAGAGACTCCGACAGTAATTGTCTCACACGCGCCGTTATTCAATGAGCTGAGTTTGCTTCCCGAAACCAGCGATGCTTACAATAAAGATTACAGCTGTGAAGAGCCGAAAATAGAGAAATTATTTGAACAATACCCGATTATCGGAGTGATTCATGGACATCACCACATTCCTGCTTCCTCACGTCGATTTAAAAAGACTGAGTTTGCTGGGAAACAACTGTTTGTGGTTTGCTCGATTTATTCCAAAGTGAATACTGGATTTGAATTAATGAGTTTACTTTAGGATGAAAAAGAGCACAAATGTCTGTTGCTTAAATAGTTAGATTCAACCTAATTTGAGAAAAGCTTGCCTTCTTAATGAAAAGAAGCGCGAGCTTTTTTGTTGGGGCTAGATTATTTTTAAAGATTGCAAGGGGAAAACTTTTCTGTTGACAATATGTCTAAAAGACCTATAATTAGCACGTTGATATATCTAAAAGACTGAAACATATTTATCGGTAGGGAGGATTACATGTACGATTTACTACTTTTGGGTTCATTGATTTCAGGGGATAAGACCGGCTATAAACTACAAAAAATCGTGGGCTCTGCTTTACAGCCAATGCGTAAAGTTTCCAGCGGTGTATTGTATCCTTCATTAGAAAGATTAGAAAAGGAGGGCCTTGTCACTTCTACCATCTATGAAGACGGAAGAAAGATGAAAATGTGGCATATTACCACAAAAGGCGTCGATCGCTTTATTGAGCTGATGAAAGAAAAAATCCCTTCTGATGCGAAACGCAACGACATGATTCATTTTAAGCTGCGCTCATTAGATAGTGTGACACGATCGGAACAGCTGAATATTTTAGAGGAGTTTCAATTATTTATTGAAAAGGACTTGGCTTTCTATCAAAAAGCCCAGGCGGATATGGTAGAGTATCAAGCACGTTTTCCAGAAAATGTGGAGCGCTTCCGAGTTCTGGCAGAGGCTTATGAACTAGATATTCAACTCGCTTTGACAAAATTAACGTGGATCAAGAAACAAATTGCTGATCGGAAATAAAGGATGATCGATCAAGCAATCGATATTTATAGCTAGTAGGAGTGTTAACAATTATGGAAAATTCTTCAAAAAAATGGTTTTCATTAGTCGCGATGTCTTTGGGCGTCTTTATGGGACTTTTGGACGTTACCGTAGTGAATGTGGCGTTACCAACAATGCAAAAGGCCTTCAATGAACCTTTTACCCAATTGCAATGGGTATTAAATGCGTATACCTTAGTTTTTGCGGTCACGTTATTGATCGTGTCAAAAATGGGAGACATGTATGGCCGGAAAAAGGTCTTTTTAGCTAGTTTAATTTTATTTGTCATTGCTTCTGTAACGAACGGTTTTGCACCGTCATTACTCATTTTAGATATTGGTCGTGGTGTGCAAGCGATCGGAGGAGCAGGGATGATGTCTTTATCCATGGCATTAGTTGCCTCTAACTTTGATGGCAAACAGCGCGGGCTGGCATTAGGAATACTTGGTTCGGTCATCGGCTTGTCTTCTGCTTCCGGTCCATTGGTTGGTGGACTGCTGGTGGACGCGTTTGGCTGGGAATCGATCTTTTTCATTAACTTGCCAATCGGAATTATTGCGGTTTTAATGACGATTCGTTATGTCAATGAAACGCCCAGCTATGGAAGAGACCAGAAAATTGATTTTATCGGAATGCTTCTATCGGCAGCGGCATTATTCAGCGGGATCTACGGATTGATTCAAAAAGAAACCCATATCAGCTTGAACTGGACAAACCCTAAAGTAGGCGGTTGGCTGCTTTTGGCCGTTATTCTTTTAGTGCTGTTCATTGTTGCTGAATCAAAAGTTGAAAATCCAATGATGAATTTGAAGATGTTCAAAAATATCAATTTCATCGGATCTGTTTTAGTCGCTTTTGCTTTAGGTTCTGGAATCTATGCTTTTAATACGTATCTAACTGTGCTTATGCAGAATTATATTGGCTGGTCCGCCTTTGATACAGGTATCCGCCAATTGGCATTGTCTGTTTGGTCATTAATTTTAGGGCCAGTCGTTGGAATTCTTGGAAATAAATTCTCGAAGAAGTGGATGATCGTGGCAGGACTATTAGTCAGCGGTGCTGGATTTCTCTTTTTGATTGGTCAATTGTCACCAACAATGGGCTATGCCCAATTATGGCCAACGCTTGTAATGATTGGGATCGCAAATGGAATTGTTAATCCGGTGTTGAATTCTGCTGGATTAGAAGGGGTGGCTCCTGAAGAAATGGGAATGGCATCAGGTCTGCTGAATGTCTTCCGTCAATTCGGAACCAGTTTCGGGGTAGTGATTTTGGGATTAGTCGAAGCCAATCGCTATGCGGCTGTTGTGAATCAACATGCGACAGCCATACATTTGCCTGAAAAACTAACCAACGCCTTAATCAAAGCAGGGCCATTTTCTGGTCATGAACTTGCTTTTTCTGATGCGTTAAGTAAGGCGCCGTTTGCTCATGAATTGCAAAAGGTTGTAGTCAATGCTTTTGACAAAGGATTGATCCAAATTTGTTATGTTGCTGGAACGATTGTTTTGATCGGTGCAGTTGGTGCGGCGATTTTTATGCGAGAGCGTAAAGAAGTTATTGAGTAAAAATTTCATTGTGGTCTTAAACAGCTTTCGATTTTATCGGAGGCTGTTTTTTGACGTTCTTACTTTTTTTTTGCTATTGTGTTTTATAAGATTAACTATCTATGAAGGAGGGAACAGAGGTTGAATCTAATAATCAAAGACATAGATGAGACAAATTGGCGAGCAGTTGTGGCGCTCTCTGTAGCGAAAAATCAGGAAGAGTTTATCGAAAGTAATGGGCAATCCTTGCTAGAGGCTGCGTACGATGTTTCGCTAAATTGGCGACCATTGGCGCTATATGATGAGAACCAACTTGTTGGCTTTTCCATGATTGGTGCCAAACGAGATGAAAGCATGTGGCTAGATCGCTTGATGATCGATGCGCGCTTTCAGAGAAATGGTTATGGTGGTCTTTTTATACCGTTACTGATTGATTATATGAAGGCACATTATTTGATTAAGCGGATTTATTTAAGTGTTCATGAGGAAAATAAAAAAATAATTCCTTATTATCAGCGTTTCGGTTTTATTGACAGTAATCAATATGATCCTGAAAATGGGGAACGTATCATGTATTTGGAGGTTTAATAAATATATGATTGCCTTTTCAGTGATTCGTTGCTAAAATGAATGGAAAATATGAAGAACTTTTAGCAAAATCGCCGGGTTTTGTTTTGAGTAGCAGTCTACCCATTAGGCCAATGGAGGGTAGGATGCTATTTTTTTGTGGAGGGAATCAAATGAATGAGATCAAAGGGTACGTTACTCGCAGTGTGTTAAGCACGTTGGGCTTGTCGTTGTATATTTTAGCGGATACTTTTTTTATCGCAAATGGAGTAGGGGTGCTGGGATTAGCTGCCTTGAATATCGCTATGCCTTTATTTAATCTGCTGACTGGGCTTGGTCTGTTGCTGGGGATGGGCGGAGCGACACTTTTTGCGTTAAAGGGTGGAAAAGGGAACTATTTTTCTCAACTGTTAATTGTCGGTGGAATCATTGGACTGATTTTTACGCTAATGGGCCTCTTTTCTAGCCGATTCTTGGCGCTATTATTAGGAGCTAGCGGAGCAACGGTGGATTTGACGACGATGTATATGCGTTTCATTTTGGTGATGGCACCATTTTTTATCATCAATAATCTGTGTTTGGCATTTATTCGAAATGATCAAAATCCGCAACTGGCCATGAAGGCCATGATTTGCTCCAGTATTTTTAACATGATTTTTGATTACATTTTCGTTTTTCCACTGAATATGGGCATGGCTGGAGCCGCGTTGGCAACGGTATTGTCCCCTGTGCTCAGTTTGGCTATCTTAAGCACCCATAGAAATTTTTCGAAACGGCGAATTTCGCTGAGCTGGGTGAAGCCTCAATTTATGACAATCATCAAGAGTATTCAACTAGGACTTTCTTCTTTTCTCGCAGAAATGAGTACTGGGGTGAGTATTTTGGTTTTTAATCAAGTGCTGACTGGCTTAGGAGGGGATATCGCCATTGCTGCTTACGGCGTACTAGCGAATATTCTCGTTGTAGCTCTGTCCTTATTCACTGGCGTAGCACAGGGAATTCAACCCTTGATAAGCCGCGCCGTAAGCAAAAAAGAGACGCAGACTGTTCAAAATACATTGAATTTTGGTTTAAGAACCAGCTTTGTGATGGCAGTTGCACTCTATCTGATTCTGTTTTTCCTTAAGTATCCAATCATCTCTGCCTTTAACCGTGAGAATGATCCGATGCTGATTCAGTTAGCGGCGTACGGCATTCCAATTTTCTTCTTGTCTTTATTTGGCTCGTCATTAAATTTAGTATTCAGTATTTTCTTTTCTGCCATTGGTCATGCCAAACAAGCCTTTGCACTAGCGTTGTTTCGTGGATACTTTTTCTTAGTACCACTGGTAATTGTACTCGCAGGAATCTTTGGGTTGACGGGTGCTTGGGTCAGCCTGCCAATCACTGAAGGACTAACGTTGCTATTTTCCTTTTACTTTTTACAGCAGTATCGAAAAACAAACATTAGCCCTGCAAGAATGTAAACAAAAAATCAGCGATAACCTTATAAGGCTATCGCTGATTTTTTTGTGAAGAGCGTGTTTATGAGAACAGTTGCATTAAGAATCCTGAGATAATCAATACAAGAGCCCCACCTAAACGGTTACCCATTTGAGCAAAGGCGATTAATTCCATTCTGTTTGCAGCAGATAACACGGCTACGTTTCCTGTTCCGCCCATCGAGTTGTTACATAAGCCAGCGGTGATTGTTGATTCGATTGGGTATAGTCCAAACAAACGGCCTACAAATCCAGAAACAAGTGAAATAACCACCACACTGGTTAAACATAAAACAACAAATTGCCAGGTTAAAGCAGAGGCCAAAACATTTAAGTTCAGCAAAGCAATACCGATACCGGCAAGAACTGCGGCAGTAAGATTTTTAACAATTAAGTTGTTGAACATGATGGCTGCATCTTCATAATATTCAGGTAGGATATTCGTAATTTTACAAATAACGACAATGATAATCATGAAGGCATAGGCATGGATTTTTGGAACAAAGAAGTTACAGATTTGACCTAAGATGAAGAAGGATAGCGCAACCATCAAGCCAACACCAAGCTGAGCAATGTCGGGTTTTACTTCCCGAGGTTTGCCATCGCCAAGGTCTCCTTTTTCCATCAATTTACCATTACCGTTTAATTTTGGTAACGACTGGCCTGCACGTGAAACTAAAGCGGCACCGATAATTGCTAAAACATTCGTCATCGCTGTTGCAGGAATTAAACGAGAAATAATGGATGAAGCATCCGTTCCTAGAACATGCGCATAAATTGTTGATAATGGGACGGCACCTGCACCGACACCACCAGCCATAGCGGGTAATGAGATGTATAAAACAGAATTAGCAAAACCATTACCGATCAGCATGCCGACGATTCCTACGGCGAAGAAAGAAACAACCATTGAAATAAGAGCGACAGGAATAAAACGAACAGAGGCTTTCATCAATAATTTACGGTTCATCCCAAGAATACTACCTGTAATCAAAGCGGCAATGTAAAAATCCAAGAAGCCCATATTGGTTACAAAGTTTTCTGTCGATTTAACAACAGCATCAGGTAAGATACCAAAGGTTGCAATCGCTGCAGAGGCGAAGATCGCAAAAACAGATCCACCACCTAAGTAGCTCTTGACGATAGGAATTTTGTTCCCAATAAAATGAAATAAGTTCCCGAAAATAACTAAGATAGCGATTGGCCCAATCATATTTGTTGGTAATTTTCCTAAGGCCATTGCTACGATCAAAACAACGACCATGATCAAGTAAATAGGCAGGCTAACACCGGAAATTTTTGTTGACCAGAAGCCGGTCTTTTTTTCTTCAACTGGCATTGCAGTTGATGTTTCTTTTTGTGCCATTATTAAAAGATCCTTTCTTTAGTAAAGCGATGTTTAATCCCATAAAAAACGGGAGTAGCATTTTATCTACTCCCGTATTCAGAGAGTGTTTCTATTTATCTAATAAACCAAGTAATGAGAGAGGGATGAATGGTTTAGACTAATCTTGGTATTCAGGGACCCATTTAGCAGCTTCGACAGCGGCTTTGACGTCAGTGATTTCCTCACGGTTTAGTTGTTGATCAACAACAGAGTTTGCGACTGTTTCAGCAATGATTTGTGAAAATTCAGTAATTTTTGCTACTGGAGGCAAGATAGATGCACCTGGTTTTGTCACATCAACGATACCGCCTAATGCACGACTTGCTTGAGAAATAATTTCATCATTTACGCGAGTAGAAGTTGAAGCGATCAAGCCTAAACCTAGGCCAGGGTACATTAAAGCATTGTTTGCTTGACCAATTTGATAAGTAACCCCATGGTATTCAACATCATCAGCAGGAATCCCAGTTCCGATTAATGCTTTACCATCTGTCCATTCGATCAAATCTTTTGCTGTCGCTTCAGCTAATTTTGTTGGATTTGATAAAGGCATAATGATTGGACGAGCAGTGTGGGCAGCCATATCTTTAATGATTGCTTCACTGAAAGCTCCAGGTTGCGTAGATGTACCGATCATAATTGTCGGATGGATTTCTTTTACCACAGCTTCTAAGTTTGTTAATGCTTCGCTGTTTGTAAATTCAGCACGTTTTCTAGCAAATGGGATTTGACCAGGTGTCAAGCCTTCAGTATCTTCAAACAGTAGTCCTTGTTTGTCGACTTGATAGAAGTGTTTCCGGGCTTCTTCTTCCGGTGTACCTTGACGAACCATTTCTTTTAATAAAATATTTGCGATACCAACTCCTGCGGTACCAGCACCAAAGGTTAAGATTGTTTGGTCTTTCAATGCTTCACCAGAAATATTCAATCCGCCTAGAACACCAGCAAGTACGACAATCCCAGTTCCTTGAATGTCATCGTTAAAAGTGGTGATCTTGTCTTGATATTTTTCTAAAATGTTAGCGGCATTGCCCCGACCAAAGTCTTCCCAGTGTAATAGCAGTTCAGGGAAAAGATCTGTTGCAGCTTCAACAAATTGGTCAATAAAGTCATAGTAAGTATCGCCTTCAACACGTGCATGACGATTCCCTAAATAAAGTGGATTATTCAATAATGTTTCATTGTTTGTTCCAGCGTCAATAGAAACAGGTAATACTTGTGCAGGATTGATACCAGCTGCAGCAGTATAGACCATCAATTTACCAATTGCGATATCTACACCGTTAACACCCCAGTCTCCCATTCCTAGAATACCTTCTGCATCAGTCACAACGATCAAGCGAATGTCACGGCCGTCTGCAGCGTTTTTTAGGCTGTCTTTGATGCTTTCTGGATCATCGATTGATAAGAAAGCAGCGTCTTGTGGTTCAACGAAGATTTCGTTGTATTGTTCGATGGAATCCGCAACCACTGGATCGTAAACGATTGGCATGAATTCAACTAAATGTTGCCCCATTAATTTGTAGAACAATGTACGGTTTGTGTTGAAAATGTTCATTAAGAAAATCCGTTTTTCTAAATCAGATGGTTTGCTTAGGTATTGTCCATAAGCTTGAACAGATTGTTGTTCAAGTGTTTGAACAGTGCTAGGAAGCATACCTGTGATGCCATATTTTGTCCGTTCTTCTTTTGTAAAAGCAGTCCCTTTGTTTAAAAAGGGATTATTCAATAGGTTTAAACCTTTAAGCATAAATAAATCCTCCTATAAATTTGATTGCTAGCGCAGTATAAAAGGAGAGGAAGTTTATAGTCAAAATATTGGGTAACAATAAATATTGTTTATATGAGAGGTTTTGATTATCTTGTTAATGAATGTATGGAAACGAAAAGATTTGTTCGCTTATCCTGAATTTGAAAAAAATAAAAGATTATTTTTGAATACCTTTGCAAAAAAATAAAATGAGTCGTCAATTTTTTCTTTTATGTAGAAATTTAAGAAAAACACCGTTCCAATAGGATTTTTTATTTAAATATGATGCAAGTTGGATTTTAAAATAACTAATATAAAAAGGAGCTTTTTTTAATACCGTTTATTAGAAGCGAATAGTTTAATAATAAAAAATTATATTTTAACTAAATCATCTTTTGGAAGATTTAATTCCAAAAAATAGAATAGCATAACGCAGATATGCAAAAAAATATAATAAGGGTCTCCTAAAAATTGTTAACAGAAGGGATAAATGTGTTATTTGTTGCAAAGCATTTTTCTAGGTTGATTTTTAATTTGTTGTTAGATTTCACTTAACTTAAGTAGGATCTTTTTGCTGGCGCCAGCAAAGAAATCAATTCATCAAATTTTTAGGGGGATTTACGATGAGAAAGGATTATCGAAAACTGATGGATCAAAAAGCTCGTGCGAGGCGACGATCCAAAAAATATGTCTATGTAGGAACTTCTGTTGCAGCGGGTGTTTTATTAAGTTTAGCACCTGTTTCTGTAGTAACTCCGTTTTTTTCAATCGAGTCAACTAAGGTCTATGCAGCGCTTATAGATGGTCAATTGTTTAGCAACTTAACCTCTTCTAATTCAAGTGGAACAAGCATTGCGAACCCTTTTCCAATTGAGAATGCTAGTAGAAATGTAGATTTTACCATCTCGGCAGACAGTGGTATTGATCTAAGTCTTATTCCTGGGAATAGACGTGCTGTATTGGCCGTTCCTGAAGGATTAAGAGGCCACGTAACACCAAATGGTACGGGAACGTTTTCAACAAATATATTACTTCCAGAAAATGGCTTAGATCCATTATTATCAATTGTCAATGGTGCGACAACCACTCTGATCAATTCAATCAATGCATTGATCAATTCAAATCCATTGCTTAATATCAATTTGGATGACGTATATGCTCAGCTAAATCAACTACAAAGTTTGAGTAGCCTGACAGCGGCAGATGTCGCTTTGCAATTACAAGCGCAAGGAGATCAATACATTTATGCCGATCTAGATGGGGTATTAGAAACAATTATTAGACAAGATTTAATTGAAGTATTGACGGATTTGGACAATGCAGTTCAGGCATTAACGATAACTGGAACGGGCGCAACACTTTTGAATCAGACATTAAACCTAACGATCAAACCAGTTTTTAACGCGACATTTGAGACTGCAGAAGCACTGGTAAATGTTGGGTCAACATTACTAGGCGATCTCGTGGATGCTAGCGTTTTAGGACAAACAACAATCATACTTCCTACAACCATTACAGATCCTGTTTATCAAGATTTAGTCAATCAAGGAATAGATATGAGTAATCCTTATGAAGCTGGCTTCTTGGCTACTATTGTCAAGTCGAATGTACTTTCTATTAATATCGCATCTGGAAATGATGGCTACACGCCAATCTATTATAGAGCCGCGACTGTAACTGCTCCCTATGATGTCGCAGTTACAGGAAGTTCATCAACTGGTTATGAAGTTACTGGTTACGCAGATCCGAATACTACAGTTAGAATTTACAAAGACGATGTATTAATAGCTGAAGGTCAAACAGATGGCACGGGTAGATTTACGATTCTAGTTTCTGCAGACGATGTTGATGCGTTAGATGAAATCGAATTAATTGCTTACGATCAAAACAATATTCCTAGTCTTCCAACGCCAGCGATCATTCCGGATGATGATGAAACTGATGCCGACGCTGACGCCGATGCTGACGCCGATGCTGACGCCGATGCCGACGCTGACGCTGACGCCGATGCTGACGCTGATGCCGATGCTGATGCTGACGCCGACGCCGATGCTGACGCTGATGCCGATGCCGATGCTGATGCCGATGCTGACGCTGATTCTGACGCTGACGCTGACGCCGATGCTGATGCCGATGCTGATGCCGATGCTGACGCTGATGCCGACGCTGACGCCGACGCTGACGCCGATGCTGATGCCGATGCTGACGCTGATGCTGACGCTGATTCCGACGCTGATTCCGACGCCGACGCTGATTCCGATGCTGATTCCGACGCCGATGCTGATTCCGACGCTGATGCCGATGCCGACGCGGATCGGGATAGAGCAGTGGCTCTATTAGCAGATAATCTTGGGACACCTCCACGTAGCTCTGGCGGTAGTGGTTATATTTCCAGTGGTGGTGGTACAGGGTCCGGCTATACAAGTAGTGCGAAACAGTACCCCGCAACTGGTGAAGAGCAAAGTGGCGCGTTAACAGCTTTAGGTGCTCTGGCCACCTTTGTTACTGGTTTAGGCATATGGAAATTTAGAAAAAATAAGAAAGAAAACTAATTAATCGACGGTTGATGAAGAAGTATCGCTTCTTCATCAACCAATTATGGGGTGATCGTTTGTCTATTTATACAATTGAGAATCGATTTCAAAGTGTAAGAAATATTCTGGAAAAAAATAAACAAGAAAACGTGGTACCTTTGATTATTGTAAGCTGGGGAGAATTTGATAACCGAGGGCAAGTTAATGAAATATATGGAGAAACTCATGAAAATGTTTGGAGTGATTTTTTAGCTTATTATAATGAAAAGAAGCTCGATCAAAAAAGCTATTTCAGAGTGGATATACTGACTAAGGAAAAGCTTGTAAGTTTTGAAGAGTTGAAAGAAGTGATAGGTCGTATTAAAAGAAATAACTACGGGGATTTCAATTTTCGAGTCGTAGGAAAAAAACAGCGTAGTTTTTTAAAGGAGGAATTAACTGGAAATGCTATTTTAAAACCAAGCAAAAAACACAGAGTGGGACGAAATCTTCCTGAACTATCAATTAATGAACAAAATTATCGCGGCTATGTGAAAAGAAAGTATGGAGAAAGAGACTCTGATTTAAGTTACCTAGAACAAGCGGTTATTTACATATTTGAGACTCAGGCCTTCTATTTTGAGGCCGATCAAGCTTATTCTCTAAAGGATTATGGAAATGGTAATCGTGTTAGAGCAATTACGTATTCAAATCTAGCAGAAATGACTGATTTAGTGATTCATCATGGGGCAGATTATTTAAAAAATCAGTTAATCTCCAGCGGCCAATTCATTTATGGTTATTTTCCCTGCTATGATCAGGAAATCAAAGGCTATAATTCGGTCCGTCACTTTTCCTCTTTGTATGCATTATGTGAAGCTGCACGATACTTAAAGGCCGAAAGTGTATATAGCGATTTAAGCAAAGGAATTCTTTGGGGAATTCAACAGTTAACGTCAACTATTCATGGTTATACAATGGTAGGGGAGCCCTTAAATACGAGGATTGAATATAAACTAGGCGCTCAAGCAACGGCAATTCTAGCAATTGCAAAATATACTGAAGTGACAGGAGACACCCAGTTTAATTCATTTTTGAAAAAATTGATTATGTCTGTTGAAGATAAATTTATGACTAAGGACAATCGAACGATTCATGTATTAAATGAAGATCTGTCGATTAAAGAAACTTTCAGAATTGTTTATTATGATGGTGAAATTCTTTTCGCTTTGCTTCGCGCATATGGGATATTTAGAGAAGAGAAGATTTTAAGAACTTGCGAGGCACTAATGAAGCAGTTTATCGAAAATGACTATCAAAAATACCACGATCATTGGTTAAGCTACGCCACCAACGAATTTTTAAAATATCAAGAAAAAAAGGAGTATTATCGTTTTGGATTAAACAATGCATTAGGAAATATTCGCTTCATTGATAAAAGAGATACTGCTTACCCAACTATGTTGGAGTTGTTGGTGGCTGCTTCAAAGATGGTGAACAAGCTTGCGGTCAGTGAAATGAAACCAATGATTTTTCAAAAGGAGGAAGAGTTTTTAGCGGTAAAGGATCGAATAAACGCTGTGATGAAAAAAAGAGTCCAGCATGAATTATCCAATGGGGTCATGTTTCCAGAGTTTGCTCAGTTTTTCAAAAAACCTAGTAAAATCAGCTATGGTTTTTTTGCAAGGCATGATCGATTTAGGATGAGAATTGATGATGCGGAACATTTTTTGTCGGGATTGATTAATTTTAGGCTTCATGAAATGGAGGAGAAGAAACTATGGTAGGAACAATTCGTTTTATTGCTTTAGCTTTGATCGCTGTTTCCTATCTAATTACACGATTACGAAAAAAAGAGGAACATAAGAAAAAGCCAGCTTCTTTAGACTTTAGTAAGTATGAAAAAAATGAAGCCGGACTTTATCCTTGGGAGGTCGATACCGATGACTCTCCAGAACGCATCCCAGAAAATGCAAAACGATATGTGAATAAAGCGAGGCTTAAGCGTGGAAGGTGGTAAAGAAAAGATTTTACAGAAAAGACCGTAGGAACTTACTCCTATGGTCTTTTTGCTGCGGCCTAATTTCCTTTCATATCTAGGAAAGAATAATCGCGAACATCAAAACGATTTCGGCTGCGGGAATATTCGATGGGGTCGCCATTTTGCTGATAGGCGATCTGTCGAATTTCCAGAACAGGATCGTCTACTGCGCAATCCAGATACTTTTGATCGTATTCAGAGCTTTTATCCGCTCGAATTGTTCGGTAAGCACCGGTAATTTTTATACCAAGATCATTTTTGATGTATTGATAAATTGAGGATTCAATAATCTCCTTTTTCAGGTTAGGAACAGCCTGGATCGGCATATAAGTGTGTTCCAAAATGAAAGGATTATCATCTAATACTCTTAGACGAATGATATTATAGACGGGTTCTTCCTCAGATATATGCAATTTTTCTTGAATTGCTGTATCGGGAAACTCAACATTAAACTCGATGATACGGCTTTCCAATTTTCGATTGGCTTTTTCCATTTCAGCGCTAAGCCCCTCATAGTAGGATAAAGCTGAAGTGTCTTTTGTTAAAAAAGGATGGTGTAGAACGGTTGTCCCAACTCCCTTTTTTGATGCAATCAATCCTTCTAGAGTTAAAATCTCTAGGGCTTTTTGAACAGTCATGCGACTGACAGAAAATTCCTTCACCAATTCGATTTGCTTTGGTAATAAGGAGCCAGCAGGATACGTCTCGGTTTTTATTCGGTTTCGTAATGTATTAGCGATTTCTTCGTATTTTGGCATGTAATCACCTCGATATGATTATACCTAAGTTTAAATGTCTATACAATAAATAAAAAAAGTTAAGACAAACTTTTTAGGTCTATCTTAACTTACTATTCATTATTCAATATCGAAATTCGGCTGCTTGTCGAGAATGCGTAGGAAAGGATACCAAATAAAGCCGACGATAATGAAATCAAGGACTTGTAATGCCCCTCCTAACCAAGAATTTGTAGCCAAAATACCACTGGCGACGATAGGGACAGTCCACGGAACAGAAACACCGGTTGGTGGAGGTACGATACCGGCAGCCATGACTAGATAATTAATAGTCGTAACGACCAGAGGAGCCAACACCCAAGGAATCAAAATGGTCGCATTTAATACGATCGGCAAGCCAAAGATCGCCGGCTCATTCACATTAAAAATCCCAGGGGCAAGAGCTAGTCTACCCACATCACGGTATTGTTTTTTCTTCAAGACAAAGGCCATCAAAATAACTACAGCCAAGGTCATACCAGAACCTCCCAGTCCTACAGTAAAAGTTTCCATAAATGGTTTTGAGATGATGTGAGGCAACGGATCTCCCGCTTTATAAGCTTCCAGATTGTCTAGCATTAAGGTATTCCAAATTGGATCCATCACTGAATTGACAATAATTTGTCCGTGAAGACCAAAGAACCATAAAAATTGTACTAAGAAAAGAGCCAATAGTGTAGCGGGTAGGCTGCTGCCAAGACCTGTCAAAGGCTTTTGGATCACTTCGTAAATAACATCATGTAAGTTTGCATGGAAAACGCCTGTCATAATTGCATTGACAATTAAGAAAACAGTAAGTGTCATAACGGCAGGAATTAAAGCAGCAAATGATTTTGTTACTGCAGGCGGCACGCCATCAGGCATCTTGATTTGCCACCCTCTTTTAGTAATTCGGCAGTAGATTTCGGCTGCGATAAATGCGGCAATCATCCCAATAAACATCCCTTTTGCACCAAGCCGATCCAATGAAAGAACACCGCCGAGTTCTTCACCATTTTCTAGACTCATTACAAAAGGTGTCAAAATTAGAAAGCTGGCGAAAGAAACAGCGCCACCAAAAATTCCTTCTACTTCATATGATTCTGATAAATAATAGCCAATCCCAAATGTAACAAACACAGACATGATGCTCATCGTCGCATTTTGACCGTTACCAAAGAGTTCAGATAACATTCCTTTAGTAGCGTCGTTAAAAAAGGGTAGGTTGTTAATAACAACCACGATTGAACCAAACATGGTCAGTGGAAATGACAACATAAATGCGTCTCTTAATACCGTTAAGTAGCGATTTTGTCCTAGCTTATTTGCTAGAGGCATGATTTTCTCCGCCAGTTTATCCATAAACCCATTCATTCTATTCACCTCTAAAATTTTTTGTAATCGATTACAGATATAATTTAACACGATTATAAAATTATGTCTAGTCATAGTTTTTAAAATGATTGATTTTTATTTTTAATTTGTTATGATTGGTAAGAGAGATAAAGAGTCATTTTGTTTCGAAGCAGAATAGATGTTGAAATTTAGGAGGAAGAAACGATGAAGTATACATTTCCAGAAGATTTTTGGTGGGGATCATCAGCAAGTGGACCACAGACGGAGGGAAGATTTGAAGGTGATGGCAAAGGTGAAAATATTTGGGATCATTGGTACAAAATAGAGCCTGAGAAGTTTTTTGATCGAGTAGGTCCAGATAAAGCCTCTCGAGTTTATGAACGATTTCAAGAAGACGTGAAGCTGATGAAGCAGACGGGTCATAATTCATTCCGAACCTCTATTCAATGGAGTCGTTTGATTCCAGACGGGGTGGGAGAAGTTAATCAAGAGGCGGTTAGGTTTTATACTCATTATATTGATGAGCTTTTAGCAAACGGTATCGAACCTTTTATAAATCTATTTCACTTTGACATGCCTTTAGCACTTCAAGAAAAAGGTGGATGGACAAATCGAGAGACAGTTGATGCTTATGTAGCTTATGCGAAAACGTGCTTTGAGTTATTTGGTGATCGTGTAAAAAAATGGTTTACGCATAATGAACCAATTGTTCCGGTGGAAGGCGGATATCTTTATCAATTTCATTATCCGAACCATGTCATTATGGAGGAAGCCGTGATGGTGGGGTATCACGAAAATTTGGCCAGCGCAAAGGCGATACAGGCTTATCATGAAATGGGACTAGCTGGAGAAATTGGTATTATTTTGAATTTAACTCCTAGCTATCCAAGGGATGAGGACAATCCAGCAGATGTAAAAGCGGCTCAAATGGCAGATGCCTTTTTCAATCGTTCTTTTCTAGATCCTGCAGTGAAGGGTGAGTTTCCTAAAGAATTAATCGCAGTGGTGAAGGATTTAGGGATCGTGCCAGAGATACAGGAGGGAGATTTGGAAATCATCAAAAATAATACGGTTGATTTGTTGGGAATTAATTACTATCAACCGAGACGGATCAAAGCAAAGGAAACACTGGTTGATCCTACACATGGCCCCATGCCTGATGATTATTTTGATTATTATGATATGCCAGATAAAAAAATCAACCCTTATCGTGGATGGGAAATTTATGAAAAAGGTATCTATGATATCTTGACGAATGTACGAGAAAATTACGGAAATATTCGTTGTTTCATCTCTGAAAATGGGATGGGTGTCGAAGGCGAAGAGCGTTACATTAACGAGCATGGTCAGATTGAGGATGACTATCGCATTGAGTTTGTTTCAGACCATTTGAAATATGTTCATCAAGCGATCCAAGAAGGAACCAATTGTTTAGGTTATCATATGTGGACTTGCATGGATAATTGGTCATGGACCAATGCCTATAAAAATCGATATGGCTTTATCTCGGTGGATATAAAAAATGATGGCAAGCGAACGATCAAAAAATCCGGTCACTGGTTTAAAACCGTAGCGGATAATCATGGCTTTACAGAATAAAGAACTAGCGAAAACACTATTTTAGTGCTTTCGCTAGTTCTTTATATTAATAGAAGAAAAGTTTATTGCGTTTTACCACAAACGTTCTAAGCAGACAAAATTGAGAAATTTTCTTTCTATATACTGAAAATTTGCGAAACAAATTGATGACCAAAGAAGCAATCTATACTATAATATGAGAAACTATCAATGAGATTCTAATTTAAAGGGCATTATTCTAAGAATTTCTATGGAAATGAGTGAGACGATGATCGATACGGAAGTCAAAGAGCTAGAAGAGTTAGTTACTACCATGCGTCGAGAGCTGCACCAAATCCCTGAGTTAGGTTTGGAAGAAAAGCAAACGGCTGCATATATTCGAAAAAAATTGGCATCCTATGGTGTCAGTGAAACGTATGAAGTCATTGAAACAGGTACGATTGCAGTCCTACGAGGAGAAAAACCAGGGAAAACATTGGCTTTTCGTTCAGATATTGATGCATTGCCGGTCGAAGAACAGACAGGCTATGAGTTTGCTTCAAAAACAGCGGGGAAAATGCATGCTTGCGGGCATGATGGTCATATGGCAACGTTACTGGGGTTTATCGCTTATTTGCATAAGCACCCGGAAAAAGTTCAGGGGACGCTTGTTTTTGTCTTTCAACCCGCTGAAGAAGGACCTGGTGGCGCAGAATTGATTATGAAAACGGGTATTTTGCAAAAATTAGGTGTAGAAGAAATCGTTGGTTTGCATGTCTTTCCAGATTTGCCAGCGGGGAAAATTTCTTGTCGGCCAGGACCGATGATGGCTCGTAATGCCGAGGTGACGATCACGATCAAAGGAGTCAGTACTCATGGTGCTCAGCCACAGCTTGGAGAAGATGCGATTGTTGCTGCAGGCGGCGTCATTTCAGGGCTAAATAGTATTTTAGCCAGAAATATTGGTCCCTTAGACAATGTCGTTTTGACTTTCGGCACGATTCACGGCGGAGAAGCGATGAATATCGTAGCGAAGGAAGTCGTTTTGCATGGAACTATGAGAGCCTTTGATGATCAAGTTTATGATGAGGTGGTTCGTCGAACGGAGCTGTTGGCTGGAGAAATAGCGAAGGGCTATGGCTGCGAGGCAATAGTTGATTTTAACCATATGTATCGGGTGGTGGATAATGATCCGAAAATGGTTGAGACGCTGGAAAAGGTTGCGGCGGATTATTATGTAGAAACACCGCCATATTTGATTGCAGAAGATTTTTCGATGTATCAGCAAGAAATTCCTGGGATGTTTTTCTTCTTGGGTATTCGAGATGAGGAAAAAGGCTATACGTATCCACTACATAGTGGAAAGATGAAATTCGATGAAGTAAATCTGCTTTTGGGAATTCAGACCTATGTAAATTTGATTGCTGGATTGAATGATAACTAATTGAGGGGGCTTAAAATGGAATTTGAAACAAAAAATGGACATTTGATGTGGGATGGCTGTGACACAGTTGCTTTGGCAGAAAAATTCGGTACACCGCTTTATGTTTTTTCGCAAACGATGATTGAAGAAAAATGCCAAGAATTGCAACGAGATTTTGTAGATAAGTATGAAAATGTTCGGGTAGCATTTGCTAGTAAGGCATTTTCTACGTTAGCGATGCTGAAAATTATTCAGCAGCAAGGCTTTTCTCTAGACGTTGTCTCTGATGGAGAGCTCTACACAGCGATCAAAGGGGATTTTCCAGCTGAACATATTGAAATGAATGGTAATAATAAATCTATCGAAGAACTTGAAATGGCGATTGATTATGGTGTTGGACGAATCATCATTGATAGTCTGCAGGAAGTGGATCTGATTGCGGCGATTGCCAAAGAAAAACAAAAAACAGTGGACATTCTATTTCGAATTACACCGGAAGTGAATGTACAGACCCATTCCTTTATTTCGACTGGGCAAAAGGATTCAAAATTCGGGATTCCGATTGATGAAGCGATTTTATTCCCGCAGATTCAACAGGCGATTGAGACACCGGAAGTGAACTTTCTAGGCTTTCATTTTCATGTCGGCAGTCAATTATTTGATAACCAAGCACACCTTGCTGCAGTAGCTATCGCGTTGGATTTGGTTAAAATAGTGAAAGAACGCTTTGCTTATACAGTAAAAGAGTTGAATTTTGGTGGCGGGTTTGGTGTTCGTTACACAGACGCGGATCAGCCGAAGCCGTTTAGCTATTTTACTGATCCAATGATGGAGAAAGTTTTAGCGTTTTGTGAGGAGGAGAATTTTCCTCAACCTGCAGTCGTTATTGAGCCGGGACGCAGTATTGTAGCAGCAGCAGGAATCAGTTTGCACAAAATTGGCGCGATCAAAGAGCTTCCTGGTTTGCGGAAATATGTCAGCATCGACGGTGGGATGACAGATAATATCCGCCCAGGGCTTTACGAAGCAGAATACACCGGGATTTTAGCGAATAAGGCTGAGGAAAAAACTGTCGAAAAAGTGACTGTTTCAGGGAAAGCCTGTGAAAGTACTGATATTTTAGTGAAAGATATCGCGTTGCCAAAGGTTGAGACAGGAGATATTTTTGCTACCTTCTCAACAGGAGCTTACGGGTATTCAATGGCTAGTAATTACAATAAGCTTGCTATTCCAGCAGTTGTATTAACAAAAGCGGGACAGGCAGAACTGATTGTCAAAAGACAAACATTAGATCAAATTATTCAAAATGAAGAAATTCCAAGTTTCTTAAACTAGAAACACTGAAAGAGAGGCTAGAGCATGAAGGTTCCTTTTTATGAAATGCAAGGCGCTGGAAATGATTTTATTTTAATCGATAATCAAAAACAAAAATTTTCTAGTGAGCAATTAGCGATTTTTTCAGCGCGTGTTTGCACTCGACGTATTTCAGTTGGCGCAGACACACTGATTGCAATTGAAAATGCTCGTGAAGATGGCGACTTTTATGCACGCTTCTTTAATGCAGATGGGTCTGAAGCAGAGATGTGTGGAAACGGAGCTCGTTGTGTTGCTCGTTGGGCTTATGAGACCGGAGTAGCAAAAGATAAAATGGTTATTGAAACGATTGCTGGCAATGTTCCCGCTGAACGATTGGATACTCGAACCTATCGTGTACAATTAAATTCTCCGACTGTTTTCGAAGCAGATGAGCAGCTTTTAGTTGATGGAAAAGAGGTCAGCATTGATTATGTCGAATTGGGGAATCCAGGAATTCCTCATTTAGTTGTTCATATACCGGATCTTGCAATGACAGAATTAGAAACAATTATTGAGTTTGCTAAAAAGCTGAGAAATCATCCCGCTTTTGAAAAGGGAGCGAATGTAAATTTCTATGATATTTTGTCTGATCAAACGGTCGTGGAGCGCACCTATGAACGAGGGGTAGAGGATTTCACGCTGGCTTGCGGAACAGGTACAGGCTCAACGGCATACGCCTTAACTAAAAAAGGCTTAATTGCAACGGATCCAGTCGTAATAGAGGTTTTAGGCGGACAGCTAAAAGTAAATGTTGTGAACGAAGAACTTTATTTAATAGGGGATACCAATATCGTGGCTGAAGGCACAATATTAGATGAAGACTTAGCGTAAAAAAAAGATGACCGAATCTGGTCATCTTTTTTTAGTTAATCGATCAGAACAATTTTTTGCTTATTGTATTCCTTACGCACCTTATCTGGAATTTCCTCAGAAATTAAATAAGTGAGGTCGTCAACCGGTCCCACAATATGGTTGCTGATTGTTCCAAATTTGTCATTCGTAATCATTCCAAGAACTTCAGTAGAGATACGGATCATTTCTCTTTTTATTTCAGATTCCTGAGTAGTTGGAACACTGGTCCCGGCATCTATATCTAGATTGTAGATGCCCATAATGTAAAGATCTGCGCGAATATTTCTCAGCTGCTTGTAGGCTTGCACACCGATGTTAATCATGGATTGCTTATAAAAAACACCACCAATATTTATAATTTCAATATTCGGATGCTGTGCTAATTCAATAGCGATCGGAGGGCTGTTCGTAATAATGGTTGCTCGGAAATCTTGTGGGATTTCTTTGGCTAAAGCTAAGTTTGTTGTACTGCCATCAATAATGATCACGGAGTCTTCTTTTAGAAAGGGCAGTGCTTTCTGTGCTAACTCTTTCTTTCGTTCACTAGCTACAGTTTCTCGATAATTAAAATCCGTAATGGGAGGACCTACACGTAAAGCCCCGCTATGGACTCTTTTTAAAAGACCTTGTCCATCCAATTCTTTCAAATCACGACGAATTGTATCTTCTGAAACGTTGAATCGCTGGCTTAAATCGCTGGCGATAACTTTTTGTTCAATATTTAATAGATCGACAATTTTCTGATGACGTTCTTCTTTTAACATCTTGCGCACTCCTTCTTGTTTTCTCCTGTTTATCATGCCATGTATGCGTTTTTATGTCAACGTTAGCTATAGTTATACGAGTTAACGTGCACAAACATGCAAATAAAATTAATTTATTTGCATGTTTGCGTTGACTTGTATTTGTTAAGCGGTTACAATGAGCTTGTAAATGAAGGACACTGTTTTACTAACGACCAACGTTTACAAAACCTTTCAATTACAATCTGCAGAATGTTCAATTGAATAGTAGTGTCATTAAAATGAATGAGGAGAACATTTATGGAAAAGAAAATCATTTTATCGCCTTCGATTATGTGCGGCGATTTGGTGAATCTAGAAAAAAGTATCAGTGAGTTAGAAGCTATCGGTATGGATACGCTGCATATCGATGTCATCGATGGGTCGTTTAGCCCAAGCATGCCTTTGGGAATAGAGACAATCAAGCGAATGCGGGAAATCACAACGATGGCCTTTGATGTGCATATCATGTCAAATGATAATGAATTTTTTATTGGTGAGATGCTGAAGGTTGGTGTTGAAGGAATCACTTTTCATCAGGAAACGAGCTTGCATATTGATCGCTATATTCAATTAATCAAGAATACAGGGACAAAAGTTGGGGTAGCGTTGAATCCGGCAACACCGCTAAATGTTTTGGATTATATTTTACCTGAGATTGATCGTGTGTGTTTAATGTTGATTAATCCCGGCTTTGCGACGAATAAGGCAGAGAAGCAGATTCCTTACGCCTTAAAGAAAATTGCCGATCTTCGTAAGTTGATTGATACGCAAGAATTAGCGGTTGATCTTCAAGTGGATGGGCGCGTTTCACTATTAACAATTCCAGATTTGTTAAATGCGGGTGCGACAAACTTAGTGTTAGGAAGTACAAGCCTGTTCATTGCAGGAAATACGTTGTCAGAAAATCGTCAATTATTGTCTGAAGCAGTGAATAAATCGATGTTAGTCAGATAGGGAGGAAACGACGTTGGGGTTTAAAAGTGTGGAACAGAAAATCGTCGATGAGATTGCAGCGACATTAGATAATATTGCCGTAGAAGAGGTTGAAGAACTTGTAGCGGAGATTGAAAAGGCCGATCGGGTATTTTTCGTTGGTGTCGGTCGTGTATTGCTCTCCTTAGAAGGCATTGCGAAGCGTTTGGCGCATTTAGGGGTTCAAACGGTGGTGGTAGGACAAATTACCGAGCCGGCAATCACCGAAAAGGATCTGTTAATTGTTGGATCTGGCAGTGGCGAGAGCTCATTTCCGTTAGCGATTGCCAAAAAAGCGAAAAGCTTTAAGGCAACGGTGGCACATATTGGATCGAACGGAAATAGCTCAATGAAAGAGTACGCGGATTTGTTTATCCGAATACCGGTTCAAACAAAATTGGCTTTGCCAGGTGAGATACCTTCCGTTCAACCAATGACGAGTCTATTTGAACAATGCCTTCTTTTACTAGGGGATAGTATCGCTTTGATGATGGTGGAGGAAAAAGCGATTGATATGCATAGTTTATGGCAGTATCATGCCAATTTGGAGTAGGTGATGAGGATGAAAGCAGTACATTTTGGCGCAGGGAATATCGGTCGGGGATTTATCGGTCAGCTCTTACATCAAAATGATTTTGAGCTTTGTTTCGTTGATACAAATGAAGAACTGATTCAACAATTGAATCAAGACGGCGGCTATTTGGTTGAGATCATTGATGAAAAGGCGTCAAGGGATTTTGTGGATCAGGTGACGGCGTTGAATAGTTTGACTGAGATAGAAAAAGTGGTTTCAGCGATTGAAGAAGCAGATATTTTAACTACTTCCGTGGGTGCGAATAATCTGGCAAAGATCGCACCGTTGATCACAAAGGGGCTAAGGAAACGTTTTGAACAGAGGCGCAGCATCAATATTTTGGCTAATGAAAATGTCATCAATGCCAGTGATAGCTTGAAAAATAAAGTCTATGAGTTGCTGTCAGAAGAAGAAAAAATAAGCTTTAACCAGTTTGCTTATTTTGTGAATACGGCCATTGATCGGCAATCCCTTGGAAAAACGGTTGATGGAAAATCAATTGCTGTTGTAGAGCCGTACTTTGAATGGGTAATCAATCGGCAACAACTTGATCCGGCAACCTCCTATAAACTTAAAAAAGTGGTTTTAGTCGATGAGATGCAGCCGTATATCGAACGAAAACTGTATATTGTCAACGCCGCCCATGCCGCAATTGCCTATCTGGGAGCGTTGAAAAAATATCAAACGATTCAAAAAGCCATTCAAGATCAAGCTATTCTACAGGTGGTCAATCAGTTTCTAGCTGAGAACCTGGAATATTTTGTACAGAAATATTCGTTTGATCGGGAGGAGCTGACAGGTTTTATTGAAAAGACACTGAAGCGACAGGGCAATCAGAACCTTTCAGATGAGATTTCCCGTGTTGGCGGTTCACCCATCAGAAAATTGGGTCCAACTGATCGTTTGGTTGCTCCAACGGCAAAGCTAGCAGACTTGAAACTCGCTCATGAATCAGGTGTCAAAGTAATCGCAGCAGGTTACCATTATCGAAACGCTGCTGATCCAGAGGCGAACAAGCTGGCTGAGATGATTGAAGAAGAGGGATTAGCAGCCACGATCAAGACGATTTCTAAACTAGATGGAGCGTTGCTTGATGAAGTGATTGCCGCTTATGAGACGGCAACACTGGTATAGGAGGAACAAATGTTAAAAGAGCAATTAACAGGGAATACAAAATTTGTTGAAACGGTTGGGTCTTGGCAAGAAGCCATTCGATTAGGAGCGAAGCCGCTTTTAACGCAAGGAATTATCGAAGAAGCCTATGTAGACGCGATGATCCAAAATGTATTGGACAACGGCAACTATATTATTCTATTACCTCAAGTGGCGATGCCCCATGCACGACCAGAAGCCGGTAGCAATGGTATTGGAATGACGTTTTTACATTTGGATCAGCCAGTACTATTTCCTGGAGACGAACCTGTAAAAGTTTTATTTACCCTTTCGTCAGATTCACCGGACGGACATTTAGAGTTAATCGCAAACTTAGGCGAGTTATTAAGTGATGAGAAATTAAATCAGAAATTATTTGAGGTAGAGACAGAACAAGCGTTGTTGGATTTGGTTAAGGAATAAAGGAGAGAAGGAAATGGATGTAACGAATGAAGGGAAACAAGTATCAATGCGGGCGAGAGTCCAAGCGTTTGGCGGCTTTTTAACGAATATGGTGCTGCCAAACATCGGCGCGTTTATTGCTTGGGGAATAGCAACAGCGTTGTTCATTCCAACAGGTTGGTTTCCAAATGAATCATTAAATGAATTGGTTAGTCCGACGGTTAGTTACTTATTGCCATTACTACTAGCATATACTGGCGGTCGGATGATCGGAGGTCATCGTGGTGCAGTATTGGGTTCTATTGGAACCATCGGCTTGATTATTGGGTCAGATATTCCAATGTTTATGGGAGCTATGGTGATCGGGCCTTTAGGTGGCTGGATTATGAAAAAGACGGATAATTTTCTTGAGGGAAAAATTCCTGCAGGCTTTGAAATGGTCGTGAACAATTTTTCGATTGGTATAATTGGTTTTATTTTGATGTGTTTGTCTTATTTGGTGATCGGCCCAACGATCCAATCGGCGAATCAATTTGTAACGAGCGCGATTGAAGCGTTAGTTTCGACTGGGTTCCTCCCATTGCTTTCGTTGATAAATGAACCGGCAAAAGTGTTGTTTTTGAACAATGTAATCGACCAAGGAGTCTATTATCCATTAGGAATGCAGCAAACCTTAGAAGCTGGAAAGTCCATTTATTTCATGGTGGCATCCAACCCTGGGCCTGGTTTGGGCTTACTTTTAGCCTATTCTTTCTTCGGAAAGAAAGTGGCGAAACGAACAGCTCCTGGTGCGATCATCATCCATTTCTTCGGTGGGATTCACGAAATGTATTTCCCGTACGTACTGATGAAACCGATTACTATTTTGGCAATGATTGCAGGGGGAATGGCTGGGACGCTGACTTTCCAATTGTTGAATGTGGGATTAGTTGCTGGACCAAGTCCCGGCTCCATTTTTTCTTATCTCGCTTTGACGCCTCGCGGCAATTTCTTTGGAGTGATTGCAGGAGTAGCTATCGCAACAGTTGTTTCGTTCTTAGTCACTTCGGTGATTCTGAAGGCAGATAAGACTTCTGACGAGGATGAAAGCTTTGAAGAATCTGTTCAAAAATCAAAAGCAATGAAATCAGAAGGAAAAGAGTTACTAAATAGTGAGAGCAGCAAGTCTGCGAACAGTATAATCGCAAACTTGAGAAAGGTTTCCTTTGCTTGTGATGCGGGAATGGGCAGCAGTGCGATGGGGGCTACAACTTTCAAGAAAAAATTGCAAAAAGCGGGCATCACCGATATCGAAGTCAAAAATTATCGAATCGAAGACGTACCGCAAGATAGTGACATGGTGGTCGTTCATCGAGACTTAGAAGAACGGACCCGTAAGGCACATCCACAAATGACCATTGTTACGTTGAAGAATTATTTGCAGGATCCAGCAATCGATCAATTAGTCGATGAAATCGTTGCAGCTAAAGCGAAAGAATAAAAGCATGACACCGGTAAAATTTTATCGGTGTTTTTATTATAGGAAGAAAATCATTATTAAACGAAGCAGAATACCAAGAAAGGTTCTCAAATAAGCCGCTATTCCTTTCGATAATTGATTTTCGTTGACGTGAAAATTCACAGGTCGTATCATGAAGTGAATACGATTATCTAGGAGGCTGACATGATAAAATTTAAGAAGATGGTGGCAATCGAGCCAACCAAGTTATTACCGGAATGGGATGAAAAGTTAAAGGAATTGGCGGAAGAAGCGATTTTTTATGAAGATATTCCAACTGACCCCGCAGTCATCATTGACCGTATCGGTGATGCAGATTGTGTAATGTTAAGCTTTACAAGTTTTATTGATAAGGAAGTTTTGGATGCTTGTCCCAACATTCGCTATATCGGAATTTGCGCAAGTTTGTATGCACCAGAAAATGCAAATGTTGATATTCGTCACGCGGAGAAGAAAGGAATCGTTGTAACAGGTGTACGGGATTACGGGGATGAAGGCGTAAAAGAATACGCGATCAGCGAATTGGTTCGTTTATTACAAGGACGTGGACCAGCGATGTGGAAAGATGAACCTATGGAACTGACAGATGTGAAAGTTGGGATTGTTGGAATGGGCACCGTCGGCAGTTTACTAGCGCGAACAATGAATTTCTTTGGGATGGATGTCAATTACTATAGTCGAACGCGTAAACCTGAAATGGAAGAAGAAGTCGGAATGGCGTACTTACCTTTGGATCAGCTGTTAGACGAAGTAGATATTTTAATTACATGTTTGAATAAAAATGTCGTTTTATTAGATGAAGCAGCATTTCAAAAATTTGGCAATGGGAAAATTTTGATGAATGTTTCGATTGCTCCTTCACACGAGGTATCTGCACTAAGAAAATGGTTAGACCAGCCAGGAAACTATGCTTTCAGTGATACTGAAGCTGGTTTGGGTGAGGAAGTGATTGGGTTGCCGAATGTTTTTGCAGGTAAAACAAATGCAGGTCTAACCTCGATGGCAAAAGTACGTTTAGCGCAAAAAGTAATCCAAAATATCGAAGAATTTCAAAAGAATAACTAAATCTTCTGTGAGGAGGTGTGACAAAAGACTTGTCACACCTCTTTTTTTTTTGAATAAAAGGTGTTCCATAAGCCAATTCTTCGGAAACAAGCCGAAATTTCTTGAAACTGACCACTTCTCTCTCAATCTCCTTTTTGAGTACAAGTCATAACCATGTAACTAAATATGACGTTGATTGTCTTCTTTTTGAAAAAACTTTACTATTATGTTAGGAAATATAACATATGTTATTGAATCTCTAAGAAAAGCTAGGTATGATAAAAATATAAACTAGTTGACGCTTTAAGTAGATGATGGTTGAAAAGGAATGGGGACAAAATATGGAGTATCAATATGTAGTTCAGGTGAAAACGATCGTAGGAGAAATGATCGAGGAAACGTTTGAGACACATCGGGAGGCGCTCTGTTATGCAACGAATTATGGAATAGTCAAAGCAAGTAAAGTATTTAAATCAGGAGAAGTCGTGCATGAGTTTAATTATTAAAACATCTGCTTGAAAACAGAGTAAAAAGAAAGGGATCGCCTATTATAAGCGGATCCCTTTTTTTCGTGAGTCAATAAGATTGCCCAATACAAAAATAAGAATACCTAACCAGATAAAGGCAAAAGCGATGAATTGGGGTAAGGCATACGGTTCATGAAATAAAAAGATGGCCATTGCTAGCATAATGGTAGGATTAACATATTGTAGGAAGCCAAGAGTGATGTAAGATAATTTTTTTACGGCCGTTGCAAAAAGCAGTAAAGGAATCGCCGTGACGATGCCGGCACCTATCAATAATAAATTTGTGTTTAACGAGTAGTTCATAAATCCCGTGGGTGAAAGAAAGAATAAATAAATCAATCCAAAAGGCGCGATGATCAAGGTTTCCAAAGTAATACTAGTAGCCGAACTTAACTTCAGTTGTTTTTTTGTTAGGCCATATAAGCAGAAGCTAGCGGCCAAGAAGATCGAATTGAAAGGAAAAACACCTGTTTGAATCGTCAGCAGCACTACCCCTGTTAATGCGGAAAGACTAGCAAGCTTTGCCTGTTTAGATAGCGGTTCTTTTAGATAGAGTGCACCAGCCAGTACATTCAACAATGGATTAATATAGTACCCGAGACTAGCCTGCTGCACTTGGCCAATCGACACGGTATAGATATAGATTCCCCAGTTTAATGAAATAAAGATAGCGGCGATTATGATCGCTAACGTATTGCGTCGGCTCTTCAGAAGCTCTGTGACCTCTTTGATAAACAAGGGGATTTTTCGTAATATGACTAAGTAGAGAGTCATAAAAATCAACGACCAAATAATTCGGTAAAATAAAATATCGACAGCACCGACGTTTCCTAATAATTTCCAATAAAGCGGCAGGATGCCCCAAATAATATACGCGCCAAACCCATAAGTCAATCCAGATTCTTTTTTCATTGGAACCTCCTAAATAAATAATGTCTTATCATTTTAGCACAAATCATTAAGGAAATTTTCAGAAATAAAGAATTTATGCCGCTTCAAAACAATAAAAAACTAGAGACGATAGCGTCTCTAGTTGAAGTTCTTAAAATGCATAGGCGATCAGTGATATCCCAGCCATCATAAAGTAGAAGCCGACTAAGAAAGCGAGTGTTAATGCTGAAGTTACTGGGTTAAATAAAAGCATGAAACCTAGAATAACTCCGATGACATTAAGAATGATGTGGAACCAGTAATAACCCGTACTCTCAAGCCTATAAATTCCTGCGGTCAATAGAGCCGCGATAGAGTCAACTAAGAACCAAATCGCAAAGACAAAAGGCAAAGCGATTAATCCGGCAGAGATATTGAATAAGAAGAAAATACCAACCAATAAATCAAAGACACCAAGAACGATTAAAAGTGTTGATTTTTGATTTGTAAATTCATGGATTTTCCGTCTAAAGAATAATTCGAAGACACCTTTTAAAATTGCGGAAACCGCAAAAATATAAACAATTGCAAGTAAGCTACTTTGGGGATCTCTAAATGAGATTAAAGCAACGAGAATAAAAAGGATGCCCATTAGAAAATAAGGCCAGCTAAAGCTAGATTTTCTTTCCATTTCCTTCACCTCCTTGAGAAAATCTTATCACTTTCTGAAAAAATATGAAAAGAAAATGATCAGATAAAAGTCTATTTCAAGGAGAGTCCTCAAATTATTGTCGATTTTGTGCTTCCTTTATTGCTTTAAAGGCATTGATACCGAAAGAAATAAGAAAAAAGAAGCTTGCTAATTTAAGTATTTTTCCATCTTGAACGGCGAAAAAAAGTGAGACCAAAAAATAGGAAATCGCCAAATAAGTGTACATATTGTTGAAATCTCTCAAATTCATTGTGAACACCTCTTTCTGGGAGTATATTCCTAGATTTCCCTGAGGTCAAAATAGAGGCTCCAAATACTGACTATATCTGTGGGAAGATTGCAAAATGAAAAAATGGACAGCTAATCCAAGATTAGGCCGTCCATTCCATAAATAATTCAATCTCGTTTGTATTTGTATCCAACGCTTTTTTTTGAATGATAAACTCATTTTTCAGATAAAATTGAACCGCATGACTATTTTTTTCGTATACATGTAAGCCAAGCTTTGTGTATTCAGACTGTACTTTTTTAAGTAATTGCGTCCCGATTCCAAGCGACTGGAATTCTTCCAGCAGAAATATGCCTGCAATGTAATGATCGACGATCCCAAGAAATCCAACAATTTCATTCTCGTAATAATACAAATAAATATCTGCAGTTAGGAAGGATTCCTTAACATAGGCGTAATTGTCTAGCCAATAGCTTGCGTCAATAAAATGATGGGCGGACAAATTACTCTTCAGCCAAATGTCAGCAATTTTATCAAGGTCATCCGCAGGTAATTTTTCAAATTTCTTAATCATAAAGAACTCCGTTTTTTAACAAGTATAGCACAACAAAAAAAGCCAATCATTAATCATTGGCTTTTAAGCAGCTATTCATTGAATTTGTAATCGTATCAGAAAAGAAGACAAGTGCAGAGCCAATCATCGTCAGCAAAATGTTGCAATCCCAAAAAACGGCAGTAAATATCATAATGATGATGCCGATGTAAAAAAAGCCATTAGGTTTTACTTGGTTCATACATTTCATGTAATCGTCCCCTGTACTAAAATAGTTAAGATAAGATGCTGGTGGTTTCAGCAACTTTCCTTAATATAAGTATACATATTGAAAATATTGGTAGAAATAGGACTTTAGAATGAAATTCGAGAAAGGTTGTAAAGAAGCCATCCAGTTTTTTGAATGACTACGATTTTGATTTGTCTTTGAATCGTGAAAATAAAATAGCAGAACCAATTACAACTGTGTAATACAAAACAGGTAGGAAAGGTGACTGGAAGTTTTCGAAGTAATAGTAATAAAACACCAATGATCCGCCAGAGAAGAAGCACGCAGCGAACATTTGAAATAAAGAGGGTCTTTTTTCCGACAAAGCAATTGTATAGGCGCCTAAAATAGCACCTAGTGCACAAAGGGCAAAAGCAACAATATCTTTCGTTAACATAATAACCACCTCCGATTTTATTATACATTATCTCACTTTATAATTTCAGCAAAATCAGTAGGAAAGGTAGAAACAACAAAAAATAAGCACCTACCGTTGTTTTCAGTAGATGCTTTCAGTACGAACAGTAATTGTCCATTAGAGAATTACACTCCTTATGCGATTTTTGCTAATTCTTGTACTGCATTTTCAATTGTCGTACCTGTCGCAAATTTGTTTTCGTCTTGTTTGTCGAAAACGATAAATAGATTTAAGTTAGTATCTAAAGTTACGCGGTATTCCAATTTGTTGTTAGTGAATGTCATAGAGCATTCTCCTTTCTCATTTAGTGACGAAAGGCAACTAAAACGTTCATAACGAAATTCCATCATTAAATATACCACAAATTTGAAAAAAATTCTAATAATCAAACTTAATAAAACTATAGTTACTTTAGAGAGTTTATTTTTTTCTGAATTCGTTTTTGATCCATTCGATAGATAACGTTCAAAATACAAAAAACTATCATGCAAAATAGAAATAGAAAGAAGAAACTCGGATGCATTGGATGATACTTTTCAAATAAGTCATAGGAAAAATAAATACTATTGAGTAATCCTGCAAGAGAAACATAAAACCAAGCAGTCGCTTTGTCAAAATAAAGCAGCATTTGACGTAATGTGTCATCACTTAGATTCAAGCTTTTAAAAATACACACAGCTCTATTTTTCTCTTTGTGGATTTTAAGAGGCGGGAAAATCCAGTATAAGGGAGAAATTTTTTTACTTGCTATTTTTGAAGTTACTTGCTTTTTAAAGGCAATAGCTTGAGCAGATAACTCCAGACAGGCTTGATAAAGAGGAAACGTAAACAAAAGCCATACACCTAGAAGACCGCATAAATCAATAAAAAAATCCATAATATCACCTTTTTAAAGAAATGATAGCTTAAGTAAAAAAGAAAATCCAGCGACACACATTTAAAGGCAATCAAGTGAAACTGCTTCGCTGATAAAAAATGACGCTCTTACAAAACTGCAGTCTTGTGAGAGCGTCGTTTTAAAATTTTTGCTTAGTGAATGCGTAAATCGCGGTAAAAATAGATAGTATAAGCAAGAAAAAACCAAAAGGGATGCAAAAGAATGCGGGCTCAATCAGCATACCATTGGAATCAATATAAGAACCAATAAGGGTAGAAAGTGAAAATAATAAAATGCTTAAAAAAAGAAATAAGAAGGATAATCCATAATTCTTCACTAAAAATACCTCCATAATTTTTTAATATCATATAAAAAAATAATTAAGAAAAGGTAAGCATGACAAAAATGTAAGTGATATCCTCAAAAACGTTGAAACTCCCCTACCTAAAATAGATGGGGGAGTTTCTTTGTGGGGAGTATTTATCCAATTTTTGTTGTTCCACTGCCAATATGGGCGACATAAAAATCTGGGGCATAGCCGACAATTTTTAGATACGCGTCATAGACATTATTTTTGAAGGTGGCAATATTTTCTTCTTTGACTAAGGCGATTGCACATCCTCCAAATCCTGCACCGGTCATGCGAGCACCAAGCACTCCTTCTTGTGCCTGCGCGGCATCAACGAGTGTATCTAGTTCGATTCCAGTAACTTCGTAGTCATAACGCAGAGAATGGTGAGAGTCATTGAGCAGTTTTCCGAAAGCTGCTAGATTTCCTTTTTCCAATTCAGCCTTGGCTTCTAAGGTTCGTTGATTTTCAGTTACTGCGTGACGTGCTCGGCGAGTTAAAGTATCATCGGCAATTAAAGAGCTATTCGCTTCAAAAGTTGCCACATCTAGTTCACCTAAAGACTGGATGTCTAATTTTCTTTGTAGACGAGCAAGAGCTTCCTCACATTCACTACGGCGCTCATTGTATTTAGAGTCCGCAAGTTCACGGCGTTTGTTGGTGTTCATGATGACAACGGCGTACCCATCGAGTTTCACTGGGACCATTTCATATTTCAATGTGTTGGTATCTAATAAAATAGCCTGATCCACGTCACCAAATCCAATGGCAAATTGATCCATGATGCCAGAGTTTACACCAATAAATTCATTTTCGACTTTTTTTCCTGTTTGAACCAACTCAAGTCGATCCGTTTTCAAATTAAATAAGTCCTCCAGCATCACGCCAACCAATAATTCTAGTGAGGCACTGCTAGAAAGGCCGGCACCATTTGGAATCGTTCCTTCGACTAACAGTTCAAAGCCATGATCAATCGTATGTCCGGTTTCTTTTAGTTTTAAGACCATGCCCTTTACATAATTCGCCCAATTGTCTTTTTTATCGTACTCTAAATGGTCAATATCGAAGGAAATCACACCGATATCATCAAAATTTGTTGAATAAACTAACACTTTTTTATCTTCACGAGGTGCTGCGACGCCATAGGTTCCATAAGTGATTGAAGCGGGGAAGACGTGCCCGTCATTGTAATCCGTATGCTCACCGATCAAATTGATTCGACCAGGAGAAAAATATTGTGTCGTCTCTCTTGGACCAAATATTTCAGCAAATTTCGTATTTAATTCGCGTTTAATTTCCATTTCAATCCGCTTCTTTCAAAGTTATTTTGTATTCAGTAATTGTTTTAAAGGGTTCATTGGCAGGTAAGATGATTGAACCAAAGGCAGCATATTGTTCCGCACCAGGGGCGATTTGTGTCTCAAACGTAATTCCCCCATGATTTGCTAATTTCTTACCACGAATTTCCGGGCCTTCATCACCAAAGTTTGCGGTGAAAATCACAACACTGGATGAGTCTGTAGATACTGATAATTCGATGTTCCCATCGGGACTCGTTAATTTTGCTGCTGGGATATCCAAATTGCTTTCATTTAAGAAGAAAGGATGATCGAGTCCGTTACACAAATTCTTTTGTTCAAAGTCACTGGCAAATACCTCCGCTAATGCTTTTTCAGTTTGAAAATCAAAGGCTGTGTCCTTTGTATTCATTTTTTCACCAGTTGGAATAGTATCTGGACGAAGGTAAGCAAAGGAGTCGCTATTTAGCCAAAGCTTATGTTCATCAATTGCTTGAGTGACGTCGCCAGTCAAATTAAAGTACACATGGTTGGTTGGATTAAACAGTGTTGTCTGGTCACTAATTCCTGTAGTTGTTACGCGCCAAATGTTATCATTTGTCAACGTATGGCGTACCTCAACCTCTAAGTTTCCTGGAAACCCATGTTCACCATCAGGACTGAGCATGGTAAAAGTAACCGAGGCTTCACTTTCGTCCTTCTCGATCGTATAAGCCCATTTTTTTTCCTCAAATCCCGGCTTTCCACCATGAAGAGAATGTCCAGTTGCTGGGTCTGTGGATACTTGGTAGTCTTTTCCATCAAGTGAAAAATGACCTTTTTCGATTCGTCCGGCTGTTCGACCGATTGTTGCGCCAATAAAAGGATCCTTTTCTAAATATTCTTGAGCAGAGTCAAAACCTAAAATCAGTTCCTTATCCTTGCCAAGACTGACAATTCGAGCGCCTAGATCAGTCACAGCCATTTGGAAACCGTCTTCATTTCTAAGGGTAATCAAATGATAATCTTGTCCAAAATCTTTTTCTGTAATGTGCATTAAAAAAACCTCTCTTCATAAGAATTATTCAATTTCACGTGTCTTTGTAATTTTACCGATATATGGAGAAAGTGACAAGGACTAGAAGTTTTATTATTAAGTCTAAAGCTATCTTAACAAGTAATCGTTTTCTGTGTTACGTATTTCTGTGACGACTATTTAACTTTTTGTTGCATATATTTTTAAGAAATAAAAAGATAGAAGGTTGATAGTAGTGGTCCATCAAAGCAATTTTAGAGAATATTTTGAATGGATTTAACTTTTTCATGTATAATTTAAGGGGAAGCTGAAATGGAGGAACAGGCAATGGAACAAACGATTTTTTTGAAAAAGAAGCAGCACTATATACAAACAGATTTGCATTTTGATTTTTGCGGTATTTCTAAAACACTTCCTTTTCATTCTTTTGGTCCAGCAGTTCGGCGGAATTATATTTTGCATGTCGTGATGGAGGGCAAGGGAACTTATCATGTGAAAAATCATCATTATCATCTAAAAAAAGGAGATCTGTTCTTAATTCGTCCGGGGGATTCAACTTTCTATTTAGCAGATGGAGAGGATCCGTGGATGTATTGCTGGCTTTCTTTCGGTGGTTCTGCAGCAAATGAAATCATCCGTCAATCTCATTTTAAAGAAGCCCAATATACGATGATCTCTTCAGATATTCAAAAATATAGTGAGACAATCTTAGACTGCTTGTCTTATGCGGATGAAACACTAGAAAATGAGCTGCAGCTGAATGGATTAACATATCATTTTTTAGCGGACCTATTATCTGATGGCGGAAAAATTCATTTAGGCGATGAAAAAAATTATTCACCGCTAGCTGTAGCTGCCGTAGAATATATTGAAGCACATTACGCAGAGCAATTGACCGTGGAAGAGATTGCGCGGCATTTATCGGTGAATCGCAGCCATTTATCTCGAGTCTTTCGCACGCATATGGCTATTAGCATGAAAGAATATATTTTAGGAGTACGGATTAATCACGGGGCATTTCTATTGTCTATGACTGACGAATCTGTCGAATCAATTGCAGAACAAGTTGGGTTTAATAGTCTGGTTGTTTTTAGTCGAATGTTTAAAAAATTAACTGGGGAGACAGCCTCGGCTTATCGAAAACGAATGAAGAATGGGGATTTTAAAAATATTTCGTTAAATGAATTAAAGAACCAATTAGAAAAGCAAACAGTAGTGAATCGCGCTACCTAATAAAGTGAGCGTTTACAATGAATAGTGGATATTCTATACTTAAAATATAAGATATATGGTTATTTTTCTTGCATAAAATTGATAAGTGCAGAGAAAGCAATCAAATAAAAAAGCAGGAGGGATTCACCATGAAAAAAGCAAGCGAGATGACAGTGGAAGAACTAGGTGCCTACATTGATCAATCTGTATTGAAGCCAGATTTTACCGAAGCAGAGATTCGCAAGTATATTCAAGAAGGGATCGATTATCATTGTGCCACTGTTTGTGTCAATCCATCTTCTTTGGATATTGCGGCGGAGATGACAAAGGGAACAGACACAAAAATTTGTGTAGTATGCGATTTTCCATTTGGCACTAGTACGACAGCTTCCAAGGTTTTACAAGCTGAGACCTATTGTCAAAGAGAAGATATCTATGAGTTAGACATTGTGGCAAATTTTGGGTGGATCCGCAGCGGAAAATATGAAGAGGTGACGAAAGAACTTCTGGTGATTGTTGAAGCCTGTCATGCTCATGGAACAGCGGTTAAAGTAATTTTTGAAACGGACACATTAAATGAAGAGCAAATCCGTCAAGCCTGCGAATGTGCGATTGCTGCAAATGCGGACTTTGTTAAGACAAGTACGGGGTTTATTACCGGTTATGAAAGCAAAGGTGCGACAAATGAAGTGATTCAAATTATGATGGATCAATGCAAAGGCCGCATTAAAATCAAAGGCAGCGGGGGAATTCGAACACGTGAACATTTCTTAGAATTAATCGATATGGGGATTGATCGCATGGGAATCGGCTTTAAATCTACGCCCGTTGTTTTGGGAATAGAGGAATAGTATGGATAATTGCTTACAATTTGAAACACGTCAGGAATTTCGTGTCTGGCTAACAGAAAATGTGACGACTAGCGAGGGTGTTTGGCTAATATTCGGAAAAACGAAACAAGTAAAAACTCTGAAGGCAGGGGAAGCGCTGGAGGAAGCTTTGTGTTTTGGCTGGATTGATGGTGTTATGAAAAAAGTGGATGAGCATTCCTACTTGAAATATTTTGCTAGACGGCGCAAAAACAGCAAGTGGTCAGAAAAAAACAAAAAAATTGTGGCAAAGCTGGAAGAACAAGGACGGATGACTGACTTGGGACGTGAAAAGATAGCGGAAGCGAAGGAAAATGGACAGTGGGAAAACGCCACACGTCCTTCAGCGGTCACGGATGAACAGATTGCGGAAGTCGCCGCACTACTAACAGAAAATGCCGAAGCCGCAAAGAATTTTGCCAACATGTCTCCATCTGTTAGAAAAACCTACACGCGTGCTTACTTTGATGCGAAAACAGAGGCTGGAAGAGCTAGCCGCTTGGCTTGGATGATGGAACGTCTAGAAAAAAACTTAAAGCCGATGTAAAAAAAACGCTGGAACCCTAATAAGGTTTCAGCGTTTCTTCTTGTTGAATATAAGTTGTTAGCTCTTTTTGGTACTCCTGCCACTTTGCAGTTCCTGTATTTAAGTAGTCAGCCATTAGATAGCCGATATAGGGACCGGTCGTTAAACCAGAGGAACCCAAACCGCTAGCAACAATCAACCGGTCGTTTAACGGCCCAAAAAATGGCGCAAAATCAGAAGTATAAGCACGTGTACCAACGCGATAATGAAACGGTGTGCCAAGTAATTTTTCGGGTTCAGCTAAAAATTTACGAGCACTAGCAGTAAGCTGTTCAAAAGCAGTGGTGGTTTCATCTAAGTTCCAGCCGGCTTCATTTTCATGAGTCGCGCCTAAAAGAATTTTGCCGTTTAAGAAGGGAATCAAATCCGCTTCACCATCTAGCATGGCAACTGGGAAATCTCCGCTTTTTTTGAGTGCAGTTTGGAAGACCAAAAGTTGCCCCTTTTGTGGACGTAAATCTACCCGATAGTCTAAGGGAGCGAGCAGCTCTTTCAAATGCGGGCCGGCAGTTAAGGCGATTTGGTCAAAGACATCTTTGTTTTCGCCATAGCTAATGGTCTGATCATCTGTCAGCTGAACATGCTCTTGAATAATAGTAACTCCTTTTTCTTCTGCTCTTTTTTGCAAATGAGTCAAATAGGCCTTTCCATCTAATCGGCCGCCACCACTGATTTTGATTGAGGGTAAAGGTTCTAATAACGGTAATTCTTTTTGCGTTTGTACCCCCGTAAGCAATTTAATCGTACCAATTTCAGGCGCCTCTTTTTTTCGTCCTTCTGCCAACTTCAAAAGCTCCGCAAGCTGTTTTTCGGGTCGCAGAATCAAGGTGCCAGATTGTTGATAGATGGTCTGATCCAATTGGAAATCCTGAATCAGCTTTGGAAAAAAGGCGGCGCCATCTCTTGCTAGATTGTACCATTGCTTGTTTCGCCGTTTTGATAACCAAGGGGAGATAATCCCTGCACTGGCCTTTGTTGCTTGACCTGTAGGATCATCAAATAAAGTGACTTGATATTTTGTTTGATCTAAATAATTTGCCAACGTCATACCTATGATGCCGCCGCCAATAATAGCGATTTTCTGCATATATGTGACTTCTTTCTTTTTTTAGATAATTGCGAAATACTATTCCATAAGTTAAGTAAACTGGAAGCTTCTGCTGCTGATTTTGCCATAACGAAAATTATTTTTCAACAGATCTAGAAATTTTTACTTTACCTGTCGTAGTAATTGTCGTACAATGATTACAACGACAGATGAAGTAATTTTAGGAGGTGGCAAAATGATTTCGAGCGATGGAATTCGCGGGTACAATGATGTCATCATTTTGTCCGTACTAAAAGATGGCGATTCCTATGGTTACGCTGTTTCTCAAAAGATTCGGGATGTAAGTGAAGAAATCTATGTCATTAAAGAAACGACACTTTATTCCGCCTTCAACCGTTTAGAGAAAAATGGCTACATCCTTTCTTACCCAGGAGAGATTACTCATGGGAAGAAACGAACGTACTACCAAATAACAGACAAAGGCTTGACTTTTTTAGAAGAGAAGCGGGATGAATGGAAGCAGACTAAAAAAGTTGTGAACCGATTTATGAAAGAAGGGTAAAAAATGGATACGATCAAAAATTATGTAGAGACATTGTTTCTCGAATTTCCAAATACGAAGGAAGTCCAGCGAGCAAAACAAGAAATTTTAACAATTATGGAAGATCACTATTTAGCTTTACTGGATGAAGGAAAAAGTGAGCACGAAGCCATCGGTCAGGTGATTAGTGAGTTTGGCTCGGTGGATGAGCTACGTGAGGAACTGGAATTTTCAACGCGTGAACGAGAGCCTGAAAATGGCATTGAGGAAGAAGAAATGTATCATTATTTAACCGAACGAAAAAAAGACGCAAAAGGCCTGAGTTTAGGGATCAGTGGGTGTTTGCTAGCTGTCGGAACACTGATTGGGTTAAGTATCAGCGGTGCGGAAATGATGGGCTTCTTACTATTCTTCATTCTTATTGCCATTAGTGTTGGGGTGATTATTTATAATGGCATGCAATTTTCAAAGAATAGTGTGGTATTGAATGATCGTTATATTCCGGTTGAATTGAATAAAGAGGCACAAAAATTAAAACAAGGGTACCAAAAAAGCTTTCAGGTCAGTTTGGTATTTGGTATTTGTTTATGTGTGTTGAGCGTTTCTCCGATTTTCTTCTTTCAAATGTTTACTTACGCGGAATATGGCATTCCGGTGATGTTTTTCTTTTTAGCAATTGGAGTATTTTTAATTATATACGGAAGTATTAACTACAGTAGCTTTGATAAATTTATCAAGGAAAAATATTTTATTGCAGATGAGGATGAAATGGGTCCTAATGCGATGCATGAAAAATATGGTGAATCTGCTCGTACTAAGCATTTGCTAGAAAGAGTCTATTGGCCGCTAGTTGTAATGATCTATTTTGGTTGGTCTTTCTTGACACATTCATGGGGATTCAGTTGGATGATTTTTGTGATGGCAGGAATTTTTTACAGTGTATTAGAGGCTATCTTTGTAAAAAAGTAGCGTAGGGTTTATTCACGAAAAGCGGTAAGCATTTATTTCATGTTTACCGCTTTTTTGCATTGCATAATTTAAGTACTTCTTAATTCTTATAAGCGAATATTTGATTGAAAACAAATAAAGGAAACAAAAAAAGGGGATTTTGTTAGTAAATTATCATTCATAACTTATAAACAAATGATTGACAAAAAATCAGAATAAACTTAAACTTAAATCGAACGTATGTTTGTTTTTTAAGGAGGTGGTTTTGATGAACATTTATGAAGGAGAGCCAGTCAGAGATGTTTTTTGTATGGATTCTAAAAGTTTTTATGCCAGTGTTGAATGTATCGAGCTGGGCTTGGATCCACTAAAAGACCTGTTAGTCGTTATGAGTGGGGATCGGGAAAATGCTGGCTTGGTTTTAGCGGCGAGTCCGATGGCAAAACAAGAGTTAGGCATCAGTAATGTTAGCCGTGGTTTTGAAATTCCTAATCATCCAAAGCTGCATATTGTACCACCGCGGATGACTTTGTATATTCAATACCACATGCGCATTCAGGAAATTTTTCGTTCATATATGGCAGAAGAGGACATTCATACATATAGTATTGATGAGCAGTTTGGCGATCTGACTCATAGCTGGAAGTTGTTTGGCAATAGTTCGGCGGAGGTCGGAAAAAGGATTCAAAAAGAAATTATAGAAAAAATTGGTATTTATACGTCATTGGGGATGGGGGATAATCCTTTATTAGCGAAAATTGCGATGGATATCGAAGCAAAAAAGCGGAAGGATCATTTCGCTCAATGGCACTATCAAGATGTACCAGAAAAAATTTGGCCGCTTCGTTTGAGTAAGTTTTGTGGAATCGGCAACCGGATGGAGCGGCGCTATCAAATGATGGGCTTAAGCACTATGGGCGATTTAGCTCATACCGATCCGTTTGTTTTAAAAAATCACTATGGTGTGATGGGAATGCAGCATTATATGCATGCGTGGGGGATTGATCGCTCAGTTCTTTCCCAAAAGGATTTGTATCCAACTAAGGAAAAGTCTATCGGCAATTCACAGGTCTTGCCGAAAAATTACGCACATAAAGGAGATATCCTGACGGTCATTGCTGAAATTTGCGAGCAGGTTGCCCAACGTTTGCGTAAAGCGGATGTCTTAGGCGGCACGCTACATTTAGGGATCGCCTATGCTTATTTTGGAAGTGGAAAACGCGGTGGCTTTCATCATCAATTAAAAATTTCGCCTACCCATCAGGCGAAGGAACTGACTCGTGTAGCTTTTGCGCTGTTTGAAAAATATTGGGACAATTCTGAAGTACGAAATATCTCTATTACAGTTTCCTCACTGCGACCTGCTGGAAGCTTGCAACTGAATCTTTTTGAAGACCCACTTCAAACGATGAAGGAAGAAAAAATTGATGAAGTCATTGCACAAATCCGCAGTCGCTATAAATTTACGTCGATCGTACGGGCGCATTCACTAAATGAAGGGGCAACCGCTATCAAAAGAGCTGGCTTGGTCGGCGGCCACGCTGGCGGAATGGAAGGAATGGATTAGCCATGATCTATGATGATGATAGTGCAGAGAAGCTTTTTATGGAAGCAAAGCAGGTCTATCAGGACCGTGGAATGATGAAATGGATTGGTTTTTACTTATCGGATCATACCGCGGTGCTGAATAAGGAATCGAAAGTTCGAAATCATATCAATATTGAAAAAGAGCAAATGAGCCTAGAGGAAATCGGCGAAACGCTGCAACAGGCATATTTGAAGAATAAGCGAATCGCTCTTCAACTAGAATCGTTAGATAACGAAGGGAACTATTTGGATGATCTGGTGGGAAAGATTGTCGGTCAAAGAGAGGAACAGATCTATTTGAATGAGGAGGAGCGGGGAATGCTTCATTTGACAATCGAACAGATTCATCATATTGAAATACTCGGTCCCAAAAAGATTCTTAACGAGAAAATCACGAAGTAGCCGCTCTATTTTTTGGGACATTGAGGAATAGAAAAAGTCATGACAGAGTCGTCATGACTTTTTCGGTGCCTAAAAGAGTTTGAATTCATTTAATGGCCAGAAACGTAAAATTACTTTTCCTTGGATTAGAGATTTATCAACGAAACCGAAGATGCGACTGTCTTTAGAGATCAAACGATTGTCGCCTAAAACAAAATATTGATCATTAGGCACGGTCACATCAAAATCATTAGTGAAGCTCGTTGCATTAGCTGCTTGTTCCTGAAAGGCTTTGTTGTAGGAATATTCGTCAAAAAGCTTATCTTTTTTGAATTTTTCCTTGAACTCATTCAGGTAAGGCTCGTCGTATTCTTTTCCATTAATGGTCAAAACATTATTCTTCATTTCCACTCGATCGCCGGGTAAACCGATGATTCGTTTCACCACATAAATACTTTGATTATCTGGCTCTTTGGTAGTAATGATGTCCTGTCTATCCAGCTTCGATATTTTGGATGTGATTAATCGTTGATTATCATGAAGTGAAGGATCCATTGAGTGGCCTTCAACTTTTACAGGAGAAAAAACAAACATTCTAGCAAGAAAAATTAATACGATAATGATGACTACAGGAAGCCATTCTTTTATTTTATTGTTCATAAGGTCACCTCAATGGTAAATTTTATCATTCTTCAAAACAAAAAGCTTCTTTTAACCACTGCTTCAAGGAAAATTTCAGCAAGCACTAGAGAAATTTTACCTTTTATGGGAAACTGAGAACATGAATGAATGGATAGGGGAAAGAAAATGACTAAGAACTACCCAGCATCACCGATTTTACCGAAGAATTTTACTGATGATTTTTATTTAGAAGATGAGGCTGTGATTGATGAAGTCCATGCTATTGAATACGACTATAGTTATTTAACGTGTGAAAATCTTGTCCTGCGCCGAACAATTTTGGAGAAGGTAACGATGCAGCGGACAAAATTGATTCGCTTCGAAGCAGGGAATGTTCTTTTCAAAAATTGTGATTTCTCAAATCTTGAGTGGATCGGTGGCAGTTTTCATCAAGTTGTGTTCGAAAATTGTAAACTAACGGGCTGCAACTTTGCGGAAAGCTATTTACGAGATTGTCGATTCAAAGATTGTATGATCAATTTGGGTTCATTTAGTGGGACGAACCTGAAAAATGTTGCTTTTGAAAATTGCAAACTGACGGATAGCGAGTTTTTCGAGGTAACTTGGAAGCATTTATTTTTAACAGATAATGAATTAGATAATAGTAATTGGATGCGAACAAAACTAGCCGATTTGGATTTTACGAGTAATCAATTTAGCAAGATTGCTTTTTCGATGGAGCAATTGAAAGGTCTGAAAGTCGATTCCTATCAAGCCATGATTATCGCCGCTGGTTTAGGTTTGCAAATTGTGGAGGGGTAAATGAAACAAGTAAAGAAGCGAATTAAGGGAATTCCAGTTGTATGCTGGGGTGAATCCAGTGCTAAGGGAATCTTAGCCTTTCATGGGGATCAATCGCACAAAGAAGATACGGTCATTCAGTTATTCGCAGAGGCTGCGGTTAGAGATGGCTATCAGGTCTGGAGCTTTGATCTTCCAGAACACGGGGAACGCAAAGGGGAAGCTTATGCCCTTAATCCGCAAAATGTTCTGGCAGATACAGATAAACTAATTGCTGAATTGGCTGAGCAAACAGAAGAGATTTCATTGTTCGGCTGCAGCATCGGTGCTTATTTTGGCATGCTGGCGACGCAAGATAGAAGAATCAAGCAGAGCTTTTTCTTGTCTCCAATTGTCGATATGCAAGAATTAATTGAGAATATGCTGATCTGGTTCAACCGAACATTGGAGGAGCTAGAGAAGGAAAAACGAATTGAAACCCCCATCAACACTTTGGATTGGGAGTACTATTCATATGTTGCGGAGCACCCAATCAGCTGGAAAGTGCCGACAAAAATATTGTATGGTGAAAATGACAACTTAACATCAAGGGAAACCATTGAAAATTTTTCTGAAGCTGAGGAGATATCCTTAACGGTTGTAGAAGCGGGGGAGCATTTCTTTCATACACCAGAGCAGCTTGATATTTTTCAAAAATGGTTAAAAACAAATTTATAAAAGTAAAAGTATCCTAGCAAAATCTTGCTAGGATACTTTTTTTAAATTATTTTACTTTTTTACGGCTGAAAAACAGCAATGCAGTGGCAAGGAATAAAATACTGATACCTGTGATAAGGTAGCTTGGCGTATAGCGCTCACCCGTTTTAGGCAATTTTTTTGCTGTCGTTTGGTTAGAAATAGTTCTTCTAGCCGGATTGTTGGATGATCCAACAGGTGTCATGTCATTCTTCTTACTTGAATCAGAAATTTCTCCTGTGGTCTGACTGCTAGTCTCAGTGCTTGCGGTTGGAGCAGTTGTCGTGGACTCGCTGTCGTTGGTACTAGTTGTTGGAGTCGTTGTAGACTGATACACATAAGTGACTGTTTGCGCTTTAGCGCTAAAGGTTCCCTTAGCGTTTTTTGGTAATTGGTTTTTATCCAACGTGTACCCCTTGATATCCGGTTGATAGTCTTTACCGGATACATCAAACTGGGTGTCTAGTTTTCCTTTTATAACCGTTTCTTTATGAATTTTCTTCCCATTTTGATCAACATATTGAATGGTTACCATCGGATCAACCACTGTAACTGTCGCTTTTGCAGTGGCAGAATCACCGGACCAGCTTCTGTTTGGAACACGAGCGTACGTATAGGTAATTTCGTATTTTCCAGCGGTTTGATTGTTAACGGTCCCTTTGACAGAAACATCGCTAAGGGCGATGTTTTCTCCATTAGGAGCTATCCCGCCATCGAAGTTATCTGCGGGATCCCATGGATCGCCGACAGAGATCATTGAGTCATGAGCCTTCAATGTTACGCCATTTCGTTTATAAATGTATGTGACAGTTTGCATATCCGCCGTTAATTTTCCAACGGCGTTTTCAGGTAATTTTGTGTTGTCTAAGGTGTAGCCGTCAATAGCAAGCTGATAAGTTTCGGTGGTTGTATCGTAGTCCTCACCAACGTTTCCGTTATAAATTTGTGGTGGATGAATATTGTCACCATCCTCATCAACATATTTAATCGTCACTCCTGGCGAAGGCGTTGTATGCTGCACATCAAATTGATGCAGATAGGTTCCTGATGAAATAGCATAGAACGTAAATCTATCCGGTTGATTATAAGAGCCTGCTGGGTTATTCAAACGAGCATTGTATTTAAAGGTTTTGAGTTGATCAAATTCATCCTGTGTCACACCAGATACAGTAATCCCTTCATCTGTAATTGCCAAACGGCTGCTGTCTAGCTGTACACCATTGAAGTCAAAGTAGGTTTGACTATCGCTACTTGACGTTGTGAAAGGCGGTATGTAGCCATCATAGTTGGTCATACGATTTGGCATAATTGAAAAAGGAATATAGATTGTTTGTTTGTCTGCATCGTAATTTAACGCTTTGGCATTGATCGCTGTAGCTGGATCATTTCGTCCAGTATTTTGACCAAAGGCAGCAAGCTGAGTTAATGCCGGCATTTGATTGATCGGGCGAAAATCCGTAATCCCGCAAAACTGAACACGCAATTCAGTTAGCTTTGTTAAAGCTATCGCAGGTTCGATTGTTGTGATATTCATATTAGATTCGAAGGCTAAAGATTCAAGGTTTGTCATTTTACTGATTTTATTGTATACCTTGTCAGTAACGTTTGTTCCTGAAAGATTCAGTCTAGTGATCGTTGTACCAAAATTCGGGACATTTTCATCGTTGACATTTGTTCCCATCAGATAGACCTGTGTCAATTTTGGCAAAGTGGTTAATACTGAAAAATCCGTAATTTGATTATTTGAATTCATATAAAAATAGGCCAAGTTTGTGGCTAACTCCAACCCTTGTAAATTAGCGATAGCATTATCTGAATTTTGAATATACAAGCTAGTAAGTTTTGTCATATCCTCTTGAGTCAAGGTATCCTTGGTTTTGCCAATCGTTTTTGCCACGATTTGTTGTAAGACAGGGTCTGGCATCCACGAGTCTACAGAGGCTATACGTGGTTCAGGTTCAAGTGTTGCGGTTGAAGAGCTTGATGGTTGTGAATCCGCTGTAGAAGGTTCAGTTGTTCCCAGAATGGGCGCTACTGTACTATCTTGCGTTGCGGAGCTTTCTGTTGTTGATGAGAGACTATTCACTGAGCTTGTCGTGTTCAGGGATTCAGACAAAACCGTACTGTTTAGAGCGCTGCTGTCAGTAGATGTTTCAGCGTTACTTTGGATAGGAAAGGTCGAGAGAGGGCCCAACACGATTGAACAAGCAAATAATTTATATAAATTCTTTTTCACAAATATAACTCCTTTATAATAGGTATGTAATGGATAAATAATAATTCTTTTTTAATAAATAAACTGCTCAAGTTTTAATTTTTGCATTATTTTATTTGACCATTTTCTTTTTAATAAAGAAGTTATTTTACTTGGTTAGACGCGTATTGTATAAGAGCTTACTAAATAATATAGTGTTCAAATTACTTGTGATTATTCGTTCTTTTATAAAAAGAAGGTTTTTAAATACCATAAAAAGGTTTCTGATCCTAGTAAATTTTTAGTAAAGGATTTTATAAGCAAATGTAAAGAAAGTCGTATTTTCTTTAGAATATTTTGCTATTTACTGACAAAAAAAGTAGTATTCTTTGTGAAAGTAAATATAAGTAAACTTGTTAGGTGAGGCTCCTAAACAAACATAGGCTATTGCGCAGAAACGTCGAAAGACGCCAATGTGTAAAATAGGAATTGTCGGATTAAGGCTTTTCATAAAATAGCTAAGAGTGATTCTTTACGTTGTTTAGTGCTAAAACTCAGACGATGAGATTGATTGTGTGAGACACCAGACTTGTTAGTTTTTTTTCGCTAACGTTTGGTGTCTCTTTTTTAGGTTATTTATTGTGGACTCTCTCGTCTCAAACAATTACTTGATGAAGGGAGAGATGAACATGATGAAAAGAAAAAAGATCGATTGGCTGCTGTTATTACCTTATTTGGGGACAAGCCTGATCGGTCTTTTAATTGTTTTTAGTGCTAGTTCTTATCGTTTGATGGCGGAAGGGGAAAATCCATTGTCGCTATTTAGTAAGCAGGCGATTTTTATGGGGCTAAGCTGGCTGCTGATTGCTGTGCTTTTTCATGTGAAAAATAATGTACTAATAAATGGTAAGCTAGCGCAAAGTTTATTAGCAGTTGGACTAGTTAGTTTACTGTTAGTGAAAATAAGTGGCGTCAATATTAATGGTGCACAAAGATGGGTCTCCTTATTAGGTATTCAATTCCAGCCTTCTGAAGTCACAAATGTAGCACTGATTCTTTATTTGGCGTATTTTTTCCGCGTGAAGCGCACTAGAAAGGAAATGCTGGTGCCTTGTGGTCTAGTGGCACTTAGCGGATTATTGATTTTGCTCCAGCCTAAAGTGACAGGTGCAATCATTATTTGGGGAGTCGCTTTAGTCATTATTACGACTGCGCAATTGCCTTATCAGTGGTCCGTACTTATTTTTTCAGGGTTGATTTTGGGGATTGTTTTAATCGGAGGCGCGATACTTTTTTTGGGCAGTCACCATCTTTTGCCCGAATTATTTGCTCATACCTATGATCGTATCCGCTTAGTGAGAGATCCATTTCTAGATCCCTACGGTAAAGGATTTCAAATGAGTAATTCGTACTACGCGCTTTATAACGGTGGTTTTTTTGGTAGAGGGCTGGGAAATAGTATTACTAAAAAAGGCTATTTACCAGTAGCGGAAACAGATTTTGTGTATTCGATTTTGGTGGAGGAATTAGGCGTTGTTGTCGGCTTACTCGTATTGGCATTGCTTTTTCTGATTGCTCTTCGTCTATTTGTTTTAGCGGCGAAGGAAGTGAATCAGCAGGTCAGCTTAATTTATTTTGGGGTTGGAACGCTTTTGCTTCTCCAAACCAGTATCAACATTGCTAGTATTTTAGGACTGATCCCTATGACAGGAGTGCCGTTACCGTTTATTAGTTATGGGGGGACGAGCTACCTGATTCTTTCTATCGCGCTGGGTATCTGTCTAAAACTTTCTTCGGAGGATCGAACAAATGATCAAACGTTTGAGCAGCGAATTTAACTATTCTTTATTTTTACCCATTTTCATCTTTTATTTAATTAGTATCGGCGTACAATCGATGGCGGCTGAGCTAGATGGGGCTGACGTTAAAAATGTTGTAACGAAGCAGATTGTTTTTTGCCTGATTTCTCTATTGGCCATGGGGATCGTCAGTAAATTCAAAACGGCTACTTTGTTAAAATATGCGCCCTTTTTTTATGTTGTATCGTTAGGGATTATGGCGCTATTGTATTGGTTTTATGATCCGGCGATGTACACTGTAACGAACACGAAGCGCTGGCTGCGTATCGGCGGTTTTTCTTTTCAGCCATCAGAATTGATGAAACTGAGTTTTACTCTTTTTATGGTTCGCTTAACACTAATCGATGAGTTGAATTGCTCTCAGCGAACCTTGAAAAGTGATCTACGTTATTTAGGTAAGGTGGCTTTGTTCAGCCTGCCGACATTTTTCTTGATGTTTATTCAACGAGATTTTGGAACGAGTTTAGTATTTATTGCTATTTTAGGTGCGCTGTTTGTAATATCCGGGGTTCATTGGAAAATACTTACGACGATTACGGGTATTGGAGCAGCTTTAGGTGCCACTTTATTGGTTTTGGTTTTCAGTGAATGGGGGAATAAGCTGCTTTATTGGCTGCATTTTAAAACGTATCAGCTAGATCGTGTGCGTGCATGGGTTGATCCCTTTCAATACCGTGATTCTATTGCCTATCAGCAAGTACAGAGTCTTTACGCGATTGGATCGGGCGGCTTGTTTGGTCGCGGCAGTGAGCAGGCATCCGTATATGTGCCTGTTCGTGAGTCAGATATGATCTTTACGGTGATTGGAGAAGGCTTTGGCTTTATTGGCAGTACTTTAGTGGTTTTTCTATACTTCTACTTGTTTTATCAAATCATTTCAGCTGCGATGAAAACAAATAATAAAGGCAATCTCTATTTGGCGGTTACTTTTGTATTTGGTTTGCTGTTCCAAATTTTTGAAAATATCGGAGCTGCGATTGGTATTTTGCCATTAACGGGTATTCCGTTGCCGATTTTAAGTCAAGGAGGAACCTCCTTGATTGTTCTAGGTGTTGGCTTGGGAATCATGATGGGCTTTCGAGAAAAAGAACGATTAATATAAAAATTGAATGGAGAATTTAACAAAATGATGCGAAAAAAGTTTTTCCTACGAAGTGCAGGCATGCTCCTTTCAGTCATGGTGATAACTAGTGCTGTCGCAATGAATGCACACTGGATGAAAGGGATAGATGCTGTATTTCTCCAAAATCGCTTACCAAATATTTCCTATTTAACGGCTTTTGTGGGAGGAGTGGCGAAAATCGCTACTATCGGTCCAATGGTGATTATTTTTGGACTTCTTACTTTCTACTTGCTGAGAAAACATGAGCGGGCATTAGCTGTTTGGTGCATGGGAAATCTGATCTTTATCAGTGGGGTAGGTTATTTATTAAAGCAGGTGATTCAGCGGTCGCGCCCAGACCAGATTCAATACCTTTCTCGTTCCTCCTATAGTTTTCCAAGTGGACATTCGTTGCTGATTATGACGCTTGTTTGTACGCTGATCGTGCTCTATTTTTTCATAGAACGACGTATGCCTCTATTACTTAAAATAGGATTATTTTTCTTAACGTTCATTATTGTAGGTGGCAGAATTTATTTAGGCGTTCATTATATGAGTGATGTTTTGGCGGGTGTGTGTTTAGGCGGAGGGCTCACTTTCGGGACGGCGGGTTTCTGCTATCCATATTTACAAAACCCCTGTCAGTCCCCACGACGGAAAAGAAAGAATGGCTTTTTGACTTGGCAGAAGGTACTGATTGGCGTGCTTGCAGTGTTAGTGGTATTGGTTTCAGGACTAAGTGCGTTTGCATTGAAGTTTTATCATAGTTCACAAAAAATGGCGGACTCTATGTACTCCCCAGTTGAGCGTGGGGGAAAAACAAAGACGCCTCAAGCTTCAGAACCTATGAGTATTTTGATTCTCGGAATTGCCAATGATGCAAAAAGAAAAACAGATTTTCGGGCCAATACGATCATGGTCGCGACGCTAAATAATCAAACGAATGAAACAACCTTAGTAAGCATTCCGCGGGATTCGTTTGTAGAGATTGTTGGAGCGGATTATGAAGATAAAATCAATCATGCCCATTCAATTGGCGGCCCTGAGATGATGATGGATACAGTTGAAAAATTTTTAGATATACCGATCCATCACTATGTTTCGGTTAATATGGATGGCCTTCAAACGCTAGTGGACGCCGTTGGCGGGGTGACTGTGAACAATGATTTTGCTTTTTCGGCAGAAGGAATTGATTACCCAAAAGGTAAGCAACACTTGAACGGGTGGGAGGCTCTTCAATATTCTAGAATGCGGTATGAAGACCCAAAAGGTGATTATGGACGCCAGGGTAGACAGCGTGAAGTAATGGAATTATTGATAGAGAAGATCCTTTCAACTAAAAGTATTTTTAGCTACCAGAAAATTTTAGATGGAATTGGCGAAAATGGAAAAACAGACTTAACCTTTGATCAAATGCAGAAAATCTTGACTGGGTATCACTCTTGTTTGACTAAGATCGACAGTCAACAGGTTCAGGGGGAAGGATTTACTGGAGACGGTTTTACAGGACAAGCGGGGATCTCCTATCAAAAAATCCCGCAAGAAGAAGTAGATCGTGTGAAAACGTTGCTACACAAACAATTAAATTTATGAAACAGGAAAACGTGAAGCAGATGAGAATCGATGAGCGAAACGGCTATGTTTTCTGGAAATTTTCATCGAATGATTTAATATATTTACTAAATTTCCTGCTTTAAAAGAAAGTTGCGTTATAATAGCAGCAGAAAGGCGGGAAGATATGCTTAGTCAAATAGGAGTATTACTTATTGTCGGTGTATTGGCCGGAATACTAGGATCGATCTTAGGAATCGGTGGAGGAATTATTTTAACGCCCTTTTTGACGTTAATAATGGGATTGGACATTCAGTATGCGATTGCGGCTAGTATTGTTTGCGTGATCGCGACAAGTTCAGGCGCTACTATCGCTTATTTAAAGGATGATATGCTGAATTTGCGTGTCGCAATGTTTTTGGAGATTGCGACCACGATTGGAGCGATCGTAGGCGCATTACTTTCAGGCGTAGTGCCGACGGGCTTTTTGTTTATTTTATTCGGCGGCTTCTTGCTCTTTTCAGTCATTAACATGATTCAAAAGCTGCGGGGAAAAACAGACAAAGCGATTGAAAAAGTTGCAGGAGATTCGTTGGCTGAAAAGCTGAAATTGAATGGCTCATACTATGATAAAGTGTTGCATGAACAAATTGATTATCAGGTAGAGAAAGTACCAGGCGGCTTTGCCATGATGTTTGGAGCGGGAATCGCTTCGGGGTTATTAGGAATCGGCAGTGGAGTCTTTAAGGTAACGGCGATGGACACTATTATGAAAATGCCTTTGAAGCCCTCTAGCGCTACCAGTAATCTGATGATGGGGGTCACTGCGGCTGCTTCCGCGATGGTTTACTTTTTCAGCGGAACCATCTTGCCGCAAATCGCTGCTCCTCTGGCATTAGGTGTGTTAGTAGGTGCAACAATAGGCTCGCGAATCATGACGCGACTAAAACCGATTGTGATTCGAATGATTTTCATTCCGATTTTATTCTTTATGGGACTACAAATGGTTCTTCGCGGATTTGGGGTGATCATCTAATGGAAAACAAGGAAGAAATGGTGAAGATTGAGCGTTCCATCGGATACATTTTACGAATGGGTGTGATAGTTTCAGCCATAATTATTTTGGCGGGAATGCTATTGCTGTTCTTTTTGCCAAGTTCGGGCCAGGTTCCCAGCAGTCTGCCGTTGATTTTCAAAGGAGTACGGCAGTTGAATGGGGAAGCCTTTATCATGTTGGGCTTGTTTTGTCTGATTTTGACCCCCGTTCTACGAGTAGTTGTGTCTATCTTTGCATTTGCGAAAGAAAAGGATTATTTGTATGTGGTTATTACGCTGATCGTATTGGTCATTTTGGTGATTGGCATGAGTTTTGGTCTAGTAGAATAGGAAAATCCGAGCTGCCGTTTTGGCTGCAGCTCGGATTTTTTGTTAGCTTTTACGGGTTAAAATTTGACTGGTTAAGCGTTCAAGCTTTTCTTTAGTACCAAAATAATTGTCCGGCAATTTCCGAATATCCTTTAAGGCCTGTTCGGTATACTCTGTTGCTAATTGTTGCGCATAGGCGACGCCGCCTAGTTGATGAACGAGCTGTTGTACGTGTAAAGTGTCATCATCTGTCATTTCCTTTTTCTTTTCCAAGTAGGGCCGCAACTGTTGCGGCGCTTGATTCAGTGCATAGATTAAGGGGAGAGAGTAAACGCCTTGGCGAACATCCTCTAGAACTGGTTTTCCTAATGTTTCAGTATTTGCTTCGTAATCCAATAAATCATCCATAATTTGAAAAGCAATCCCAATATTCAGTCCAATAGTACCGGCTTTTTTAGCGAAACGTTCACTATTGCCGCTCTCAAAAGCACCTACTGAACAACTTAAAGCAAAAAGCTCCGCAGTTTTTCCAGAAATATTCTCCAAGTATTCGTCGACTGTTTGATCAAGCTTGTAGCGGTCATCCATTTGACCTAATTCACCATCAAGAATTTTTTCCATGCTGCGAGAGTTCAATTGTAGGCTCCGTAAAGAAGTAGCGTAATCGGAGAGCAGTTTGAAGCAGCATATGAACAAATAATCACCAGCATAAACGGCCGTATCATTCCCAAAAGTAGAACGAATCGTCGGTAAACCGCGGCGTAATTCGGATTCATCAACAATGTCATCGTGGATCAAGGTTGCTGTGTGAAGCATTTCGATGGATGCCGCCAATGATGTTGCCTTCTTCTCATCCTGATCTGGTCCAAATTGTGAAAATAAGAGTTGATAGGCGGGGCGCAGCAGCTTTCCGCCAGCGTGGATCATGGCTAGTACAGCAGCCTCGACTTTTTTATTTTTTAATTTGACGACGTTTTCCATTAGTTCAAGAGTGGTCGTCAATTGTTCAGCAAGGTCAGGATAGTCTTGCCACATAGGATGAAGTTTCATTTTTGATAGCCTCCTGATCCTTTCTTCGATTTTTTTGATAATTCATAATCTAATTGAAATTTTTGCAACGCTCGGACATGTACCAATAGATAGTTTCCTGCGATTCCGATAACGATTCCAGCAAGAATTCCTAAGAGAGACATGACTGGCAAGTAGAGCATCACCGTCCAAGATTGAGCGATCCAGCTAGCTACCAGCAGCTGGCCCACGTTATGAAGAAAACCACCTGCGGCACTGATGCCGATAATACTTACTCGTTTAGGTCCCAGACTTTTTACCAGCAGCATGCCGAAATAACTTAATAAAGAACCACTCATGCTGTATAAGAAGGTGGAGATTGTTCCGCCTAAAAGGGTGGTCAAAATCAGACGCATCCAGATCAAACGAAAGCTGTCTCTTTTAGGCATAGTAAAAATCGCAACAATTGTTATTAAATTGGCGAGTCCCAGCTTTGCCCCCGGCGCAAAGGCGAAAGGGGATGGAAACATATTCTCGATCAAGCCCAAGATAACCCCTTGAGCGACTAAAAGTGCTATGTAAATCAGTTTTTGTGTTTTATTCATAGTAAGGGCAGTTAATAAATGACACTGCCGGGTTCCCCTCCGTCTGAGGATTTGACTTCGATTAGCAATTTATGGGGCAAGCAAACAATGGTTTCACCAGATTGGTCAATCCACCCGCGGCGTACACAGATTTGATCCCCGCAGTCTGCTTCTTTGATCCGAATGCGGTTTCCTTTAACCTCGATCAGGTTGTAGTCGCCATCTTTATCCTCGTAACGATAGGTGTAGGCCTGCGAGTTATCTGAGAGATCAAAGGTTTTGATTTCTTTTCCGTCAACCGAAAGAACCGCTTCTTGTGTTGGACTCGATGCTCGATTGAGACTGAAGACCAATACAGGCGCAAAAGAGAGCAGAATAAGTATCACGACAATGATGCCATCCCAAGGCCGAAGCAAACTATTTTTTGCAAAATCCTTCAGTTTCAAAGTCCACACCTCTCTTATTTTTCTTGTACTATCCATTTTGACAGATAAGTAACCTGTAGCTCCTACAAAGCATCAATAAATCTTTTCTTATCATAACATAAAGAAAGTTCTAAAGAGAAAAACAAGCCCTTTAGAACTTTCCATTATTAAACAGTCAAATTAGTTGGAATTTTCTTTTCCGTAAATGGATCTCGGTGTTCCGTACCACCATTTGCCGGCAGTGCGCTGAATCCAAGGAATTACCCAACGATCCAAACCAAGTGCTCGACCAGAACCATTCATTAAAGCAAAGGCAACTGGAATGAACCAGATATTTACCCAATAGAACATGCCTGATAAGCAGAAAGCAATTACTAAACCGATCGTTGCAGCATTGGCCAACCAAGTGAATAGACCAAAGATTAAGGCTAATGCAATACCGATTTCGACAAAGGTCATAAATTTCTGCATAAACAAAGCGACATCTTTATTTGGCATCATGAATTCCATGATTTTTGCGAACCAATGAGGCATCTTTTCGAAAACCGGCATTGGATTTTCGCCAAACGTATAGTTGAAGCCGAAATGAGTGGCCGCAGTTGCTGCCGCGTCAGTTGCTCCGCCCGCAGCGCCAGTCGCCGCAGTCGTAGCTTCAGCCGCATGCGAACCAGCAGCAGAAGCACCAGTTGTTACTTGCTCTTGTAGCCAAGGGAAGGGGAAGACAACTTTGTCAGTAAACCATGAGCCGCTGCCAAACCAAGAGCTTGGGTTCAGATAACTGCCATCGCCAACGACTTTTTTCGATGCTTCGATCAGCCACATAGAGCCGTAGAAGACACGCAATGGGACGCTCCAAAGGACGTTCCCATACCGAGAAGAATGGCCGCGAGTAACATTGCGATCGTTTTTGATGTGGAAAAATTCATGCATCATGTATTGGAACATATAGTAACCAGAACGCATATCAAAGAAGTATTTCAAGTTAACGATATGTTTCATGACGATTGCCATAAAGCCGGCTAAATGAACTTTATCCATCAAGTTGGCAACACCCCATTTAGAGCCGATGGAAACCATGAAGCCTTGATAGTTACTCTTGAACTCATGTTTTGGTGTGTTTTTAATTTTAGCTACAATGTTCGCTGCGGCAGTATGCGCTGTTTGTTCAGCAGCTTGAACAATTTGCGGTGTTGGTTTGCCATCGTTGTTTTCTTCATAATAAACCAAGTCACCGACAATGTAGATATCTTTGTCTTCATAACCTTTGGCTTGCATGAATTCATTGGCGTATAGACGTTGACCACGTGCTGCTTCTAATCCAAAATCAGCCGCATCTGTCGTTCCTTTTACACCAGCAGTCCAAATCAACGTATTGGTCGGAATTTGCGAACCATCTTTTAAGACAATATGATCTGCTGTGACTTCAGTGATTGGCGCGCCTTTTTTCAATTGAATACCTTTTTTCATCATGAAGCGTTCGGCCTTTTCCGCATCTTTGCGGTCAAGCATATTCAAAATAGTCGGTAGGGCTTCCACAACCATCAAAGTGAATTCTTCAGGACGTAGCTTGTGCTCTTTTGCTAAAACATTTTTCCATTCCATTAATTCACCGATCATTTCAATTCCGGTGAATCCAGAACCGCAGACAACGAAGGTCAGCATTGCCCGACGAGTCGCTTCATCTGGCTCCAGCGCTGCTTTTGCAACTGTGTCTTCGATATGCTTTCTGATTTTGATTGCGTCCTCCATTGACCAGAGGGTAAATCCGTGTTCTTTAACACCAGGCGTCCCAAAATCATTTGGTTCACCGCCCATACCAATAATCAGTTGATCAAAAGGATACTTGCCTAATTTCGTTTGAACAATTTTCTTCTCTTTGTCGATGCCGATCACCGTATCTGTTACAAGAGAAACATTTTTCTTACGAGCAAATAACCGTTGCAGATCATATTGAACTGCTTCTGGTTCTACTCGTCCGCCAGCTACTTCGTGTAATTCGGTCATCATTGTATGGTAAGAGTGACGATCAATCAACGTGATCTCAACGTCATCTTTTTTTAACTTCTTGGCCATGAATTTCGTTGCTGCGACACCTGCATACCCTGCACCCACAACGACAATCTTCTGTTTTGCCATTGAAAATCCGCTCCTTATTAGTAAATGATAATGACTGCACAATAATAATGAATTGATAACTCCTGAACAATCGAATATATTATACATATAGTTGGTTTCTTTGTCTATTAGAATTAATATAAACTAATATAGGGTCTTTTTTAATAAATTAATTAGAAAAAGTAGGTTATATATAAAAAGGGATGTACAAAATTAGGATAGTGATTTAGAATGATTCTTGTTTAATGAATCACATAAAATAGTAAAGGTGGAGTTTAATCATGAAAATGAAAAAAATAGTATCAGGATTTGCTGTGGTGGCGTTTTCTACACTTGCGTTAGCTGCTTGTGGCGGAAACAATGATAAAGATACGGCTGCAAGCTCTTCAACAAATTCTTCAGAAGCTGCGAAGCCAGCGGAAAAAGTAGCAGGCGCTGATCTTAAGGATGGCACCTACAAACTTGAAGAAAAGAATTATAGCAATGGGTACCGTGTAGTTTTCGACATGACTGTTAAAGATGGCAAAATTACGAAATCAAACTATGATTACTTAAATGAAGACGGTAAATCAAAACAAAAAGATGCTGATTACGAAAAAAACATGAAAGAAAAAACAAAAACAGGTCCTAAAGAATACATTCCTGCGTTAAATAAATCTTTAGAACAAACACAAAATCCAGATTCAGTTGAAGTAGTTACTGGTGCGACACATTCAAGCGAAAGCTTTAAAAATTACTCTCAACAATTGGTTCAAGCTGCTCAAGCTGGCGATACGAATACAATTGAGATCGACAATGGCGCAGATTTGAAAGATGGTACGTATACTTTAGAAGAAAAGAACTACTCTAACGGTTACCGTACGGTCTTCAACATAACTGTTGCTGGCGGAAAAATCACTGAATCAAACTTTGACATGGTAGATAAAGACGGCAAATCTAAAAAAGATGACGCTGACTATGAAAAGAACATGAAAGCAAAAAGCGGTGTAGGACCAAAAGAATACATCGAAGAATTAAACAAAGGATTAGTTGAAAAAGGAACACCTTCAGAAGTCGAAGTGGTAACTGGTGCAACTCATTCTTCACATGCTTTCCAAACATATGCTGCACAATTAGTGAACGCTGCTGAAAAAGGTAACACAACAGCGATTCAAGTAGACAACATCGTAACTAAAAATTAATTCCTGATATTTAGGGAATCTTGGAAGAGCTGGGGTTTCCCAGCTCTTTTTTTTGAAGAGGAAGAAGGCATAATCGGTTGAAAGTGCTTATTCCGAACAGAATAATATTTTGATTGTCCAGCTTTTCAAACGATTTAAGAGCTGCTGTGGAACAAGTAGTAATTTGGCATCGTAAATCAAAACGAGTTTGCGATTTTATTATGAAAAATACTTTGAAAACCTTGCTAAAAACGCTATGATAAGGTGACAAAATTTTAAATAGATAAAGGAAGTATGAACGTGAAGAAACGTGCACTGTTGATGATACTTGGGCTGCTTGCAATTTTGTTGACCGCTTGCGGTAGCGACAAGCCAAAAATAAATGAGAAGCCTTATGATGATAAACAATTTTTAATGGGTACATATGTCCAGATTCGTATCTATGATGATGGCAAAGAAGCGGCATTAAAACCTGCCTTCAAACGAGTAAAAGAGCTGGCTGATAAGATTACGGTGAATCAAGAAGGATCGGAAATCGATGCGATCAATCAAGAGGCGGGCGTAAAGCCAGTGAAGGTAAGCGATGACATGTATTACTTACTTAAAGAAGCCTACAAATATAGTCAAGACTCTAAGGGTGGCTTTGATATGGCGATCGGTTCGATCACTTCACTATGGCGTATTGGTTTTCCCGATGCTCGTAAGCCTGATCAGAGTGAAATTGATCAAGCCTTGAAATTAGTCAATTATCACGAGGTTGAATTCAATGATTCAGAGAAATCTGTCTACTTGAAGGAAAAGGGAATGAAGTTAGATTTAGGCGCGATCGCTAAAGGTTATATTACCGATGAAGTCGTGAAGGTGCTAAAAGAAAAGGGCGTAACGACGGCAATTATTGACCTTGGCGGAAATGTCTATGTGATGGGGCATAGCCCTCGGGGGGATCAAAAAGAGGACTGGACGGTAGGAATCCAAGACCCTAATCAGGCTCGTAATGTCGTTTTAGGTAGTGTTCCAGAAAGTAATATGTCACTGGTAACGTCAGGTATCTATGAACGTTATTTAGAAGTCAATGGCAAAACGTACCACCATTTGTTTAATCCTAAGACAGGATATCCTTTTGACAATGATATTGCTGGCGTCACGATCATCTCGAAAAAATCAATCGATGGCGATGGATTGTCTACGGCAGTCTTTTCGATGGGGGTAAAAGAGGGCATTCAGTACGTGGAAAGTCTGAAGGATACGGAAGCAATTTTTGTTACTCGCGACGATAAAGTATACGTAACTTCTGGTTTGAAGGATGTTTTTGAATTGAACAAGGAAGCCGGATACACCATGGGCAACGATAAGGATTTGAAATAATATGACAAGAAAAAGCTTTTTTGATCTAGTGGAGATTCGTACCAAATTAGCAAGTTTATTTCCTTTTTTGATTGCGGTGTTGTTTACAAACAGCTATTTTCATTCCTTTCATTGGGGAAAGACTCTCTTTTTCTTTTTTGGTATGCTTGCCTTTGATATGGCGACGACAGCGATCAATAATTATATGGACTTTCGCAAGGCCCATTCTGAAGAATACAAATATCAAGAAAACGTCATCGGAAAAGATCAGCTGTCTGAACGAACCGTTGTTTTAATCATTTTTGCTTTGATCGGTTTTGCGGCGATCGTTGGACTAACCTTGGCTGTGCAAACAGGCTGGCTGCTTTTGGTGATGGGCTGTGCCTGCTGCTTCATCGGGGTATTTTATACATTTGGTCCGATCCCATTATCGCGAATGCCTTTAGGAGAAGTGTTTAGCGGCGTAACCATGGGTCTGGGGATTTTTGCGATTACGATTTATTTGAATACCTATGACAAAAGACTCTTTTTCATGGAGCTGAACTTGCGGCATTTCGCAATTACTGGAAGTACCACGGCAGCTTTAGCAGTTGTGTGGGCCTCACTTCCTCTGATCGCCACGATCGCGAATATTATGCTGGCAAATAATCTTTGTGATTTAGAACAGGATATCGCCAATCATCGTTATACGCTGCCCTTTTATTTAGGAAAGAAAAATGCGGTCGTTCTATTTAACCTTTTGATGTATAGCTGTTATGGAGCGATCATAGTAGGCTGGCTTGCTGGGATTTACCAATGGCCAATTCTACTCACGTTCCTTAGTTTGGTGAAAGTCTATCCACAAACAAGAGCCTTTACGAAAGAACAGGTGAAAAGCAGAACCTTCGTGATGTCCATCAAGAATCTTGTTTCGTTTAATAGTTGTTATGCTCTTGGTCTGTTTGTAACGCTGCTTTTGCAGGGGATCGTTTAGTCGAAATTTTAGCTCACCTTATCAATTAAGATAGGGTGAGCATACTTTACTTATAATAGAAGAAATAGGAAAATTTATGATTTAGGGAGTTCGTATGGACAATACTAAGAAACTAAAAGCTGGTCAGAATAAATTGACGAAAGAACATTTCTTTGAGCTTGTGCAAATACGTACAAAATTCGCTGGCATCTTTCCTTTTGTGATTGCCGTTCTATTTACTAATACGTATTTTCACTCCTTCCATCCAGGAAAGACGCTCTTTTTCTTTTTCGGCATGTTTGCCTTTGATTTAGCGATTACGGCTATCAATAATTATATGGATTATTTAAAAGCACATTCGGAGAAATATAAATATGAAGAGAACCTTATTGGTCGAGAAAATTTATCGGAGAAGCAGATTCAACGACTTATTTTTGGTTTGGTAGGCTTTGCGGCGATCGTGGGTTTGATCCTAGTGGTTCAAACGGGCTGGATGCTCTTGCCAATGGGTGCGGCCTGCTTCTTTGTCGGTGTGTTTTATACCTATGGGCCTATTCCACTTTCAAGAATGCCGTTAGGAGAAATATTTAGTGGTGTTACTGAGGGGTTGGGGATCTTCGCTATTACGATATATTTGAATACCTATGATTTACGTCTATTTTATATGGAATTAAGCGTACAGCGTTTTGCGATCACAGGCAATACGATGGCTGTGCTTGCGGTTATTTGGGCAGCCCTGCCATTGATGCTGACTATTGCCAATATCATGTTGGCGAACAATTTAAGCGATTTGGAACAGGATATTGAAAATCATCGCTATACATTGCCCTTTTATATTGGACGCGAGTGGGGTGTTCGATTGTTCAATTTTTTGATGTACAGCTGCTATGGTGTGATTCTTGTTGGATTAATCGCCGAGATTTATCAGTGGCCGATCTTGATCACCTTCATCAGCCTTGTAAAGGTGATCCCGCAAACCAAAGTTTTCACGCGAGAACAAATAAAAAGCAAAACCTTTCCTATGTCTGTTGAAAATTTAATTGTCTTTAACAGCTGCTACGCATTGGGGCTTTTGGTAACCATGATGTTGCAGTATATCTAAAAAATGAGCCAGTGATTTAAATAATCACTGGCTCATTTTTTAGGTAGAGGAAGAGGGGATGTCCAGCTTCCTAACGTAATTGCAACAAAAGAACGATCAGACTGACGATTCCTAAAATAGTAACAATCGCAAATAACAGCTTGTCTCGCTTGGTGGCGAAGACCGGTCGCTTATAAGTATGACTGTTCCATAACCAGAAAACAAAGCCTAATGCATAGATCCCAATGCAGTAAAGCAAATTCAAGATGCCAGAGGAATAGAGCATATAAAAGCCATAAATGATTCCTCCAAGAGCTAAAAATTGTTGATTTTTATGTTTTTTACCTTTAGCAACCTGCCATAAAAAAGCGGCGGACAAGACATAAGGAACTAACACCATTGTGGTCGCCGTATCTGTTACTGCTTGAAAGGCATCCATCGCCCAGCGAGAAATTAAAAAGACGATTTGCATGATTACGCCATTCAGTACTAGTGCGTTTACGGGAGCATTTTGCTTGTTGGCTTTACCTAAGAAAGCAGGGAACATCTTATCCTGAGCCGCATCAAAAGAAATTTCAGCAGCTAAAATCGTCCAAGAAATCCAGGCGCCTAAGACGGAAATAATGACACCGATATCGATCATACTGCCAGCCCAAGGGCCGGTCGATGCCCGCAGAACACCACTGAGTGAAGGACTCGGTAAGTTTGCCAGCTGCTCCTGCGGCAATGAGCCGAAGCTTAGCATAACGATTAAAACATAAATCGCCAGTGTTGTAGAATACCCAATCAATGTTGCACGCCCTACATCACGGGCACGTTTGGCACGTCCTGATAAAACCACCGCACCTTCGATCCCAACGAAAACCCACATTGTTTGCAGCATCGCGTGACGAATTTGTGTCGGAATGCTGCCTAACTGTTTTCCGTTAAGCATCATATTTTTGGCGAAGACATCCATCGAAAAGGTCTGGTATTTAAAATGGACAAATAAAAGAAAAATTGCTAATAAGATCGGAACGACCTTTGCGCTTGTGGCGATCGTGTTCAAAATACTAGCGGTGCGAATACCACGAGCCACTAAAAAGATAACTCCCCAAATCATGAAGGTGCCTAGAAACAATCCGATTTGTCCCCCTGAACCGCCAATAGAGGGAATAAATTTGCTCAAAGCATCTAAAAAGAGGATGACAAAGGAAACGTTCCCGATAATGTTACTTAGCCAGTATCCCCAAGCAGAGTTGAAGCCGATATAGTCCCCAAAGCCATCTTTAGCATAATAATAAATGCCGCCGATAATCTCAGGCTCTTCCTTCGAGAGGGTTTGAAAGACCTTTGCGATAAAGAATACCCCAACACCAGTAATCAGCCACGCCAATAAGGAAGCCACCACACCAGCTGACTGGGAAATGCTGCTGGGCAGATTAAAGACGCCGCCTCCAAGCATTGACCCGATGACGATCATACTTAGGCCTAACAGGCTCAGCTCTTTCGTATGATTGTCAGGTACTTGATTCTGTTCCATAACTATTCTCCTAATTCGTAATACGTTCATTTTTTTATCTAACTGCCTGCAAACTTTCAGTATTCCATTATTTGAAACAGCAAGCCGAATGTTTTAAGAAACACTCTTTCTATATAAGCATATTTATAGAAAAATAACCATAAAGAAGGGGTGAAACTAAACGACCTGATCATTAGAGAACCATCATTTTATTATCATTTATTCTAAATAATAGAATATCGCTTCTTTTTGTTGTTATTATTACTATGTTTGATACAGCCGATTAAGGGATTAAGTAGAGCGTTATTTTCATTAAGAAATGGGATAATTATTAAGAATTTCTACGTTTCTTTTTTAGAGAGGGTGTTTTTTTAATTGGCGGAGTGATAAAATTGAACCAGCGAGGGGGGCTAAGATGATTGACATTCGAGTAGCAACACCAGAGGACGCGTCTGCATTGGTCGCAATCTACGCGCCTTATGTTGAAGAGACGACGATTACCTTTGATTATGACGTACCAGGTCCAGAGGAGTTTGTCCAACGAATCCAAGAAACCTTGGAAAGATATCCTTATGTTGTCGCTGAAGAAAAGGGGCACATTTTAGGCTACGCCTATGCGCATGCCTATAAAGACAGGGCAGCTTATGATTGGGCCGTTGAAGTCAGTGTTTATGTGGATCGCAAGAAACGTGGCAATGGCGCTGGAAAGCTTTTATATCAGACCTTGGAAGAAATATTGAAAAAGCAGAATGTGGCCATTTTAACCGCTTGTATTACTGGCGGCAATGCGGGCAGCTTGAAATTTCATGAGAAACTTGGTTACCAAGAGGTGGCTCGTTTTCCAGCCATTGGCTATAAGTTTGATCAATGGCATGATGTTGTCTGGCTTCAAAAATTTATGACGGAGACAGAAGGGAAATTACCTGCGTTTATCCCTTTTGCTAAGCTATGATGAAAGAAAAATTAGCTAAACTCGATTCGTTAATGATGAAAAGAATCATGATCGGCGTTTTTGTCTTTGCGGTTATTTTTCGACTAGGACTGGCGGTGTTGATGCCAGTCAAAATTTATATGCAGGCAGGATATGATGACGCACTGTCGATCAATCAAGCACTGACCATTTTAGATGGAAAATGGTTGGGGGATTACGGCACTGGAACATTAACGAAAGGGTTATCCTTTACATTCTTTTTGCTTGTGAATCATTTTTCACACTTGTCTTATCCGTTGTTCTTGTGTTTAGTGAATATCGGTGCAGCTTTTGCTATGATCAAGGCGTTGGCACCGTTAATTAAAAATAAGTATCTCAGCGGCTTAGGCTTCTTATTCCTAATCTACTCGCCGGCAACGTTGACTTCAGATTTTTCGCTGCGGGTGTATCGGAATAGTCTGGTCTTTGCGGCGGTACTCGCAGTTTTAGCCGGAATTCTAGGGCTGTATTTGCGGAGAAAAGAAACCATCAAAAAAAGAATCCCCTGGTCGATTTTATTGATGCTTGCTTTTCCGTTTTTCTGGTATCTGCGAGAAGACTCCATCTGGTTATTGCCGCTTTATATTGTAGCAACGATCTGCACATTCTTTGGAATGATTGTACAGAACCAGCCACTGGGGACGTCCATGAAAGAAGGCGTACACACTTTTTGGCATTTACTGAGGAAAACGAATAAGCAAAAGCTCATTGGAAACCTCTTATTACTGATTTCTCCGATATTTTTAACCTTAGGAGAATCCTTAGTGATTTCAAAAATGAATCAGAATTACTACGGGATTTTTACGACGAACGATCGGACGAAAACATCCTTTGCCAAGCTGACAGAAAATTTGATTCAGATTGACAACAGCAAGTACGATTCTAAGGAAACTGCTGAAAACAGCGGCATTTGGGTCTCGAAAAAAACTTTTGCAGAAGCACAAAAGGTGTCTCCAACCTTTGCGAAATATCGAAAAGGGATCGATTGGATGTTGAACGAGTCGATTTGGCCGGATTCTTGGCCGGTAAAAAATGGTGAGCTGCCGGGTGATATGTTTGTCTGGGGCTTACGAGAGATGTTTCAGCATGAAGGATTATATAAAAATGGTCGTGAGAATGAAAAAGTTTTTAAAAAGATCAATCAAGAGCTTTCAGAGGGCTTTAAGTCTGGGGCGTTGAAGAAGAAAAAAATGTTCTTCGTTTCGAAACAGAGCAATGGGAAAAAGCCGGAAGATATGGGAAAGGTTTTTGCTTACATGCGTTCTGGAATTTTGGAAACGACTCTTTACAAGAGCTATCAGACTAGCTATGGCGGATCGATTTTTATGCCAGATCAACCTGCTCAAGTCGTTTTAGACCTGTTGAATGTTCGTTCTGTTTCGACAGTTAAGAAAGGCATGAAGGCAGATGAAAAGCGTACAAAGCCAGTAGTGATTATCATCAATGGAATCATCTGGTTATACCGAATCGTAGCACCTGTTTTGCTGCTTGTCAGTTTAGCGGCCGGAGTGATTTTTGCGACAGGCTTTTTCAAACGGCAAAAGACCCGCAAGGTTTTAGCGGATTATTTGATTATTCTTCTAGGCTTACTGCTGACCTATCTACTTTACTTATTTGGTGTATCGTGGTTTTCGACTTGGGCGCCAGGTGGAAAAGGCCTGTTCATGTTTTTCTATACAGGGGCAGGTGTACCACTGATTCAATTAATTGAGCTGCTGGGTGTGGCGTTGATCGTTAGGAATGCTCAGAACCAATTGTTTGAAAGTAAAGAGCAATTAAATTAGAATCAGCTAATAGTATTCTAATGAAATTCATTAGGAATTGTTACGAGCCTATACCAATGGTTTGCTATCCTTGCATTGTACACGTAAGGAGGGCCCTAATAGCACAATGAAACGAGAGAGGAACACTTCGAAAAACGAAGTAAAAGCCACCGACTTTCTATTGGAAATGTTGGCGTTGTTCATTCTAATTTCCTTAACTATTTATGCCATTAGAACTGGGAAAATTTTTTAAAAGATACTTTGCTTTATAAGTATCTTTTTTTTACTTTTTAACGGAGCTAGACCAAAAAAGATGATTTCAATTTCCTTATAGGAAAACTGAAATCATCTTTTTCTTATCCCTTCATCCAATCTTCTAAAGCCTTCATTTTTTGAATGACTAATTCAGGGGTGATGGTTTCCTTCATTAAATGAATCATTTCGCCTGGCGTGCAGGCCCGTTCCGCAACAGCTTGGTAGTCCTCTTCTGTTAGATATAGATTCATTGCTTTCAGGCTAGTCGGCAGGTTCAGTTGGTGGTAAAAGGGCAGCAACTGCTGAATCTCAGTCTGATTGTCTTCAATCATTAACTGCACAAGAATGCCATAAGCAACTTTGTTTCCATGAAGCTGCTGGTGACTTTCAGGTAAGACAGTCAAGGCATCGTGAATCGAATGAGCGCCGGCAGTGCGCCCGTATTCATCGCCAAAGCCGCCCACCATACCTGCTAATAGAATATTCGCCTCAACGACGTCAATGAATGCTTGATTGATTTGACCTTGTTCCATCGCGTGTAGAGCGGCTTCGCTTTTCTCAAGGAGAATCTGTCGACACTGCTTTGCCGCGAACTCCGCGACTTGTACCTCGACGGGTTTCACACTTAACTGAGAGATGATGGCACGGGATTCATACCATTTGGCTAGAGTATCCCCGATGCCTGCGATCATTAGCGGGCGAGGCGATTCTAAAATAATTGCCGGATCGATCAGTACTAGATCACTAGCTTTCGGGAAGATATCGTAACGTAGCATCACGCCGGCTTCATTATAGACCACACTTAAGGGTGTATAGGCGGCACAGGTAGCGGCCAATGTCGGTAAAATAATAATCGGCAGCTGTGCTTTGTAGGCCGCGAATTTTCCTAGATCGGCTACTTTTCCCCCTCCCACAGCGATGATTCCATCAAATGCCTTTTCTTTGCATAAAGACGCAAATTCTTCTGCAGCTGCATCTGTACATTGTCCACCATAGTAATGAAAGGTTTTTGTTATTGATAGTTCAGGAAAGTAAGTTTTTACTGCTTTCCATGAGGATTCTCCGTGGAGAATGAGAACATTCTCAATATTTCTTCTATTTAAATGCATTTGTAACGAATCCCAAGCCTTTGTTTTTAGCTCGTATTCTTGCGGCGCACCGCGTACAATCAGTTGTTTTGTCATCAGAAAACTTCTTTCATTATTTTTTTAGATAATTCTTTTTTTATTATAACTATTATGGTAGTATGAATTCAAGTCGTTTTTTGCATATTTATTCTATTAATTTTATATTATTATACATTATGATTCAAAGGAGCGGGATGGATGAAAAAGAGAATTGGTGTATTGCTGACGGTTGTACTAATGCTGTTCAGTTTTTTACCGGTAAAGGCACAAGGAGCAGAAAAGGATGAAATTTACGAACGAATTCAACAGAGCGGAGAATTAGTCGTTGGATTGTCGGCAGATTATGCCCCTTATGAGTTTCACGCAGAGGTAGATGGAAAGGATAAAATCGTCGGCTTCGATGTGTCAATCGCAGAAAAAATAGCAAAGGATATGGGTGTAAAACTTAAAATCGAAGAGCTTGGCTTTGATGCTCTGTTAGGAGCACTGAAGACAGGTAAGATCGATTTGGTCATATCTGGGATGTCGATTACGGAGGAACGGTTGAAGGAAGTGGATTTTTCTGATCCTTATTTCGTGGTTCAACAAAAGGTTTTGGTTCGCAAGGGCGATAAGAATAAGTTCAAGACGACGGCAGATTTCAATGGTTTAGCAGTCGGCGCGCAAAAACAAACGACTCAAGAGGATTTAGTTAAAAATGAAATGACTGGAGCGGAACCGACCTCGCTACAAAAGGTTCCTGATTTAATAAACAACCTGCTGAATAAAAAGGTTGAGGCGGTCGTGCTGGAGCAGCCCGTAGCCGAAGCGTATGTGCAACAAAGCGACAATGTGGAGTTAGCCCCAGTGAAATTTGAGCAGGGAGAAAAAGTCACGGCGATCGCCATGTCGAAGAACACACCGGAATTGAAAAAGCATGTCAACGCGTCAATCAAGACCATCAACGACGATGATTTGCTAAAGGGCTATCAAAAAGAGGCCAACGAATTGATGTTCCAAGGAGAGAAGTCCTTCTTGCAAAAATATGGGCCTTACTATCTAAGTGGGGCTAAATACACGATTTTATTAGCATTTGTTGGGGTCTTATTTGGATTGATTTTTGGTAGTTTATTGGCATTGATGAAGCTGAGCAAGAGCAAGATCTTAAAGGCGCTGGCGGTCATCTATATTGAATATGTTCGGGGAACACCATTACTGGTACAAATCTTCATCGTGTATTTCGGGACAGGGGTCCTAGGTCTAGACTTGTCGAAATTGCTGGCAGGTTGTATTGCAGTATCGTTAAACAGCGCAGCCTACGTCGCGGAAATCGTTCGTGCAGGGATCAACGCTGTGAACAAAGGGCAGATGGAAGCCGCACGTTCATTAGGAATGAATCAAAAGGAAGCGATGCGCTATATTGTCTTCCCGCAAGCCATCAAAAATATATTGCCGGCACTGGGGAATGAATTCGTAACGATCATAAAAGAATCTTCAGTAGTCTCTGTTATCGGCGTATCAGAATTGATCTTCCAGACAGGCGTGGTACAGGGCGCCAGCTTCAAGCCGTTCTTACCGTACGTCTTAGTATCGCTGATCTACTTTGTAATGACCTTCTGTATTTCCCGTCTATTAGGGTTAGTTGAAAGGAGAATGGGTCTGAATGATTAATGTAAAACAACTGTCCAAAAGTTTTGGCGATAATGAAGTCTTGAAATCCATCGATCTTACCGTTAAAGAAGGCGAAGTGGTGGTCATCATTGGGCCTTCAGGGAGCGGAAAAAGTACGATATTACGCTGCTTGAATTTATTAGAAGTACCAACGTCAGGTGAGATCTTTTTCGAAGGGCAAAACATCACGGCTCCTGACAGCAATATCGATCAAATTCGCCAGAAAATGGGAATGGTGTTCCAAAGCTTCAATTTGTTTCCTCATATGAGTGTCTTAGAGAATTTGACAATCACACCAGTGAAGATCAAAAAAGAAGATCCGACCAAGGCGAAGGATCAGGCGTTAGCTTTATTGGATCAAGTGGGCTTGAAGGAAAAAGCTGACAGCTATCCTAGTAACTTATCCGGCGGTCAACAGCAGCGGGTAGCGATTGCCCGTGCCTTAGCTATGAACCCTGATGTAATGCTGTTCGATGAGCCAACTTCTGCCCTTGACCCGGAAATGGTGGGTGAAGTACTGGCGGTTATGCAGGATTTAGCGAAAAAAGGAATGACCATGGTAGTGGTGACTCACGAAATGGGTTTTGCCAAGGAAGTGGCGGATCGTGTGATTTTCATGGCGGACGGCATTATACAAGAAGAGGGCACACCAGAGGAAATCTTTGATCGTCCGCAAAACAGTCGGACGCAGGATTTCTTGAATAAAGTATTGTAGGTATACGAGGTGAAGAGGGATGAATAAAGAAAAAATTGCGCGACGTTTTCAGCAGCCGACAGAGAATTTGCTGATGAAGATCGCGGTTTTAGCCAAGGAAAAGGAAGATATTATTGATTTGTCGATTGGTGATCCTGATTTGATCACTAACCCGGCGATCATTGAAGCGGCGTATGCCGATGTTAAAAAGGGGGCGACGAAGTATACAGCCCCTGACGGCAGCAAGGAATTTTTAACTACTGTCGTGGATTTTTATCGAAAGAAATATGGCCTCGATTTTCAGGTGAATCAGGTCCGTGCCACAGTGGGTGCTTTACATGGGATGTATCTGGTGATGCAGGTACTGCTAGATCCCGGTGATGAAGTGATTATCCATGAACCGTATTTTTCGCCTTATCGTGAACAGGTGACCTTATCTGGCGGAACGCCGATTTTTGTTCCAACCTATGAGAAAAATGGCTTTCAATTGGATGTGGCTGACTTAAAAGCGGCGATCACTGACCGAACAAAGGCGATCATCATCAATTCGCCAAACAATCCCACTGGTGCGGTTTTCTCAGAAAAGACGTTGAAGCAGATTGCGGAAGTAGCAATCGAAAAGGAACTCTTCATTATTTCAGATGAAATCTACGAAGACTTTGCCTTTAAAGAAACATTTGTACCAATGGCCAGTCTTGCGCCTGATAACACGATCACCATCAGCGGAGTATCGAAGGGCTTTGCCATGACTGGCTGGCGCTTAGGCTACATGATAGCACCGACGTATATCAATCAAGTGGCCGGGATGATCAACGAGAGTATCACTTACTCCGCACCGACAGCTTCCCAACGCGGCGGGATATATGCGTTAAAGCATTATGAAGAGCTTGTTTCTCCAACAGTGGCGATTTTCAAAGAACGACTGGCCTATATTGAAAAAAGAGTGGCAGAAATTCCTTATTTGTCCTTGCCATCTGTGGCTGGGAGCATGTATGCTTTTATTAATATCAGTAAAAGCGGCTTAGATTCTGTAACCTTTGTCGAAAAAGTTTTGGAACAGAGCGGTGTTTTGTTCGTTCCAGGAAAAGCCTTTGGTGAAAATGTCGGAGACGACTATATTCGTCTGGCGGCGACGCAACCAATGGAAGTTTTAGCGGAGGCGTTTGATCGATTGGCTGAGTTGACGTTTTAGCTCGCAGAAGACGGCACATTTTGAGAGGTAACTCTTTACTGATCCTATTATAGTAGAGGTAGGAGGAAAATGAATGGAATGGTTAGATCATTTTAATAACAGTATTGCTTATGTAGAGGAGAATTTGGCGCGAAGCATTGACTTGGACAGGGCAGCACAATTGGCGCAATGTTCCAGTTATCATTACCAGCGAATGTTTTCTTATATTGCTGGGGTAACGCTAGGGGAGTACATCCGACGGCGCAGAATGAGTTTAGCGGGTGTGGATCTGCAGCGGGGCGAAAAAGTCATCGATGTCGCGACCAAATATGGCTATGATTCTCCAACGTCCTTTAATCGAGTGTTCAAAAGCGTTCACGGAATTACGCCGAAGGAAGCTAAGCAATCAGGAGTGAAATTGACTAGCTATCCCATGTTGACCTTCAAAATAACCGTAAAGGGAGTACAGGCAATGGAATATCAACTGATTGACAAAGAAGCGTTTCATGTAACTGGTTTGAGTTTGAAAATCGAGCAGGATATGGAGATGGCGCAAAAGCGCATTCCAGAATTTTGGAATGAAGTTAGTGCCAGCGGAGACTTGGAAAAATTGATTCCCCTGATGGATCAAAATAATCCAGGAGTATTAGGGGTCAGTTTGATGACTTCGGAGGTTCAAGATACGTGGGAATATGTGATTGGTGTCGTTAGTGAAGAAGCCTCAGAAGAATTTGGAAGCTATGAAATCCCTGCGGCCAAATGGGCGATTTTCACAGGAACAGGTCCGATGCCTGGTGCGATCCAAGAATTGCAGCAGCAGGTCTTTCAGGAATGGCTGCCGACTTCAGGCTTTGAATACGATGAGCTGCCGGATATCGAGCTTTACTTGGATGCGAATCCAGAAAATGCCCAGTTCCAGGTTTGGCTTCCCGTTCGCGCGAAAGCTGAATAAAGCACAAAAGAGGCTGACCCATAAGTGTTCAGCGTCAAGAAATAAGAAGGAAAGTCCAAAAATTGTTCCTCAAATTTTTGTGAATTTTCGGCTTATTTCCGAAGACGCTACTTATGAGACGCCGTTTATTCGCGAAAAGGAACTGACCCAAAAGTTAACAAGACTTTTGGGTCAGTTCCTTTTTGTTCCATAGATTATAAAAAGGTAAGCTTCAATTTATTGACTTGTTTAGCCAGCGGCTGCCAGAGCAGCACATTGCACAGCATCATGATCGTGAATCCGACAAGAATTGGAAGAGTCATGGCGCCTACTGATAAAAGCTCGTGGAATAATCCGACCGCAACAAAGCTGCCTAGAGTCGTTGTAATAACTAAGAAAAGGCGTAGACGATTAAATGGCTGACAGGATTTCATCACGGCAAAGCAACTGATTCCGATCAACAAATAATACATCAACGTACGAGTATCTAAGGCGGATAGGAAATGCTGACCCAAGAACCAAACAAGTACAACATTCACTAATACTAAGATGCCACTAGGCAGAGCACGCTTGATGGCCGTCGGTAAAAAGCGTCCTTGAATTTTCCGATTGTCCGCTTCAAAGGAAAGGAAGAAAGCTGGATACCCTTCAATTGCCAAATCAATTAAGGTGATTTGAAGTGGAATAAATGGGAACGTTGATACGGTTAAAATACAGAACAAAGACACCAACAATGAATAGATCGTCTTGATAAAGAAGACGCCAGAGGATCGGGTAATATTGTTAATGACTCTGCGGCCTTCAAAAATAATGGACGGCAAGCTGCCGAAGTTCGAATCCAACAGCACTACGTCAGCAATCTGCCTGGTTGCGTCATCTCCCTCTGCCATTGCGATAGAAATATCCGCCTCCCGCAAAGCCAAGATATCATTTACACCATCGCCGGTCATCCCAACGGTTTTCTCTAGTGATTTCAATTCGTGAATCAGCAGTTTCTTTTGTTGCGGCGTTACACGACCGAAGATAGAATGACTGTGTGCCAAGGCGCGGATCTCCTTTTCATCGGAATAGCTGGAAAGATCAACTGCTTTTTGATAATCGGCGAAGCCAGCTTTTTCAGCGATTGCTGAGACCGTTTTAGGATTGTCGCCTGAAATGATTTTTAATTCGACTCCTTGCTCAGTTAAAAAGTTCAAGGTGTCTTTGGCATTGGCACGGATTGGATCGCTTAAGGTCAAAAAAGCAATCGGCATCAGGTCTTTTGGTTGTTCTAAAATCCCGTTTGATGTCAAGGCAATCAAAAGAATGCGCAAGCCAGATTCTTGGTAATGATGAATGATTGATGGAATCTGACTCGGTTGTAATAGATTTTCAGGAGAACCTAAGTAGAGTGTTTTGCCATTTTCAAAGGCAACCGCACCGTATTTTCGTTCAGAAGAAAAGGGCAGTACCTGCTTGGCTGGTTCCTTTGCGCCCTCACCGAAATAACGATTTAAAGCTTGAGCGGTGGGATTGCTATCTTCAGTCGCTGCTAAATAGCTGGTCATCAGAGTCGGCAGAAGGCCGCGATAGTTTTCGTCTAAAAGGTACAGATTCTCAACCTGCATTTTCCCTTCAGTTAAAGTTCCAGTCTTATCCAAGCAGAGAACATCCATATGCGCCAAATTCTCAATAGCATACATATTTTGAACAAGGACATTTTTTTTCGCTAATTTCAGGACACCGGTAGTCAAGGCGATGCTGATCAGCAGTACCAGTCCCTTCGGCAGCATGCCTAACAGAGCCGCAACCGAAGCGACAACAGCAGTATAAGTAGAGCTGTTACGTAGGAAAAAGGCTTCAAGAAAAAGCAGAATTCCAATCGGCAAAATAATAAAGCTGGTAAATTTTGAGATTTTTTGGATTGATTGGATCAGCTCGGATTTGATTGGCTTTGCGGCTTTCGTTTCATTGATAATTTTTGCGGCGTAATTATCTGCGCCAACGTTTTGTACTTCTGCAACTAAGTGTCCGCTCGTTAAGAAGCTGCCAGAGAGTATTTCCGCGCCGTTTTTCTTAACAATCGTATCGGATTCACCGGTAAGCAGGGATTCGTTGACTTCCGCCAGTCCGTCTAGTACCAGCATGTCGCTGGGAATCTGTTCCCCCGATTTTAGCAGAACATGATCACCTAAGACCAATTGCTCTGGAGCAATAGCTTGCTTTTTACCGTCTCGAATCACCGTGATATCATTTTGAGCGAGCAGCGTTAAACGGTCTACCATTTTTTTCGCACGAATCTCTTGAACGATGCCGATTACGATATTCATGATGATAATCAGAATAAAAAACATGTTGCTGTAGGCTTTGACCGCAAATAGACAAGCGGCCAAAAGGAAGTTCAATAAATTGAACAATGTCAGGGTATTTTCTCGAATGATCGTGCCGGTCGATTTTGCTGGGTTCATCCGATAATCATTGGTTTGTCCAGCGGCGATCCGTTCCTGGACTTGTTTTTCTGTTAATCCTTTAAATGGTTGCATAAGTAGTTTTCCTCCAAGTGACAAATCAATAGGTTCGCTTTAGGATACAAAACAAAAGGAAATAAAAGGTGCGGAAAGGATAAACAATTTATAAACTATTTATTAATACTTGCTTCATTTTTACGAAAAGAGGAAAGGTTCGTGTTAAATAGGAAGATAGAAGAAATCAAATGAGGTGACAAAGGATGACGATTCGTCAGCGACTGTACTTTTCCAATATTTTAATGATCGTCATGCCGATTGTTTTAACAGGAATTGTTTTAGGCGGGCTCTTTTTCATTTTTTCTGAAACCTTCGGCAGTGATTTTATCAATCAATGGCAGGAAAATGAGCTGTATACCAAAGAGTATGACCGCATTGAAGCCCTTCAAAAGAAGTTTCAAGTAGAAGACCCGACCCAAGCCCAATTAATTCAAGCACTTGATGATCTGAATGAGGAGCATCCAGCTAGCGAGGTCGTCAGCGTGTTACTTTATGATAATGATCGAACATTGCTTCAGCGCAGGGGGACTTATCAGGAGGATAGTATCGTGAAAAGTATGCTGGACAATCCGGATCAGCATACATTGGTAGTGAATAAAGTTTTGATGAATCGTATAACAATCGGTCGATTTCAGGTGCTATTGGTTAACCAGAATTACCATATGAACTTAGAGGAGCAATTATTAGACAACAAGAGGATGATCTTCTTGGTTGTTCTATTAATCGTTGTCTGTGTGATTCTTTTTGTGGTCTTGACGAATTACATTTTGTCTCGCTTTATTTTTCGACCGATCAATGACGGGTTGACTGTTCTGCTGCAGGGAGTTCAGCAGATTCGGGACGGCAATCTCAGCTGGCGAACAGCCTATCAAGAAGAGGATGAATTTCGTCCAGTAGTCAATAGTCTCAATGAAATGGCTGAACGGCTTGAAATCCTAGTAACAGAACAGGAAAAAAACAGTGAAAATCGCAAAGAGCTGATCGCGGGGATTTCCCACGACTTGCGCACGCCGCTGACTGCGATCAAGGCGTATGTTGAAGGTCTGGAAAAAGGGATAGCGACAACACCGACGATGAAAGAAAAATATTTACAAACAATTACAAAAAAGACGGATGAACTGACGCATTTAGTGGATCAGCTTTTCCTCTTTTCTAAAGTTGATTTAGGAGATTTTGCGTTGCGGATTCAGAACGTGACTATTGGGAAATATTTAGCTGACTTGATTGAAGGCGTGACCGAAGAATATCGGCAGCGGGGCTTAAAAATAACCCTTGGTGTGCACTCATATCAAACACAGGCCGCTGTCGATCCAGAGCAGCTGCGTACCGTATTTATCAATATTATTGAAAATACAGTAAAATATGGACATCCCTTCGACAATCAGCTGCTAATCGAACAATACGAAGAGTCAGAGCAAATAGTGATAACCTTTAGTGACAACGGTCCGGGTGTCCCTTTGCCACAACAGAAAAACTTGTTTGATGTGTTTTATCGGGGGGATAAAGCGCGGACGCAGTCAGGAGAAGGCAGTGGTCTAGGGCTGGCCATTGCTCGTCGTGTCATTGAAAGTCAAGGCGGGGCGATTGAAGCGCGCGATTCTTCAAAGGGTGGGTTGCAAATACGCATTCAACTGCCAATTAGCAAAGACGCGGACAAAATGAAACGAATACGATAGCTTGAAGGAGACAAACAATGAAGAAGATTTTGATTATCGAAGACGATGAGGCGATTGCGGACATTCTCCAGGATTTTTTAACGATCAACGGATTTGAAAGTAGAATCGTTCATGATGGCGCGGAAGGGTTGACGGCTGCTTTAACTAAAGACTATGATTTGATTTTATTGGATGTCATGCTGCCGACGATTGATGGCATCGAGATACTGCGTCAAATACGCAGCGAAGTGCTGGTTCCTATTTTATTAGTAACCGCGAAAAATGAAGAAATCGATAAGCTGCGGGGATTAGGTCTAGGTGCAGATGATTACATCAGCAAGCCTTTTTCACCAACAGAGCTGGTGGCCCGCGTGCGGGCTAACCTTGCTCAATTTGAGCGGTTGAACCAGCAGAGGCAGGATACTCCTAAAACCCACACGATTGGTACTGGCGAGATTGTGATCCAGCCAAAGGCTATGAAGGTGTATGTCCGAGAGGAGGAAGTGGCTATGAAGTATAAGGAGTTCGAGCTGCTGCTCTTTTTAATGGAGAACATTCAACAGGTCTTTAGTAAAGAAGAGCTCTATGAGAAGATATGGGGAATGGATTCAAATGGAGATATTCGAACAGTAGCGGTTCATATCAATCGTCTGCGAGAAAAAATCGAAGCTGATCCTTCTAAACCCGCGCATATCCAAACGGTTTGGGGGGCCGGCTATCGGTTTGTTCCCTAAAGAAATCGCGCATTTTATAAAAAGATTTGGGTCGGTGAGCCAAGTCTTTTTTTTGTGGTAGAACAGATTTGCTATAATCAACTTGTGATGACAGGATTTAGAGAAGATTAGGAAAAGGGGCGTTTAGATGAAGAAAATTATTGATGTGATTACCGCCTATAAACCATATACAGAACAGGAGGCGGCAGATAAAAAGCTGTTTTTAGACAAGCTTCAATTTCAAGACAATTTATTGACAAGAGAGAATCAGGAGTTTCACTTTTCTTCTTCGGCGTGGGTCGTCAATCCTACTTATGACAAAGTACTGATGGTTTACCATAATATCTATCAGTCCTATTCTTGGACTGGTGGACACGCGGATGGGTGTGAGGAGCTTTTAGCCGTTGCCCAGAAAGAGCTAGAGGAAGAAACTGGCATTAAGGAGTACCAACTGATTTATGATGGTCTTTTTGCTTTTGATATTTTGCCGGTGAATGCTCACTATAAAAAGGGACAATTTATCAAGGCCCATCATCACATTAACACAACCTATTTGTTCATGGCTTCAGAAAATCAGGAGCTGCAGGTGAAGGCGGATGAGAACAGCGCGGTGAAGTGGATCGAGGTTGCCAATATTGACCAAGCAGTGACTGAGGAAGAAATGCGCCCATGCTATCACAAGTTAATGGAAAAGGCACTGCTTCTGAGAAAGCAAGAATGAGTAGAAAATAGTGTCATGGCGTTTTATATTCCCCTGAAAAAGTGGGAATAAGGGCATGGATACTACTCTATAAAGTAGGCGTTGGAAAAAGGCTGTAGTAAAGCCATATTTGAGCTCAAAAGTCGTCAAATATAGCTGCTTAACGTAATGGTTAGGCAGTTTTTTTCGGAAGTTCTACTTGCTTTTTAGTAAAAAAATCGCTCAAATGTGACATATGTCCTAATTGGTTTTCTGAAAAGGAACTAGAATAAGGGCATAGGAGGTGCTAAATATGATGATTCTTATTCTATTGATCCTGATTGTTGGGTTGCTTACTGGTGTTAGAAATCAACAGAAAGCAAAAGCAAATGCGACTTATTGGGCACGCATCAACGAACTTGAAGCACAACGCAAAGAACAAATCCTAGCGACCGCTATTAAAATGCAGCTAGAAGATGTAGATGCAAAATCTGATCACGATTTGAAACAAGCGAGCTAATGGCCCCTAATTTGCTATGTTTTATTCGAAAGTTTAATTGCAATCCCTTCTCTGATATCATTTCTAAGTTCTTTCAGGTAGACTAAAGGAAAATACTTAGTGGATAATTGGAGAGTGGAATGAAGTATACAATCAAAGAACTGCCAACTTTTTCAGTCATTGGTTTAGAACAAACGCTGACGGAAAAAAAGAGTCAAAATCTGGAGCGCTGCCTATCGTTTTGGCCGTATTTTAATCAACAGCTGAAAAGAAATCGGCTTGGTCAAAAAGGGATATGGACGAAGTTTGCTTTTATGACACGGCGAGAGGGTCAGCTCTATTATTTTTGTGGCATTCCTCAGCCAGAGACTGTACCGGTAAATTTTCTGTCGAAGGAGATTTCGACCTGTACCTATTTGGTGGTGGAGCATCAGGGTGCGATGAAACATATTTACGCGACTTACGAGACCCTTTATCGGGAGCTTATCCCGAAGCTGGGTCTATCTTTGGAGCAATCGGATTTTCTGCACTTTGAAAAATATGATGAAAAATTTCAGTGGAATCAAAAAAATTCGGTGATCGAAATTTGGGTTCCCCTGAAGGCCTAGGACACTCGAATGAGTGTTTTTTTATTGTAGTTTATTGTCATGGAGAAGCTTTTTCCGTATAGTGATTAGTAAGGAGGGCGATAAAAGATGATTGAATTGACAGGTGTAACGAAAGTCTATGGTCAAAAAAAGGCCTTGGATAATTTAAGTTTAACAATAAAGGCTGGAGAAATCTTTGGCTTTTTAGGACATAATGGTGCGGGAAAATCTACCACGATCAAAAGCTTAGTTAGCATTATTGAACCTACGAGTGGAGAAATTTTGTTTGATGGGAAGAATTTAAAGGAAGATCGGTTGGCGATCAAGAAAAAAATTGCCTATGTCCCCGATTCACCAGATATGTTTTTACAATTGACTGCCAATGAATACTGGGACCTGATCTCAGCGGCCTATGAATTGAAGGGTCAGGAGCATCGTCGTCAAGAGCTGATTGAATTATTTGATTTAGTCGGTCATGAGGATGAAACACTGGAAAGTTTTTCTCACGGGATGCGTCAAAAGACGATCATTATTGGTGCCTTATTACCGGACCCAGATATTTGGATTTTAGATGAGCCCTTGCAGGGGTTAGATCCGCAGGCAGCATTTGACTTGAAGGAAATGATCAAGCGTCATGCAGAAAAGGGAAACACCGTAATTTTTTCTACCCATGTTTTAGATACTGCGCAACAGCTGTGTGACGAATTAGCGATTTTGAAAAAGGGCGAATTGATTTATAACGGCTCTGTGGAGGCTCTGCTGGAAGATTATCCAAATGAATCACTGGAAAGTGTCTACCTTAAGATGGCTGGGAGACAAGCAAATGGCGAGTTGATTTCTGAAATTGAGGAGGATGCTCATGAATAGTGGGATTATCAAGCGACTAATCGCGGTGAACATGCTTTATGTTAATCCTTCATCCACCAATCAAATTCGGAAAAAAGGACATAAGGGCAAAAAGGTCATTCGCAGTATCGCTCAGCAGTACTTAATGTCGGGGGTCATTTTTCTAGCGATCTATGGGATTACGATGGTGATGATCGATTTCGCCAAATTACCCGGCTTTTTTACGTATTATATGATACTCTTCGCGTTGATCGGTTTTTCTCAGTCCCTCTCTGCTATTTTCAATGTCTTTTTCGAAAGTAAAGACCTGCAGGATTATTTGTCACTGCCCATTAAGCAGGGGGAAGTCTTTATCGCAAAATTCTTAGCGGTGGGGATGACGATTGTACCCTTTTTATTGCCGTTATTGATTTTATTTTTTCTTACAGCTTTTAAAAGCGGCTATCCGATAATCCTTGCGGTAATTGGTGCGATAGTACTGTTTTTAATCTTTTTCATTTTATTATTCAGTTTGTGTAGTTTGATCGTCTTTGGAATGACGAAGACGAAGCTGTTTCGTCAGCATAAAAAATTGTTTACCAGTTTGATGCTGGGCTTCTCAATGGTGGTTTCTGTCGGAGGTATCTTAGCCGTGAATTTTTCGCAAAACATGGTGGATCACTCGGCGGGTGTTCCTGACCGCCACCCCTTTGCGCTCTTTATGCCGTTTTATCATGTTATGCATGGACTGCTAACGGCGAAAGGACTGCTGACTTTGGCAGGCTTGCTAATTCTGACTGGCCTATTGCTGTTGGCCTTGAGATTTTTCGTGGTTCCTAGTTTGTATGAGCAATTCAGCGATGAAGGATCGCGTACCGTGGCAACAAAACGTAAACGAAAAGTCAATCAATCATTGAAGAGTCAGTTAGCCAGCTACAACCATCAGCTTCTAAAAAATCCTAACCTGATTATGCAGGTGCTGACGTCCTCTTTGATTATGCCGATCGTAATGATCGGAACGATGGTGACGACCAATCCCATCAGCTTGCAGGAGTTGGGAATAAAGTTCATGGGTGTATTCTTCGTATGTGGGATCGTTTTTGCGGGGATCACTATCAACCAGACCTCTTTTGTCAGCAATTTGATTTCGCTGGATCGTGAAAACTTTGCCTTTATCCAGTCATTGCCGTTATCGTTGGAAAAATACTTGCGACAAAAATTTTGGGTAGGCTGTAAGATTCAGATGTGTATTTCTGGCGGTGTTGGCTTGATTATGGCACTTGTGCTGCGATTTCCTCTTTTCTTACTGCTTTCTTTTGTAGCAGGGATCTTGTGGGGGACTTATCTATTGTCTTTACATTTTTTCAGTCGGGATTATCGATTGATGAATCTTACCTGGACGAATGTCAGTCAGCTTTTCACTAGAGGCGTAGGAAATTATGGCTTGATGCTATGGATGTTTGGCACAATAATCATCGGAGTCTTACTGGTTACGCTATACGCTGTTGCGGTGGTCATGAATCTGAATCCTGTTTTTCTGAATGGCGGAGTCATGCTATGGTTAGGAATCTTGTCCGGAGCCTGGCTGTGGATCAATCGCAACAATTTCTGGAAAAAGCTGGCTGATTAACGAAAAAAGTAGGAAAGAATCTTAACAGAGGTTCTTTCTTTTTTTTGTGTTCAATGAAAGAATAAAAGTTAAGTTTGCTGTATAAATGTGTAAAAATGTAATCAATTGGATTAAAATATTTGCCTTTTTTGATTGATTATTGATGGATAAATGATGGCGAAACGATAAAATTATTTCAATCATTTTTTAATATTATTTATTGCTTAGAAAGTAAGAGGGGATTCTTCCTCTTTTTTATTAGTGAACGACCTGTACTTTTTTAATTTTAAATAAAGCAGCGAAAGGAAAGGCAAGCGCTTTCTAATTTTTACTAATTATAAATAAGCTTTGATATAACAAGCTTTTTTTAAGATGCTCACAGGAGATAAAAAAACAAAATTGATTTTTTCTTAGTGACACTTCAAATTATAGTTATTTTATCATTTAGTATGTGGCGTTTTTCTAATCGAAGAAAGCGGTCTAAGCAAATAATTGTCTGAAAATTTCGACAATGCTGTTTCTTGCGCTCTGTGTTTTTTCATTGTAGAGTTACATTTAGGGTTTGCTTGTTTCTAAAGGGTTCATGCTCAATTAATAACTAATTGAACATGAAAATCAGAGGACAAAAAATCCCGAGACAAAATTGAATAGGAGTGGTTTCAATGTCCAAAGCAGAAAAAGGCATGACGCTTGGCGCCTTGGTCATGATGATCTTTACCTCAGTATTTGGGTTTGCTAACGGTCCAGTGGCATTCTACCTGATGGGGTATGGCTCAATCGTCTTTTATGTCGTTGCTGCGATTCTGTTTTTCATTCCATTCGCATTGATGATGGCCGAATTCGGTTCTACTATCAAAGGTGAAAACAGTGGGATGTATAAATGGTTGGAGGTCAGCGTAGGTCCACGTTTCGCATTTATCGGAACATTCATGTGGTTTGCTTCTTACGTTGTCTGGATGGTTTCTACATCATCTAAAGTTTGGATTCCGTTTACTACGGCCTTTGCCGGAAGTGACCAAACGCAAAAGCTACATCTACTTGGGATGAACTCAACACAAGTAGTTGGTTTGTTAGCATGTGTGTGGATGATCATCGTAACTTTGGTTTCAATTAAAGGGGTCAAAGGAATCGTCAAAATCACTAGCTTAGGTGGTCTTGCGGTAACTAGTTTGAACGTTGTTTTGATTGTGATTTCTGGAATTATTCTGGTTGCAAATGGGGGACACTTGGCTCAACCATTCAATCATATTTTACATTCTCCAAATCCTAGTTATCAAAGTCCGATCGGCTTGTTAGGCTTCGCGGTATTCGCGATCTTCGCCTACGGTGGTTTGGAAGCTGTTGGGGGCATGGTTGATAAAACCAAAAACCCTGAAAAAACGTTCCCTAAAGGAGTCGTCCTTTCAGCATTGATCATCTCTGTTGGTTATGCGTTGGGTATCTTCTTGTGGGGTGTAAGTACGAACTGGCAAGATGTTTTATCTGGTGATACAACAAACTTAGGAAATATTTCTTACGTTATGATGAACAACTTGGGTTATGTTTTCGGTGACGCGATTGGCTTAAGTCAAAGTGCCGCGATCAGTATGGGTAACTGGTTTGCTCGTTACACTGGTTTAGGAATGTTCTTGGCTTATAGTGGTGCCTTCTTTACCTTGACGTATTCACCATTGAAGACGTTGATCATGGGTACACCAAAGAAATTATGGCCGAAGAAATTCACTGAATTGAACGCGAACGGCATGCCAAGCTATGCAATGTGGGCACAATGTGGGATCGTTGTTGCAATCATCTTGATTGCGTCATTTGCGACACCAGATCCATCTGCCTTCTACAATATCTTGACATTGATGGCTAACGTTTCAATGACCTTGCCTTACTTATTCTTGATTTATGCATTCCCTAAATTCAAGAAAAAAGATGGTTTGGATCGTCCATTTGAAGTGTACAAATCTCATGGTATGACCATGGCGATTAGCGTAGTTGTCTTCTTATTAGTATTGGGTGCGAATGTCTTTACGATCTTCCAGCCAATCATCGAAGGCGCTGGCGCTCGTGATACGCTTTGGATGATCGCAGGTCCAGTAGGATTTACAGTAGTAGGTATCATTCTTTACCAAAACTACGTTCGTCGTTCAAAAGCAGAATAGGTTTAATAAAAAAAATTCTCTCAGCGAATGTCGCTGGGAGAATTTTTTTATTATTCTGAAGGCTTCAATGCGGTAGCAAAGTCAATTCGCTTGATGCGGATCGTTAAGTATGTTTGAACCAGCAGCATACTGACAAGCAGAACAAGACTGGCGATCATTAAGCTCTGGAAAGTAATATGAGGCAAATACTGCTGCTGATCAGTGGAAACCATCGCGACATATGCCTTAAGAAACAGCCAACCAGAGGGAAGCCCAAGCAGCCAGCCGACCAAGGTTAATAGAGAAGTTTCTAAAAAAGACAAGGCCAGCACTTCTCGCTGCTTAAAGCCTAAAACCTTTAGCGTGGAGAATTCAATAAAACGTTCGGAAAAGATCAATAAATGACAGTTCAGCATAATGGTTATCCCTAAAGCCAGAGCCGCTAAAATCAATAAAGACACAATCATTAAGATTCCTTCAATCAGTTTTTGGGAATCCTTAAATTGCTGCCGCTTCTCGCTTGTGCTGGCGATCATCGGCATGTCAGTCAATTGATCCTGTTCTCGCAATAATAGACTTTGCGGCTGAAAGGGCTGTTGAAGATTTTTCCAAGTGGTTTGTGAGAAAAACAGTCCTTGCGGAGAAGAGACAGGGACTATTTTTTTGATAAATACGGGAAGCATCTGCTGCTGCAGCTTGATGTAAAGGGTATCACCAATCTGTACCTGCAGTTTTTTTGCCAAGGCTTCAGACAGGCCAATTTGATTCTCTGTGAAGTGTTGCAGGTCTGTTTCTGGCAGATTTAGTTCATTTCCAGCTGATAGAACAAGCGCTGTGGTTGATTGCTCTTCTGAATCCTTTAGTACGGTGATGGTTTGCTGCTCCAGCCATTGATAATCAGAATCGATGTTCTGAACAATCGCATTTCTTTCATCCGAAGGCAAAGCTGTCTTAAAGGTGACTTTCTCCTCGTAATGATAGGTATCACGAAAGACAGAATCCAAAGAAAAATGAATCGAATCCTTTATCCCGAACGCTGCAATCAGCAGAAGCATACAGCCCATCGCCCCAAAAATCCCTAACACCGCACGCCGGCGATTTCTTTGAATATCCCGCAAGGTCCATTGTAAAGAAAATGGAAGATAGGCCCATAGCTTTGTCTTTTCCAGCCAGCTTCGCTTGTAGCGCTGCGTTGTTTGCGACTGTGGGATTTTTGCCGGCAGCTTGCCGCTAAGCGCTCCTATTGGAAGGAGGGTAATCAGCATACTAAGCAGGACAACAAGTGCGACTGCCCAATAGCCGACAGAAGACTCTACCGATAACCAGGCTGGTACAGAAAACTGGTTACCTATAGCGGCGATCAAGGCCGGCGAGAGCAGCTTCGGCCCTAGTATACAGCCGAAACTCGCCCCTAAAAAAGTCACGATCATACTAAAGGAAAGGTAATGGACTAGAAGCGTGCGGCGACGAAAACCTAGTGCCTTCAAGCCTGCGATTTGTACCTGTTGTTGCTTAACGAAGCGTCTCATCGTCGCTTCCATAGTAATCAAGGTCAGGAGTAAGAACAAGCTTGAAAAAAGAAAGGCCAAGCGGCGAACCTGCATCACGCGATCAAAGAAAATCGAGAGCCCGGCATGTTTTTGAGTCTCCGTCAATTGCCCGTAGTCATCTTGCCAAATGGATGCAAGCTCCTTTTCCAACCAAGGCGTGTTGCTGCTAGCTGTTTTCAATAAGAGCTGATGGACTGGATAAAGAGGCAACTGCTCAAAAGTTTCCTGCGATACATAAGCATATCCGCTTTTTTTGTGATTCGGCAACGGCTGATCGTCGCTTCCCGTATGATAGATGAATTCTGGCTGGCGAACGGTTCCTAATATTTTATAGGATTGTTGTTCAATCACAAACGTTTCGCCAAGCTGATAATCACGTGCCCGAAAGAAGTCTTCATCTAGCCAGATCCCTGATTGATTCGAAAGTTTTGCCCCTTGAACTACCTGAGGTTTGCTTATAGAAGAATGATCGAAGGACAAAAGAGTCAATGAAAACTTGTCCGTCTGATACTGTCCGATGGAACGCTTGGCGACCTGTTTAACGTTTTCTAGTTTATTCGTTTGCTGCTCTTTGTCACCGTCGAAACGAGAAACAGATAAAACAGTATCTGCTAATTGACTCTCCTTAACAAATTTCTTTCCAGTAACGTCCATTTGCTGACTAAGGTGGAAGATCCCAGTAAAAATAAACAAACAAATAAAACTCATCAGAAAGACAGAGAGAAAGCTGATCCAGTTTTTACGCAAATCACGAAAGGTTTTTCTTAGCATCACCAGTTCACCTCGTCAATCTCCAAAGGCTGTGGTTGCCAAGTGTTTTTGACAATCGATCCGTCTTTTAAATACAAAACACGATCCGCGATTTTGGCGATCGATGCGTTATGGGTCACGACGATGATCGTATGTCCATGGATGACCGACATTTCTTTCAGCAGGCGCAAGACTTGTTTCCCCGTTTCGCTGTCTAAGGCTCCCGTAGGCTCATCACATAGGATCAGCTGCGGATTTTTGCAGACGGCACGAGCGATAGAGACGCGTTGCTGCTCACCGCCAGAGAGCTCCTGTGGAAAGTTCGTCAGTCGATGAGAGAGCTGAACCTTTTCGAGAATATCCTTTGCTTGAAAAGGATTTTGAGCTATTTTTTGCGCGATAGACACATTTTCCAAGGCAGTTAGGGTGGGGATCAAATTATAAAATTGAAAAATGAATCCCACCTTTTCCCGACGATAATCTGTTAACTCCTTTTCTTTATACTGATGAATCGGTTCCTGCTGGACGAATAATTCACCGCTGGTAGGCTTGTCCATCCCGCCTAAAAGGTTCAACAGGGTGGTTTTACCAGAGCCGCTAGGTCCTAGAATCACGGTGAAATCTCCCTTATTTAGTGAAAAGGACACTTCTTTTAATGCAAGTATTTCGGTCGTAGCTGTTTGATAGTTCTTTTTTAGTTGTTTTGCCTGAATGTACTCCATCTAACCCCTCCAAATTGAACACTGTGTTGTTTTTTTATGATTTATAGTTTAAGCTTGGTTTATGGATGGAACAACGAACAATTCCGTCGTGAATGTTCAAAAGTTAAACAATTCACGAATAAGTGTTCAAAAATTCAACAGATCCGATTAAATAGTTGGAGGAAACGATGTCGAATAAAACAGATCGTACAAGAGCCCATATCATCCAAACTTTTTTTGAGATGATGAATGAAATAGGTTTTGAAAAAATTACAGTTGCCAGTCTATCGAAACGAGCAAAAATCAATCGCGGCACATTTTACCATCACTTTGCTGATAAATATGCGATCTTAGAAGAGGTAGAGGAGGAGATTTTCTCCAATTTTCAGCAAGTTCTAGCGGACCATGTCGGCTGGACAGTAACGGAAAAGATTGATAAATACGGCCGTAATCAAGTGGGAAAGTTTTTCGAGGAAGCCTGTTTAGTGGTTATGAACTTTTTGTATGAACGAAAAGAAACGGCGCAAATACTACTAGGGGATTTCGGGCGCCCGCAGTTCATTGAAAAATTGGAGCGAGCCTATATATCTGAGGTCCAAAAGAAGATCCGTCTGAGTTCAGCGGCGTTTACCGAATTGGAAGAGCTGCAACAGGATTTCATTTATTATGGTGCAATCGCCATTGTTAAGCGATGGATTCGAAACGGGGCGAAGGAGTCACCGGAAGAGATCGCACAAGTCATCTCTAAATGTATGACCTTTCCACCTATCGAGCTTTTTGAAGCGATTGAGCAAGGATAAAAAGATTCATTTTAAATTTTTTATGAGATAACTATTTTAGTTTTGTTGTTATTTTAAAAGTATGAGGCTTTCAGGTTGAAAGGAACAAGAGGATTAGATTGAGCATCGGGTTCTCCACGGAGCAATGGCTAGTAACCGGAATTCAATAAAGGAAGATTTGTTCTTTGACTGAGAATTGATTCGATAACGGTGCATCGAATCGAGCGGATAATTTACCTGAAGCTACAATTTTCGGACGAATAAAAGTGCTAGTTTGTAAAGTGAGAAAAACTTTTTTGGAGAATGTTTTTGTCCGAAAACGTTGTTGTATCAAGCTTAATTAACTTGATAAAGTCTTTTGACAAGGGAAATAGGCCCGATGACAAAGAGTTTTTCTGGCGCCGATCAGCAGAAAGTCATAAGGTGAGGATGAAGGAGCGGATGAAATGAATTTAAGCAAGCAGATTAAGAAATTACGAGAAGGGGCTGGGTACTCCCAAGAGGAGCTATCTGAAAAAATCTATGTTTCGCGTCAAACAATTTCAAATTGGGAGAATGAACGTAGCTATCCGGATATCCATAATCTGTTATTGCTGAGTGTTCTTTTTAACGTGACTTTAGACGAACTTGTCAAAGGAGACGTGGAAACGATGAAAAAAGTGATCAATAAAGATGAGATGAATAAGTACAGTTATATTATGGGAGGGACGATTCTGGCGGCCGCTATTTCTTTTGGACCGGTATGGAAAATCTTCGGGGATAAAGGTCTCTGGATTCCCTTTATTCTTTGGTTGATCGGTATGTGGGCAGCGCTAAAAATTGAAAAAATCAAAAAGGAAAAGAATGTCAAAACGTATAAAGAAATCGTTGCCTATATGGAGAGTGGAGATGTAGAGGAAAAAAGGCAGAAACGAAGCTTTGGGAAAGATTTAGCAACTAAGATACTTATAGTAGTGACATTTACAGCAATAGTATCCGCAATCGTTTTATTGAGTCTTTGGATCTGCGGAATGTTTTAAAAATCTTTTTCATAGCGCCTATAAAGGTTGTCAAATCAGCCTTTTTAGGCTTTTTTTATTTTCCAAATAGTCGCAAAAAAGTTGCTTATTTTTTTATTTTTTCTTTTTATAAAGAATTCGTCTTTTTTTAGTCTCAGCGGTATGATAATTGTAAGAAGTTTTTTTAAAGGAAAGAAAAAGTGAGAGGAAGCGAAATGCCATGAAAAAAATCCAACAAATCAAACCCTTGAGTCAAGTTCAACTGTTCGTGACCAAACGCCCTACGCTGGAGGCAAAAGTGACAAGCTATTTTGAGCACTCAAAAGATGTATCCGCTATCATTCAGTACGCTGTTGCGATCATGGTAAAAAATGCCTTGGTTCTAAGCGATTATTCTTATTTTTTGAAAGACTTGATTCGAGAAATATTTCTGACGGCCGAACCGAGCGACATTTTGCGCAAGAATCTTAGCTATTTCAAACCTTATTTCAAAAGCGGCGAGTTTGATGTGATCATCAAACGGCTGTTTAAAAATAAAAAGGATTATCTGCAATGTTCCAAGGAGGCTCGCCTGATTAGCAAGTATTTACACACTGAAACGGCGGCACCTAATGAGAAATCTGAGTATCATTATCACCTTATTGCCGTATTTAAAGCATCAAACGGCAAGAAACATACGTGGACCTTGAGAGATATTCATCCAGCGGTGGCTCATGAGGAAAATTGTGAACGAACACGTCTTCTATTAAGGTTATTAACCACACTAACACTATTTCAACAAGAAGATGTCCGAAAATTCGCGGAGTTTGTCAAATTTGATTATTTTAAAGCTGCCAATGTCTCCCATTATGAGGAACCGCAAGAGGAAGTTCCAGTTCCAAGTGAAGAACCGAAAGAAAAGGTTACGATTAGGGTGCCTCATGGATTTGATCCAAGAACCTTAAGTGATACAGAGGCTATGGTCTTAATTCAGGCGCACATGCCGGAAGGGAAAACCTTCGATGATATCGAGGTTCTATTTGTCGAGCGTCCAGCCGATCCTGTAGTAGAAAGAGAACCGGTGAGTGTTGTGCCACCGACGATTACTGATTTTGTCCAAGAACAATCCGATCAGGCAGCTGCCCAGAGACCGCTAGAAGAGGAAAGCCCCGTAGCCATTGCCGAACCGCCAAAATACGATACAGCTGTCAAACGATCGTCCAATAATCGCCCGCTTAGTGGTAGGCAGCTATCGGCCCTTAGTTTGATCGAGGCTTGGAAAGGGAATGGGCGGAAAAAATCGAATAAGGGTAGAAAAAAGAAAAACGAGTAATTTTTGCCATCGTCAGTTGGCTTATTTGTGCTAGCGTAAACCGCCAACAACAAGTTTTTTTGCATTCAATGAATCCTTTTCTTTAAAAAAGACGGAGTTGATTCTTATGAATCCAGTGGCGCTTTTACTTAAATTTAAACGTCATTTCAAGATACTTGAAAACATTTAAAACCCCAAAAAACATTTTCATAAAAAAAAGCACTACTAGACAAGTGACTGGTTAAACGTCATGCTATAATTTTTTTATAGGCAAAAAATTTCGAGAAGTTAGTCTAAAAAGGGGCGAAATTATGGGGAATAAATGGGATAAGATGAACAAAGCAAGCGTACCAGAACTCTCTACGATTACAGAGTGGGTGAACGATGAATTATGGAATGATCTTTTGGCATATATGGATACCGCCTATAAAGCGCGGATCAGTATAGAGTATAGCGGCTGCGGTATGGCGCCAGGCTGGAATGTTAAATTCAAAAAAGCAGGGAAAAGCTTGTGCACCCTCTATCCGCAAGAAGGATGGTTCATTGCTTTAGTGGTCATTGGTCAAAAAGAAAAAAGTGAGATGGAAGAAACATTGTGGACCTTTACTGAGTATACCCAAAATCTGTATCGCCAAACCAAAGAAGGCATGGGGCAACGCTGGCTGATGTTTGAGGTGAAGAACGCTGAAATCCTTGAGGACGTGAAGCGGGGAATGCTGCTGCGGCGCAAGGTGAGCTGAGATACAGTAAATGAGAAGAATGATGAAGGGAATCTGTATTCGTGAATGTAGATTCTTTTCATGACGCAGTCGAATAGGAGTTAATAAAATATCGAAACAGAGGATAGAACATGAAAATTGCTATTTGTGAAGATGAGGCTGCAGCAAGAGAGCAGTTGATCTCATTAGTAAATCGCGTATTTGCTGAGATGACCTATAACTTTCGCTGCAGCTCCTTTTCATCAGGAGAAAAGTTAATCGCTTTTTTAAGGGAGAATCCAAGAGAGTTCCATATTTACCTATTAGATATTGAACTATCAGGAATGGACGGACTGGAGGTGGCTCAGCGGATTAGAGAACAGGACCCTGAGGCAATTCTTTTTTTCGTAACGAGCCACGGGGAACTGATGTCAGAAGCTTTTCAGGTAATGGCATTGGGTTATTTAACAAAGCCGATCCAAGAAGAGCAAGTGACAAAAGTTCTTCTTTCAGCAATACATTTACTAGAAAGTCGACGGTCACTGTATTTCTATAAGGTACGAAAGAAAAAACATGCAGTATCTTTGGCTCAAATCGACTATATTGAAAGTCGCGGTCGGAAAGTTATCCTGCATATGTCCGATGGTGAGGAAAGAACGCATTACGGCACACTTAAGGAAGTAGAAGAACAGATCACCAGTATGATATTTGCCCGGGCTCATAAGTCCTATTTTGTTAATCTCGAACACATTCGGTCAGTAGATAGTTGGCATATTCTCTTGTCAAACGGAGTGGAACTTAAAATAAGCGGCACCTATCATCATGCCTTTAACAAAGCATATCGCCGATTTGTTTTACTAAAAAGGAAAAAGGAGTGAGTTTGTGGTCCTGAGGTTATTCTGGTCTTTTTTAACGAATACAATGACTATTGGAGCCGCGTATTTATTCGCTTCTTCTTTTTTAAAGAAAAAAGAAGGCTGGTCAATAAATAAAACAGTCGGCTTATTTATTTTGGTTGGAGCAATATCTAGTTTGTTCACGTATTTTCTTTTGAATTACTATCATGCCCCTGCGATGCTCCGGATCGTATTGCTCTCTCTTCGAACCGGCATTTATTTTTGGCTGGCGTTATTTCCTTATGAAGGACAATTTTTTAAGAAAATCTACCTCGTGCTTTTTTTGATCATGATCGCAGGAATTGCTGAATTAATAGGAATTCTATTTTATTTACGACAAAATGAAAGCAATACGTTTCAAAATATGGGTGTCTCCGATATGAATTGTACGTATCTCATTTCTTGCGTGGTTATGTACACGTTCATCCTTCTCTTCAACTATTTTCGTAAGAAGAGACAGGTAGATGTGAAGAAGCCGATCGGTCTCTATCTTTTAGAAATGATGATTCCGGCCAGCAGCAGCTTAACAGTGGCTATCGCTTATTTATTTCTAGATACCAAAGGGTTAATCGTTATTTTTTTCTTTGCTCTTATTATTAATATTATAGGGTATCTACTGTTTGACCGACTAGAAAAGTATTATGAAATGAATCAGATTTATGCGTTAAAAGAGCAGCAAAATCGACAGCGTGAAGAGTATTATCAGCAAGTAGAAAGAAGTCAGAATGAGATTCGTACCATGAAGCATGATCTGAAAAATCAATTGATCGCGATTAGCGGGCTATTTTCAGATAGTAAGCTGAAGAAGGACAATCCTTTACAGCCGCTTATCCAGCAACTTTCTAATAATATGGCCTATGATTTCACCGCTCATGCTGAAGTAAATGCGATTCTTGCTTCGAAATACCGTCAGGCTGAATACGAAGGGATTCATTGTCAGTGGGAGGTTCATTTTCCTGCGTCCCTTCAAATAGAGGCCATTGATTTAGCGGTCTTATTAGGAAATATTCTTGATAATGCCATGGATGCTTGTCGCTATTGTAAGACCTCTCCGTATATTCAATTACAGATTGTTTATTATGATGCTTTGTTAATTATCGAGTGTGAAAACAGTACAGACGGAGAAAGTTCCCAACTGAGCACTCGAAAAATGGACAAAAAAAATCATGGCCTAGGGATGGGAAGCATCCGCTCTGTTGTAGAAAAATATTCTGGAGAGATGCAGTATTCTTTTTTTAAGGATCGTTTCCAGATAGAAATGACCTTGTTCGAGGGAGCTATTTCTGATTCATGACCGAAAACCTGATTGTTTTTGACAAGTAGAACGAACGTGCATTGTCCCAGCAATTTAACCTTGCTACAATAATTTCATCCCTTTAAGAAGTGTTTTTTTCTATCTTCGGAGTGACAGATAAAAAAGCGATTGATTAGGTGAATTGGGATAACTTGTTGAAAATGATTCTAGGTTCTGATCCTTCAGTCTAGAGGGATTTCTTTACCTTAGAAAGGAAGGGCACATTTATGACAAAGCAAATGGCTACAAACATCGCTTCTATTGCCATGGCGATTTCTGCGATTACCTGTATTTATGCAGTTTATCAAGGGATGGACGTACTGCCAGCTATTGGCATGCTGCTATGTACATCCGTCATCTATTTGGTGAATCGAAGTGCAAAAAAGACTAGAAATTAGTTATTCAGTCATTAATGCGTATTACCAGTAGAAAATGCCAGCGATTTATTTGAATAAGAAAAGGAGAAAAATATGAAAGATGAAACCTGTCCAGTTTGCAACAGCAAGGAAATGAAAACAGGAAAGCTTACAGGGGTTGCGAGTGTACAATCATTAAACGCGCGTACCGGACTCGGCGGCTCTGAGCTGCAGCTAACATTTTGCGCAAACTGCGGAGAAGTAGTGAGACTCAATGTACTGAACCCAGAAGAAATTGATTCATTATAGAGACAACAATGACTCAGGAGAACGGTTGAATGAAGGATATAAAAAATAAACAGGCAGCGTTCAGGCGCGCTAGTATTTACTTGATACTAACAACGGGTGTGTGTCTGTTAGTCGGAGGAATTGCTATTGCGGCTCCGAAGAAAGCAGGTGCAGAGCTATTCCTTGTTTTGCAAAAGATATTTACCGCGATTCCGGTACTGGCAGTTGTGGTTACACGGTTTATTACCAAGGACACGTCTAGTTGGAACTTGAATCTTAAGGTTTGGAAACAAGGAAGGGTGCTTCTTTTTAGTGCCTTGATGCCAGGGTTAGCGGTGTTGATAGGTGCGGGTATTTATTACGTGTTTTATCCAGAGGAACTAGTAGTAAACGCCCAAGCACTGCTTGATTTTTGTGCGCAATATGGGTTGCCTGATATTTATACTGTGAACGCAGGGACGATAGTGATCATTGCCTTAGTCCTGTGGCTGCTTTCTATTGTGGCTGTTCCGATCCATTTGCTTGAATTAGGTGAAGAAATTGGGTGGCGTGGGTATTTATTGCCACTATTTACAGAATTGATGAGCGTCAGAAAAGCTGTACTTTTCAGCAATATTTTTTGGGGAATCACCCATGCACCGCTCATTTATTTTGGTTTTAATTATGGCGATCATTACTTCGGTGCTCCCTATAGTGGGATTTTTATGATGACCCTATTTTGTGTCAGTATTGGGATTTGGATGTCCTTTGTCCAATTAAAAACGAATAATTGTATGTATGCAGCGATTATTCATGGGGCAGTCAACGTGGCGGCTGACATGCAAATCCTCTCTCTAGCCATGAATCGGCCGCTGTTAGGCCCTGCGCCCACAGGGATACTCGGGATGAGTGTAATTCTAGGACTGGCGATTTACCTCTTTTCTTTTAAGCTGAAAAATGGTTTGTCTCAAACCAATCATTGACAGCCGATTTTCAGAAGAAAGCGCATGATTATTAAAGACTAAAAAAGTATCCTAAAGTTGAAATCAATTTTTAGGATACTTTTTTTGTATTTGAAAAAAAGAAGTACTATTCAATTTTAAAGTAAGCCTTAACGCTAGTCTCGTCATCTTTTAGGAAAACAAGGGTTTTATTGGTGTCTTTTTTGTTCACGCCTTTAGCTTCTTCTATACTTTGCTGCGCTTCTTCTAAAGAAGGAAATTCTTCCATATGAATTTTTTCACCATACTCTTTTTTGAGCAATTGAATTGTACTTTTCCTATCAACAATTGATACTTTTTTGATGTTGCTGTTTTCATCTCTTTTAATTTTTAAGGAAACTTGTTCATCGAAACTAGTGTTTATATGTGGGGCCTGCAGGAGCGTCGTTGCGGTGCCGTCTGGTAAGGTGTCGATGATTTCTTCGACGAACCAATCTTTATAGTAATAGACGCTATTATCTGATTCCCAGTCTTTTTCTAAAATTGTTGAATAGTCTGAAAAATCATAATGTGTGATTGTTTGTTCTTCTGGCTGGTGATTGTTCTGGAGCATGAAAACTATAAATAGTGTGAAAGAAAAAATGATGACGATCAATGAAAGGATGATTTTCTTAAAGAGGTGATTTGTTTTTGTCTGATCCGTCATCGTGGCGATTAATCTGTCGTCCTCGTTGATCAATTGATCGATCGTAATGTCATAAAGCTCACTCAATGAAACTAAGATGCTTATATCCGGGTACGTTCGATTGATTTCCCAGCTTGAGATTGTTGATCGTGAGACATTTAAGATAGTGGATAGTTCTTCTTGCGTGTATCCATGTGCAACCCGAAGCTCTTTAAGCTTACTGCCTATTTTCAAGAAATCTCCTCCTGATAAATTTATATTTGGTTAAGCTCAGTCTACAGGATTTCTAATTGACCATAAAGATACTTTTTGTAACACTTGGTTCTTTACGATTTGTGACAATATGTAGCAGAGAAAATGGACCAATCTGGAAGTAAAATCATTGGAGCTCTTAAATAGAAGAAGGGCAGAAGGTCTTTTACTTATTTTGAGAGATGAGGAAATGATTGATAGCTTTAAGATAGAAAACTCGTTTTTGTAAGAAACATTGAAAATTTCAGACAAGAATTCAAATTACAGTGAAATTAATTTAGAATTAGGCTTTTATCATATAAGGACATCTGTTATAATTGTCATCACATCTTGATGATGGGTAGCGGCTTGTTTACAATGCGCTTTACTGCTAAAGAGCTAGCCATCCTTAAGTTGGATTTAATTTTATAAAATGAAAAAGGAGAGAATAAGTATGACGATTTACAATTTTTCTGCAGGTCCCGCAGTACTACCGAAAGCTGTGTTGGAGATCGCACAGTCCGAGATGCTTAATTACAAAAATAGCGGCATGTCGGTGATGGAGCTGAGTCATCGTTCCTCCTTATTTGAAGAAATCATTCAATCAGCCGAAAGCTTGCTAAGAGAGCTGATGGCGATTCCAGATAATTACAAGGTCTTATTCTTACAAGGCGGTGCGAGCTTACAGTTTACGATGGTACCGTTGAACTTGGCGCAAGGGAAAAAAGCCTTATATGTCAGTACTGGTTCATGGTCTAAGAAAGCTATTAGTGCAGCTAAGGCCCTTGACAATGTGGAGGTTGAAGTCATCGCCTCTAGTGAGGATAAGAATTTCACCTATATTCCAGAACTGCCGGAAGCTGTCGATCAAGACGCAGCCTACGTGCATATTACAACGAATAATACAATTGAAGGAACGGCATATGCTAAGATTCCATCATTCGGCAACGTCCCAGTCGTGGCTGACATGTCATCAAATATTTTAGCCAATGATTACAAAGTAGAAGACTTCGGTGTGATTTATGCTGGTGCACAGAAAAATATTGGACCGGCTGGATTGACTGTTGTCATCATTCGTGAAGACTTGCTCAATCAAGAGGCGATTTTCTCACCAATGCTGGATTATGCGTTACAAGCGAAAAACAATTCTCTTTATAATACACCACCGACTTATGCTATTTATATCGCGAAGTTGGTTTTGGAATGGGTGAAAGAACAAGGCGGCGTGGCAGGGATCACTGAAAAGGATCAGCAAAAATCTCAGCTTCTGTATGATGCGATTGAAAAATCCGCTCTATTCAAGAGTCCAGTCGAAAAAGCGAGTCGTTCAATTACAAACATTCCATTTGTTACAGGTGATGAAGCCTTAGACAAAGCCTTCAATCAAGCAGCTTTAGTTGAAGGATTTGAAAACTTGAAGGGACACCGTTCTGTTGGCGGAATGCGGGCGAGTCTATACAATGCCTTCCCGATTGAGGGCGTTGAAGCATTAGTCGCGTTCATGGCGAAGTTTGAAAAGGAAAATGGAGGGAATTAAATGTTTCAGATTAAAACATTCAACGCGATCGCTCCTGAAGGAATGGCGCGTTTTGATAAAGAAAATTACCGTATTAACGAAAGTGAAGAGCCAGACGGCATTATTTTGCGCAGCCAAAAGCTCCATGATTATGATTTTCCACAATCAGTCTTAGCCGTTGCCCGTGCAGGTGCTGGGACGAACAACATTCCAGTCAAAGAATGTACAGAAAAGGGAATCGTTGTCTTTAATACCCCAGGTGCCAATGCTAATGCGGTAAAAGAATTAGTCGTAGCGAGCCTGCTGCTGTCCGTTCGTCCGATGGTTCAAGGAATCGAGTGGGTGCAAACTTTAGAAGGCGCAAATGTGGACGAACAAGCAGAAGCGCAAAAATCGCAGTTTGCCGGAACCGAATTGGAAGGCAAAAAACTAGGCGTTATCGGTTTAGGCTCAATTGGCGCGATGGTTGCCAACGACGCGTACCGTTTGGGCATGGAAGTAACGGGGTATGATCCGTATGTTTCTGTGGATACGGCTTGGAGCATTTCTCGTCGAGTGAAACGGGCGAAGGACTTGAAGGAAGTCTTGACTAATTGTGACTTTGTGACGATTCACGTACCGTTAACAGAGGCTACACGTCACCTAATCGGCACAGAAGAACTGATGCAAATGAAGAAAACGGCGCACCTGTTGAATTTTGCTCGTGGTGAGATCGTGGATACAGATGCGGTAGTGAAGGCGGTCAATGAAGAGCGAATCGCTGGTTTTACGACGGATTTTGCGGAAGAAAAATTACTGCATAACGATAAAATTACTGTGCTGCCTCACTTAGGCGCGTCAACCGAGGAAGCAGAAGTAAACTGTGCGAAAATGGCCGCGCGGGGCTTGAAGCGTTTCTTGGAAACAGGTGTTATCAAACGTTCTGTCAATTTCCCAAATGTCGAAATGGCCTTTGAATCGCCTTATCGAATCACGATCATCAATAAAAATGTGCCAAACATGTTGGGGTTGATTGCCTCAGATATCGCTTCTTTAGAGGTGAATATTGACAACATGGTGAACCGCGGGAAAGATGACTTCGCCTATACCTTAGTGGATGTTTCAGAGACGAACCCAGACAAAATTGCTGCGATTGTTGAGAAATTAAGTCAAAATGAAGGCATTATCCGGGTTCGAGCAATCCAGCGGGATGAGGAGAGTGAATTTTAATGGTACAAGCTCATCCTTTTAAAGGAATTCGTCCGGCGAAAGATTTGGCTGATAAGGTAGCGGCATTGCCCTACGATGTGGTGAATTCCCAGGAAGCTAAAGATTTAGCAGCAGATAATCCTTACAGCTATTTTCATATCGATAAAGCCGAGATTGATTTGCCGGCGGAGCTTTCGCCTTACGACCAGCAGGTTTATCAAAAAGCGGCTGATAACTTAGCCATGTTTTTAGAGAAAGGCTGGTTGTTCAAGGAAGACGCAGACTATTTCTACTTATATGAATTGGTGATGGATGGCCGCAGCCAAACTGGGATCGTGGCCTGTACAGCCATCAGCGACTATATCGATGAAAAAATCAAGAAGCACGAGTTTACGCGCCATGAAAAAGAAATCGATCGAATGAACCACATTCGTACCTGTGATGCCAATACGAGTCCGATTTTCTTGAGTTATCGTCCGCAGGAAGAAATTCAAGCCATCATCAAAAACTGGCAGAAAGAACATGCACCTGTCTACGACTTCACCAGCTACCACGAGGTGACGCATCGGGTTTGGGTGGTGGATCAAAAAGCGACCATTGAAAAATTGACGGCGCTATTTACAGCTGTGGATGCTTTGTATATCGCAGACGGGCATCATCGCACCGAATCAGCAGTGAAGATCGGTTTGGAAAAACGAGAATCTGGCGAGCAAAATCCTGAGACAGAACAGTTCTTATCGATTATTTTCCCAGAGGATGAGTTAGCCATTTGGGAGTACAACCGCGTGTTGAAAACTGCGCCACCCGCTGACTTCATGGAGCGTTTGAGTGAAAATTATCAGGTCGAAAAAACAGGTGTCAAAAAGCCTGTTAAAGCCGGCGATTGCCAGCTATACGACGGAGCTGATTGGTATACACTAAGCATCAAAGCGGAGAAGGTTCCCAATGATCCAGTGGAAAAACTGGATGTGGCCTTGCTGCAGAAATATGTTCTCGAAGACATCTTTGGGATCATGGATATTCGTACCGATAAGCGCATCGATTTTGTTGGCGGGATTCGTGGAACCGAGGAGTTGGAAAAACTAGTTGATTCCGGCAATTGGAAACTAGCCTTCTCAATGTATCCAACGCAAATGACTGATCTTTTAGATGTGGCCGATGCGAAGAAAATCATGCCGCCGAAATCGACATGGTTTGAACCAAAACTTTTAAGCGGCTTGTTCCTGCATGATTTAGAAACAAAATAACCGTTGAACTCTCGAATCTTTCGAGAGTTTTTTCTTTTTCACAATATTGTGTTGTTGACTATGATGTGTATCACACAGTATAATAGATGTGAAGAGGTGATCACATGCCCGAGAAGGACATTGTACAAAACTATATTACAGAATTAAAAAGGGGAAATTTGGTTTTGGCGGTACTTGGAAGCTTGAACAAACCTCATTACGGTTACGCTTTGCTGCAGACATTACAAGAGCAGGGAATCGATATTGACGCGAACACCTTGTATCCATTGCTAAGAAGATTAGAAAAGCAGGAATTGCTGGTAAGTGATTGGGATACAACGGAAAGCCGGCCAAGGAAATATTATTCAGTCAGCTCGATGGGGACAGAGGTTAGAGCAAAGTTGTTTGAAGAATGGAAAAAAATGCAAAAAAATCTGATTAAACTATATTCGGAGGGGTGAAAATGGAACATTTGATTGAACGTTATATCAATGCGGTGGTAAAACAATTACCGGAAAAAGACCGTGAAGAGGTAGCAAGGGAACTACAGAGCAATATCTATGACATGCTGTCAGATCAGCCAAATGACGCTGAAATCGAGAAAGTCTTGCGAACAATGGGGGCGCCGAGCAAATTAGCTGAGGAGTATCGTCAAAATCCCCGCTATTTGATCTCTCCTCAAGCCTATGACGAGTATCTGCGGTTATTAAAGCTGTTGGTGCCAATAATCGGAATTCTTACTGCGGTGATTGGCGCGGTAACTGGGGTTGTAGAAGTTTTTCAGCAAGGCAGCCAGCAGGTAGATACCATTCTGCAAGTAATTTTTCAATCAGGTATTCAAAGCGGCGTCTCAGGAGTGCTGCATACACTAGTCTGGACAACCATCGGTTTTGTTATTGCTGAACGAACAGGAGCTTTTAAGAAAAAGCCGGATGATTGGAAATTGGAAGATCTGCCTCCGTTGACAAATGAAAAGGTTATCCCGATTTCAGATCCGGTAGCAGAGATCATAGCAACGCTTGTCTTTAGTGCTATTTTCATTTTTGTATCGTTAAATCTATTTTCTCACGTTTTTAGCGTGTCAGGTGAGGTTAGGACCAATGTACCGTTATTCAGCAATAGTTTTACGCGGCTTTTGATTCCGGTCATGGTCATTGGCGTATTGCTAACAATAATTGTTAATGTCATGAAGCTAATTGATCACCGTTGGACAAATCGAGTGTGCCTTTGGTCAGTCATAGACCATGCAATTTCAGCCAGTATGTGGGTTTTTCTATTGATGCATAACAATATATTTAGTCGCGAATTAGTTGAACTGGTACAAGAACAAGAGTGGTCAACCGGAGACATTCTCCATTATATTTCGACTGGAGATACCGCATCGATTCGTCTGATTATTTGTGTAATCATTGTCGCCGTCTCGATGATTCAAATTATTACGGTCATCTACTACCGAAGCAAACGAAATACAGCACAAGGATATTTCAATCAGGAACGTGCTTCCTAATTGCTAATCGACTCTCGCAACCGTGGGAGTCAATTTTTTGTGTAACTTTCCGATTTAGGAGTATGCTGAAAAGGATAATGAAATCAACAGAAGATAAAAAGAAGATGGGAGAGTATAAAGTGTATGTGGAATGCTGTTAAAAATAATCGACTACTAAGCGTTTCCTTGATATTAGCCATCATCAGCTGCTTGATTGGGCGCTTTTCAGTAGCCTTCATTGACTATAAGGTAATCTTCAGCTTATTTGGTTTAATGCTGTTGATTCAAGGTTTCGAGCAGGTAGGGCTGCTGCGATTCGTCGCGCAAAAATTACTTCACTATTCAAAAAACAGCCGGCAGCTGGTTCAGTTAATGATCCTTCTATCATTGGTTGGTTCGATGTTTTTAACGAATGATGTGGCGATTTTGACCTTGCTGCCGATTTATTTTAAGCTGCTTTCGGTATTGCCGAAATTTAAGGGGCGTTTGCTAGGTAGTGTGTTGATCATCGTGGCGGCAAATCTGGGCAGCAGTTTCTTCCCTTTTGGTAATCCGCAAAATCTATATTTATATGATTACTATCAGGTGCCATTAGTTCAGTTTTTGAGCTGGATGTCTTTGGTTTTACTATTTAGTTTCTTCTCATTATTCCTTTTGACTCTACTGGTAACAAAGGAATCCTTGAAGGAAATCGAGCTGAAAGAGAATCAGTTTGACCGTAGAGAAACGTCTTTATTGATCGGGCTGATGCTAGTGATGATTTTGGTGGTTCTGAATGTCTTGCCTTATCAGTGGGTCATTCCAGTTATCGCTTTGATTATCTGGTTTTATCGACGGGAATTATTTAGTAAAGTGGATTATGGCTTGCTGCTGACCTTTGTCTGTTTTTTCATCATCGTGGGAAATATCGGCGATGCTGAGTTTATCAAACGCTTTTTACAAGCGTTAAGCGGCAAACAAATTTATTTGGCAGGGTTAGGCTTGAGTCAGGTCATTTCCAATGTCCCCGCAGCCTTTTTAATCGCGCCTTTTACTTCGAATCAGCAGGCGGTTATTCTAGGTGTAAATATCGGCGGGTTAGGGACACTATTAGCCTCCTTAGCCAACCTGATCGGCTACAATTTGTTTCGCCTGTATTATCCGAATGAGACGAAGAAGTTCCTTGGTTTATTTAGTGTCGTCAATTTTGGTCTGCTTCTGTTCTTGGGAACGATCTTTTATTTCTTTATCCATTAAAAAGCGCCAAGAATTCCTAAAAATAAGCTAAGTTTCTTATGGGAATTCATCCAAAAATGATGAAAACGCTTTAAATAGTGTTAAGCTAATCCTGTGAGTAATGACTAAGGGGGATTTGTGATGAAAGATAAGACAAAGCTGATTCATGGCTATCATGCGTTCGATGAAGAGACTGGCGCTTCATCCATTCCGATTTACCAATGTTCAACCTTTAAGCAAGCATCTATTAAAGAGGGACAAGCGTATACGTATTCCCGTTTCGGCAATCCAACGAGAACGGCTTTAGAAGAGGCTGTCGCGGCTTTAGAAGAAGGAAAATATGCAACAGCCTTCGCCTCGGGAATGGGCGCGATCTCGGCGGTGCTGTTGAGTTTTAATCAAGGTGATCATCTAGTGATGTGTAAAAGTATTTATGGAGGGACCTTCCAGTTAGTCAATGAAGTGATGAATCGCTTCGGTATTGAAGTGACCTTCGTTGATGAGACTGATCTTACGGAGTGGGAGCATGCGATTCGACCAAACACCCGCGGTCTTTATTTGGAGACTCCTTCGAACCCGTTGCTTTCGGTGACTGATATCGCGGGGGTGGTGGCGCTGGCTAAAGACCATCATTTAGTAACCATCATCGACAATACCTTTATGACACCGCAATTTCAGAAACCATTGGCTTTAGGGGTAGATGTTGTGATCCACAGTGCCACGAAATTCATCAATGGTCACAGCGACGTGGTAGCAGGATTGGTCGTAACAAATGATGAGGAATGGCATATTCAAATCAAGCTGCAGCAAAAAGTTCTAGGCGGCATCTTAGGCGTAGAGGACTGCTGGCTGACCATGCGGGGCTTGAAAACCATGAGTTTGCGGATGGAGCAGAGTGCCCGCAGCGCTGAGAAGATCAGTGAAATGCTGGAAAAGCATCCGGTGGTACAAAAGGTTCATTATCCAGGACTGCCAAGCCATCCAGGATATGAAGTTCATAAACGTCAAGCCACTAGCGGTGGAGCGGTACTGTCTTTTGAGCTGGCGAATCAGGAAGCTGTTTATACGTTTGCGGATGCCTTGCAGCTGCCGATCGCGGCGGTGAGTCTAGGGGGTGTCGAATCCATTCTGTCCTATCCGGTCACTATGAGTCACTCCTGTGTGCCAAAAGAAGAGCGTGACAAACAAGGCGTAACCGAAGGACTGCTGCGGCTGTCTGTAGGAATCGAGGATACCGAGGATTTGATTAAGGATTTAGAGCAGGCTCTTACAAAAGTTCGCTTAACTGTAAAATAAGAGGATAGGAGAGGACAAAAGCTTTTGTCCTCTCCCTTTTTACGAACAAATGGCAACTTCTTTGGGTAGAAGGGGGATTTTTTGAAGGCAATCATTTCTCTCATAAATATCGTCTAGATCTTTTTAGAAAAATCGTTCCCTTAACTTGAAGGATTTCGGTATAATGGTATCATCTCTTAGAGGAAGTGAACGTCATGATTGAGAATCTTTTGCGCCCAGAAGTCTTGCTTTCGAACGTGGTTGTTTGTTTAGCGACTTTTTTAATTACGCGGTGGGCCATAAAACGAAAAGAAAAACCGCAGCAGCGAAAGGAAGTTGTCCAAGTACCAAAGCGGACGGCGGATGGCTGGGCCGTTTTGGAAGCTTCACTGGCTACGCTGCAATCTTATAAAAAAAATCTGAATACATACGGCTACGCCTATTTTCAAGAAACGACCCCGATCGTGGTTAAGCAGTTGAAGGCCGAAGCAGGCAGCTTGATTCCTTCAGAGTCAAATAAAGCCATCCCAGCGTTGCTGGAAGAAAATTATGAGACGTTGGAGGGCTTCCAGCAGCGCGACGTGTCAGATACGAAAAAGCTAGAATTAGAAGTATTGAATCACGTTAATAAAACCATCATTACGTGGCGCAATCTTTTAAAAGAAAGCAGGTGAGAGCGATGACCAAAGCGACGGATACGGAAGTATATCAACTGCTGGAGAAATGGCAGATTCCTTATGAACGAGTGGATCACAAGGCGGTATATACGGTAGCAGAGATTGATTTTTCAATTGATGGAACCGACGTGAAAAATTTATTGATGAAGAGCAAGAAAAGTCATCACTATTATTTTGTGATCTGTCCTGGAGAAAAGCGTTTAGATATCAAAGCACTTGCCAAGGAGTTGGGAGAAAAGCAATTATCTTTTGCTTCAGAAGCAGAACTTTTTGAGCTGCTGGGCTTAGAGCGAGGCTCTGTAACACCATTAGCTTTGCCTCATGATCGAGAGCAGCGAATTACGCTGGTAATCGATGAGGTCATTGATCAATCAGAAAAAATCGGGTTTCATCCCAATACAAATACAGCGACACTGGTGATCGCCTTTCGTGATTTCCAACGATTTTTAGCGAACCTGTCTATCGAACCACACTATTTAACCATTCCGGAAAAACAGCCCGAAGCGTAAGCTTTGAGCTGTTTTTTGCGTAGACAAAAAACTCCCCGCAGAATTATCTGCGGGGAGTGAAGCTGTTTAGCGCATGTGTAAGCGACGACGGATGCCGTCCACTCGTGGACCTAATAATTTGTCGGCCATGCGTGTCTTTAGTGCTAAGATCATGTAGGTGAAGCCGCCAAATGCAGCGACGATTAAAATAATGATCATTGATTGAACCTTTGAATCCGCACTTAAGAATTGTTCACAACCAAATTTCACGACGAAAGCGACTGCCCCCATGATGAGCGACATCACGGTGACCTTAATGATCGATGCCACAGTTTCTCTAAATGGAAACTGTGAGATAACGTGGATGCGGTCTAATAGGAACATGTTTGCGACCAAGAAACCAACAAAGGTTGCGATTAATGGCCCATAGGCTTCAAACAAAAAGGTCAGTGGGAACTGCGCGACGATTTTGACAAAGATCCCGATCGCTAAAAACCAGACGGCCTGCATATTGCCATCCAACCCTTGGAGCATAGTAGAGCAAACCATGAATAATCCCATCATGATCCCCACCACACAGGAAGCGGCTAATAAGTCCGATCCTAATTGATTTGGCCAGTAGAACAGCGTGTTTAAGGGATAAGCCAGAACGAACATTCCGACAGTTGCCGGCATCATGACGAAGAACAGCAATTGGATATTGTTCGTGACTAATTTTGCTAACCCTTGGTGATCTTTTTTCGTAAAGCGTTCTGTGATCAATGGCAGACCAGCGGTTGCCATTGCGGTACCTAGCGCGATGACCACCATTGTTAATTTGTCCGGGTTTGCAGAGATCAAGGCGAATAAATCAGCATTTGTGGCAGCGGAATTATCCGTCACGATCGACATGATTTTTTCAAAGGAGTATTGATCGATCAATTTAAAGATACTGATGGCACTCCCTACGATAATGAACGGAATCGCCTGTTGAATCATCTGTAAAACCAATTGTCGGCCAGAGAAGGTGATCTGATTGTTACTTTCTCTAATAAGCTTGCGAAAGGCGGTTCGTTCCTTCAGCAGTGAGAATAGCAGAACCCCCATTGCAAAGGCTACCCCAATAAAGGCGGCGAAGGTCGAGTGAACCACAGCAGTCTTGTAGCTGCCATTGTTGATCTGCATGATGATGAAAGCCGAAGCCAGCATATAGCAGACCCGAGCGATTTGTTCGATAATTTGCGAAATCGCGTAGGGCTTCATGTTGTTGTTTCCTTGGAAGAAGCCGCGAATCACACTCATAGCAGGGAAAATCAGTAGTACGACGCTTAAAGAGCGCATCACCGGCACCAAATCAGCATTTCCTTGAGAAAGATAAGGGGCGCCCAAAAACATGATGGCGGCACAAATTATCCCGCCGATGGTCATCAGCCGCATCGTATAAAACAGCAGCTTTTTACTTAATCCATATTCATTCATAGAATTATAACGAGCGGTCTGCTTCGCTACCGCCGCTGGAATCCCAGCGGTCGAGATCATCAGGAAGAGGGCATAAACGTTATACCCTTTTGTGTATAAATAATTGGCCTCCAACCCATGAGGCTGCATCCAAGCGATCCATGGAATAACGTAAACCGCTCCTAATAGTCGGGAAAAGATGTTGCCGACGGTCAGCCATGCGGTGCTTTGCACCATTTTTTCTTGTGCCGTAGCTTGTTTTTTAGGTTGCGGCGCGACGGGTTCGGTCGGCTCAACCTCTGTTACTTGAACGGCTTTCTTTTTTCTTTCCTTTTTCGGCGGTGCGACCGCTTCGGTATGATAACGAGCCATCCGCGAGGGTGTTTCCCGGAACTCGTTTTCGTGTGTATTATTATCAGTCATATTAACCAGCTTTCTGCAACAGTATCCATCATATTTTACCTGTTCTTTCTTCTAGTTACAATCCTGTCTTGCAATCTTTAAGAATTAGGGATGAAGGTATTGATATGGCTGGCGAAACTTTCGAGATTGCGGGTTTGAATATATACGGTTCCGCGGCCGTGGAACTCATTTACGACGCCTTCGCCGGTTTTGAAACCAAAGGTGCCTGACGCGACACGAATATTGTAGTCCAACGAACTCGTCCATGCGATGACGTGTTGATTGTCGATGATCACAGGTGCTTGCCCATCCAGATCGATCTTTTCAACGTCGCCAAAGGCCGAAACCAAAATTTGTCCGCTGCCCGTTGTCTCCATGACGAAGAGTCCGCCAGTGCCGCCTAAAAGAGCGCCCGAAAGCTTTTGCCGCTTCATTTGATAATTGACGTTTTCTTCGCTGGCAAGAAAAGCACCGGTGTTTAGGCGCCAATGCTCTGCACCAACATCTAATGCAAAGATTTTTCCTGGAACAGCAGGGGCGATGGCGATCACCGATTCATTTGAATGGGCAGTCGCTGTGCTGATAAAGAAACTTTCACCGCTAGTTACTGAACGGCCTAGAGCGCTTAAGGCGCCGCCGATCCCTTTCTTGCCATTCGTGTTCATTTGTCCTTCCAATTCAATCTCACCAAGCTCATAGACCATCGCACCCGGTTCAATCCGCAGCTTTTCTCCTTTTTGCAGGTGGACCTTCGCGATTGGCGCAAAAGTACTTTTGGATAATTCATAATTCATAGGTAAAGCTCCCTTCCAAAGACATTTGCTAAAATTATATCATTTCCCATATCTTTTCTGTGTTGTTTTGATAAAATTGTTAAAAGGGAAGAATATGGAGGCGTAGGTATGGAAATTTTAGCGTTTGAACAGGTTCAATTTATTCGTCAGCAGAAAGCCCTGCTGCAGGAAATCGATTGGCGGATCGAAGCGGGTGAGGATTGGGCAGTTCTAGGATTAAACGGGGCAGGAAAGAGTCTGATGCTGAACATGATCTCAGGTAATTTGTGGCCATCCAGCGGCAAGCTGACGGTTTTAGGGGAAGTTTTCGGGCGGACCTCGATCCCCGATCTGACGAAACGAATCGGCTGGGTGAGTCAATCGCTGCAGGAGCGTATTCATCGAGAGGAGCAGGCAGAACATATCGTCCTGTCAGGAAAGTTTGCCAGTATTGGTATTTATCAAGAATACACAACAGCTGAATTGGATGAAGCGAAACAGCTGATGGCGTCTTTGGGAGCCAAAAAGCTGATTGGAAAAGTGTATCAGGTGCTATCGCAAGGAGAAAAACAGCTCATTTTGATCGCACGGGCACTGATGGCAAAACCAGAGCTGTTGATTTTAGATGAACCTTGTAATGGATTGGATTTATTTGCGCGAGAGGATCTGTTATCGCGTATCAAAGAAATGAAACGAACGGCGGACGCGCCAAGCCTGCTCTATGTGACGCACCATACGGAAGAGATTCTACCGCTGTTGAATCATGTGTTGATGATTCGTGACGGGAAAATTTTCAAGCAAGGCAAACGAGAAGAACTGCTGCAAGAACAAGTACTGAACGATTTCTATCAACGACCGATCGCTATCCATGAAATGTCCGATGATCGATTGATGGTCATTCCTAAATAGGTAGAGGCTTCTCCTAAGTGGAGGAGCCATTTTTTTGCGGTTGAAATAACGATATAAAAATCGCAGTGGAGATATTATCCTTTTTTTTCTATCTAATTATTGGGATATACAGCCGGATCATTCAGTAAAGTTACTTATAATGTTATTTATAGTGTCTTTAAAATAGAACCTTATACAAGATTTAAGTCCTAATAATACTTGAAATTTATTCGCTTTTAAGATATTTCATTTTATTTTAGAATCTTATTGAATATGTTTTGAATGTTATAATATGTTCGACTATGAGAATGCGAAGAACTGTCGTTTTTATCTATGGAAAGTCAGTAATGGTCAATGTATTTTTGTTAGTGAGACGACGTTAGAATTAAAGCGCCAATCTTTATTTATTTTGATTAATACATTTTTATGTTATTTTGAATTGTTTTGTAGTGGTCGATCTAAAAATAGAAACGTTAATTTAATTGATTTTAACAAGGATTTAAAAGGGGATTTTATATTTTTACAGAAAATACTTTTCTTTTAAAGATGTTATAATAATAGTTGGTATTCAATAGAAGGAGGACGTTTTATGTTTAGAAAAAGTGTTCATTTATTTTCCGTCACGCTCTTAGGGTTGTCCTTAGTGCCAAGCAATGCTTGGGCTGATGAGATAGCGGAGCCCGCTGTGCCTAATGTAACAACTGAATTCATTGAAAGCCCTACCGTAGAAGTAGAGCAGGCTGTTTCAGAGCCAGAGATCGAAGTTAGCGAACCGCAGCCAGAACCAGAGGTCGTTCCTGAGGAGCCTGAAGAGGCAGAACTGATCGAGGAGCCTGTAGCTGTCGAGACGGAGTTGCCGGAACAAGAGAGTGCTCCCAAAGAGGAAGTCGCTTTAGAAGCAACGCCAGAGCCTGAGAAAGAGGCAGTAACTAGCCAAGCAAACATTAGTCAACAGGTAGTAGCTGAACCGGCTGATACCATTCAACAGCCGAGAGCAGCAAGAGCGACGACGCCTGTGCTTAAGGATGATTATGATGGAAAAATCGTCGATCATGAAAAAGCGATCACAGATGAGGACGCGAAGATTACTGCTGAGTATAATTTTATGCCGAAATTTGACAATCTTGATGATATTGTCGTGACTTCAAATGGCGGCTATCTAGAGCGCTCTACGTATTACCTTTTTGATTTGACGACGGAATCGGCGAATTCAATCGCAGTGATTTATAAAAATGTCGGTACTTATAATGGAAAAGTGGTAGATATGAAGGTAACAGTCAAAGATTGGACCGCATTTTCCGGTAGTGTTTATAATCAGCTTTATATTTATAAAGGAAACGGGATATCGATGCATGGTATCAGCGATGTTCGCCTGAATTATTCCTTTATTGATAATGTAACCTCTGCGGCAATGAATGTTTCTGGCTTCTTTAATTTTACAGATATTGACTTGCGGCAAAGCATCGATCTCTTCGATCATAATAATGTTCAGAATTATTATGTGACGAAGGACAATCAGCTTTATTTTAAGTCACACAACGGGTATATCCGTATCGGGGAGATTGATGGAAAAGGGACCTCTGATTTTGACATGGATCATTGGCTGACCTATACGTATAAAAATGTGTCAAACTTTGATGTTCGCTACAATCAAGATTATGAGACAGGCGCAGTGTTTAATTACACCTATCAAGCGCCTATCGTAATAGAAGAAAAGCCGACAAAACCAGTGGAGAAGGAGCCTGAAGAAGTTGAGGAGCCGATAGTTATTGAGGAAACACCGGAAAAAGAAATAGTTGAAAAGGAAGTCGAACTAGCTGTCCCTGTAGTTGCAGAGAAAAAGACAGAAACGATCACTGTTACACCGACTGTCAAAGCTACGGTGAAAGCTGAAAAAGTCGAACCAGTAGAAACACAGGTCGTACAAGCTAAGCCATTAAAGCAAGCAGTATTACCGCAAACCAATGATCAGACAAATACAATCTTTACCATTCTTGGCGGTGCGTGTCTTTTCTTGCTTGGGGCACTTTTCTTAAATAAAAAAAAGGTATAAAAGCAAAGTGGCTGTGACAAAGCTTGTCACAGTCGCTTTTTTTCTCAATTTTTGTTTATAATCAGATAATAAATATAGCTTAAATCGACATAATAATAAAAATATTCTTCTTTATGACAACTAATGTTATAATATATGTTGTTATGTATGATAAAGGAGGTCATTTTATGGCGAAAAAAAGTATTTATTTGTTTTCAACCGTAATTTTAGGTGTTTCACTGGTACCAAATGCTGCTTGGGCGAACGAAACTGCGGAATCAATAGAAAATAACGTGACGACCGAAATTGTCGAAAGCGCGAGTATGAATCAAGTACAACCTGTTGCAGAACCGATCTCTACGCAACCAATCGAGCAAGAGGAAGCCGCTGTGGCAGAAGAGAGTCATCAAGAGGAAACGCCTGTATTAGTTTCAGAAGGACAGGAAATGACTTCAGAAACTACGGATTCAGGAGTAGGCGAGACTTCTCTTGTTTCTACTAGCATAGATGATGTTCCAGTAGAAACGGAACATCAGGAGTCTGTTTCAACAGAGGAACCGACTGTTGAATCCGGGGAATCAGTAGAACCGACTGTCTCCAATCCAGCCGATTACGCGGAACCTGAAACAATCAATGAAGCTGTCAGTACAAAAGCCTCGACGCCACCGTTAAAAAATGATAATGATGGGAAAATCGTGGATCACGACCAAGCCATAACGGACGAAAATACGAAGATTCCTACTGATTATGAGTTTATGCCGAACTTCGCGAATGTGGAGGACATCGTGATCGGCGGGACAAACAATTATACCAGTGACGGCTATTCCTACGTCTTTGACCTTGATTCAGAGCAGCCTAATACGATTACGGTGACCTATAAAAATGTTGGTACCTATAAAGGAAAAACCATTGATATGCGAATTACCGTCAAAGGATGGACGGCTTTGGCAGGAAAACAGGTCCTATATATAAACAAGGACAATGGGATCACCATGAAGGGAATCAGAGATGTTCTTTTGAATTATGCCTTTCTTGATAACTTGAACGCAAATCCGGTAAATGTCTCTGGCTTTTTTAACTTTACAGATATTGATTTTGAGCAAAGTATCGATCTCTTCAACAACAATAATATTCAAAATTTTTATGTTACGAAAAACAATCAGCTCTACTATAAGGTGCATAATGATTACATTAAAATCGGTGAAATTAACAATCAGAATACCAATCATTACGACATGCGCTATTGGCTGACTTATACGTATAAGAACGTATCAAATTTCGATGTTCGGTACAATCAAGACTACGAGACAGACGCGGTCTTCAATTATTCCTTTAAGCTGCCCTTTGCGATGGGGGGGATTTCAGATGGGGTCGATCCGACGATTCCCATTGATGTAGAAATGCCGGATGAGGAGAAGCAAACGGAAAGTACCCAAAGTAATACGACTGGAACCTTCTCCTCGTCTGTCATCATTGAGAATGCAGAGGGGACAGACTGGTCGGTTCAGGCAAGCGTTCCGTCGACTGCTCCAGATCAAATGACAACAGTGCAGACCAAACAAGCGGAGCTGCCAAAAACCAATGAACAAACCAGTTCAATTTTGACGATTATCGGGGGTGCCTGCGTCTTCCTGTTTACAGCACTCTTTCTAAATAAGAAAAAAATCTAAGCAAAAAAAGAAGTGGACACAAACGTATTGTGCCACTTCTTTTTTCATAGAAACGAACTTCCATTTTAATTAACGTCAGGAAAAGCCGCTAAAAACGTTTCAACTGAAACTAGTAAATCCGACATTTTCTCTCGATCAAAAGGAGAAGCGAGATGTCCTAATTGAACAGTTTCTAAAAAGGTTTGGCTGCCGCCAACTCGACAAATCGCTAAGTAATCCTCCCAAGTCGTCGGATCTTTTTTGACGATACTACGTTCCCAAAACTGCAGTGCACACACTTGCGCTAAGGTGTAATCAATGTAGTAGAAGGGCACTTCAAAAATATGTCCTTGGCGATACCAATAAATTCCTCGAGTTAAAGCTTCAGATTCTTCGTAATTTCGTTCTGGACAATAAAGCTGTTCCAGTTCACGCCAGCAGCTCTTACGCTCCGCAGCAGACCAGTCAGGGTGTAAATAGACTGCTTCTTGGAAATGATCCACCAACGCACCATAAGGGAGAAATTGTAAAGCGCTGCTTAAATGGGCGAAGGTATATTTTTCCTTTTCTGAGCCAAAGAATTTGTCCATCCACGGCCAAGTTAAAAATTCCATACTCATGGAGTGAATCTCAGCGGTATCAGAGGTCGGGAAGACCAACTCAGGTTCCTCGATCCAGCGAGATAGATAACTTTGAAAGGCGTGGCCAGTCTCATGGGTTAAAACATCGACATCATCTGACGTGCCATTGAAGTTGGCAAAAATGAAGGGCATTTGCACACCGTCAATAAACTCACAGTAGCCGCCGCTTTGCTTGCCGGGGCGACTAATCAGGTCCAATAACTCATCCTGAACCATGAGATCAAAGAAATCCCCTGTTTCCTTCGACAACTCGTGATACATTTGTTGCGCTTTTTCCACTAATTCGTCGCTGGTGCCTTGTGGTTGAGGATTCCCCTCAGGAAAAACCAATGGCAGGTCGTAATGGGCCAGAACCTCAACACCCAGCCGCTCTCGTTGCCGCTCGTAAAGCTTTTGATTGATCGGCACGACTTTTTCAACGATAAAGCGTCGGAATGCGTGCAGCTGAGAACGATCATATCCCCAGCGGTTCATCAAGCGATCGCCGTATTCCACATAATTGGCGAAACCAAGGTTCTTTGCTTGCTGGTGTCGATTGTGTACGAGCTGATCGTAAATTGCATCGATTTCTTCCTCATGATCTGTAAAAAAGCTTTCGTAAACCTCATGAGCCGCCCGACGTGTTTCTCGGCTCGGATCAGTGAAATATGCGGATAACTCGGAAAGCGTCAGTGTCTTCCCATTAAACTCAAGTTCAGCAGAAGCGATTAAAAGGGTATATTGACTGACTACTTCATTTTCCTGCTGCTTCAATTCAATTACGGAATCATCTAATAGACGTAATTGATCTTCTGCAAATAGAAAAAGTGTTTCAGGGTATTCTTTTTCTAACTGACTGCGGAAAGGAGAACGAAGCAGGCTCTGATAAAAGCGATTATGAATTTGGCCGACCAAAGGCTCATGATGATCCCAAAACTCATTTTCCTCACGATAGAATGAATCATAGTTATCAATAGAGAAGCGAATATAGGCCAATTTTAAATTTTTAGCCATTTCGCTGCGTAAGTGATTCAGTTTCTGTAAAGCTTGTTTGGCTTGTGAATAATTGTCCGCATGAACGAATCGCTCGTTTGCCTTGTTGAATACCTCTTCGTATTGCACAAGGTCAGGACGTTTGTAGGGAAACTCTGAGAATCGCATTGAAAAAACCTCCTATAGTAAAAGAATTCAGTTCATTATAACAAAAAAACCTGTCAGCAGACGCTGACAGGTTCCTCCTGTTTTGTTTATGGATTCATCATTAACTCTTCGTTTAGTACTTCATCGATTGGTGTGTATTCCATGGATAGATCATGGGCTACTGCTTCAATCGTTAGTTTGCCGTTGTAAGTATTAACTCCGCGGCGAAGGGCCAAATTGTCCTTTAATAGCTCTTCTAAAGGATTATTCGCTAACAAGTTGGCGTAGCTCATTGTGCTATTGCTTAACGCGTAGGTAGCCGTTTGTGGAACTGCACCAGGCATGTTTGCTACCGCGTAGTGTACAACGCCTTCTTTCACATAGGTTGGATCATCATGAGTAGTTACACGATCTTCGGTTTCAAAGATTCCGCCTTGATCGATCGCTACGTCCACGATGACTGAATGATCAGGAATATTAGCGACCATTTCTTTTGTCACTAAAGTCGGTGCTTTGTGACCTGGAATCAATACTGCACCAATCACTAAATCGGCAGTTTTAATGCATTCTTGGATGTTGTAGCGGTTTGACATCATTGTTTGTACACTGTTGCCAAAAATAATGTCTAATTCTTTCAAGCGAGGAACGCTGACGTCAAGTATTGTCACGTTAGCGCCTAAGCCTACAGCTAATTTCGCTGCATTTAGACCTACGACACCGCCGCCGATAACAACGACATTGCCGCGACGAACACCGGGAACACCGGATAATAAGATACCTTTGCCGCCATTGACGCGTTCTAAATAATTGGCACCGATTTGCGCGGCCATTCGTCCAGCTATTTCACTCATTGGAGCAAGCAATGGCAGTGTATTGTCTGCTGGCTGAACATTTTCATAGGCGATGGCATTCACACCGCTGTTCACTAATGCTTCAGTTAAAGGTTTGTTTGCTGCTAAATGCAAATAGGTGAATAGTAGTAACCCTTTGCGGAAATATTGATATTCTTCAGGAAGCGGTTCTTTCACTTTCATGACCATGTCAGCTGCCCAAACGTCTGCGGCATTTTCGATGATCGTCGCACCTGCAGCTACATACTCATCGTCAGCGATGGCAGAGCCTTTGCCAGCATCTTTTTCCACTAATACTTGATGGCCGCGGTTGGTCAGATCAAATACGCCAGATGGGGGAAGGGCAACCCGGTTTTCGTTGTTCTTGATTTCTTTAGGAATTCCAATAATCATTTAATACACTCCTTTTTGAAGTAGTCGTACACGAAGTGAATTCGCTTACAAAATAATTGTACAGGATTTTGAGACAATTTCAACTAAGAATTTGCAAAGGATTTGGTCTGTTTGAATAATTACGGTCAAATGAAACCCTTTACATTTTCTAATAGAAGAGTATTCTGCCTTAAAAGAAACAACAAATACCGGGGGATGAAAAACTTATTATTTTTATAATAAGAAATAAAATATTTGCGAAAACCCACATTACTCGCCATAATAAAACCAAGGATATTAAGGAGCGAAGTCACTATGCCAGATAAAGAACGAATTGACCTATTAAAAGAGCAGGTAAGCTTTCTCGAAGCTCGCCTGACTAGATATGAAGAACTACTTCACGGCCCTTTGTTAAAACGAATCATCTTTGGAGGTGGGCGAAGAGCCAAACTCAGTCTTATAGAAGTCTTGATTAGTTTAATTGTACTGCTGTATGCTTCTTTGAAAATGGAGCGAAATATAGCGTTTTTTGTAATTGTCATTTTAGCCTTTGCGGTCATTTTGTTTTCAGCGCTTCAATTAAACGTGATTCGAAAAAAGAATGGTCAGGAGAAATACCAACGCATGATTAACAGTCTAACAGCGGAAAAAGCCTCGATGGATAAAGAAATTGCCCGCTTACAAGACGAAAACGGGCGGAAGAATGGACTCAAGTAAGTTGCTTGAGTCCATTTTTTTCTTCTGTTTGTTTAGTAGTTGTCTTTTTTGAAATGATTTGATCGACTAATTGCTGAATTTTATTCAACGATTGGATACTTGGACAGAGTTCAACAGCAATAATCGGTGTCAGACAATGAGGAACGTCAAAGGTAGAGGTACTGACAACAATATCATGCTCTTCGAAAACCTCTAAGTAGCTTTTATTATGTAATTGATTCATATTGATTTGATGAATCACGTAGTTTCCTCTAATTGAGAAACGAAGCAGCTCGATTAATAAGCTTTCCTGCATTTTAGAGTCTGTTGAAACGATCAGAATATCTACAGGCTTTTCTGTTTGTCTCATCCCGTTTAAACAGCTCGGAACAGTAGCGACAATTTGATAGATATAATTGTCTATGAATTCTTGAGAGCGAAAGTTCCGATACTCTTTTGTAAAATCTATCATTAAGTTACGTAGTTGATGAACACAATGTGCATGGAAAGTTTCCAATAATGAGAGACAGTCTTTTTTACGGTCTCGAAGGACGCTGATAAATTTCTTTGTTTTCATATGAAATAAATGTTGATTAACCAAAATTGTTGCCAGTTGCTCTTTTTGTTTTTCAGTTAGCGGATCAACTAGCATTTGACTGAGTCTCTCGGCTAATGCAAGATGTGTTTCATAATGGTAGGCCAGCTTATGATTTGTTTCTAAAGCCCGTCTTCGTTGCTCATCGCCGAGTAGAAACATGTCAGAATAGAGTAGCCAGAAACTATCCTTCATCACGTCCTCAGAGTAAATAAAGAGTAATTCCTTGCGAAGATACGGGTTAAATTTAAAGACAGCACTCTGACTTGGTGGCAATAGAGCTGAGGATTTCAAACTGCTGACGGGCATTCGGTGTCCGTTTGAGATACGAACGAGACTAATGAAAAATGTCATACTTAACCGATTATATTGAGCGAGTGAAACATTTAACTTATTATTGTCGATCATTGACCGGACGACGTTATCCGCAGAGTCAAAAAAGTTTGCACTAAATGGTGTATCCTTCCGATCGATTTTCTTTTCTGAGAAGTATAAGAAAAACAAATGACGAATGGCTGTTTCGTTTCCAACGACTCGATACGGCCGGCGCAAAATCTCTATATTCCAGTGAGCTAACGCCTCCTCTAAATCTTTCATTGACGCTTGGACAGCGGTTAGGCTACAGAAGACACTTTTAGAAAGCTGAATGAGAGAATAACAATTTTCAAAGAAAATCGCTTCTAACATTCTGAAGGCTATGGATTTTTGGAGCAATGTTGAAAAGAGGACATCGATAGTGGCGTTCTCCTTCAACTCTAATCGATAAAGACTGTTTTCGCGAATGACTTTATAATAGTCGCTTTGAGTGTTGATTGAGCGAATATCACTCAACAATGCCGGGGTAGTGCATTGGATTGTTTTGGTTAACTCATCGCTAGACAGTGGATGCTGGGAATAGTAAAGTGTTTCAATTAACTGCAATTGACGTTGACTATCTCGTTTAAGAAGACGTCTTAAGTTCATCGTATAATTCCTTTCGTGTTGAGAGTGATTCGAATTGATTTACAAATTGTTGAATTCGTTCAAGATCCTTTGCGGTTGGATACGCATTGATCGCGATTAATGGACAGGCTGATTCTAATCCAGTCATGGTTACATTAGTTATGATTAAATCGTATTTTTTCGTTAAGCTAGTCAATTGCTCCTGCAGGATAAAAGGTGTTTCAAAGTATTCATAGTTGACAGAGCCCTTAATATAAACAGGAAAAATAGACTGCCAGAAACGCTCATGAGTTGTAGAAGTATCTGATAGTAAAAGCACTTTAAGCGGTTTATCCGCAGCAACCAAGCGCTGGAAAATATTATCAATCATGGTAATGAGGCAACTTAGATATAGCGGCGCCATCATCTCACGACCGATTGGAGCTAAAAACTCATTCACAATCCGTCTGAGCTTGTTTAATTCACGACTGTATTTCTTATCAATCAGGGTTAAAAGCATTCGTTCCGTTTCTTGAAGGATCTCGATAGGACAATCATTTGGATAGTAGCAGAATAATTCATTGCCTAATAATCGTGTTGTTTCCGCCATTTCAGCGTGTGAGAGTGGGGTGTCTAACAAAGCATTCAGCTTTTGCAATAAGAACATATGCAAATCATAAAAATCTGCAAGCTTGTTATCTATTTTGTGCGCCGTTGCTTGTTGCTGACGAGTCAAAATCAAATGATGGCTGAACAGCGGCCATAGGCATTCTCTTAAGATCGCGTCGGTCAGTTCTATTTCAACCTCTTGTCTGATAAAGCGTCCTAGTCGGGAAAGTCTCTCCACTTGTGGAATTGTAAGCCCGCTGTTGGAAGACAACCCTCGAATAAAATGACCATTTTTCAAACGATGCAGGGCAATCAAAAAGCTGTGCACCAATTGAAAATGACTATTCATCGTATTGGTTATTTTGTTTTCAGACATAATTTGCCGTATCAGCTGATCCACAGCGTTTACCAATCTATTCGAAAAACGATAGTTAGAGAAGGGGACTCTAGATTCCTTAAAGAAAAGATAATAAAAGCGTCGAGTAGTGAGCTCGTCGCCATCAAGTCGTATCGGACGGTAAAGAAGTGCAATATCACCATCGGATAGCGTTGCATTGATCGCTTTGAGGTATCTTTGCATGTTAGAAAAGCTGCAGTTCAGACGTTTAGCTGCTATGTCAATGCGCTGATTTTCCTCAAAAAAAGCACTCTCGATCGTTTGGAATTCCAGATTGCTCCGAAGGATGTGGGCATAAACGCTATCAATTGTTGCACTATCGTCAAAATCGATGGAATAAAGCCCCTTATTCTTAGAAATTTGAAATGGCAGCTCCTCGCCATTTAAGAAACGAACATCGCTAATTAACACAGGAAGTGTACAAGTTACTTTATCTAATAACTGTTCAGACGTTAAATAATCCTGCGCAAAATATAATTCTTCTACAATACGTAATCTTCTAATAGTTTCTTTTTTCATTAATCCTCTTAACTTCATAATAAAGCTCCTTGAATATTTTTTTATTTAATATAATGTTCAAAGAGAAGTGAAACAAGCACGAAAACTTTAATTTTCTAATATATTTGTTATTTAACAAATGATCATTAAGAATTATCCTTGTATAGAATACCAATATAATAAGGAAGAATGCAAATTATTTTGAAAATATTTGGATAATTTTCTTATTTTTTAATTTCAAATAAACAAAAAAGAAAAAAATGAAAAAAAGAGAAAAAGAGCGTTAACTGTTGCCTTTCTCTGCAATAACGAATAGAATTGTCTTTGGAATACATTAAAAAGATAGTGGAGGCTATACATTATGATCAATAAACAAAGTTTAGTTGAACAAGTAGCAGAGAAGACAGGATTGACAAAAAAAGACGCAACAGCAGCTGTAGATGCTTTGTTTGATGGGATTCAAACATCATTAAAAGACGGCGAAAAAGTTCAAGTCATTGGATTTGGTAACTTTGAAGTACGCGAACGTGCAGCTCGTAAAGGTCGTAACCCTCAAACAGGCGAAGAAATCACGATTGCAGCAAGCAAATCACCTGCATTTAAAGCGGGTAAACAATTAAAAGACGCTGTAAAATAGTATCGGCACTAAACCTGTTGGGGCTGTAAGGTTCTGACAGGTTTTTGTTTTGATGTAAAGTTAAAAGGGGCAGAAAAGGGGCAAAAATAAAAAGAATGGCTATAAACCATTCTTTTCTAATTGGCTGATTAAGTCAGTTTTCATTTTATCAGTAATGTGAGTATAGATTTTATTTGTAATGTCGGCGTCCTCATGACCTACTCGATCCATAATAGCCTTCAAAGGAGTATTTTGTTCGGCTAGTAACGACACATGTGTATGTCTAAGTATGTGAGAGGTTAAACGTTTGTGAATGCCACTTTTTTTACCTGCAGCAGCAAAAGATCGATTGAATGAACTATTTTGCATCGGTGTACCTGTTCGGGTCACAAAAACGAACCTGTCGTTACTAAAATCAGATTCGGATAGCAGGTCTAGTTTATTTTCCTCAAACGTACGTTTTACTAGCTCAACCGTCCGTTGGGTCAATTGAACATCTCTATTTGACTTTTGAGTTTTAGTAGGTCCAACTGCTTTTTGTTTGTAACCTTTGCTGTAGTCGATTGTACCTCTAATGTGAACGATATTATTATCCAAGTCGAAATTTTCTTCTCTTAATGCGACTGCTTCACCAAAGCGAACTCCTGTTAAATACATAAATTCAGCTAGTCGTCCGACACGAAAAGTTAAGCGACTTTTATATAGCTGTTCAAGGATTACTTTAACTTCACTTTTTTCAAGGTACTTATCTTCAATTCGCTCAATATCTTCTAAAGTTTTCGCTTTAGAGATGATCTCTACATTCTCAACAGGGTTTTTATCGGCGTAGCCTATTTTGATTGCGTATTTAAACACAAGATTCAAATTTGACTTAATGTGCGCAATATAGGTCTGAGAATAGTCGAGAGAGCCAAAAAAGTTCTGCAGAAATCGTGTGTCAATGTTTGAAATTAAGATGTCTTCATTGATGGCCTTGAAAATAATTTTTCGAATAGCTACATAAGTATTCTTTGAATTAGGTCTCAAAGATTTAAAATAATTAATTTCCCATTCAGTATAAACTTGTTGGAAGGGGGCTTTGTCAATTTTCTTTTTTGAAAGTTCATTTTCAATTTTATCATTCAGAATTTTTAACGCTTTATTCCAAGCTTGCTTGGATTGGCTATTCATTATAACTGATTTTTTTCGAGCCTTTTCAGTATACGGATCCTTGAAGCGCTCAATAAATTTGAAACGACCATCTTTCAATGGTTCTACCCACATTGTCATTTCCTCCTATCATTTGGTATAATAGGCACAACTAAAGAAGCCTATGCCTATAGGTGAATTATTTTTTACACGATCATACTCTTGCCGGGGTGGGATCGTGTTTTTGTGTCAAAGGGAATTATCTTTTTTCTGCAGAAATCCTCCATTATTCTCGAGAAAAGGAATTCTAATTGGTGAGTAGATATATGTTATTCCATTTGCATCATGTTTGACTATAAAGCAATATTTTACAGGTTCCCACATTTCTCCTGTAGGAATCGGAAATACTAGGACGGGCATTCTTAACTCAGTTTCGTCAATTCCATTTGGGAAAACTTCATTAAATTGTTTTTCTAAATCTTCAATTAGCTCTTCAGAAGATTCTCCATATAGGTAATAATCCCGAGGTTTTTCATAATTACGAGTTAGCATTTTTTTCATTTGACTGATTGTCATGAATGGATGAGTAAAATCTAAAGGGTTTTCTGGAACATATTCATAGTAAGTCATTTTATTCCTCCTAAAATGGAAGTTCAGTAAATTCAGTGCCAGAAAAAGGGTCCTTATCTTTCTCTTTCTCAGATTTCCAGTTATCTAGTAATCTTTGCTCGTTGTAAGAAGTTTCACAACCACACTCTGGACAATACCTAAATCCTCCATCCAAATTGTCATTTGAGCAGCCATTTTGCTCATATCTTTCTGCGATAGTAAGTTCAACCTCACCGTTAATTGTCTTGACAAATTTGTCTTCCTCTTTACCCAAACAAACATTGTGTAAAAAAGTTGTACAATAGGGACAATATTTGAAGTTATTATCCAAATTTTCCGCTTCACACCTGGGACACACTAAAGGCGTTCCTTGTTCATTTGTTTCTATTTTTGAATAAATCATTACTTTCTTCCTTTCTAGAAAATAGCTAGTATAACTTTTTGCCGTGGATTTGATCATCTCGTTACTACCACAGAAAGCGCAAAAATTGTGAGTCGCTGGCTGCGGAGAGTGGCAATTCTTACAAATTTGTGATGAACTATCTACATTTATGTAGTCAATGAAGTTATGAGTGAGAGGGTGCCCCTCACTAACTATGTTTGCATTTCTCTGCCTTCGGTGAAGATCGCTAATAATATAGTTTGCTACCGTATAAGAAGTGTCGAAGGCAAATTCTATGCATTCGGGATAGATTCTAGACCAACTCGCGACATACAGATCTACTAGGGGTATAGGTGCTAATAATCGTTTTGCGAAATAGTTTGCTTCTTTCTCGAATATATCGTACTCCTCATTTGTCAATGAATAGCGTGCCAAGAGAGTTTTCTTTGATTTTTCATTGTGCTTTAGAAGGTAGTGGCCTAGTTCATGGGCAAGTGTGAAGCGAATTCGACCTGTATTATCGACGGCGTCATTGTAAAGGATAATGTACTGGCCATCACTTCGCATCCAGAGACAGCCTTCCTCTGAATCTAAGAGTTCGAAAGTTTCTTCGATTGAAAGATTTCTTGCTTTAGCAAATTTGGAATACTTTTGAATATGAAGATTAGGGATGCTTTTTATTAATTTCTTTATTGATAAAGGGAGCATATTTTGATTGCAGTTCTGCACTGTTTCATAGGCGACCGATTGTGCAAGTCCATAATCAGGTTTAATTTGTTGCCTAGAGGTCATCGTCGTCATCTTCTTCAAAATCACCATTATCTAAGTCATCAAAAGTGGCTTCCATAATTTTCAACAAACGTTGCTGATCTTTTTGATTCAGCTTTTTTGATTTTCGTTGAATAGCAAAATATTCAGGAGTATCATTTTTGCTTATCTCGGGTGCTTCATCATACCCCTCATAAACACCAAACTCTAAATAGCTATCCAATAAGTCTGCTGAAGCTATGTCATCTAAAAAAAAGTCGGTCTGAATATCAAAAGCTTTGGCAATTTTTTTGATGTTGTCTTTTGAGGGTTCACGATCACCTTTCAGATAATAACTGATTTGCTGAGGTGATATATCGGCCCTTCTAGCTAGTTCAGCTTGAGACCAACCTTTAGAATCTATAAGGCGCATAAGCTTAGTTCTTAAAGAAATCATATTATTCTCCTTTACTGTTTGCTTGCGTATTTCTAATACAATTGTATCACTGGTTGTTTACTATTTCAATTGTTTTATCACTAATTGTTGACATCAACAAATGGTGATGATATAGTTTTTGTCGTGGAGGTGATATTTATGAGAGAAAGGTTCTGGTTAAGTCAAAAACGTACAGATTTAGGATTAACTCTTCTTGAAGCTGCAAAGAAAGTGGAGTTGTCTAAACAAGGTTATTGGCTGATAGAAACCGGAAGGAGAGATCCCAGCGTTAAAACAGCGAAGAGGATTGCAAAGGAGTTCAATTTTGATTGGACTAATTTTTTTTAACAGAAATATCAACAATTGTTGATAAAACGAATGGAGGTAATCCAATGAAAACAGAAATTTGGAATGGCCATGAAATACGATTCGTCAATCTCGACGAAGAGTGGTGGGCCGTAGCTAAGGACGTGGCAGAAGCTCTTGGGTATAGTTCAACATTTGGATTAACTAAGAGATTGAGGGATAAGTACAAGGGTACTACAAAATGGCGCACCCTTGGCGGAGTACAAGAATTAGTGATTCTATCTGAACAGGGTGTTTACAAAGCAATAATGAATTCTCACAAACCTGAAGCAGAAGAATTTGAGGATTGGATTTTCAATATTATCAAAGAATTACGTCAGTCAACGGGGCTTGAAGGATTCCAAGTGTTTCGTATGTTAGACAAGGAACATCAGAAGTCGGCCATGCAAAATCTAAAAAAATCACTAAGGGAACCTGTACGAGTTGATTTCATCAAGGCGAATGTGATTGCCAACAAGGCGGTATCTAATTTACACGGTTTTCCGAAAATGGTTAAGAAAGCAGAAATGACACCAGAAATGCTTATTGATCGACAGGAAATACTTGATGAAACAACTGAACTCATGGGATTGAAAGATAAATTTAATCTTGATTTTTCTGTCAGTGAAAAAATCTATAACCGAAATAATCGTCAACAAGCCGTATAGGAGGTGTTGATATTGAAGAAGCCGACGCTAGCAGAGTTGATTAAATCTGCAGAAAAAGAAGTAGAACCCGATGACTGGTATCGACAAGGCTTGCTCCTGAAAATGTTCCACGGCATGTCAAAGACGACACTCGTAGAATACTGCAAAGAGATGGAAGACATTGACGAGTTTAAAGAAGGAATTCTCAGACCAGGTCATTCGTCCACTTTTATTCATGTCCATACATTCATTTGGTTTTTACGATGGAAAGATGAGAACAAATACAGAACTAAAAAAGTAACACCAAAGGAAATTTTGAAAGAGGAGAAATAGAAATGAAGTTAACAAAGAAGATGAACTTAAAGGCTATTCTAATGGAAATTGAAGAGCAGACTATCGAGCTACGCAATATGTTTGATGATGAGAAGTCAGATGATGCGGTATTCGAGCATATATGTGTAATAGAGGATCTCATGCACGACTTCAAACTGAGCTTAGATCTGAAAGATGAAATGAATATCGAGTCTATGAAATGCGTTCAAGTTCACGAGGATGTAATAACAACAATACAAAAGCTAAGTAAAATCTTGGATCTAGAGAAAGGAAATAAAAATCATGAGTAAACAAGATCAATTATGGGAACAACAAGACAAACTTATTGGAGACATCGATTTCATTTTGAGAGCATTTCAAGAGGGAACACCTATCTATAACATTGTGACAGACAATTATCCAGCTATTGGAGGCTTTATCGGGAACTCTATATTGGAAACCTCCGATGGTAATGCTGGGTATATTATGCATGGAGAAAATGATGAGATCATTTTTGCACAGTTCTTTTCCGATAATAAAGAGATTCATACTTATATGAAGGACGGGAAAATCATTAGTCAACAATTTTTAGTGCTTGATCCTGAAATGAAGGGTCCATTAAATAAATTAAATTGCCTGGTTAAGAAAGCTGAAGAGCTTCGAGTGATCCAAACCGAATTAGATGAACTAGAAGAGGAACAGATCGATGAATAAGAAAGTAAATCTAGTCTTAGCATCCATCTTGTTTGGAGGGGTGGCCACAGTGCTGCCAACACTACTTAAAATTTGTATGTTTGTGGGGATCGTGTTGATTCTTTTTATTCAGTATGACGAGTGGGAATATGAACAGAGAGTAAAAGGAGGTATGGAAAATGAGTAACACGGAAACACCTTATTTAACTTACGGTCTAGGTTATGCAGAAGATGAGCGATTAACAGATAAAGATCCATATCGTGAAGATGTGCTTGATCTAGCGGATTATTTAATTAAGAAATATCCGAAAGAACGGTGGAGCATTATGCATAAAATGTTTTCTATTGGCTTTCACTGTGGTCAACGATCAACCATCGGTTGTGCTCTTAGCGATGCTGAATTACACCAACATGCCGTAGAGCTAACTTCGGCCTCTAATCAGATTCGAATTATCAATCGATTATTAGAAAATGTAGAGTATTCAAGAGCTTCAGGAGACGAATTTGCAGTACATCACCAAATCCAATCGGGATTGCTTGATGATATTGGTGATAGTCTTTCTGAACTAATAGATGTGATCCAAAACATTTCAAATATAATTTGTCCAGATTAGTGAGGTTAATTATATGAAAAAGAAAATAAAACAAGAGCCTACCTCGTCCGCCAACGAAGTAAGCCATGACATAGATATTCTATACAAGGAGAGTTTATCACAATGAGGAAAGTAAAACCACAAAACACTTATCGCCATCTATTAAATTTTATTAACAAAGATGCGATGAGACCTATCTTAAAAGGATTTCACATTACCTATGATGGGCATGTAGAAGCAACAAACGGTCACATTATGTTACGGCTATTTAATCGGATGCCTGCCCAGCAGGAGTGCACCTTTGAGCCGAAGGATCTGCAGGCAATTGAGGGTGATTATCCAAACGTAGATCGAATTATTCCTTGTGACCACAATGCGCTTTGGGAATTAGATCCGACGGAGGCGCCAGCAATAGTGAAGTTTTTGAAAAGCTTTGCGAAAAATAGCGATGTTTTGGTAACTGCAAAAAATCAACAATTGGTTATAGCTGATGTCATAGGAGACACCCGAAGCACCTTTGCGCTCCTAGATCAATCAGGCGATGAGATCGAATTTCGATGTAGCGCCGCCTATCTTACGCACTTAATGAGCTTCATTGCTGATTGCGCGTTGTTGCCTGTTGAAATACGGCTTCTAAGTCCAAACAAAGCCGTTGTCTTTGAAAGCGAGAACCAATTTATCGGGCTGATCATGCCTAAAACAACTTACTAGGAGGAAAAAGAAAATGACAAAAATTTATTTAAATATTGAGGCAGAATCAGTATCAGAACTGTTGGAAACAGTAGGGCAGTTCGTGTCGAATCCAGCTCCAATTCTTCAAAAAGCAGTAGATGAAGTCGCTGAAAAGAAACAACAGAAAAAAGCGACAAAGGTAAAAAAGGAACAAACCGAGGAGAAGGCAGCCTCTACGGAACAGACTTCCGAGGAAAAAGATTCTTCAACTAAAAAGGATAACAAAAAAACAGAAACCAAATCCGTTGATAATGAACCAGATAAATCAATCACAGAAGGGCGACATCCGAATGCGACGAAAGCGGACGTACAAGCTGCGATGAAAAAAGCTATGGATGGTGGGCACCGTCCAGAAGTCAAAACGGCATTTGGGCGCTTCAATGCGGGAAAACTTAGTGATCTGAAGGAAGAAGACTATTCAGCGTTTATTACAGATTTAGAAGCGTTGATTGCAACGGCAGGTGATTAATTATGCCAGTGGGAAGTCACGCATTATTAGGAGCCAGTAGCGCACATCGGTGGTTGATCTGTCCACCGATTGCAAGGCTAGAGGAAGCGGTTAAGGATCGCGGCAGTTCTTTTGCGGAGGAAGGAACTGCTGCACATGAGTTGGCAGAGCTGATATTAAACAAACGGTTTAAATTAATACCTACGCGGTCTGTGAATAGCAAGTTAAAAAAATTCAAAGCAGAAAATTCGTACTACGATCCATCTATGGAAGATTATGTTTCCAATTATTGTGACTTGGTAGAAGAGCGTGCGAATCACTACGAGAACGCCGTAATTGAGTTGGAACAGCGAGTGGATTTCAGTCAGTGGGTACCAGAAGGTTTTGGAACCTCAGATGTGGTGATTCTAGCCGACAACGTAATCGAGATTATCGATTTGAAATATGGAAAAGGTGTTCCGGTAGATGCTTATTTGAACCCACAGTTGATGTTGTACGCCTTGGGTGCTGTCGATAAGTACGATTTAATCTACGAGTTTGAGACGGTTCGGATGACGATCGTCCAGCCGCGTTTAGACAATCTCTCGACCTTTGAAATTGAAAAAGACGAATTGCTTTATTGGGCAGATAACTATGTTGCGCCAAGAGCCGTTCAAGCATATGAAGGAAACGGCGAATGGACGATCACAGACGACGTGGTGAAATTTTCTAAAGTTCGCGCACAGCTACGACCTCGGGCGGAAAAAAACTTCCAACTGATCGATACGTTCGATTTCAAAGAAGCACCGTTGTTAACGAATGAAGAAATCGCTGAAATCTTGGATCGTGCTCCAGAAATAAAGAAATGGATCGAGCACGTGGAGAGTTTTGCGTTGAATAAAGCGCTGACTGAAGGGGAAGAATTCCCTGGTTGGAAATTGGTAGCGGGACGATCAAATCGTAAAATCTCCGATACCGAGGGGCTATTAATGGTTCTAGAAGCTGAAGGATACGAAGACGATGAAATCTTGAAGCCTCAAGAGCTGAAAGCAATCGGTCAGCTAGAAAAAGTTGTCGGAAAGAAGAAGTTTGGAGATTTATCGGCGGATTACGTAATTAAACCAGAAGGAAAGCCCGTTTTAGTTGTCGAAAGTGACAAACGTCCAGCATTAAACGGGTTAGAAAGTGCCGAAGGTGACTTCGAAGGAGTTGACGCGTAATGACCACTAAAGAGAAAACAAAGGTCGTACTCTTTCAAGGTACAGGGTACCGAATCATGGAGAAGGACAATTACAACGTCGTTCTTGAGGTTCAAAACGAAGATCAAAAGTATGTTTTTGCAGGATTTTATTGTAGCATCACGAAAGCTCTACGCGGCTTAGTCAGCAGAGACCTGCTTATTGATCGACAGATTAAACATGACGTAGCGAGTTATTTGAAAGAAGTGACACGCTACAAACAACAAATTATGAACGACATCGATGCACACTTTATGAGTGCCGAAGTTGATGAATTATTCAAATAAATCGAAAGAAGGAAATATAAAATGGCTAAATTGAATGGAACGAAAGTAATTACAAATAAAGTGAGATTAAGTTTTGTGCATGTGTTAGAACCTCATGCAATGGAAGAGGGACAAGAGAAGAAATATTCTGTGATGTTACTCATTCCAAAAGAGGACAAAGAAACCGTTGGGTACATGAGAAAAGCAATTAAAGCCGCATATGAAGCAGCGAAAAGCGACAAGCTTAAAGGGGTAAAATTTGATCGTTTGAAGACTACCTTGCGCGATGGCGATGATGAAATGGATATCGAAGAACGCCCAGAGTTTGAAGGCATGTACTTCATGAATGTATCGAGTAAAACACAACCGCAAGTCGTAAAACGGGAAGATGGCATGCTTGTGAAAACAGACAGTCCTGACGATGTGTATTCAGGCGTTTATGCGATTACTTCAGTTAACTTCTATGCTTATAACACTGCCGGGAATAAAGGTGTGTCTGCTGGATTGAATAATATTTTAACTACTGGAAAAGGGGATTATCTTGGCGGCCGTGCGAACGCAGAATCTGACTTTGGTGATCTTGACTGGGATGACGAAGAAGACGATGACGATATGTTTGCATAAAACTGAATAGGGGCGGCAACGTCCCTTTTCTTAATTTGAAAGAAGGTGTTCTGTTTGAAACAAAGAAATTTAACTGTCTGCGAAGCCGCTGCATATATATCTAAAGAGTTATTGGCCTCAGGTGTTGTGATTCAATTTTATGAAGCTTTTTCTACTACTAGTTTGTACATGAAGTTTGATTGTGGCTTAGCGAATTCATTACGAATTGGTGATCATAGAGGAAAAAAACATTTAAATTACATGTTTATGGTGGATGTAAACCATCGAGGAAAACGAAGAGTGTTAAAAAACAAATTTACTCAATATATTTACGGGTCAAGTAAAAAAGAATTGAACAAACTGATTAAACATATTTTGTCACATAGGGAATCAAAAGTTTTTTCCTATTTCGGTGAAGATTTATATCGCGAAGAAATGAAAAACCAGTACAAGAAGAATGTATGTCAAAAAGGTTTTTGGAGCCAATCAACGTTCATTAAACAGGGGTTGTACTCATGAAAACTTTGAATATAGATATTGAGACATATTCGGATGAAGACCTTACTAAAGTGGGTGTTTACAAATATGCGGATAGTCCAAACTTTGAAATTCTACTTTTTGCTTACTCTGTAGACAGCGGTCCAGTTGAATGCATCGATCTAACCATTGATGAAATTCCAGAAGAGATTGAACAGGCGATCAGTGATTCAAAGGTATTGAAAATCGCCTTTAACGCCCAATTTGAACGTGTCTGCTTATCTCGTTACTTAAATATCCTGTGGCTTGATCCAAAGCAATGGCACTGTACGATGGTTCACTCTAATGAGTTAGGGTTGCCTGCGAGTTTGGGGCAGTGTGCCAAGTATCTAAACATCGAACAGCAGAAAGATACACGAGGGACACAGTTGATCAATTATTTTTCAAAGCCTTGCAAACCAACAAAAGCAAACGGGCAGCGGTCGCGAAATCTTCCAGAGGACGCCCCCGATAAATGGCAGACGTTTATTGATTACTGCATCCAAGACGTAGTTGTTGAAATGGCGATCGCAGACAAACTGAACCGATTCCCTGTAAAAGAATCTGAATGGGAATTGTATGCACTGGATCAACAGATTAATGATCGCGGCGCAGAGATTGATCACGAACTAGCTTCATCGGCTATCGAGATTATGAACGATCTGACTGAAGTCAATATGAATAAGCTAAAAGAAGTAACCGGTTTAGACAATCCCAACAGTTTGAAACAATTTAAAGAATGGCTGGCAGATCAGGGCACGCCCTTTGAATCACTAGGCAAAGACTTAGTTGTCAAAGCGCTAGAACTAGGTGAATTACCTGCGGATGTGTCTGAGGCTCTCAGGTTGCGTTTAAGCTTGTCGAATTCAAGTACAAAGAAATACTTGATGATGGACGGTGCGCGTTGCAGTGACGGCCGCATCCACGGCATTCTGCAATTTTATGGGGCGAACCGAACCGGGCGTTGGGCTGGAAGATTGTTACAAGTTCAGAACTTACCGCGTAACTATTTAGATGAAATTGGTTTTGCTAGGGACCTAGTGAAAAAGAAAGACACAGAAGCCATTCGGTGGTTCTATGACGAGGTGCCGGATACGTTAAAGCAGTTGATTCGAACAGGGTTGGTTGCTAAAGAAGGGCATCGTTTTATTGTGTCTGATTTCTCTGCGATTGAAGCGCGGGTGATTGCCTGGTACGCAAAAGAAAACTGGGTATTGAACGTATTTAAAACACACGGAAAGATTTACGAGGCGACTGCTGCACAGATGTTCCATCTTGGTGCTGTTGAAGATTATGATTGGAAAAGTCATGAAGGAAAAGACATGCGGCAACGTGGTAAAATTGCGCAATTAGCATTGGGTTACCAAGGCGGAGTTGGTGCACTGAAAGCAATGGGCGCATTGGATCAAGGCATCCCTGAAAGTGAACTACAAGATATCGTGGATCGCTGGCGAAATGCAAATAAAAAAATTGTTCGTTTTTGGTATAACACTCAAAAAGCAGTGATTCGCTGTCTACAAGACGGTGGTGTTACCAAAGGACCACATGGGTTGAAGTTTTTCAAAAAAGGTGGATTTCTATTCATCCAATTACCCAGTGGACGAAAACTAGCGTACGCCAAAGCCCATATTGAAGAAGGAAAATATGGCGATGCTGTCTTTTATGAAGGACAAGGCGACAAAGTCATGTTCACAAAACAGCAGACGTATGGCGGTAAATTGGTGGAAAACATTGTGCAGGCAACCGCTCGAGATGTGTTAGCAGAAGCAATGCTGCGATTAGATCAAGAGGGCTTTCCAATTGTGTTTCATATTCATGATGAAGCAGTCGCAGAAGTTCGCGATGGCGAACGTTCTATCGAGGAAATGAATCAAATCATGTCTGTAAATCCTGTTTGGGCAGAGGGGTTACCACTATCTGCAGAAGGGTTTGAGACAAAATACTACATGAAAGATTAGGAAGGAAGCGCGGCGATGGAACAGCCAAAATATAAAGCTCGATTCAATTTGAAATATGATGGTGAGATCCATCTCGCCATTGGCAATTCTAAGACAGAGAAAAAGTGGAAAAATAAAACGCTTGAATGGTCCGAATTTATTCAACGGTTGAACACCCCAACGGTGACCCAAGAGACGATTGAAGACTACAGGAAAATGCCAAAGGCTAAACAAGATGATATTAAAGATGTCGGAGGCTTTGTTGGTGGATGGTTGAAACAGGGAAAACGAAAACGAGGTTATATGCAACAGCGTTCAATCGTGACCTTAGACGCAGATAGCACCACACTAGATTTCTGGGAAGACGTGCAGATGTTGTTTGACCACGCGGCGGCTGTGTACACGACACACAGTCACCTAGCAAAAGGACCACGATATCGCTTGATCATTCCCCTCAGTCGACCAGTGACAGCAGAAGAATATGAGCCTGTTGCAAGAAAACTCGCACAATCTATAGGGATGGATAATTTTGATGATACAACGTATCAAGCAGAACGGTTGATGTATTGGGCTAGTCATGCCATAGATGGCGATTACTTCACTGCGTATCAAGATTTATCGTGGGTAGACCCGGATGAGGTGTTAAGCCAGTATGACAATTGGCAGGATTCAAGTTTCTGGCCAGAGAGCAGCCGTGGGCATACGATCCGAGATAGTCAGGCCAAAAAAGCCGGGGATCCGTTAGCAAAAAAGGGTATTGTAGGAGCCTTTTGTCGGACGTATGACATCGTCTCAGCGATCGAAACCTTTTTGCCAGATGTTTATGGACCAACCGGACGCGATGATCGTTGGACGTTTTTAGGTGGATCAACCAGTGGCGGATTAGTTATCTATGATGATAAGTTTGCTTACAGCCATCATGGAACAGACCCTGTTGGTGATCATTTAGTCAATGCCTTTGATTTAGTACGGATTCAAAAATTCGGTGAGCTAGATGAAGACATGAAAGCAAACACGCCGCCGCAGAAAATGAAAAGTTTTCGGACGATGAACGAGTTTCTGCAAGAAGATGTTTCCGTCATGGAGCAGATGAAGAAAGATCGTTTAGGCGAAGCAATGGATGAGTTCGACGGTTTTGACGATGAAGAAGTTGAGGAATCGAGAAAAACCAAGTGGTTGCAATTTGACCAAAATGGAAACCCTGTGGTTAATACGTATTTGTTAGCTGAGGAAGTTCTGAGTGAAGTGAACTTGTTTTATAACGGCACCGAATTCCTTCGCTATGACCGAAAAACAGGCACTTGGCATTCTGCGGCTGACGAATACTTAAGAAGTTATATCACCATACGAAAGCTCAGAAAGGAAACGAAAATAAGATATTTAAGTGAAACAATTTCAGCAATAAAAAGTTTGATATACGTTAATGAAGACTTTAACGATACTGATGTAAACAAATTAGTTCTTGAAAACGGTGTGTATGATTTGAAACAGGATGCCTTTTCACCCACTTTTGATAAAAAGTTGCATGCGAGAACGTCACATCCCATCAAGTTTGATCCGAATGCCGATTGCCCTACCTTCGACGGATATATCAGAGAAATCGTTGGAGAAGACAATGTAAATTTTGTCTATGAGTGGTTTGGGTATTGCCTATACCGGAAATACAGACTGCAGAAATTACTTTTTATCTATGGATCAGGAGGAACTGGAAAATCAACGCTGGTTGAACTTTTACGGGATTTTGTAGGGAAGGACAGTTATTCCGCCGTATCTTTGAAAAGTTTAGCCAAAGAACGCTTTTCTGCTGCTGGGTTACATGGTAAGACGGCCAATTTTGATGCTGAGGCGAAACAAGAATACTTAGGGGATGGCTCTTTTCTGAAACAGTTGACAGGAGAAGATACGATTTACGCGGATCGAAAAAATTTGGACCCTATATACTTTTACAATTATGCCAAGTTGACTTTTGTTATGAATCATCTACCCGCAATGCGCGATTTTAGCGGTGGTCTAACAAGGCGAATGTTAATACTTAAGATTGATACGGTGTTAACCGATGACGTGAAAAACAGGTTTCCAAAAGAAGTTATGAAGCAGGAAATGGCCGGGATTTTTAACAAAGCAATGCAGGGATTACGGAGGGCACTGAAGCAGAATGGTTTTTCTATCTCAGGTGGTATGGAACGGAATGTGGATGAATGGGTTCAAGGGAATGACATTTTATCTCTGTTTATAGAAGATGAGTGTACCGTTGATCCTGAGAAGAAAACACCGGTTAAAGAAGCCTACAGTGACTACGTAGCCTATTGCAAAGGTTCAGGCTACAAACCTGTCACCAGGAATAATTTCGTGAGCCGAATGAAAGAACTCGGGTACGAGAATAAGGTTGTAAAAATAGATGGCAAGTCTGCAAAATGTTGGGTAGGAATTGACACAGGAAACGGCGGATTTTAGGGTTACTTTTTTAGGCTAGCAAAGGTTACCTTTTTTGAAAAGTTACTTTGTTACTTTTTATTTCAAGTCTGAAAAATATCTGTACTTGGAAAAAAAGGTAGCAAAGTAACCGCCAGTCTGAAAAGAGGGCTAAAAAAGTAACTTTAAGCCAGTTAAGTAACCTAAAGTAACTTTAAAGTAACCTCGAAAGCCCATCGGGGCAAGGTTTATTAAAGGAAGTTACTTTGTTACCTTTTATTTTATTCTATGCACACAAGGGGGGTATAAATATAAAGGTATAAAAAAGGAAAAAAGAATAAATATATATATAAAGAGTAGTGAGTTGAAAAAAAAAGTAACCGTTGAAGAGGTGTAATTATGGAACTAGAAAAAGACATCGAAAAGTATTTCAAAAACAAAATCAAGCAAGCTGGCGGTCGATCCATGAAATGGGTATGTCCCGGAGAGAGAGGTGTCCCTGATCAAATCGTTTTCTTTCCAAATGGGAAATCCGTTTTGGTTGAGATGAAACGTCCGACCGGATCGTTGCGTAAACTACAGGAAAAAACAGCAAATAAATTAAGAGAACTGAATCAGCAAGTCTACGCCTGTTACACAAAACGCCAAGCAGAACGGTTGGTTCAAGAATTTACAGAACGTGGCTACTTTAACGCCTAAAGGAGTGATCGAAAACATGAAAGCTACTTTACACCCATATCAGGAGTATTCAAAAAACTTTATTCTGGACCATCCATTTTGTGCCTTACTCCTAGATATGGGACTTTAACTGGGGAAAACATTATCCAGCCTAACAGCGATTGACGAACTACTGAATACGTTTGAGATCATAGAAAACGTATTGGTGATTGCCCCATTGTCCGTGGCAGAAAAAACATGGACAGACGAGATTGATAAATGGGATCACCTGAACCACTTAACTTTTTCAAAAATCTTAGGGTCACGAAAACAGCGCGAAGAAGCCTTGATGAAAAAAGCAGATGTTTACTTGATCAATCGTGAGAATGTGGAATGGTTGGTGACTCACTACAAACAACGATGGCCTTTTAGAACCGTGATTATTGACGAGTCATCGAGTTTTAAATCACCGCAGGCGAAACGCTTTAAGGCTTTGAGAAAGGTACGTCCTAAGATTGAGAGGTTGGTTGAATTAACAGGAACCCCAGCACCAAATAACTTGATGGACCTGTGGCCGCAAATCTATTTATTGGATCAGGGAGAACGATTAGGAAAAACGATCACGCAGTACCGAAATACCTATTTTACACCGGGACAAAAAAACGGACATATCGTATATAGCTGGAAATTGTTACCGGGTGCAGAAAAAGCGATTCATGAAAAGATTAGTGATATTTGCGTTTCCATGAAGGCGAAGGATTATTTAAAATTGCCACCACGAACGGATAACATTGTTGAGGTTGAGTTATCAAAAAAAAACTGGGAGAAGTACAAAGAGCTAGAGCGCGAATATGTGTTAGAGCTAAAAGACTCGGATGTGGTTGCCAGCAATGCGGCCGTTTTATCTGGGAAGCTGTCACAGCTTGCTAGTGGATGCATCTACGACGAGAATGGTGCAGCGATAGAAATACACCAAGAGAAGCTAGATGCGCTAGAACGAGTCATTGAAGACGCACAAGGGCAACCAATTTTACTCTTTTATCGGTTTCGACACGAGGCCGAACGAATCGAAAAACGATTCAAACATGTCAAGCGTTTAGATGTTGCTGCAGGAGATGTCAAAAAGTGGAACGATGGAAAACTTCCACTGTTACTAGCCCATCCAAAATCAGCAGGACACGGATTGAACTTGCAACACGGCGGTCATATCATCGTGTGGTTTGGCATTGATTGGCCATTAGAGTTATACCAACAAGCAAATGCGAGGCTGGATAGGCAAGGACAAACAGAACCCGTGATCATCCATCATCTGATCGCTAAAGGTACGATTGATGAAGATGTTATGCAGTCCTTGGCAAACAAAGAAGTCGGCCAAGAAGCATTGATGGCAGCAGTAAAAGCAAGAATAAATGAGTATCGGAGGTAAGACATTTGGCAGGAGGATTAACAAAACACCAATTACAAATTATCGCTGAAGCTGTGATGAAGGAACAAAAGAAGCAGGACAAGAAGAAAAAAGTACCAAATAAGGATTGGCGTCTCCGAAATACAAAGACTTTGTTAAAACACTATACTTGGTTAGAAAAACATTGCGAAGAAATCATTGAAGACATAGATGATTACGAAGAAGTGATCTTTGATCCACAAGAATTAAGTTTAAGAGCATTGATGAAATATAAAGCAAAGACCAAGAGGATGCTGGATTACTTCAAGTCAACCTGGGGATCTTACAAGCAGTATTGCACAGATAAAGGTGGAGCAAATTTAAGACGTTGCCAAGTCATCGAGAAGCTATATATCATTCCCGACGCTATGAAAAAAGCAGAGTTGGCAGAATTGATGAATTTGGATGAACGAACAATCAGAAGAGACGAGACGAAAGCAACGCAAGAATTATCTATCTTTCTTTTTGGAATTGATAGCCTATCCGACCTAGAAAGAATGGTTCTGTAGCCAAATGTCCAAATCATGGTCTTGAAAGCGCCGATTTAAAGTTTTATTATGATAGCGTGAAATAAATGTGATTAGGAAGGCACCCTTTGTGGGTGTCTTTTTTCGTATACTAGAGAACAGAGTTTACAAAACAAACACGATGAGTGAGGTGGTGAAAGTGACTTGATTGAATGGGATAAAATCAGAGAAGAGTTTGAACAAGAAGATATAACTCTCAAAGCTTTAGCCGAAAAATATAATCTGAGTCCTTCTACAGTTCGTAGTAGAAAAAATCGTGAACATTGGCAACGCAACGAAAACAAAAACGTTGCAACACGACGCAACGCAACGGACAAGCCCGGAGGACAAAGAAAAAATAAAAATTCTATGGGGAATTCGGGAGGGCGCCCACCGCGCGGAAATCAGAACGCTTTTAAACATGGGCTTTTTGCCAAGTATATGCCAGAAGAGAGCCGAATGATTGCTGAGGAATTAATTGACTCGGATCCCTCAGATATCATCTGGAATAATATCATGATCCAATATACAGCGATTATCCGAGCACAAAGAATCATGTTTGTAGAGAGTCGTGACGATCTATCAAAAGAAACTTCTGGATGGTCTTCCGGAGCTGAGGGAGGTAGTGAATCTTATGCTATTCAATATGCATGGGATAAACAGGCTAATTTCCTGAATGCACAAGCACGGGCAATGAAGGCGTTATCTGATTTGATTAAGCAGTTCGTTCTGATTTCTGATGAACAGGACGAACGACGTCAGAAATTAACGATTATGAAAGCTCAGATCACAAAAGCTGAAGCAGAGGCTAAGATTACGCAACATGAAGCCAACAAACTTACCAACTCAAATTCTGGTAACGATCTATTGAAGGCTTTGTTGGACGTTAAATCTGGCGGGGACGGAAGTGGTTCTGATGAAGTTTAGTAGAAAACAACAGGAAAATATTAACTTTGATATGAGCAAGATCACCTTTGAACTAAACGAAGGGACACCACGAAGCGGTAAGACCACCGCCGATATATTTAAGATGGCGGACTTCTATTTGCGATCGCCTGACCAGAATCATCTGGTGAGTGCGTACAATCAAGAACAAGCCTTCCGAATGTTCATGGACGGTGACGGCTATGGATTGATGCACATCTTTGCTGAAAGCTCTGAGGTACGCCATGACTAGCACGGTGATCATCTCCTGTTGTATGCACCTAATGGGGAAAAGAAGATTTATTACAAAGGCGGCGGCAAAGTGAACAGTGTCGGCGCTATTACTGGTATGTCGCTTGGTTCTGTTACTTTCCTTGAGTTCAACTTGCTACACAAAGATTTTATTAATGAGTCCTTTCGGCGAACATTTGCCGCAGAGTGGCGTTATCACTTAGGCGAGCAAAACCCGCCAGCGCCAAACCATCCGAATTTAGAATTATTGGAACGTTTCGAGAAATCGGGGCGTTTTTTATTTAGACACTGGACACCAGATGATAACCCGATTTTGTCCGACGATCGAAAGCAGCAGCTTTTTGATGAGTTATCCAGTAGTGAGTATCTACTAGATCGTGACTGGTATGGCAAACGAGTTCTTCCAGAAGGTGTCATCTACTCCATGTTTGGTAAAGACAACAAGACCACAACGATCAAAGGTCGGGTGATTGAAACGTTCTTCACCGCTGATGGTGGGCAGTCTGATGCAACGACATGCGCTTTCTGGGTGGTGACCAATCACGGTGGGAAGTTTTATCTATACCGACTAGCCAACTACTATCACAGCGGTAGTGATACGGGTGTAACCAAAGCCATGTCGATCTATGCAAAAGAGATCAAACAGTTCGTCACATGGTGCTATGAGAAATGGAAAGATTTGCCGCATTGGAATTGGTTCTTTGTTGATCCGGCGTGTAAGACGTTACGAAGTGAACTCGAACTTATCGGTATTGATACTGAGAGAGCCGACAACAACAGCTCTGACAAGGTGTCCAGTAACGGCTTAAAAATTGAAGTCGGCATCGAGCGGCTGCAAAATACTATTCAGAGCCGGCAGTTCTTATTGCTCGATAGCGCGGATCAATTTGACCATTACAATTTTGAAAAAGAATTGTCCATGTACGTCCGGAACGACAATGGACTGCCGATCGATAAATACAATCATGCGCTTGATGAAGCGCGATACGGCAACAATTATTTTTATAAAACTTATATCGCCTAGAAAGAGGTGAAGCAATGTTTGAGAGAGTAAAAGCTCTATTCAGAATTGGAGGTGCAAAAGTGGGAGTCGTTCAAACTTTAAACGATATTACGGATCATCCCAAGATTTCCGTGAATGCTAGTGAATTCAACCGGATTCAAGATAACTGCAAAATCTACAAGAATACCTATCCTGATGTCTCTTATATCAATAGCGATGGGTTAATGACGACACGGCCGTTTCACTCGCTAAATGTTTCTAAAGTGGTGTCTAGGAAATTATCCAAGCTCGTTTTTAATGATGGTTGTGATATCACTGTTGATGATGACAAAGCAGACGAATTTCTTCAAAAAGTATTTAGCGATAACAAATTCAGAAAGAACTTTGGTGAGGAGTTAGAAGCGGGGTACGCAATCGGTGGTTTGGCATTGCGGCCGTATGTTGATACGAATACTGGAAAGATTAAAATATCTTATTGTCGCGCGGATACCTTCTATCCCTTGCAATCGAACACAAATGATATTTCAGAAGCGGCGATAGCGACGGTGACTCAGCAAGCAGAAGGTCAAAAGACTGTGTATTACACACTTCTAGAGTTCCACGAGTGGGAAAATGGGGCTTATTGGATTCGTAACGAGCTATATCGCTCTGAGGATCAGAACCAGGTAGGCGTAAAAGTTCCATTAGCTACGCTCGACAAATACAAGAAACTTAAAGATGAGGCGGAAATGAAGGGCTTTAGCCGCCCACTGTTCGTCTATATTAAGTTGGCAGGGAAAAACAACCTTGATCTAAATAGTCCGCTCAGTCTCGGTGTAATTGATAACGCCAAGCGGCAATTGATCGATATCAATGAAAAGTACGACGAATTTATGTGGGAGATCGCGGAAGCCAAGCGTAAAATTCTTGCGTCCGATCACTTTTTCAAAGTCCGCTTTGATGAGAAAGGTAATCCGATCAGGCGGTTCGATAGCAAAACGTCAGTTTACCAGCGCTTGAAATCAGATGAACCATTTATTGACGAGTTTTCGCCGTCGCTTCGCTCAACAGAGTTCATTGACAGTATAAACTTCATTCTTCGCATCATTGAGCTTCAGACAGGCTTTTCTAGTGGAACGTTTAGTTTTGATGGGAAATCTGTCAAGACGGCTACAGAGATCATCAGCGAAAATTCTGAGACATTCTCAACACGATCGGATAATGTTTTGATCGTTGAGGAAGCACTAAAAGAATTGATCACCACCATCTTTGAGTTGGCAGATGCCTATGATCTATTCTCAGCACCAGAAGAATTTGGAGTCAATATTGACTTTGATGATGGTGTATTTCAATCGCAGGACGCTAAAGCAGACTACTATTCTAAATTGGTCACTGCTGGTCTTTCCTCAAAGTTGAGCGCGATTCAGAAGCTCACTGGAGCAACCGAGAAGGAAGCTAAGAAGATCGTATACGAGATCAGAGCCGAGACTCTTGAAATGAACTATGCGGAACAAGAAAATAACTCTGCGAATCAACAGCTAGGGGATGATGAATAATGTCTGATCAGTTATTTCAATGTGGAAAGTGTGGACAGTTAACGAGACTTGTTAGAGATTCTGAAAAATTAGACGGCGGGATCGTTCATGAATTTGCAGAATGTGAAAAATGTCAGGGTAAGACGACTATTTTCTATTCTGACAAAGAGATCCGTTCTCTTTTAATCAAGCAGCAGAATACCAAACCAGGGAAATACCGAACGAAACTCGCTGCTGAAATTCAAGAGAAAATGAATCGATTGAGGCAGGAAATGGAGTGATAGCATGATCACACCGCATCAACTAGATTTATGGTCTAGTAACATGGCTCATCTCTATCAGTCATTAGAAGGCGAGCTGATACGTCTGATTGCAAAGCGTCTGAATACAGGGCATGATAACATTCTTGATTGGCAGCGTGAAAAGCTTCAAGAACTTCACTTGTTCAATAAGGAGGCAATCAAGGTCATTTCTCAGATCACAGGTATCGCGGAGTCAGAAGTGACGAGGATGTTTGAATCCTCCGGCGAGAAAATTGTTCGGGACATTGACAAGCAGATGCCTTATGATCCGCTACCGTTGCCGAACGATCTCGACAACATAATGAAGGCTTATCACGATCAAGTGTGGAGTGATATTAACAACTATGTGAATCAAACATTGCTTTCCACCAACTTTGGTTACGGCACTGCGACCACTCAAATGTTCAACGAAATCATAAACAAGACGACTGCTGCATTCAACAGCGGTCTTTTTACGTTTGAGGAAGCGTTAGAAAAAACTATTAGGGAATGGGCGCAAAAAGGTATCCGCTCTACATTCGTCGATAAAGGCGGCCATACGTGGAGTTTAGAGCGATACGCTCGAACTGTTTTGAAATCTACTCTAAATAACACTTACGACAAATTGCGTAAGGATCGCATGGCAGAGTATGGCGTCCACACTGTAATCGTCACGAGTCACATGGGAGCTCGACAAGCATGTTCATTGATACAAGGTCACGTTGTTGATCTTCGTGAATCTGTACCGTCTGACAGCGAGTACCGTAGTATTTATGATCCATACTGGAAAGCCGACTACGGCACAGCTAGTGGTCATAGAGGGGTCAATTGTGCTCATCTGCATATCCCATATATTCCCGGTGTAAATGAAAATAATCAGCCTAAGTTTGACGAAAAAGAAAATGCTAAAGTAGCCGAATTGACCAAAAGGCAAAGAGCCTTAGAACGTCAAATCGTTAAGTTGAAAAAGAATCAGGCAGTCGCTGAGGCGCTTGGCCAATCAGATAGCGCGAAAGCGTGGGGGCAAAGAGTCAGAGCCTCACAAGCGAAAATGAGAGAGCTCGTGGCCTCTAACGAATATCTAAGTCGTAACTATGCAAGAGAGAAAGTATACACACCGATAAATACTTTACTCAAAGATTTTAGATATGATGACTTTTAAAGGAGCTGAAACGTTATGGAAAACACTAACCGCAGTAACGAGCACGACTTCATCGACTTCTTTCGAGGTCTTGATGAAAATTATCAGCAATTCCTAATTGATGAAATGAAGAAACCTCCAGATAATCTAAAGAATTCAACCAAGGCAGATAGTGCCAGATTGATTGGTGATCCAAAATCTCGTTAGCTGACGTTAAGGCTATTTATTTTGCCCTGAATACGGCGTTAAACTGTTCACTCCATCGTGGTCGTTGCCACGTTAAAACTCGAAAGGATGAATGAAATGAAGAGAGAACAATTGAAAGAACTAGGTTTAACGGATGAACAAATCGAATCCACTATGGCGCTGCATGGTCAAACAGTGAATGATTTGAACAAAAGTTTAGCCACTACAGAACAAGAACGGGATCAATTCAAAGAGCAGCTTGATACAAACCAAACTGAACTGAACACACTTAAAGAGTCCGCAAAGGGCAATGAAGAGCTCACCCAACAATTGGCTGATTTGCAAAGTAAGTTCGATGCTGCAAAGACTGAATCTGAAACCAAGCTCACCGAGCAACAAAAAGACTTTGCGATTAAGTTAGCGCTGAAAGAAGCAAACGCGCTTGACGAAAGTATTGTTTTAGGGCTGTTAGATCGTGACACGATCAAAGTAACTGACAATGGTCTTCAAGGCTTAGATGAGCAACTGAATGGTTTGAAAGAAAGTAAATCCTTCTTGTTTCAAGAAACAACTGATCCAAACACAAAAGAAAAGCCAGAAATCGTCACTGCTGGAAATCCTGCTGGCGGCGGTCAAGGCAGTGATAAAACAATCGTACAAAAAATTCAAGAAAGATTAGGTGAATAATTATGGCATTAGTATTAGATAGTAAAGATTTAGCAACAATCGACAAAGAATTTCGTGCGGATTCCCAAGTCTGGGACGTTCTAACGCAAGGCGCAAAAAGCATCACTGCTGCAGATTTCGTTGGCGCGAATGAGGTTCGAATCAATAAAATGTCCGGATTTGTTGACGCCACTCAGTACAAACGTAACCAAGACAATGCTCGAAATGCAATTTCTATCGAGAAAGAGACGATCAAACTTACACATGAGGATTGGATGGCCTACGATGTTGATCAGCTGGATCAGTCGGAAAGTGCCGCTTTAACGATCAATAATGTTGTTACCGAGCACAAGCGTTTGATCACTACTCCGCATCGTGACAAAGTCGCAATTCAAGTCATGTTTGATAATGCTGGAACTAAAAAATCTGAAACATTGACGGAGGATACTGTTTTAGCTGCTTATGATGCCGCAGAAGAATACATGACGGATAACGAAGTTCCGGGTGGATATGTGATGTTTGTTTCTGCAGCGACGTATCGTTTGTTAAAGAACGCGAAAGGCGTCAGCAAAACCTTTTCAACTAATCAAATGCAAATTGCTGGAATTAATCGCACAGTAGCACAAATTGATGGTGGCGTTCCAATTCTCAAAGTTGCGAAAGATCGTATTAAAGGAATCAGCATTGAAGATTCGATCAACTTCATTGTTACACCGCTTGAAGCAGTTGCTCCAATTGTTAAATTTGGTACTGTTGACACTGTTCCAGCTTCGCAAGACCGCAATGGTTACCGCGATACTATCAAAGGTTTGGATTATTACGACGCGATAGTATTTGATAATGCAAAGAAAGCAATCTATGTTTCTTATATCCCAAAAGCGTAGCCCCATCAGGAGTTACGCTGAATAAAACGACGTTGACTCTTGAAGTTGGGGCAAACGAAACTCTGTCTGCGACTGTTGTACCTAGTGACGCTTCAGATAAGTCAGTCCAATATAGTTCGAGCAATACTGCTATTGCAACTGTCACTCCAGTACAAGGAAAAGTAACCGCCATTGCTGCAGGGGTTGCTACCATTACTGCTAAGACTATAAATGGAAAAACTGCAACATGTGAAGTTACAATAACTGAACCGAGTGGAGGCTAGTCTTTTGGCTAGCCTTTCTTTTATGGAAGGAGGCAAGTCATGAGCTATATTACATTCGAAGAATTCAAAAAAATCACTGGAAAATCGGATGAGTATAAAGAAACATTCGAAAAGTTCTATCGAAAAGCCACCGCAGTGATCGACAATATCACAAATCGTTTTTATCAGTTGCATAAGATCGCTGAAGATCCAATTTCCTTTCGAGTTGAACAATTCAAGTTAGCTCTTTGCAGCCAAATAGAATATTTCGGAGAGCTAGGAGCTGATACGTATGAGAGCATAAACAAAGCGCCACAGACTTTTTCTGCTGGTCGTACCAGTGTTTCAAATGGCAGCCGATATAATTCATCGGGAGCTAACGAGAGTAAGTCTTTAGTGGCAGAGGATATTTACATTTATCTGGAAGGCACAGGGCTTGTGTATCGAGGTGTTGAATCATGTTGATGCCGAAACCACCAAAAGAATTCCTAGTTGATGATTTTATGTACAGGGAATATTTGGGAGAAGGGGATTACAACAAACCAATTTATGGTGATTACGTAACTATAGAAAACAGCCGAATTGATCGAGGTACTCAATATACTTTTTCATCGAATGGGAAGCAGTTACTCTATAATGCAGTCGTTTTTTGCTATTCAGGATTGACTACCCCTATGCCTGTATTCAAGGAACAATCTTTAGTGATTTTTGATGGTAAAGAACACAAGGTAATAAGTGTGGATCGGGTCACTGAAGCCTATACAGACGACACATACTCATACGAGTTAGAGGTGATCTGATGGGTGTAGAAGTGAACATCAAGGGTGTTCGAGCTAAGGTTAGCCCTGAGGCTATGAAGCGCGGAAGGTATGCTTTTGGTAATCAAGCAATGGCAGATATGAATCCTTTTGTGCCTAAGAAAGAAAATATCCTAAGATCAACAGCACACCTGAAAAATGATGGAACCGCAATTCTTTATGAAACAAAATATGCAAAGCGCCAATTCTATTTAAGAGGTAAAAAGTACACGACACCTGCAACGGGCCCACGTTGGGACTTGAAAGCCAAGTCACTGCATGGTAAATCATGGAATCGAGCTTTTCTAAGAGGGGCGGGAATAAACTAATGGATTTTATCGATCGTATTAAAGATTCAATTAATTCAATTGATGGGTTACCTCTTTTAATCCGTAAAGGATACCTTTCTGCAGAGGAAAGCTTGGTGATTTATCCTTTGCCCGGTGGTCAGGTAGTAACCGAGTTTTATGACGGAGTAAAGGATCAACAACTGAATTATGAAATCGCAATGAAATCAAAAGATGGTGACAAGATAGAGCAAGTCTTGTGGTTGATCTCAGATTATTTAGAACAACTAGAAGCGATAACTAGCTCAAATAAATCATTTGAATTTAATAATCTCATTATAACGAGCAAGCCGTTTATCAATGATGCTGATGAACAAGGCTGGTTCGTTTTTTTATTAGACTTTCAAGTAAAACTAACAACCTTCAAGGGGGAAAAATAATGCAATTAAAAATGAATTTACAAACATTTGCCCGTAACAAGAATGCGAAACGGGAACATTACTTAGCTGAATACACACCAGGTCAAGAAACTGCACCAACAGCGGAAAGCGAAGAATGGTTACGGTTAGCCAAATATATTAGTTCGATTGGAGATGATACCGATGAACAAACAGACGATACAGGTTTTTACGATGGCGATGGAACACCAGAAACGACAGTAACGGCGGTCGCAGGCGCTTATAGTCCTGAAGGTTCCTACGATCCTGAGGATGCAGCACAAGCCTTGGTAGAATCAAAGAAATACAAAATTGGTGAAGGACGAAAAGTGTGGCATAAAGTCGTAATGACAAATGGAGATACTTATGTTGGGCGTGCAACGTTGACTGATATTGTCGCTGGTGCTGGAGATGCAACAGCATATGAAGATTTTAGCTGCACAATTACTTTTGATCGAATTCCAGAGAAAACACCAAAAAAATAGCGCCCGATGCCCCATCTATTGAAGTAACAGCTGGTGACGGAAAGGTGAGCTATAAACTTACTGATCCGTCCGGCGCATCGGATATTACTGGCTACAAGATTCTATATAGAACTGGATCGGCTATATTCACTGAAAAAGAAGTTACAACCAAAACGGGTGATATTAGTGGATTAACAAATGGATCGGAGTATGAGTTTAAGGCACAAGCTAAAAATGAAATTGGCTATGGAAAAGAAAGTGCCATTGTGAAAATAACTCCAACACCAGCTTAGGAGGACGAGAATGAAAGCTTTAAATATAAATGTGGAAAGAACAGGGTTCCCTGTCACATTAGCAGGATTAGATTTCTTTTTTGATTGTTCTGCGGAGCATATTGAAGAATATGAGGTTAAATATGCAGAAGTCGAAAAAAAACTAAATGAATTGAAGGATGATGACGATATCGAATCGAAGAAAGAAGCGCTTGGATTAGGCTATGACGTAATGCTTGGCGACGGAGCATTTTCGAAGCTATACAAAGAGGTGCCGGATCTTATTGCTTGGATTAATGCATTCTTTGATTTAGCTAGCGGGATTGCACAGAATATAGATGAGTTCAAACAAGAGCAAGAAAACAAATCAAATAATGTTCAAAAAGAATATTTGAAGAAAAAAGCTATTAAGAAGGGGTGACAAGTATGCGGTTAAATGATCCGCTTGTTACCTCTTTTTCTTTTTGTGAAAAAACCTATCCAATTGATTTAGCTTTTGACAATGTGCTAGACGTGTTTGATGTTCTAGCAGACAAAGAGCTGTTTAGTAAGCAAAAGATTGATTTGATTATTGAATTATTAGTAGGAGAAACGGATTTAAGTTTATCCGAAAAATTGGACATGTGGGAGTTAATTCGATCCAAGTTCATTTTATTCGAAGGAAATAATCAACCTGAAATTGATGAACTTGGAAATGAGTTACCAACAAAGCCGACCAAAAAGAGCTTAGATATCGTTTATGATGCGAAGTACATTTATGCGTCGTTCAGGCAAATAGGGATAAATCTATTCGCAGAGCAAGGAAAACTTTCTTGGCAAGAGTTCCAGGCACTTCTTGAGAGTTTACCAGACGATTCTATTATGCAACGGATTATCCAGATTCGAAATTGGGAACCTCAAAAAGGAATGGATGCAAAAGAAAAGCGTAGAATGCGTGAACTACAGCGCAAGTACGCTCTTCCAAATATGTTAAGAGAGGAGGATGACGATGAGTGATGGAACGGTATCGATATCCGTCAATGTTGACGGTAAAGATGTAACTGGATTGAATAAAAACTTGGATCAATTAGAGGGGAAATCTACAAAAGCCAATAAGAGCATTAGAGATATGGCCGTTGCTGTCGGAGCTGTAAAGCTTGCCAGTGCGGCTTTTAATGTGCTTAAAAACTCAGTTGGTGATGCAGTCTCACGCTTTGACACAATGCAGAAGTTTCCGAAAGTTATGAAAGCATTAGGTTTTAGTGCTGAAGACTCAGATAAATCCATCAAGAAGCTTTCTGATGGAATTGATGGATTACCGACTAAGTTAGATGACGTAGTAGCTAACACGCAACAAATGACGGCTATTACTGGAGACCTTGATAAATCCACGGATACTGTTTTAGCTCTGAATAACGCCTTTCTTGCTTCTGGAGCTTCTACCGATGATGCAAATCGAGGGATGCAACAATTCAATCAAATGCTCTCCACAGGGACAGTCGATTTAGAATCTTGGAAAACATTACAAGAAACAATGCCTCTTGCGTTGCAAAAGACTGCAGAAGCAATGGGGTACACAGGAAAATCAGCACAGAGAGACTTATATGCTGCTTTAAAAGAAGGTACTGTAACCTTTGATGACTTTCAAAATAAACTAATTGAGTTAGGTACTGGCACTGGTGATTTAGCCAAATTGGCGAAAGAAAATAGTCTCGGCTTAGCAACTTCATTTAGTAATTTGAAGAATTCAATTTCTAAAAACCTAGGAAACATACTTACTAAGTTTGACGAATTAGTCCAAAAGCTGAGCGGTAAAACAATAGCCCAGCACATAGACAGTTTAAAAGGAGTGATTAACTCTGCTGGTGCAGCGATAGTCAAATCGATGGATAACATAATTCCGTTGATTCAAAAAGGAACCGCATTTGTTAAAGAGCATTCAACTGCTTTCAAAATCCTTGGTGGGATTATTGTTTCTGTAGCGTCAGGTTTTCTTGCATTTAACGGAACTATAGGAATTTTAAATAGTGTTTCCAATGCAATAAAAGGTGTTAAATCAGCATTTACTTTGATGAAGACTGCAATGATGGCTAACCCATTCGCTTTAGTGATAGCAGGAATTGCGACACTGACAGCAGGGTTTGTTTATTTCTATAAAACCAACGAGGGGTTTAGAAATAAAGTAAATGAAATAGGTGAGGCGTTATCTTCGCTATTGGCTCCTATGAATAAAGTATTAGCAGGATTAAAGTTACTATGGCAAGGATTTAAAGCTATATTTACTTCCGACTGGAGCGTTAATGTAGCAAATTTAAAAAACGAATTTACAAAACTATTCCCGGAATCATTATGGAATGGAATGACACGTTTAGCGAATGGTCTAAAAAATGTTGTAGAAGGAACCAAATTACTAGCAAAAGCCTTTAAAGCAATTGCGTTTAATGATTGGAGTATAAGTGTAGCAGAACTACATAATCGATTCAGCGAGATGCTGCCAGAGTCTATTTGGAATGGAATGACAAAATTAGCAAATGGCGTAAAAACATTGATCGGAAGCTTTAAATCAGGATCAAGCTCTGTTGACTTTTTTGGAATTGGGCTTAAGGTGATTAAATCCATATTTCTAGCTCTGCTTGGACCAGTTGGGTTAGTAATTAAAGCTTTTGAATTATTTGCAAAAGTAATCGGTGGCGGAGATATTTCAAAAGGCATGGACACAATTTTCAGTTCGATTCAGGGGCTAGCTGAAGGCATAGCTACATATGGTCCACAATTAGGAACTTCTTTCGGAACTGCGCTACAAGGGATATTAGGAGCTATTGCAGCAGCTTTGCCGGGAATTATTTCAGGCGGCCTTCAAGTTATAGCAGGCTTTGTTCTTGGGATTGCACAGGGACTACCAATGATTGCTTTAGCTGCTGTTCAATTGATCAATTCTTTTACTCAATCAATGTTGATACTAATTCCAACAATTATAGAATCATCTACTAAAATCATCGTTGCATGGATAAGCGGATTAACCACTGCTTTACCACAAATAATAGAAGCTGGTATCGGTCTAATTAATGCACTTCTACAAGGCATTACTCAACAATTACCTACTCTTGTATCTAATGGAGCGAATTTAGTGGTTACTTGGTTACAAGCGCTAACGCAAAGATTACCAGACATCATTGTCGCTGGAATGAGCCTACTTATCGCTTTGCTTCAAGGTATCGCTTCTAAGATTAGCGATTTAATAAATGCTGCTATTTCAGTAGTTGTAAATTTCGCAAATGCAATAGCTTCTCGAATGGGAGATATCGTGAATGTAGCGGTTAATTTGATGGTGAATTTCGTTAATGCTTTAGCTTCAAGAATGCCAGATATTGTGAGCTCTGCAGCAAATCTTATAGCTAATTTTATCAACAGTATTGCAAATAATTTAGGTAAAATCATTGATTCGGCAGTAAATCTTATTGTGAAGTTTTTAGAAGGAATTGCCCGGAAAATCCCGGATATCGTGAACGCTGCAATGGATTTAGTTGACGCATTAGTTAGAGGTGTTGTTCAAGCACAAGGTAGACTGATGGATGCTGCGATTGATTTAATTAATGGATTTGCAAACAATATTAGAGATAGACAAGATGATGTGAGAAATGCTGCATGGAACTTACTAGAAGCTATTATTGGTGTATTTGTTCCAGATAGCTTATGGAATGCTGGAATATCCATCATTAATGGTTTCTTGGATGGACTTCAAGCAGGCTTTGAGAACGTAAAGAGCTTTGTCGGGGGAATTGCGGATTGGATAGAAGCCAATAAAGGACCTATTTCTTATGACAAAAAATTGTTAATCCCAGCAGGTAAATCTATCATGGATGGCTTAAACAGAGGATTGAATTCCAGTTTCAGAAGTGTTCAAAAAAATATATCCACTATGGGAGATCGACTATCAACGAATTTTGATTTGGGATTTTACGGAAACAGTCTATCAAAAATTAGCCCTGAGACTGCTTTAGGAGCTGGAAGAATGGGCTTGGTTAGCACCGGAAATCAAATTATTAATAACTCTAGCGAATCAAAGTCTTATTCACCGATCTTTAAATTTAATATAGAACACGTTGATTTATCGAGTGATCAATCGATCGAAGATACTTCTCTGCAATTAGCCAAACTGACAGAAAGACAAACAAGGGGGCGATTAAAATAGATTTTACAAAGTTACCCTATTTCCAATTTCGAGGAAGACGATCTAATGAATTTCTTATGAGAATAAGAAATGACATGGATTTTGTAATACCTCAGGCTTCATTAGACTTTACAGAGGTTGATGGACGAAATTCTGACATAATTCATGATAAGGGAAAGTATAAAGATATAGAAAAAAGCTTCCCTGTAAGAATATATAAAGAAAAAGATAAAACTATTGCCACTCAACTAAGAAATATAGCTGGGTGGCTTTATCTGTCGCATAAGTATGAGTCACTATTATTCAGCGAGTACAATGAGTATTTTTACAAAGCGCTAGGATATAGCGGAACCTCTGGTAAGGATTTAAGACGTAATTGGTTGGATATCAATTTTACCTTTAAATGTCAACCTTTTGTATTCCGCTTAGATGGTGAAGATGAACGAGAAATTCTTAGTGGTCAGTCGATTACCAACCCAGAAATTTTTACGAGCTTACCTATCATATCTTTCAATAAAACTACCGCTACCGCTGATAGTAACATTTATATTAATGGCCAACAGTTCCGCATTGCAAAAGAAGCAGGGACAGGAGTCATTACGATGGATTGCGAAAATGGTATTGCCTATAAAACAGGAGGAGTAAATGTGTCGAAACACTGCTTTATGAATACTGCTGGCTACAATCCGATTATCTTGCAACCGGGGAAGAATGAAATCTCCTATAACAACATTGATCAATTCAAAATCAAGCCTAGATGGAGGAACTTAGCCGTATGAGTACAATTATTTTGCACGATAAGAAAAATAATAATTGGTCTTCGTTAGGCATTGGTCCGTTAAGTGATGCTATTAACCCATTAGTTCAAAGAGAGCGAAATGGCATTTACGATCTTAGTTTTAAGTATCCTGTGAACGCGCCTTTGTTTAAAGAATTAAAGGTTGGCAGGTGGGTTGTAACGGATGCTGGGCCAACGATTCAAGCTCAAAGTCAGCGTTTCGAAATCTCCCAAATAACGAAACCAATCAATGGAATCGTAACCGTTTATTGTGAACATTATCGGTATCAGTTACTGCGTTCGATTGTCAAATTAGGGCCGGTATTCAAAAATATTTCTGCTCAAACTGCTTTGAACCAACTTCAAGACAGAATGGAACCGAAAGGTGACTTTACTTTCTTTAGCGACATTTCGACAACATCATCCATCGACTTTACCGATCCTGCAAAATTCGCCAATGCTCAGGAAGTTCTTGGCGGCGTTCGTGGATCAGTTCTTGACAACTTTGGTGGCGAATATGTTTTTAATAATAACCAAGTACGATTAATAGCTCAAGCAGGAAAAGACACCAGTATTGTTATCGCCTATGGGAAAAATCTTACGGATATTAGCCAAGAGGAATCGATAGAAAACACGTATACATCTGTTTACGGTTGGGCAAAAGTCGGTAATGGGGATGACGAAAAAATAATTACATTGCCTGAAACGTACATCGACAGTAGTTACGTCAACAATTACACCCAACGGCGCATTCAAATGGTTGATTTTAGTGAGAAAGAGCCAAGAGATGTTGAGTCATTAAGGAACCTCGTTGACCGTTATATTAAGGACAATAAGGTGGGAATCCCAAAGGTCAGTATCAAAACGAGCTTTGTCGATTTAGCAAGTTCAGTCATCAAAGATGATATAAGCAATATTGAATCGATTGATCTTTGTGATTGGGTAACAGTTGCTTTTAATGAGCTAGAAATCAATACATCGGCTCAAATTGTAAAAACCGTATGGAATGTCACACTAGATACGTATGAATCGGTTGAATTAGGGGAAGCGAGAACCGATTTCTCTAAGGTTCTTGTTGATTCGCAACTTGATACAGCTCCCATCGTTAAAAAAGTTGATTGGTTGGAACAAGCTCAAAAAGAAGCCACGGACATTATTAAGAATCCAGGGGAAGGGCATGTAGTGATCTATCCATCTTTAGCAGATCCGCAGGAATTGTTGATCATGGATACCACAAATATTAATACAGCCCAAAAAGTATGGCGGTGGAATGTTGGCGGGCTTGGCTTTAGTTCAACAGGCTACAATGGCACGTACGGACTGGCTATGACCAATAATGGCGCGATAGTTGCAGATAGAATGACTACCGGAACATTGCGAGCAATCAATATCATGGGTGTAGCAATTACCGGAAGTTCCATTCTATCCACAAATAGTAATACAGATATTTTTTTAAATGATGGACAGTTACACTTTATTGATAAAATGAATGGTCGGACTGCTGCTATCATTGATACGTATGCCAATGGGGCTAATTCAATTATGCGTATTGGTGCAAGTAAAAATGGGAATACGTACAAAGGTCAGTTCAATTTTGCCAGTTACTTTGCGAACCTAAATGTTGATTCATACGACAATAATTATGATTCAACTGTAGGAGTTGGGAGTGGGGTAGGTACGAATAGAAACGGCTATGCGTATGTTGGAAATAATAGAAAACGGGACAGTGATTTCTCGGGGTTACAAGCAATTGGGGAGAATATTTTTCTTCAAGCCAAATCTCTCCAATTAATCGCTACTAGTGACATTACGGTATTTAAAGATATCGATATGAATGGAAATAGAATCGTAAATCAATCTGACATACGGTTAAAAGAAAATATCACACCGTCTGTGGTAGATGGTATAAGTGAAACGAAAAAACTGGAGTTTTATGAGTTTAATCGTAGGCAAAACTACAAATATTCCGATGAAAACCGCCAGCCTCCCAAAACCAGAGAATTGGGACTGATTGCTCAGTATTCACCATTCTTGTTATTAGAGTCATCGAAGGACCATTATTTGGGGATTGATGTGAATAAGCAAATTATGTTGAATAGTTTGACGAACAAGCAACTAATCGAAAAAATTGAACAGCTGGAAAAGCAATTAAATTGTTCGAAAAAGAATAAACGGAAATACCGCCGAGGAGGAGTTCGATGAGCAACAAAATCTTAAACTTAGACTTTTCAAAAGATCCAATGCCGCCAAAGATTATTTATGGACGTGTTGGTGACGACACGATGCAGACGGTGACGGTTAATGTTACTCGTCGTGACGAGATTGCGGATCTCACAGGAGGAAAACTTAGATTTGAAGGCGTTTCTTATGAAGGGCAAACAAAAGTTTTCGATTCAGAAAATATCAACAGTACTACTACAGGATTAACAAAAGGCACGTTTGAATACACTTTTCCAAGTAAAGCATTTAGTGTAGCTGGGAAGTACCAGCGAGCGTATTTTTCTTTCGAGAAAGATGGGAAAAGAGATACTACTGCTGATTTTGAAATGATTGTTTTAGATACCGCTGATCTGAATACTGAAGAAGCAGAGGCGGTTATTTCAGAATACAATAAATTAGTTGAAGATTTAAAACGAATTCAGAAAGAAACACTTGAGCAATTGCAAAATGAGCAAAATGAGTATCTTCTTGGTGTGTCTCAAAAGGTAGAAGAAATAAAGGCTCAAATTGCAACTTTTGAAAGTGATATTTCGAAACTCCAAACAAGAATAAATGAAACAGTTAATCAGGCTCAGGATGCCGTAAATTCAACGGCTAAAACTGCTGAAAGAGAAATTGCAGATAACGTGTCTGCAGCGTTGAGTGTAATTTCAGATGCCTTAGAAGAATTTAAAGCGGGAGAATTTTATACTAAGCTTGAAGCAGACTCTCGTTTCCTACGAAAATTCGAGGAGAGTATCACCAGTCAAAATTGGAATAGCTTGACTTCAATCGGGACATATGCAGTAGAAAACGCGACAGGTGAAAATAGAGCGGGTACAAATGGGACGTTATTGGTTCAAGGAAAGTCGAACAACGCAGATACATTGACACAATTATTTGTGGGAACTGATGCGATAGTGTTCAGGTATAAATACTACAACTCTGCCTGGACAAAGTGGACGGAAGTTGGAAAAGACATTGAGAATATTGGCGAACAATTAATACGTGAGATTGACGCGGATATGGATATTCGAGCGACATTTGATCTAGCATTAGATGATAGCTCGGTGTTTATTGGATCCTACATCGGACAGTCGGTGCCGTTACCTAGTTCTGAGCAATGGAGACAGTTATCTGCTGATGAAATTGAGCGGATTAAGACGAATGATGATCAGTTTCTACAGTACACCACCATTCCGAACGACGCTCCCAGTGCAGGTATAATGGTTAACATCAATTTAGTTCAAGCCTTTAAGAATTATTTTGGAGAGGACTACTTCATTAAAAAAGGAGCGAATGACGTTCCTTCTCAAGTGGCCGTAATTAAATCGATGTTTAGTTCAGTCATAACATCAAAAGGGTACAGCTCCGGATATGAAAATAGATATTCGATTCGAATATACGATTATTCTCAAAGCTATTTTGCACCACAATTCAATCATCGCGAGGCAACGCCAACTGAAGTAACTGCTTCTCTAACGTTAGATTTATCTGACAATGTAATTAGTGATATGGGCATCTTATCAGTGAGAATTGATGGCGTTACTGCGACAACTGTCCGTGGGTCAGAATTGATTATTGATTCGATTTCTATAAAAATGGGGTATGTTGCTAGTCTTAAAGATGAGCTAAAAAAACGTATTGGTGGGGTGGACTTCGCTACGCAGGAAGAAGTGAATGAAGGAAAAGAAACAGAAAAGGCCATAAGTCCTAAAACGTTTGATAAAAAGTTAGATGATTTAAATCTATCTGGTGGTTTTGGTGCGTTTAACATGAGTGTTTTCAATGGGGATCAAGGACAAGTAACTGGTAATGGAATTCATGGGAAAGAAGTGTTATCAGGCTCCCAGATTATTCATATGAGACCAGATGAGCCAGCGGCAATAAGGGCAACAAATGGCCGTATAAAAGTAAGTGAAGATGGAACTTATTTGTTTATCATTCATACGTGGTATCAAATAGGCACACAAACAAATGGCTATCTATATTTTAATTTGTTAAAGAATGGTTCTCGGGCAGGCAACCATGACCGGGTGACTGGTCAAGGGGTAGATGCACTCAAAAATAGATGGGACGGAACAGGACAGTGTGTAAACACAGCGAATGCAGGAGATGAGTTTTCTGTAGGTATTGAAACCAATATTACCGGCGAATTCACGAATGTTGGGACAAAAACAATAACTGTTATCAAATTAGCATAGATAAATAAGCAACGATTGAGCGCACTTTCGGGTGTGCTTTTTATTTTAGGAAGGAAGAGGGAAAAATGGACATGTTCGATTATTTTCGGCACTTTTTGGAAACTGAGGATGAGAAAATACTTTTTATTCTAGCGTTGATTTGCGCGGCAATGATTTTAGACTTCTTAACTGGAACAATTGCAGCAAAGGTGAATTCTAACATCGAGTTCAAATCAAAAGTGGGGATCAATGGAATTTTAAGAAAGATCGTTAGTGTTTTTCTGCTTATCTTCTTTATTCCGATGTCAGTGATTGTGCCAGGTGGCGCAGGAACGGCACTGCTTTACACGCTCTATGTTGGTTACTTACTGATGGAATTGAAATCTATTCTAGAAAATTATCAGAAGTTAGGTGGTACGACAGATTTATTTCAGCGGTTTTTGGATAGTTTCAAATCCGATAAATCAAACAAGGAGGACTAAATGAAAAAGAAAATTACGTTACTGAGCCTGATTGCGGCTCTTTTTTTGTTGCCAATTTTCCCGGCCAATGTGGATGCAGCGAAAGGTGATCAAGGCGTTGACTGGGCAATCTATCAGGGGGCGCAAGGACAATTTGGTTATGCGCATGATAAGTTCGCAATCGCTCAAATCGGTGGTTATAACGAAGGTGGTTTATACAACCAATGGACCTATGAAAGCCAAGTGAATTCAGCTTTAGCTCAGGGGAAACGTGCACACACATACATTTGGTATGATACATGGGGAAGTATGAGTATTGCGAAAACTACTATGGATTACTTTCTACCGAAAGTAAAAACGCCTCGTGGTTCAATCGTGGCATTAGACTTTGAGCACGGAGCCAGTGGGAATAAGCAAGCGAATACAGATACAATTTTATATGGTATGCGAAGGATACGTGATGCTGGATATACGCCAATGTACTATAGTTACAAACCATTCACGTTGGCAAATGTATACTATCAGCAAATCTTAGCTGAGTTTCCTGACAGTTTGTGGATGGCCGCTTATCCGAATTACAATGTTACACCTTATCCAAACTATAACGTATTTCCTTCGATGGAAGGAGTGGCTATCTATCAATTCACTTCCACATATGTTGGCGGCGGATTGGATGGTAATGTCGATTTAACTGGAATTACCGATAACGGATACACAACACTGCCTGCTCCAAATCCATCTGAAGCAACAGATATCTACCGTGCTGGACAGAATTATTCTGTGATGGAAGTCGGAAACGGTAAAGGTCACGTTGATGGATTCGGCGCAATGGCTGGGAAGATTAAGGCAGAAGGATGGAGTACTCGTACTCACAAACATCAATATGCTTTTATTCTCGACCGTACAACGGGTAAAGAATTGAAACGTATCAAGTTGAAAGACTTGCCACGAGCGGATGCTGCAAAGGTATATAACCGCAATGATACTGCAGGCTTCCAGATTGAGTTCAATCAAAAGGATGTTTCAGGTCATTCAATCATTATTATGATTCGCAGCACAAACGATACCGACGGAGACACAGACGGAGGATTCAATGATTTAACTGAAACTCGTTGGTATCTGGATGTATAATCTACAATGTATAAAATAATGTTTGCATCTTATTTTATCTATGAGTTATACTAACTACCGCTGGTGGCTGATACCAGTTTTAGAGACTTGCTGATCGACCACTCCCGTGGTTTGGTCAGCTTTTATATTTTGGAAGCAAAATGATTGCTCTACGACCAACATACGAATACTATCTAAATAGGGATTCCTGATACAGCACCATTGAGAGAGAAATAGGATATGCTGTGGGGAAGATCAGGAATCCCTGATTTATATTCTAACGCTTTGTATACGTTTGCACAAATGATTATTTGTACCCTTAGCTCAGTTGGGGAGATCAGACGACTCATATCGTCAGAAGTAGGTTCGAGTCCTACAGGGTACATAAAAAACCTCTCAATTTCTTGAGAGGTCTATTTTTAAATATGATTATTTGAAATCATATCTAAAATAACTAAATCTTCTTTCGCTTCACTCATATAGGTTTTATAAAGAGGGCTGTCAATTTTTAGTCCTTTTCCAGTATATATCGGTATTTCTCGGTCTACAATCTTTCCTCTCTTTCCTCGGATAGAAATAGATATCTTGATTGATTTAACAACTGAATTAGTTTCTTTTTTGCCTGAAAGGCCACCGAGCACCATTCCGGCACCACCCAAAAGTACGTTACCAGCTACCGCTCTCCCGATAGATACACCGCCTTTTGTTATAGATGCTTCATCTTGAATAAGTTCATACGATAGCAGTTCTTCGGAATCAAATTTTCCGTTCATTTGTTTTATAAGTTCGAATACACCTTTAATTTCGTTGTACTCAATGTGTTTAGAACGCAAAGGCGTGTAATTTTTTTCGTTTTTCTTCTCTTTTTTTATCTCTTTTTTTTCTTGAACTTTTTGAATACGGGCTTCGTCTGTTCGCCAATCATTGAAGGATTCTATTCCTTTTTCACCAGCTTTTTTTGATAAGTCAAGAGCTTGTTTCCCAATTTTTCCCCAATCTACCATTAAATTGTCCTCCAAATAGTTATTATTAATTGAATTTTATCATAAGTAAGGGAATCTTAGATAGCATAAGTGATGATGTAGTAGTTATCTATGTAAAAGCATTCAAATTCTAGCATGACTTTTACTAAATAGAGAAGTAAAAAAGGGGCAAAAAAGGGGCAAAAAATCCTAACTAGTCCGTTCTAGCTCGAAAATTTATCATGAATAAAGTGTTATTAACAGTTGATTTAGAGCGTTTTTTGCCCGGGTTGAACAAGTGGTAAAACAGCCATAATAAAAGACGCTGTAAAATAATAGTAGAATGAACCCGTTACATGGTTTGCCATGTAACGGGTTTTTTGTGTATGAATGGTTCGAAAATCAGAGCGAGATGGGTTAGAATAAGACCGTTTTTTGCGAGTAAGAATCTTTTACTAAAATTAATGATGATTGAAGAAAAACATAAAAATATCTAAAAAAAAGTTTGTGAATTAAAATTTTCTTGTGTCTTTTGACGAAAAAGAGTATATCTTTAAGCAGTGATTTTTTTGGAGGAGACACATGTTTAATTTTCTACCACATTCCGTTTTACAAATGAGTGCGATTTTTCTATCGATCGTTATCGAGGCGATTCCATTTGTGTTATTAGGCTGTATTATTTCTGGAGCGCTGCAGGTTTTTCTAACGCCTGAACGCGTGCGGAAGATCTTGCCCAACAATAAATTTTTAGCCATACTCGTTGGTTCTTTTCTCGGCTTCTTCTTTCCTTCCTGCGAATGCGGGATCGTGCCGATTGTCACACAATTCATACGTAAAGGAGTGCCGGAGCACACGGCTTTTGCCTTTATGGTAACTGCACCAATCATCAATCCGATCGTATTGTTCTCGACCTACATCGCCTTTGGCAACAGCGTGAAGTTTGCTTTGCTGCGAGGGATTGGCAGTTTGATTGTCGCTTTGATTATTGGCTCATGGATTGCTTATTTTAATCGTACACCGATCTTAAAAACGGTGCTTCATGATCATAGTCATTCGCACCATCACCATGATAAGGCGAAGCGAGAATCATTTGGCGGAAACGTCTGGTCTGTTTTAGTCCACGGCATCGATGAATTTTTTGATACGGGCCGCTATTTGATTATTGGAGCGCTGATTGCCAGCAGTATGCAGGTCTATTTACCGACACAATTCATGATGCAGCTGACTTCTTCGAAAATCGTTGGTATTCTAGTCATGCTGATTCTGGCTTTTACGATGTCTCTTTGCTCAGAGGCGGATGCCTTTGTTGGATCGTCCTTATTAAGTCTATTTGGAACCAATGCGATCGTGGCTTTTCTAGTCTTTGGACCAATGGTGGATATCAAGAACTTGATGATGATGAAACGCAGCTTTCACGGGAAATTTATTTTGCAGCTGATTGCTTTGATCAGTGTGATCGTTACAATCTACGCACTTGTACTATAGGAGGAGACCAATGATTCGTTTTTTGATTTTATCCGGCTATTTTGAATTAATGATGTATCTACAGGTTTCCGGCAAGCTGGATCAGTACATCAATGTCCATTATCGCTATCTCATTTATCTGACAATGTTTTTATCATTGTTGTTAGCCCTTGTACAGTTGAAAATCTGGGCAAGCGGAGAGAAACATCAGGACCACGACCATCATGAGGGACATGATCACGGCTTGAATAAGCCTTATCAAAGAGGGATCGCGTATCTTCTATTGATTTTACCCTTAGTCGTGGGGACGCTTTTTCCAACGATCAGTCTGGATACGACGATCGTTGAGGCTAAAGGCTTTAGTTTTCCTATCAGTAAGGAGTCTGTGGGAGACCCTGAAATGAACACCCAGTATTTGAAGCCTGACACGAGTATTTATTACAATAAAAGCGACTATAACGACCAAATGACGAAGCTGATGACAAAATATGAGGCTGATCAAAAATTAGCAATTACAGATGAGAATTACTTAGAAGTGATGGAATTGATTTACAACTACCCAAACTCCTTTGTCGGCAAGAAGATTTCCTTTAATGGGTTTGTTTATGAGGCGAATAAGAATCATCAGAAATATGATTTTCTTTTCCGATTCGGCATCATTCATTGTGTGGCAGATTCTGGGGTCTTTGGATTAATGACCAAACTGCCGGAAAATACGACAGTGAAAAATAATCAATGGCTGCATGTGGAAGGGACGATTACGCTAGATTTCTTTGAGCCATTTGACCGTCAAATCCCTGCAGTACAAGTTGACAGCGTACAAACAATCAGTGCACCGAAAAATCAATATGTGTATCGCGCATTTTAGCATGTAGGAGAGGTTATGACAGAAGTGGTCAGCTTTAAGAGATGAGAAGGAATCTCCGAAAATTGCTTTTGGTACATCGTTTATTCGGAAAGAGGAAGTGTGACAAGATTTTTGTCACACCCCTCTTTTTTTGCTCGATTCAAGTTAGTTACCGAAATAGTATAATTTTCTAGTATAATAAAAAGAAAAAGTAGAAGGAACTGTAAATGACAAATAAAATTTTTCTTGTAGAGGACGACACCACCATCGTCTCTGTGATTGAACAGCATCTGACGCAATGGGGTCTGGATTGTTATGTAGCGGACGATTTTCAGCAGGTATTTGCTGATTTTCAAAAAGTGCAGCCGGATTTGGTAATTTTAGATATCTCCTTGCCATATTTCAATGGCTTTTATTGGTGTCAAGAAATACGTAAGGTTTCTGAAGTGCCGATTATTTTTTTATCGTCTGCCAAGGATCAAATGAATCAGGTAATGGCGCTAAATATGGGTGCGGATGAATTTATTGAAAAGCCTTTTGAGCTGACCATTCTATTAGCGAAGATTCAAGCGCTGCTGCGCCGCAGTTATCAATATGGGCAGCAATTGACCTATACCTTTGACGTATATCAATTTGTGCCGGCAATCAATCAAATCCAATCCTCAACGGATCAGCTGCCGCTGACCCCTAATGAATCGCGGATTCTTAGTGTTTTGTTCGCGACTCGAGGAAAGATTGTCCCTCGCGAGCAAATTATCGAAACCCTGTGGCAGAGTGATGATTTTATTGATAACAATACGTTGGCCGTCAACCTCACACGATTACGGAAAAAACTAAAGGATTTTGGGATAGACAGTTTAATACAAACTGTTAAAAACAAGGGTTATTTAATAGAGGAAAAAGAATGAAACTACTGAAAAGCTTTTTGTATGAACGGCGTGTCATTTATGGCATGTATTTCTTTTTTTGGCTCCTTATTTATTTAACGTTCTACCTTTATGAATTCAATTTTGCACCGTTTTGGGACGGCTGGCTGTTTACGATGTTTCTCTTGGTTGTCTATTCTATTGGTTCCTTTTATCGTGCCTTCCGCAAACAGAAAAAACTGGAAATCTTAGCGACAAAGGATTTACAATTAAGCAATCTGATTTTTCTGCCTAAAGCGGATACGCTAAGCGAAAAGACCTATCAAGAGGTGCTGCGTCTTGTGCTTGAAAAGAAGAACCAGCAGCAAGAAGAGTTGCAACAAAATCAAAAGAACATGCTGGATGATTTCGGACTTTGGCTACATCAAATCAAAACACCGGTCGCTGCCTTAGACCTATTGATCCAGTCGGGTCAAATCGAGCCTCGAAGGATGAAGAATGAGGTATTCAAAATCAATGAATACCTGCAAATGATTCTAAACTATATGCGTCAAAACTTAGATCAAGCGGACTTGGTTTTTCAACAGCTGTCAATCGATAAAATCATAAAATCAGTCGTAAAAAAATATGCGACTTTTTTCTCTCAGAAAAATCTGAGTTTACAGCTGGGAAACCTTGAAGGGCAAGTTTACTCTGATCAGAAATGGTTGATTTTCATTTTGGAGCAGGTCATTTTTAACGCGATTAAATATACAGAAGACGGAACGATCAGCATTGCTTTTAGTGAAAATCAGTTGACCATTCAAGATACCGGTATGGGCATTCGGGCGGAGGATTTACCGCGAGTCTTTGAAAAGGGATATACTGGCATGAACGGTCGTGAGCAGCAAAGAGCCAGTGGCTTAGGTCTTTATCTCAGTCAAGAGGCCGCAGGAAAACTAGGCTGCCATCTATATATTGAGTCACAGGTAAAAAAAGGAACCAAAGTAACGATTGTTTTTCCAGAAGAAATTTCAGCTTTTGAATAAATCCAAACTTTCATGATTGTAAGTTTGGATTTATTTTCGTAAGTAGTGTTTTTACAGGCAAGCTTCTATGATGAAGTAGAGGAGCTGATCAAAGATTATTTAGATCAGACGACGACTTCAAAACGAACGGGGAGGAATTCAAAGTGAATGAACTATTAAAAGTGGAAAATATTAAAAAGATTTATCAAACTCAGTTCAAGGGAATGCCTGTAGAAGCCTTGAGAAATATCGATTTAACGGTTGAAAAGGGAGATTACGTAGCGATTATGGGAGAATCAGGCTCCGGAAAAAGTACGCTGCTGAATCTGATTGCTACATTAGATAAGCCTTCATCTGGGACGATTTTATTGGATGGCATGGATTTGAACACCATTAAGGAAAAAAACGCGGCCGCCTTTCGAAGAGACCATTTAGGCTTTGTGTTCCAAGATTTCAATTTGTTAGACACCTTTTCTGTAAAGGATAATATTCTGTTACCGTTGGTGCTCTCACAGACACCCGTCAAGCAATTAATGGGTGAGCTTAAACCGGTGGTAAAGGCACTTGGCATTGAGAAGCTGTTAGAGAAGTATCCCTATGAGTTGTCTGGCGGACAAAAACAGCGGGTCGCTGTCGCAAGAGCGATCATCACCAATCCAGAGCTGCTATTAGCTGACGAGCCCACCGGAGCGTTGGATTCAAAAACGTCGGAGCAGCTGCTGCAGATTTTTCAACGATTGAATTATAACGGGCAAACGATTCTAATGGTGACCCATAGCTCGATTGCGGCCAGTCATGCGAGACGTGTGCTCTTTATAAAGGATGGACAGGTCTATCACCAATTATACCGGGGAAACAAGGACAATTATGAGTTTCTAGAAACGATTAACGAAACACTGACAGCCTTGCTATCGAAGGAGGCGTAACGGATGTTCTATGCGAAATTAGCTTTAACCAATTTGAAAAAGAACCATCGCGGTTATCTGCCTTTTCTTATCTCCATGCTGTTTTTAGTCGCTATTAACACGATGACACAGGTGATAGTGAACAATGAAGGGATGCGCGCCCTGCCTGGTGGAGGTTCGGCCAGTGCTATGTTTGGCTTGGGACATATCGTGATCATAATCTTTACGATAATCTTTTCTTTCTACACCAATAGTTTTTTGCTGAAACAGCGTAAAAAAGAACTGGGTTTATATAATATTTTAGGTTTAGGAAAACGCGAGCTGTATCAACTAATGATTTGGGAAAATCTTCTAAGCTTCCTGATTGTAATCGTTTCGGGATTATTGACGGGCATCGTTTTATCTAAATTTTCCTTTTTAGTCCTTCGTCGTTTAATCAGTGTAGGAAATGCTTTTGTCTTTCAGCTATCACCGAAAAGTCTTGGATTTGTCACGTTGCTCTTTGTGGGAATTTTCTTCTTGCTGCTGTTGATCAATTGCTGGCAAATCAGTCGAACCAATCCGATTTCGTTGTTACATGGTAGTAAAAAAGGAGAGCAGGAGCCAAAAGCTCGTTGGTTTCTCGCTATTCTAGGTTTGGCATGCTTAGGTGGCGGCTACGGAATTGCAGTAATGATTGAGTCGCCGCTGAGTGCGTTAAACCTGTTCTTTGTTGCGATCATCCTAGTAATCTTAGGAACCTATTTCCTGTTTACCGCAGGAAGTATCGCATTATTGAAGCTTCTAAAAAGAAACGAGCGATTTTATTATAAAACCAATCATTTTATCTCCGTTTCAAGTATGATGTATCGAATGAAGCAGAATGCAGCAGGATTAGCGAGTATTTGTATTCTGTCAACCATGGTATTGGTCACTGCCGCGACCACCGCGAGTCTATTTTTCGGTCAGAAGGATGTTGAAAAATCACGTTATCCTCGTGAGGTAATGGTTTCTACTGTTCGCAAGCCTGAGCTTGTTGAGCAGGCAATCGAAACGATCAGTGCTGAAAAACAAGCACCACTCACGAAACAAGTTTATCTAACGTCTACCAAAAGTATCATGTTTCAACCGAAAAACGGCAATTATCAGACAACCAGTGCAGAAGATTTTTACAATACCAAATCGCCATCGGTTACACTGATAAATTTTATGACTGCACAGGAATATGAGAAGCATACGAATGAGAAGCCAGATTTGAAGGACGATGAAATTTATTTCTATCCCGTTAGTGGCGATATCAAAGAAAATACTCTTAAGCTGGAGAATCAGGACTATAAAATCAAAAAACGGATTAACCATTTTCCCGGAATCAATCAGCAAGTGGAGCTGACCGACTCATTTGTTGTTGTACTGTCCAATCAAGCGGTACTTGAACGTTGTTTGGCAGATTGGTTTCCTAAGCAATCTGAGGCCGCGGCTGTCTACCCTGAATATAATTTTCTGTTTAATACGAAGCTAAAGGAAAAAGACAAGCAGAGTGATTTTGCTCAATCGCTTCGTGCACAATTAACCCAGCAATTAGGCGACGGACAATTCACTTTTGACGATAGATATACCTTTGTTGCTGAGAACAAGGTATTCACTGGCGGATTTTTCTTTTTAGGAATCGTTTTTGGCGCTACCTTTATTCTGGCCACTGCTCTGATTATCTACTATAAGCAGATTTCTGAAGGGATCGATGATCGAGAGCGGTTTGAGATATTACAAAAGGTTGGGATGAGTCATCGGGAAGTTAAGAAGGTGATAAGCAGTCAAGTAATGATGGTCTTTTCCTTTCCATTAGTTGTCGCGGTTATTCATCTAGGATTTGCTTTTCCGTTGATTAAAAAATTACTCGTTTTATTTGGGCTGGTGAATTGGAAGCTGTTCTTACTTATTTGTGGGATCGTTACCGTGATTTTCGCCATTCTCTATTTTATCGTTTATCGTTTGACGGCGCGCAGCTATTATCAATTGGTAGAACGAAAGAGCTAAAAAGCATTGGTCTTCTGGTGGGCTACCCGTCAATAGGACAATGAAATAATGAATGATTTTTAGAACTACTCTTCGCTTCTTGAAGAGTAGTTTTTAACTTTTCTAAGAAACAACTACCGCGCTGCCGCTTGGTTGGTCATGCGTTTCAAACACAAAACAAAGGACGTTTTATGTTTGAAACGCACGAATGATTAGGCTGCTTCGTAATACAGATTGTGATACTCCATCGGTGTCAACACATGTAATTTTCGTTGATAGCGCCCATTGTTGTAATAGTCCATATAATTCGCAATCATCGTGACTAGTTCTGTACGACTCGTAAATTTCTTGCCGTAATATTTTTCTCGTTTGATCATTCCCCAAAACCCTTCCATCGGACCATTATCGATACATTTTCCAACACGAGACATGCTTTGCGTCATTTCAGCTTCAATGACTCTGTTATAAAAATTCTGATGCGTATATTGGAATCCACGATCGCTATGAAAGAGCGGGTGAGCATCAGGTTCTGTTTCGATTGCTTGATCGAAGGTATCAAAGGCAATATTCAGGTCATTGGTATCACTAATGACGTAAGAAACAATCCGACGATCATAGAGGTCTAAAATCGCGCTTAAATAAACCTTGTGGATTTCTGGTCCCTCATAATATTTGAATTCCGTTACATCCGTTAGCCATTTTTGATTCGGCGCTTCGGCAGTAAACTTACGATCTAAAATGTTTTCGGCGGTGTGGTAGGGATGATTCGCTCCTTTTGTAATACTGTTGGCAGAGTGTTTGATGGTCGACTGAATCCCTTCATGTCGGCAGATACGCAACACGCGTTTGTCATTGACATGAATATCGTGTTCTCGAAGCAAGTCATTATTAATCCCGCGATACCCTTTTTCAGGATGTTCATTATGAATGATCCGTATAACTTTCGCCAATTCCATGTTTTCTAGCGTCCGTTCACTATAGGGATGTTCGATCCATCGCAAATAAGCCGAACGAGTGACACTCATGATTTTACACATGGGTAAGATGGCATAGGCTTTTTCTTCGTGAAGTTCTTTGATTGCTTCGTAAGCAACTACTTTTCTGACTTGTCCTAGCGATCCCTTCTTTCTAATTCCTTTACTTTTTTTAACAGGTCGATCTCCATCTGTTGGTATTTTACTTGTTCTTCGAGTTGAGCGATTCTGATTTGCGCGTCTTCCTCTGGGGTGCGACTTTCTTGTTTGGCTTTTCGTTGTCCACGACGATCTTCTAAACCGGCCTTGCCTTTTTTTTCGTAACGCTTTACCCAATTGTAGAGATTGGCATATTTCACTTGGTATTTGACTGCGGTCCCGCTGTAATCATAGTCATTTGCGATACAATACAGGACCATTTCTACACGTTCTTCCAAACTGAATTTTTTTGTTTGTCTCACGTTGCTTCCACCACTTTCTGATTTGAAGTCTCCATGAGTATTATATCTCTTAATCCAGTCTCGAAGTTGAGTTGTACTTCTTAATTCGTATCTTTTAGCTACTCTCAATAGGCTGTCTGAGCCATTCAGATAATCAAGAACGGCTTCAAGTTTTAGTTCCTTTGAATATCCCTTATTCTTTCTTGTGGCAATCAACCCAGCAGGACCTTCGTTTTCATAAATTGCGCACCATCGTTTCAACGTAGTGGAACTAATTCCAGCTTCTTTAGCGGTTCGAGCTGATCCTCGTTCTCCATTCAAATACTGTTTAACAAACTGTACTCGTTTTTCCACAGTAAGTTTCATCTGTCTTTTTCCCATAATAAATACCCCTAACTAGGACTTAATTATTTCTTTGTCCTAGTTAGGGGTAGCATATCATTCGGACCAATGCTTTTCTTGTAATTATAATAAGTATGTTCGGTCAAAGGTGATGCTCAGTTTTGCTGGCTCACTTTGTGAGATGAATTGGCTGCTTATTTGATCTTGCAGCTGTGTATTTGTTCTCTTTTTTAGGTCTTCTGGTACTACTAAATCAAAATAAATGGTTTCGGGGGTCGTTGTTTTGTCTACCCGTAAATCGTGAAAGCGAAGATTTTGATGAATATCCTTTAAAATCCGTTTTAAGACAGGCGCAATACGCTTAAAATCAGGATCGTCAATCGGATAGGGATCTAAGTGACAAACCAGATCCACCCCTAAATTTTGTTTTACATCATATTCGATGGCATCGATCACTTCATGGGCGTGGGGCAAGGTCCAGTCTTGATTTACCTCGATATGAACGGAAGCAAAGACGCTATTTGGTCCATAGCTGTGTATCAGTAGATCGTGATACCCGATGATGTCGGGATAATTATCCAAATGTTGACGAATGGCTGCGACTTCCTCATCACGCGGGCGAACACCCATCAAATCATTGATAAACCCCATGATCATCTTAATCCCTGAATAAATAATGTACAAAGCAATTAGAAAACCAATGTATCCATCAATTCGCCAGCCGCTGAACCATTCGATAATGGCAGAAATCAAAACAGCGATGGTCGTATACACATCATTGATACTATCTTGAGCAGTAGCTTTTAGGGTATCAGAACTTATTTCGCGACTTAATCTGCGATACATAAAAGACTGCCAAAATTTCATGAGGATCGATAAAACCAAAACGATGTATACGATCGGAGAAAGCAACACGCTGCTTGGATGTAGAATTTTAATAAAGGAACTGTCTAAGAAGCGAAATCCGACGTAGGTCACTAAAATGGAGATAACGAACCCGCTAATATATTCGAAACGCTCATGGCCGTAGGGATGATCCTCATCAGCAGGCTTGCCGGCAATTTTAAAGCCTGCAAGGGTGATAAAGGAAGAGGCAGTATCAGACAAATTGTTCATGGCATCCGCCATAATTGAAACACTGCCCGAAAGTGAGCCAATAAAAAATTTGGCTAGGAAAAGAGCAAGGTTTGAGATCAAACCTAAGATTCCTGCCAAAATACCTACACTGGTGCGTTTATTTCCTTTAGAGCGATCTGTAATTTTATTTATTAAAAAAGTCAGCATAACAATCATCCTTATCAATCAATTAATAATAGTATAACTGAAAATCCGGACAATAAGAAGCCAAATCCACTAACAGCAAATAAGGGTAAACTTTAAATAATTGAGGTTTACCACAAAGTTCAAGTTCTTTTTTGAAGAATTTTAATAGAAAATTTGCAGATATCTCAGCTATTTAAAATGAAAGCACTTTATAATAATAGATGTAAAGGGATTCAATAATGGAGGAATGATTATGGAAAATCAAGTAGATATAACACTATGGAAGATTCAAACGAGTAATGTCGTCACCGCCTTGGAAGATTTTATCGAAGACTGGAAAGTATCTCATAATAGCGATCTAGATGAGTACCTCCGTAGTTATCCGGGATATTTCAAAAGTGATGAGCCGACACGTGAAGCGATTCGTCTTGTGTTAGGCTACGCAAAAGAGTTGATGGATGGCGAACGTGATAGCGTTGGTTTTTATGAAAATAAAATCTGGCGTACTGAAAACGGTGAGAGTGTTCGTATGACTCACTTCCATGAACGTTCAATCTCGAAATTGATGCAAAAAATTGTAAAAGAAAAGGTTTAAAAGTCAGGTGAACCTAAACACTTCATTGTTTTGTTTAGGTTCACCTGACTTTTTTATAAGACATCCTACGTAAAAAATCTTGAAGGAGCAGATTCTTACTGCTCCTTCAAGATTTTTTTATTTTTTTACGTATGTTTTATTTATAAAAATATTTATTCTGGTGAATTTAATCATTTCATTTATCTAATATTATATTAAATAAATTGATTCTTAGGTTTAACCAGGAAGGAAATGTATCAAATGTTATTTTTTCTTCTAGTGTTCATTTTAATAATAATCGTTGATTTATCAGTACTTGGATTGACTGAAAAAGATGCAAAAGAGGTGAATTCGATTTTTCTATTTAATAATTTTGAAGATTTTATGAACAATGGTCGACTCTTTAGACATACTTTTAAATTAATGATATTATAGTAAGTAATTAAGGAAAATAATTATATATAGAAATATATTTAAATTAGAAATGAGGTATAGATGTGAAGTACAATAAGATTGTAAGTTTATTAGCGTTGGGAACGTTATTCGGCCCGACTCTTTTATCTTCACAACAAGCTTTTGCTGAAGAAAGTGGAACAGTTGCCAGCAACTCTGCTACGACTTCATCTACACAGCAATCAACTGAAACTACAAATCCGGGAAGTACAGAAGACACTGGGAATTCTGAAACGCCAATTCCTGAGCCAGAACCAGCGACACCACATAATTTATTGGCAAATGGTGCACCTATCGCTAATAATAGCTTTAGTGATGCAAATGGCGCTCAAATTTCCTTCCAATATACATCAGATAATGGATTAGTGGAAAATACAGCTGTTCATTATACAGTGACAGTGCCTGAGAATGTAAAAATAAAAGAAGTTAAGGTTATCAATGCAACAACACAAGCATTGATCCACTCAAGTGCAGAAGTAAACGGTGTGTTTACGATGCCAGATGCCGATGTATCGATTCAACTGGAGACTGTAAAAGAAGAAAAACCAGCACCAACGCCAACACCGAAACCAGAGGAAAAACCTAGCGGGAACACAAGCGGTAACAGCAATAATCAAAATAATAGTAATAAAGATAAACCCGCAACGAATTCAAACAATCAAACAACGCAAAATCCAACGGTGAATACACCTTCAGCGAATCAGGAGCAGCCGGCAGCGGCTCGTCAGCCTGGATCAGAGGATGCGGCAGCAGCAGATGTTCGTGTACCATCCAATCAAACGGCACCAACATTTAGTAATGAAGTACAAACAGCGATTGTTCAGGAAGCCTATCGTCATCTTGGCAAACCGTATGTTTGGGGAGCGAAAGGGCCAAATGCCTTTGACTGTTCTGGTTTAGCTTATGTTGTTTACGCCAATGCGACCGGCCATAATATTGGCGGCTGGACAGGTGATCAGCAATATGCCGGCACACAAATTCCAGTTAGTGAAGCACAGCCTGGGGATTTATTGTTCTGGGGAGCACCTACTAGTGTAACGACACACGTAGCGATCTACATCGGCAACGGCCAATACATTCATGCTCCGCAACCTGGCGATGTTGTGAAGATTGGCAGCATTAGCACCTTCACACCGACATTTGCGGTTCGAGTAAATATCTCAGGTTTGCCAAAAGCAACAGGTTCCTTATCAAATGCCTTCGGTGAATACAGTACGAATCAGCCGTTTATTTTTAACAAAAACCAAACGACCGATCAATTCATTAAGAAAATCGGAGAAATTTCTCGTGAAATCGGACAGAAGAACGGCATTTATTCTTCAGTAATGATCGCACAAGCGATTTTAGAAAGCGGCTCTGGAAATAGTTCATTAGCCAGTGAACCAAACTATAACTTATTTGGGATCAAGGGCAAGTATAAGGATCAAGGTGTGACTTTCCAAACGCTTGAGCAGGACAATGTGGGCGCAAGCTTCCAAATTACTTCTGAGTTTAGAAAGTATCCTTCTTATAAAGAGTCTTTAGAAGATTATGCGAAATTGATCAAAAAAGGCATTTCAGGGAATGAAGATTTCTACAAAGCAACTTGGAAGGATCAAACAGAGTCCTATAAGGATGCAACAGAGCATCTTCAAGGACGCTATGCGACAGATAAACAATACGCTGAAAAATTGAATGCGATTATCAAAGCCTATGATTTAACCGAGTTTGATCATGCGAAGGAAACGAAAGAAAAAACTACGGGACCTAAGATCGAAGCAACAAAAACAACCGTGGATGTCAATGACGAAATTCAATCAAAATTGATTGCTAGCATTGTCAATAGTCCTCGTATTCCGCAAGTGATGTCAACGAAGCATTTTGTCAATCTTTTCCGCAGTGAAAGTTTGATTGCTTTAGCAGCAACGGCATTACCAGCTAAAAAGACGTTAAACGAAGCATTACCAACAACCGCTTCAATCTATGTTTCTTTAAGTAATGGATTGCTAGCGATCATTCCGCCAATGAAGTAGAATTTAAACACCAAAAGCTGTTAAGTGAAAACTTGACAGCTTTTTTTCTTTAAAAATAGTAGAATTTGTGTGAAAATGAAATCGTATTCTTTTGTTCAGCACTAATAAATCTATAAAAAGGAAAAGAATTATTTCACAAGCAGACAAATTTTGTGAATTTGTACTAGAAATTTAAAATCCTGCAAAATGAGTAGCTACACTGCTTATTTTGTTTTTTTATGACGGGAGAGATGACAATGAAGAAAAAGCAAGACAGCTTAATAACGAAACAGCGTTTGTTGGAAACCGCTTTTCAAAACTTCTATGAGGTTGGTTTTGAGAACACTTCTTTGGACAAAATATCAAGGGATGCCAATGTTAGTCGCGGGGCGGCGTATTGGCATTTTAAAAATAAATCGGAAATCTTTGGCGAAGTCGTTCGTATGACGATCGAAAAAATTAAAGCTGAAAAACGAAAAATTATGCAAGATGAACATTTATCCTTTAAGGAGAAGGTCATACAGATACTCGTTGTACCGTCACAAAATCAAGAAGGCTTCAAATTTATGCAGCAATCATTAAAAACGTTAGAGGTGTATCCAGAGTTTGCGGAGCTCTTAGAAACGTTTCGGGAGACGCGTGGTCGACTGTATGAATTTTTCTTAGAGGGGTTGAAAAGGGAAGGACTAGAGGAGAAGGACGCGGCAGCTGTCTCCAGTATGCTTTATAATTATTTTGAAGGCATGTATGGCTCTGGTACCCCAGAGGAAGTGACAAAAAATTACACCACCGAGGCAATCAGTCGAAGTATTTCGATTATTTTTACAAACCATTAAAAAAAAGAAGAACTTGTTTGCAGCAACGTTTTGCGAACAAGTTCTTTTTTTCACGTAATTGACAGCGCTTTCATTAGTTAGGTATATTGAGGTTGCAAGCTACATACACCGATGTATGTAAAAATGAAAGGGGCTTGAGAAAATGACAATTGAACAAATGGTAGAACGGGCACGTGTCGCAATGGAGGAAATCAGTGGCTATGATCAGGCGCAAGTGGATAAGATGCTTTACACAATTTCAAAAGCAGTTTTTGAGCAGGCCGAGCCATTAGCGAAATTGGCGATTGAAGAAACTCGTTTGGGACGTTTGGATCACAAAATTGGAAAGAATCAAGGAATGGCAACCAACATTTTTGCGAGCTTAAAGGATAAGAAGTCTGTGGGTGTTCTTAGAGAAATTCCGGAAGAAGGGCTGATTGAAATCGCTCATCCAAGAGGGGTCATCGGCTCTGTTACGCCAACGACCAACCCAACCATCACACCACTAGGCAATGGTCTAATGGCATTGAAGGGAAGAAATGCCATGATCGTTTCACCGCACCCTCGATCGAAAAAAACAACGAAGGAAACGATCGAATTAATGCGAGAAGCTCTTGTCAGTGTCGGTGCACCACGAGATTTGTTACAGGTGATTGAAGAGCCTAGCATTGAATTGTCTCAGGAATTAATGAAAACGGTCGATTTGATCGTAGCTACCGGTGGACCAGGGCTAGTGAAATCCGCTTATTTCAGTGGTCATCCCGCCTATGGTGTCGGCCCAGGAAACGTACAGGCGATTTTAGACCGTGATTTTGATGTGGAGGATGCAGCAGAACTATCTGTAATTGGGCGTTCCTTCGACAATGGGATCGTATGTGCTTGTCAGCAAAGTCTGTTTTATCCAGCGGAAAAAGAAGTAGAGGTCCTTGAATACTTGAAAGATAAGCAGGCGGCGGTAATCACGAATAAGGCGGATTTAGCAAAATTACGGGAGACACTTTTCGTTGACGGAAAGGCCAATCCAGCGATGATTGGACAAGATCCAAAAGTGATCGCTGATGCAGCGGGCGTTGAGATTCCAGCAGATAGTCAAATTATCGCTGTAAGAGTTGAAGCAGTCGGTAAGGAAGAGCTATTTTGTAAGGAAAAAATGGCTCCGGTCTTAGCATTAAAGAGCTATGACAAATTTGAAGAAGCGGTCGCTTTTGCGCAGGAAAATCTTTTGTTAGAAGGCGCAGGACATTCGGCGGGCCTATTCAGTCATACGAAAGAACATCAAATTTATGCCGGAGAAGTGCTGCCGGTTAGTCGTCTAGTGGTGAACCAACCAACCATTGACGCCGGCGGCTCGCCAGCAAATGGATTAAGCCCAACGGTCTCATTAGGTTGCGGTTCTTGGGGAAACAACATTATTTCAGAAAACTTGAACTATACTCATTTAATCAATATTTCTCGCATTGCTTCACCTATTCCGCCAAAGCATGATGACAATCCTTGGGACTAGGTGGAAAGTATGAAAAAATTTGATGACCTATTAACAAATTTTTCTAGTGAACAAAAAATTCGTATCGGCGTGGTTTGTGCGAATGATGAGGTTTCTATTCAGTCTGTGTTTAACGCTAAGGTGAAAGAGCATTTGGAGCCGATTTTGATTGGGGATAAAGAGAAAATAAATGAACTACTGTTGAAATTTGGTTATTCTGCACAGGTTGTTTCAGGTAAAACGGAAGAAGAATGTGCGGCAATCGGCGTGGACATGGTTCAAAAAAGAGAAATCGACTTTTTGATGAAGGGTCACATTCAAACACGTACCTTCTTAAAAGCGGTAGTAGATCGTGAAAAGGGCATCGCCACTAGTGGTCTACTGAGCCATGTGGCGCTAAATGAAATTCCTGCCTATCATAAGCTTCTCCTGACGACAGACGGCGGAATGGTAACGGCCCCAAGTAAAGGGGACAAGAAAATTCTAATTCAGCATGCCATCGAAGTCATGAATAAAATCGGCGTCGAAAAACCGAAAATTGGATTGTTGGCAGCAGCCGAAAAGGTCAACCCGAAAATTGCCTCGAGTGTAGAAGCAGAGGAACTCATGCAGGAAATTCAAACAGAAAACCCAGAAAGCTGCTGGATCGATGGGCCAATCTCTTTAGATCTGTCCCTAAGTAAAAAAGTCGTGGAAATCAAGCATTATGACAGTCCCGTCGCGGGTGATGCGGACATCGTGGTAGGTCCAGATATCACGACAATGAATGTCTTAGGCAAAAGTCTCACCATTTTAGCGGGAGCGAAGATGGCCGGCTTGATCATGGGGGCAAGTGTCCCAATCGTAATGGTTTCTCGCGGTTCGACTGAAGAGGAAAAAGTATTTTCGATCGTAGTCGCTATGTATTGCAGCAAGAGGTGATCGTAGATGAAAATTTTAGCCATTAACCCCGGCTCCACCTCCACGAAGGTCTCCTATTATGTGGATGGAGAGATTATTAAAGAGCAGGGAATTTCTCATTCAACCGAAGAGTTGCGCCAGTTTCAAAATGTTGTGGATCAGTTGGAATTTCGTCGAGACATTCTATTAGCTTTTATGGAAAAGGAAGGAATTGATCCTAAAGAACTAGATGCTGTAGCTGGGCGGGGAGGAAGTTTGCCGCCAGTGACCTCTGGCGCTTATGAGGTCAATGATGAGATGATTCATTACTTAAAGGAGGTCACTCAAATTGAACATCCGTCTAATTTGGGGGCGATGTTAGCCAAGGAAATCAAAGAACAAGGCAGTGAAAAGACCATTGCTCTGATCTATGATCCTGTCTCGGTGGATGAATTTGAAGCAGTTGCTCGTATCTCAGGGTTGAAAGGAATCGAACGCAAAAGTATCGGACACGCGCTAAATATGCGAGCGGTGGCAATGAAGGTTGCACGTGAAGAAGGACTCGATTATAAGAAAGCGACACTTATCGTCGCACATTTAGGTGGAGGCAATACCATCAGTATTCATTATGACGGCAAAATGATTGATTTGATATCTGATGATGAGGGACCATTCTCAACTGAGCGAACAGGCGGGCTGCCATTAAAATACTTGATGCCGCTATGTTATGAGCACACCTTGAAGGAAATGCTGCGGCTGTATAAACGCGAAGGCGGCTTGAAGTCTTATGCTGGGACCAGTGACGCAAGAGAAATCGAAAAACGTGTTCTAGCAGGCGATAAAGAGTTGAAGGTTGTGTACGACGGCTATATTTATCAAATCGCAAAGGGCATCGGCAGCCTCGCGACTGTGACCAATGGTGCAGTAGATCGTATCGCCTTAACAGGCGGGGTGGCCTATTCTGAAATGGTCGTTTCTGAATTGAAAAAAAGAGTTGGGTTTATCGCACCGATCCTCGCCGTTCCGGGAGAACACGAGATGATTGCTTTATCAAAAGGAGCAGAACGAGTAGTCCTAGGGGAAGAAGAACTAAAACAATTTAATTCTCCTGCTTTATAAATCATTGGAAAATAAATTCTTTTAAATTAAGAAAGGGGAAACACAATGAAAATCAAAGCGGCATTAGTAAAGGAAAAAGGAGCACCTTATGAAATCACGGAGCTTGAGTTAGCGGAGGTTGGATCGAAGGATGTACTGGTAAAAATCGTTGCCTCTGGGTTATGTCGTTCAGATTACGGTGAAAGAAATGGGAATAGCATCAATTTTCCGAATGTTTTAGGTCATGAAGGTGCGGGGATCGTTGAAAAGGTGGGAAATGCGGTAACTTCTGTTGTACCGGGAGACCACGTGATTCTCTCCTATGCGTATTGCGGAGAGTGTAAACATTGCGTAGAAGGTCATCCATCTTCCTGCGAAAAATGGTTCACCGTAAACAATCTAGGAAAAAATCCACGGGGAGAATTCATTTTACACACAGAGGATGGCACCGAGGTCAATAATTTCTTCAACCAATCTTCTTTCTCAACTTATAGCCTGACAGAAGAATCAAATGTCGTAAGAGTGGATAAGGACGTAGATTTACGCTTGCTTGGTCCTTTAGGCTGCGGACTTGGAACTGGAAGTGGCGCAGTATTAAGTGTTCTTCAACCGAGAGTTGGCGAAGGAATCGCTGTCTTTGGTACTGGTGCTGTAGGCTTCTCGGCAGTCATGGCGGCGAAAATCGCTGGCTGCTATCCAATCGTTGCGATCGATATCAATGATCAACGTTTGGAAAAAGCGAAGGAACTAGGTGCGAGCCATATCTTCAACAGCAAAGAAGAGGACCCTGAGGCCTTCATCAAGGAATTGACCGATGGCAGAGGTCTGGATTATGTGATTGATTCAACGGGGGTTGGACCAGTGATGACTAAAGCGCTTCATTCTGTTAGTAATTCTGGTACCTTTGTTCCACTGGCAGTGACCCAGAAGAATTTTGAAGTGAATACCTTCTTTGACTTAGTTTTTGGAAATAAAAAAGTCCGTGGGGTATTAATTGGCGACACTATCGCTAAATACCATTTGCCAAATCTAATCGAATTTTATAAACGCGGAGAATTTCCATTTGACCAATTTGTAAAATACTATGATTTTGAAAACATCAATCAGGCAGAAGCGGACTCAATCAGCGGAGATGTCATTAAAGCAGTGGTCGTAATGGATAAGGATTATCAGCCGCCAAAATGATAGGAGGAAGCTAAATGAAGAAAGGGGACATTGTTTGGGGACTTCTGCTAGCAAGCCTATTGTTGCTTTTTGTAATTCCCACCACGAGAGATTCGATTTTAACAGCAAGTGGAGCCCATCCATATCTTGGCGGCTTCATCCAGTTTGCGATCTTAGCCACGATGGGGGATCTGTTTGGCAAGCGTATTGCTTCTGGCGACTATCAATTTTCTTTTCAAGTCTTTTTACGAGCCATCGTTTGGGGCATCATCGGCTGTATGGTGACACTGGTTTTTCCTGTATATATGGGGGGCGCTGGTCTTGCTCAAGCGGAAAAACTATTGCCGTTCGCTGGCATTTCTGTCGCTCAAGCCTTTTGCGGCAGCAGTATCATGAATTTGACCTTTGCTCCAGCGATGAATACCTTCCATCGAATCATGGAGCTATGGATTGAAACAGCTGCGGCAAAAGAACCCGTTAGTTTGAAAAAGCTGATCGGTAAAATTGATTGGGTCGCTTTTGTGACCTTCAACTGGTTGAAGGTCGGCATCTGTTTCTGGATTCCTGTTCATACGATTGTTTTTCTCTTACCTGAAAACATTCGGGTGGTAGTTGCCGCCTTTAGCTCGATTGCGTTGGGAATCATCCTTTCCTTCGCTTCGAAAAAGGGCAGTCGTTCAACGGAGGTAACGGGGAAAGAGGCCCTATAACGAATCATGTTTGAAAGAATATCAAAGCCAGCTAATTAGTTAGCTGGCTTTGTCTGGGTTGATATTCAGCTCCATTTCAGGAGCATTCACGATAGTGTCCTTGACTGGACAGGTTTTCTCAATAAAAGCAACCAGATCTTGGATTTCTTCTTCGGTATTATCAGCATCAATATAATAATTGGTGATGATTTTCGAAAAACCAACTTTTACATCTGGTTTGCCTTTCAGTCGATCTGAATCAATCTCACCTAGAATTTCCACTCGCATCGATTTCAATCGGATGTTTTTTGCTTGATAAAAGAACCGCACCACCATCATTTTACAAGCCCCTAGTGAGCAGAGCAGGGCTTCCAGCGGATTCATCGCTTCGTTGGTCCCACCGACATTTTCTGGTTCGTCAATCATAAATTCGAAGCCGCGAGCTGAGCACTTTAACTGAAGACCGCCTAATGATTCTACCTCTGCCTTTAGCACTTGTTTTGCCATTCAAATCCCTCCCAATCTTTTCTTCAATCATACGATTTTTCCTCATAAAATTAAATAACTTGTGCAATTTTTCTCAATATTTCATTTTTTTCAAAGTTTTCATTGAAAATGTTATGGAAATCTTGTATGATACCTGTACATTATGGCTCAAGCCAAGAAGGAAGGAACTTTATGAAATCGGATTTATTTATGGAAATTGAAGAAACACCTGCGACTGAAAACGAAAAGCATGTGAAAAAACAATCACCTTTGATGTCTCAGCTGGAGTATTCAATTAGTAAAAAAATTGATTTGTTTAATTCGAGTTTGCCTCGTTATGCAGTACGTTCGATGTTAGCTTGTTTATTTTTAGCGCTAGGAACGGCTATTGCTTTTTATATTGCCATTCGCATGCAAGAAGCGATTCCAGGTTTGGAAAAAATGGCGTATGCCTTCATGTTTAGCTGGTCATTGGTAATGATCTTGTTCATGAACGCAGAATTAGGAACATCCAATATGCTATACACTACGATTGGTGTATACAAGAAAAAAATGTCCGTATCATTTGCTCTGAAATTGTTGTTTACTTGTATCTTGTTTAATTTAATCGGTGGTGTTTTATGTGGCTTTCTATTGTCACTAACCGCACCGTTCGGTCATTTAGAGCCAGATAATTATATGTTCACTGGGATTGCGTCGAAGCTGACAAAATCTACTGGACAAATTTTAGTAGAAGGCATGTTCGCTAATATCGTGGTAAATACGGCTGTTTTGGTCAGCTTGCGCATGAAGGATGACGCGGCGAAGGTCATGGCGATCATCTTTATCATCTTTATCTTTGCCTTCTTGGGCTTCGAACACGTAATCGCTAATTTCCCAGCATTTTCTCTAGCGTATTTCGCCTCTCATGGGACTATTGCTGAGATGACTGCCGGAAATGTCGCGCACAATCTGTTCTTCACGTTGATCGGAAACTTCATCGGCGGGGGATTAGTTATGGGATTAGGCTACGCGTGGTTAAATAATACCGATTCAAAATATGTCGACTAAAAAGCGTTAGGGAGAAATCCCTAGCGTTTTTCTTTTGCCAGTCCAACTTTTCGCAGTTTAGTATAATTTGAGCACACAATCAGTTGTTAAGTAAAAATAAAGTAACAAGCGGTTTAGTTGGATGGTATGCGAACGAAAAATGCTCCCCTGAAATAGAGCTAGCAGCCAGTCCAACTTTTTGTAGGCGACTTTGTTTACTCCTATTAATAAATGTTCTGATTAACAAAATCTCGCCATTCTATTGAACTTGTTCTCTTGCGAATCGACCGAAAGAATCATATAGTTGGATGTAAGATAGACTCATTTTAAGGAGGTAGCTGTATGGATCTTTATTCAAGTATATTTACTAGAAAATCTACTCGTAATTTTGCCTCATCACCGTTGTCTGAAGAAAAATTAGATGAAATCAAAGCCTTTATTGAAACCGTTAAACCACTATTACCTGACGCGAAGATCACATATAAACTGGTTGGTCCAGAAGAAATTAAAGGAATGGGTGTGCCAAAAGCACCCCATTATTTCTTGATATACGGAGAAGAACAACCCTTAAGAAATACCTGTGCCGGTTATTTGTTTCAGCATGTTGATCTCTTTCTTTTCGCTCAAGGATTAGCGTCTCGCTGGGTTGGTATGATCAAACCAAAGTCTTCTGATCCGAATTTCATTATTGGGATGGCTTTTGGGGAGCCAGAGAAGACGGAAAAGAGAACACTAAAGGATTTTGATCGCAAATCGTTGAAGGAAATTTCTGAGGGAAAAGACGAGCGCCTCGAAGCGGCACGTTTGGCGCCTTCAGGTTTGAATGGTCAGCCGTGGTATTTTATCGCAAGAAATGGGGCAATTTTTGTTTATCGCCAGAAAAAAATCAATGGTCTGCCTGGCATGATGTATAAGCTGACAGATCTAGATGTTGGTATCGCCCTTTGTCACTTAGCAGTAGCGACTGAAAAAAGTGGAAAGCCCTTTGAATTTCTTATTAGTAAAGGAGCGCCAGCTGCACCAGATGGGGCACTCTTTGTTGGAACTGTGAAGTAAAAAAACTTGCCAATCCTTGTTGAGGTTGGCAAGTTTTTAAGTATCAAGCAATTTTTCTATATCCAACTGGAAAATATCCTTCATGACTAAGGTTGTTTTCTTTCGATAAGCAGAGGCTCCGCTTTCAAAAAGAGCATAGAGCTGATCATCCTCAACATAGATTTGTTCCAAATAGGGTGGCGTATCAATGATTTTAACGGCCTGACTAAGGTCGGAGAAGTCTGTTGTTTGCTGAATATCGAAAATAAAAATTTGTCCCGGCTGCTTGCCCCAGGATTGAGAAAGCAGTAAATACTTTTTATAAAAAGTTACGCCTTGAATCTTCTGAGGGATCGCTAGTGCTCCATAGGGTGACTCGACCAATGTTTTTTTCGTTGGATTTGCTAACGCGCCGTCTGCATCGATTGGATAGCAGACCACTTGACCAAAGGTTTTTAAGGAAAACAGCGCAACGACCAGATACCCATGATCATAGGTAATCGCTGAGGCCCGCGGCAGTTCCTTTATGGCGACTTTCTCTCGATAGGCAATGGGTGCATTAAGCTCGTTATAGTTATCGATGTCTTCTAAATGAATCGCGGCCACAGCTGCATGTTTTCCAGCAGTATTGCTGATCCAGATTTTTTTGTGAATCGGATCGTAGGCAAGGCCGCCAGCATGGGGCAAGTCCGGCAAAGGAATGGTCTTAAGGTGGATTTCCGTCTGTCGATCCAAGACATAGATGACTGAATGGTGTCGATGATCATAGCAATAAGCGGAAATCAGCAGATAGTTTTCCGTTAACGTCATCCCCTGCGGCGTCATTGAGGGGCAATCCACTGATTCGTGATTTTGATTTAGTGTTCGGGCTTTTTTTAAACCAGGAACACGATACGTTTTCTCGGCGGCGGCATCGAAAAATGCTGGAAAAGCTTGCCAAACGTTTTTCCGATTGTAAAAAGAGCCTGTTAAAAAATGGCGCAGCCAGTTTGTTAGCTTAGAAATAATTTTTTTCAATGATTTCGCCTCCAATGTCCTTATTTTAGCAATTAATTTGTTTTAGGCACAGTCAAACGGACTCGAAACACACTTTTTTAGTCAAAAAGTATTGACAAGTAGAAGCAAAGCGAGTAGTATTCAAAAAAATAAGTGTCTTACAAAAGAGAAGTAACATAAATGAGCCTTTTCAGAGAGCTGATGGTGCTGTGAATCAGTAAGGATTATTATGCGAATGGACTTTTGGACGAAGTTTTGAAACCTAGTAGGAACTTCCGGGAACTCCCGATACAGAGTAAGGTCGTTGTTGGACGACTGAATGAGAAATGCCTTGTTTGGCATACCATTGAGGTGGCACCGTGGATTATCCGCCCTCAAGTCGAGTTTATTTCGACTTGGGGGTTTTTTGTGTTCTCAAAGGGTAGAGTTTTTAGAACCAATTAAAAACAAATCATAAACAAGAGAAGTAGCTAGGAAAGAGAAAATCACAGAAAGTTTCGGTTGATGAGAAGAAACATTTTCTCCCTAGTGAATGGACTTGTTGGAGCGTTCTTGAATCACAGTAGGGAACGACGGGAGCTCCCGTTACAGAGTACGATCGTTGTTGGACGATTAGAGTTGCTGTTTTGTACAGTAAAAAGAGGTGGTACCGTGCTATTTGCGCCCTCAAACCAAAGTTATTTGGTTTGGGGGCTTTTCTGCGTTTTTTGAGAAAATCTGACAAGTAAAGGAGATAAATGATGAAGAAAATAAAAGAGTTATCGGATAAGGATTTGAATCCAGTGACGATTTATTCACGTTTAAAGGGTCAAGGGACCTGTTTATTTGAGCGAAAATCTGACACGCAAGATTATGCCATTATCGCTTTCGATCCCGTCAGGCGTTTAACTTTTCAAAATGGTGAATTCCAAAATGGTGAAGACAGGTATCCCTGTACTGATCCGCTGAAGGAACTGGAAAAACACGTGTTGAAGGATGAGCCAAATCAGCCAGAGTTGCTTTTTCAAGGTGGTGCACTAGGCTATGTCGGCTATGATGTGGCAGCTTGTTATGAAAGCATCGGTGAGATTCCAAAGGATGAACTAAACGTTCCAGACCTGCAATTTTATCTCTATGAGTCGTATGTGATTTATGACAAGCAAAAAGCTAGCTGTACCTTGGTTGTCGGAAATACATACAGTAAAGATACGGAAGAGCAATTGGATAGACGGATGGCAGAATTAACGCGCAAGTTAGAAAAGGAAGTTGTTGTTCCAAAGCAGAAAATATCTCCGTTGAAGTTCAGAAGTAATTGTTCCCAACAAGAGTTTGAAGCAACGGTCAAACAGGCGAAGAAAAAGATTGTCGAAGGAGATTTGTTTCAAGTGGTTCCCTCGCAACGATTAACGGCCGATTTTCCAGTGGAGCCATTCAGTTACTATTGTCAGTTGCGAGCGTCGAATCCTTCCGCGTATCTATATTTTCTAGATTTTCCAGATGTTCAAGTTATCGGCAGCTCGCCAGAGAGCTTGGTAACCGTCGAAGGAGAACTGGTTACGACAAATCCTATTGCCGGAACGAGAAAACGTGGAGCGACTCAGCAGGAAGATGTAGCGCTAGCTGAAGAACTACAAAATGATCCGAAAGAGGTTGCGGAACATCGCATGTTAGTAGACCTTGGCCGCAACGATTTAGGCAAAGTTGCCGTGCGAGGGAGCGTAACAGTTCCGACCTATTTAACAATCGAACGTTATCGGTTTGTGATGCACCTTGTTTCAGTGGCGACGGGTAAATTAAAAACAGAGCACACGGCGATGGATGCACTAAAGGCGACTCTGCCCGCTGGAACTGTCAGCGGAGCCCCGAAAATTCGTGCGATGACTCGAATTTATCAGTGGGAGACAGTCAAGCGTTCGATTTACGCCGGAGCAGTAGGCTTTTTAGGGCATAATGATCAAGCAGATTTCGCCATCGCGATTCGCACGATGGTGGTCAAAGATAAAAAAGCCCATGTGCAGGCTGGAGCGGGCATTGTTTACGATTCAGACCCAACAAGTGAATACTTAGAAACGTTGCAAAAAGCGAAAGCATTAATGGAGGTAGGACAATGATTTTACTCGTCGATAACTATGATTCATTTACCTATAATCTGGTTCAGCTCTTACCAGAAAATCTCAGGATTTTAAGAAATGATGATCCAGAATTGTTTTCAGCAGCAGAGGAGGCCGAAGCGATTGTTCTTTCACCAGGACCGGGGCGACCAGCGGAGGCGGGAAACATCGAAATGCTGATCCGCCGCTTCTATCGCAGGAAGCCGATTTTGGGCATTTGCCTCGGGCATCAAGCGATCGGTGAAGTTTTCGGTGGGAGAATTATCCAAGCGCCGAAGATCATGCATGGGAAACAGTCCAGTCTTGAAGGTGCAAGCGAGCGGCAGGTCATGCGGTATCACTCACTGGTGGTTGATCCAGAGGGACTTCCGCAGGATCTGGAAGTGACTCATGAGACGGAGGGATGCATTATGGCGGTCCGACATAAGCGGTATCCCGTCTTTGGTTTACAATTTCATCCGGAATCCATCGGTACGGAAGACGGTGCCAGCTATCTCAATCAATTTTTACAGAAAGCAGGGATTTAAATGCAGGAATTATTTGAAAAAGTTTATCGTGGCAACGATTTGACAATTACGGAAATGCAGCAGGTAGGCAGGGCAATCTTTGATCAGCAATTAACCGACAGCCAAATCAGCGGGTTACTGGTAGGGCTAAAGGTCAAAGGTGTGGCTGCGGCGGAACTCACTGGGCTAGCGCAGGTGATGCAGGGAAAAGGGACACCGATGCTGGCGGCTCCAGCTGGCGTAATGGACAATTGCGGGACTGGTGGCGATCATTCGCAAAGCTTCAATATCAGTACAACCGCAGCCTTTGTTTTAGCGGGTGGCGGAATCCCGATGGCTAAACATGGTAACCGTAGTATCTCTAGTAAATCCGGCAGTGCCGATGTGCTGGAAGCGTTGGGTATTTCATTGACTGTTAGTCCAGGTAAGATTGACTACTTGCTGAAGGAAGCAGGCATCGCCTTTTTGTTCGCACCGACTTTGCATCCGGCAATGGGTGCGGTCATGAATATTCGTAAAGAATTAGCGACACCGACAATTTTTAATTTGTTAGGGCCAATTATTAATCCTTATCCTTTGGATCATCAATTAATGGGAACCTATGCAGGAGATTCATTAGTAGAAACCGCGAAAACACTAGGACAACTAGGCAGAAAACGAGCAATCGTTGTTCATGGCCATGGTGGAATGGATGAGGCGAATTTAGCGGGCACGACGCATTGCGCGTTGTATCAAGATGGTGCTGTGGAAGAATTTACCTTTGATCCAGAAGAGGTTGGCTTCAAAAGAGTGCCGTTAAGCGGAATTGTTGGCGGCTCTGCTGAACAAAATAAAGAGATTTTATTATCTGTTTTACAAGGTACGCCATCGGCCTATTATGAGACAGTATTGCTGAATGCTGGTTTAGGATTTTACGCTAGCGGACGAGTAAAAACACTCGCTGATGGGATCGTTGAAGCAGAACAGTCCATTCTTTCCGGCGCAGCCTATGATCGGTTGCAACAATTAATCGAAAAACAACAGGAGGTGGCTTAATTGGACTTTTTAACAACGATTTTACTTGAGAAAGAACGCGAGGTCGAAAATTTAACAGCGGTACAAGAGGTACCGGCGAAGCAACGTCCTTCTTTTTATCAAATGGTCAAAGAAAATCCAGAGAAAATGCATGTAATCGGAGAAATCAAGCGCGCCTCACCTTCAAAAGGAGCAATCAATGAAGGGGTGGATATCTTGAAGCAGGCACAGGAATACGAAAAAGCGGGTGTTAGTGCGATTTCCGTCCTGACCGATCCAGCTTTCTTTAAGGGAAGAATTAATGATCTGGCGGCAGTTTCTCAAATGGTTGAGGTTCCGCTTTTATGTAAGGATTTCATCATTGATGAACGGCAACTGGATCGAGCGAAAAAAGCCGGAGCCAGTATTGTTCTTTTGATTGTGGCGGCATTGTCAGCGAAAAGACTAGCCGAGCTGTATCAGGCGGCTGAAGCGCGAGGATTAGAGGTTCTTGTTGAGGTCCATGACGCCGAAGAGTTGACTCAGGCTCAGGCGATTGGCGCAAAAATTATTGGGGTCAATAATCGTAATTTGAAAACCTTCAATGTCTCTCTTCAAACGAGTGTCGCTTTGGCGCAGCCTGAAGGAGAAACAGTCTACATCAGCGAGTCTGGCTTTAAAACAGGCGAGGATGTATCGAAGGTGAAGGCAAACTTTCACGGTATCCTAGTAGGGGAAACATTAATGCGAGCACAGAGTCCTACAGAGAAGGTCCATGAACTGAAGGTGAAACGAGCATGACGCAAATCAAAATTTGCGGGCTGAAAAATTCCTCAGCAATTGAAGCGGCGGTAACAGCTGGGGCAGAGTATCTTGGCTTTGTCTTTGCAGAAAGTCCACGAAGAGTGAGGCCAGAAAAGGTCAGCGAGCTGACTAAGAATTTGCCAAAAGAAATTAAAAAGGTAGGGGTTTTCGTTTCACCGACACGAGAAGAGGTGGAGGAAATTATTGAGACTGCTGGACTGGATCTGATTCAAATTCATGGAAAAACCGAATTAACTGAGCTTTCCCGACCGATCATTCGAGCCTTCAGTATCAAGGATCAGGATTCCTTCTATTTTTACCAATACCCTCATCTTTTACTAGATGCACCACCAGCTAAGCTGATGGGTGGAAATGGGCAAACCTTTGATTGGCATTTGGTTGATCAGCGTCATCTTCCCAAAGAAAAGCTCTGGTTGGCCGGCGGATTGGATTCGGAAAATGTTGGTGAAGCGATCCGCTTTTTCAAGCCACAAGTCGTAGATGTTTCTAGTGGTGTGGAAACCGCTGGTGAAAAGGACTTGGCGAAAATTCAAGCCTTTTGTCAAGCGGTAAAAATAGCCGATGAACAGCAAAGAAAATGATATGAGAACATAAATTTAGCAGAATGATAAACAGAGAGAAAAACAGACTCATTTTTCAACAGAAAAATGAATCCCAAAATAAGAACGAGGATGTCAGTTCCACTTTTTCCAGTATGTATTGCTCGAAATCCAAAAAAGACCAAGAAATAGATAGAGTGAGAAACGTTTAGTGAAATGATATACGGAGAGAAAATCAAACTCATGTTTTACAAGAAAAATGAATACTATATTATGAACGAGGATGTCAGTTCCACTTTTTCCAGTATGTATTGCTCGAAATCCAAAAAAGACCAAGAAATAGATAGAGCGAGAAACGTTTAGTGGAATGATATACGGAGAGAAAATCAGACTCATTTTTTATAAGAAAAATGAATCCCAAAATAAGAACGAGGATGTCAGTTCCACTTTTCGCAGTATCTATTGTTCGAAATCCTAAAAATACCAAGAAATAGATAGAGCGAGAAACGTTTAGTGGAATGATATACGGAGAGAAAATCAAACTCATGTTTTACAAGAAAAATGAATACTATATTATGAACGAGGATGTCAGTTCCACTTTTTCCAGTATGTATTGCTCGAAATCCAAAAAAGACCAAGAAATAGATAGAGCGAGAAACGTTTAGTGGAATGATATACGTAGAGAAAATCAGACTCATTTTTTATAAGAAAAATGAATCCCAAAATAAGAACGAGGATGTCAGTTCCACTTTTCGCAGTATCTATTGTTCGAAATCCTAAAAATACCAAGAAATAGATAGAGCGAGAAACGTTTAGTGGAATGATATACGGAGAGAAAATCAGACTCATTTTTCAACAGAAAAATGAATCCCAAAATAAGAACAAGGAGTGATTCCATGTACCAACAACCAAATCAAGCAGGTTTTTACGGGGAATACGGCGGCAAGTTCGTACCCGAAACATTGATGTACGCGGTCCAAGAATTAGAAGAAATTTACGAGGCTTCAAAGGCAGACCCAGAATTTCAAGAAGAGCTGGATTATTATTTAAAACAATATGTTGGCAGAGAGAACCCATTGTATTTCGCGGAACGCTTAACTAATGACTTAGGCGGCGCCAAAATATACTTAAAAAGAGAAGACTTGAATCATACAGGAGCACATAAAATCAACAACGCTTTAGGGCAAGTGTTACTGGCGAAGAAGATGGGCAAGCGTAAGGTGGTCGCGGAAACGGGAGCCGGCCAGCATGGAGTAGCCACTGCGACTGCTGCCGCCCTTTTCGGTATGGAATGTACGATTTTTATGGGTGAGGTTGACGTGAAGCGACAAGCCTTGAATGTCTTTCGAATGGAGCTGTTAGGTGCGAAGGTGGAAAGCGTTACATCAGGTAGTAAGACACTTAAGGATGCAGTGAACGAGGCGTTGCGTTACTGGGTCGCAACCGTTGAGGATACCCATTATGTGATGGGTTCTGTTTTAGGACCTCATCCATTTCCTGAGATCGTTCGGGATTATCAAAGTGTGATTGGGATTGAGACTCGTAAGCAAATTTTGGAAGCAGAAGGACGTCTGCCTGATTTGGTGATGGCTTGTGTGGGTGGCGGAAGTAATGCGATGGGAATGTTTTATCCGTTTATAGAGGACAAAGAGGTTCGTTTGATAGGAGTTGAGGCTTCTGGTCACGGGTTAGATACCGAGGAGCATGCGGCTTCTATTAATAAGGGGAGTATCGGCATTTTACATGGAGCGAAGATGCACCTTTTACAGGACGATGATGGACAGGTACTAGAAGCCTTCTCAATCTCGGCTGGCTTGGATTATCCAGGGATCGGACCAGAGCATTCCTTCCTACATGATCTTGGTCGTGCGGAGTATGCCGCAATCAATGATGAGGAAGCCGTCGAAGCCTTTCACTATCTTTCACGCTTAGAAGGAATCATTCCAGCGTTAGAGAGTTCCCATGCACTAGCGCAAGTCATGAAAGTAGCACCGACGATGGATAAAGATCAGATTATTGTCATGAACCTTTCTGGCCGGGGCGATAAGGATGTTCAACAAATCAAAGAACGAATGGAGGCAGCAAAATGAAACCATTAACAGAAACATTAAAAAGCAGAGCGGAGACTGAAAAATTATTTGTGCCCTATATCATGGCTGGCGCACAAGGATTGGACAAATTAGAGGAAGAAATCGCGATGCTGGTGGAGCAGGGCGCGGCAGCGATTGAGTTAGGCGTTCCCTTCTCTGATCCGGTCGCTGACGGTCCGACGATTCAAGCGGCCGGATTACGAGCCTTCGCTCAGCAGGTGACACTAAAGAAATTAGTTGAGAAGCTGCAGGAAATTCGTTCGGGAGCACCGTTGATATTAATGGGCTACAGCAATTCCTTTTTCCATTATGGTATCAAGGAGTTGGTGGAGGATTTAGAGGAAACCGATATTCAAGGCTTTATTATTCCTGACCTGCCTTATGAGCATCGAGAATTGGTGACACCAGATTTAGGCGACATGGCATTGTTAACCTTGATTTCATTGACAAGTCCAGCAGAACGGATCGAGCAATTAGCCGCTGAAGCAGAAGGGTTCATTTATGCGGTAACGGTTAATGGAATTACCGGAACCGATCAACAGTTCAGGACCGATTTAATGGAACACTTAGCGAAAGTCAAAGCCGTCAGTGATATTCCGGTCTTAGCTGGCTTTGGTATTTCAACCAGTGAACAAGTGAAAAATTTTCAACAGGTCTGTGATGGGGTAGTCATCGGCTCGAAAATCGTTCGTTCCTTAGAAGAACAAGGGACAGAAAAAACGGGAGAATTATTGGCGGAAATCTTCCAATAGGATTTCGTTTGGTGTTTCATTTTTTTAGCGTTATACTTGAGGTACCATGAAAAGGGAGAGTGTTTCAAGTATGACAAAGAGAGTAAAAGGTTCATGTACCACCGTACTAGTCGGAAAGAAAGCATCGATTGATGGCTCAACTATTATTTCAAGGAACGATGATGGGCATGAAGCTCTAGACCCACAACGTTTTGTAGTCGTTCAACCAGAAGAACAGCCAAGACATTATCAAGCGGTAATCAGCGGGGTAAAGGTTGAACTACCTGACAATCCAATGCGCTATACCTCAATGCCAAATTCGATTTTAACGAATGGTATCTGGCCAGCAGCTGGTATCAATAGTGAAAATGTGGCGATGTCCGCAACCGAAACAATCACCACAAATCCGCGTATCCAAGGGCTTGATCCATATGTAGAAGGCGGCATCGGGGAAGAAGATATCGTCACTTTAGTATTGCCTTATATCCACAGTGCCAAAGAAGGAGTAGAACGTTTAGGTTCTTTATTGAAAGAATACGGTACCTATGAACCAAATGGGATTGCTTTTTCCGATCAAGACGAAGTATGGTGGCTAGAAACTATCGGCGGTCATCATTGGGCAGCGGTTCGCATTCCAGACGATGCTTACGTTGTTGCGCCAAACCGGATGAACATTGATGCTTTTGATTTCGACTCAGCAGACACGCTTTGTTCAGACGATTTAAAAGATTTGATTGAAGACAATCATTTGAATCCAGACTTTGAAGGCTACAATTTACGTCACATTTTTGGAAGTTCTTCTATTAAAGATACGGTTTATAATAATCCACGTGCCTGGTATGGACAAAAATACTTCACTCCAGAAGTAGAACAAGACCCAATGGATCAAGATCTGCCGTTTATCTGCCGGGCCAACCGCAAAATCTCGATTGAAGACGTGAAATTTGTCCTAAGTTCTCACTTTGAAAATACGAAATACGATCCTTACGGTGACGGTACAGAAGCAGAGAAGACCTTGATTCGTCCAATCGGGATCAATCGAAACCATAACGTTCACATTTTGCAAATTCGCAACAATGTCCCTGCAGAAATCGCTGGCGTTCATTGGTTAGCTTATGGCGCGAATACCTTTAACACAGTCGTACCATTCTACTCAAATGTGAACGATACGCCAGATTGCTATAAAAATGCGACAGGAACTTTTGATTTGAACAATATGTACTGGTTAAGCTGTGCTACAGCTTTACTTGGTGACACGGACTACAACTTCTATGTTGATTTCCGAAATACCTTCGAGCTAGAAGCAATGTCTGTTTATCGCGGAATCCAAAACGCTACAGATAAAGCAGTCGCAGATCAAACAGATGTACAGAAATTCTTGGAAGCAGCCAATGAAAAATTAGCGGATGAATCCTTGAAACGTCAAACCAAATTGTTTGGCGATATGGTCATTTCAGGATCAGAACATATGAAGCTACGCTACAATTTGAATGACTAATCCTGCTAGTAAGTAAAAGCCTTCGTTTTTGCGAAGGCTTTTTTTTGTCAATCTTTTTTTGCAAAAATCTAACATTGAGTGAAAAATGTCCCGTTATTTGGACAATTTTTATCAATAAAGAACCTGTCATTGACTTTATTTCTTTTGGAAGGGTATCGTTGAGATAAGAAAACGAGCAAAAGGAGGCAGTAGGATGCAGGAAATGAATTTGACGCTCCAAAAGGTATTTTCCCTTAAAAGAAAGACGATTGAAAAACGTTTATCGGCATATTATGAAAAAACTCATGATGAAAAAGCCACCGTTCAAATCCTAATCGCGCTTCAGGTACGGGATGAATTAGGTGAGGCTGATTTTTCATTTTTCTTGAAAGACTTAGTGCGCAATCTGTTTTTAAAAACCAAATCAACTCGTACTTTGCGACGATATTATCTATTTTTTAGGGAATATTTTACGGCAAAAGAATGGCGCTTGCTATCACTGCGCCTATTTCCAATTAAAACTTACATTGCCGAAAAGCTTGAGCAATTATATACGCAATTTATCAAAGCACCGTTGCAGGGATTGGTTGGTTCGTGAAGAGGAATGGCTGATAATTAAAAACAACTATTTTAACCCTGCAAATTCGTGATCGATAACAAATCTGTTGCAGCAATTTTCGAAAATTCAGAACGAATAATGTGCACATACTAGTAGTGTTTCGTTATTCTGAAAATTTTTCAAATAGAAGGCATATTGAAATAATTCTGATGGTTTTATTTTTGAGGAAGAATAAAGTTGGTCTTTCTATAAGTCGTCTCAAGTAAGATTTCTTCTCCCACCTGTTATACTGAAAAAGAAATAGAAAACGGATACGTAACAGGTTTTTCCAGAGAAAGAAAAAGGGAGAGAAGAAGCGATGAAAAAAGCAGTGTTGATTATCAATCCCAGTTCTGGGAATGAAGAGGCCAAGAATTATGAGACGCAGGCTCGAGAAAAATTAGCGCAATTCTTTGATGAGGTTGAGGTAAAGGAAACAGCAGAGGGGGGAGACGCCACTAAATTTGCGCGGAAGGCTGCTGAGGAGAAGGTCGATAGTGTTTTTGCGATGGGTGGAGATGGTACCGTCAATGAAGCCATCAGCGGACTTGCTGAACAGTCTTATCGTCCAACTTTTGGTTTCTTTCCATTAGGGACGGTTAATGATTTGGCGCGTTCTTTAAATATTTCGATGGACCCGCAGGAAGCGATCGAATCCTTTGATATCGAACAGAAGACCTCGTTAGATATTGGAAAGGTCAACGACGATTACTTTATGAATATCGTCTCTGTTGGCAGTATTCCCGAAGCCATCAGTGATGTAGATGTAGAAGAGAAGACAAAGTTCGGCAAGCTAGCCTATTTTGTGAATGGAGTAAAGGAAGTCTTCAATGATGAAAACTATCATTTTACCTTAGAAATTGATGGAGAGCGGACGGAGATCGAAAGCAGTGCTGTTGTCATCGTCTTAACAAGAACCATCGGCGGCTTTACGCATATTGTTCCCGAAGCGAAAAATAATGACGGCAACCTGTATCTCTTGTATTTGAAGGACCAGAGTATTACAGATCGCCTAAAAAGTGTTCCTGATATTATCAAGGGCGTAGATCAATCTACGGATACTATTGGCTACACGCCTTTTAAAGAGGGACGCTTAACTGTAAAGGAAGAGGCAGAATTACGTCCAAGTGTAGATGGAGACGAGGGACCAGAACTTCCTCTGACCATCAAAGTATTGCCGCAGCATCTTGACGTATATTGCGGCGGAGAATAATTGGAAAAAGCTTATTGGGCTAAACTCAATAGGCTTTTTTTATGTTTTGTTTTCAAATGAATCCGCTTGTCATTATTAATTTCTCGTGAATAATTCTGTGGATGTAGTTGGCTCTTGTGAGAATTTTATTATAGATGATAAGTAAGCCTTGTGCTTTTTTGCAAAATAGTTCATTTATTTGATCTAAAATAGTTATTTTCCTTTTTCCTCAAATTTCTTAAATGAAAAGTGCTTAAGCTGAACATTTGGCAATTTATGCCGTAAGGATTATAGTAAATACAGAAAGGGTTTATATTTTAGTTTTGTTATTCACAATTGTAGGGGAGGAATTAAAATGGATATAGTGACGTTGGCCCGTTTTCAGTTCGCCATGACAACGGTTTTTCACTTTTTCTTTGTGCCATTCTCCATTGGGATGGTTTTGGTTGTTGCCATTATGGAAACATTATTTGTTAAAACGAAAAATGAAAAATATCGTCAATTGGCGAAATTCTGGGGAAATATTTTTCTCTTGAGCTTTGCGGTGGGCGTCGTGACTGGGATCATTCAAGAATTTCAATTTGGAATGAACTGGTCAGATTATTCACGGTTCGTCGGAGATATTTTTGGCGCGCCATTAGCAGTAGAGGCTTTATTGGCCTTCTTTATGGAGTCTACGTTCTTAGGACTCTGGATGTTTACGTGGGATCGTGTGAAACCACGGACACATGTCATCTTTATTTGGTTAGTTACCATTGCTTCGATGTTATCAGCTTTCTGGATCTTAGCGGCGAATAGCTTCATGCAGCATCCAGTTGGCTATGCCCTTCGTAACGGTCGAGCAGAAATGACGGATTTTGGTGCGGTCATTGCCAATCCGAAAGTATGGTACGAATTTGGCCACGTAATCGCGGCGGCGATAACAATGGGTGGAATGATTGCGGCTGGTCTTGCGGCATTCCAATTGTTAAAACGTAAAGACAAAAAAATGCGTGAATTCTTCATGAAATCGATGCGCATTGGACTAGTTGTAACATTGTTCGGCTCAATCTTGGTTTTAGGTGCAGGTGATGCACAAATGAAAGCCTTGATCGAAGGTCAGCCAATGAAATTTGCGGCGATGGAAGGAACCTATGAGGACACAGGAGATCCGGCAGCCTGGACCTTGATTGCTTGGGCGAATGAACGAGAGCACAAGCAAGTCTTTGGTGTGCAAATTCCGTACATGCTAAGTATTCTTTCCTATAATAAACCTTCTGGTTCAGTAAAAGGGATGGATACCGTTAACAAGGAATTAGTCAAAAAATATGGGGATCGGAACTATTATCCACCAGTCAATGTCTTATTCTGGAACTTCCGAATCATGGCAGGCTTTGGCATGCTGATGCTGTTAGTAGCGATTCTTGGGTTGTTCTTTACGCGCAAGAAGAAGCCAATCCTCTATGAAAAGCGCTGGATGCTGTGGGTGATGGGACTTTGCACCTTCGCACCATTCTTAGCAAACACGGCTGGCTGGTTAGTCACTGAGCTAGGACGTTATCCGTGGACGGTTTATGGTTTATTTACGATAGAAGACAGTGTTTCGCCAAATGTTTCGGTTGCTTCATTGTTGACCTCAAACATTATTTACTTCCTATTGTTCTCTGGTTTGGCAGTAACGATGATTTATTTGGTCAAACGAGAATTGAATAAAGGGCCAGTCTTGGATGATGACAATCATTCTGGACAAGATTCGATGGATCCTTTTGATAAGGGGGCGTTCACTCATGAGTAGTTTACAATTATTATGGTTCTTATTGATCGGCATCCTGTTTTCCGGTTTCTTCTTTCTAGAAGGCTTCGACTTCGGTGTTGGGATGTCCGTGCAGACACTGGCTCATGATGAGCATGAAAAAGATCAGATTGTTCAAACGATCGGACCCGTTTGGGACGGAAATGAAGTTTGGCTCTTAACTGCTGGGGGAGCGATGTTCGCATCCTTTCCTTACTGGTATGCTTCATTGTTCAGCGGGTACTATTTGATTCTGTTTATCATTTTATTTGGCTTGATCATTCGCGGCGTATCCTTTGAATTCCGCAGCCACATGCCGAAAGAACGCAAACAGCTATGGAACTGGACCTTGAGCATCGGAAGCTTTTTGGTTCCCTTCTTCTTCGGAATTCTATTCATCAGTATGATTCAAGGGATGCCATTAGATGCGGATCACAATATGATGGCGACCTTTACTGATTACATCAACTTGTATTCTGTTGTTGGTGGAGTCGCATTAACCTTGCTTTGCTATTTACATGGGTTAAATTATATTGCGTTGCGGACAGAAGGCCCTGTTCGTTATCGGGCGAAAAACTATGCGCAGGTATTATACGGCGTCTTGTACGTCGGTTTAGTGGTATTCGCTGTGTTAATGTACTTTAAAACAGATTTCTTCCAAAATAATTTCGCGGTTACCTTGATCTTATTGGCAGTGATTGTTTTACTTACAGTGATTGCGAATGTTTCAGTCTTCAGAAATAGGGAAATGCTGGCATTTATCGCTAGCGGTCTAACGATGATTGCTTTAGTGGCATTGTTGTTCAGCGGTTTGTTCCCACGAGTATTGATCAGCTCTATTCCAGGGAATGACCTATTGATTCAAAATGCTTCATCAAGTCCTTATACCCTGAAGATTATGTCTTATATTTCATTAACGATTTTACCTTTCGTACTGGCTTACACTGCTTGGACATACTATATTTTCCGTAAACGGATTAAACATCCCCATGAGATTACCAATTCAGCTCTTCGCAGCGAAGAAAATGGGGCGTATTAGGTAGATCGTTTGCTGATCAATGATCAAACTCATCCAGCTGAATGGTAAACGAAATGACAAACAAATTCATTTTTCGGTATATGAAAAATGAATACTTTAATAGGAATTAGGAGTTCAACCATGATAGACAAGAAGTTATTACAACTTCCCGGTATCAAAAAAATTCTGATGTTGCTTGCAGGATCTGCTGTCCTGCAAGCAATCTTTATAATTGGGCAAGCATATGGGTTAGCTATGACGATTACTCATTTATGGAACGGGGAAGGCTTAAACAACCAAATATATTGGATACTGCTGTTTTTTGGCTCTTTCGCGCTGAGGCATCTGGGGACCTATGCACGGGAGCACGTATTAGAGGAATACGCGTACCAACAAGCCAAGGATTTACGAAGTCAATTGTTGCAGAAAATCTTCCGCTTAGGACCGCAAGTCGTGCAAAAGCAAGGCACAGGGAGCGTGGTTACCACGGCGCTAGATGGTATTGATCAGGTAGAGGAATATTTGCATTTGATTTTACCGAAGATGCTGAATATGATGATCATTCCATGGATTTTGTTAGTAGCGATTTTTCTACTAGATTGGGAATCAGGCGTGGTCCTATTGATCGTTTTTCCCCTGATTATTATTTTTATGATCATCTTAGGCTATGCAGCGCAAAGCAAAGCGGATAAGCAATATAAAGTATTCCAGCTATTATCCAATCATTTTATTGATTCACTTCGAGGCATCGATACCTTAAAATTCTTTGGCATCAGCAAGCAGTATAGTAAAAGTATTTATACGACCAGCGAACGTTTTCGCAAGGCAACGATGAGTACCTTGAAAGTAGCGATTCTCTCGACATTCGCCCTTGATTTCTTTACCACATTATCTGTTGCGGTCGTGGCGGTTTTATTAGGGTTGCGTTTGATCAATGAGGGGATCTTTTTATTTCCTGCATTAACGGTACTGATTTTAGCGCCGGAGTATTTTTTGCCAATCCGTGATTTTTCTAGTGATTATCATGCGACGCTGGATGGGAAAAACGCGATGGACGCGGTTCATCAGATTTTGGACCTGCCAGAAGCACAAGGCGTGACGATTGGATTGCCAACTTGGTCAGCGGATAGTCAGTTATCCGTGGCTATGGATTATCATTATGAGGATAAATTAGGTGCGACGGTTGATTTCAAGGTTCAGGGCTACAAAAAAATTGGGATTATTGGAATGAGCGGTTCGGGTAAATCAACGTTAATCAATCTTCTCAGCGGTTTTTTACGACCAGAGGAAAGTCAGATCAGCTTTAATGAACAGGTTCTGCCCGCCTTCGACCAGCCGCAGTGGCAGGAGCAGTTAATATACATTCCTCAACATCCATACATTTTCCAACGCTCGGTGCGAGAGAATATTGCTTTTTATCATCCCCAGGCTAGCGATGCTGAAATTTTGAAGGCAATCGAAGTCACTGGCTTAACGGATTTGTTGAAGGAATTACCACTAGGGCTAGATACAATATTAGGGGAGGGCGCTCGAACCCTCAGCGGAGGACAAGCGCAACGAATCGCTTTAGCGAGAGCTTTTCTAGACCAAGAGCGCAAAATATTGCTATTCGATGAACCAACGGCTCATTTAGATATTGAGACGGAGGTAGAATTGAAGGAGCGGATGCTGCCATTGATGGATAATCATTTAGTGTTCTTTGCTACCCATCGCTTGCATTGGCTGGCAGAAATGGATTATTTACTGGTCATGGATCATGGGAAGCTTGTGGAACAGGGCACATTAGAAGAACTAAAACAAAAAAATGGCGCCTTTACAAAATTGAGTCAGGCATTGCGAGGTGAAAAAGGATGAAACCAATCGGATTATTTGAAGTGCTGAAAACTGACGAATGGGTGAAGCCTTTTTTCAAGCAGTATAAGAAGTCTTTGATTTTGGCGTTGACGCTTGGATTTATCACATTTTTCTGTGCAGGTGCGTTAATGTTCAACTCTGGTTACTTAATTAGTCGGGCTGCATCGTTACCAGAAAATATATTGTTGATCTATATCCCGATTGTTTTGACCCGTGCCTTTGGGATCGGTCGACCAGTCTTTCGTTATGTTGAGCGGCTAGTCAGTCATAATTGGGTGTTGAAAATGACCTCGAATCTGCGGGTGAAGTTGTATGACTCGCTGGAGCAAGACGCTGTTTTCTTTAAGCAGAACCACCGAACAGGCGACATACTCGGGTTGCTTTCAGAGGACATCAATCACATTCAGAATTTATATTTACGAACGATTTTTCCAACGATCATCGCGTGGCTGCTCTACGTCTTTATTATTATCGGAATTGGCTATTTTTCCCCCTTCTTCGCGTTGGCGATGCTTTTACTATTGGGAATCGTGGTCTTTTTACTGCCCTTATGGTCTGTCATCATCAATGGAGCAAGACAAGAGCAGCAGAAGCAAATGAAGAATCAGTTGTATAGTGATTTGACGGACAATGTTTTAGGAGTCTCGGATTGGATCTTTAGTCAACGGGGGCAGGATTATGTGAACCATCATGAAGAATCTGAGGAAGCTTTACGAGCGGTGAATCGGAAGCTTCAGAGCTTCCAGCGAAAACGCAATTTTCTGCTTCAGCTGATGTTCGGTGTGATCACGATTGCATTGCTGCTATGGACGAGTCGTCAATTTCCAGGAAATCACGGAGGAGCAGCCAATTGGATCGCAGCTTTCGTATTGTCTGTATTTCCATTGATCGATGCCTTCGCTCCATTACCAGCGGCCGCACAGGAAACTAATAGTTATCAGGATTCTATCAAGAACTTAAATGACTTACCTGCTATTAAAGACAAGCAAAACGATTCTCCTGTCATTTCTGGCTCATTAGAGCTAAAAATTGATCGAGTACGTTATCACTATCCAGAAAGTCAAAAAGAGGTTCTATCTGGCATTGATCTAATTCTACATCCAGGTGAGAAAATAGCGATTTTAGGGCGTAGCGGCTCAGGAAAAAGTACCTTAGCCAATCTGATTCGCGGTGATTTGCGACCGACTGAGGGGGCCATTACGTTAAATGGCATAGCTACTTACGCATTCGGCGATGACATCAGCAAATATCTGGGAGTCATTCATCAAACACCGTACCTGTTTCATACGACGATTGCCAACAATTTACGAATCGGAAATGAAGCGGTAGAAGAAGATGAACTTTGGCAAGTATTAACCCGAGTTGGCTTGAAGGAACTTGTTGAAGAGTTGCCAGAGGGTCTAGAAACAATGGTGGATGAGGCCGGTCTGCGTTTTTCTGGCGGGGAACGGCAGCGTCTTGCATTGGCTCGAATCCTCCTACAGGAAGCACCGATTATTCTGTTGGATGAACCCACTGTTGGGCTTGATCCAGTAACTGAACAGTCACTGATCAATACCTTCTTCCATGAATTGCAGGATAAGACGGTCATTTGGATTACGCATCATCTACAGGGAATTGATGCGATGGATCAGGTCATCTTTATCGAAGACGGACACTTGACCATGCAAGGAAGCCCAAATGAACTCGAACAAACCAATGCTCATTATCGTAAGTTAAAACAAATCGACCAAGGGATTATTTAAACCTTAGACCTCTCCAAAAAATGGAGAGGTCTTATTTTGCCAGTTGGACTTTTTGCAGTTTGAACAAATAGAAATGAAGTTAAAGCTCAAAGAAAGTCCATAATTAAGCAGTTTAGTCCAATGGTATGCGATCGAGAATAAGAAATTTTTCGTGTTCTACGAAAAATTAAATTCCAAATCAGGAGATAGCTGCCAGTTGGACTTTTTGCAGTTTGAACAAATAGAAATGAAGTTAAAGCTCAAAGAAAGTCCATAATCAAGCAGTTTCGTCCAATGGTATGCGATCGAGACTAAGAAATTTTTCGTGTACTACGAAAAATTAAATCATAAAGCAGGAGATAGCTGCCAGTTGGACTTATCGAAGCTAAATGCTGACAGGCAAAGTTTATACGAAAAAACAATTTCTGCTTGACTCCCACGTTACGTGTTAGTCCATACTGAGGATAAAGATAGAGATAGAAGGAGGAAATTGTTATGGCAAGACCGACGACAAAAAACGATTTGATTAAGGCAGGAAATGATGGGTATAAGAAACTGATGGATCTGCTGGATTCAATATCGCTTGAAAAAGTGAACAGTCCGTTTAGTTTTAACGTAGAAAAAGAAAAGCAGGCTCATTGGTCAAGGGATAAAAATGTTCGGGATGTTTTGATCCATTTGTATGAATGGCATCAACTGCTGTTAAATTGGGTGCAGGCAAATCAAGCCGGAGAGGCTAAGCAATTTTTAAAGGAAGGATATAATTGGAAAACCTACGGGGCGATGAATATCGAATTTTGGGAAAAGCATCAAACCACCAGCTACGAAGAAGCGCGCCGTCTCTTAGTGGAGAGTCACCAACAGGTGATGCAAATGGCGGAGGCTTTTTCCAATGAGGAATTGTTTTCAAAAGGAATTTTTTCTTGGGTGGGAGGAAGTACGCTAGGCAGCTACTTTGCTTCGGCAACTTCAAGCCACTATGATTGGGCAACGAAGAAAATTAGAAAGTTTAAAAAATCTTTGTAGCTGATCCTTTATTCCTTCAATTTACAAATTAGAGATATTAATATCGCAAATGAAATTATAATGTAATCCCAATCATCAGCCACTAGCGGAATGTCTGTCTGCGTGTTTTTCTGGTACAATTGAGAAAAACAGGTTGGAGGCAGAAAATGAAAAAAAGTAAGGTTGTTTTAGCCGCAGGAATTCTTGGGTCAGCGGCCTATTTAATAAAGAAAAAGCTTGAAAATGAAACGGTTACCCAGCAGCTAATCCCGCGTCATTGGGATCACCAGAAGATCAATCAGCGAATGGCAGATTTTACTCAACAGCTAGCTGAAGGAAACAGTGATGCACTTGTGACTTTTGCTTTGGGGAACGAGGCGCGCCATTTCAAATCATTCATCGGCCAAGAACTTACTTTTTTAGAAGCACATGTCGTTTCTTTGTTTAAAGTAAAAGGAGATAGCTACAATAATCTACGGGGAATTATTTCATATCGTGTCGCAACCCCCAAAAAAGAGTACACCTATTTGATGAAAATGGCACGGCTAGGAAATGCTGAACAGTTAGATTGGTATATTCAAACCGTTCTAGAGAAAGATCGAGGGATAAAATACTCCAAGCAATACTTGCTGCAGCTGACGCCGGTTCGTCCGCATGAGGAGCTTTGTCAGATTGAAACGGACGCTGGAACGATTACTCTTAGAGTTTTTCAGCAGGATGCACCAAAAGCCGTTAAAAATTGGCGAGGGCTTGCCAGACAAGGCTTTTACGATAATACGCCCTTCGCACGAGTAATCAAGGATTTTGTGATCCAGGGCGGTGCGCTAGATGGCTCTGGTGCTGAAGCTCAGTCCATTTACGGTGGCTATTTTGAAGACGAAGTAGATGAGGGCTTGTATCACTTCGATGGTGCTGTGTGTTTAGGGAATCACGGGCCAAATACCAATGGCAATCAATTTTACATCGTAGAACATAGTCAAGTAGACAAGGAGCAACTGTACCGAATGAATCTACCGTTAAAGGTTCGTTCCCATTATGAGGCAGTCGGCGGCCTTCCTGAATTAGATGGACGCTATACGGTATTTGGTCAAGTAATAGACGGAATGTCCGTGGTGCGTAAAATCGCCAATCAAGCCACGGATAGCGAAGATGCTCCGTTAGAACCAATAATGATCCGAAAAATTACCTTTAAAAGAGCCAGTCAGAAATAAATCTGACTGGCTCTTGCTTTTACGATCAAAGTTTCCTGTACCTTGTTGGTAAATTGGAGGAAACTATAACCCTCACTATTTTTTCTTCGCTAACCGGCTAGAAGTCCATGAATACAGTAAAATCAATACAATTAAAACAAGCATTCGCAAAATCGCTGGTGGGCTCCAAACCCAAATAACGAAGGCGGCTAATAGCAGGTAAAGAAAGGTAGCATAAATCATAAGACCGCTCCTTTAGTTATTTATTAATCAGAAAAGAAGTACTATTTTACGGAATATATACTGAAAAAAGTTAAGGAAGACTTAAATCGCCTTCCTTAACTCTCTTTATAATACCATAAATTTAGTTGTATTTCAAGATTGTCTTTTTAACGACACTGTGCTATTTAGTCTCTGAAGAGGGAGGAGAAGAAAATGGGAAAATTTGATATGACGTTATTTAATCAGTTTCTATCTCAGCAGACAGAAGAACCGCGAACAATGATTAATCGCCAGTTGCAGAAACATCACAAGAATTATCAACTGACAGTAGCGGATTTTTCTGATCTCACGGAGGAACGCAATCAGCTATTCAAAGAACACCATCTACTTGATTTTAGCTGGCAAAATTCACAACAGCTAGCAATGCTCTTAATGGATGAGCCTCTATTTTACAAATGCGACTACCTAGAACACTTGTCAGTTTGCCAAGCGATCTTTTACTACCTACGGGCATATCATCCTGGTCAAACTACAGATCAAGAAATAATAGAGGAAATCGCCAGACGTTACCAGCAGTTTCAAGGAGATTTGGAGCAGCTTCAGGGCTCGTTTGAGGATTTTCCAGCACTGGAGGAAGAAGCATGAAAAATGATTTGTTTGATCCAGCATTCTATCCCTTTTTTATGAAGAAATTACAGGAGCGGCTAAGTGGTTCAAGTGTCATGGCGATTGATCAAGCGGAAAAAATCCAACAGTCCATTGAATTTGTCTTAGCTAACGGTGGAGAGGGGACATTGCCTGAACGCTTCGAACAAGGGAAGCAGCAGTTGAAACAGCGTTTAAATACTCTTCAGACGCTCTATCAATGGATTCAAGACAATTATCAAAGCTTTGGTATCGAATCATTAGAAGAAAGCTTAAATGAAATCGGAAATTTTTTCTTTGAGTATGATTTTGATTATGGGGCTGCGGAGGTGGATCAGGCTTTTTTAGACTATCAGCTTGCGGAACCAGTACCAGCTAACTTTGTGGGAATTGATTTTTATGAACGCTATCTGAACAATTTAGCCGCTGAGGTTCTCTTTGTCAAAGCCCTTCCAGAAGAGCAAATTTATGAACTATTGACTAATTATGAAGAGACGTTAGGCTTTGATTACCGTACTGACGTCAACAACGTATTTGAAATCGTGTTTAAACAAATGATCGGCAAATTACTCCTTGGAAAGAAGGAGATCCACACGTTGCTGTTAAATGAGATTGAAGCACAATATGTTTTACGGCGCATCCAGCAGCAAGATTACTTTACTGAATTAGAAGTTATTTTCCAACAAAACGATTATTATCGACGATTCTTCTCCCAATTAAAAGTAAGAGTCTCTCCGTTCACGGAGCCTGAGAAGGTCATTCAGTTTTTCATTCTGACAAGTATGACTAAGGAGCTGCTAGAACTTCCGTTAGCGATGCCTGATAGTGAATTTAATCAATTGATGGAAGCCTATCAGATAGCAGACGAAGAGGAGAAAATCCGACTAATTACGACTAGAATTTCAGCACCACAAGATTTCAAGGAATATCTAAAAAGTGTGGAAGAAAGCGGCGAGTTTTATAAAAGACTTTTAAAAGAAGCTGATAAAGACTTTTTAAAGATTTTATTGTTAGGCGTACTATCCGAATATGATTGTAGAGATTATGAGGAATTCATTGATATATCAACGATAGACGAAGAATTAGAACTATTAAAAGATTATATAAAAACTCTTGATGAGAGTGATCGTAAAGCTCTTTTTCAATCAATTGAAGGGTACCAATTGCCGCCAAAGGATTTCATTTAAGTTAGGAAGAAAGACTTAAATACCGTTTAAATTAATGCTTTGCCTAATAATGTGCTCGTGCTTTTTTGTCTCCGAAAAAGAAAGTTATGAAAATATTGGATGAAAAGCCATTAAAGAAAGAATTTTTCCTTGTAAATATAATATCATTTGTTATTTCATGAGCAGTATACAATAGAAAATCTCGTTTTTCCCTTAGTTTGTAGGTAGATAGCAGACAACCTTTGCTAAGGAGGAACGGGAAAATGAATACCTATTTAAAATTTATTGTAATCGCCGCGCTTTTTATTACAACAGGCGCTGCATCTGTGTTGGGAGATTCCACCACAAGTTCACCCAGCACGACGGATCAAACATCTGTTAAACAGTCATCAGAAAAAGAAGAGAAGAATTCTAATGTCTCAAAAGAAAAAGCAGTGGAGCCTCAAACTGAATCAAGTACATCATTGAGTCCATCTGCGAATAGTACTTCATCGAGTTCAGAATCGAGTTCAGAAGAAGCTTCGGCACCTTCAAGTAATGAAGGCCAGGAAGTTGCTAGTTCAGCTGCAGAGAACACTACTACTTCTTCAAAGGAAGCCGCTGAAGCAAGCAATCGACCAGCGCCAACTGTAAATGAAGTCGAACCAACCAACGAAACGACAGCAACAGAAGAAAGTCAAAATGCAGCGACTCCGGCACCTGCCACGATTGGAGCAGATCAATTAATGATCAATGGACAAGCTATTTCTTATTCGAATGCCGGACAAGGAAGTGGACAAGCAATCATAGATGCCAATCCAAATCAAGTGGCTACTTGGGGGGGAGCCGTCGTTCAATCAGGAAATGACGGAGCGAATACGCATTTCATCGGTCACAATCCTGGAATTTTTAATGTCCTATTCTCATTAGGAACAGGAGCAACAATAGAAGTTTCAGATAGTGCGAACAATGTAACGACCTATACGGTTTCGCAAATCGTTACTGTAGATGATTCTGGGGTTGCCGGAGATGGTACTGACTACTGGGATCAAATTACGGGTTCTGGTGGCGGTGAACGAATTACCCTGCAAACCTGTATCAATGACGATTACAATCTGATTGTTTTTGCCAATAAATAATGAAAACGAGCAATCCTGCTAAAGCCATCAGCTTTATCTAGGATTGCTCGTTTTTTTATTGGTTTAGTATCCGTTGGGAAAAATAGATTTCCTTAGCGGTTTTCATTTTGATATTGCCAAGTTCTTTTAAATGTCTGCGAGCCTCTCTTTTTTGAATCGCGACAATCAGGTTCAAAAGGTTTTCACGATCAGAAGCGGAGAAGAAATTGTTTACGATCAATACGTTGTTTTTGTCGTAGCCTTTGATGGGATTGTTACTAATAATGATGTCGTATGTCGCAAAATTTTCAAAATCCTCTGGACCAGTGGAGATCACTGGTTCATTGAAGGTATCCACCGCAATGCGTTTATTGTAATTGGCGATTAAAAAGTCTTGAAGCATTTCGGCATGCTTGCGCCCCAAGTCGCTTACGACTAGGATCGTCACCTTTTGTCTTAACTTCTCTAGGTGCAGCGGCAGATGGGACCATTCCTTCATCAACAAGTAAAAGACATTGTTTAGGCGAATATCGGTCCATAATTCAGGAGATTTCTTTTCAATATCCTGTAAGTGAATCTTCACTATGGTAGAGAAGATCGGATAGACTAGTTGAATTTCGCGAGCAAATTTCTGATGCTTATCAAACAGCATCACTTGACGATAAGGATAGAAATTGTATTCAACATACCATGACATCATCTCTTGCATGATCTTTCGTTTATCATCGCGATCTAAGGGATATTCGATCGCCTGAGAGACATTCTTCAAAAAGGTATCAATTTTACTATTGATTCGCACGATTTGTTCAGGATTGTCCCAATTATAAAATTCATGGAAAACCGTGCGGCTGATTTCTCTATGCCATTTTTCTGGAAGTGTAAAGTCTGTGTCTGCTAGCAGATGCTCGGCGAAGGGGCGGCTATACTCCAAGACCTTATCGATCGTATCCTCTTCTTCGGCATAGATACTTTCTGGCAAATAAAAGCCTTGATGCATTCGATTCAGCGTTACCATAAACAAATAGGCCGCCTCTTGAATCTCGCGGTCATCTAAGGAGACATCAAAATCAGTAGAGGTCCGCATAATGAAACAGGTGGTTTCTTCGTGATCTAAAGTAAATGGCCACTGATTTACCCCATAGGCCTCTGTGAAATACTGCTGATAGAAGAAACGCACCCAGCGCTCATCTGGCCCAATGATTCGGAACGGGGAGCGTTCTAGCTGCAACCCACGTCGTTTCAAGAAATCTTCCAGTGCGTTGACCATTCGATAAAAGGACGCTTCACTCATGAATAGTTCATTGATCCAATAATCCGCGTCTTGATTTGATTCATACAGCATTTTTTCAACAAATTGAAATTCGTTCGATTCATGATAGATCAGTCCATAGACATTTCCAAGCTTATTTGAAGTAATATTGTTCAGACGTACCCCCTGAAATTTTGAGTACTCGATATAAATGTAGTCTCCCCAAAACTCATTGATAAAATCAATATCAGATAAAAGCGTTTTGACAGAACAATCGACTGTCTGAGCGGCTTCTTTAATATCGCACCAAGAGGGCAGCTGATCCAAAAACTCGACGAATTGAATTCGACGATACGTAGAGGAGTTAAGTAATTGTTTCATATTGACTCCTTTCGAAAATAATTTTTTATCATTATAATTTTACCGATTTTCTTCAAAAAAAGCGAGCTATTTAGCTAGATAATAGGGAAAAAGGTCAATAATAAAGAATTAATTCGAGTATTTTCTCCTTCTGGGCTATGTTATGATAGAAAAAAACGAAGGAGCGAAAAAAAACTTGATCACATTAAAAAATATAGCGGCACCTAAATTAGATGAGAACGTTTTGCCAATTTTGTTAACAGATGAGACGATGGCCGCACGTAAAACCAATTTATTGAAAAAGATGCAGCAGGAAAATTATGATGCTGTTGTGATATACGCAGACTTAGAGCATGGAGGAAATTTTGAATATTTTACGGGCTTTGTTCCCCGCTTTGAAGAGGCCTTGCTCGTTATTCATCAAAAGGGTGAAGCCTATTTAGTTTTAGGCAATGAAAACCTGAATAAGGTACCGTTTGCTCGGATCGAAGCAACAGCCGTTCATATGCCTCATTTCTCACTGCCAAATCAACCAATGGAAACGACTCTTAACGTGCCAGAAATTTTGAAACAAACCAGGCTTGAACAGGCGACATCTATTGGTTTGATCGGCTGGAAAAACTTCATTAGTCAAGAAGAAGAAAATACGGTACTTTATGATATGCCGTACTTTTTAGTGGATGGATTGAAGAAAGCCGCACCCGATGCGGTGTTGAAAAATGCAACGTACTTGATGATCGGAGAAAACGGTCTACGTACTACGAATAACGCTAACGAAATCGCTCATTACGAATTTGGCGCGATGCTTGCTGGAAATTGTATTCTCACTGCTATGGATCAATTGACGCTTGGAAAAAGTGAGATGGAAGTGGGCGCCTACTTAAATAACTATGGGCAAACACCAAGTGTAGTGACGATTATGGCTACAGGCGCTCGTTTTGAGAAGGCGAATCTCTATCCCACTGGGAAAGTAATTCAGCTAGGTGACCGGATTTCAATGACTACCGGATATAAAGGCGGCTTGCAAAGTCGTGGAGGCTATGCGGTAAATACAAAAGAAGAGTTGCCCGAAGCTGAAAAGGACTATTTGGATCGTGTCGCAAAGCCGTACTTCAATACCGTGAAGACTTGGCTTGAAACCATCGCCACGGATTTGTCAGGGGAAGTACTATACAACAAAATTGAAGAAGTCTTGCCAAAGGATCAATACGGTTGGCATCTGAATCCGGGACATCTATGCGCGGATGAGGAATGGCTGTCTTCTCCTGTCTATCCTGCATCAACTGAGAAAATCAAAAGTGGCATGCTCTTCCAATTTGATATCATCCCTTCTGTCCCTGACTATTCTGGCGCTAGCTGTGAGGGAGGGATTGTGTTGGCGGATGAGTGCTTGCGTAGTGACATTCAAAAAGAGTATCCAGAAATGTGGTCACGAATGCAGGAACGTCGCCGCTATTTAATAGAAGAACTAGGAATCGAAGTGAGTGAAGAGGTCTTGCCGATGAGTAACGCAACGGCATACTATCGCCCGTTTTTCTTAAACAAAGAAGCTGCCTTTACCGCAAAATAATAGGAGGCACCTACCCTCAAGGACGAGAAGTCTTTGAGGGATTTTTCATTTTCACTAAAAAATTTGAAAATTTCGAACTAATACTTAAGACTGATTTTTCAGGTATTGCATAGAAACTTTGTGATGAAACCGCTATACTTTTATTAGACAGGCAGTCGGTCACGAAAGAAATGGGATGAGAATCATGCGTGTTTCAAAGGACTCAATTATTCGAAAAAATGAAATTTTGGATGTTGCCAGTAAGCTATTTGCTGAAAAGGGCTTTGATCATACCAGTACCAGAGAAATTATTGATCAAGCCGGAATTGCCAGAGGGACGCTTTATTATCACTTCAACTCAAAGGAAGAAATTATGGATGCTTTAGTCGAACGAATGACGGCTGAATTGTTTGCTGCGGCAAAAAAAGTCGCTGCTGATCAGACGATCCCTGTTTATCAGCGCTTTGTTCAAACGGTTCTTGCTTTGCATCTAGATACTTCTAAAGAAGAGCATATGATGGATTTCGTTCACAAGCCGCAAAATGCGTTGATGCATCAGAAAATGCAGACAGCAGTGGTCACAGAAATCACCCCCATGCTAGCAAGTATCGTAGAGGATGGGATTCAGCAGGGCATTTTTCAGACAGATTATCCATATGAAACGATGGAGATGGCTATTGTTTATGCAACCGCTGCTTTTGACGGTCAAGAACTAGTCCCAGATAGTGAAGAAATGCGGCTACAGCGCGTGTTAGGGTTCTTTTATCTTTTGGAACGAATGTTAGGTGTTGAAGAAGGGAAGCTAGCAAAAGAAATGGAGGGAATGTTTGAGTAATTCGTGGAAAAAAATGAAGGAGGAACGGGTTTTATGTATGGTAGGTTAATAACAAATGACATTAAAAAAAGCAAGCTGGTGACAGCTGCGACGACGATCTTTATTGCCATCACGGCAATGCTGGTCTCGTTGGCGGCAATTTTGGTTATCAATTTAGCGGGCTCTATTGACGGGATGATGGAGCGAGCAAAAACGCCGCATTTTCTGCAGATGCATTCAGGTGCGATCAATCAAGGGAAATTAGAGACTTTTGCCCAATCTCAGCCAAACATAGACGAATGGCAAGTGTTGGATTTCTTGAATGTCGAGAATAGTGAGCTGTTCATTGCAGGAAAAGCGATGACGGACAGTGTTCAGGATAATGGTTTCTCGGTACAAAGTGAAAAATTTGATTTTCTGGTTGATACAAAGGATCGGATTGTTCAGCCAGCAGTTGGAGAGGTCTATTTACCCATTCTTTATGAGCGAGAAGGAATGGCTAAAAAAGGCGATTCAGTAGAAGTCAACGGGCACAAGCTGAAGGTCGCAGGTTTTATCCGTGATTCACAGATGAATGCCTCTCTTTCATCATCCAAACGCTTTATTGTGAATCAAAAGGACTATCAAGCACTTGAGAAACATGGCAGCGTCGAATACTTGATTGAGTATCGTGTCAAGGATACGGAGAAAATTAGTGCGCTGGAAACAGCGTATCTAAAAGCCGAACTTCCAGCAAATGGACCGGCGTTGACAGATACACTTTTTCGTATGATGAACGCGTTATCTGATGGTGTGATGATTGCGGTTATTTTACTCGTCAGCTTATTGATGTTGGCAGTCGCCTTTCTATGTATTCGTTTTACGCTGCTATCAAAAATTGAAGACGATTACCCAGAGATAGGTGTCTTAAAAGCGATTGGGATGCGAAATTCTGATGTGAAACGCTTGTATTTAGCAAAATACGCGGCGATTGGGTTGGTCGGCTGTTTCTTGGGCTATCTGCTTTCCTTTGCTTTTCGAGGGATGCTATTACAAAACATCCAGCTTTATATGGGAAAAAGCGGCAATCAAGGGTTATCGCTGCTGGTAGGACTTTTCGGAACGGGAATGATTTTCGCGGGTGTCATGCTTTATGTCAATCTAGTATTGCGACGTTTCCGAAAAATTTCTGCGGCATCGGCTATTCGCTTCGGTGCGTCACAAGACCGCGTTCGAGGTGGAAAAGGCTTCAAGCTGGCGGGTCGTGCCTTTCCTAAGGTTAATGCCTTATTAGGAATCAAGGATGTTTTATCACGGAAGCGGCTTTATTTAACCTTGTTTATGGTGTTGCTGCTGTCTTCCTTCATCTTGATTTTGCCGCAAAATTTATATAGTACGGTGTCATCTGACAGCTTTTCTCGCTACATGGGCATCGGGCAATCTGATTTGCGTTTGGATATCCAGCAAACCGAGAATATTCCGAAAAAAACTGCGGAGGTTATGGATACCTTAGAAAAAGACAACCAAATAACCAAGTCAGTCGCATTGACGACGAAGGCTTTTTCGTTAATGAAAAAGGACAAGGCCGAGGATCGATTAAAAATTGAACTAGGAAACCATCGCGCCTTTCCAGTCGAATATACTGAAGGAAAAGCACCTACAAAGTCTAATGAAATCGCGTTATCAAGCGCCTTATCAGATGACATAGAAAAACCGCTGAATAGTACTTTAACGATTCAGACTTCACAGGGAAATAAAAAACTAAAGGTATGCGGCATTTATTCTGATGTGACAAATGGTGGGAAAACAGCGAAAGCGGTCTTTACTGATCGAAACGCCGCAACCATGTGGTGTACGATCAGCGCCAATGTGAAAAGTGACGTGACACCGAGTCAAATCGCAAAAAAATACAGTACAAAATTCAGCTATGCCAAGGTTTCAGATATCAAGCATTATATGCAACAGACCTATGGATCGACTATCCAAACAGTTGCTACCGCCGCAAAAGTAGCGGCGATAGTGGCGTTAGTCATCACCGCTCTGATCGTATTATTATTTGTCAAAATGCTGTTGGCAAAAGATCGTCATGAACTGGCGGTTCTAAAAGCACTAGGCTTTACAAACCGAGATATTCGCCAACAATACTTCATGCGTTCCTTACTGATTGTTATTTTGGGAACCGTTGTTGGAACACTTCTAGCAAGTACGTTAGGTGGACAAGTGGCAGGAGTCGCGATGTCTATGATGGGTGTCAGCACCTTCCGCTTTTCAATCAATCCGCTAGTCAGTTTTGTTCTCTGTCCAGTGGGCATGCTGTTAGTCACACTACTTGCTACAACACTAGCGACAGCTTCATTACAAAAAACAAAAATCAGCGATAATATAAAGGAATGATGACGATGAAAAAAATGATAGTTGGTACAAATATCGAAAAGTCTTTTGGACAAGAAAAGGTTCTGAGAAATGTTTCAGTGGAAATTGATGCGGGAGAATTTGTCTCGATCATGGGACCTTCAGGCTCAGGGAAAACTACTTTAATGTTTGCCCTAAGCGGTATGGACGAAATAGATGGAGGCAGTGTCCAGTTTGATGGCAAGGAATTAGCAACGCTCTCAGAAACTGCCTTAGCGGATCTGCGAAGAAAGCAAATGGGTTTTGTTTTTCAACAGCCTACCTTATTAAAGAATTTGAATGTATTGGATAATATCGTGCTGCCTGCTCAAAAAGGCAATGAAAAACAAGCCGGTAATTTAATGAAAAAAGGGCAAACATTGATGGAAAAGATGGGAATCGCTGGTCTTGAGCAGCGGGACATTACACAAGTTTCTGGCGGACAGCTGCAGCGAGCAGGAATTTGTCGGGCACTTATGGGTGATCCGCAGATTATTTTCGGAGACGAACCTACAGGGGCGTTGAATTCCAAGTCTGCCCAAGAAATCATGACCCTCCTGTCGGAAATCAACCAGCAGGGAACCGCGATTTGTTTGGTAACCCATGACGCCAAGGTCGCTGCTCAAACACAGCGTGTGCTCTTTATGAGTGACGGTCAGATCGTCAGCGAAGTGCAATTTTTCCCAGAAGATGACTTGAATTTAGAGGAGAAAATGGTTCAAGTGACAGAGAAAATGCGGGAAATTGAGATTTAATTAGTGATAAACAGAAGTGAGCTGGGAAGTGTTGTCATATCCCAGTTCGCTTTTTACTTGTTTTTCATGCTAAGCTAGAGGTGAAGAGGAGGGCGGAAAATGATTGAAAGCAGATTATTGCAGATTCTTTTTATCTTATTAGAAAAAGGGTCCATAACAGCACCAGAGTTAGCGGCAATGTTTGAAGTCTCCCCTCGAACGATTTATCGCGACATCGATGCGTTGAGTGCGGCCGGTGTCCCCGTATATGCGGTAAGAGGGAAAGGCGGAGGCATCTTCATTCAGGAAAATTATGTTCTGGATAAGCAGCTAGTTTCTGACGATGAACAAAGAGAAATTTTGCTTGCCCTCCAAAATCTCATGCTTACTAACGGAACAACGACGAGTCCGTTGGCTTCTAAGCTCAGCAGACTTTTCAAAAAAGACCCGATAGATTGGCTGGAAATTGATTTTTCAGATTGGAGCGGTCAACGTACGCACCTCTTCGAAGAGCTTCAGCGGGCCATTCTTACGAAACAAGTTATCCAAATCAGCTACCTCAGCAGCAAAAGCCAGTACACCCAACGAGAACTTGAACCCTTAAAACTCGTTTTTCGCGAGAAAGCCTGGTATCTTTACGCTTTTTGCCGCTTAAGAGGAGAATGCCGCTTATTTAAAATTACTAGAATTCGGGAGTTAAGACGACTATCTGATACTTTTGTGCGTGAGATTCCTAAAAAGGTCTTCTCAGAAAAACAAACGCCGCCAGAAAAAATCGTTGAACTGACACTGTTATTTGACCCTGCAGCGGCGTATCGTGTACAAGAAGAATTTGAAAATATTACCCAAAGAGAAGACGGTACATTAATGGTAACGATTCTTTTTTCCGATGATGAGTCAACCATGAACTATCTTTTCTCATTTGGTGATCATTTAGAGATTCTAGACCCGCCAGAATATCGTAAAAAAATGGCGGATCGCATTGAAAAACTGCTAAACAAATACAGAACTTGACACTGGCTTACAAGTTTTACTTGATACACTAAAATAAAAAGGAGGCGGTATCAATGAAACCCATACTAAAGGACAAAGAAGAATTTCCCACCATTGAAAATTTAGCGAACCATCTATCTGAAAAAGATTTGCTGCTGTATCAACAGCTGCTAGAAGCGCTCCATGGGCATTCGTATCAAGAAGATTGGAACTACTACAATGATGGCCACAATTGGTTAAGTAAAATCCTATTCAAAAAGAAAAATCTTGGTTGGATTTCCATTTGGGAGACCGGTGTAAAGGTGACTGTTTATTTTGGTGAAAGGGTTTGGCCGCAGCTTGTCGTTAACGAATTATTCAGCAAGCTCGAAGCCAACGAGGCATCAATTCAGAAATCAGGCAAATTAAACGCTGTGCTGATTCCGATTCAAGACGAAGAAAGCTTGCAAGTAGCCGTTGCGCTGATAAACTTGAAAAAGACGATAAAGTAGGATAATGGAAGATTTGTGTGGGGGAATAAAAACATTTCGCATGGAAAGAAATTTTCAAACGCAAATGAATGTTACTATGCATTTGAATAGACCGACTTGCTTTTGAAAGCTTGTCGGTCTATTAGTTTTTTTCAGGAGAGCCTTCATTCGAATCGGACACTACATAAAGCATTGTTTTCATCATAAATACTAAAACGAGTTTTCTTAGTTCAAAACAGATATAAAAGGTTACAACTTGTACCTGCTTAATAGTTTTTCGATCAACTTCGTATATTCTTGTCTTAGTATTTCTGGTTCTAGTATTTCCGCCTGTTCACCAAAGCCGAGAAAATAATTGGTTAAAAAGGGAAGCTCATTATTATTAAACTCTCCCACAAGAAGAATGTCATTTTCTTTAGCTTCGAGTCTCATATTTGGAAATGAATTTCTTAAGAAGTATTCTTTTCCCTTACCAGATAAGCGCACCCTAAAGGGGATATCTCGGTATTCCTTTTCCTGTGTAGTTAAGATTTTTTCCGTTTCTTCTTCAGAGAGAGGGGACGGATAATCCAATTCTATTTCAATATCCTCTATATAGTCGCAGCGATAGGTTCTCTTTTCTTTTTTTTCTATATCTATGGCGATGCAATACCAATAGCCATCCATTAAAGTTAGGCGAATAGGCAAAATTCGCTTAACTTTTTTTGTATAGCGAGTATATAAAATTTTGAGGGATTCCTTTTTTAAAATGCTGGCAAACAATGCTTCTAAATTTTTGGTGGTTTCAATTTGATGTATGCCCATATAATGCACAGAATCAGTTGCCTGGGCTATCCGCTTTTGTTTCTCAGCACTGAAAGTGTTAAATAGTTTTCTTTGGATAGTGGAATACTCGCTGCCAAACGGTGATCCAGATAACAAGCTTAAAAGCTGCATTGAAAAAAACACACTAAAAATTTCTGCCTCTGTAAAATAAATTGGCGGTAATAGTGAAGAGGGAAGGACTTTGTATCCACCGTATCTTCCATTTTTAACATACATCGGTACACCTAAACGTTCCAGCTCAGCTAAATCTCTTAATGCTGTACTTCTAGAAATTTGAAATTCGCGCATTATATCAGTTAGGTTGAATTCTTTATGACTATTTACGAAAAAAAGTTCTTGCTGAATACGTTCTGATTTTTTCATATAGACTCCTTTATAAGTGTCAGAAACTGACACCTTTGAATCGTATACTTAGTCTATCATATTGAGAGGGAGTTTTATTATGGCACAGAGTAAATTATTTTTAGTATCGTCATTTGCGGATGTTTCAGATGAATTGATATCTTTTGAGACCGAATTACAGGGAAAAACAGTTACTTTCATTCCTACAGCAAGTAAGGTTGAAAAAGTAAAGTTTTATGTGGATGCTGGGAAGAAGGCTTTGGAAAAAAAGGGGGTAATCGTTGATGAATTGGATATTTCTGTTGAGCAAAGAGATATTGTGGAGCAAAAATTAAGAGAAAATGATTTTATTTATGTTTCTGGTGGAAATAGCTTCTATTTGATGCAGGAGCTAAAAAAAAGCGGAGCTGACATCATTATCAAAAGGGAGATAGCAAATGGCAAGCTCTATATTGGAGAATCTGCTGGCGCAATTATTTTGTCTAAAACAATTCAGTATATCCAAAATATGGATTCTCCAGAGAAAGCACCAGAATTGGCTTCTTATGATGGACTAGGTGTTGTAGATTTTTATACGTTGCCACACGACAATGAGATTCCTTTTAAAGAGATCAGCAAAGAGATTAAAGATAATTATAGAAACGAATTAACTATCTGTCCGATACGTAACAATGAAGCAATTCTAGTAGAAGGAAATAGCAAAAAAGTCGTAAAAGTAAAGTAAAGAAGTAGTTTTTTCACCGTAAAAGGTCTAGTTTATTATGAACATATCCTAAAGCTGATGTATTCCAACTAATTTCTGATCCGGTAGTTTTTATTCAAGTAAGTTTAAATGAAAATCCTTTTTTGAATGCCGGACATAAATAATTAATTAATCACTTCAAAAAAGAATGTAAGAATTATGTAGAGTCTAGCAATCGGACGGAATCCAGTGTCCGATTGCTTTTTTAGGTTCAATCAAGTGGTGAGAAGGCTGTTTATGGTTTGAGAATAATGTTAGTTTTTCTCAAACCATAAAAGAGGAAATGCGAAAGAGCTGATTAAGCTAGGATTTCGATAAAAATCGTCTGATGAGACATTTTTTGTTTTTAATTAGTAGCAAAGAAATTTTTTGTAGAAAAATTTTGTCATTAATTTTTAGAGCACGAATCATTTTTTATTTTATAGAAGAAATGATTTTGAGCGTTAAGCAGCAATCAAATGATGAACGATCAGCTGAAGCAATCTGAAACGAGTTCAGATGATTCGTTGTGCGATCATGTGCACCAGCTGATCACAGAACGACGATTGACAATGAATTAGACTCAAACTAGGTCAATAAGACATGAGAATTGAGTTTGAGAAAAACTGATGAGCCATTCATATTCATTTAATTGCTTTTGAATGAAACGAAGTATCAGTTCAGAGAATCAAACACGACTTTAGCTGATCTGGTGGCTGAGGACATGGTATTAGAAGAAATTATGTTTTCGTAACAATATCTATTTTCCCGAAAGCATAAAAATTATTGCACCAGGATTCGTAAAATATGGCTGATTTGAGCTTTTTTAGCCTGATTTTACTGTTTAGCACATTTTTATTATGATTCGAGTTTAAGCACGTTCATACTAAATTACGCTCAAATGAAACCTCGAATAATTGGTAAAATATCTCTGATGTGTCGATATTTCCTTTAAAATCAATCCATTCAAGCCTAAATCAATTTAGAAAATGATCTAATTTAAATAAGATAAAGTTTTGGATTGTATTTGGTTTGCTGGAATAAATTTTGAGAACTCCTCTCCTGTCATTTGATTATTGTTATTTTATGATTGCTTCTCTATATCTTATGCTTTACAAAAAGAACCATTTTTCAGTAATTTATAAACTTCGTTCTATAGCTATCTCCTCGCGCTATTATCTAATATTGGTTATTTTATATTTGACAAATTGGTATATACCGGTTATAGTGTAGTTAGAGGTTGAGTTCCCTCTCCTACTATAAAATGAAAGGACTGAATCGAATGAGTCGAGAATTATTGAGAGAACGCTACGAAAAAGAATTCGAAAAGCTGCCGGACTTTATCCAAAAGTACCTCTTATATTTGGAAGCTATTCCCCGCTCAACGAATACGTTGTACGAATATTCAAAGGAATATCGTAGATTTCTAAGTTGGCTCTCTTCCGAGCAAATCATTCGTGTAAATGATATTTCTGAGATTCGCTTGGAAGATTTTGAACGATTAAACAAAGATAAAATTGTGTTGTACAAGTCCTTTTTAAATCAATCCCCTAAACGGACATTTGAAGGAAAATCAGAGACGGACGTTTCTCAAGCCCCCTTGAGTGAAAGAAATACCCATCGATTGAAGGTTACGGTGCAACGAAGTATTACCGCCCTTCGTTCCCTCTTTAAATATTTATCAAATGAAGAAATTGAGGAGTTTGATGAGCAAACCGGTCAATATGTCATCCGTCCTATGCTGCGAAGAAATATTATGATTAATATCGAAAATGGCGGCGTCGATGCCTCTGATGCGGTGCGAAAGGATAAAATTGAGAAAATGCTCTATCTTGATTCCGATGCGATTGATTTTGTCGAGTATGTCTATGCTGGATATGGGAATACGCTGACTTCACGCCAAGCCAAGACCGCTTATGAAAAAAATCGTATCCGAGACACGGCGATTTTGGCTTTGTTTCTTGGATCAGGGATACGTTTATCTGAGCTGGTGAATACAAATGTTAGCGACTTGAACTATGAGGGCTTGTATATTCAAGTTCAACGCAAAGGTGACACAATGGACCATGCGATGATCTCTCCTATCTTTATTGATTACATTCAGGAATATGTCGATCAAAGAAAGAGTTTGTATAATGCGGATGATTCAATCCCCGCTCTTTTTCTAACCAAGCACAAAAATGTCGCCAAACGAATGGAAGGCGGCTCGATTGAGAAGATGATCGACAAATATTCTACCGCTTTCGGAAAGCGAACGACCCCTCACAAGCTGCGCCACAGCGTCGGCACCATGGCCTTCAGAAAGACGAAGAACCTTAAAACAGTCAGTGAAATCCTAGGCCAGCGAGGCACCTCAGCCACAGAAATTTATACCCACATCGTCAAAAAAGAGAAACGATCGGTTATCGATGATTTGTGGACGTAATAAGAATTTGAAGATACGAAAAGCCGCTGAAGTGACAACAACACGTTCATTTCAGCGGCTTTTTTTTTATTTTTACAAATAGTATAATCGTTAGTCTAAGTTGGTAACACATTTCGAAATGTTCTGCTAAGTACTCACGGGTTATATAAAAAGGATTGTCTGCTAAAAATTGAAGAATTGATAATTTTACTCGGCTCTTTTTATCTAGGAGATATTCTTCTATTAGATCCTGAGTATTCATAAGCGTCCTTCTTTCTGTTGATAAAACCATTCTCTAACGTACTCCAGCTTTTTAAATCTATGAATATGCCCGGCGTTGATTTTATAAAAAAAGATAGATCCATCCGAATCTATCTTTGACGAGCTATTCAATTGGCTTAACTACCTCACACGGCGTACCAAAAGCAACAACATTTTTGGGAAGATCTTTTGTGACGAGACTGCCGGCGCCAATGACTGTATTTGCACCGATCGTGACACCGGGTAAAACGATCACTCCCGCACCGAGCCAGACGTTTTTTTCAATCGTTATAGGCAAATTGTATTGGGCTTTTTGTAGGCGAAGTTCTGGTGATAGCGGATGAGTCCCGGCACAAAGCGTGACGTTGGGACCGACCATGACATCGTCGTGGATCTCGATTTTTGTATCGTCTACGAGCGATAAACCGAAATTCGCATAGACATTCTTTCCAATATACGTATTTTTTCCCCAGTTAGCGTGAAACGGTTGTTCAATATAGGAACCTTCACCGAAGCTGCCTAAAAGTTTGTCTAAAAGTGTCCCCTTTTCTTGTGTTTTGCTTGGTAAAGTATGATTGAATTGGAAAAGCAAGTCACGGTAAAAAGCCTGTTCCTTCTTCAATTCGCTGGTTTCATAGTAAGTCTCACCTGAATCCATTTGGTTCTGCAAAAATTTATCAGTCAAGATTTTTTCCTCCATGCATAACTTTATGTTGCAAGGGATACTTTTTTTTGAGAAAAATACCTGCTAGGATAATGACGATTAGGATACTTAATAGTTTGAATGGCGCGAAAAGATCCGATGAACCAGAGAGAAATTGCAAGGTACTTAAGCCGAATGGTGCAATAAAGTTTCCGAGATTGCAGCCAATTAAAATAATGGAGGTCGCGGCGGTCATTCTTGCTGGTGATGCATATAGATTTAACGAATTGTAAATGAATGGAAAGATCAAACTACCGGGAATTCCACTGATAAAGTAGCCAATTAGCAATAACGCAAAATTTGTTTCGGAAATAGCGATCAGAAAAGTAGCCAAAGCTAATAAGACCAAGCCAAGATACAAACACTTCTCTCCTAACAACCGATTGAAAAAGCCAAATAATGAACCAGTGACGATTCCAATGATAGGCATTACTGCTAAGAAGGTTGAGGCATTGTAAGTGGCTCCTTTGATATTCGTGACCATTGTAGGAAAACGAACACCGATCGCCACAAAGGTCATTACTAAAAACAAGGCAAAAAGCGCTAACAAATAGACAGAAAGTTTAAGCTCGCCTTTTTTACTGGTGCTTGTTTTTTTTGTCTCCTTAATTTCTGGAACAAAAAGAGTAAATAGCAGCAAGATTGGGAAAGCAATAAGATACACGCTGAAGGAAAATCTCCAGCCGAAGGATAATAATGCTCCTGCTAATAGTGTCAGCCCGGCATTTCCGATGTTTTCTGCTGCGCCGCGATATCCTAGTAAGGTCGCGCGCTCTTCTGGCTCTTCTTGAAAAAGCAGATTAATAATGGAAACTGCAAGTGAATTGAATAGACCGAATCCCGCCCCTAAGACAAATCGACTGATTAGGATAGGAACATAGCTGTTTAGAAACAAGGGAGCGACTCCCCCACCGACCCCAACTAGGATCAACCCTAGCTGGACAGTTCTTTTGGTTCCGATTTTTTCGGCGATGAAGCTGGAAAGAACGACAAATACTACGACTGCCAATGCAGGTAAGGTCGCGACCAGTTCGACTTGAGTGGTTGTCATGGAAAGAGCTGCTCGCATCTGCGGCAATGCCCCGTTGATGGACAAAGCACTCGTTAATAAAAGTGAGATTGACAATATGGACAAACGAGTCATAAGACTATTTTTGTTAATCATGTTTTTTTCCTCCTACACTTTCTTTAAATGGAGCAGCGTTGTTTGGAAGTCTCCATAAAAATCTGGAACGTTTACACCAAGGGTCATTAGTTCATCCCCAAAATAAAATTGACCTGTTTTCTGTTCTTGATAGCGAGCCGTTGTCTCTAAACCAGTTAAAAAGACTTCATGGAAAACGGGTTGGGCAGAGGCTAAAGTGCGAGCCATCATGACCAATGCCTCTGTTTTGTCTGGTGAAACAAACATCCAAGCGGTTAGATTTCCTTCAAATGGGCTGTTCAATCGGTAAAAATCTCCAAATTGTACAAGTGGCCGAATGGCTTGGTATTGTTGAACTTTTTCTTTCACAATCACTTTTTCCTCTTCAGTCATTTCCGTCAGGTCTAATTCGTAGCCAAAGACGCCACTCATAGCGACATCTCCCCTTGTTTTCAAGGAGGTGATTCGTCCCGTTTGGTGATTTGGTACAGCAGAAACATGAGCGGTCATGGATGAGATTGGATAGGCTAAGCTCGTCCCATACTGAATTTTCAAGCGCTCGACGGCATCTGTATTATCTGTTGGCCAAGACTGGGGCATGTAATAAAGGAACCCAGCATCGAATCGTCCACCGCCGCCAGAGCAGCCTTCCCATAGAATTTTTGGATAGCGATTTACTAGATGCTCCAATAATTCATAGACGCCTAAAATGTGGCGATGCGCGGTTTCTCCTTGAGTTTCCGCTGAATATTGGATTGAGTAGACATCTGATAAACTACGATTCATATCCCATTTTACGTAATCAATGGGGACCTCATCTAAAATGGTGCAAAGTTGTTTTTCGATTGCTTGCCGAACTTCCTGGCGTCCCATATCCAAGAGATGCTGATCACGAGAAGCAGATGGTGTACGATTTGGCTCTTGCATCAAGTAATCTGGATGCTCTTTATAAAGCTGGGAATCAATAGAAATCATTTCCGGTTCGAACCAAAGACCGAACTGCATCCCCTTCTGATGAACATAGTCTGCGATGCCTTTGAGCCCATTTTTTAGCTTGCCCTCATATTCAAACCAGTCTCCCAATGAGGAATTATCTGAGTCACGATGTCCGAACCAACCATCATCCAACACAAACATTTCAATGCCTAAGTCCGCTGCTTCGTCAACAATCTGTTCAATTTTTTGACTGTCAAAATCGAAATAAGTTGCTTCCCAATTGTTTACTAAAATGGGGCGCTCTTTGAACTGATGCATCCCTCGGGCGACTCTTTCACGCAATAAATGATGAAGACTGCCGCTCATACCGTTTAACCCTTGATCAGAATAAGCCATAATGACTTCTGGTGTTTGAAAAACCTCGCTTGGAGAAAGCGACCATGAAAAATTGTAATCATTGATTCCGACCAGGACTCTCACTTGATCAATCTGATCTTTTTCCAATTGAAAGGCATGATTACCGGAATAAACGAGATGCATTCCAATCGCTGGACCGCTGATTTCATTTGTATCATGGTTCACTAAAGCGATGAAGCTGTTCATGTGATGACTAGATGCGCCGCGGCGGCTTTCAAAGCTCTGGATACCAGAATGGATGGGTTCGCGATGGATTTGGCGTTCTCTTAAATGGGCACCAGGCAACGAGATGACTTCATCGTAAATACCGCTGTTCGTCAGATCCATCTGCATCGAAGCGATTTTCTCTAGAACGATCGACTCTCTGGTTCTATTTAGAACTTTGACCGAGCGAGTAATCACTGGTCGCTCATGATAAATCGTATAGGCCAACTCTAGATAGATTTCTTGATCCCGATCTTTTAAAACCACGATTAGAGTAGTAGACTCCTCTTCATTTCGTACATAAGAGTGTGGCAGTCCTTCAAGTTCTGGTTTGCCGGCTTCGATCCGATAATCAGAAAAGCGGAAATCATGCAAGTTCGATCCGTTTTCTCGGCGAATGATGGTAGCTGGTAAACGATAATCCATGGAACCGTGACTGGAGTATTCTTGCGGCACTGTGTCTTTCGAGTAAGCCCTTTCAGTATTGCCCGGTACATTGCCAGAAAAACCTCGATCTCTGCGTAAGTAGGTTTTGTTGCCGCTGTAATGTTGAATCGCCTTCCCGAAGTATAAGTGATTTAAAACGCCGTCCTCTTCCACCTGTAGAAGGTAAGAGATTTCATTGTTGCGTAAATGAAAAACCTTTGTATCTTTATCAAATGCTACATAACTTTGTTTCATAGTAGTTCCTCCCTTGACTTGTTGTTTACCTTATAATGTTTACTAAACAATTATGTCAAGAGAAATTTCAAAAAAAAGAGAACTTTTTTCAAAGCTCTCTCGTTTATTATTATTTTGGGATAAAACTTTCACGCACGACCAATTTTGAAGGAAAAGTCATAATGACCGGTTCCTGTCTTTCCCCATCAATTCGCTCTTTTGCTAACCGAACTGCGGCTTTCGCGATTTCCTGTGCGCTGATATGAACAGTGGTCAAACTTGGGGTTAAAAACTCCGCAATCTCGATATCGTCAAAGCTAGCTATCTCAATCTCAGTTCCCACTGAGATAGTTGCTGACTGCAATGAACGATAGACACCTACAGATAAAGGATCGCTGCCGACCAGAAGTGCTGTTGGCAATTCTTCCTCTGATTCTAGCCATTCATCCATCATTCTCTTTCCTTCAAGTGGTTCCCAAAGCCCTAATTTCGCCTGCTTTTTTAAGCCGTTGGCAGTCATAAATTCTTGATATGCCCGATAGCGTTTTTCATTATCACTATAGATTTTTTCACCATTTTCATCGATATCAATGTTGAACCCTCCGATATAGCCGATTCGGTGATGCCCCTTCTCATAAAAAAGCTGGAGCACTCGTTTAGTCATTCGCTCAAAGTCAGCATACACCATATCTACCTCTTGGTTGATCTCAGGATTGTCCACCACAATGATATTTTTATTTTGCTCACTCAGGCGTCGAACAGCTGTCTCTGAAACAGTTCCTACAATAATGATTGCTCCGAGCTTGTCGAAATCCTGCCAAGTTTTTGGATTGTCCTCTAAATTATATACACGATTCATCCCTAAATGTAGTCGTCGTGCTTCCTGCTCTAAACCGATGCGTAGAGCATTGAAATAAGGATCGTCTAACTCCTTTTGCCGACTAGTCGTAGTGATGACACCGATCGATGGCAGGCGTCGTTTGACGTATTTTCTTTTATCAATATCATAGTTCAGCTCTTTAATCGCCTGATAGATTCGCTCTTTGGTTGATTCGGCAACAGAGAGCGTAGGATCATTGTTCAATACTCTTGAAACCGCCCCAGGACTAACTCCAGCACGTCTAGCTACATCTCGAATTCCTACCATTATTGTTCACCTCGATTGTTTACTAAACAATAACTGGGAATGAGTTCTTCGTCAACTATTTTCTGAAATAAATTTTCGGATTGTCTCTGCCACTTCTTCCGCATTGGTTCCAATGGCTGGGTGTCCAGGATTTTCAAATAGCTTGAATTGAGCATTGGGTACTTCACTCACAATCGCCTGGTACTCCTCCGCGATATTCTTACGAATCAAGCCATCTTTCTCGGTTCCGGTTAGCAGTATCGGGCAATCTAGAGAACTTAAAGATTTAAAAAATAAAGGTTTCTTTGATTCGATTAAACGCAGTATCGAATCCGTGTCTTTTTCTACAACGGTCCGCCAATCCTCTCCAATAAACCATTCATAGATTTGAGAAGTTTCAGGATCATTTGCTACGGTGGAACGCTCAGCCACTAGTTCTTCGCCAAAACCTTCATGCAAGCTTCGTCCATCAAAGCTGTCAGCAGTTACTGTAGCAACTAGATCAGGTCGAAGTAATGCGACATTGACCGCCACCCATGCGCCACCGCTGGTTCCTACCAGGTGAACTTTTCCGAGCTTTAAGTGTTCCAATAAGGCTACTGTCTGGTATGCTTCATCTTTCCAAAGTTCAGTGGGAAAAACTTCTCTTCGATCCGATTGACCATAGCCTAAAAAATCGATCAAAATAACTTGAAAATTCGCATACAAAGGCATTAGCTGTGTGAATAATTTCGAAGACGAGGTATTCCCGTGGAGCAACAAAAGCGGGTGCCCTTCCCCAACGATCTCGTAATACACTTTTTTATCCTCATAATTGAAGAAGCTCATGTAAATCCCTCCTATCCATTTTCTTATAAGTATAGCAAAAAAAGAACCGCTTTCATTTCCCTGACAGAGCTGCAGCCGAATAAATGAGTTCATTCGACGTTTCTTATCATGGAGAAAGCGATTCACATGGTTGTTCTTTGTGGCTGTGAAGAAACCTTAACTATACTGAGCAATAAATTGATCAATGGTCTCAGCAACCTCCTCAGCACTGGTTTCAATCGCAGGGTGTCCAGGGTTTTCGAACAGTTTGAATTGTCCGTGGCTGACTTCTCCGACGATCGCCTGGTACTCTCTTTCGATATTTGGACGAATGGTTTCGTCTTTTTTGGTTGCGGTCATGAGTAATGGCGCCTGCAAAATTTTTAATGAATCGAAAAATAATTCTCTTCTAGAAATAATGAATCGCCACATACAGTCGATATCTTGTTCTACAACGTCCTTCCAATCCTCCCCAATACACCAGTGATAAAATTGTGAAGACTCAGGATCCTCGATGGTCGATGAATGTTCAGCCAATAGGGCTTCGTCAAAATCTTCAGGGAAGCTGCGACCGTGAAAGCTATCAGCAGTCACTGTAGCGACAAGGTCTGGTCTGAGAAATGCCGCGTTGATCGCCACCCAAGCACCTCCGCATGTACCGACTAAATTCGCGTCTTTGATGTCTAGATGCTCCAAAAGAGCAATGGTTTGACGTGCCTCATCCTTCCAGAGTTCAGCAGGGAATTTGTTCAGACGATCCGAGCGGCCATAGCCTAAAAAATCAATCAAAACAACCTTAAAATTTTTGTAGAGGGGTAGCATGGGAGTAAATGATTTGGATGATGAGGTGTTTCCGTGCAAAAAAACAAGTGGTTTTCCTTCTCCGATTGTCTCATAAAAAACGTTCTTTCCCTTGTAGTTAAAGAAACTCACGACAATCCCTCCTTAGAATTTCATCATACACATTTAGTATATCAGCAAAAACAATATTATTTATTAATTTTGTTAATATAAATTTTAAAAAAATTAAAATAATTGGATTTGACTTTTTATAAAGCGTATGATTTATTCTAATATTCTTTTTTTATTCCCATTTGTTTAAAGATCTTGATTGAAAAGAAGGCAATCACCACAGTGACAAGTGAAGTGACTATAATCAGAAGCAACAGCATTTCTCCTGAAGCCATCGCGGCAAAACCGCCGTACATCACCTGTCCTAACGGAACAGCTAAAGTCGTCACAATCATAACTAATGACATGATGCGACCAAGCAAAGCTTTATCAGAAACCAATTGAATATAAACAATCAATTGAACAGAAATGACGGTAACTACCCCCATTGCACTTGCTACAAGTAACGTCATCACCCAAAAAGCCATTGTTGGTTCTTGAATCAAGCCGAAAGGAATAATCAGCAATCCAAAGAGGATGGCAACTAAAATCAAATTTTTGGTAATGCTCGTTTCATTTAAACGATTCGCCAACACACCGTAAATGATGGTCCCTAGTAAGCTGCCGATGGCAAATAGAGTATTCATTAACCCAAATTGCGCATCGCTAACTCCCAGTTGGATTCGTGAAACGTAAGGCACGATGACTTGGATAAAGGAAGCTAAGAAAAAGTTTAGCATGAAGGCAACTGCTGCTACCCGCACAATGATCTTTTGAACTTTTAAGTAATGAGTCACTTCCTTTAAGTCACCTATCACAACCTTGACTAAAGAGCCGTCTATAGCGGTCTGATCTTGAACCGGAATTTTTAGTAATACTTCGCAGAAGATCGCAGCCAGAAAAAGTACGCCTGTAATCAAAAAAATCTGGTACACTGACTCGAAACGGTAAATCATCCCAGCAAGGATAGGCCCTAAAACCGTTCCTAAAGTTCCAATCGAACTGATAATCCCATTCGCTCGTGGAATCTCCCCTTCTGAACAGATTACGGGAATGGCGGATTGGACAACTGGTGTTTCAAAGGCTGAAACCATCCCGATAATGACCGTCAACAGCCCGATCGCTGTCACTGGATTTGCTAGACGAGTAACTAAAAAGAGACCGATTGATAAGACAAGATAGAGAAAATCCATAAACAGCATTAAGTTTCTTTTTGGCAATCGATCAGCCAATACCCCACAAAATGGCAAACAGACTAACCGACCTACGACAGATAAGGAGGCGATCACGCTGAAGGTAAATGCAGATTTCGTAATATCCAATACATATAGAGAAATTACGAACTGAACAATGGTTGTGCCTAAAACTGAAAATAATTGACTCCCGATTAGCAAATGAAGATTTTTGTTTTGTCTCATAGTTAACTCCCTGCTTTCTTTATTGATCCTTTAGTACTAATATTTTTCATACCTACCGTTGGTATCTATACATTTAAAAAAAATAGCCTTCTATTCTTTTCTTGAACATCCCCTGATCTACCCACATCATAATTTCCCGATTAAAATGTGAGTGATTGATGCCATCAAAATGGATTACGCAAATACAATTTGCAGCTTTCATGAGTTCTCTTCAGTGGAATCTTTCGGATTTCAAAACTTTAATGAAAGTACGAACAAATCACCATTCAAGTCTTACCATTAGGATCTCTTACCTCAAGCAGCCTCTTAGTCCTTCTCAAAAAAGAAGAAAGAGTTTCTAATCTGTTCTGTTCTAAAACGGTTCACATTAACATACATACCGTTGGTATCTATCTGGAATATACCCTGATTCCTTTTTAATGTCAACTTTTTTTTAGTTGAAAACTTGTGTACCTTCCAACTTTTACTAGTCATCTCCACTCACTAATCATTGATTTATCAGTACGTAAAAGCTTTTTTACTTAACTTTTTCTCGCAGGTAAAGGAATTTTGATTTATTCTTAAAGAAAGATCGGTGAAAATTGAGGTGTAGAAAATGGAAGTTGGGCAACGCTTAAAGGCACGAAGAAATGAATTAAATTTCACACAGGATTATGTAGCTGAGGAGTTAGGAATTACTCGTCAAACCATGTCTAATTGGGAAAATGGTCGTAGTTATCCGGATATTGAACGAATCATTCGCTTATCAGAAATCTATCAGCTATCTTTAGATGAATTATTGAAAGGAGATCGAGAAATGGTTAAGCATTTGCAGGAGAATACCGTTGTGAACCACTTTTTGAAAATTTTTATTGCGATGCTTTTCGTAAATGTCCTATTAATGGTGGTTCTTTTAGTCAATCAAACAATGAACGAAGTGTTTCTACTGATTATCTTTGCCTTGATCGGCGCGAATAGTCTCTCCCTTTTCTACTTAATTATCAAAAAAATTTAGGAGCTGATTGCAATGAGTTTAACATTGATTATGATTCTTTTAATGACCTTGCTGGTAATTGCTGCTGGCTGTATGTGTTACTATATCTACTCCCTTGTTATGATGGATGCGAAAAGTCGCGGGATCAAGAATCCGAAATTTTGGTCGATCGTGGCGGCCGGCGGACAACATGGTGAGGGTCTGCTGCTCTATCTCTTTACCCGTAGGAAAACAACCAGTCGAATGAACACAGCGGAAACCGCTCAGTTTTTGAAGCTGAAACGGAAAGTTTTTTGTCTGTTGGCCGTAGTATTTGTTCTGTTACTACTCTTTGTGGTGGTAATTTTTCGGTTTGATTAATCGAAAAAAAGAGCTAGTTAAAGATTATTTCTTTCACTAGTTCTTTTTTAGTTAACATAATATTATTATTGGTTTAATAAGTCTTTCGTCTTAACCAAAAATTTTTAATTGTTTGGATGCGTCTTGTCTTGTTTTGAGGTTCTTTTTTCCAGCTCCAGTAAATATTGCTTTCGTTCCAAGCCGCCAGCATAGCCAGTGAGGCTTCCATCGCTGCCGATTACTCGATGGCAAGGAATTATGATGGCAATTTTATTTAACCCGTTGGCCCGACCTACCGCGCGCACCTTGTGTTTATCCCCTAGCTGGAGAGCAATATCGCGATAGCTTAGGGTTTGTCCGCTAGGTATAGTTTCTAAAATTTTCCAGACCTGTTTCTGGAAGGGAGACCCATCGTAGAATAACGGTAGTGAAAAATTGGTACGCTCTCCTTGGAAATACTCTGCTAATTGTGCTTCCACCTGCTGATGAATGATCGTTTGACCATAAATGATCCGAAATTGATGCTTCATGCGCAATTGTTCAATTTCCCGTTCTAGCCCGCGGCGATCTTCAAACTCTAGTAAATACAAGTACTCCTCATCACTCAAACAGAGCATTCGACCGATTGGTGTAGAAATAAAGGAGGCGTTCAAGATTCGAGTTGACGCATTTGTTGCGGGATTTCCCATGATTTTCGTAAAAGCATCATTGAACCCGCTGGAAGATTCATAGCCTGTCTCCAGCTGCTGATCGATGACTTTGCTTCCATTACGAATTTCCTTAAAAGCTAAGCCCATTCGGCGAGCTCTGGCATATTGAACAAAGGTCATCTGGTAGATCTCTTTGAATTTTCTTCTCGCAGTGGCAGAATTTAGCCCAATAGCAGAGAAATCTGCTTCCGTCCAGCGTTTTTCTGGATGCTCCTCCACGGCATTCACTAACAATTGAACCTCTTCTGGAATGGCTTGCGGAAAGGACAGCGGCTGGCAGATTTTACAGGGTCGATATCCCGCCAATAGAGCCTCCTCCGCAGTTAGATAAAACTCACAATTTTCGAATTTGGGTTTACGAGCGCGACATGTTGGATGACAAAAAATCCCGGTCGTTTTGATTCCGGCGAAAAAGATACCATCGTAGTTTCGGTCGCGTTCCTTTAGTGCATGATAATACTCTTCTCGTTTTTTCTTCGAAGTAATCATTCTTACTCCCTCCCCTTGCTTTACCATTAAAGTATAGCTTCTATTACAAGAAAAATCTTTCGAAAAATGAACAACTATTTTTTCTTTCTTATTTATTAAATAACGAATACGAGACGATAAAATCTATTTAGATGATGAGTATGCATTATAAAATAACCGTTGTTTGACAACGATTGCTCTCTGTTTTATACTTTTAGTTATAAAGGAGTTGGCACAGATGAATCAACAGGAAGCCAATCGACGAATGGAGGAAGAAATCCAATTTTTCCCTTGGTTCGTCCAAAATTATTTCCGAAAAAAAAGTGGGGATCAGTATTCTTCCATCACCCTATATGAATATGCTAAGGAATATCGGCGCTTTTTGAATTGGTTGATCGAAGAGGGTTTTTCCTCAGCCGAAGAGCTTTCTGAGATTACCTTGGCAGAATTTGCGGCACTTTGGCCAGAAGATTTAGAATTCTATAAAGCCCATCTCGTCAAAGCACCGAAAATTTTGAAAGAGTCCACTAAAAAGCGGTTAGAAGAAAGTGAGCAAGCCCTTCCCTTGCGGCAAAATGCGACGGTTCAACGAGGTGTCACCGCCTTGCGTTCCCTCTTTAATTATTTAAGTGAAGCGATAGATCGCACTACTGGAAAACCTTATCTTGAACACAATATGATGGGAAAAGTCGCAAATGTCAAGGATAATAAGACGATGGCCGAGCGAGGCGCCGCCATCGAGAAGAAATTATTTTTGGATGAAGAAGCTTTAGATTTTTTAGAGTTTGTTGAGAATCGCTACATTGATACCCTAGCAACCCGGCAAGCAATCACTGCCTTCAAGAAAAACCAAGTTCGGGATCTTGCGATTATTGGTCTATTTCTTGGCACAGGTATGCGGTTATCAGAGCTCGTGAACATGAACGTACAGGATCTCGATTTAACTGCCGGTGAAGCCCGGGTTTATCGAAAAGGCGGGAAATGGGATATGGTAGTCATTTCGTCTATCGCCATTGAATATTTGACTGTTTATCTCGCTCAGCGGCAGCAGTTATATCAGCCAGACGAAAACGAATCCGCCCTTTTTTTAACACGTTATCGCGGCAAAGCCAAACGCATCGCCAGCGGTGCTGTTGAAGCCATGGTGGGAAAATATTCTGAAGCCTTCAAAATCAAAATCTCCCCCCACAAGCTCCGGCACTCTGTAGCGACTCAGTTATACAGTAAAACCAATTCCCTTGTTCAAGTTGCGGAGCAATTGGGACAATCTGGAACCTCAGCGACAACGGTCTATACTCATATCGCCGGGAAGAAAAAACGCGATGCCATGAATGATCTGTGGACGTGAACGTAAAAATTTTAATAGAAAACGAAAGATTCACTTTATTCCCGTGTAAAGTGAATCTTTTTAAATAGGCTTTAGAGTCATTCACTCACAGTTTTCAACCAATCCACGAACTCTACTTCACATTCTTCCTAGTTCACTTACCCTTTTTTGATTGTATTAATCGTATCCCAAAAAAGTTAAAGGTATTCGAATCAATACTCCTTATTAGTCCAATCCTAAGATTTGAGATGCAATTTCGATAACCACTATCATTACGATGAATAGGTGGAATACTACTTACATGTTCATCGTAACGTAAAGTATATAATGAAGAGTCTTTCTATAGGAATTCTCGCGTACCAATACTAAAAGCACAACTACGAAAGAATGATTTGTAGTTGTGCTCCTTATAATACTTCCTTTGGACGAAGCGTCGATCGATTGTTGAACTGTCGATGCTGTGAGGAAGAAACGAACGTTCACACGGCTAGTCAATTTATAAGTGTTCTTGAGAAATCCGATCCTTCAAATTTCTTTAACTTGAAGTGGAGATAGCTTGGATGCTTTTTTTCTTTTCTTAAGCATGATCGCGAAAATGAATGTTAAGTTTTCCGCAACTAATAGCGGAATCCAAATCGCTTGAGATCCAAAAAGAGCTGGAAGAGTAAAAATTAGCAAACAATTCAGTATAATTCCTCGACTGCATGAAATCAAAAAAGCCTGCATGGATTTCCTAATAGAAAGGAAATAGGTAATATAAATGATATTAATCGCTGCAGGTATATAGGCGAGACCGTACCATTTTAGCGCCGTATAGGCAGTTGGAATCAGTGTGTAGTCAGTGATAAACAGTCTTAATGCAAAAGGTCCGACTAGCACATAAATGCCATATAGGGTTGCCGCAAGAATCAAATTGATCAAAAGGCCGGCACGGAAGAAATAGGCTACCTTATGATTCTCTCTTCGTCCGTAGCTTGTTCCGATCAATGGCTGCAGCCCCTGGGAAATGCCAAAGAAGACGCCAAGCATAATGACCATCATGTAGGTTACACCAGCAAATGCCGTCAATCCGGATTCACCCAAATAATGAAGAATGACTTGGTTATAACAAAAGATCGTCATCGGTTGGCTGATTTGAATCACAAATTCAGGCAGTCCGCAAACAATGACTTCTCGACATTGTTTAATGGTTACTGAAAAACGTTCAATTCGCAGTATTCCTTTCTTCCGAAGAAAATGAATGGCCAATACAAGACAAGAAAGCAGCTGACCTAATCCTGAAGCAATTGCAGCGCCCTTAATCCCCATTTGTAATGGAAAAATGAATAGCCAGTCTAAGAAGATATTGCTGAACGCCCCGATAATCATCCCCAAAAAAGCCAATCCTGGACTTCCGTCATTTCTAACAAAGGAGTTCCCTAATATGGTTGCTGTAAAAAAGATAGAAAATAAGCTGTACCACTGAATATAAGTAGACGTTTGACCGATTAATAATGCCGTCGCACCGAATAAACGGGCGATAAACGTCGAAGCAAAGAAGCCGATGATTGTTAAAATCAAGCCAGTAAGGATTACTAGCAACGAGCTGGTTAAAAAGACTTGGTTTGCTTTTTTCGCATCATTTTTTCCTTTATAAATTGCCATGGCTGTAGCTCCGCCTATTGACAGCATGGAAGCTAAACCAGTCATAATTTGTGTGAAGGGCATCGCCAAATTTACTGAAGCTAGTGCACTAGGCCCCACCCCTTGCCCAACAAACATCCCATCAACCATATTATACGTAAAGGAAACAATCATTGCGCTGACTGAGGGCACGACATAACGAATAATTTGTTTATTACTTTCTCTGCTTATCTGCATAATCCATTTTCTCCTCCGTTGACATAAAGTACTTCTCAGTATAGACTGTATAACAATTATACAGTCAAGAGGAGTTGAGTCATTTTGGGAAAAGAACTACTTAAAATTAGTGAATTTTCCAAGCTTTCTGGTATATCAAGAAAATTACTGATCTTTTATGATAATTACGACCTGTTGCATCCACAAGTTACGAATCAAGATAATGGCTATCGCTATTACTCCTATCGTCAAATCGATACCGCCAGCGTGATCGTTTCTTTGCGTGAAGCAGGCATGTCATTGGCAGAGATTAAAGAGTACCTAAGTAAAAAGTCGCCGGAGAACTTAATTACTACTTTAGAGAAGCAAGAAGAATTATTAAGACAGCAGGTCAGCAAACTACATCAAATACAAGAAATGATTCAAGCACGCCTTCAGCAAACCCACAAAGGCTTAGCGAACAAAAAAACGTCCATTACAATAGACTATCAAGAACAGGAAAATATTTTTCTTGGTCCCCCTCTACCCGCGGATTACGATTTGACTGATGGCTGGACGCATTTACCGGAGTTCTACGCCAAATGTCGAGAACAAAATATTCAACTAGGCTATACAGTTGGAACATTGGTTGCTAAAGAAAATCTGCTGGAACGGCGTTGGGACAAACCTAGTTACTACTATTATTCTCTTTCGGATGAGATTTATCCGCAATTCCATGTGAAGCCAGCCGGAGAATATATTGTTGGGACAATTCATGCAGATTATGGTGATACTGAACAGCTTTATCAAAAGCTACTCGCTTTTATTGAGCAGAAAGATTTGAAGATTATTGGGAATGCTTATGAGGAATACCTGATTGATGAGATAGCTGAAAAAAATAGCGAGGATTATCTGTTACAGATTGCTATTCAGGTGGCTGCTTAGTCCAATAACTGTCCCTAAACTAAAATTCCTGTTGTATAAATGTTTTCAGTTTAGTCTGATGTTTTTTTACTAATTTTATTTAAGTCGAATAAGCATAAAAAAACAGCCCCACCTTACATGAATCTCCATGTAAAGTGGGGCTGTTTGTCCTCTATTTAAAAGATACCTGTCTGCTAAGCCTCGTTTTCCTGTTGAAGCGCCTTTAAGCCTGCCATATTCAGTAGATTCCATGGCGTATCGAACTCAGGCTGGAAGAAGAAGTCGGCATATGCCAGCTGTTCAATGGTAAATTTCGTTTGGATCGCAATCGAGATCGCATTGATATTTGCTGTCAAATCTTTTTTCGACATGATTTGAGCGCCTAAGATCGCATGAGTTTCTGGATCATAGACCAGTTTGAACAACATCCGCTCTTTCATATCCGCTGGGACAAAATCCATCAAGGTTTCTTGATCCAACAAAACAGATTTCGTTTTGATCTTCAAGCGATCCGCCATTTGATCATTCAAACCCGTCGAAGCAAATTTATAATCAAACACACGTAACGCTGACGAGCCTTGAACCCCAGGGAAAGGATATTTCGCTTCTTCTAGGTTTTTCACAGCGTAGCGTCCTTGTCTTCGTGCATTTGTCGCAAGCGCGATGTTCACAGATGTTTGACCGGGATTGTATTGGATCAAGGTCGCATCGCCAACTGCGAAAACATCTTCCGCGCTTGTCCGCATATATTCATCCGTCTTGATCATGCCATTTGGATGCATATCCACTGCATCCTTCAGCCATGCTGTATTGGGTCTGACACCCGCAGACATCACGACCATTTCAGCTGGATATTCTCCCTTGTCTGTTACCACTTTGTTAACTTTTCCATCTTCGCCGACAAATTCAACGACTTTTTCTTCCATCGCTAATGTCATGCCGTTGTCTGTCATTTCTTTTTCTAAGATATCAGTGAATTCTTTGTCAAGGTAGACACCTAATGGACGGGTGATGATATCCACCAGTGTGACCTTCTTCCCTGCCTTAGCAAAAGCCTCCGCAGCTTCGATACCGATATAGCCGCCGCCAACGACGACAACGTTTTGGATGTCTGGATCAACTGAATGCAATTTCAGATCGATCGTATCCTGACGTCCCCGCATCGTTTCAATGTTTTTCAGGTCATGACCCGGAACCGGTAAAATAAATGGATTTGCTCCAGGGCTTAAAATCAATTTATCATAGGCTTCCGTACGAGTTTCTCCGCTAACATGATCAAGTACTTCTACTTCATGTTTGTCAGGTATTACTTTGGTAATTTCAGTGTTGGTAAAAACGCGAACCCCGCGTCGTTCCATCTCTTCGGCAGTCATGTAACGGATAGAGTTAACATCCTTTACGACACCTTCGAGATACATTTGCGTGCCTCATCCCATAAATGAAATAAAGTCGCCTTTTTCGTACCATTGCACTTCCGCTTTGGGATGAGCCAATAGTAACTCTTCGACCGCTTCGTAGCCGCCGTGTGAAGATCCTAATACAATAACCTTCATCAAAAATCCCTCCTTATTGTTTGATACACTTCTATTGTAGCGTACCCTCCTTGGAAAAAGACAGCGTTCAGCTCAGGGATGAAGAATTATTAGGAGTTGGTTCTTATACTGGATGAGTAGAATAATGAGGAGAGAGCACTCGAGATTAATGCTCGTCAAATAATGGATTGACGGCAATTGAGTAGTTAGCACAAATTTATCTAAACTAGAAGCAGTGTATGGATCAACAAAAAAGGCGGAGAAACCTTGACAGTTTCTCCGATAGCCACTTTATGCTAAACCATATTTTTTCGCAAAAAGTCAGTGATTTCATCAAAAGGAATGACACCCACCTGATCGTAAAGATCCGTATGAGAAGCATCAGGGATAATTCTTAAGGTCTTATTGTCCCCTGTTAATTCTGCGAAAGCGTCTTTGCTGAAATATAGGGAATGTGCCTTTTCTCCGTGAACTAAGAGCACCGCACTTTTGATTTCGCGAATATATTGCAGCAGCGGCATGTTCATGAAGGATAATGAGGAGGTCGTATTCCAACCATCATTTGAGTTTAAAGAACGCTTGTGATAGCCGCGAGCGGTTTTATAGTAATCATAGTAGTCTTTGACAAAGTATGGAGCATCTTCTGGTAAAGGATCCACGACTCCACCGGCTCTTGCGTATTCACCATTTTTGTAATCCTCGATTCTTTGGGCATTCAATGTCTTTTTCGCTTCGTAGCGATCCTCTTCATCCATCGCATCAAAGTAACCACGAGCATTCACACGAGACATGTCATACATGGTCACAGGTACGACCGCTTTGATTCTGGTATCAATCGCGGCAGCGTTCAAGGCCATACCGCCCCAGCCGCAAATTCCGATGATGCCGATCTTCTCAGGATCAACGTTATCCTGCAAGGATAAGAAATCAACCGCCGCTTGAAAATCTTCCGTGTTGATATCTGGCGAAGCGACATAGCGAGGCTGCCCGCCGCTTTCGCCGGTAAAAGATGGATCAAAGGCAATCGTAAGGAAGCCTCTTTCCGCCATCGTCTGAGCATACAGACCAGATGATTGTTCCTTCACTGCGCCAAAGGGTCCGCTAACCGCAAGGGCTGGCAGCTTCCCAGTCACATTTTTTGGTTCATACAAATCGGCTGCTAGGGTAATGCCGTAGCGATTGTAGAAGGTGATCTTTCGATGATTCACCTTGTCGCTTTTTGGAAATACTTTGTCCCATTCCTGGGTCATGCTTAACTTTTCATTCATTGTTAAAACGCTCCTTTTTCATTTTTTTATCGTGCTATTGCTAATTTTGCCGTAAGTTTCTTCGCTCTTTATGAATCACCACAAAGCCAAGGGGATTTTCTCTGATGGCTTAGGATAGAGCTGATCAATTGTTGCCAAATCTTCACTGCTTAAACGAACCTGTGCGGCTTGAAGATTGGCTAGTACATGTTCTGGATTGCTTGATTTTGGAATGGCGATCGTTTGACCGTCTCTGATACACCATGCTAATAGGAGTTGAAAAACATTGATTTGATGGCGTTCCGCGATCTCCATCAAGCCTTTTTGCTGAGTAAAATGCTTCCCAGAGCGATCTCCTTTGGCTACAGGGGCATAGGCGATTAATGGAATATTGTGTTGACGCATCAGCGGTTGCAGGTCAAATTCAATGCCGCGATCTCCTAAGTTGTAACGGATCTGATTGGCGGCACAGTTCTTTCCTACTTCAAAACTCAGGACCTTTTGTAATTCCTCTGTATCTAGATTAGAAACGCCCCAAGAATGAATTTTCCCTTTTTTCCGTTCGGTCTCCAAAGCTTCCACAGTTTCCAGTAAAGGGATGTCTCCTTGCCAATGCAGCAGGTATTGATCCAAATAATCCGTCTTTAGGCGGTTTAAGCTCTGATCCAAACTTTTGACTAACTGCTTTTTGGAGGCATTTTCCGGTAAAACCTTTGAGATCAAAAACAGCTTTTCTCGTGGATACGGTGTGATGGCTTCAGCCACTAGCTTTTCAGCTGTACCACGTCCATACATTTCGGCAGTGTCAATCACCTGCAGACCGTTCTCAATTCCTAAGCGCAAAGCATCGATTTCGTTTTTTCTTTTACTTAAGTCATCTCCAATCGTCCATGTACCAAAGCCAATGGGAAAGACTTCTCTATCTGCTATTTTTACGTTTATCATGGAATCCTTCTTTCTCTGGAATCTCTTATGATGAATCATTGTTTGCTAATACCAATCATGCTTTTCATTTCGATCCAAGGCATTTATACTTTTCATCTCTGCATCAGTCAATTCAAAATCAAAGATGTTAATATTTTCTGCGATATGATCGGGATTGCTGGAGCCTGGAATCGCCACAACGCCCTTTTGAAGATGCCACCTTAAGATAATTTGTGCGGGTGAGCGGTCATGATCCTCGGCAATTTTTGCGATGGTTTCATTTTCGAACAGCTCTCTCGTGTGCCCCCTGCCGCCCAAGGGGTACCAGGCCTCCATCACGATGCCCTTTTCCTTGAAATGATCAATCACTGGATTTTCTTGATAATATGGATGAATCTCGTTTTGGATCAGGGCTGGGACAATTGTCACTTTAGGAAGGAACGCATCCAGCTCTTCAATATAGTAGTTGGACAATCCAATGGAGCGGAGCTTGCCTTCTTCCACCGCCATCTCCATCGCCTGATAGGCCTCGACATCGTGATCGCCGGGATGATGCAGCAGCATTAGATCAATATAGTCCAAATCAAATTCCTTAAGGGCATCATCAATTGCCTGCTCCGCCTCCGCGTATTGAGTCATATACAGCTTGGTTGTCACAAAGATTTCCTCACGGGGAACGCCTGAATTTCGAATTCCTTCCCCCACTTCTTTTTCGTTGCCATATATTTTGGCTGTATCAATCTTTCGGTAGCCGCTGGCAAGTGCCGATTCTACCGAATTTATCGCAACATCCTCTAACAGGCTGTAGGTTCCCAATCCTATTATGGGCATTTCGTAGCCGCTATTCAGCATTACACTCTTTTTCTCAAAATTGAAGGTCGTGTCATGATTTTCTGTGGTTTTTACTGTTGCTTTTTTTGTATCTGGCTGGCTTTCATTACTTGTCTCCTCTTGTTGACCACAAGCGATGAAAAAGGTCAGCAGAGGAATCAGCATCAGAAAGGGAAGGATTTTTTTCATTGTATGAAGACCTCCATTTTATAAAAAGCTAAAGCTTCAATCGAAAAATCAGATAATCCAGACTGTCAATTTGCTTTTGTTTGGCGTGAAGTTGATTTCTTAACAGGCATTTTTGTTTGATTAACAGTTTCCGTTGGTATTCATTATTTTCCGCGTGAAAAGCCTGTAAAAATTGATGAATCTCTTCAGCGTTAAACCCTGAATCTGCAAGATTTTGAAGCATCTGCTCATTTGGATTTGTTGCTTTTGCCACCTGCCTCACCTCGCCTATCTTTCGTGGAAATTCGTTTTCTATCTCTATACTTATTCTATTTTATGGATAGACAAATATCCAATACTTATATCTCATATCTAGTTATGCTTGAAAGGAATATCCGTAGATGTTAGTATAAAAGAAAAAAAGCAGGTGAAAAGATGGATATTCGCGTATTGAAATATTTTTTAGCGGTAGCTAGAGAAGGCAGTATGACTGGTGCAGCCAAGTATTTGCACGTAACACAACCTACCCTGTCAAAACAGCTAAAGGATCTGGAGTCTGAGTTAGGAAAAAAACTATTCACTCGCAGCAACTATAGCGTGAAACTGACAAATGAGGGCATGCTTTTAAGAAAGAGAGCCGAAGATATTATTGAAATGTTTGAAAAGACGAAGACAGAATTTTTGACGATGGATAATATGACTGGCGGAGAAGTTTATATTGGCGGGGCTGAGACGGATGCCTTCAAGTTTTTTGCTCAAACGGCAGTAGAACTTCAGAATGAGTATCCAGATATGCGTTATCACCTATTTAGCGGAAACTCTCAGGATGTTATGGAGCGGTTGGATCGTGGGCTGGATGATTTTGGGATTGTCGTCGATCCCGTGGACTTATCAAAGTACGACTACTTAACCTTACCTAACAAGGATACTTGGGGTGTGGTCATGCGAAAGGACAGCTTGTTAGCAGAAAAAGAGGCTATTCAAGTCGAAGATCTGCTGAATGTGCCGCTGCTGTTATCCAGACAGGCTAGTCAGCAGACCTTATCTAAAAACGAATTCTCAGAATGGTTCGGAAAATCCTTTGAACGACTGAATGTCGTTGCCACATTTTCCCTTGGCTACAACCCTACCATCATGGTGCGAGAAGGTCTTGGTTACCTGGTTGGCTTTGACAAAATGATCAATATCATGCCTGAGAATGACTTAACCTTCCGACCATTAGCGCCTAAATTAGAATCCGGACTGCACATCATTTGGAAAAAGTATCAAGTTTTTTCTCCCGCTGCAGAGCTCTTCTTAAACGCGATCAAAGCGAAATTTCTTTGAGTAGATAAATATTCGGATACTTTCTCCCTTTCTATATATGACAAGATTGCTTTGCATGACAAAGAGCCCGCTGGTTCAGCGGGCAAAAATTTTAGTTATGAGAAATAACTGTCGTCTCATACCAACGTTGGATTTTTTGTTGAGACAGACATTGCTGTTTATTCGCGTTTTCGAATCCGATCAATCAGCCGCTTTCGCCTTTTTCTCGATTTTTCTGGCGGCGTCTCGTTGACCGCCTCTGCTTCTGAGAAAATAGGCTGTTCCTCCACCGCCTCGGTAATAATGAGTCTAGCTGGGACAGACTGATCGTCCACCTCGACATTCATTAACGTGGCATTAGGCGGCATACAGGCCTGCAGCAGCGTAATAGCTTGATCTTCATTCAATGACCACGGATCAAGGCCCTTCGGCAGTTCAATTTTTTGAATCAGCATACCAGGCGCTGGTCGCTCCTCTGTGATGGTTAAATTTTGAAGTGTATCAAAAGTAGCACGTTCTTTAATTGAAGGCTGAACGTGAGATGTTGGTTCTTCTACTGGAAGAGGTTCAGATTGGGCTTGTTCCATTAATTTCGTTGATGAATCTTTTGTTTGCGTCTCCACTCGTTTGTCGAAAATGGTTTCGACTCTTTTCTCAATAATGGTCGCATGCAGGACCTTTTTAAATAAACCGACGCCGTCTTTTTCAAACAGGTTCAGCTGTGTCAATTTTGTTAACGAGGCTTTGATTTCCTCGGCTGTTTTGGTTGGATCAAAATTTTTTAAACGTAAATGCTGAGAGCTGCCATCACTATTAGCGAACTCTGCATCTAAAGTAAATGTGGTAATCATTTTCTATCTTTCCTTTCTTTTCCATTTTATCTCCTCTTTTTCAAAAGCATGGTCATGATTCCGCAAGTCTTGCTAAGGGTTTTCTAATGACTTGCGTATATAATTGCTCAAGCTTTTCGGCGATAAATGTCTGCGCTGGGAATAATTTAAGGTTCAACAGCTGCCAATCCTTTTTAGTGAAATAATCGGTGAAATACAAATAATAGCGGCGCATAGCTGCTGTGGAACGCGTTTTTAGAAAAATGTGTCGCACCAGCTCCCCTAACATATTGGAAAAATCCGTCTCGCACAATTCTTCTCGTACTTGTATTGTGATCAGCATTTCGATGGCGGCCTTTCCATCTTTCGTATCAAAATAAAATCGGCGAATGCGTTTTTCCAATGTTGGACGGGATAAGGTGAATAATTGCTGGTTGGTTAATTTCTGTTTCGTCAAAAGAGGTCCTCCTTTCTAATTTGTTTTTATTCATTCTTAGTTGAGATATCTACATCAACAAAATACGCCTTTTGTCACGGGTTTCGCATACCAAAATATTAATATTTATTAAAGCATAATGATTCTCAAGAGCTAAATATTAATGTATCAAGGATTATCGCTTCAAAAAATAATGGAAACGATTTCAAAAAAATATTAAAATAGAAAAAAGCCTATCGTTTTGATAGACTTTCCTTCTATTTTAATACACGGTATGATCGCTGTTTCGAACATTGAAGGCCTTGCTTGGGCTATTTGGATAGGAATTGTTGCCATCATATTGAGTGATCGTCGTGTGATCAGCGAATTTTTCAAAAGCCACATAGCTGCCGCCAGCGCCACCACTATTCTTCCAATGGAGAACCATGCGATTCCCTGCTTGTTCTGTTAAACTCCAGCAGCTTCGATGATAATTTTCCCAAAGGATTTGTTGGCTGACTTCGTTCGCAGTGTTTTTATATGTATCCTCATAAAACTGAATCGCTTCATCCATAGAAGCCCAGGTATTTACTGGTTCAGTAGATTCTACCGCTGCGGTTGGCTGTTCCACTGGTTGTCCTGCAACAATATTCTGGAAACCGCTAGTTAGTGCTTGGTTTTCTGTTTGTTTGAAGTGCAGCGCGTGATCCTCCATGCCTTGGTTTTGCATGGAAACTAGGACGACTGGCTGATTATTGTTAAATCCAAAGAAGTAAAGGTGTCTTGCTCCTGAACCGCTTGAGGTTTCTGCGTCTGAGTAAACCGCGACAATGCTGTATTCGGAAGAAGATTCACCAGTAGTCGACCACTCAGCAGAGACAGCAACGTCATTAACATCGATTCCCCAGGTCTTTGAACTGCCTAAAACAGCCTCCGGCAGCTGCAATCCATAGAAATTGACGTTATTATTCGGTGTGTATTCCCTGTAAGTTTGCTTCATAGTGGTGCCCCAGTTCTCCATGAATTGTTGAAGCTCGCTGGCTTTTCGAGTTGTCCAAAGACTGGAGGTAGTTGACTCTTCCTGGCTCTCAGATGATGCAGTGGAGCTGGCTATTGTCGATGATGTACTTGAATTTTTGCCGCTAGTTGCTGTTGTTGAAGTTTTCTTTGTTGATGAGAAGGCTTCTGAAACATGAACGGTGTTTTTGCTGTTTTTATGACTCGCATGCGTTTCATTTTTTGAACAGCCTGCTAGACTTAATAAACCCACACAGATCCCCATTCCGATAATCGCTTTTTTCACTTGATCACTCCTAAATCAATCTTTTATTTCGTTATAATAACACATCAGGATAATTTGGGTGGGTCTGTTAGAAAATATAGAGTGAACTTTCATGCCATTGTTATCGTTTTATAACGACAATGAGTGAAACAAACCGTTCATTCATGAATAGATACTGAATTAAAAAAATAACGACAAATATAAAAAGAAACCATCTAAGATGATTTCTTAGTCTTTCGTATGCACTTTTTCCTCTAGCCAAGCAATCAAACGCTGAGCTACCTGTTGATTCTGATCAGTGATGGTTGATTTTCCATCGCCTTTTTGTTTGCCGTACGAACCAAAGCCTGCGTGATTTCCTCCGCCTATTTCTTGATAATCCGTTGTTTTAGGTAATTCCTTCTTCGCTTTTTTGTAAGCCTCCTGATTTAGTACCTGATCATTTTGTGCGGTCAGAGATAATACAGGAATCTTGCTATCTGCTAAACTGCCTTTTTCATCTGGATAGCTTGCTAGGAAAAATGCTCCTCGCAGCTTTTTCGTATGTTCATTGGCAAAACGGCTGGCCATTACGCCCCCTAATGAATGACCGCCAATAACATAGTCTCGATTTGCCTGTTGTGCCAGGATTTTCTCTCCGCGATTTGGGGCTAAAATAGCCAAATCCAATGGCATCTTCACAATATAAACAGGATAACCCGCTTTCGCTACTGTTTCTGCCCAATTACTGTAGCTTTCAGGTTCTACCAGTGCGCCGGGATAGAAAATGATCAGCGGCTTCGAAGTATCCTTTGAAGGAAAATAGAGCCAATCGCTGTTATCTTCCGCCTGTTCAGCGACTTGCTGGGCATGATTTGTAGGAGAATAGGTTTGCGATTTTAAGTAGGCGATTCCGCCGCTAATGATAATGACCACTGTGAGAACAATGATCAAAAGGATTTTTTTCCATTTTTTCACTTGATTCATTCCTTTCTATCGCTGTCATCATACCATGTTCTTTTTAGGAGTAAAACCAATTGAAAAACGGCAGCAATGGCATCTCCTATCTAAAGGACTTATTCTTGCGACTGAAGTGCCTGCTCCAAATCCGCCAGCAAATCTTGTGGGTCTTCTATTCCGACAGAAAGCCGCAATAGATTGGCGGTCAAGCCATAGGATTCTCGAAGCTCTGCCGGAATATCCGCGTGTGTCTGAGTCGTTGGATAAGTAATCAATGTTTCTACTCCTCCCAAACTTTCGGCAAAGGTGATCAAGCACAGCTTTGACAAAAAAGCTGGAATTTGCTTCGTGTCTTGAAGATAAAAACTGATCATTCCGCCAATTCCAGGGTAAAGGACCTTCTCTACTTGCGGAAAAGTGGTCAAGGCCTTCGCGATTTTCTGCGCATTGCGTTCTTGCGCCTCAAAACGCACCTTCAAGGTTTTTAGACTGCGAATAAAGAGCCAGCTATCAAAGCTCGATAGTGTTGGTCCCGTTGTATTGTTTAACCACGCCAACCTCTCTCCTATCTCAGGCGTTTTGGCTACAACGACTCCTGCCAGTAAATCATTGTGACCACTTAAGAACTTAGTGCCGGAGTGAAGGACGATATCGGCCCCTTCTTTTAAGGGCTGCTGCCGCAAGGGAGTGGAAAAGGTATTGTCCACGATTAAACAGGCTTGATAGCGGCGGACTAATTTTGCGGTATCAGCGATAGAAACTTCCTGCATCAAGGGATTTGTCGGTGTTTCTAAAAAGATCGCCGTGATCTGGTCCGTGAGCTGTGCTGCTAAACTTTCATAGTCATCAAAATAGTGGAAAGTAGCCGCATTTTGACGCTCTAATTCTTTGAAATAGCGATAGCTGCCGCCATAAAGGTCGCGAGAAACTAAGAATTCGCTTTTCGCTGGAAACAGCTGGAAAACCAATTGAATCGCGCTCATTCCGGAGCTAGTCACAATTGCCTGACTGCCTCCTTCTAATCTTGCCAGTGCCTCTTCCAAAATTTCTCGTGTCGGATTTTTCGTGCGTGTATAATCGTAGCCTGTACTTTTTCCTAATCCTGGATGGGCAAAGGTCGTGGATAAGTAGATCGGCGCTGAGACTGCTCCTGTTTGCTTGTCCTTATGATTGCCGATTTGTGCTAATTCGGTGGCTGTATGATAGCTCATTTTCGCTTCCTCCTTTGAGTTTGTGTTCGACTGCTACTAAATTCTTGATCGCTGTCTCGATATTTTCTGGACTCGTGGCTAAATTGATTCGAATAAAACCCTTAGTGTTTGGTGAAAACCACGCGCCGTAATCAATGGCTAAGCCTGCCTGTTCTTGAATATATTCTTCCAGCTCCAAGCTTGGCAGCCAATCATTCAAATTGAGCCAGGCCAAATACGTTCCTTGAAGTTCACTGATTCTAATTTGCGGGATTTGCTGCGCTAGTGTTTGTTTTAAAAGCTGATAGTTTTTTTCGATTACTGAGAGTGTCCCCTTTAGCCACTCATCTCCTGATGCATAGGCTGCCTGTGCCGCTACTTGTCCAAGCACACTGTTTCCTGTTTGATGGTGCTTGCTTTCCCACTGTTGGTACTTTTCTCGTAGGTGCTCATCTGGCAGCCAAATATGCGCATTCAATAATGCGGCTAAATTAAAGGTCTTGGACGGCGCGTTGCAGACAATTAAATGATCTAAAAAATCTAATTCTGCCGCGATTGTCACTGCGGAGATAAAGGAATAATCCGGTAAAATCAGATCAGAATGAATCTCGTCAGAAATCACTAGGACATCGTATTTTTGACAAAGGGAGAGAATTTCCCTAAGTTCTTCTCGACTCCAAACTCGTCCAACTGGATTGTGAGGAGAGCAAAGGATAAACAGCTTAATGTTCTGATGGATCAATTGTGCTTCAAAATCCTCAAGCGACATTTGATAGCCATCGGAAGTCTCAACTAGCTCTGAGGTGAGTAATTGCCTCCGCTGATTTTTCACAACGTCAAAAAAAGGATAATAAACTGGCGGCTGTATGAGAATCTGATCTCCCTCAGCAGTAAAGCAAGCAATCAAATCATGGAGGGCTTGCACTACGCCAGAAGTAAAGAACAACCATTCTTCTTGAAATGCTGTTTGTTCATGGCGGTTCTGCCATCCCTTATACGCGTTGAAATACTCTTTTGGTGTGAGTGAATAGCCGAAAACACCGTGATTGATCCTTTCCGTCAGCGCTTCTTGAACCACTTCTGGGACGGAGAAATCCATATCTGCCACCCATAACGGCAGCAGCTCCGCTTTGCCGTAGCGTTCCTTTAGCGCGTCCCATTTTAATGAGTCTGTTCCTCTGCGTTTTCGGTAATAGTGCTGAATAAAATCTCCTGTTTCCATCTGATCACTCCTCGTAAGATAAATTTCTTCTAAAAACAAAAAAACGCCCCTTTGTCCTGCGACAAAGGGACGGATCAAACCGTGGTACCACCCAAATTCGTATTATTAAAAAAATACCTCGACAGCTCCATAAAGAAGCTCGGTGAGGTATCGGTCACGGCCGTCTAGCAAGCGTGAACCTGCTAAAAAACTCAGAGCTCATCTTCATTGAGTTTGCTTTGTCCTCTTTCTCACCAGCCGAGGTCTCTGTATCTAGCAGCGTCAATTACTCTTCTCTTCCACGTTCGTCTATTGAATTAATCTTATTATAATCATTTTGTTATCTCTGTCAAATCTTTTATAAAATTATCCAGCTTTGCATTGTCCATTTAAGACATTCTTTGTGTTGTGATAGATATGCTTTGCCACCTCTGCATTGTTCATCGTATAAAGATGAATGCCCGAAACATCCTGTGTAGTCAGATCCACGATTTGATCGATAGCATAGGCCAATCCCGCTTCCCTCAGGGCGACAGGATCATGCTCGTATTTTTCCAGAATGGCCAGGAATTTTCGTGGTAGCTTCGTATTCGTCGTCTTAATCAGTCGTAAAGCTTGGTTCCGATTGACGATCGGCATGATTCCTGCAAGAATCGGCACTTTTATATCCGCTAAGTAACAGGATTCCTGAAACTGATAAAACAAATCATTGTCGAAAAACAACTGGGTAATCAGCTGTTCGCAGCCTACCGCTACCTTATGCTTCAGTTGCTTGATATCTTCAATCCGATTTAGTGACTCTGGATGCGATTCTGGGTAGCAAGCACCGCTGATATGGAGATGCGGCGCCTCTCTTTTGACATACTGAATCAAATCGCTGGCATAGACAAAGTCTTTTTTAGGCGGCAAATCAGGAAGAATATCTCCACGCAAGGCGAGAATCTGGTTAATCCCAATCTGATCCAGCCGTTTCACTAGTTCGGCTAATTGCGACTCACTAAGATAGGCTGCTGGCAAGTGGGCAATCGTTGGAACCTTCAGCTTTCTATGGATATAATCGGCGACCTTCAAGGTAGTCTCTTCTATAGTTTGGCGATTGTTGCTGCAGGTAACGCTGATAAAATCTGGCTCTAGCTGCTGCAGCTCTTTCAAGGTTTTGAACAGCTTCTCCGTGCCAATTTGTGTATTTGGCGGAAAAACTTCAAAGGATAGTGTACTGGACATAGGCTACAAATCCTTTCTGACTTGTTTTACGGCTTCTGTCATGTTGGTCAAGCTAGCCTTCGTTTCAGGAATCCCACGAGTTTTTAAGCCGCAGTCAGGATTGATCCAGACTTTTTCCAAGGGAACCTTTGCTAAAATTTTACTGATGGTCTCCTTGATTTCATTCACTGATGGCACCCGTGGAGAATGAATATCATAGACTCCTGGTCCTACCGCTGTGCGGAAATTTTGCGCCTTCAGTTCATCCAATATTGCCAAGTTTGATCGAGAGGCTTCAAAGGAAATTACATCGGCATCCATTTGATCAATCGCGGGAATAATATCCGTGAATTCGCTATAGCACATATGCGTATGGACTTGGGTCGTTGGCTGTACCTTGCTATGGACCAAACGAAAGGCTGGAATGGACCAATCTAAATATTCAGAGTACCAATCCGTCTTTCTTAATGGCAGTTTTTCCCGCAGTGCCGCTTCATCAATTTGAATCACGCGGATGCCATTCTTTTCTAAATCCAATACTTCCTCTTGGATCGCTAAAGCGATTTGCAGCGTTGAATCCTTTAAGCTGATGTCTTCTCGCGGAAAGGACCAATTCAGGATGGTCACTGGTCCTGTCAGCATGCCCTTCACGATTTTATCTGTTTGCTCTTGCGCATAGGTGGACCATTTAACGGTGATCGGCTTTTCTCGAGCGACATCGCCCCAAATAATCGGCGGCTTCACGCCTCTTGTCCCGTAAGATTGTACCCAACCATTTTTACTAAACAAATAGCCGGAGAGGTTTTGACCAAAGTATTCCACCATGTCGTTGCGCTCAAACTCACCATGAACTAGTACATCTAGCCCAATTTTTTCCTGCCAGTTCAACCATTCATTGATTTGCTGGGCAATAAATTGATCATACGCTTCTTGACTGAGTTCTTGACGTTTGTATTTCGCTCGTGTCAGCTTGACCTCCCTTGTTTGTGGAAAGGACCCAATGGTGGTTGTCGGTAATACTGGAAAATCAAACGCCTGTTTTTGAATCGCCTCTCGTTCCTGGAAGGCAGGTTTACGCGTATAGTCCTGCTCCGTAAGTTCGCGGATTTTTTTCTGAACGGCTTGATTTTCAGTAAAGCGAGTTTTAGCAAATAGTGCTTGGTTATCTTTTAAAGCTTCTTCATTGCCCGCTAAAATGGTTGCCAAATCTACTAATTCTGTTAATTTTTCCTTTGCGAAGGCGAAATGCTGCTTGATTTCATCAGGAAACACCTCGTTTTCGGTGGTAAAAGGAACATGTAAAAGCGAGCAAGAAGTCGTTAGAATCAGTTTTTCCTGATCAAAGTCCTTCAACGTTTCGATCGTTTGCTGATAATGGTTTCGCCAGATATTTTTTCCGTTTACCACTCCGGCAAATAAAATTTTGTCCTTAGGAAACCCTTGTGCTACTAACTCTGCGGTTTTACGTCCTTCAACAAAATCCAAGCCGATCCCCGCAAAAGGCAAGTTGATGACAGTTTCGTAGGCATCGCGAATATCGCCAAAATACGTTTGCAGCAGAACTTTTATCTGTTGATCCGCTAATAAACGTTCATAAATCCCTTTGAACTCTGCTAGTTCTTCGGTTGTTAAATCCTTCACTAAGCTAGGTTCATCTAACTGAATCCATTCAGCCCCCAGATTTTTCAGCTTGTCCAATATTTCTCCATAAGCCGTAATTAATTGGTCGGTGATTTTTTTGCGATCTGTTCCTGGTTCAAATTCACTAAGCTGCAGTAAGGTGAATGGTCCGATCAGTACAGGACGTGTGTCGATGCCTAATGCCCTTGCTTCATAGTATTCTTTAAAAAGCTTGTCGCCGCTGACAAAAATATTCGTTTCCTTTTCGAATTTAGGCACGATATAGTGATAATTGGTGTTGAACCACTTTTTCATCGGTCGTGCTTTGATATCCCCTTTTTGTCCTTGATAACCGCGGGCTAAGGCAAAATATCTTTCAGTGTCCGTTAAGTTCAGCTTCGCTACCTCCTGTGGGACAATGTTTAACAAGCAAGTCGTGTCTAACGTCGTATCATAAAAAGAAAAGTCGTTACTAGGAATTTCGTCAATCCCGCTTTCCTTGATTAGCCGCCAATGTTTTTGTCTTAAATCCTTAGCAAAATCCTCTAGCTCCTCACTAGACAGCTCTCCACTAAAATATTTTTCTGTCGCAAATTTCAATGCTCTATTTTCGCCAATTCTAGGAAACCCGATAATGGTTGTTCTCATAGTTTTTCCTCCTTCAGTTGTGTTACGGTACACAATAGCACGCTTCTTTTTGCTTGAATAACTGAAAAAAGTAATAACTAGTTATAGCCAATAACTATAACCTCCGTTATACTCTTTAAAAAAAGAGGTGAAGCGATGCGTCTGCAGCAACTGATTTATTTTGAGAAAATTATTGAAAAAGGTTCGATCAATGAGGCCGCAAAAGCGCTGTTTTTAACCCAACCCAGCTTATCAAACGCGCTGAAGGAACTGGAAAGTGAAATGAATGTGCAGCTAGTGATCCGAAACAAGCAGGGAATTATCCCAACCTCTGAAGGACGGGAATTTCTAATATACTGTCGTCAAATTTTGGACCAAGTCAATCTGCTGGAGGAAAAATTTAAAAACGAACCACTGCGCAAGCAAAACTTTTCCGTGTCGGCGCAGCATTACGCCTTTGTGGTACACGCGTTTGTTGAGCTGTTGCGCACGGTGAATTCTGACGAGTATAATTTTACTTTGCGAGAAACCGAGACGGAAAACATTTTTGACGACCTCACCAGCTTTAAAAGCGAACTGGGCGTTTTATACTTAAATGCCTTTAATCAGCAGGTCATGCTGAAGCTGTTCAAGGAAAAAGGGTTGGTTTTCACTCCATTATTTGAAGCAAAACCGCATGTTTTCGTTAGCCGCAGCAATCCTTTAGTGGCGAAAAAGTCGTTAACATTAGCCGATCTCGAGGATTATCCTTATTTGTCCTATGAACAGGGAGAAACAAACTCTTTTTATTTCTCTGAAGAGATTCTCAGCACCTGGGATCGCAAGAAGAATATCAAGGTTAGTGATCGCGCGACTATTTTTAATCTGATGGTGGGGCTAAACGGTTATACTATCAGCTCTGGGATCATCAGCAGCGAATTAAACGACGACAAAATCGTCGCGATTCCTTTAGAGTATGACGATGTCATCACGCTAGGCTGGCTTAAGCAGGAACAGCTAGAGCTCAGTCCTTTGGCTCAGACCTATTTAGAGCTGTTGAAGGAGCATATCCGCGGTTACGGATTTGAGATTATCCAATAAAAAAGGAGCAGTCTACTTATACTTTGAAGTAGCTGCTCCCCTTTTTTTGTTCGTTTTATCAAAAGTGCAATTGAAAAACAGAGATTTCCGGCGGCACCCCCAACCGTGCATGGATGGCTGTCGTACCTAATCCGGTATTTACATAAAGTTTGGTATGATCGCTGAGTTCGTAGAGACCACGAACGTATTTTTTCGCTAATACATTCGTCACCTGATAAAAAGGCAGACGAATTTGCCCCCCGTGACTATGACCAGCTAAAACGAGTTGTGTGTTTGTTCCCACGAAGCCATCCGCCACATCCGGCTCATGGGTCAACAGCACAGAATAATCATACCCTTGACGATAACTTAAGGTTTCATCGATCGAAGGAGACCCCAACAATGAATCGTCTAATCCACCGATGAATACTCTTTTGCCATTCGCCAAAGAAATCGTTTCTCCGGCATTTTTCAATACGTCAAAATTAGCCGCATTCATTACTTGCTGATAAATCCTTGCGGCTCCGCCACCGTAATCATGGTTGCCCCAAACCGCGTATTTACCGATAGTCGCCTTCATCTCCTTCAGCTTCTCAATAATTTCCTGTTCATGGTTGTATTGGCTGTAGTTATCAAATAGATCTCCGGTAAAAACGATAATATCCGGTTTCTCCTTGTTTACCTTGCGAATCACCTTGTCCAAACGTTTGGTAGCGTAGCTTTCTGAGACTTGAATATCTGAAAGCTGAAGCACCTTTAATTCTTCTGGCTTGGAGGAAGAACCCAGCTGCAATCGATGGACAACCACCAAGTTCGGTTCGATTTTAAATGCGTAGATGGGAATAAATAATAGGAGTAGTAACACTCCGAGTAATAGTCTTTTGATCATAGAATTTCCTGCTTTCTTTTGCTTATAGTTATCTATCTGTTTACTGACTGACGGATGGTGTCTGTAATCGCGTCGTTTTCTCCATCATGCCTGCTGGAGCGATTTTTTCATGTATGGCGATCATCGCCAGCATCCCGCCTGTTAGAAGCAGCGCGGCTGTCAGAATTCCGATAATTATCTTTCGTTTTGTTTTCTTGTCCATACTCTCTCCTCCTTGCAGATAAAGAATACGAAACAATTATGCAAAACTTGTGCAAAAGAAAAACAGCACAGATTATTGTGCTGTCTGTTGAATGGGCAATACGATTGTCGCAAGGAAAGAATAGTTTTCCTGTCGAAGCTTGAACTCACCGCCAATGAGACGAAGTGTTTGTTCGACGATGGAAAGTCCAAGCCCTGTCCCTGATAAATGGCTGTTGCGAGACTTTTCTCCTACCACAAAAGGTTCCTTTAAATGGGAAAATTGCTGCTGGGACAATGGATTGGCTCTATTCTCAAACATGATCTGATACTGGGAATCCTGCTTATTGCCAGTTATTTTCACCTGTTTATCCAGGCTGTACTTCATACTATTCGTCAATAAATTAGTCAATACAATACTTAGAAGCTGAGGGTTCGTTTCTAGTTCACAGGCCTCTGTCTCCAGGTCGATTTGAAAGGTTTGATCGATGAGCCTTTCTTGTGCGACTTCCTTTTCAAGCAGCGAGGAAATGTTGATTCTTTCAAATTGAATCGTCTCCTTCATCTGCTGACTATAGGCCAGTAAATTTGTCACCAGTGCATTCATGTTTAGCAATTGCTGATCGATATCTTCCAGAAATGCAGGATTCTCTAACCCCATTTGTTCGCCGTCCACTAGCAGCTGCATGATGGATAACGGTGTTTTTAACTCATGAGCTAAGTTTGAAGAGAAGGCCTTCAGTTGATCATTACGTTCCAGCATTTCCATTTCATGCTGCTGCAACGAGCGTTTCATCTGATTGATCGATTGACTTAACTGACCGAGCTCATTTTCCTCCTGATTGTCAGAATCCGTAAAATTCAGCTTAGAAATATTTCGCGTCGTCTGCTCCAAGCGACGGATCGGCTGGATGATTTGATTACGTACCAAGAGGATAATCAAAGCAAATAACAGCAGTAAAAATAACACTGTCGCGGCGATTAGAATGGGGAAAAGCGTTCGGACTGCGGCTTGAAAGTCAGGGATACTTGTCCCAACAAGGTATAATTGATTTCCTTCCGAGAAGAATACTGTATAAAAATCATTTCGCTGTCGGGTTTGATTGTACAAGCGTTGGACCGACTGTCCCTGCTGGACGCCGCGAATCGTTGATTTATCCACCCAAAAACGATGAAGGGCAATTCCTTCTTTACTTAGTCGAAAGGTAATGTCGTTGGTCAACTCTTCCTCTGAGGGCGTACCGCTATTATCCAGCGCGATCACCACAAGTTCATCAGAAATCTCCTTTTCTTTTCCGTTTTGGATCAGTCTTTGCGCCTCCTTGACCGGCTGTTCCATTTTCCAGTAATAATAAGTAGGAAAACCCCAGCGATAAAATAGCGTCAAAACCAACAGGATCAACGCAAAGATGATGGCTACTCGCTGAATAAATACACGGGTCAAACTATTTTTTCTTAAGCTCAAAACGATACCCTGTTCCGTAAACAGTTTGAATAAATTCTTTCCCGATCTTCTCACGCAACATACGAATAAAGCTGTCGACGGTCCTTTCATCATTTTCGTTGTCCAGTCCCCAAACAGAAAGGAGAATCTGTTCACGCGTCAAAGGCAAACCCTGATTCTGGTATAGATAAAATAACACATCGTACTCTCTGCTGGTTAAATCCAACTGTGTCCCATTCAGTAGTACGCGCTTTTCATTCGGGAGAATAACCAGCGGCTGATGAAGGTTTTGATGGATTACGCCTAATAATTTTGCTACACGAGCCAGGAGAACTTGAGCATGGAAAGGCTTCGCTAAGTAATCGTCCACCCCTGTTTTCAAGGCTTCTACCTCATCTTCAGGCATGTTCTTAGCCGTTAGCATCAAGATTTTAATAGTACGTTCTCGTTTCATGGCTTTTGCTACTTCTAGCCCGTTCATTTTCGGCACCATCCAATCCAAAATGGCCAAATCGAAAGACTCATCATAGAATTTCTCCAAAGCAGCTTCGCCATCCACAGCCTCCACTACCGAATACCCTTCTTTTTCGAAAAATTTCCTCAGCAGCTCCCGCATTTTATCTTCGTCTTCACATAATAGTAGTTTCACTTTTTAAAAATCCCCTCTAAAAACATTGATCGTTGTAACAATAGCGCGAAGAACTTACTGTTTCAATCTTTTTGAATGATCGGCTCGGTAATCTTATCAATTCTCTAAAAAATTGGTGTAGACAAAAAAGTGATCCAGCTCAATGAAGAGTGGATCACCAAGAGTATTTATAATTCTATTTTTACCAGCTCACCGGAGAGTTCTGCTGCGTGCTGCTGGATAAGTTGTTGAATGTTCGACTCAAATCGTACCTCTGAACGCCAAGATATGCCGCAGCCTGCGGATAACTTACGAGGAATCGGCAGTAACCGCCCCTCTATTTTTGCTTGTTTACATAAGCTTGAAAACTGCAGTGCGTCATATTCTGTTTCGAAAGTCACAATCAACCATTCCTTTGCCACCGCCACTCTCTCCTTCTTTCACTAGCCGCTCTATTTCGCGGATGTCTCTATTTTTTTACTTAAATTTGTAAATGCAATAATGAATAATAACGCAATGGACAGAAGCGTCGCGATCCGTCCAAAACTCGTAGTTCCTTCTGCAGATGAGGCCAAACCGAAGTTATGAGCAAAAGCAGCCCCTACCAGCATGCCAATTACAGTGATTCCCGCATCAGAAGACCCCTGCCCGGTTAAAATCAACTGCCGCAAAGGACAGCCGCTGAGTAATACACCCGCAAAACCAACGACGTAGAGACCTAAAATATTCCACAGATGCTCGGTATGAGCGATCGGCTGATTGGCAAAACTCAAATGGAAATTCCCAGTGACTAGGTTGTAAATCAAAACAACAACAAACAACGTCAATACACCAGTAATTCGATTAAAATTCTTCATTAAGAAGATATCGCGAATACTACCAGAAAAGCAAATCGCTGACAATTGAGCCAAGCCACCGAAAATCAAACCACCAGCCAAGGAAATCATGACCGGCGCATGAAGGCTCCCAGGTCCTTCTTTACTTACCATGAAAAGAGAGGGTACCACTAAAAATAATACAAATAATGCTAAGAAGAAGCCCGGTACCATCACTCCGCTGCTAGTCTTTGTATCCTGAGGTTTGCCTAGTGTATACCCCTGTTTTAGGAAAAGACTTCCTGTAAAAACACCTCCAACAAAACCAATCAACCCAACATAAGCATTCAGATCACCGCCACTCATTCGCAGAACCATCCGCAAAGGACAGCCAAGAAAAACCAAGGCACCGATCATCATCATAAAGCCCAGTAAGAAACGTGTCCCTGTCGAGGAGCCGCTTCTAGCGTGAAACTCTTTTCTAGGGATCGCCATAAGCATCGCGCCAAAAATAATCCCAATAATTTCAGGACGCAAATATTGTACTGGTGGTGCCCCGTGAAGTTTTGTAGCACCAGCGATGTCTCGAATAAAACAAGCGACACAGATGGCCATATTCGCTGGATTTCCGAAATAGGCCAATAGAATAGCAACCAAACCAAAACCTAACCCTACCGTCAAATACATTTTTTTATTTGCCATTGCTTATTACTCCTTTTGACTAATTTTTTGCAAAGCCTTGAGTGCTTCCCAAATCTCAAATTCAGTCGTAAAGGAGGAAAAACTAAAACGAACAACTCCCTGTTCTTTTGTTCCTAAAGCCTCATGCATCAAAGGTGCACAATGACCACCAGAACGAGTCGCAATCCCATATTCATAGGATAATAAATCACTAATTTCCGCTGAATCGCGTTGTCCAACATTTATCGAAACGATTGGACAGCGTTCTTTTTCGGTAAAATCACCATAAACGATGATACCATCAATTTCAGATACTTTCTTATAGAAAAGCTGGGTCAGCTCTTGTGTTTTTCGATTAAGCTTTTCAACCGTCTCCTCTAATAAATAATCCACACCAGCCTTTAAACCCGCGATCCCATGTCCATTTAAAGTCCCTGCTTCTAACGCCGTAGGCATAATAGCAGGATGTTCAGGGTTGAAGGTATCAATGCCGCTGCCGCCGACTTTTAACGGACGCAGCGAAAGACCTGGCCGAATATAAAGTCCGCCAGTTCCTTGCGGTCCATAGAGGCTTTTATGACCGGTAAAACACAGAATATCAATGGATAAAGCTTGAACATCAAGCGGCACCAGACCTGCGGATTGCGATGCATCAACAATCAAATAAAGCCCATGTTTTTGACACACTGCTTGAATTTTTCTCAAATCCACGATATTTCCCGTTACGTTTGACGCGTGCGTAACAATGATCGATTTTGTATTCTTTTTTACCGTTTTTTCAAAGTTTAGGTAATTTAGCCGCCCTGTTTTATCAGCGGAAACGACCGAAAGCTCGAGGCCCTTCTCTTTTCTCATTCGGTAAAGAGGGCGCAGAACAGAATTATGTTCTAACGCAGTAGTAATCACATGATCTGAGCCGTTATGGAGTCCTTCAATTGCTAGATTCAAGCTTTCAGTAGCACCTGAGGTGAAAACAATCTGTCTTGCTTGCTCTCCGTTGAATAAACGACACAAGGATTGTCGCGCCTGAAAGATTATTTCAGAGGACTTTAAGGAATCGGTGTGGACGCCTCGCCCTGAATTGCCTAATTGACTTAGTGCAACGGTTACTGCTTGGATTACTGTATTCGGTTTTTTTAACGTTGTTGCGGAGTTGTCTAAATAAATCATCGTTCATTTCTCCTCTTGTTGTAAACAGTTCCCCAGCGTGATGGGAACAACCTGATTGAGCAGGAAACATAAAGTGCTTCTTAGAAACTTCTAAGTGAGAGCTGCCTCATATTCAAGTAAAAGCAGTAGTATATTTCTGCATAGTTCCCACCTCCCAACGTTTTAAAACCCACTAGCATCGTTCAATAAATCACAATACAAGTGTAGCGGATAGCTCTCCGTAAAGTAAAGTTGAAATTTCATTTTTGATGAAATTGGTCTAGTTAGAAAAACTAAAACTACAAGAATTTATACCAATTGCTGATTTCTATGGTGCGTTTCCTTTTCAGTATTGATACACTTAAAAGAAAAAGAGTTTGGAGGACGTTTGGTTGGAAGAGAAAAAACAAGTTATGCCGATTGATTTCTTATGGCTAGCGCTTTATGCGTTTGCGGGATTTAGTTTAGAATTGCTTTTGGGAATGATTTTTGAGAATTTGACACTTTCCATGAATGCTATTTTAACAGCGATTTTGTGGTCAAGTGTGACACTATTTCTCATTCGTTACGCTAAACGTCGGTTCAATTTTGATGTATTTAGCAGTTCCCAATATATAGAAATGAAACAGCTGATTCCGATTTGCGGAATTGTCATTGCTATGATTGTTGTCACGTGGATTGGCTTTGGCGGCTTCAAACCGATTGTTGAGTTTAACGGGGAACTGGAAAAGAGCTTGAGTGCGTTTCTTTTTCGAATATTTTATTATTTGGCTGAGTGTAGCTTGATTGTCTTAGTCATTACTTTCGGACAGAAATTTTTTGAAGCGCAGTTTGGATTATCGGATCGTTTTCCCAGCGGTGGTTTTTTACTTGCTATAACTTGGGGATCAATTCATTTTCTTTTGCAAGGCGTCAGTGGCGGAATCTATACGGTCTTTTTCTCTCTTGCGGCCGGCTGCCTGTATCTTCTTTGCAAAAAAGACATTCGTTGGACCTATTTATTTGTAGGACTCGCGTTTATTCTTTAATTAGAACGACATCTTTTTTTGGAGGTTATTGCCTTGGCAGCAATTGTTTTACTTACGCGCTTTTTACTAGAACTAGTAACGATTATTGGCATTTTTAGTGGTGTTTTCTTACATTCCACACTCTATCAAAGAGTATTTTTTGCTTTCTTAGCGTGCGTACTTACTTTTATTTGGGCAAGATACGGGGCTCCGAAGTCTCCCACAGCCCTAACTGGTCGTAAGAAATTCATTCTTGAAATTTCTGTCTACTCTATTGGAGTTCTTGCTTTCTTTTCCTTATTTGGCGTTGGGATTGCAAGTTGCTATGTAGCAATCGCAGGAATTGATTTATGGCTGATGTATCGCTTAAACTTGCAGGGGCATTAAAGCCTCTGCTTTTTTGATTGACTTTACTTGAAATTTTCATTAGATTTTCGTTGGCATTCGTTAATAATTGGGATATAATTCTACTACTAAGGACCTTTTTAAGGGGCTTTAAAAAAAGAAAAAGGAGTTGTTTCTCTTGAGAATATTTGAAGGATCAGGTGTTGCGTTAGTTACCCCCATGAAAGCCGATGGTGCCGTCGATTACAAGAAGTTAGAGGAACTAGTAGAATGGCAAATCAGTGAAGGTACTGATGCGATCATCGCTTGCGGAACGACTGGTGAGGCCTCTACCCTAGCCAATGATGAACACATCGCTGTTATTGAGGCGGTGGTCAATAAGGTGAATGGTCGAATCCCAGTAATCGCAGGGACAGGTGTCAATGATACACAGCATGCCATCGAATTATCTACTGGTGCGGAAAAAGTTGGTGCTGATGCCTTATTGATCGTAACTCCTTACTATAATAAAGCGTCAGACGAAGGACTATTTTTACACTATCAAAAAATTGCTCAAAGCGTGAAATTGCCGATTATTTTATATTCAGTCGCTTCACGAACAAATATGAATATCGCTCCAGAAATGGTTAAACGATTAGCAGAGATCCCGAATGTCGTTGCCATTAAAGAAGCTAGTGGAAATATTTCTCAGATTGCGGAGATCGCTCGTATTATGCAAGAAGATTTCACGATTTATTCTGGAAATGACGATCAAGTTTTACCAATCATGGCTTTAGGAGGCAAAGGGTCAATCTCGACTGTCGCGAACATCGCTCCTCGCCAAACTCATGAATTGACGCAAGCATTGCTAGATGGCGACTTCCAATTAGCCAAAGAGTTGCAATTAGCACAACTGCCATTGATTCATGCTATTTTCTGTGAAGTCAATCCAATTCCTGTGAAAACCGGTGTTGGTCTGCTAGGAAAAATTGAACCAAACTTCCGTCTTCCCCTTTCTGCTGCCAAAGCAGAAACAGTCGAGGGCTTGAAAAAAGAAATGTCAGCCTATGGTTTGGAGGTTGCGAAATAAATGATTGATATTATTTTAAGCGGGGCAAATGGACGGATGGGACAAGTCTTACAGACCATGATCGCTCAGCAGCCTGAAATGCAGGTCGTTGCGGGCGTTGATCGTGAAGCCTTCGAGGCGGATTTTCCCACCTATCAATCGATGGCAGATTGCCAAGTTGAAGCCGATGTGATTATTGACTTTTCTCACTATTCAGCGGTTCCAGCGGTGTTGGATTATTCTGCTGACAAAAAAATCCCAGTCGTTGTCGCGACTACGGGCTTGACTGATGAAATCAAGAAGCAAATTGAAAAAACCGCAGAGCAGACAGCCGTGTTCTTCTCAGCAAATATGTCATTAGGCATTAACCTATTAGCGAAGGCGATTCGTGAGATTACACCTGTTTTAGAGGAAGAATTCAATATTGAAATCGTCGAAAAGCATCATAATCAGAAAAAAGACTCCCCTAGCGGTACTGCTTTGTTACTGGCTGATGCGGTCAATGATGCGGTGGAAGAAAAGAAAACCTATATTTATGGTCGCCATGGCAATGATTTGGAAAATCCGCTATCCGAACTAGGCATTCACGCTGTTCGCGGTGGAACTATCCCTGGGGAGCATACCGTGATTTATGCAGGCCCTGATGAGGTCATTGAACTAAATCACCTAGCCTTATCACGAAATATCTTCGCCAGCGGAGCTGTTAAAGCAGCAAAATATGTAAGTGAAAAATCCACTGGCATATACGATATGGAGAAATTAATCGACGAGAGCTGATTTTTCCAGAATAAAAAAAGAAACTGAGACAAGAAATGAGGAATTTGATGACTTTAACCGATCCCTATGAAATTGCAAAATATATTAAAAACGCCGAAAAAATGACCCCTGTCAAAGCATATGTGCAAGGAGACTTGACGGGTATCACCAAAGAAAAGGTTCAATTTTTCGGACAAGAAAAGACCTGGATCTTGATTGGTGAAAGTCAGGCCGTGCAAGAGGTACTAAACGAGCAGCAAGCAAAAATCACAGACGTTCATGTTGAGAATGATCGCAGAAATTCAGCGATTCCGATGCTGGATATCTCAAGTGTCAATGCGCGCATTGAACCAGGCGCACTCATTCGCGATCGTGTGGAAATTGGTGATAAGGCAGTAATCATGATGGGCGCGATTATTAACATTGGTGCTTCTATCGGTGAAAGTACTATGATCGACATGGGTGCAATCTTAGGCGCTCGTGCAACTGTCGGAAAGCACGCCCACATTGGTGCTGGCGCAGTCTTGGCCGGCGTACTAGAACCACCTAGTGCCTCCCCTGTTGTTGTTGAAGATAATGTGCTAGTTGGTGCCAACGCGGTGATTTTAGAGGGTGTCCATGTTGGCAAAGACGCGGTCGTTGCTGCTGGTGCCGTTGTAACAAAAGATGTTCCTGCAGGAGCCGTTGTTGCTGGTACCCCTGCTAAGATCATTAAAATGAAAGACGAAATAGATCCAGGAAAAACGGAATTTTTAGAGGATTTACGTTAATTCAAAGGCTGTAGTTATTCAATGGAATAGCTACGGCTTTTTTATTAACTTGTACATGCGTGCGTAGTTCTTAATTAATAAGCGAAGCCATTGAAAACGTTATCTAGTTCATCTTTTTCGTTATTCTAATCAAAAATTAGTGTTTTTTTGATTCAAATAACATCTTTTACCTTATTCTTACTGCATTTTTTTCGAAGTATGCTATAATACAATCGGATTAGAACTATTCTTAAAAGAAAGCGACTGAATGACACTAGTGAACTTAAAAAGTATTAAAAAATCAATCAAAACTCGTAACAAACAAATCAGCAAAACATTTGCTCAAGTGGAAGAAACACTGGCAAATCACATCCATAGTGATGTAAAAATCTACTTTGACAAAGTGAATCCTCATCAACTTCACCTTGAGGAGAAGACTCCTGACGGCAAAACACGTCATATCCAAAGTTCGGAGCATGATCACTCTTTCAAAGAATTGGTGGATGCCCACATTCAAAAGCCACATACCAATACGTTGAATCAACTAACGAACAGCGTCTACAATTTGTGGTCAGAAAGCTTCAAATCATCAGCACCTGCTGAAAATCAAGACACGGACAAAGCGGCAGAACTTGCTCAAGATATTTTGGCGGATGTTGTCAAAGAACCAGCAAGTGCCGGCGTGACTGCGGAACAAGCAGAAGCATTGAATCAATCATTGAAGACTAAAACGAATTATTCTGCTGAATGGTCAGATGCAGAAAGCTCAATTGAAGTCTTCTACAACCCTCCAAAAAAAGAGCGTCAATTATTGGCAACAATCGCAGCGGATCAAACAATTACCTACACTGATGCCCTAGCAACAAAGCGCGTCATGAAAAAAGAATTGCCAGATATGATCGCAGCGGTATTAGCGTAAAAAAATTCCCACTATCATTATTGATAGTGGGAATTTTCTGTTTAGTCCAAGACGCCATAGAAAAACAGTTGAATGGCTTTTTCTAAATTGTCTTTCCGTGTCTCTTCTGGTGAGTCCAAATAAGCAGAAATCAAAATGAATAACTGACGAACCGCAAAATCAGGATCTACTGATGCTTTGATGTTGCTCTCTTTTTGGAAGACCTCAACAAATGGCTGCTTATATGAATCTTGCCAAAGGGAAAAGAGCTTTTTCGCCGTTTCAGGACTGAGGGTGTGCTGAATATCGTGCATCATCATAAACAGACTGAAGGGATGCCTCTGCTGCAGGTATAAAGCCATTCCTATAATTTTCTCTTCAAAGCTCGTCGCTTTTTCAGCTATTTCTGTCAAACTTGCTCCTACCTCGGTGGACAACCGCAGCATGACTTGATAATAAATGTTTTCTTTGTTTTTAAAATGATAATAGATATTTGGCTGGGTAATGCCAAGAATCTTTGCGATTTGCCGCGTAGATGTGTCATTATACCCCTGCTTCATAAATAATTCTTCGGCAACATCTAAAATCTCTTCGTACATCGAATCGCCTCATTTTTTCTTTGGTACCCTCATTATACGCTATCCGACTCTTTTTCGTCCTCAGAAACTGATTTTTCTTTTAGTGTGCCATCCTTCATTTCTAAAATTCGATCACAGAATTTCACTAAACGTGTGTCATGGGTCACCATGATGGTTGCTTTGTTCTTTTCCTTCGTCTCTTTTGCTAAAATTTTAACCACTTCATAGGCTTTTTCAGAATCTAGACTGGCGGTTGGTTCATCCGCTAAAATGATCGTCGGATCATGATACAATGCTCGAGCGATCGCGACACGTTGACGTTCCCCCCCAGACAGTTCTTCTGGATACTTATTCTCCAAACTGGCAATTCCTAATTGCTCAAATAACTTTTCTGCCACCTGTGTATTGTCATTTTTGCTGACCTTATCAACTAGCTTTAACTGCTTTTTAACGGTCAAAAATGGGACGAGATTTGAGGCCTGCAAAATAAACCCAATTTCTTTGAACCGTAATTTTGCCCGCTCCTTCTCTTTCTTTTCACTAAAATCTTCATCATTAATCAACACTTCACCTGAAGAGGGAGATTGAAGGCCGCCTGCAATGGTCAGGAAGGTACTCTTCCCAGATCCGGACGGGCCAATGATCGCGACAAATTCCCCTTTTTCGACTGAAAAATTCGTTTCCTTCAATGCTTCGATGGTTGAATCCCCATCTTTGAATGTTTTTTCTACTTGTTTAAATTCAATTGCACTCATTTTTTTCCTCCTTACCCGATGGCCTTCAGCGGATCGATCTTGACAATCGTGCGAACGGAGAAGAACGCACCGATCAACGCTACAAGGATCATTAATAGACTGATGCCGCCAAAGAAGAGCATATTGACTTGGAATGGAACCGCATCTGGTAAAACTAAGGCCGTGCCAAGTGTCGCCCCTAAACCAATCACGACACCGACTGTTGCTAGTAAAAAGGTCTGTGCGATGACTGAATTAGAAATATAGCGGCTTGAGATTCCTTGGGCCTTCATGACGCCGAAAATCTCTGATTTTTGCATTGTTAATACATAGATAAATATTCCAATAACGATCGCCGCGATCACGATCAAAAAGCCAATCATGAAACCAAAGGTCAAGACCTGTGCACTATAGCCAGGCAGTTCGTTAATAAAGTCTTTGATATTTGTTTTCTCTAAATCATCTGGGATTGATTGGACATCCCCGCGTGTGATAATTGCATTAATCCGGGTATTTTCACTCGCTCCTTGTGTTTCAAAGCGAATTTCTTGATAGGCCCCGATGGTCGTATAAAGAACAGGTGCTACATTGAATTTTGCATTGTCCGTAAACCCAACGATCTTCAGAGTTTTTTCATTGCCAGCCATCTTCACCGTTTCGCCAAGTTTTAAGTTGTACTGATCCTTTAAAGAACTATCGGCTACGGCTTCATCATCCGAGGCGAACATTTTTCCACTAGTTAACTTTGGTGCGATGAATTGGTCCTTATCAATGCCGAAAAAGCTGACATCAATTTTTTCTCCACTGTCCCCTTTTATGACACCAGCGGTTTGAGCTAGGTAGGCTTTTTCATCTGCCTTCACCTCATCAAAGGTTTTTAAGGGGATCATGGACATATTTAGATTGTTGTTGGCTTCCTCGGTTAAAAGGATATTGTCCGCATCCCATTTATCTACTGCGGTTCGATTGTCTTGTGCCAGCCCGTAAGCCAATCCTGTTAAAAAGAAGACCAAGTAGGCAATCAAGAACATAACTCCCATCACTAGCGTATAACGCAGCTTGGAGTGTTTGATTTCATTAATCGCTAAAAACATAAAAATACCTCCACTTATCAGTTGATAAAATTACCCTAACACGATTAATTTCTGAAGGAAAATAATTTGCTTAGGACTTCCGGATAAAAGACTACTATTTTTGAAACTAGACATTCCCTGTCAAGATTAATACGGTACACTAGATTTAAAGGAGGTCAGAAAATGAATATTAAACAGGAAATTATAAAGCAGCTGCCGGAGGATCCTCAGATTTACTTGAATGCCATCAAAATTGATCCTAGTACAATAAAGGCCATCATGATCAATGAGGTCGTCCCTGCTTCTCCAGAGAATGATTTTTACGGTTCACCGGATGCGACCTATATGGAGACCACTATTCCCTTGTTCCAAAAGGCTGGTATTGAAGTTTCAACGATTGAGGATATTTTGGCTCATGGCATCTACCTTACGAATGCTATAAAGACGCCAAAGCAGGAAACAACGATCGACAACGCCAGTATTGAGCGCAGCCTTCCCTATTTAGAACAGGAACTGGCTCTGTTCCCAAATGTCCAAGTCATTATGCTGATGGGGGATGTGGCGAAGAAATGCTATAACAAGATCACTAAAAGAACGACAAAGAAGAACGTTGTCCCTGCCATCTCCACCTATAAGCTGAGAAACACGGAACTTTTTTATCAAGGGATTCGAATCATGCCCTCTTATATTATGACTGGAAAAAATATTCTGATTGAAAAATCAAAGTTACAGATGGCTGCAGAAGACCTTGCGACGATGTTTGCGATCATTTCTGAATAGTTATCTAGGAAGCAAAAAACGACGAATCCAAAAATGGACAAGTCGTTTTTTGCTTCTAATGAAAAAGGCGCTTCTTTTTTCTATTGACCGGATTTCTCATTAAAGGTCTGCTTGTTTTTCCGATACTCACTAGGCGACATTCCCATCTCCACTTTAAACACCTTTGCAAAGTAATTGCCATTCGACATCCCCACCAATCGAGCAATCTCATGAACTCTTCGTTGCCCATCTAGTAAATGAGGCAGTGCTTTTTTTATTCGATATTTCTTTAGATAAGCGATGGGTGATATATGATACGCCTTTTCAAATAGTCGAATTGCTTTGTAGCGGGACAAACTGTACCGCTCCTCGATATCGATTAGACCTATTTCCTGTTGGTAGTTCTGCTCTAAAAATGATTTGATTTCCTTAGCCAAAGGATGTTTTTCTACCCGTTGTATCACGAGTTCCTTTTTTATTGCCAAAACCAAGTCATAGGCTAATGAAGTATTTTCAAAAAAAGGACTCTCTGCTTGCTTTTTGAGCTGGTCATGTGCCTTCTTTAGTGTTTCTTGAAAGTCTATTGAACTTTGATGCAGCGTTTGATTTACAGGATAGAACCATTGGAGAATGTCTTTGGAAAACTCCAAATATAGAAATCTCCAGTCCGATTTTCCATAGTAGCAGCAATTACTAGGGATCTCAGCAAGAAAAAAACTTCCCTTTCGTTGAGTACTGCGCTGTCCTTCTACTTCAAAATACCCTGTTCCTGCCGACGTATACTGCAATACAACTAAATCATCCCTGCGCGCGGCATTGTCCCAATGATAATTTTCATCCCCATGTCCTACACCGATTCCCTTTAAGTAAGGCAGGTTGTAGGTGTCAAAATAATAATAGCTATGAGAAAAATAATCTTGCAATATTTTACCCCTTTACTCAAATTTTTTATTCTTGTTTCCCAACATCTAATTTCTTATGCTTACAGTATATAATATAAAGGAGCTGTTTTCATGCCTATTCTATTTGATCATCAACGGCAAATATTTCATTTATCAAATTCTCAAATCAGTTATGTTATTGGGATAGAAAAAGAAAAATTTATTACCCATCGATACTTTGGCAAGTCTCTCCCCTTTTATGCCGGTAGCAATGAATTGCAGCGGATCGATCGCGGCTTCGCTACGAATCCAGATCCATCCGACCGTACATTTTCCTTGAATGCCTTACCACTGGAAACAAGCACCCAAGGAACGGGAGACCATCGTATTGGCAATTATCAAATTCGTCGAGAAAACGGGGCGAACGTGACGAGTTTCAGCTATAAAAGCTATACTATTTCCTCTGGCAAGCCTACATTAGAAGGACTTCCTAGTTTACGTGGTGAACAGGCGGAGACATTGTCGATTTTGCTGGTTGATGAAGTCCAGAAGTTGGAGATGATTCTCAACTATACACTTTATAAAGATTATCCCGTTGTCACTCGCAGTGTTCGCTTTCTTAATCGTGGCAAAGAAAAGGTGTTTATTGAAAATGCGGGATCAATGCTGCTCGATCTTCCCCGTACGGATTTCGATATGCTTACCTTAAACGGCTCCCACACAAATGAAGCGACGATTGGTCGGCAAGCACTGCATGAAGGAATTCAGAAAATCGAAAGCTCTCGAGGAACCAGCAGTCCTCAGCACCAGCCGTTTTTAGCGTTGATGGATTCGACTACGAACGAATTTCAGGGAGAGGTTTATGCGTTTCATCTAATCTACAGCGGAAATTTCACTGCACAGGTAGAAGTTGAACAGTACGGCTCCAGTCGCGTTCAGCTGGGAATCCAGCCTGAAACCTTCGAATGGTGTTTGGAACCAAATGCGTCGTTTCAAACACCAGAGGCCGTTATCAGTTACTCTGACGCCGGTCTTAATGGGATGTCTCAGACCTTTCACACACTCTATCAGAAGGAACTAATTCCTGTTCAATGGAAAGATCAGGAGCGGCCAATCTTATTAAATACTTGGGAAGCGAATTATTTCGACTTTCATGAAGCGGATTTGCTCCAACAGGCTGAAGTAGCAAAAGATACGGGAATTGAGCTTTTTGTGCTGGACGATGGCTGGTTTGGTCAACGTAATGATGATACCTCTTCTTTAGGCGATTGGTTTGAGAATCGTGAGAAACTCCCACAGGGAATAGCCGGTTTGGCGGAAAAGATTCAGCAAAAGGGACTCAAATTCGGGCTGTGGTTCGAACCGGAGATGATCTCTGAAAATAGCCGCTTATTTGAGTCGCATCCAAATTGGGCGTTGCAGGTTCCTGATTATCCAAAAACAGAGGGTCGACGACAGTTGGTCCTAGATTTGAGTCAGACAGTCGTTCAAGAATATTTGATCGAAATGTTAGACAGCTATCTATCCACGGGAAAAATCGACTATATTAAGTGGGATATGAACCGACATCTTACAGAAGTGGGCAGCTTCGCTTTTCCCGCTTACCAGCAAAAGGAGATTTACCATCGCTATGTTCTAGGGCTTTATCGTGTGCTTGAGGTCATAACGACAAAGTATCCTAATTGCTTATTTGAAAACTGCTCAAGCGGCGGGGGGCGTTTTGACCCAGGGATGATGCATTATATGGCGCAAACGTGGACTAGCGATAACACGGATGCACTCTGCCGCAGCAAAATCCAATATGGCTACAGCTTGTTGTATCCGCCGATCATGATGGGTGCCCACGTGTCGCCTGTACCGAATCATCAGGTTGGTCGAAGGACTTCACTGCATACACGAGGATTGATTGCCATGAGTGGGAACTTTGGTTACGAGATGGCTCTTACTCACTTACCTGCTGATGAACAGAAAGAAATTCGTGAACAAATCACTTTTTATAAAAAACATCGCTCGTTGTTCCAGTTTGGTAAGTTTTATCGTCTACAATCCGCCGATGATTTTTTTGCAACGGCTTGGCTCTTTACAAATGATGAGGAAGCAATAGTCATTTATTTTAACGGACTTGCTCGACCAGCAGTTCCTGTTAAGTACTTAAAGACTCGCTACTTGGAGGAACAGGCAATCTACAAAAATACGGCAACCGGCAAACTCGTATCTGGTGCAGAATTAAATCAGGCGGGGATTACAATTCCGCGCATCAAAGAGGATTTCTCCATGTTGCTTTTCCATTGGAAAAAGATCTAAAAAAAGTGCTCTCTGCAACGAAAACTGCAGAGAGCACTTGTTAGTTAGTCTTTCGAACAGCATAGGCCTCATAAGGCTCTAATTGCTGTCGTATCCTGTGTTTAGGATAATTATGAATGAGGATGTCCCCTTCCATTACGGACTCACCTAACTGATAATTCTGAACAGAGGAAGAGAAATTTACAACGACGATGACTGACTCCTTCGCATCAAAACGTTTATAGGCAAGCACCTGAGCATTCCCAGTTTCCAGTCTTTCGTATTTTCCAACGACAATCACCGGTAATTGCTTTCTTAAATGAATCAAATGTTTATAGGTGTAAAAAAGAGAATCTTCGTCTGCTAATGCGGCCGCTGCATTCACCTTAGGATAATTGGTGTGAACCGGCAGCCAAGGAGTATCCTTAGAAAAACCAGCATTCAACTGATTCTCCCACTGCATCGGATGCCGTGCGTTGTCTCTACCCTTGGCGTTTATTGACGTGATAATTTCTTCTATCGAATATCCCTGCGACAGTCGCTCTTCGTACATACGAATGCTTTCAATATCATCTACTTCATCAATCGATTTGATCGGATAATTGATCATCCCGATCTCTTCCCCTTGATAAATATACGGCGTTCCCTTCATGAAATGGAGATAAATAGCCAACATCTTCCCACTTCGTTCACGATATTCCTCTGAATCATTTCCCCAACGTGAGATGATGCGGGGTAAATCATGATTGTTCCAAAAAAGTGAATTCCAGCCCTTTTGATCCAGTTGAATTTGCCATTTTGAAAAGACTTCATGCAAATCTTGAGGATCTAACGGTTTCAAATCCCATTTACGTTTTCTAGGCTGCTTATCTAAATTGATGTGTTCAAACTGAAAAACCATGGATAGTTCGTCTCTTTCAGGGCTAGAGTAGAGCTCCGCAACCTCGGGAGTGGCCCCCCATGTTTCTCCAACAGTCACAACATCATAACTACCAAAAGTGTGCTGATTCATTTCTTGTAGGAGTTCATGTAGTTTTGGTCCATTTTGTGTAATTTTTCGATCGGGTTCCTTTCCGATCAAGTCGATCACATCTAAACGAAAACCACCGATCCCTTTTGCCAACCAGAAGTTCATCATTTTCCAAATTGCCTGCTTCATTTTTGGATTTTCCCAATTAAGATCAGGCTGTTTTTTTGAGTGTAAATGGAGATAATACTCATCCAGGTGAGGAACATAGGTCCAGGCTGAACCGCCAAAATTTGATTTTAGCTCGTTAGGCGGTCCCCCTGCAACGGGTTTCCGCCAAACATAAAAGTCATGGTAAGGATTCTCACGACCTTTTAACGCTTCTTGGAACCAATGATGCTCACTGGAGGTGTGATTAACGACTAAATCCATCACTATCTTGATTTTCCGTTTCTTCGCTTCTTCAATCAATCGATCCATATCTGCCATTGTGCCATATTCAGCCCCGATTGCTTCATAGTCACTGATATCATAGCCGTTATCGTCGTTGGGTGAAGAATAGACAGGACTTAGCCAAAGCGCATCCACTCCTAAAAAGGCCAAATAATCCAGGCGTTGGACAATCCCATTCAAATCACCGATTCCATCATTGTTGCTGTCTTGAAAACTGCGGGGATATATTTGATAAATAACCGCCTGCTGCCACCATTTGCTATTCATAGGCTTTACTCACAGCAAGGATGTCTTCACCTTGAGTAACAGTTGGCTTATCTAACGTGCTGACATCGCCATAGGCCGTTGAGTTCGTTACTAACAGCATGACTGTATCATCATAACCAGACTTTTTAATAGCTTCTCGATCAAATGTACCTAGTAATTCCCCTTTTTTCACTCGCTCCCCTTTTTTCTTGTTGGTTGAAAAGAACTGTCCAGCAAGGTTGACTGTATCAATACCTATATGAATGAGGATTTCCGCACCACTGTCGGCTTGAATGCCATAAGCGTGCTTCGAATCATACATGACGGTCAAGACACCATCTGCTGGCGCAAATAATTGATCGCTTTCAGGGATGATTGCGACTCCTTTTCCCATCATTTCTGTGGAGAAAACAGGATCCTTAACTTCTTTTAATGGTAGGACTTCTCCAGTGACCACAGCTGATAGTACGTCGTCTTGCACCGCTAATGATTGATCTGGATTTTCATTGATCATAACAGCCTCTTGTCCATCTGCGGCTGCAGTTGCTGGGACCTCCATTTTCTTTTTCCCGTAAACAAATGTAAGCAGGAAGCCTAAAATGAAGCTGATTACGACACCGATCATGAAGAACGGGATTGATTTAGGTGCAATAGAGATAAATCCGATCACGCTCGCAGGTCCCATCGCTACCGATAGAACGTGGAAAATCCCTAGTGAGACACTTGCAACCCCAGATGCAATCATGGCACAGACGAATGGGAATTTTAATTTTAAGTTGATCCCAAAAATCGCCGGTTCGGTGATCCCTAGCAACGCCGAAATACTTGCTGATGAGGCCAAGCTTTTTTGCTTTTCATTTTTTGATAAAACAAAAATAGCCAATGCTGCGGCACCTTGAGCAATATTCGCCATTGACGCAACTGGGAAAATAAATGAGCCACCTGTTCGTGCGACATCCGCTAGTAGCGTCGTTTCGATCGCTGGAAAACTTTGATGCAATCCGGTAATGACGATTGGTGAGTAGAACAAACCAAAAATTCCTAAACCAACGGCCCCTGTTGTCTGATACAACCAAACTAATCCGTCTGTCAAACCATCTGAGACTGTACGCATGACAGGTCCAACGAAAATGAAGGTTAAAAATCCAGTAATAATAATTGCTAACATTGGTGTAAAGGTATAATCAAATGCTGCTGAAATCTTTTTGTGGAAGAATTTCTCTAGTGTAGCTAAAATCCAAGAAACCGCCAATACGGGTAAAACAGAGCCTTGATAGCCAGCCTGTGCGACCTGCAAACCAAAGATATTCCAATAAGGCATACTTCCTTCAGCGATCGCGTTTGCCACGCCGTACCCATTAATTAAGTCTGGCATAACCATCGCCATTCCCATCGCTGCCCCGAGATAGCCATTTCCGCCAAAGCGCTTTGTTGCTGAGAAACCTACTAAAATTGGCAGAAAAGCAAACGGTGCGGAAGATAATAAGTTAATAATGCTGGCAACGTCTTTAATGTTTGGAAACATTTCAACAACCGACTGTGGCCCGAATAAGTTCGGTGATGTTAAAACGTTGTTAATGGCCATCAGTAAACCGCCTGCTACTAAAGCCGGAACAATGGGAACAAAAATATCTGATAATACTTTAATAAATGCCATTGCGGGATTCACTTTTTTTCCTTCAGCAGCCACCGCTTTCAAATCTTCTGTAGACGCTTCCTTAACATTCGTCAATTTGACGAGTTCGGCATACACCTTATTTACGTCTCCTGGTCCGATAATAATTTGAAATTGACCATTGGCCTCGAAGGTTCCTTTGACATCGTCGTTATTATCTAAGGCTGCATGATCTACTTTACTTGGATCCTTTAATACTAGCCGTAATCTAGTGGCACAGTGAGCGGCTGCTTGGATATTTCCTTCCCCGACGGCTTTACTAACCTCTCTAGCTGCTTTCTGATGATTCATAATCAAACTCCTTTCCATGTAATCGCTTTTTTCACTCTTATCATACCGTAATTTTTCAAAATGTCAAACGTTTATCAAAAATATTTTTAAATTTGGATTGTAATTCTTTTCTCATTTATTTATATAGTGTTTTAAAAATGATATACGTTTGACATTTTATGTGATTTGAAGTATCTTAAAGACGAACGAAAGCGTTTAATAAAAGAGAAAACTTTTATAGGTGACCCATTCTGAAGATACTATAGTTTTGTGTAAGTGGAAGGAGTTAATGAAATGGAGTTAATAAAAAAATGGACAGATGAGCTGCGCTATCTGCCCTACCATGAGTGGACCAAGGAATATCAGAAATTTTTAGAGGTAACAATTCAGCATTCTCAATGGCGTCTGGGATATCATATTCAACCCAAAAGTGGGCTATTAAATGACCCCAATGGTTTTTCCTATTTTAATGGAAAATGGCAGCTTTTTTATCAGCTATATCCAATGGGGCCAGTTCATGGAGTGAAATCTTGGGCACACATATCTTCTGAAAATCTGGTGGATTGGACCTTTGAAGGGATCGCCCTTCTCCCTGATTCATCTTTTGACCGTCAGGGTGTTTATTCAGGATCTGGTATCGTTATTGAGGATGAGTTAGTGTTAGCCTATACCGGGAATGTGCGTGATTCCGATTGGCAACGTAAATCTTATCAAATGTTGGCCCGTATGAATAAAGCTGGCGAAATCAAAAAGGATCAGCGGCCAATGATCCCAGCCCCGCCTCAAGGCTATACGCATGAATTTCGTGATCCTCAAGTATTTGAGTATCAAGAGAATTATTGGCTTTTGATTGGCGCTCAGACGGAGACGCTGGAAGGAAAAGTGCTGGCTTATACCGGTAAATCATTAGAAACGCTACAATTTGCAGGCTCTTTGAACTTCATGGATCAAGCGATGGGCTTCATGGTAGAATGTCCGAACCTCGTATTTATTGATGGAAAGCCTGTCTTCCTCTTCTGCCCTCAAGGGTTGGATAAGAAGATTATGAACTATCAAAATATTTATCCTAACGCTTATATTGTCGCGGATAGCTTTGATACTGATTCCCTATCGTTGGTAAATCCGAGTTCGTTGGCAAATCTTGATTATGGGTTTGATGTTTATGCGACACAGGCCTTCAATGCACCTGATGGTCGTGCCTTAGCCGTAAGTTGGGTTGGCTTACCTGAGATTGATTATCCTAGTGATTCAGAAGGCTGGGCGCACTGTCTAAGTCTCGTCAAGGAATTGCAGCTCAAGGATGGTCAGCTGTATCAACTGCCAGTGAAGGAGCTAATTGAGTTGAGACAAGAACGCCAATCTATGGACGGGAAAATTTTTCAGCAGCCCTTGACTCTTGCCGAAGAAACAACGAATTGCTATGAACTGCACCTTGATTTTTCAGCAGATAGTCAAGGAAAACTCCATCTTTATTCAGATGCGCAGCAGGATCACTCATTCATCATCGATTTCGATACAAAAAATGGTATGATAAGTGTAGATCGCTCACACGTAAGCAATCCCTTTGCTCAAGAATATGGAACGACTCGCACACTTACAATTGATAAAAATGAGCCGCTGTCTCTGCAGATTTTCGTTGATCATTCGGTTTGTGAGATTTTTGTCAATGGTGGTCAAGCTGTTTTGACGGCAAGAGTGTTTCCTAACCATGAGGAGAAGAATGTTTATCTAGAAGGAATTTCTGGAGATTTTTCCGCTGATTTCTGGTGTTTGCGTAACATGAAAAACGACTAAGGAGTACAACGAAAGAAATGGCTATCAAATTAACAGATGTCGCAAAAAAAGCAGGTGTCTCTCCCACGACGGTCTCACGTGTGATCAATAATTACGGATCACTTAGTCAAAAGACCATCGATAAAGTACATGCGGCAATGAAAGAGTTGAACTATCAACCAAATTCTCTCGCCCGCTCGTTACAAGGAAAAAATACACAGCTGATCGGGCTCATCTTCCCAACAGTTTCTAACCCCTTCTTTGGCGAACTTGTCGATAAATTGGAAGCCACCCTATTTGAACAGGGCTATAAGACAATTCTTTGTAACAGTGCCAACAATAAAGAAAAAGAACGGGCATATCTGAACATGCTTTCAGCCAATCGTGTGGATGGTATCATCGCTGGAGCTCATAACTTAGGAATTAAGGAATATGAAGATATTGGATTGCCAATTGTTTCCTTTGACCGTCATCTATCTGAAAATATCCCCATTATCGGAAGCGATAATTTTCATGGCGGCTATCTTGCGACGGAAAACTTATACCTGCGTGGTTGTAGGAAAATCGGTATTTTGACAGGCAGCTTAAAATCAAACTCACCGACGAATGAACGCTTAGAAGGTTACGAGAAGTTTTTAACCGAGAAGCAGCTGCAGTCGCATGTGTTCACGATTGACTCGAGAGCCAGCTCCATGGCGCTTAAAACGATTGAGATCAAGCGGATTTTAGAAAATGAAGATTTAGACAGCCTTTTTTGTACAGATGATCTGACAGCTATCCTCGTTTATAACATCTGCCAAGAAATGAACATCGCTATTCCGCAAGACCTAAAGCTAATTGGTTATGACGGCACAAAATTTGTGCAAAATTATTTTCCGCAGCTATCGACCATCGCTCAACCAATCGCTGATTTTGCAGATTTACTAGTGGATCTATTAATCCAGCGCATCACAACTCCAGAGAAAAAACTGGAGCAATATTATGCCCTGCCAATCAAGTTGATTCAGGGGAAGACAACGTAAAAGGACTACTTCAAAAGAAGTGGTCCTTTTACGTTGCTCTGTCTATTTATATGTTTCATTCAGATACGTCAATAATTCAGGAACCATTCCTACTGCGGATTTATCATCTGGTCGATCTTCTAAAAATTGCAGGACTGCAAAATTTTGACTTTGCCCATCAAAGGCATAAAGAAAACTATTTTGCTGCCCTCGCTCGTCTTGCTTTTCTTTTATCTCTGCGGTACCGGTTTTTGCCATCAAAGAAATTCCTAAAGACTGCAAGCTGTTCGCCGTACCGTTGGGATCATTCACAACGGCTTGCATATCCTGATTGATTCGTGCAATGGTTTCACCAGTGACGACGTCTGCTTTGCTTTTTTCTTTTTGAGAAAGCAATAATCTAGGATACACGATTGTTCCATTATTTGGAAAAACCGAGTAAGTAGTGATTTGCTGAATAGGATTTAAAAGCAGCTGTCCCTGTCCGTATCCAGTATCTGCTAAAAGTATCTCAGAATTGAAATTTTTTTCTGTCGATATTTGCGCAGGGGTCATTTCGATGGGAATATCCAGTGTTTCGCCAAAAATAAAACGATTTAAACCGTTCCGAAATACTTTTTCTCCCATTTTTAACGTTTCCTTTGCCATATATATATTGTCAGAATAAATCATTGCACGCTGTAAATTAACTGATGATACATCAGATACACGGGTCACCTTGTAGCCGCCCCAAGATGAATCTTTCTGCCATTTCAGACCGTTAATAGCAACAGTTTGATTGGGATCTAGCGTTCCAGCATCCAACCCAATAGCAGCTGTAACCAATTTGAAAGTTGAGCCTGGCGCATAACCATTTGAATAACGAGCTAAAAAAGGCAACTTCTCATCTTTGGCTAGTTCGTCGTATTCCTTTTGACTGATTCCATGAGTCATTTTATTTGGATCAAAGCTTGGTGAACTAGCAACTGCTAGCAAATCTCCAGTTTTTGGTTCACTTACCACGCTAGATCCCCGTTCATTGTCCAAAGATTGATAAGCAAGATACTGTGCTTGAACATCTATAGTCAATTGAATCCTTTTCCCTTCTACGACATCAACCTTTTGAAGCACTTCTTTTTCTTTTCCATCTGAACTCGTTATGGCGATATAGCCTCCATTTTTCCCTCTCAGTTCTTTGTCATAAACTCTCTCTAATCCTGTACGTCCGATAACACTATCTTCTGAAAGATAGCTATTCTTTTTCATATCTTCAGAGGTCACTGCACCTACATACCCAATTAAGTGAGCCGCCGCTTCTCCGAGTGGGTATGTTCTTCCAGTTTCTTCTCTGACTTCTAAACCTGTTGGTGCTTCGAAGTGTTCCGGCACCTTCGTTTCTGTTTTTAGTGGAACAAAATAATCTTCCTTTACCCATGGCTGCTTCAATGAGGAGTTGATTGTTTTCTCGGGCAATTCTAGTGTCTCACTGATTTTTTTGATGTTTTCTTTCCGTACCTCACCTTTTCCAAGGTTTTTTGGGACGATCCCAAAATTGTATACGTCACCATTGATTGCCAAACCGTGTCCATTTCGATCCACTATCTCTCCTCGTGCAGCAGATAAATAATGATAGCGGACCTTATCTCCATTTTTCATTTTTGGAAAAATTAAGTTTGGTTTCCATTCTATTAAATGATTCTCTTTCGTTAATGTGCCTGAATACGTTTGTTCTAACGGACGTCCTAGACTCGTTTGTAGAATCAATGTGTAGTTAAATGTCTTGTCCTTCACACGAAGGTTCTTAATCTTAGTATCATGAATTCCTAGACCACCAAAAATATTTTGATATTTTTCCTTCACCTGTTCTTTCGAAAGTTGTCCTGATTTTAATGATTCTTGTGATAAATAATCCAATGATTCGTCGTATTTCCCAGTTGAAAGCAAGTTTATATATTCTTTGAGTGTTTCTTCCCCATTCTTTTTCAAACGTTGTTCATGGATATTTTGATAAATGAAAAAGCCAAGACACGCAAGTAAAAGAAAACTAATTTTGATCACTACTCTACTTCCTTTTTTTCTTTTATCAATTCGTCTCATTTTGTATCTCCTCCTTAAAACTACATTTGTAGTATTTGATGTGATTGAGAAGCTAGAAATTAGTAAATTTCTAGCTTTCTTAGTATTGCTAAAGTTTTTTGAGCTGCTGCTATTCCAGTTGCACTATCGCCTTGCAAATGACAAGCAAAATAATAATTTCCCTGCTTGGTTTCAATCAAACCTATAAACCAGCCGGTACTTGTTTGCAAACTATTACCAGTACCAGTTTTCCCATATAAAATATGATCCGATTGAGTCTGTAAACGAATGGCTTCTTTTACAAAGGAGACATCTTTGGTCGAAAAATGTAAGTCACCTTCGACTAGTTTTCGCAACAAATTGACCTGTTCAAACGGAGAAATCTTCAGTGAAGACTCCAACCAATAATGATCAATTCCGCCAAGAAGATTCATATTGCCATAATTAATTGAATGAAATTTTTCCTTCAACTTTTCTTTTCCTAACTCAGAATCAAGCTGCTGAAAATACCAGTTCGTTGAATTTGTTAGTGCGGTTTGCAGCGTTTGATCTCGATTCCAGCTTTTGAATGGATAGGTGGTTCCATCCCAAGCTTTTTGATTGTCTATGTCTGTGATCGTTTTCTCATCCAGTGCGAACAGGGCACTCCATATTTTATAAGTGCTGTCAGGAGAATAACGTGTATGTCCGCCTGCCTGATTGTACGCTAAATATCGATCTTTCGCTTCATCGTAAATGACCAGAGAATTATTTGAATGCTGATCAAATAATGGATCAGTTTTTTGTTCAATCCACTTTTCTTGATGAGAAAAAGGATCTTTTTCGTCTGTCCGCGCTTGAGGGATAACGAAGAAAAAGGCAATAACCAAAGCGCTGATCAGTCCAAATTTTACTGTTATTGTCTTAGTTGATGACGGATGAAAGCTGCTGATAGATTCGATTCTTCTTCTCAATTCATTTCTTTTTCCCGAAAAGCTTAGCAGATATGAATGTTCACGCTTTTGTGCAAGGCTTAGTAATGTGGTCCCGTAATGATAGATATCCTCTTCTTCAAGCAAATGCATCACGCGCTGATCGCAAGCAATTTCTCGATCCTCTCTTGCCTGTTTTACGATTAGATAACTGAAGGGATTGAACCAATTTAAAATTGCGATTCCAATCAAAAGATAATTTTGTGCGGCATCTTTGTTTTTCTGATGAACAAGCTCATGCAATAGGATAAAAAATAATTGATCCTCCGATGCTTGGTCAATAAAGTGATTCGGAAGGATAATCCGAGGATGAAAGACACCGAAAGTGCTAGGACTTTTGACTTGGTCACTCTGTAGGATCACTAAGTCTTTTTTCTTATATCTTAGTCGCTCTGCCGCTTTTTGCAGCTGAGTATAGATCCGTTTATCCTCCACTAAAACGGTGCTTCTAATCATTTTATAAAACTGAAGATAGGAAATAGTTGATCGTATAAGGAAAATTACGAAGCCCGCAGTCCATAATAGTCCCAATAGTAACATTCCTCTTTCCAGCAAACCATTGGCAGGCAGAGCATTGTTATTCATCCAGTCAGAGGGATTACTATTAAGTATAGCTTGAGCATTCTCAATCGGTGATGTTGAGGGCATGGTCCCATTTGGGATTGCACTTTGTATTCGATAAAAAATCATTTCTCTAATTTTTGAAAAAAACTGATTGGGTATAAAAAACAAGAATCCTAGTCCTGTTAGATGCCAATATTTCCCTTGAAATAATGGAGATAACTGCTTCCCTAACAGCTTTCTGAATAAAAACAAAAGAATCAGAAATAGATTGAATGATGCTAAATTGAAAAGGAAGTGAGTCATTTATTTTCTCCTTTTATCCAATAAGTTCCGAAGCTCGTCAATTTCTTTTTCATCGATTGATTCATCCGCTACAAAATTAGAAAGAAACTCGCTAACTTTCCCATCAAAAAATTTACTAATAAATTTTTGACTTTCTTGCTTAACAAAATAGTCTCTTGGAATAATTGCATGGTAAACATATACCCTGCCAGCTTTTGTATGATCTATCACGCCCTTTTGCTCTAGGCGAACCAACAGCGTACGTATCGTATTTGGACTCCACTCCTCGTCCTTTTCAAAAGCTCGGACGATCTCCGTTGAGTCAACTGGACTATTTTTCCAAACGAATTCCATAATTTTGAGTTCAGCATCCGTGATCTTAATTTCTTGTTTCATGGTGTCCTCCTCTAAAACTACATTTGTAGTTTAATCTATTACACGCTATTTGTCTACAAAATGTTTCTCGAGATTCTTTTACTAGTGGATCGGTGAAAGAGCCAGAATAGTCGGCGTATGTTATGTTGTTTCCTTGAGTTTAGGGAATTTCTATATCTCGTTAGTTGTTTTCCGTTTCCTAAACCGCACTAATATTATAATAGAGAGAATCAGCAAGCAAAGCTTGGTCACAGGAATACTTCCCAACGCAAAAAGAAGAATATTCTGTACTAGATAGGCGTTCATTTTTCCAATCATACTGATAAATGGCAACACCAAGGCCAGAATTTCAATAACATAGAAAATTAAAGATAAAAGAACCATTTTCCTCTTTGCTGGAGAATTCTTGTTTATTCGTAAGCAGATAATTTCACAAACAAATCCGACAATGTGCATGAAGCCGACAAAAAAGGGAAGCAATCCCAAAATTGAAAATAAGAAAATCCCTCTTGAAGCAACAGTGAAAACACCGATGGTTACTAATAGAATAAAGCTAGTGATAGCATATACGATGGTATAAATGGCAGTAATCTTGGTAAAATTTTTCATAGCAATCTCCTCGTTTTCGGGAAAACGTCTTCTTTTATACTAAGTATACGCTATTCAGAACCTTCTATATAGAAAAAATCCATCAAGATATCACAAGTTGATCTTCTGATAGATTTTTTCTACTATATATTCAGATTATTTTCGCAACACTCTTTTTACAGCAGACATATCAGAATTGGCAACAAAGCTTGGAGTGCTCTTCCCTTGTTTGTAGTCAATTCTCAGTTAATATGGTCTGCTTTTTCGGCGCTCTCTTATTAGTTCAAAATTATTTTTCTGGGACAGACAAATCACCGCTGATGATTTTCTCTTTTGCATCCGAAACTGCCTGATAGGCTTCCTCTGATAATTGTCCTTTTGTCAGATCCACCCCTTCTTCTTTCAACCCAAAGGTCAAATGCTTGCCTCCAGGAAATTTATCGTTATAAGAAGTTTCTGCAAATTCTTTGACTGCTGCACCAACATTTTTCTTTGTAGAGGTCAACGTGAAATTTCCTGTCTCGCCGTTCTCCATTTTATAATCCCCTTCATCCGCTTGATCACGATCTACACCAATCACCCATACTTTTCTGCTATAGTCGTTTTCATTGCGGGCTTTTGCTTCTTGAAACACCCCAGCTCCTGTACTTCCTGCCGCCTGATAAAGAATATCGGCTCCCTCTTTGTACATAGAAGCAGCAATAGCTTTTCCTTTATCTGGCGAATCATAGGATGCGGCATATTGTACGTTAACAGTAATTTCTTTGTTCAGTGCTTCGGCCCCTGCCTTAACGCCAGCTTCAAATCCGCTTTGGAAACGTTGGATCACGGGCCCTTCCATTCCACCAATAAAGCCTACTTGATCACTTTTTGTCGTATATGCGGCAGCTAGTCCTGCTAAATACGCACTTTCTTGATCTTTAAAGGTTGCTGATGAGATATTCTTTTTCCCAGTAATTTCGCCATCTACCAAGGCAAAATTCAACTTTGGATTATCCTTAGCAGCATTTTCCAGTTCCTCTGCTTGCAAGTAGCTCAAGCTAATAATGGTGGTAAAGTCATTTCTGATTGCCTGATTGATATTGGTACTGTTATCCTCTGGATTGTTCGTTTCTAGATAAGTAAAATCTTTTTTTGCTGTCAGATTTTTGTCTTTTCCCCAAGCCTCTAATCCTTCCCAACCGGCTTGATTGAAGGAGCGGTCATCAACTCCGCCAAATCCAAGAACCAAAGCGATTTTACTTTTCTCTTTTTCACTTTGCTTCTCCCCCTGAGACTGACTACAGCCGACTAACGTTACTAATGACACCAAAAACAACAATGAAACAAGTATTTTCTTCAAAATTTTTCTCCCCTTTTTATGTGTCTTGACACATTGAACTTTTAAAAGTATAGCATACCAATATATAGAACACTACTCTTCAACGAAGATTTTCCGTTTCCAAATTTTTCCACTATCAAAAAACCAGCAATCATTCCTGACTACTGGTTTTCCTAGAGCTCTTATTCTGCTTTTACTGGACTACTTATATTCTCAGCTAAGTCCTCTAAAGCTTCGATATCATGGATCAAGTAATAATTCTTTTTCTTTTCGATAATGTTCGCCTCACGAAAGTTCGTGATTGTTCGTAAAAGATGTCGATAGCTGACATTTAAGATTGAGGCGCAGGTGGTTAACCGAAATGCGAAACGTTCGTTTTCGTGATGGGTCAAAATAAACTTTGCTAAACGAGTTTCGACAGGTTCTGTCAGTGAGTTCGCCAAATTTATCCCAGAATTTAAACGATAACTTAGTAACTGGCAAATATTCTGCAAAAAGCGAACATCTTTTTGAAGCTGTGTTCGATATTGATTTAGCGGAATGCTGATACAGATGCACTTAGTCACTGCTTTAACGCTGCTTTTAGGCGATAATCCCCACAATGAAGAGGCTTCGCCGAGTGGTGTAGCGGGCTTTGCGTAATCGATGCAAATATTTTGTGTATCAGAAGAATACGAGTACACCATTACCGTCCCATCCACTAAAAAATACAAATAATCTGAGGTTGTTCCCGTTTGAATGAGGTGCTCTTCCTTTTCAAAAAAATGTAAAGAAGCCATTGCCAATATATCTGAATCCATATAATCCTGCAGGTTGTGCTTCTCAACGTAAGCAGTTAATTGCTTCGTATCATGGATTTTTTTCATGAAACCGTCACCTCTAAGAAGTTTTTCTTTATTATAGCCTAGAATGTTTTACGGCTCAATACGAACAATTATTTGTATTTCTTTGTAAATTGTATGTAAAAGTTGTGTAAAATAGGACGTGCGTCACTTCATTAATTTTGATTCCCTGCTATGATTTAGACGTATTAGAAATTATATCCAACAGGAGGAGAAAAATGCAGTTCAAACAGTTAGCAAAAGGGTTTATCGGAGTCATGTTATTGACCACTTTGGCGGCCTGCGGTTCTGGAAATACAAGCAGCAGCTCAGAAAAAGAGAGCAAGGAAAAATTAGTTGTCCAATTCGTTCCAACAAACAATGATGGTAGTATGGAGGCAAAAGCAAAACCATTTGCTAAGTATTTATCGAAAAAGTTAGATCGTGAGGTAGAAGTGACGCTAGCTACTGATTATTCAACGATCGTCGAAGCGATGTCTTCTGGTCAAGTCGATGTCGGAATTATGCCGCCTGCAGCCTATGTTCAAGCAAAGGATGCTGGAGCTGCCGATGCTATCCTGACTTCTCAGCTCGGCGATTATGATCAAGAAACTGGCTTGCCATTAAAGGACAAACTTACGAACACCTTTAAAGGAGAAGTATTGGTTCGTGCCGATAGCGGATTGAATAAGTTAACTGATTTAAAAGGAAAAAATATCGCAACCTTAAGTCCTAACTCTGCTAGCGGCTACATCTATCCTGTCGCTGAATTGAAAGATGCTGGGATTGATCCTACTGCAGACACAAAGATGACCACTGTGAATGATATTCCGAGTGAGATTACCGCAGTGTTGAACAAGCAAATGGATGCGGCGTTTGTTTTTGAAGGCGCACGAAATGTTTTTGCTTCGAATTTCTCAGATAATGATTTATTTAAGGATTTAAAAGTCCTGTACCTGACAGAAGGCGACATTCCGAATGACGCAATCGCTGTACAGCCTGACATGTCAAAAGACTTAAAGGCGAAAATTAAAGAGACCTTCTTAAATATGAAAGATGATAAAGATGGCGAAGAAGCAATGGCTTTATGGGGGCATCAGGGCTATGAAGAAGCGGCTGACTCTGCCTATGACACGATCAGAGACTACACGAAAAAAGCAGCAGAATAAAACATCAGTAAGTGTCAGCAAGCTTTTTTTGCTGACACTTTAAAAAATGGAGAAGGATAATGATTATTTTTGACAATGTTTCGAAGGTCTATCCCAATGGCGTTGTTGGCTTGAAGGATATTGACTTAACAATTGAAGATGGAGAATTTGTTTCCATCATCGGGTTGAGCGGTGCTGGAAAGAGCACTCTGCTGCGCAGTATCAACCGCTTGGTAGAAACCACCAAAGGAGATATTCGCATTAATGGAACCTCTATTACAAAAGCGAATAAAAAAGAGCTTCGACAGATTCGCCGCCAGATTGGTCTAATCTCGCAAAGCTTCAATCTGGTAAAGCGTAGTACGGTTCAGAAAAATGTGCTATCTGGACGTTTGGGTTATTACTCCACTTGGAAAAGTATTTTAGGTCTTTTTACGAAGGAAGACTACCAGCAGACAAAGGAAGCACTAGAAAAAGTTGGTTTGTCTGATAAATTACAGACACGCAGTGATGAGCTCAGTGGAGGGCAACAGCAGCGAGTATCCATTGCGCGAGCACTCGTGCAGCAAGCCCCCATTATTTTAGCGGATGAACCCGTTGCATCATTAGATCCAATCACGACTCAAAAGGTTATGATGGACCTAAAAAATATCAATCAAACGATGGATAAAACAGTCATTGTCAATCTGCATTCAGTCCCTCTGGCTCGTGAATTTTCTACGCGTGTGCTCGCGTTAAAAGCTGGTCAGGTTGTCTTTGATGGTCGTCCAGACGACTTAACCGATGAACGCTTAGAGCAAATTTATGGCAATGCAATCTTTGAAGAAAAGGCAGGCGAAATCGATGAGCTTGAAAGAAACCGTTCACTTTAAATGGTATAAACACCTGCTTATTCTTCTGTTCTTAATTGTTTGTTTTCAAGGAAGTGTCTGGATCACGTCAGCTGATTTTTCTCAGGTTTTTCAAAACTCCAATCAAATGACTGCCTTTTTATCACGCTTCATTCATCCAGACTTTAGCTATTTACCTAAATTAGTCGAGCCTATGGTGAAAACACTTCAAATGTCTTTGCTGGGAACAGTCATTGGCTTAGTTTTAGCGATCCCTGTTAGTTTTTTAGCGACCACTGTAGTGACAGAAAACCGTCTTCTTTCTACCATCTTTCGTTTTCTTTTAGGTCTAGTACGGACCATCCCTACCCTGCTTTTAGCCGCGCTTTTTGTTGCTGTGTTTGGGATTGGTGAAGCGACTGGCGTGTTGACTATCGCTGTCTTCACTTTCGGGATGGTGTCACAATTAATGTTTCAAGCAATTGAAACCATTGACTTTGGCCCGATTGAAGCCGCTGCGGCTGTTGGAGCAAATAAAATGCAAATCGCTATTTGGTCGATCGCTCCACAAGTTTTGAGTCAGTTTGCCAGCTATGCTTTTTACGCGTTTGAGGTGAATGTTCGTGCTTCTACTGTCCTTGGATATGTCGGAGCTGGTGGTATTGGCGTAATTCTAAATTCCTCACTTGCCCTTTTGAATTATGAACGAGTTTCAATCATTATTCTGACGATCCTAGTAACTGTCGCGATCGTTGATAAATTAAGTGAACGTGTCAGGAGGTCCCTGTTATGATGCTTCGTGAAATGAACAGAAGAACCCTTTTATCATTAGTTGCTTTAGTGATTCTCGTTATTTTATCGGCCGCTACTCTGGATTACTCTGGATTAAGCACCTTCTCTCCTTCTATGGGAATGGACGTTTTGAGAGGGTTAGGTCAGCCTGATTGGCAGTTTTTATATGATGGCAGCGGCGAGGATTTGATTAGTTTGCTATTATTAACCATTGGAATCGCCTGTTTAGGGACAATGATCGCTACGGTATTAGCGATTCCCATTACCTTGATCAGTGCGGTGAATCTCTGGCAAGCACATCCATGGGTAACAAAAATTGGTAAGCTTATCTGTAATGTTTTACGAGCTTTTCCTGAACTAGTTTTTGCAATTATTTTTGTGAAAGTCGTCGGACCTGGTCCCTTTGCTGGTGTTATGGCGATTGGCGTCCATCAGATCGGAATGCTTGGTAAGCTTTTTACAGAAGAAATGGAAGCAATGGATGAACGACTTGTTGAAGAAATGCATGCGGTAGGAGCAAATTTTTGGCAAACGATTTTCTTTGTTCGCATCCCTTATTTGATGCCGATTTATTGTTCTTTAGCATTGAATCATTTTGAAATAGCGGTTCGCAGTGCGGCTACCTTAGGGTTAGTTGGCGCTGGCGGAATCGGTGCTCCATTGATATTCGCGATTCAAACTCGTTCTTGGAGCAAAGTGAGTATTATTTTGATTGGTGTAGTCGTAACCGTGTTTATTTTAGATCAAATAACCGGAATTATAAGAAAGAAATTGAGATAAGAATGAATATATTGCATATATCAGATATACACTTTCGCAGAGAGTATGAGGCTTGTGAAGAAGGCTATAAGGGAATGCTGGCTAAGATGCAGAATCCCCTTATTCCTTTGGAGCAATGCATTCATCATCTCCTGCAGCAAACACCCTTGGACCTTGTGATTATCAGCGGAGATTTAACCGAAGATGGCGAAATAGACGATTATCGATACTTGAAGACTTGGCTGGAAAATGCGCTAGGAGAAACGACGATCCTTGTTACTTTAGGCAATCACGACATCAAAGAACATTTTTGGGTTGGCTGGTGCGATGAAGCCGCCTCTTCTGCCCCGTACAACCAGATAGTCAAATATCCTGAGTTTACGGTGATTTCCTTTGATAATTCAAGCTATGGATACGCAGATGGTATAGTGGACGATCAGCAATTTCAATGGCTGAAAGAAGCCTTAGAGCAAGAAAAGGACCAACCGATTTTCTTGGTCACCCATCATCATCTACTGTCTCACCAAAGCAGTATACCAAAATGGCCTGGTACCGAACGTTTCTTGAAGCTAATCGCACCTTACGATATTCGCTGTATTCTGAACGGTCATACCCATCACACATTTACTGATGAAATTAATGGGATTCCCTATTTTACTGTATCGAGTATGTCCTTTGTTGGTGAAGATGAAGGCGATGGCTTCGTACGCTTTGAGGAACGTCATGGGTATAACCTTTATCATCTCGATCAAGGAAGGATTGTTCGTCAGACAACAGAAAACTTTATTCCAGGCAACATTTTAAAAACACTTCAAATGAAGGATCAAGGCATTATAAATCAAAAAAAGAGACCGAACAGCTGAATACGCTTCGGTCTTTCTATTTTGAGTCAGCTAAAGGAGCACACAGAATGAACATTACGTTTTTAGAGACAAGTGATATGCATGGCTATGTTTCTCCAACAGACTATTCCGGCAGAACCGATCTGGCCTTAGGAGCGGCTAAAGTATCGTCGAAACTGAAGGAATTACGGGCAAAAGCAGATGGACCGGTAATTACGATCGAAAATGGTGATTTCATCCAAGGGTCTCCTTTGAGTTATTATCTTGCTAAAGAATATGGCTCAGCCAAAAAACTTACAAGCTTGATTAATCAAATGGGCTATGATGTTCAAGTGTTGGGAAATCATGAGTTTAACTATGGCGTGGATTATCTCAAGGAAGCGATTAAGAATTATCAAGCGCCTATATTAGGAGCCAATATAGTGAACAAAAATGACCAGCCTTACTTTGGAAACGCCTATAAGATTATCGAAAAGGCGGGTATAAAAATTGCTGTCTTGGGATTAACGACACAATATATTCCTCACTGGGAAAAGCCAGAAACCTTAGCAGGAATTACGTTTAAGAGTGTCGTCGAAACAGCAAAAGAATATGTTCCTCTATTAAGGAAACAAGCAGACTTGGTAATCGTCAGTTACCACGGCGGATTTGAAAAAGACTTGTTGACCGGTGAGGACACAGAAGCGATAACTGGAGAGAATGGAGGCTATGAGCTATTGCAGCAGGTTGAAGGCATTGACGCCCTTTTCACTGGTCATCAGCACAGGAAAATTGCTGAAACGGTTCGTGGTGTTCCCGTTGTTCAGCCAGGCTATCGTGGCGAGTTCATCGGTGAAGTTCGTCTGACCGTCGAGAAGAAGGAGGATCAAGTGGTTGTTACAGATCACCAGGTTGCTTTACACTCAGTTGAAAAATCAGAGCCTGATCCAGAAATTCTTGCAGCGATCGCACCGGTAGAAGAAAAACTAGAGACATGGTTGGATCAACCCTTAGGTAAAGTGAACGGAAATATGCGTATTAGTGATCCGATGCAGGCTCGTCTTGAGGAACATCCCTATGTAGAGTTCATTAATCGTGTACAATTATTTGCCAGCGACGCAGAGATTTCTGGAACTGCGTTATTCAATAATGAAGGAAAAGGCTTTGGTGAGACGATCACGATGCGGGACGTCATCACCAACTATATTTATCCGAATACTCTGGCAGTGATTCAAATTAATGGTGCAGATTTGAAAGCGGCGTTGGAGCAGACCGCAAATTATTTAGCTGTAGAAAATAACCAAATCGTATTCAATCCAGCCTTTATTCAGCCTAAGCCACAGTACTACAATTATGACATGTATGAAGGGATTCAGTACACGATTGATATGAAACAGCCTGTTGGCCAACGGATTACCGAACTTCATTTTAAAGGTCACCCCGTTCTTCCGCAACAAATGCTGGAAGTGGTGACAAATCAATATCGGGCAATCGGCGGAGGAAATTATGCGATGTTTGGTGCGGAGAAAATTGTCCGAGAAATCCAAATCGACATGACCGAATTAATTGCCGACTATTTGAAAATTCACCCACGCATCGAAGCAAAAGTGAATCATAATTTTCAAGTGATTTTGTAGTATATAAATAAAAAATTCAAAAAGGTGTGAGCAGTCTTTTGCCCACACCTTTGTTATACCAAATTGTTAGACTGTCTGATTTCCATCCAGCCATTCTTTAGCCAGCGATCTACCTCATCAAAACAAAAATTTTCCTCTGATGGTTCCTTAAATAAGACTATTTTGATCCTTTTTCCATGAATAAGATTTTGCATCAGACAATACGTCATTTCTGAAAAAGTTGCGGCACCAATATAGCCTGATACCCCTTTCCGATCTTGATTAAATACAAAAAATAAATCCGCTACTGCGATATTTTTAAAAAAAGTCGTTAAGATTTCTGGATACTCTTTGTCTAGGTTCTGACATGAGCGAGGATAATCAATTAATTCAATGCCTTCTTTACTGAAATTTTTTCCAGATCTCGATATTCTTCTTGAAAAACTACACTTCCAGAAATAACAGCTTTCACAAAATTGGCCTCCATTTTTACTACAATCATTTTTTCTTTTCAATAAATGTCCGGATCGCTTGATCTACAAAATCGCCATTGCCATCTATTGTATGTCCCCCAGTTTCGCAAATGGCTGTCTCTGCCTTCACTCGCTGAAGCATTTTTTCGATAGATTCATAGTCAGCCATCGGATCGTCCTTCGCATGACAAACTAGGATCGGAACTTGAATGTCCTCTAAAGGATAGTTGTCATAATTTAACGTCATATCTGTATTTGTTCTCTCAGTGTCCGCTTTGACGCCTTGCCTTCTCGGTGTTGCTGGCAGCATTGTTTCGAACAACTCATTGGTCTTGATCGTTGTTCCCATCATCTTATTAAAGACAAATCCAAAATGCTTCATCGCAAACCACAGAATAAAATCATTCACGATGAATGGCGGGGGTCCTTGGAGTCCCATCTCTTGAACTTCTTTCACCGTCCTCTTTTTATCTGGTGCTCCTGAGGATAACAAAATAATTCCTTTGACGCGTTCAGGATAATCCAGTGCCATACGCAATGTGACGGCGCCACCAGCAGAGGTCCCTAAAATGAAGCATTTTTCGATCCCTAAATAGTCCATTAGTTCAATAAATGCTTTTGCTTGATTTTCAGGTGTAGGATCCGAAGGCAGTGCTGAACCAATATAGCCAAAACGCGAGGGCGAAATTTTTCGCTGCCTGTCTCCTACGACTTGCCTGAGACTAATCATTCCTTGATCGTAACCGCCAAAAATTCCATGAGCGATCAAAACAGCTTCGCCAGAACCCTCATCAAGATAATTCATTTTACCAAAACTAGTAGTTAGTGATTTCACCTGATACTGATCCAATCGATCGTATGCAGCCTTGATATCGCGCTGAAACTGATAACCCTCAAAAACAAGCAATACAAGAATTATTAATACTAATACATATATCCACAAAGTTTTTTCTCCTTTTTGTTCTTACTATAAGTATAGCAAAGGTTGATTTCAAAAAGCCGTTATTTATAAAATAACAGCTTTTTCTGATGATTTTATTTTTCTTTAGGAAATTGTATCAGGAAGGTCGTTCCTTCATTTTTTTCGCTGGTCACTTCAATTGAACCGTGGTGCAGTCGCACTAGTTCCTTTACGATCGATAATCCAAGTCCAGACTCGCCTATCTTCGTATTTTTCCTTGACGGATCGGCTTTATAATAGCGATCCCAAATATTTTTTTGTTCCTCTTCAGTCATGCCGATGCCATTGTCCTCGACGGTGATAAATACATCTGAATCCGTTTCTTTGATTGCGACTTTTATCTCGCCGTTTTCGGTAAACTGAATGGCATTTTGAATAATATTCACCATAATTTGAATGAAACGATCGTGATCCGCATATACTTCAACAGAATCTGGAGTTGATAGGAGCAAGTGATCATTCATTGACTCGGCTTTTTTATTCAGTTGCGTCAGAATATTATTGATGGCTTCTGTTGCATTAAATGTTGTTAAAGAGAGAGTGATTTGATGGCTTCTGATATTTTCATAATCTAAATTCTGCTTCACTAAACGGATGAGTCGATCGGTCTCATTTTGCATCAACGATACAGCTTTTCCCTTTTGGTTTTCTGGGATCGCGCCATATTCAAGCCCCTCCAGCAGTCCCTTGATTGTCGTTAGCGGAGTCCTCATTTCATGAGAGGTATTTGCCATAAACTGCTTACGTAATTCCTCTTGGCGAATGATTTCCTTTTCGTTTTCCTGTAAGGACACCGCCATTTTATTGAAATCATGGGCCAGTTCATTAAACTCATCTTTATTGTTTTTTTCCTCGATTTCTATTTCATAATTCCCATTAGAGATTTGATTAACCGCTCGTTTCAAATCATTTATTTTTTTCACCTGTCTTGCTGCTAGGCCAAAACTGATCGCGCCACCAAACAGGGAGGAAATAATGAAGCCCTTCAGAAGATTGTCAGAAATCTTTTTTTCACTTTCTTCTAGGTCTCTAGCGGATTTTGAAGCAATTAAGACACCAGAAAACTCATTGGAAACATACCGATTAGAAAGAACATAGGACGTTTGATTAGGCTCACCAGTTAAATCATATTTGATTGTTTTATAGATACTTTCACCGTTTCTTAGTTTTTTCCATTCTGAATCGTTTAATAAGGACTCTTTGATTTCGGTTCGCGTTGAAGGATAGACCACATTCTTTTTACTATCAATCAAGACGAACTTAATTCCCTGTTGGGCTAGCACTTGTTCAGCGTTAGCTAAATGGTAAGGTAGAATCTCTTCACTAGTTAGGTTACCGTAGGGATTGGTATAAGGATTTGATAGATCACTATTCAACGAATCATTGACGGACTCAATGTATTCTCTAATCTGGTTGTAGTTTTGATTGACTAATGTCCGCTTATTGATGCTGGTAAAAGATATGCCGATCAATACGACTGTCAAAAGAATAAGGGACCAAAAAGCTAATAATTGCTGATACAAATATTTCATTGTTTTCCTCTTCTACTTGAATTCTGAATACCTTTACAATAGCTTATTTTCAGCTTTAAATCCTATGATTCATTAAAAATTCAAATAATAATCTTATTTTCATCAAGCTGGATTCTGATTTTTTATATTAAAAGGTGAAAAAGTATTTAAATTTAGTCGAACGTCTCCTCTTTCGCCTCTTGTGTCGAAATGCTACACTAAAAGTATTATTGAAGGGATTGATAAAATGACAAACGACTTGAAGTTAGATTCTGCTTTAAAATTGAAAAAAATGGTTAGAAACAAACAGTCGCTTGAGTTTTCAGAAATCGAGAACTTATTAGAAAACTCTGAGGTCATTACCAATATATTAGCTGAACCTTTCCGTACAGATACATTTACCGGTTTGCGAAAACTAGAGTTCTTATTAACGGAGCTTTCAGAAATTCCTTATTTCGAGCGGCTTGATCAGGTGCAGACGATGCTGGAAACTCTGCACACTCATGTGTCATTTGAAGAAGGATTTTCATTAACTGGAAAACAAGAAGGAATTTTAGCCTGTCACAACGCACTCTGTACTTTACTATTTTTGCGTGCTGGTAAAAAGAACTGGGCGGAAAAAGGAATTCAATGGATTATTTATTACTTTCCATTTACTAAGAATGAACCTTCCGATTGGCATGGCAAGGATCTTTTTCATCGCTTTGGCGGTTGCGTCGGAAAGTCTCCCTGCTACGATGGTTTAGTTAAGTCAATTAAAGCTCTCTCCGAGTACGCCGCTAAATACGGTGATTTTCCAGGACTTCAGGCAAAATTGGATAAAGGAATTGCTTCTCTATTGAAGCATCGAGTTATTTTCCATGAAATGAATGATGAATATTTGTACGATGACTTGATCACTCTGTTTTATCCCTACCCTTATCGAACAAATATCATCGAAGCATTAACTGTTTTGAAAGCTGAGGATCAGCTAGATCGCGTTGAGTGTCGCCAAGCGATTGACTACCTAAAAGAAAAACAATCCGCCAACGGCTATTGGCAAGCAGAGAAGATTTTTATGAAAAGCTCTTGGATGCCGTTTGATCCTATAAAAAAACCTGGCGCTTGGATCACAGATGAAATTGAATGGCTTCTTTCAGATCAATAAAAAAGATCTCCATGACAAAAAGTCATCGAGATCTTTTCTTATATATTAAATCAGTGGCTCAGATGATAATACTCTTCTTCCATCCGTTGCATTCTTTCCCGTTCCTTTTTGTTATACCAAGGAGAAACGGTAAATGCCAAAAAGTCATTGATCAGGTAAACAGAGCTATTCACGAACATTGCCAAGCTTGCGGAGCCATGTCTGAAGGAAATGTACCAAAGAACCATTTGAGCAAGCCCTGATGCCAACCACCAAAAGTATTGATTATTGTAACGTAAGAAACTGATAATGCCTGCACTTAAGCTAATTGAAAAGGCAATTGCATCAATCCAAGGACGAGGGTCATCCGTAAAGCGTTGAATCAGAAAACCGGAAACAAAGTACACAAGGATCGTACTGATAATTGCCACAAACCAGGTTTTCCCAGTAAACTTGCGAATCTTAGACGCCATATTATGGTTCCACTCTTTACTTAGCAATACGGGAATATCCAGTGTGATCATATACGCGATTTGTTCCCCGATGCTTAAGTAGTTTTTAGCGGAATAGCCTACATAAATAAAGCAAATCGCAGAAATAATTCCTAAAATACCATTGACCGATTTCGCGGCATTAATCGAAAGAATACATAAGACACCTAAAGTCGTACCGATAAACGTGATCACTGTAAGCCATGTGATCGGTTGATTGACTAAGGTCATGATCTGGCAGCCTAAACTAAAGAAAAAGAGGTAATAATTCTGTTGTGGCCAGCCTTTTAACTGATGAAGTAAAAACTTGAAATAATTTAACATAATTGGCTCCTTCTAGAAAACGGTCGTTCTTTATTTAGTAAGAAAAAAAGGACGTTTTAAAAAATCCCTTTTTCCATCTTTTCACTTGAATAATAGCTTGCGTTCTTGAACGTTAATACGTTCAGCTTGTTGGTTTCTTCCTTGATTTGATTGATCACGATTTCTGCTGCCTTTGGATCAGCAACAAAATCATAGCGGTCTCCGTTAATTTGAATTTTGGGACAAATCGTGAAGCTGTCAAACCATTTTTCATAACGTTCATTAACCAGCTTGTAATAATCATATAGCTCTGGATTCGTAGCGATTTGTTCATAATCTCGGCCACGTTTTTCAATCCTCTCCAGCATGACATCAAATGAGACTTTGATGTGTACCAGCAAATCGGGTCTTTTTTTCGGCGCTGTATGCTCCAATTCCTTTAACATCGTATCTAGCAAATGATCGTATTGCTTCACTTCCTCCGAACTTACGCGACCAAGATCTGCATTCAAGTGAAAAAGCAGACTGTCTTCATAAATCGAACGATCCAATACGTTATCTGCTTGCGGCAAGGCATCCTTCATCGCTAAAAAGCGTTTATTCAAAAAGAATACCTGCAACAAAAATGTATATTTTTCTGGATTCGAGTAAAACAATGGCAGTACTTCATTGTCATCCACGTTCTCATAAAATGGTTTTGAGTTCATTTCCTGTGACAACATATCTGTCAGACTGCTTTTCCCCGCACCAATCGTGCCAGCGATCAATAGCATCGTTTCATCCATCCTCTCTCAGTAAACTAAAATTTTCTTTCAAATCCTTGATAATAGTACTCCTATTTTTTTTCGAAGTAAAGTCTAGATTTTGTGTCTATTTCGTGATATGTAAAAAAACAACACAATATATAGTGTTGTTGGGCTAGATGCTTTGAATGTGCTTTCTTATTTAATATACCAGTAAAAAACCCCTTTGCTCATGCAAAGAGGTTTCTAAATTAATACTCAAACTGACGGTAATAGCGACGAATATCCAACGGATGACAATTTAATTTCTCTACATGGGCATCGATTCGTTGGGTCACACAATGCATCAATAGATGTGGCAATACGCGTCCACGGTTTTTCTCACTGATGCCTTCAATCGGATAATCCTTTGAATCAATGAAGGTATAGTTCCCGCAAATACGTGGCAGCAAGTTTTTCACTCGCTCTGCCAATGGTCGCTGTTCATCTTCTCCTAAGAACAAAGTCACTGGCGTTGTTTCGTCCACGATTTCTAATGTACCATGTAAGAATTCCGCTGCATGAATGGATTTAGAACGTAGCCAGCTTTGTTCTTCCCAGTAGCACATCGCGTAAGAATACACGGCTCCCCATTGATTTCCGGCTCCAATAAAGTAATGCATAGCATCATGTCGATGTTTTTCAGCAAATTCACGTCCGAAATCCTCCGCTTGTTTCTCGGCTTCAACTAACCCTTTCGCTAGGTATTGTTCCAGCTCGCCATAGTATTCTTCATAATCAGGGAAATCTCCATTTTTATTCATCAAGCGATCTGCAGCCATAAAGAATTTGATTTGTTCCGTTCCAGGCGCCGGATAAGTAATCACATGATCACAGCTTTCCGCTAAGCTAGTGCCCGCAGTATCAATAAAGCCTAATAGTGTAGCCCCTACTTTTTTCATTTCCTTCACCGCTCGGACGACTTCTTCAGTTGTTCCTGTCACTGAGGAAAGAATGACCAGTGAATCTTTAGTCAATCGACGGTTTCCGGTAGTGTAGTATTCTGCTGCATGCTGTACATATGCTGGTAAATCACTGCGGCCGTTAATGTATGTTACTGCCTGCATAGCCGATGCATAGGTTCCGCCAATCCCTAGATAAAAAATATTGTCATAGCCTTTTTCCATAACTTCGTCGATAATTTGTTCAACCTGTGGACGTAGTGCCAAAGCTCCTTGAATATCATCAATCTGTTGCCGCTCGTTAAATTTCAACATGTTCTAAACCCCTCAACTTTTTATATTTTACTTTTTAATACCGAATCAAAATCATCAAAAATTCGTTTGCTTAAATCAATTCCTTTTGCTGTCGCTGTGCGATAAGCCAATAATTGGAATGGAATAATCAATAGTAATGGTGAGAAAATCTCTGGAATCGTGACAGCTAGGCCCAAAGTATTCTTATCAGAACTTTTTTCTGTGGTTACTTTTAGAATATTTCCGACAGAGCTTTCCATATAATCCGCTAATGCTTGTGATCTGCTTTGATTGACGCTTGGTGTTTCGATGAAGAACAGTGTATGCTCCCAATTTGCTTCTAGATAAGGCCCGTGCATATATGCTTCCAGTTCAAAGCCTTGGCTGGGACGGCGAACTGTTTCCGTGAATTTCGTCTCAAATTCCTTTGCCGTTCCCCAGTTTGGTCCATAGCCTAGAGCAACAAATCGACCACCAAGCTTCAAAAGCGGTTCATGCTGTTTAAAAAACTCATCAGATTGGGCAATGACTGCTGGAATTTTTTCAATCGCCTTCTGTAATTCTTCCTTCAGCTCGACCAAACGTTGCTCATCGATTTTATTTTTCGATACCCCTACTTTGATCGCTAACAAAATCAGCTGTAAAATTGTCGCCGAAAAACCTTTCGTTACAAAACCAACTGTTTCAATTCCAGTGTTTAAATCAATGACAGTATCGACGACTTGAGCAATCGGACTGTCAAGATCACTTGTCAAAACGATTCGTTGAATTTCCTGCTTATCTAATTGCTTCATCGCATCAATTGTCGAAGCACTCTTTCCGCTTTGCGACACACCGATGATTGTATCTGTTCCCTTAATCAATCGTCCATAATGGTTGAAATTATAGGGCTCTTCAATAGTGATGCTCACATCCGCCAGCTGTTCAAACGCAGCCTTCGCAGATAAACAGGCATTGTTGGAAGAGCCGGTAGCTAAAATGGTGACGGTAGCCATTGTAGAAAATTTCGAATCGCTGGAAAAATCATAGTCCTTCAAAATTTTAGCTAATGTTTCCTGTTCTTGATTGATGTAATCAAGCATTGTTTTTGTTGTCATTCTATTCCTCCATTCTTAAAAGAGACCGATCCATGAACCAAGGATGCCAAAAATAGCTAACCCTAATAAAATCGTCAACGCTTTGACTTCCTTTTTCAACAGATAGAAGACTGCTCCGAAAGCGCCTAAGGATAAGATTCTTGGTACGATATCATCAAAAATACTTTGTACGGTCACAGCATTTTCTCCTGTACCGATTTTTAGTGGAATGTTGATATCGATCATTGAGGCGGTCATTCCACCAACAACCATCAACCCAATAATCGAAGCGCCTAATGTTAGACTGCCCATCATGCCGTTTTCTTGAATTTTCTTCAAAAAGCCTGTCCCTAATTTATAGCCCCATGAAGTTGCAAAATAGCGGAACAATAAATGTGGAATATTAAAAATAACCAAGAATAGAATCGGACCTAAGATATTTCCTTGCATGGCTAGTGACGTTCCTACACCTGTAGCGATCAAGCGTAGGGTTCCCCAGAAGAAGGAGTCACCAATGCCGGCTAGCGGACCCATTAATGAGGTTTTAATATTATCAATGGTTGAAACATCAAAATTGGGGTCGTTGGCATTTTCTTCTTCCATCGCTGCGTTAATCCCCAAGATCAGCGTTACAATATGCGGGGTAGTATTGAAGAACTCTAAGTGACGCTTCAATGCGGCAGCCATTGTTTCTTTGGTTTTATACAGCTTCTTCAGGATTGGAATCATGGCGTAGCAGTAGGCGAGATTCATCTGACGTTCATAGTTCCAAGAGAATTCCATTTGGAAAGAGCGCCAAAACACCTTGCTTAAATCTTTTTTCGTGATTTTTAACTCATCTTTTTCATTAGAAGTCATCATCATCAACTACCTCCCCTGTTGAAGTTTGAGCACTATTATTCTGACCGCCGCGCACATTCATAATATTCACCACAACCACCGCAACGATGGCGCCGAAAATAGCGATTCCCGTTACCGGAATTTCTAAATAGGCAGCTAGAGCAAAGCCTAAGAAGAAATACGGAGCCACTTGCTTATTGATTAATAATCTAGCAAGCATGGCAAACCCTAATGCTGGAATCAAACCAGTCGCCACAGATAAGCCGTGTTGAATAAATTCTGGAATCATGGCTAGCAAATTACCAACCGTTTTACTACCTACCATAAATGAGATCATTACGACTAAACCAAGCATCAAAGAAAGTCCCAGACCAGCGGCTAAGTGCATACGCTCGACTCCCTTATAATTGGCTTCTTCAGCGTATTTATCAGCCTTTTGGTTCATAATTGGAATTAAAATTCCAAGATAAATATTTTTCAGAATCAATGTCAAGGTCGCAATTGGCAATCCTAGAAGCAAAGCTGTTTCTGTTCCTGCACCGGCGGTAATCGCAAAGGCGGTTCCTAAAACACCACCAGTAACAACATCCGGCGGAATCGCCGCTCCGACTGAGAAGGAACCAATAAATGCTAACTCTAATGTTGCCCCCATAATAATGCCGGCCTTCATATCTCCTAGTACGATCCCCGTAAATAATCCCGTTACGATTGGTCGGGACAAGAGCGAGGTCCCTAACGCATACTCAGACTGAGCAATAAACGCGACTAACCCAAGTAAAATTGCTTGAATAAGCATATTTCTTCAACCTTTCTTTTTTAAAGAACTTCAGTGACAGCGACTTTTTTATCAGTAGGAACTTGTCGAATTTCAACTTCAATCCCTTTGTTTACCATTTCCTTTAGAACTTCTTCCTCTTCTGGTAGAACATTTACCGCTTTCCCGATGCTTCTTGTGCCTTCTTTTGCCTTTATGCCGCCTAAATTAATTTTTTGGATCTGTGGATACGAATCTGCTAGTTTTTTTGCATCTGCGATCGATTCCACGACGATAAACAATTTATATTTGTCTGTCACGCCGCTTTGAAGTGCCGCAATCGAGTCTTCAATATTTTTGATAACCAATTTGACTCCCTGCGGCTTGGCTAATTTGATCGTTGTTTTACGCAGCTCATTTGTAGGAACGTCATCATTTGCGATCAAAATACAATCGGCTCCCAACCCCTGCGCCCATGAAAACGCCACTTGCCCATGCAATAATCGATGGTCCACTCTTGTTAGTAAAATCATTTTTTTCTCCTCCATTTCTTATGATTAAAATTCTTCTTCTGCTAGTTCCTTTTTGACCACTTGATTACAAAATTGGATCATCTGTTTCGATGACTCCAACGCTGTTTCGATGAGCTGCGGCAGAGATTCAGCGCTTTGCAACTGCATCGTTAGTTCTACTAAAAATGGCAAATTCATTCCTGCGACTAAATAGAAGTTCGAACGATCAATATGGCTTAAGAATTCATTATTTACGCTGCCGCCGAATAAATCAGTCACCACAACCAATTCTTGCTGGTGATACTTTTCCAGCAGTTCATTTACTTCTTTTTCTAAGTCGAAATCTTCTGTTAAATAGCAATCCAATGTTTCCACTGTTATTTGGGTTCCACAGATCAGCGCTAAAGAAGAACGCATTCCTGACGCTAACTTGCCATGGGATGCTAGAACCAGTTTTCTTTCCAATACGATTCACCTCTCAATCTCTTCTACACTTATAATAAAAGCAAGCGGTGTGCCAACTTTAGTGGCGCACCGCTTGCTTTGCTAAAATTCTTCGTCTTTCATAGAAGTATCAGACTTTTCATGGATAATATCAAATATATAAGCGAGTTCAGAATCAGGGATCGTGACACTATAATCTCTTTCTATGACACTAAACGCCTGTTTGATGATTTCCAAGAGTTCTTTTTGACACTGATACAGTTCCGCATAACCTTCGTAGGTCTCAATCGGAACATTTCGTATCAGCCGTTCGATCAAACAACTAACGTGTACATAAAGAGCAAGCTTTTTCGCGTTTGATAGCTGAATTCTTCCAGCCAACTCTAAGTCACGCATAAATAGATCGATCTCACTCATGACCTTATCTGTATCAAGTATGGTAACTGAATCTATGACCTTTTCCAAAGAGAAATTACGAATCACATTGGTATTGAAAATTTGATTTTCTTCCTCCGTCATCACGGATGTTAACCATTCTGTAAGGATCTGCTGTTCATCACCGGAAATCAATTCCTCTAAGGATAAATATGGCATCTTTGGAATTTGAGGATCATCGGTACCAATAATTCCTAACACGTCATAAACTGAAAAAACAGTTTCATCTAGTTTTTTCTCTTCTAAAACACGATACTCGTAAGGAAGTATCTTCAACTCACACGTACTAGGCAAGCTTTTTTCAAGTAAATGACAAATTTGCGCAGCTGTTCCGATTCCTGTTTGACAGGTAGTCAATAACGCTTTGGTTCGGTTTTCCTCAGGATAAATGATTTCCCAATCAAAATGTGCTTCCTCGGCAGATTTAGTTGCCAGCTCATTCAATGTTCGTTGAAACTTGATATTTTCACCCACAGCGATCGCTAGTGGCGTAGTTACGTTGTTCATAATAACGATCGGAACGTTGATTTGTTTTGGAAAGTATTGATAAATTTCCTTGAGACTACCCATATCTACCAGAATAACCAACCCATTTGAGATATCATTGTTTTCACTATAATCTAAAATTTCTTCCGCGATTTGCTGCGGTGTCACATCCAAAGGCATATCAAAGGATTCAAAAACATCTTTTCCTAAAAAGCGATTGGCTACATTGGCGATACTGCTGGCCGTCGCATAGCCATGAGCGACGATTACCGCTTTTGCCATTCCTTGCTCTTTCGTCCAATCAGCCTTTTTCAAATATAGGGTCAATACAATGCGATCCATTGCTGATATTTCGATATCTACCTTTGGCTTACACAGCTCAAGAATTCTCTGAACATAATGATAGCTCGCTGGATAGGCTTCAGAGATTTGCGTTTCTAGCTGACGTATCAGCTCCATGATTTGAGTGTCCTCAGACATCCAACGACTAGAGCCTCGCTGAAATAAGTAGTACCCGACAGCATAGACACTATTACCGTTAAACTTAATCTGATAAGCACTTTCCATTTGTCGAAAAGTTTCACGAACATATTGAGTAAGATACAAGAGCATCTCATGCTTTTGCTGACGATCCGTTTCAAACAGCAGGTAATCAAATAGCTGATCGACGATTTCTTTTAAATTCAATTGACAGTCGCTTAATCGCCCTTGAGACTTTTGATATTCCAAAATCATCTTAGTAAAAGAATCCTCTACTCTTTTCTGACTCTGGGTATTTGCTAACATTAAAGTATCCAGACGCGATTCACTATTGATCAAAACTTCCTCAGGCAGTGAGTTTTGCAAATTAGAACTATTCATTGAAAGCAAGGATTCTGGCAAGTGATAAATAGTCAGCTTTACTGGCTGGTCAGGACTTACTTCAGAAAGCGCCTTAGCTGTCATGACCTTAATGATATTTTTTAGCTCACCGATGTTTCCCTTAAAGTTTCCACTAGCCAATAATTCTAAAGTCTGACCTGTAATCAGCAGTTCCCGTTTGACTTTCGTCTGTTCATGGATCAAAAAAGAATAGATCAATTCTAAACGTTCGTTTCTCGCTCGCTCCTGCAAAGAAGGGATCGTCACCTGAATTGGGATGCGCCGAATAAAGGTATTCAAAAAATTACTTGTCAAATCCTCTGTTGTTGCAAAAAACAATCTGGTATGAACACTTATTGGGTGACTAGTGTCTCCCATTCGATAAATCTCTCCCTGATCTAAATACGTAAAGAGCTTTTCCTGACCTTCCGCATTTAAGCGGTGTACCTCGTCCAAAAACAGTATCCCACCATCAGCGGCTTCAAAGGCTCCCTTCCGATCCGTCTCTGCTCCTGTATAGGCTCCCTTCACACTGCCAAAAAGATTACTCGTCAACAATTCAGGATTGTTCGCATATTGAGCACAGTTTAGGGTGATAAACGGTGCGTCTTCTGGTAACAGCTCTTTTTGAATGCAATAATGATGAACCAGCTTGACTAGATAGCTTTTCCCAGTACCGCTCTCCCCATTGATCAGCACCGGCAGACCACCATCAGGATAATTAAGCGCCGCCTTGATTTGTTCAATGACCCGATTGAGACTTTTATCATGGCCAATCAAAAGCGAAAAGAAGTCCTGCTCTTTCCCAAACATCGGCTGCTCAGCTAAAATCATTTGAACGCTTTCATAATGATTCGTGCGTAACCCAAAAAATTGCTTTTCAAAGGCTCCTTTGTGAAAATAATAAACCGGTCTGGAATTTATTTTTACAAGCTCTCCGCTTTCAGTCAATTGGTTTAAATACTGACTCACGGTGTTTCGTTTAACGTTGAAAATTTCAGCTAATTTGGATGCAGTGAACAATTCGCTTAGATCCTCTAAATTGAGAAAAGCTGTTTGATTCTTTAAATAATTTAATAATTCCTCTTTCATACACTTTCCCCCTTCTCTTTATATTAAAAAAAGCTGATTCAAAGTCAATCATATTTTTCACTTTTCATTAAGCAAGCACGATGCCAGTTATTGTTCCTCTTCTATTTGAAGAACTGTCGGACATTAATCAAAAAAGTTCAACACTTTATGAATGATCAGAAACTGTTGAATAGAGTGTTGAAGATTATTTGACTTGAATTATTCATAGCAAGAAAAGGAAAAATCTGACAAAATAGAAGAAAGCAGGACAAATAATGTCACACTTATCCCCTTCGTTTGTCTAATGGGTTAAAGGAGGGAAATAATGGAAAACGATCAAGAAAGACTACTCGTTGAAGCCTCATTGGCAGGAAATTCCGATGCTTTAGCAGAATTATTAGCTTCGGTTAAAGACAGTGTATTCAATCTTTCTTTAAGGATGTTGGGAAATGTTTTTGATGCTGAGGATGCAACGCAAGAAATTCTGCTTAAGGCAATGACGAACCTATCTTCTTTTAAGCAGTATAGTCGCTTTAGCACCTGGGTTTATCGAATTGCCATCAATTACCTGATAAATAATCAAAAAAAGCGGTCCTTTAAAGAAAAACTGACCTTTGATCTTATGTCAGAGGATCTAGAACAGTCGATTCCAGTAACTGATGAAAATTATTTCGGCTTAGAAGAAGACGAGCTTGCTGAGGAATTAAAACTTTCCTGCACAAATATTATGTTGCAGTGCTTAAGTCCTCAAGATCGCTGTGTTTTTATTTTGGGAACGATGTTTAAAATGAATAGTCAGCTAGCCGGTGGCTTACTAGAAATGACACCGGAAGCCTATCGAAAGAAGCTATCTCGCACACGAAAACGAATGGGAAGTTTTTTGAGTGCTCATTGTGGAGTAGCTGGTGGCAGCTGTGAGTGTAAAAGGAGAATCCCCTTCGCTATTCAACAAAAGCGACTCAATCCTTCCCAGCTCGATTATTCTTCTTTAAAAAAATCAAAGCTAGGAACAATTTTTCATCAAAAACAAAACATGGAATTTTTAGATGAGCAAACCCTTCTATTTGAAACCTTGTCTCACTATCAATCTACTTTTGATCCTCAACAGTTTCTCAAAGAACTGCTTGGATCACAACAATTATCGGAACTAACCCAGGAGGATGGACTTTTATGACCTATAAAAAAATCTTTAACTACTTATCTGAATTAGAGAAAAACAACAACCGTGAATGGTTCCACGAAACAAAGCAAGCTAGGATGGAAGCGACTGAAGCGTTCAATCAATTGATAGACAGCCTCTCTCAAAGTCTTCACGAAAAAGATCCTGACAGTCCCTTGATACCAGCAAAAAATTTAACCTTCAAGCTTAATCGCGATACACGCTTTAGTCATGATAAATCACCTTATAATCCTGTTTTTCGTGCTCATATCGGTCCAAACGGAAAACTACCGATCCCTTGTGGTTACTTCATTTTCTTGAAACCAAACAATCAGTCTTTTTTAGGCGGAGGATTATTTGCGGATATGTTTTCTGACGCTACAGAGTGTATTCGTCAAGCTTTAATTGAACACGAAGCTCAATTTTTCTCGATTATTGAAAAGCCGGCCTTCAAACAATACTATCAGGTGAAAGGAAATCAATTAAAGCGAATCCCGCGGGGCTATGAAGATTATGCTAACACCTCTATTGGAGACTATTTGAAATATAAAAGTATGTACTTAGAACTACCCATTAGTGATGAAGAAATCCTTTCTGCCGATGATTTTGTTACAGAGACCACAGAGAAGTTTCTATTAATGAAAGAATTCAATCAATTTTTGAATACTGCGCTTCGAGACTTCCGTTTTCCCGAACGTAAATAAAACAAAACAGCCAACCCTTTGACAAAGCGGTTGGCTGTTTTCCTCACTGCTTATCTTACAACAACAGCGGATCTTCTTAAATTGTAGCTAGCTTCAAATTTACTAGCGGATACCCAGTATTTGCCAGCATTTGGATCGGAGATATGATACGTATTGTTCGACTCATTGAAGCCATCCAGGGTTACGACGTGGGCATTGTCAATCCCTGTTCCCCACCAGTACTTACCATAGACTGGCTTCGCATAGTTTCCTGTTACATAGACAACAACTGGGTTCCCCTTACGGAGTTCATCCTTTAATGTTTCGACAGAACAGCCGGAAATATCCGCGACCTTCCCATATTTATTCCCCCATTGTGCCAACGGTTTTGCATAAATTGAATGATAGATATTGGGTTTGATCACATCAGGGCGTCCCGAAAAGCCATTGTTAGGATTGTTATTTGGCGACATAGGCATTTCCTTAATAAAGCTCTTCAAATTGTATTTCTTAGCATAGCCCTTATTTTGTAAGGCCTGCAATAATGATGCGGCTTCACAGCCCATCGGATAACCGGCACTATTTTGATTGATGTATGAAGCATTCAGCAAGGCATAGGAAGCGACACTTTGTGATCCGCCAAGAGTGTACCAAGAAATTCCTTCGTTACGCCAACCTCTTTTAATTAAATCGTTTCGTTCACTTAGAAGCATCGTGTAATGGTGGGAACCCGCGCCCCGTGCATTTGGATTGAAAACACGATACATCGGTTGTCCCGTTTTTGGTGTTTTCCAGGCGATTCCCTCATAACGCCAGCCGTGCTTCTTCAGATTATCTCTTTCTTTAGCTGTTAATGTGTAGAAATGTTCGCCAGAATTAGGGTTATATAAGCGATAAAGATCATTTCCAGTTCCATTCACATACATACTGATTCCCTCATTGCGCCAACCAAGTCGAACCAAATAATCACGCTCACCCGCGTTCATAGTATGGAGATGCTCCCCAGAGTTTGGATTATACACACGATAAATGGCGACTCTGGCAGCCGCTTTAGTTGTTGCCGCTCTGCTAACTGCAGCTGAAGAAGATTGCGTCACTGCTTTAGCCGCAGAAGAGGCAGTCTGCTTTTCTACGGGTTGGCTAGATTGAACAGTTGTAGTCTCTTTTTGTTCTTCTACTAGTGCATTTGAGGACACGGGTATTTCCGTCTGCACTTCTTCAGCACTGTTATCTGTCGTTTCAATCTCTTTTTCAGGTTCTGGTTCTTCTACGGTAACGTTTTCTGTTTCGTCATTCTTTTGTTCAATTGAATCATTCTCCATATTATCATTCGAAGTCGGAGCTATCTCAGGAGCATCTAGTTGGGCAGAATCATTCTCAGCTTGTTCAGTTATTCTATCTGTATCAGTTTCAGTTTCTTCAGGATTTGGCGTCGTTGCTTGATTTGACTCATTAGCTTCAATCTCATTGGTCTCTGTGCTGATCGGTTCTTCTGAAACAGCTTGCTGGGTGGATACAGCTTCAATCTCATCGGCGTAGACAGCATTTTTATCGATCCCAATACCAACAGCACCTAAAATCCCTAAGAAAACAATTGGTGCGATTAACCAATTCTTACCTTTTTTGTACATTTTAAAGCGTTTCTTTTCCATTCATTTTCCCCCTACCAAAATTCAAATCAATGCAACTTTTCATCTATCTACATAAAATAAATATTATTTATTATCACAAGTGTATTTTATCAAATTATTAAACAATAATACAAATAATTATTATTAAGTTTTACAGATGCCATAAGTCTCTCTTTATTTACAACATTCAACAAATGAACATTAAAAAAGCCATCAGAAAAATAACTGATGACTCTAAAAATTTAAACTTAGCGTTCTAACTCTCCAATTATTTCTTTCTCACTGTTTGATTGGATAGCAAGAGAAACGAAGCCAGCTAAAACAAAAACTAAAGCAATGAAGGTGAAGGCTCCTTCGTAAGAACCACTAGTATTAACTAATGCCCCAATAATCATTGGTGCAAAAAATCCACCTGAAACGCCTATTGCATTAATAATGGCATACTTTGTAGAAACTTCTCGCTCTGCGAATAATTTTACAGGCAAACTCATCAATGTCGCAAAACCGACACTAGCAGCAGCTACTGCAATCGCTAAAAAGAGCATACTCAGAATTAGTGAATGACTTTTTGAAAGCAGAAAAGCCACAAGTCCACCTGCAATCGAAGCAACTAAGATCACTTGTTTTTCTCGGTTCTTAAAATAGCGGCTAACTGCAGATCCGGCAAATATTGCGCTAATCATCATAACAAAGCCAATTAACGCAGTCATCATCGCCATATTATTCATGCTTAATTGAAATTCATCCACTAAGTACGAGGCAATCCATCCTGTCATCCCGTAAACGGCGGCATTGATGAAAAAGGCAGCAAGTACCATGACCCATACATTTCGATCTTTGATCATCTTGATAAAAGAAACATTCGACTGATTAGCCGTAACAAGAGGCACGCCGGCTGTCTTTGGGATTCCACGTACCATGATCAATCCAATGACCAAGACAATGCTGCCATAAATAAAGTAGGTCATTTTCCAGCCGACGAAAGTTAACAAGGGAGCGACGAGTAAAGGCCCTACAATCCCTGCAAAACCAGAGGAAGCAATCATTGATGACTGAACAGCTCCCCGTTTGGCCGGTTCTACTTCTTTCGTTACAAATCCGCTAACAGCTGACGGATAGCCTGCATGGGCAAATGATCCGGCAATAAAACGGATAAACAGCAGATAAAATAAGGAAAAGCCAAAACCTAAACAAATCATCAAAGTACCAATTAGTAAAATCGCAAAAATCATGACTTTACGGGTACCTAATCGATTGCCCAAAAAACCAAAGGGTATTTGAAATAAGGTATAACCTAGAAAAAAGGCACTCAAAACCAGTCCTTTTTGCCCAGCATTCATTCCTAAATCTTGTGCGATGGGAATAATTGATAGGCTGATAATATTTTTATCGAGATAGACACAGGTATAGCCTAAAAATATTAAAAGCAAAGAGCGATTTATTTTATTTTTTTCCATCATTTTATGCACCTTCGAGAAAAGCCAAAGCAGCTTCTACATAGACATTTGCACCAAATTCCAAAATATTTTCATCTAAAACGATTTTAGGATTATGCAGCATCAGTTCTGTATCAGCCGCGGTGATAAATAATGTGGTTGTTGGGATTCGATGACTGATTTCACCAAAGTCTTCACTTCCCATCATAGGGACTGCCAGTGGTGCTTGTTGAAGAATGTTTGAAGGAAAGACTTTTTCTAACCTAGTTTTTACCGTGGCTGTCACGTCTTGATCTACTTCGTTACTGCAGCAGCCATTCGTAAAATCAACCGTGACCTGTGCCCCAAATGCCTGTCCAATCGCCGCTGAAATTTCAACCATTCGTTTTTTGATCTGTTGACGAACTTCTTCTTTTAAGGTGCGTAATGTTCCTTTCATATAGGCGGAGTTTGGGATTACATTCGATGAACCAGGTGTCCCTCCGACAAATTCACCAATCGTAAGAACAAAGCGTTCTGCTGAACTTATTTCACGTGCTGAAAGGGTTTGTAAGGCATCATAGATTTTAGTAGCAACATTGATTGGATCAATGGATACTTCTGGCATCGAGCCGTGGCTACCGACTCCAGCTACTTTAATTTCAAACCAATCTGCACTCGCCATGAATGTTCCAGCTGGCGCAACCAACACATTTTTTACTGGTAAATTCTTAAATGGAAAAACATGGATCATCGCACCGGCGTTAACTTTAGGATTGTCTAATAAGCCATCCTTTAAACAATCCTTTGCCCCTTGAAGGATCTCCTCCCCTGGTTGAAAAAGTAATTTTACTTTTCCCTTCAACTCCATTTCTCGCTCCTTCAATATTTTCGCAGCACCTAAGAGCATCGTTGTATGCATGTCGTGTCCGCAGGCATGCATCGCGCCATTTCTTGACCGGAAAGATAAGTCCGTGTCCTCCATTAATGGTAGCGCATCCATATCCGCCCGTAATAAAAAAACGTTCTCTCCTTGACCGATCGTACAAGTGATGCCCATTTTTCCGCAGGCTTTTGGTTCATAGCCATATTCAACCAATTTTTGCCAGACAAAGTTTTTAGTAATGGGAAGTGCCATTCCAACCTCTGGATTTTGGTGTAGATGTCGCCGAATACTAATTAATTCTTCTAGTAATTTTGTTTCTTTAATCATTTCCATTTCTATTCCCCCTTTTGGAAAAATCATAGCATATTCCAAAAGCGAATATTTTCTTTTTTTTGATGTCAAATCATCAAAAAAACAATAGTTTCTTCTTACTTAGTTATTTTATAAAAAAAGAGAAGTCAGTTTTTCTGACTTCTCTACGTATTTTGGATTCTATTTTATTTTTAATTCCGCCAATTGTTTTTCTATTTCTTCCTCGTCAGCATCTGCCGCTAATAAAGCACATGCCGTATATGCACTTTCGACTAAAGCTGTATCAAAGAGAGTAACTTTTTTATCCGTCATCTCGATAGCCATTTCTAAGTTCATCTTTGCACTGCCAAGATCGTAAAAGGCTAACAATTGGTCAGCTGTATTCTCCTCGATGGCTTGAGAAATTCGTTCCATTGAAGTTCCAATACCGTCGTCTTCTAAGCCGCCAGCAGTTGTTACAGGAACGTTTTTGGCTACTTCGCCAATGAGACGTTTTAACCCTTCAGGAATTTCTTTTGTGTGAGAAACCAATAGAACACCTCTACTCACTGAAAACACCTGCCTCAATCATAGATTCGAAGAAATAGGCTGATGACATCGCACCTGGATCAATGTGTCCAATCGAACGTTCACCGACATAAGATGCTCGTCCCTTTGTTGCTTTGATATTTTTTGTTTTCTCTACTAAAATTTCAATTGTTGCCGGGTTCAATGTACCGTTATTTAAATTTTCTACTGCAGGGACCCATAAATCTAACATAGTCTTTTCTCCAACAGTCGAATTTCCTCGTTTTTCGATTCCGGCGATAGCCGCTTTAAGTAAAAGCTCTGGATCACTTGTATCTTTGCTGGCTTTCATCATTTCCATCATAGCTGTGCCGTAAAGAGGACCTGATGCTCCACCAACTTTGCTAATCAACGCCATGGCAGCTGCTTTGAAAATATCCGGCAGCTCTCCCGATAGATCTGCTGCCATTACAGCGTCCATCCCGCGAGCCATGTTATTTCCATGGTCGCCATCGCCGATCGGCGTGTCTAGTTCACTCAAATAATCCTTTTTAATTTGAATCTTTTCATTGAATAATTCTAATGTCTTGCGCAAATTTTCTGGTGTAAACATGATGAACCTCCTAATTCGTACGAATACTATTCTTTTGATTTCAGCCTATAGCTATTTTTCGTTGTTAGTTGACTAGACAGACAGTATGATTAATTCTTTACCAAGCGATTGTATGAACGGGTTCATTCAACAAACGTAGGCGTTCGTCGTCTAATTTGATCATTGTAATAGAGGCGCCTGCCATCTCAAGAGAGGTCATATAGTTGCCGACTTTGTAAAACGTAAGCTCAATCCCTTCTTCAGAGAGAATCTTCTTCGCATCATTGAACAGGATAAATAACTCCATCAATGGTGTAGCACCCATTCCGTTTACAAATAATCCATAGCTGTCGCCTGCCTGCCAGTTGAATTCTGCTTTTAGCTTGCTGATAATTTCCTTCGCAATATCATAAGAATCTTTGATTTTTTCCCGACGGTAGCCTGGTTCACCGTGGATTCCTACCCCGAACTCCATTTCATCGTCTGCTAGCACGAAACCTGGTTTACCAACCTCTGGAACAGTTGCACCAGATAAAGCAATTCCAACTGTTTTTATGTCTTTAACAAGCTCTTTTCCGTAGCTTGCTAGCTCGGATACTGATTTTCCTTCACGTGCCATACTGCCTATAATTTTATGAACCAAGACTGTTCCAGCAACGCCGCGACGTCCTTGAGTATACGTGCTATCTTCAACGGCGATATCATCATCAACCAAGACAGAATCTACCTCGATATCATCCATTTCAGCCAAATCTTTTGCCATATCAAAGTTCATGACATCGCCTGAATAATTCTTTACGATCATTAATGTGCCTTTTCCTTTATCTGTTGCCTTGATTGCTTCATGAATCTGATCTGGTGTTGGTGAGGTAAAGACTTGACCACAAACCGCCGCACTCAACATTCCATCTCCTACGAAGCCTGCATGAGAAGGCTCATGACCGCTTCCACCACCGCTGACTAATGCGACTTGATCATAATCGTCGCTTCTGGCAACAACTAAAGTTTCAGGAACCTGCTTGACATAATCTGGATACGCACCAACCAAACCACTGACCATTTCTTCCACGACATTTTTCGGATCATTGATTATTTTTTTCACTCGCTTTTCCTCCTTGGTTTAAGGTATTTCCTCTATAAAACGCCATCTTCTTTAAGCAATCCATAAACAAGTGTATCCTGCCATATAGGTTTTCCTTCTTCGGTTCTATTAAAGAAGATATTTTTTCTTAAATGTCCTTCTTTTTTAAATCCCAACTTTTCTAATAGTTTCCAGGAAGCTTGATTTTCCGGATGACACTCCGCAAATACACGATGTGCTCCTTGGTTGAAAACTTGATTGATTATCCCTAAACTCGCTTCGTAACCATAACCTTGGTGTTGATAGTCAGAATGAAAAACAAAACCAATCTCCCAGCTTCCTTCTAAGACTTCTTCAAGGTAAATATTCCCGATTACCTTGTTTTTTAAGCATACTGCCCAGAATTGATCCGATTCGCTATGACTTTTTGCGATTTCTATGCTTTGTTGCTTATTAATCGGTTCATAAGGTTCATATTTTACAACACGTGGATCTGACAGATACTCCAACAAATCACGCCAATCACTGGGCACAAATTTTCTAATGATCAGTCGTTGTGTTTTTATCGTTTTCTCCGTCCCTTTCATGAAAAATTGTTCAAAAAATAAACATGTTAGGGTAATAGAAAACCTCTATTACCCTCAATAATTACATTGGTAAAATCATAAACAATAATGCAGCTAAAATACCACCAATAATCGGACCAACAACAGGGACCCAAGAGTACCCCCAATCCGATTCGCCTTTATTTGGAATTGGCAGAAAGGCATGCGCAATCCGCGGACCTAAGTCTCGAGCTGGGTTGATAGCATATCCAGTTGTTCCACCTAAAGAAAGTCCAATAACCAAAATCAAAATACCAACAGCGATTGGATTCAATCCATCGCCAAATTTGCTCATGCCAAAAGCCAGTAAGGCAAATACCAGCATAAAGGTTCCGATAATTTCGCTAATTAAGTTGGCGCCTAAACTGCGAATGGCTGGTCCAGTTGAGAACACACCTAAAATAGTCGCTTGATCTTTCGTTTCTTTCCAGTGCGGATAGTAATGAATATATACTAACACTGCTCCGATAATTGCACCGACCATTTGCCCTAAGATATACGGAACAACCATTTCCCAGCCAATTTTTCCAGCAATGGCCATTCCAATCGTCACTGCGGGATTCAAATGGGCAAAGGACATATAGCCAGCCGCGTAAGCACCTATTGTAACTGCGGCCCCCCAGCCTAGAGTGATCGCAATCCATCCTGCACCTTCAGCTTTTGTTTTACGTAAACTTACACCAGCCACGACGCCATCACCTAATAAAACCAAAACCATTGTTCCAATAATTTCACCGATTACCTGCGTTGACATACTCGTGTCCATAAACTCATCCCCTTATTTTTTGTTCCTATAACAGCTGTACAACTATATTTTCTCTCTTAAATATCTGTCGCGTTGTACAGCTGATTTAGTTACTTATTTTTCTTTTGATTGATGTTTATATTGCATCGTTGCTTGAACGGCTTCTTGCCAGCCTTCGTAAAGGTCATCCGTTATCTCTTTATCCATCACTGGTTCATAGCGTTGACCTTCTGAAGCGAATTTTTTGATATCATCAATATCTTTCCAATAGCCGACAGCTAGACCTGCTAAATAGGCAACCCCTAAAGCGGTGGTTTCTAAGTAAGGCGCCCGTTCTACTGGAGTCTGTAAGATATCTGCTTGGAATTGCAGGAGTAGATCGTTTTTCGAAGCGCCCCCATCTACACGCAATAATTTAATGTCTGTACCAGAATCCTTATTCATTGTTTTTACAACATCTGCTGTTTGATATGCTAAAGATTCTAATGTGGCACGAATAAAATGCTCTTTTGTTGTTCCGCGAGTCAAACCAAAGATAGCCCCGCGAGCCTGTTGATCCCAATATGGTGCTCCAAGACCAGTAAAGGCAGGAACAACGTAAACATTTTCACTGCTGTCTACACGTTTCGCATAATCTTCTGATTGCGGTGCTTTTTGGAACATCCGCAACCCGTCACGCAGCCATTGAATGGCAGAACCAGCAACGAATACACTTCCTTCTAGCGCATAGGTTACCTTGCCATCAATCCCATATCCAATTGTCGTTAATAATCCGCTTTCAGAAAGGATTGGTTCTTCTCCAGTATTCATGACGATAAAGGCACCTGTTCCATAAGTATTCTTCACCATGCCTTTATCAAAGGCTAATTGTCCAACTAATGCTGCCTGTTGGTCCCCTGCCATACCAGCAATTGGAACTTTATTTCCATAGAAATGGTAATCTGCTGTGTAGCCATAAATTTCTGAATTGGATTTTACCTCTGGTAGAATTTCTTTTGGAATATCCAAAAGATCTAGAATTTCTTGATCCCATTTCAGATCATAAATGTTGTACATCATCGTGCGGCTAGCATTGGTATAGTCAGATACATGCACTTCTCCACCCGTTAATTTCCAGACAAGCCAAGTGTCGATTGTTCCGAATAACAGTTCTCCATTTTTTGCCCGCTCGCGAGATCCTTCGACATGGTCTAAGATCCATTTTACTTTTGTTGCTGAAAAATAAGAATCAATCAACAAGCCGGTTTTCTTTTGAATCATTTCTGAATGGCCTTGTTCCTTCAAGTCATCCGCAATATCACTCGTCTGTTTCGATTGCCACACGATGGCATTATAAATTGGATGGCCTGTTTCTTTCTCCCAAATGACCGTTGTTTCACGCTGGTTTGTGATCCCGATTCCTCCGATTTGATCGGGTTTCAACCCACCTTCAATTAGTGAACCTGCAATAACCGATTGGACCGAGTTCCAAATCTCATTTGCATCATGTTCTACCCAGCCAGGTTTTGGAAAATGCTGCGTAAACTCTTTCTGTGAAGAACTTACCTCTTTCCCTGCTTTGTCGAAAACGATTGCCCTGCTTGACGTTGTTCCTTGATCGATTGACATGATATAAGACTCCATGTTCCCACTCCTTTTTATATAATATTTAGTGCTTTTTTAAATCCGTTAATTGAGTTTCCTTGATTTGCTGCTCCAATTCTGCTTGGTAGGCCTCTTTTGTTGCCGATGACCATTCGAAATAGTCCGCCATAGCTTCAACAACAGCATCCTTGATTTCCATCAATCGATGACTGATGAACAGCATATAGTTTGTTCGACGCAATAAGTAATCGACCGGTGTCAGTGTCATCTCCGCTTCCATTGCATAACGCAAGGACATTGACTCTGCCAATGAAAGACCGTCAAAGGTTCCTTCATCCTTCAGTGCAAACACTTTTTCTGTATTTGACCCATAAAGCTCAGCCAAAAACTTAGCTTCTTCAGCATTCAAGCCGATACCCTCACCCTTTTTCGCAATTTTTTCCAGCTCTTCATCCACATTTTTCGGGTCGATTTCTCCACCTGAAACTGGATACTTTTCAGAATCAACTAATTGAAAAGCATCGTCCGCCAAAAGTGAAATAATTTTTTTCATTGCTCCAGTAGCCATCAATCGATAATCCGTCAACTTCCCGCCAGATAAAATCAATAGTCCATCTTTGGCGATGGTCAAGTCGCTGCCGCGAGAGACGGCTGAAGGATTGTCTTTTGGTTCTTCTTTGGCGGCATCTGTAATCGTTTTTTCTACTTCCGGACGAGACTGTTTTCCGTTAGTATAATCTTCCGCCGCTCGGATGATTTTTTCAAAATTCTCATCGCTGATTTTTTCCTTCACCGTTCCATTATAATCACCGCCAGCGTCACTAATTAAAGGCCGGAGTCCTGCCCACGACGCCTCGATATCTTCAATGGTTAAGTTTGCCTCAGGGTAGCGCCGATTGACAATTTTTAACAAATAATCGACATCTTCTTGCTCTACTGTTGGATGATTGAAATCGCCTTGGTAATCCGTATCTGTAGTTCCAAAATAAGTTTTGCTTTCTCTAGGAATTACAAAAACCATCCGACCATCATTTTCCCCTGTATCAAAATAAGTTGGTTGAGGCACTTTGAGTTTTTCACCGTCTACAACTAAATGCACACCCTTTGTTGGTCGCATATGCGGCTTATGATCAATTTCCTTATCTAACTGATTTACAAAATCTGACCACGGCCCAGCAGTATTGATTACTAGCTTACTGTTGATGGTGATGGCTTGATTGCTCAGTAGATCGTTCGCCTTCACACCAGAAACTTTTCCTTGTTCATCGTGGAGTATCTCTTCGACCTTTAATCGACTGACAGCAATTGCTCCATCCTCAACGGCACGTTTGATGTTCTCAATAACTAAGCGGGCATCATTATTCCTATAGTCTAAATAAACGCCGCCTCCTAATAAACCATTCGACTCGAGCTGTGGTTCTCTTTTTAAAATTTCTTCTTTACTTAACATATAGTTGGCATACTTGCCACCAGTGATTCCTGCTAAGTGATCATAAAGATCCATCGCTACTTTTATAGAAAACAAATTAAAGGTAGACCCCGGTTCATCATAGATTGGTAAAATCATTGGATCCGCTTTCGGAATATGCGGTGCCACTCCTTGAATAATTGCACGTTCGCTTACCGTATCCGCCACTACCTCGACATCAAAGGTTTTAAGATAACGCAATCCTCCGTGCACGAGTTTTGTCGAACGAGAAGATGTTCCTTCTGCAAAGTCCTGCATCTCTACTAATGCGACGGATAGTCCAGAAGCTGCTGCTTGTAAAGCAACACCTGCTCCAGTGATTCCGCCTCCTATGATTACCAGATCAAATGTTTGATCGCTTAAGTTTTGAATCATTTTCGATCGCTCTTGAAAAGAAAACATGAATTTACACCTCCAAATAAAATGAATTTATAGATGAACTCTGATGTCACCATCCCCTTCTAAAAAAGCGAAATGTTTTATATTTCAAACTTACAAAATCAGTGTATCATAACGAAAAACGCTTTCAAAAAATTTAGATTGTAAATTATTGCTCAATTAGACCGAAAGACTGTCTTATTTTGCTTACATTGATTTTTTCAAGATTATTCCCTCTTAGTTTTTATATGATAAACTATTTATATAGAGACAGAGGATACGAATGGAGGGATCATAGTATGAAGTTCTTTTCTTTGTTCAAAAAAATAATTATCTTTTTATTCATCTATTTCATTTATTTTGGTCTTTGCGTATGTATTTACAATCTTCATCAAATAAATTCTGTAGCTAAAGAAGCTGAAAAGGATGAGACCGAACCCTTAAAAGCCCTCTACGCAAAAAAAATTCAAAATGAATCAGTCTGTGTTACGGCAAAGCTTGATCAAGCTTTGGCATTGCGTTGTCAGCTCATAGATAGTGCACAGAGTACCTTATATATATCGCAATATGCGATTTCTGATGATGATAGTGGGCTAATCTTCGTAGGAAAACTTTTAGAGGCCGCAAAACGCGGTGTTAAAATCAAACTGCTTTTAAACGGGTTAGCCACTGAGATGAGTATCACCAGCAGAATCCCTTTTGAAATATTTCGTGATGAAAAAAATATTGAAGTAAAAACCATGGGTGGTTTAAATCTTTTAAAGCCTTGGGAAATCAATAATGTATTACACGATAAGCTAATTTTAGCGGATGATAATTATTTTCTATCCTCTGGAAAAAATATAGGCAATCGTTTCATGTTAAAATCCGAAGATTACGAAGCGACCTATGACTATGATCTAATTATTAAAAAGGATGGTCCTTCATCAAAAAATTCGTTGATTGCTCAAGGAAGAAAATACTTCAACAAGCTTTGGACTTCTCGCTATAACTATGATCGTTCTCATTCGTCACGTCCTTTTACTGGAAGAGCCTTGAACAACCTGACAAATGAAATTAGAAAGGCGAACAATCGTCACGAAAAAATATTGCGACAAGAAATTCTTTCAACCTTGGATTTTCATAGGATCAACGCAGGGTTGTTACTTCATAATCCTGTCGGCACATTAGTCAAAAAACCGTTGCTCTGGAAGCAGCTTGTTCGTTATGTAGAAGAATCTGAGAAAGCGACCATTCAAAGCCCGTATGTAATCATTTCTGATAAAATGAAGCAGTTCGGAAAGAAACCGCTTCCTAAAGATTTGACCTTGATTACCAATTCTGCAGCGACCTCACCTAATTTATTTGCTTATGCTGGTTATTTACATCAGAAGGAGCAGTTAAATAAGCAGATGGACATTTGGGAATATCAGGGCGATGGTTCTCTTCATCATAAAGCTGTTTTGCTGAATCAGACGATTGGTGCTGTGGGTTCATTCAATCTAGACTCTCGTTCCGCTTTTTTAAGCAGTGAGAATATGATCTTTATTGATAGCCCAGGTTTTCATGACCAGTTAAAAAAAATTATGCAGGAATATCAATCAGAAAGTTTACAGGTCAAAAATTTAACCACTTATAAAAAAAGTGAACTTAAACATCGTATCGTCCATCCAACGAAACAAAAGCTCTTGGATCTGATTAGTAAAATTATAAAACCCTTAGACTTTCTTTTGTGATAAAGTCCCTTACTATTTATGAGCTATCATCCATTTTTTCTTATGACTAAATATGAATACCATTCAAGGAGGCAATCGTGAGAATTCTAATTATCGAAGACAATGAACAAATCGTCAAAGTGTTGAGCCGTTTTTTAAGCGAAGAAGGATATGAAATCTTCGTCGTATATGATGGGAAAGATGCTCTCCCCTATTTCGACAGTCATGCTATTGATTTTATTCTTTTAGATATTATGCTGCCACATGTGAACGGGTTTGAAATTTGTCAGCAGATTCGCAAGAAATCAACCGTCCCTATCATCATGATCACCGCAAAATCAGAGGATGCAGATCGTATCTTAGGTTTAGAAATTGGCGCAGATGATTATATTATTAAGCCCTTTTCTGCAAAAGAAGTTCTTTATCGAATCAAAGCGATTATGCGACGAATCGATTTTGAAAAAGGAATAGTAGAAAAACAAATTCTCTTAGGCTCAATGCGTTTACTAATAGAAAGCCGACAGGCATTGATTCATGATAACGAAATTAAGCTGACCAAAAAAGAATTTGAGTTGCTTCTCCTTTTCGCAAAATATCCCCATAAAGTTTTTACCCGTGATAATTTATTAGATACCGTTTGGGGGTATGACTATTACGGGGATAGTCGCACCGTCGACAGTCATATTAAACGACTTCGTGCAAAATTGAAAAAAGCGGGTGTTGAGGATTGTCAAATTGAAACTGTTTGGGGTGAAGGCTATCGAATTGAGGTTTCCTCATGAAGAAGATTACCGTTCGACTAATTAAACAATTTGCAGCGTTGCTATTGGTTTTTGCGCTTATGATTGCCTTCTTTTTTGGCATTCTTTTCGCAAAGCAAACCGAAGATATGCATCAGGAGGAAATGACTCACCGCAGCGAACTGATCAGCGAGACGCTCTCAGGCTACTTTCAATCTACCACTCATCAAAGTCAAGGAGAGGGCAATGGACAAGGAGCTGGCATGGGCGGCTATGGTGCGTTCTTGAGATTTCTTAATCAAATTGCCGGGGAAGATGTATGGGTAGTTGATACGAATATGAACACAATTATTTCCTATCACCATGAAGATTCCACTAATCAAACCACGCCTCCAACTGAAGCGAAATCGCTAGTACGTGCTGCTTTTAATCAAAAAAAAATGCAGGTTTCAAAAAAGAGAAAGCTTTTTCAGTTACAGGAATTAACGATTGCGACCCCTATTCTATCTGGTGGTTCTGTCCAAGGGATTGTTCTAATGCACTCGCAGGTTGATGCCATTCACAAGAATCAAATTTCTGGATATTTGATCTTGCTTTTAAGTTTGCTTGGATCTGTTATTGTTGCAATTTTCCTAGCATGGCGTCTGTCTAAGCGCTTTGTCAAGCCGATTGAATCTATGCGGGTTTATACTGATAAGCTAGCAAATGAAAATTATGGGGAATCCTTGTCAATTCAATCAAAAGATGAATTGCAAGAACTTGCTGATCAACTGACTTTGTTAAGCCGAAGATTAGCAGAAGCCAAATCGGCACGTGATCGTAAAGAACAATCTGAAAAAGACTTTCTTTCTCAAATTTCTCATGAGCTGCGCACACCTGTAATGGTGATAAAAAGTTCTCTAGAAGCAATTAACGACGGATACTTAAGCACGAACGAGAAGCAAGAATATCTAGCGCAGCTACTAAAGGAAAGCGCCAATTTAGAACGACTCGTAACTGACTTGTTGGAATTAAGCCGATTACAATCAACAGAATTTCAAATTCAAAAGGAAGCGGTTAATCCTTTAGACTGCCTTGATGACGCTTTGAGAAGCTATCGATTGGCCTTTAAGGAAAAAGGACAAGTGATAAAGAAAACGAATCAGATAGATCAACCTTGTTTGATACTTGGTGATTATATGCGTATTACTCAGGTAATCAAGATTCTTTTGGATAACGCAACTAAGTATTCTCCTTCAAACTCATTGATCGAAGTTTCCGTTTTAAATAAGGATTCTCAAATAACCTTGACCTTCTCTAATGAACTTATCACACCACTAGAAAACACAGATCAGCTATTTGATTCATTTCATCGGCAGCCACAAAACTATCAGCATGGAACGGGGCTTGGTCTCGCAATTGCCAAGCAAGTGATTAGACGACATGAGGGACAAATTACTGCTGAGTCTAATTCGCAACAGTTTACAATAAAAATTGTTCTACCTTCTTATTAATTGCCATACTTTTGACACATTTTCCTTCCATACTATAGTCGAAAGGAGGAGATCACTCATGATCAAAATTAATAAAAAGGTTCTTACAGCTTTTCTTTTTGTAGGTCTAATCGGTTTAACTAGTATAGAGGCCGATGGAGCTGCTACTTCTAGACAAGGGATCCAAGAGCTGCGATATTGTACGATTAACAACATTTATAAAGCGCCTCAGGTTGATTGTCCCCTACGTCAAGATCGTATTCTTAATCAATTAAATCAAGATACTGCCGCTACTAATCAGACAGCAGCTCGACCTCAGGACGGCTCTGGTGCGCGTCTCGGTAACGGAAAGCAGGATGGTACAGGATTAGGGAGAGCAGATGGGCCAAGAGTCCCAGATTGTCCTTACTATGAAGAAAAGCAAATACAGACAACTCCCGACTCAAGCACCACTCCAGCATCAGAAACGACAAATTATGGTGTTCAGCCTCAGGATGGTACGGGAAACCAATATGGACAACAAAACACGGTTGTAAATAATACTCAGCAGAGCACTGGAACGAATTATACAGGTAATGCATCTAGTGTTCAGCAACAAGCAAATGAGAGTACGCTCGCTCAAGCTCAGCCGAGTACTTCACCCTCACAAGCAAGTGATCAACCAAACAACTCAGGGCAAGCAGGTTCCCACCATGGGTTGCGTGATGGCTCAGGCTCTGGTGGACAACGCGGAAGAAACGCAGGACATTGCTATTAAAAAACGAGTAAAATCCGACCAACTACACCTATGCATAGTTGGTCGGATTTTTATTGATGAGCTGTTTTTAATGATCCTTTCGTGCCCGCAGAGCAGATAAAATGGAAACAGTATCAATAACTTCCTGCAATGCTGCACCAAGTAATGCGGGTATTACACCTGTGCTTGCAATCAGCATTAATACCACACAAATCACGATACCGATCAACACAGATTGACGAGCAATTCGCATCGTATCTTGTGAGAGTCTAACAGCTTCAGAGACACGAGTTAAATCATCTTTTAAGATTACTGCGTCGGCACTTTCACTAGCAGCAGTCGAACCATGTGCCCCCATCGCAATTCCAATATCAGCGATCGCTAACGCTGGCGCATCATTGACGCCGTCACCTACCATGATACTTGGTCGTTCAGCTTCACTTAACGTTCTTAATACATTGATTTTCTCTTCTGGCAAACATTCCGCATGAACTTCAGAAATGCCAACCTCGCTAGCTATCTTATTTGCAATTGATTGATGATCCCCAGTTAGCATAATGGTTTTCTCAATACCTAATCTGTTCAATGAGGTGATCGTTTCAGCAGATTCTTCACGCACAATATCAGTGAAGGTGATGTATCCCGCATAGATATTATTTATAGAAACATAAACTGCCGTTTGTTCATTGCTTAATTCTACAGGTGCGGCTGCGAACACAGCTTTTCCTACACGAAGTTCTTTTCCGTTAACTTTAGCTTGGATTCCCTGACCAGTTACTTCTTCCAAATTTGTTACTGGAAATAAAGACAGATGGTTTTCTTTTGCATAGGCAACTAACGATCTAGCTAAGATATGACTAGAGTCTTGTTCGCCACTCGCGGCATAGATCATCAATTCTTCTGGAGAAACCTCGGCTGTGACTACTTTGATTTTTTCTACAGATAATCTACCTTCTGTTAGTGTACCCGTTTTATCAAACGCAATACTTTTTGCTCGTGCCAGTTTTTCAATGGTCGTTCCTGTTTTCACGACAATCCCATTTCGACTTGAACGACTCATACCCGCTACTAATGCTACCGGTGCAGCTAAAATCAATGGACATGGAGAAGCAACGACCAAGACTTCTGCAAAACGAACAGGGTCTTTTGATACAAACCAAGCAACTCCGCCAATAACATAGGCAATAATTGTGAAAGGAACAGCATAACGATCCGCTAAGCGAACAAAATGAGCTGGTTTTGCCTCAGATTCTTTGACTAGTTTTACCAGTGTCTGATATTGGCTGTCCTTCGCTGCCTTTGTTACTTTAAAGCGCAACGCAGCATCCCCATTAATAGAGCCTGACATTAACTCGTCGTTGATTTTCTTCTCTATTGGCTTGGATTCGCCTGTTAATGAAGATTCATCAACAAAAGATTCTCCTGAAAGCACACGACCATCAACTGGAACCACTTCCCCTGGTTTGACTAAGATGATGTCCCCTACTTGCACTTCTTCAACAGATAAATCATTTATACTCTCTCCATCGATTCGATGAGCTGTTTGAGGAGAATTATCCAAAAGAGAACGTAATTCCCGACTAGCCTGGTGACTAGCATAATCCTCTAAACTATCTCCGCCAGTCAACATGATCAAAACCATTAAGCTGGCCCAATATTCACCCACTAGTAACGTAGCAACAATGGCAGTGATCGCCAAAATATCCACTCCATATTTTCCAGAGCGAAGCGTTTCGATCATTCCAATCAGCATAGAAATGGTCATTACACCACCAACAATCGCAATTAACCAAAAAGCCAGCTGATTTTGATGAAAACCAAATTCTAAAATTAATGCTACAATCCCGATCATTACAGTTAACAAAAATTTCTTTACATTACTCATACGAACGCCTCCATTTATCTTCAATATGAGAATAGCACTTGGAGATCCTAATTGAAAACAGAAACGCCTAAATGAGAAAGATAATCATTAACATCGTTGATCTATTGCAATCAATCAATAATAATTATAATTAAGCGCTTTAAATTATTGACTTGTATAGTTCATTATTCGGTAACAAACCCACGGTGTCGTCTGATAAATGTCAACAAGTTCTAGACCTAAATCGTTTAGGTAAGCTCGAAGATGCTCCTCTTCTACTAAATTTGGCAGAAAATAGTTTACTTTTGTTTGCTCACAAGCAATCCATAGTTCTCCTTCTTGTGCTAAGATTCTTTTTATTTCAGAAAAGGATTGATCCAATTTTTCCCAATGAAAATGCGTTTGGAAAGCAAATACCAATTCAAAAAAATTTGTTGGAAGATCAGTCTCTTCAATTTTTTCTTGTTTAATGATTACATCATCCCTATTTCTTTTTCGGGCTTCTTTTACAGCAGTGCTCGAACAATCAATCCCATAAATCGTACTAGTTGGAAAATGTTTGCGAATGAGATTTGTTGAGGCTCCATTCCCGATTCCAATATCTAATACAGTTTTTGGGGGATAAACCGTTATATACTTAAATGTCCATTTGACCATGGGCAAATACGCCCGATTCCATATGTTCATCATCCACATACCCAAAATACCAGTAGGATTCTTCGACTGTTCTATCAAGCGTTTGAAGATTAAAAATAAGACGATTGCTACGATTAATAAACTAAAAAAAATAAACAATTGTTGCACCTCCATTTATTCTAGTCTACTAAAACTTGAGACACTTAGATAGTCTATTCAAATCCGCTGTTTCTTTTCTAATAAAAGTGATTTTTGTCCGGAAATTCCATTATAAAAAGCCCTTGCATAGCAAGGACTTCGTGAAAAGTATTTTCTATTCTTCATCGTCTGTGCGATGATCACGGAGACGATACCCTACTCCAATCTCAGTAATTAAGTATTCTGGCTTAAGTGTATCCGTCTCAATTTTTTTTCTGATATTAGACATATTTACTCGTAAAGTTTGAGAATCATTGCTATAAGGTCCCCAAACTTCGGTCATCAGTGTTTGATAGGTGACGACTTTGCCTAATTCACGAAACATCAAAGCAAGTATGCGATACTCATTTTTCGTTAAGTGAATCTCCCTTCCATCCTTGTACACCAATTGTTTATCAAAATCAATTTTCAATGCATTATTCTCCACTACGGATAAAGTTTCTGGATGAACATTTTGATGACGAAGGGCTGTCCGAATTCGAGCCAGCAACTCGTTCGTTCCAAAGGGCTTTGTGACATAATCATCGGCCCCTAAATCCAACGCTGTTACTTTTTCTTCTTCATTATTTCTAGCAGAGATAATGAGAATTGGCAGGTGCATGCGTTTGCGTAGAATTTTCAATAAATCAATACCATCAATATCAGGTAGTCCTAAATCTAGTAGTACCAGATCAATCGTTGTAGTTTGGAAAGCAGTTAAAGCCTCCATGCCTGTTCGCGCGATTGTCAATTGATACCGTTCTTGACCTAAAACAACTTCCATAAAATCCGTGATATTTGGATCATCTTCAATTAATAATATGGATTGCTTCATTTACTTTCCCTCACTTCAAATAAATTCTTACAAGTGTTCGTCCTTCACCAACGGTCATTTCCATTCTTCCGTTGTGGGCGTGGATTATTGTTTTAACAATACTCAAACCGATACCTAAACCATTTTTTGAATCCACAGGAACTTCATTCGCACTAGATAGATTGGACTGAATTCGTTGAAATTGCTTCATCGGTATTTCACCATAATTTTCTATTTCGAAAACAGTGCCATCCTGCTCATGGTGAACTGTCAGCTTAACGGGGTGATTTTTTTCCCCATGACGGAAGGCATTCTCTACTAAATTAAACAATGCTTGTTCAATCAAAATAGGATCAGCTTGAATGAATACCACCTCTTGTGGCAATTGAATAGTCACTTCTCCCTCTGGATAGACTTTCTTCAAATGCTTGTACACCGCTTCAATAATTTCTTCGACAGGTTCGGCTGTTTTTGTCACCTTCATAGTATCCATATTGATTCGAGTGATGGAAAGAAGATTTTCTACCATTCGAATTAACCATTGTGATTCATCCTGAATATCCTTCAATAATTTCTGACGTGTTTCTTCTTTTAAGTCTTCAGCAGCACCTAAGGTTTCGGCAATTCCTGAGATGACTGTTAAAGGTGTCCTTAAATCATGAGACACTGCTCGTAAGAGATTGCTGCGAACCTTTTCTCGTTCATTTTCTCGTTCAACTTTTTCTTTTTCTTCTTTCAGTTCGGTTTGTTCTAAAATAACCGCAATCTGAGTCAATACAAGCTTTAAATAATTGAGCTGATCATTTTCTAGTTCCAGATTAGCCCGTCGTTCAATTCCTAATACTGCCAATGTTTTTCCACTAGCGACGATCGGTAGGTAAAATCCTTTAGCGCCTACCAGAGTATCTGTCCCATTTCCTGCTTCTTTTTGGTTTTTTGCCGACCAAAAAGCGACAGCCGCTTCGTCTTTTTTATTTAATACAGAGGCTTTATCAGTTACGCAATGAACACATTCAACTGTTCCCTTTCGATCAAAAATAATGACTTCTCGTTCTAGCAATCTTGACAAATAGGTAGCTGAGATATCGAGAATCTGTTTGCGGCTTTCTGCTAAAATATATTGTTTGTTCAATTCATAGAGAATTTCCATCTGATGTTCTTTCTCCATGGAACTATCTGCTTGCTTCTTCAAGCGAACCATCAGATTACTGATCATCAGCGCTACCACTAGCATGATCAGTAACGTAATAGGATAGCCTTGTTTGTATACGGTTAATGAATATAATGGCTCAACAAAAAACCAGTTAAAGGATAGAACACTTAATATGGAAGAAAGAGCGCTCCAAAAATAGCCAGAGGTCGTTCGGGCAACTAATAAAATAAAAAAGATATACATCAGCATCAAGTTTTGATCACCAACATGAATGTATTGCATCAGTTCTGTGATGATTGTGGCGAGAAATACGCCGCCAACCGCAATGGCTAAATCTTTTCCGCCTCCTTCGATTACTTTTCGCGTCTTGAAGAACAAGGATTGCTTCTCTTCGCTGAATGGAATCAGGTGGAGCTCGGTATCATTTAATCGTTTTAACAATCGATCATCAAATGCTTCAACGAATATTTTTTCATACCACGGCTGACGAAGATTTTTCCCCATGATGATGTCAGTAACACCAGTCATTTTGGCAAATTCCACAATGGTTTCAAAGCTGTCATCCTCCTCAATACTGATCACCTCGGCACCTAACTTTTCGGCTAAAGGAATATTCGTTGGCGTATTTTCCTGCGTACGAATTTGAATGACTGTCCACTCAGCCCCTAAACCTTGAGCCAACCTGGCAGTCCAGCGTATGCACTTTTCAGTCATTTTAGGAAAGGTGTCATTCACGACTGCCAACAGTTTACTTTGAATACCGATTGTTTTCCCACTTATTCGATTGATATGGTCTGAAGCTCGTTGAATCGCCAATCCCCGAAGCTGATCGAGCTTTTGTGGGATAAAGAAATTCTGTAACGCTCGTCTTGCATTCTCATTCGCATAGATTTTTCCCTGTTCCAATCGCTCGATCAGTTCATCTGGCTCAACGTCAATGACCTTAATCGTTGCTTGTTGTAAAAAGGTATCGGGAACTGTCTCTTTGACTTCGATACCTGTCACTTCTTCAACAATGTCATTCAAGCTTTCAATATGTTGAACATTGACAGTGGTAAACACGTTGATTCCAGCCTTCAATAATTCATCTACATCCTGGTACCTTTTTCGATTTCGAGAACCTTCGGCATTCGTGTGGGCCAACTCATCGATCAAAACTATCTCTGGTCTTTGTTTGATGATTTGATCAATATCTGGCTCTGTTAAAATCATTTGTTTGTAGGCGATCTTTTTGGGAAGAATTTGAGGTAAGCCTTCTAGCAAGCGATTGGTATCCGGACGATCATGCGGTTCAATGTAACCAATCACTACATTTTTTCCCATTAACTGCAATTCATGAGCTTCTGCCAGCATTCCGTATGTTTTTCCGACCCCCGCTGCAAAACCAAAAAACACTCGGAGCCTGCCACGTCGACCATCACCTAATTGTTTCTCTTCTTTGTTTTCCATCACCACACCCCCTTTTTTATACACAATAATTCTCTAGCTGCTAAAAACAGCTAGAGAATTCTCACTGATTATGCTTCTAGTTTATCTAATGCGAGGTTCAACTGCAAAACATTCACATAACTTCGATCAGAAAACCAATCTTTTTGACGATGATCATCAATTAATTCATAAATTTTTTCTTGAGAAAGCCCACGCTCTTCAGAAATTCTAGCGACTTGAAATTTGGCCGCGGCTAAACTTATATCTGGATCAACACCGCTCGCAGAGGCAGTAACGAGGTCATTAGGTACTTCTTTTTCTGATGGATTCTTTGCCAATTCAGCCTCGGTTCGCCGTTCAACCAATTGCTTTTGTTCGCTTGAAACAGGTGAAAGCTGGCTAATTTTTTCACTTCGTCCTGAGAAATATTTCTTCTGTTTGAATTCTTGACCAATCAATGATGAGCCGACGACACGTTTTTCTACCTTGACCTGACTCCCATTAGCTTGATTTGAAAAGAATAGCTGCCCTACACCAGTAACAGCAACAGTATAGACACCGCCAAAAATAATTAAACTTAAAATCAAAAAACGCAAAATACCAAATAGGCTTTTTTTCACGTTTATCTCCTCCTCATTTCTATACATTTAGATTCTACAAAATGATTAATGAAAGAACCATGTCGATTAATTTAATGAAAATAAAGGGAGCGATGATCCCTCCCAGGCCATAAATCAATAAATTATGACGCAAAATTTGACTAGCAGGTTTTTCTTGATAGTTCACTCCTTTTAATGCTAGCGGAATCAAAGCAACGATAACTACCGCATTGTAAATAACAGCCGATAAGATTGCTGTAAGCGGGCTGCCTAATCCCATGAGATTCAGACGATCTAGTTGTGGATAGATACTATAGAATAAAACAGGTATTACTGCGAAATATTTAGCGATATCATTGGCGATACTGAAGGTGGTTAATGCTCCTCTAGTCATTAATAGCTGTTTGCCGATTTGGACAACCTGCAGCAATTTAGTAGGACTCGAATCTAAATCAATCATGTTCCCAGCTTCTTTTGCGGCTTGGGTACCAGTATTCATTGCCATTGCCACATCTGCCTGTGCTAAAGCTGGCGCATCATTTGTACCATCCCCTGTCATTGCGACGAGGTGGCCTTTTTCTTGATACTCACGAATCAAGTCCATTTTATTTTCAGGTGTAGCTTCCGCTAAAAAATCATCCACCCCCGCTTCGGCTGCGATGGCCGCTGCGGTTAATGGATTGTCCCCGGTGATCATGATCGTTTTGATACCCATTTTTCGCATATCAGCAAACTTTTCTTTCACCCCGTTTTTCACGATATCCTTCAAATAGACAACCCCTAAAACACGATTATTTTTAACTACTACTAAGGGTGTCCCACCTGCGCGGGCAATTTTGTCGACAAGGTCATCACATTCAGGAGGGTAACTTTCTCCTTTTGATTGTACATATTTCTTCATCGTGTCTGCTGCGCCTTTACGAATTTCATCTCCACGATAATCAATTCCGCTCATTCGCGTCTTCGCACTAAAGTCGATAAACTTCACTTCTGATTGTTGAAACGCTCTTTCGCGTAAATTGAAGCGTTCCTTTGCGAGAATGACAATACTTCTGCCTTCTGCTGTCTCATCTGCTAGTGAGGACAATTGAGCCGCATCAGCAAGCTGTTCTTCACTGACCCCATTCACCGGTAAAAATTCACTCGCTCGGCGATTCCCCAAAGTGATGGTTCCTGTTTTATCCAGTAGGAGAACATCGACATCTCCAGCCGCCTCAATCGCACGACCGCTCATAGCGATCACATTTTCTTTCGTTAAACGACTCATACCAGCAATTCCGATTGATGAGATCAACGCACCAATCGTTGTTGGCGCCAAACAGATCAACAAAGCTATCACAATAATCATTGAGAGAGCTTCCCCTTTTCCTGAAAGCTGACTACTGAAATCTGTAAATGGAACTAGGGTTATTGAGACCGTTAAAAAGATAATCGTTAAGGTTATCAAGAAAATCTGCAACCCAGTCTCGTTCGGTGTTTTTTTTCGTTGTGTTCCTTCAACCATCGCAATCATTTTGTCTAAGAAAGATTGGCCATTTTCCGAAGTTACACGAATCACTAAATAGTCCGATACAACCGTGGTACCACCAGTGACGGCACTACGGTCACCACCAGACTCTCGAATAACCGGTGCAGATTCTCCAGTAATTGCACTCTCATCAACGGAAGCAGCCCCCTCAATGACATCTCCGTCAGCAGGAATCTGTTCTCCTGATCGGACATAGACCAAGTCTCCGCGTTTCAAATCTGATGAACGCAATTCTATAAAGTTCTCTTCTCTGATATCCTCCAGACTGTTTATTTTATAGGTCATAACTTCTTTTTTTGCTTGCTTCAAGCTATCTGCCTGCGCTTTTCCTCGTCCTTCTGCAACAGCCTCTGCAAAATTCGCAAAGAGTAAGGTCAGCCAAAGAAAAATAGTGACAGCGATACTGAACCATATTGGAACTCCAGTTGGATAAAAACATAAGAGCGTTGTGAGAATTGCCCCCAAGTAAACAACAAACATAACTGGATTTTTGATCTGCTGGCGAGGATCTAATTTTTTAAAAGATTGTCCTGCTGCCCATTGATAGATTTTCTTCATTTTATTCACTCCATCTATTTCATCGTAAAGAATTCCGCGATTGGACCAAGTGCCAATACTGGTAGAAAACTTAGCGCTCCGATCACTAAAACAACAATAATTAGCATAGATACAAAAGTTGGACTAACTGTTGACAACGTTCCTGAACTTAATGCAGCTTTCTTCTTGCTTCCCATATTCTCAGCTAGAAGTAAGATAGCGATAATTGGTAAATATCTTGAAATAGCCATCATTAGACTGCCCAAAATATTTATGAACGAGTGATCTGCCAGTAGACCGGCAAAAGCACTTCCATTATTATTGGCTAAGGATGTTGCCCCATACAATAGTTCGCTGAAGGCGTGGGGACCGCGATTAGTTAACCATGCCTCAACCTCTGGATGTAAAACCAAAGCCATTGCGCCAAAAAGAGTTAACATTAGCGGTGTCAGGATGACCAAACTAGCCATCTTTATATCGAAAGCTTCAATTTTTTTACCTAGGTATTCTGGTGTTCGGCCCACTAGGAGACCGGCGATAAAGACTGCCAATAATAGAAAAGCCAACATGCCATAAAGACCACTGCCGACACCGCCAAAAATAATTTCTCCTAATTGCATTAAAAACATCGGGATAGCTCCACCAAGCGGCGTGAAACTATCTAGCATCGCGTTCACAGAGCCATTTGATGCTGCGGTGGTTGAGACTGACCATAGGCTGGACCACCCGACACCGAAACGAACTTCTTTTCCCTCTAAATTAGCAGATCCAACAACGCGTGCTATTTCTGGACCATAGTATTCACTGATAGCAACACCTATAAAGGCAAGTAAAAGAAAGAACAAGGAGACTATCATAATTGTTCGGCCTTGCTTCCAATCCCTGACCCAAAATCCAAAAGCAAAAATCAACGCGGCTGGAATCAATAAAATCGCAATATTCTCGATGAAATTTGAAAGGAGCGTTGGGTTTTCAAAAGGATAAGCCGAATTTGCACCAAAGAAACCACCACCGTTTGTTCCTAATTGTTTTATTGCGACTTGACTAGCGACAGGGCCTAAATACAGCCATAGATTTTTCCCTTCTAATCCTTGATAAGCAATCCCTGATTTGAACGATTGGATCGTTCCTTGTGAAATCAAGACAATTGAAAAAACAAACGCTAGCGGAAGCAAAATATACACCAAGCTGCGTGTCAAATCTTGCCAAAAATTTCCAAGTGCTTTTCGTTTTACTTGCGATATTCCTCGAAACAAAGCGCTTAATACAGATAATCCAACACCCGCAGAAACAAAGTTTTGAACGGTTAAACCGAACATTTGAGAAGCGTTTGATAAAGTTGTTTCTCCCGCGTATGCCTGCCAGTTCGTATTTGTTACAAAACTAACTGCTGTATTTAAAGCCAGAGGAAAGGATAAATTTTTTACTGCTGATCCTCCAGGCAAGAAATGCTGTGTCATTAAAATAAGAATAAGTAACAGAACCGAGAAAATACTCAGTACTATCACATTTAATGCGTAGCGTTTTGCAGACATTTCTTTTTTACTAATAGGACCAATGACTTTATAAAATAAACGTTCTATAGGCTGCAAAAAGCGCACACCTCTAGGCACTCTTCCTTGCATTATTTCTTTGATATACCACCCTAGCGGCAAAGCTAGGGTTAATAGAATAAACAAGAAAAATAGGCCTTGATAGATGATACTACTCATAACTCTTCCCCCTTAAATAAAAACCAGAAAAGATAGATCATTAGTAAGAACCCAATCATTCCTAAAATAATCGTCATTTAAATTCTCTCCTTTTCAAAACGGTCTACCATTGACCGCTATTTACTACTTTTTAAGCATAAAAAAAAAGACCTAAAGATAGTGTGAAACTTTCGTCCATTTCTTTACACTATCTTTATATGGTCTTTTTTTGACTCTTGAAACGTATGAACGTTGAAATTCTGGTAAAACTCTCCTTCAACAATAGTGAATTTCAAAATTGTAAAATCCGGTAATCCGCCGCCTTTTTCATAGTAAATATCGTAACTTTCCTGCCAAAACTCTCTTTTATCCTTTTCTTCACTAAATACTTCCATCTCTCCAATCAAACTAACTCCAGTAAAAGTCTCCCCATCATAAAAGTACAAGCAAGCTTTAGGGTTTTCTAGAAACTGATGGACTTTATTGGAAGAAGTATTGGTATGAAGATACAGATGATTATCTTCAATTTTTATCGGCTTCAGCATCGCCCGGATCATAGGGTAGCCATTTTCTGTAATCGATCCTAGCAAACAAAAAGGCTGCGTCTCAATCAGTTTCGTCCATTCTGCTCTAAACTCCATTTTTTTCTCCTTTTTTTCTCTTGATGTTTGAAAGAGTGTATCAATTCTAATCTTTTGCCGTATAAATGTCACTCTCTTTGGTCTCTCTAAACATCATAAAGCAAGCTCCTGAAATCAACAAAACCAGTCCGCTGATTAAAAGTAGTGGAACAAAAACACTGTCTGTCGTATTTCTGAAGATTAGTCCCATCAGTAATTGGCCCAAAGGAACCGCACATTGTGCAACTGCGATAATTGTCGCCATCACTTTTCCCAAGTTTTCCTTAGGAGTAATTCGCTGCACAATGGTGATCAGATAAATTGAAATCGCGCTTAGCATCATTCCGATAATGATTTCCATGACGAGCACAACCATAAAACCAACCCCAATACTCGTCATACTCAATAAGAGATTCATGAGTATCAATAGAATTCCTGAGAGCGTAAACACCCGATAAAAATTATTGAATTTTATATTTTTCGTTAACTGCCCTGCAAAAATAGCTCCAATAATACTAGCTAAACTAAAGACTCCCATGCCGATTCCATACATGGTGTCATTTACCTGAAGCGTCATTCGTAAAATAACTGGAAGTCCAACAATAAAGAAAGACGTTAAAACAAAATTGATCGCCGCAGCAATAGTGATTGATTTGAAAATCACTTGATTGTTTTTGACTTCCTTGAATCCGTCCTTTAAATCGGCTGTTAAAATCTGCATAATGGTACCGGATGACTGCTCGCGTTTTTCAAATGGAATCTTTAAAAAGCTCTCGATAATCGCGGCTATTATGAAAAAGAGAATACTACTGGCAACCAGCAGTTTAGCTCCCATAACCCCATAGAAAATACCGCCAATAATCGGTGCAACAACATTCGATAATTGTAAAATACCATTCGATAATCCATTGATTTTTTCCAGTTCATCCTCTTCTACCAATAAAGGGATGCTCGCACCCACTACTGGAGTATCAAAACTGCCAACAATCGCTAAAATAAAGATTAAAACACCAATACCTAAAATTGATTCAGTTGTTCCGACCACTAGAAAAAGTAACCCTGCAATAATCGCATTGGCGACATCCATCAAAACCATTAAGAGCTTTCGATCGAATCGATCCGCAATTGCCCCACCAATTGGCGCAAACAAGACTGGAATACTGGAAATGGCTAATACCGTAGCAAAAATATCGGCCCTTCCTGTTACATCTAAAACAAATAATGACAATGCAAAACGTAAGATTGCCCCACCAAATACAGAGATAAACTGCCCCAACATCAAATAGCTAATATTCTTTTTATTTCCCTTCACACTCTTTCCTACTCTCTTTCGTTGATAGATTTATCTTAACGAATTCTTAATTTATCAGCATCCGTCTAAAGTCTCATTCTCTTCTAATCCTTTTTCATAATTTTATGAAATTAGACCATAGTATTTTAATCCCTCGATAACACCATTCGTTGATGTTGCGATATAAGAAGACTGCATCTTCAACTGCTCTGTGCTATGGGACATCGCGACACCAAAATCAACGAGTTGAAACATACTAATATCATTATTTTGATCACCAAAAGCATAGGTTTCAATTTGACTATCTCTCAAGGAAGTCAATAAGCTTTTGATCGCCGTTCCTTTTGAAACATTCTTTGGCAATATATCAATCGCCAAAGGAGCAAAACGGACGAGTTCAGCGATAGCACCCAGCTCTTTACGAATTTTTTCTTCCATTTCGGCATTTAGATAGAGATTCATAAAATTGACAGGATTCCACTGATAAAAGTCGGCAACCACCGGAACTTCTGAAATCCCCATATAAGCAACATGTTCCTTAACTACCTCTGAAAGCTGAGTTATTGCATAGCTCCGCTGATTAAAGTAACCTGCCGACAATCGATATTTTTCTGCAATTGCTAAAATAGCTTCGACTTCTTCAATGGGAAACGTCACATTCTGGATGGTTCTTCCTGCAGATTGTACATAGCAGCCATTCGATAAAATATAATGCTCTACTCGAAGTAAATCTAGTAGCTCCCTTACTTCATAATGACTTCGACCTGTCGCGATAATCGGTAAGACATCATTTTTCTTGAGGTCGTTGAATGCGGTTATTATTTCTTGTCCTACCTGTAAACTTCCATCTGAACATAAGGTGCCATCTAAATCAAAAAATACCATTTTTTTCATACTTCTCTTCCTCCAAAAATAATTATTTAAAGGACGCATCGACTTTTCCACGTACAAAAAAGGGGAAAAGTCAGTGCATCACAAATACACTGAACCTTTCCCCTCAGATCTTTTTTATCAATAGGTGCCTTCTGCATATGGCAAAAGATGAAGCCCTCGGTCACAGTCCTCTTTAAGCGGAACCCTAGCTCCAGTTTTCCAGTTCAACAAACATAATACCATGATTTTTTTACTATCAGCAACGAAAAAAAGACCTAGACAGCAAATTTGCTGCCTAGATCAATAGGTTTACTTATTTCTTCTTCTGAAATAAATAGTGCCCGCTATGATGATCACGGCAATTCCTGCAATAAGTAACCACGGATTGCGTGTGTCATTCGTTTTCGGATAACTTCCTGTTGTTGTTTCCGAATCTTTGTTAGAAGGTTTTGATTTGTTCATAGATGTTGGAATATTCGTTTTCTTCGCAACTTCTTCATTCACAAATTTACCTAAATCAAGCGTTTCTGGTCTACCTTGCCTAGAAGAAGTAATCGTGAATTTCCGTTTTTCACTACTAATCTCATAACCATCTGGTGCTTTTTTCTCAGCAAAATAGTAATCGCCTGGTGAAAGCTTATTCACTGCAACCTGCCCTTTTTGATCAGATGTGTAGTCTCCGATATGTTCTCCATCAGAATGATAGAGTCCAAATACTGCACCGTTTAGTTCCTTGTTTAAAGGAGAGACTTTTTGTAATTTCACCGAACCTTGATAATTGATAAAATCAGCTAAGGTGATCGTCTCAGGTTTTCCAGAAGCTTTATCGGAAACAGTAAAGGCAACTTTTTGCTTATTTAATAAATAATTTGTTGGTGCTTTCGTTTCAACAAGTTGATACTTACCGGGGTTCAGTCCATTAGCATAGATTTTCCCATCTTTGTCTGAAATGAGCTTTTTGGTTTCTTTTCCGGCTGAATTTAGGATTGTTTGTACCTTACCTTCAGTGTCTTGAATTTCGAATTCTGCACCACTTAATATTTTTCCATCTTCGTTTTTCTTTGTCCCTGAAACAGCTCCTTTATAGTTTACAAAATCGCCTAAATTTACTTTATCTGGTTTGCCTAATTGTCCTGTAATTTCGAATGGATGAGGTTTGGTGTCTAAGATATAGCCTTCAGGTGCCTTCGTTTCGACAAGCACATATTGACCTTCATCCAAACCTTGGAAATATATTTCGCCTTTTTCATTTGTTATGATAGTGTTGTTTTCGTAATTTTTTCCATCACGATCTTTAACTACCACAGGAGCGCCCGTCGGCTTGTCACCATCAGCTTTATAGACCTGATATTCTGCCCCCTGTAAGGCTTTCTTCTGCTCATTCACTTTTCGACCGATGACACCCGATTCATAATTCTCAAAATCTAGATTGTCTATCGTAGGATCTTGATCGTTATTCTCCTGAACGACAAAATAAATCGGCTGTTTATTTAGAATATAGCCAGGAGCCGGTTTCGTTTCCTTTAACATATACTCTCCTGCACCTAAACCTGAAATATCCAAAATACCATTTTCAGGAGCCACAGTTGTTCTTACATATTTTTGCTCGCCATTTACAATATGATATAGTTCAAATTCCGCTCCAGCGATAGAATCGCCTTCACCGACTTTCGTAATCTGAGCCTTTCCACGGAAATTCTGGAAATCTCCCAACTTCTCCAATTCAGGAGCACCTTCAGCTCGATCTAAAATTTCAACCTTAATCAAAGCTGGGTTAATTACATAGTTTGTCCCATCAGCGACAGTCGGTGCTTTCGTCTCTTGATAATAATACGTACCTGGTGCCAAGTTATTAAATGTGACCTTCCCATCTTTATCACTTTTTACTTTTTGTTCAATGGTCACTTTATCCTCTTGATAAAGAGTAAATTCTGCTCCAGCTAAACCATCACCATCAGTATTGCGTTTGACGATTTGGAAGGCACCTTTATAATTGATGAAATCAGGTAGTTTAACAACTGATACTTTTCCTTTATGTGAAGCATCGATAGTAAATGAGAGTTTCATTTCATTCAATAAATAACCATCTGGCGCTTTCGTTTCCACGAAAGTATAGTTACCCGGTGCTAAATTATCAACATGTACTTTCCCGTCTTTATCAGATGTAATCGGTTCTTGATTGACCTTTTTCCCTTCAGTGTCTAACAAGTCAAATTCCGCACCTTCTAATATTTTGCCGGATTTGTCCTTCTTCAAAAATTCTACTGAACCTTTATGATTTACCAACTCCAGTGGTGAACCATCCACCTGAGTCGTGACCGTTTTAGGTTTATCGTGAGACGTCTCATCGATGGTGAAGGGAATTTCTGTACTGTTAATGATATAGTCATCTGGTGCTTTCGTTTCTACAAATTTATAATCGCCAGGAGCCAATCCCGTAATCGTTACTTTTCCATCATTTTGTGAAACTAAAGGTTCAGAATTCACTTTTTTTCCAGTACTGTCTATCACATCGAACATCGCTCCAGCTAAAGGATTTCCTGTGCTGTCCGTTTTCAAAAGCTCTGCAGATCCTTTGTAATTCTTATAATTTAAATGGATCGTTGGTATTTGATGATCGCTATTTCGATATACAACAAAATTAATTGGAGTGTTGTTCAGTACATAACCCGTTGGCGCCTCAATCTCAGTAATCCGATACAATCCTAAGGGTAAACTATCGATCTCTAAAATTCCATCACTGTTTAACCGATCAGGCTCTAACGCTACAGGTTCCCAAAGAGCATGATTAGGCATTAAATTACTAAAGTGTTCTAGCTTAAAGCGTGCTCCTGTTTGGATATCGTCATCAAACTTAATTGGATTTCCTTGTTCATCCGTCTTTTGTAAAATAACCTTATTTCGTTCATTTGGAATGGTTAATGGTGCCGCGTTTTCCGTTGAAGTCTTATCATCAATAGTGATTCGTCGTCCATCTACCAAATCATCTGAAATCGTGAAGCCTTTAGGGGCAGCCGTTTCAAACAAGAGATATTCACCATAAGGTAGATTTCCAAAGGTAATTTGTCCATTATCATCTACTTTTCCTTCACGCAGCAGTTGGGTCTTTGTCGTGTTCCAAAGTTCAAACTTAGCACCAGCCAAAGGCGTCTTCCCATCTGCTTCTGTTTTTTGGATAACTAATTTCCCTTTTTTACCAGTCGCAGAACCACCACTATGATTGATTTCTACTGTCACGTCTTGCCCATCACCACCTGAAACAGTTTGCTCATTATCTCCCGATACAGTTATTTTATTGGAAACTGTATCTTTGCTGCCACTTGCAGAGGAATTAATGTAACTGCGATATTCTAACTGATAGGCCGTTTCAATTTTATTAGTAAGTTTGATTGTTAATGTTTGCTTTCCAGTCTCGTTATCCGTTACTACTTCTACGGTGTAGTCTGTTTTTGGCTTTAAAGGCTTGTCGTAATTAGGGGTAATGGTTCCATCTTCTGCGACAGTAGTCTCGTATAATTTTATCGAGTCCTGATCAATCACTTGATTATCTGAAGGCTCATCCTTGATCACGACATGATCCAACGTTGACTGTGAAGGATTTATGACCGCTTGCCAATTCACATAATCCGGATCTTCACTATCCTGTGCGCCCGTTTTTTGAACATATTTCCCACCGTTTTTTATCCCAACCTCGCCGATAACATCTCGTTCATCATCATTGTTTACATAATTTGCGACGTTCGTATATTGATTTGAACCTTCAATAATTTTTCCTTCAACTGACGTCTCAAATTCAATTAAATAAGTTTTATCTACATTATTTGGAAAATCAATCTGTAGTGTTTGGTTGTTTGAGCTGTTAGGTTCATCAATGCTTTTCATCTCATCATTTACTATTTTTTCCGGCTGCTTCTTCACTACTGTACCATCTTTATTCACTTCAGCCTCATAGATTTTTAGTGAACCATCAATGTAGTCTTGATTTTCTTTTATTTCATCTTTTAACTGTGCATCAATCAAGATATTTCGGCTATGATTAACTGCAATTGTCCAAGTAATATGTTTTGATTGTGCGTTATATGTCCCGCTTTTTTGAGCATTTAATTGAAAGGGATCTTCTGGCTTAAAATCTTTGTCATCATCTGACTGCTGCTTATTGCCATGTTCATCTTCCCAATCGGCTCGCATATTATTTTTGAATCGGTCCATAGATGGGTTCGTGGGATCTAGCAGACTGACATCGAAATTAGTGTGGTAGGTAATCTCTAGTTCAGATTCTGTTGGGTTATAGTCTCCTTTAAAAATAACCTTGAATCCAACTTCATTTTTTCCAGAACTATCTGTCAACAATTCAAGATCATAGTCCTTTCCAGGAACTAAAACTTTGTTTGTAGTAACATCGCGAATTTCAAAATCGGGTGTCAAATCTTCTTTGATTGCCATCGACAAACCGGGAACAGGGTCATAGGTGTCTGTTAGTACTAGATTTTCCATATGGTAATGGTTTTTATTGACCGCAATTTTCCAACCGACTTTCTTGTCCGCATAGTTTACATCTTTAATGTCTTTAATAACATTTTGTTGTTGAGCGGTTCCTTTGTCTCCATCAGTTTGTCCAGTTCCAGTAGAAACATTGTTACTTACCTGCGTTGGGTCAGTGACAAGTCCATTAACTTTTGTTTTGTATTCGACCCGTATTGCGCCATCCACATCGTCAAGAAATTTTATGACAAAACCTTCGCCATCAGGATTGGGTTCTAACGTATAATCTTTCCCTTCGATCAATGGGTCCCCTTTAACTTCTTTTCCTTTTTCATCAAAAGTAATCGGATAAAGCTTTACAGAGTCATCGACAAGATCCATGTTTTTGCTTATCGTATCGGTAATTATCGCGGAATCCTTTGAAATTTTCTTTTCATTATAGTTATATTTAATTGCCCAATCGAATTCCTGTTTATTCGGATCATAGCCGACCATATTCTTTTCAATAGGTTTTCCAAAATTATTTGTTACGGTTGCCTTTGCATCAATTCCATCATCATTGTTCTTATCTGTTAATTGAGCATTATTAGCGAAACTAACTTTTCCACCATTTTCTGGTTTTGCAGAATCACTGATGTCTGTTTGATAGACTAAGCGGTACGCCTTATTTGTTTCACCTAAGATCGTGACATTTCCGTTTTGGTCTACTTTATACTCATTCGGACTTAGTTCTCGTCCAACTTCTTTAACAGTCCCATCAAGATTCATTTCCAATTCCATTACTTTCACCGATTTGTACTCAATTCCTGTCGGCCAATTTTCAGTAATGCTTGGTTCATCTAAATGGTTCATTCCCTGGTTAAAATCAACAGTCCAAACAACAGTGCTTGGATTTGGCGTACGGTCAAAATGCCCTTTTTTATCAATAGATTGGTCGGTATCGGGACGAATCTCAATATTGACAGGGGGGAGATCATCCTCTACTGGATAATGAATTGTAATGTCTCCTGGACCATCAATGTGCTCTTTTTTAAATTCTGTATCAAAAAAGAAGCTTCCATTAATGTCACTTTGATTTTTGACTTCATCGGTAAATTCAAAGCGAATGTTTCCATCAACATCAATTGTATATTTAGCATACACTTCACCATCACTATTTTTTAATTCTCCAGACTGCGCCTGTTTTGGTTTCAATTCATCAGGTAGCTTGAAATCAAAATAATCCCCTGGCTCAATTTGCTGGCGGACGTCTTCTGGAATACTCCAAGAATAGAAAATGCGTACTGTCGTATTAGCAGTTACTGGCGGCTCAACCACATCTCCATTTTCGTCTAAATAAACAAGCTTGGATTCAGTTAAGATCGTTCCATTTCCATTTGGAAAATAGTCGCGGATATCCGTTGGTCCATCTGCTTTTATTGTTTTTTCTTTTGTATCAGCAGTTGATGTTTCTGTACTTTGAAGAGTCTCTTGCGCTTCTGAGCGCTCACTTTCTTGTTTTGAAGAATCAATTTCTGTCGTACTTTCTTCACTGATTGCCTCTGAATTTTCGGTAGTTTCTTCTGAAGATTCCTCGGTTTGTGACATACTTGTTTGTTCAAATATGTAAGTCAGCTTCTGATCTTGAACACTGATATCTACAGAAGACAGGTCGTTGGTATCTTTTAGGGTTAAATGTATAACACCACTTCCAGTCGATTGAGTAGGAACAATAATTGACTGTTTATTCTCTACTGTTAGTGGTATGAGCTGATCCTCTTGCTCTAGGACAGCCTGTTGAATTACAGGTTGTGATACTTGTACTTTTTCATTTTCTTGTCCACTTCTTGTCATAACCTGCAAATCTAATTGGTCATCCGTTTTTCCTTTACTTATTTTTTCAAGTTTCAAAAACGGTTGATCATTTGACTCTGCAAAAGCAGTGAGTGAAGTTAATGTGTTAACTAATATTAAGACCGTCATAAAAATATGAATGAACTTATTGCAGCTTTTTTTTCTTCGCATTTTTTTACACCTCGCGCTTATTTTTTTCAGCTAGTTTCAGTTATATCAAATTATTCTTTTCATTAATTTCAAAAAGCGCTCCTGTATGGAGCGCTTTTTGAAAGGCATAAAACTAGATTTTCCTTTTATTTTCTGAAATCTCTTCTAGTGCTTGATTGATCCTGGTTATATCTGTCATAGATAATTTTTTGCTCACTACAACTATTTGTGCATCAGGATATGCTGCTTTCATATCCTTTTGATTTCCGGTCGTCAATAAAACGTCCGCATGCTTGCTTGATGTTTCAAAGATATCCGTAATCTTTACATTATATAAATAGCTGAAGTATCCACGAAGTTGTTTTATGAAATTTTTAGTCATCAGGCTAGGCATATCGCTCTCAACTAACATCGTTAATGGAACCTCAAATTGACAAGGATCAGAAAAAAATAAGCTATTTTTTAAATAAGGGATTAGTAAAAAATCTTCCTCCAAAAATATTGGATTTTTAGATTCTTTATATAGAGACTCCACGAAGATACGTGTCTTTTTCACCAATTGCGGATACCGTTCAGAAAAAATCGCTTTATACGTATTTCCTGTCATATCTGTATTAAAGCCTTTAAAGTACATAGCAAAAAAGTGACTACTTAAAATATAATTTCGAAAACATAAATATTCTTCCTTTTTAATAGGAAAGAACTCGTCTTGAAATCGTTTCAACATTAATTCTGTTGCGCTATAAATCAAAGTGTTCTGATTTTTTTGTTGCTGATACAACTCGTGAATGATAGGATCCTTAAAAATATCAATAGTTTTAGACATAGACACCCATACTAGAAAAAAGAAAGGAATCTCCGATTGTTTCGTGTTTATTGCCCCGTGCTTCTTGCAAATGATCTCCTTAAATCTAGGATATAGCTGATTTGTCGTTATTTGAGTCTCTAAAGCTTCAGACATTTTAAGTATATTGCCCTTTCTTGTCCGAATGACGGCCTCCGCAAAAATATATGATAGTTGTTTTTTGTAAGTGTAGGGAATTTTAGGATACACAGTAAATTTACTATTCAAAATGTCATCTACATAAGAATCGATTAATTGCTCGTTCACATAGTCAAAAGGCCAGCTGCTTCCTCGAAAAATGCTCCAGAAAAAAATAACCATACACATGCGGATTTGATATTCTTCTCCCTGTAATTGGAAATTTTCTCTTCCAATCTCGATATGATAACGCTCCAGCAATTTTTGTACCTTACTCATATCTCTTCGAACAGTTGATTCACTGATAAAGTGTTCTAATGCGTAGTCACGTACACTAGTGAATTCATCCATAATTAAAGCTTTCAAAAGGACTACAGTGGAACAGTCTTTGACAATTTCTGTCACTAGATTATACACATCTGCATCGAGCCCAACGATTAATCGAACCCCTTTTCCTTTTGATTGTTGGAAGGAAAATTTTTCTGAATGAAGACTCTCAATTTTCTCTGAAAGACTGTTTATTATGTTTAATGTCATTCGTTTACTCAGTCCTAATTTTTCACTTAGCCACTCACGAGTGACCCAACGTCCACCTTTTTCATTCAGTAATAAAACCATCCGACGCTGATTGAATGTTATGCGATCAAACAGTTCTTCAAAGTAATCTTTTTCTGCTGTAACCATTTCCCCATCTCTTTTCTAGTGAATCAAAAGCTTCTCTCTTTTCATTAACTACTAAATCATAGTAAAAAAATGAGAAAAAGGATAATTTAACGCTCGAGAAACATTCTAGGTATTAAAAACGGTCACGGAGCAATCCGTGACCCATGATTAATTTATTGACATCCAAACTGGTTCAAATTGATTCCCATCTAAATCCATTACTTCTAAGCTAAACATTTGTTCTTCAGGAATCCCCATATCGACACTGAAATAGTCTCCACCATTCGCTTTTGCAGCTTCCGCAATTTTTTTAACCGCCGCTGGACTTTCTACAGAAAAAGCTGTTAAGGTGCCACTTTGACTTTTTGTATCTGCAATTTTTTTATTTTTAAGGAATAAATTATAAAAATCATATTCTAACAGCATGATCCAAAAATGATCATCCCATACCATTGAACTAGAACGCTCATTAGAAAACTCTTCATTCTTCTTAAAACCAAGTTTTTCATAAAATTCCGTCGAAGCCTGCACATCTTTTACTGGGTAATTTACAAATACCATCGTTGCCATGTCGTCCACTCCTCTAAATTTTTACTTATTATGCAAAAAAAAAGAGACGAAAGCAAAGAAAGCGCTTGTAACAAAGTGAACGAATTCCTTTTTAATTAACTATTTTTCTGATTCCCTTAGAAAAACCTCTTATCTCATTAGCTACATCGTTGTATTTAAGAAAATAAATTTTCCCATTATAAGAAAAGCAATCTGAATAATATTGATACATTTCGTCTCTGCAATTGTTTTTCATCAACGTAAGTATAGAAATTCTCTCTAGCGAATTTTAAAGACTATGACAGAAACAACTGTGCCAATTTATCCGTATTTCGGTTTTGAGTTAGTTGAGGTTCACCATAGTTCTAGGGTTCCTTATGATGAATACTGTCTTATTAAGCGACCCAATTAGCCAAAAGTGAAAGCAGAAGCCGCCTAAACAAAGGCGGCTTCTGCTTTTGTCACTCATTTTTGGTTAAAGTTCATTAATAGTGGGCATTGTGTTTCTAACCTTTCGTCTATCTTCATCATTTCTTTCGTCTTTTTGCGGTACTGCATTGGAGACAGATGATACTTTTCTTTGAAGCGTTTACTAAAGTATGCAGAATTATTAAAGCCGCACTCAAAGGCAATTTCCGTAATCAAGCGATTGGTCTGATATAAAGAAATCGCTGCCGAAGTCAATCGTAGATCATTTAAATAATGACTAAATGATAACTCAGCAGTTTGAAATATTTTTTGCAAAGTACGAATGGAGGTTTGACAATAGTGAGCAGTTTGCTCAATGGTCAATTGAGAATCCTTTAAATTCAGACGCATGAAATCTGTCGCTCGTACCAATAACCTGTTATAGTTTTGACTATCCAAAAATGGTGCAGATCCAGATAGCCACTCACAAAAAAGTTGCAGGAAATGTTTGAGTAACAATCGACTCTCCTCTTCGGAACAAAAGTAAAACTGTTCTGTCATTTGAAAAATCATCTCTAACAAATTACGCCCCATTCCTCTTTCTGCATTAATTATTCTACTGTTCTTAGGGCTCTCCAAAAGTTTTTCTGTTTGACAATCCTTTGGAATGAATAAGTTAATCCCTTCTGTTCTTCTTTCACGCTGATAGTTGCTAGTCGCTCGTAAATCAAAAATCCCAATCGTGTAGTCTTTTAAAATACTTGTGTGATGTCCATCAAAATGTCGTTCAAAACCATTTTTAACAAAACGAAAACCTAAATATTCTTTTCGGTCTTTGGTACTTCGGGTAAAAACTCCCTGCGAACAATCAACAATACTGTAGGTAATAATGAAAGGATCCAATTGGTAGATTTTTGAAGCAGACAATGTTTCTCTGGGGCTGTTAATCGTGTATTGATAGTTTAACTGAGACAAACCATTTGAATAATCCTGCGATTTAGAAAACTGAGAACAATGGATTTTTCCTTTTACCATCCGTTTTTCCGCTCCCCTCGCGCAATAGTTATACTCTACGTGCGTTAAAATCATAGCTTGCTATACCAGAGGTTCTATACTTAAATTATACTATTTGATCAAATTTTCACAACACTATTTAACAAAGGAGGAAGTATTGTATGACAGCAAAATTTGAGCAGTTGTTTTCCCCTTTACAAATTGGTTCCGTTGAAATTCCCAATCGTATTGCCATGATGCCAATGGGTGTCTTTTCCGCCCGCTTGCTAAGCACTGAGACTGTTGCCTATACAAAAGAAGGCGCCGATTATTATATTGAGAGAGCAAAAGGCGGCACGGGCTTAATTATCACTGGCTTGATGCCCGTTGTAGCCAACATGGGCTTTTGTATCCTGAATAATCCTAAAGGCTATGTCAAAGAAATGAAGTATTTGATGGATGGGGTTCATGAAGCTGGCAGCAAAGTTTTTGTTCAATTAACTGCTTTGACTGGTCGAGCGAATCACGGACTAGTCGGCATCTGCCCTGCCCCTGCTCCGATTCAAAATGTTTGGGACCCGACCAAAACAGATCGCGGAATGTCGAGAGAGGAAATCAAAGAATACATCCAAAACTTTGCCAAAGGAGCGAAGCTTGTTCAAGAAGCTGGCGGTGACGGTGTGGAAATTCATGCCGTGCATGAAGGCTATCTACTGGATCAATTCGCTATCTCCTTCTTTAATCGTCGAACGGATGAATACGGCGGTTCATTAGAAAATCGTCTGCGAATCATTAAGGAAATTGTGGAAGCGATCAAAGATGCCTGTGGCCAAGACTTCCCAGTATCTATGCGCTATAGTGTTAAAAGCTATGTGAAAGATTTTAATCGTGGCGCCATTCCAGGAGAAACGTTTGAAGAAAAAGGACGCGATTACGAAGAATCCTTTATCGTTGCCAAAAAACTGGAGGAATTCGGCTATGATATGCTGAATTGCGATAATGGAAGCTATGACTCATGGTTCTGGGCGCACCCGCCAATGTATATGCCAAAAGCCTGCAATCTGGAAGACGTCATGAAAGTGAAAGAAGTTGTTTCTATCCCTATCGCTTGTGCCGGAAGATTCGATGATCCATCCCTAGCCAATCAAGTGATTGCGGAAGGAAAACTAGATATTATGGGAATGGGGCGTCCACTGTTAGCAGATCCCTATGCACCACAGAAGTTTTCTGAAGGTCGTCTAGATGATGTTCGTCCTTGTATTTATTGTCATCAAGGCTGTTTAGGTCGTATTTTCCAATTCAAGGACATTTCTTGTGCAGTGAATCCTGCCTGCGGTCGCGAAAAGAGCTATGCGTTGACTCCTACTGATACGAAGAAAAAAGTGATGGTGGTCGGCGGCGGTATCGGTGGTATGGAGGCTGCTCGGGTGGCAGCGATTCGTGGACATGAGGTTGATTTGTTTGAGAAGACAGATCAGCTGGGAGGTGTATTTGTAGCTGCGTCTACTCCCGACTTTAAAGAGGATGATCGTCAACTTTTGGCTTGGTACAAAAAACAAATGAAAGACTTAGACGTGACGATTCATATGAATAGCGAAGTTACTGAAGTACAAACGAAAGGTTATGATGAAATATTTGTTGCTACAGGAGCAAATGAACGTCGTTTAGACACTCCTGGCTTTGACAATGAGCGTGTAACTTATGCAATTGATGCGTTACGCTATAAAGAAATTGAAGGCGAAAACGTGGTCGTTGTCGGCGGCGGACTAACAGGCTGCGAAATCGCTTATGATCTAGCGAAGAAAGGGAAAAAAGTAACGATTGTTGAAGCAAGTGAGACGATTTTAAATGCCTTTGGTTTGTCAGCAGCAAATTACAACATGATGATGGAGCTTTTAGATTATTATCAAGTGAGGGTCTTGAAGAATTCGGTGGTTGATAAATTTGCGGCTGGGACTGCTTTTGTAACGGAGACAGTTAAAAATTATCCAAACGTTGCCAATCGTGCACAACATATGTTTGCTCTAGGTGTGCAAGGAATGCCAAAACTACATGAAATCCCAGCAGATGATATTATCGTTTCTGTTGGTTACATTCCAGATGACGCGTTGTATCATGCGATTGAAGCAGATCATGTGCACTTAATTGGAGATGCAAAAAAACCAACAAATGTCATGGATGCCATTTGGGCGGCTTATGAAGCAGCAATGAACGTTTAAATAGCAAGGGAAGTCACATTCGCTGACTTCCCTTGTTCATGTTATTCTGAAGCTAAGTCTTTCCCATTAGATGCGATCACTTTTTTATACCAATAGAAGCTGTCTTTACGGCTGCGATCAAAGGTCCCTTTTCCTTCATCATCCTTATCGACATAAATAAAGCCGTAGCGTTTCGACATTTCTCCTGTACCGCCAGAAACCAAATCAATACAGCCCCAAGGTGTATAGCCAATTAGATCTACCCCATCATCAATTGCCTTTGCCATTTCCTCAATATGGCGACGGACGTAATCAATTCGATATTCATCATGGATTGAGCCATCTGCTTCTACTATATCAACGGCTCCTAACCCATTTTCCACGATCATTAATGGAATTTCATATCGATCATATAGTTCGTTCAGCGTGAAGCGAAGACCGACCGGATCGATTTGCCAACCCCATTCGCTCGTTTCTAAATAGTCATTTTTCACTCCACCAAATAGGTTTCCGCCAACACGATCACCGCTCTCGTCAATATTTGCGGTGACACAGCTGGTCATATAATAAGAGAAGGTATAGTAATCCACCGTTCCTTCCTTTAAAATTTCTTCATCGCCCTCTTCAAATGCTAGCTGAATATTATGCTTCCCAAAATAATTGTTCATATAATACGGATACTTTCCTTTGACTTGGACATCGCCGCAAAACCAATTCAATTTCTTCACCAGTTCTTGATTTGCTAACGCATCCTCCGGTTTACAGGTCAGCGGATACATAGTCATATAGGCTAGCATACAACCAATTTTGAAATCGGGATTGATCTCATGACCGATTTTTACTGCTTTGGCACTAGCGACGAACATGTGGTGTAAAGCTTGGTAGCGTTGTTCCTCGTTGTCTTCTTCAGCTAAAATACCCAAAAGATTTCTTCCGCCCAACGGCAGTGTACCAAAATTGATTTCATTAAATGTTAACCAATAGGTTACCTTTTCTTTATAGCGATTAAATATTGTCTTGGCATAATTCACGAAAAAATCAATGGTTTTACGATTAGCAAATCCGCCATAATTCTCAGCAAGTGCATACGGTAATTCAAAATGACTGATGGTTACTAACGGCTCGATGCCATATTTTTTACATTCATCAAATACTTTGTCATAAAAAGCCAAACCAGCTTCATTCGGTTCGGCCTCATCACCTTTAGGAAAAATACGTGACCATGCAATGCTCAATCGAAAAACTTTAAATCCCATCTCCGCAAACAGTGCGATATCTTCTTTGTAGCGATGATAAAAATCAATCCCATCATGATTTGGATAATAGCCATCTGGTTCGATTGTTGGTGTCAGTAGTCTATGTTTGTGAAGTCCCCCTGCGCGCATATGATCCGGGATACTTTCCCCCTTACCATCTATATTCCAAGCCCCTTCACATTGGTTAGCTGCTGTGGCGCCGCCCCACAAAAAATCTTTAGGAAATGTCATTCACTTCATCCTCGCTTCTGATTATTTTTTGAATAGTTCCATTAAAACAACAAAAACCCATCAACAAATAAAGCGCTCGTCACGCTTAATTTATCAATAGGTTTAGCTTGCTTTTGGCAATCACTATCCATTTGTATTTATTTCTATAAAAGTATAGCACTGCAAATCCAATTTATGCAAACGCTTTTTTAGTTATTTTTAAAAAAGCGCTGCTGTAATTTCTTAACTAGTTCTTTCAATTCACAGGCATTAGACTTCGCCTTTTCCAGTGAATCGATTAAATTGTCACAAGCAGTAAGAATACTCTCATCGGGATCGACCGGGTTGAGTAAAGATTTGATATCCTGCTTTTCTTGGTCAATTGCGTTTAACATGCGCAAAATAGCTGCCAGAGAATACTTGGCTGATCGTAACGTACGAATAATTTTTAGTCGTTTGATATCCTCTGTATCGTAGGTTCGATAATTATTCTTCCTTCTTTTGATAGCCAGCAGTCCATTTCGTTCCCAATTTCTCAAGGATTCTGAAGTAACCTCCAAATACTCTGCTGCCTCGCTCCTAGTCAGAAAAAGAGCCGGCTCCTCTGTTTTCCCAACAAGTAGCTCCTCCACCACTACAATCACTTCGTTTGCTCGAGTAATTTCTTGATCCACCGAAGCCAGATAATCCTCCAACAGTGACTGCGCTTTTTCAAAATCATACCGCGCCACCGCCTTAACCATCTCCACCATAGTCATTCGTAAACCTGACTGCAATACTTCGATTTGAAAAGCGATCTGGGCGATTTTTATTGTCTCAATGTGATAGTCCGTAAAAACGCGATACCCATTTTCCGCTCTTGGAGGAATGGGTATGAGTTCCCACTCCTCATAGCGTCGAATCGTATTCGGGTGCAAGCCGACTATCTTAGCAACTTCAGACGTTTTATATGTTTTCATTTTGCTTTCCTCACTCTTTAATGAAAAGGGTCAATTCATGCAGCGCACGGGAACAGCTAGTGTATAACTTATTACTTTTTTTTCCTAGCTGGTCGGCACGAATATCTGGTAAGATCACCTGATCAAACTCTAACCCCTTGGCGAATTGAGGTGTTGTCAGAATAATTCCTTCAGAGATTTTCTTCGTGTCTTTCTCAAAACGAACCATGTTTTCCTCTGGGAAATCCGCTTCGATCGCTGCAGCTTCCTGCCAATTCTGACAAATTATACCACAAGAGCTATAGTCGCTTTCATTAAATTCTACAATTTTTTTAGCCATTTTTTCTTTGGTATAGGGTTGAACCTCTACTTCTTTTCCATGTCGTTCTATGGGTTGAATCAATTCCTTCTCAGTGATAAATTGTTTAGCAAACGTCATAATTTCGAAACTAGAACGATAACTGGTCAAAAACTTTACCAGTCGTACATTTGGAAGGATCGCTTGGATCGTTGAAAGAAAATCATCTTCATAGGAAACCAGGAATTGATGAACATCTCCGCAAATAGTTTTTTGACAAGGAAACAATTGCTCAATCAAGGATAGCTGCAGCAACGAATAATCCTGCATTTCATCAATCACTAAATGTTTAATCTGATTGTTTGGTCTAATTCCCTCGATCATGTTCTTAAAATATAAATAAGGGTACAGATCAGAGTAAGCAATCAACTTTTTTTCTTCTATATAATAAGGTATGTTCATCGCTGATAAAAAGCGATAATAGTCTGACAAACTGCCTGTAGCATTGATTCTTTTTTTGAACTGCTTCATTAGCTCCTTTACAAAGACTTCACGTCGGTGTTCTGAGACACGTTTGCTAAGCAAATAAGAAATTTCTTGGATGATTTCAAATAAGCTTTTTTGGGTCTGCTGAGTGACATACTTTTTGATGTCCTTTGTGGAAATGAGTTGACCTTCAATAGCGATGTCTGCTGAATAGAGCTTGGCTTTCATTTGTTCATAGTGATTCAAAAACACCTCCCAAAATTCTTTGGACTGCTTGTAGCGATATACCTGTGCTTGATCTGAGTGCGGATTCTCCATGACTTCTTTCAATTCGTCTTGGCGATCAGTAACTTGATACTTTTCTTCGATGAACATTGACCCGAGACTGACTATGTCAACTTGAGGCAGTTCATCTTCACCTAACTCCGGCAACACTGTGGAAATGTAATCCGCAAATACTTGATTTGGTGAAAGGATCAAAATATCTGAAGCGGATAATTCTTCTTTCTTTTGATACAGCAAATAAGCCATGCGGTGAAGCGCGATCGAGGTCTTTCCTGAACCAGCGGCACCTTGAATAATCAGATTTTTTGTCTTTGTATCTCTAATTGCCTCATTCTGTTCTTTTTGTATCGTATGAATGATGGTTTTCATTTCATTTGATGTGCTTTTCCCAAGTTCTCGCATGAGGAGTTCATCGTTAATCGCATCGTTAGTGTCAACGATAAAATTAATCGTTCCGTTTTTGATTTCAAATTGACGTTTTAACTGCAACTTCCCATAAAATTTTCGATTGTGAGATTCATAAAAAGCCTCGCCAAGAGAAAAATCGTAATACAGAGAGGAGATTGGTGCTCGCCAATCATAGATCAGCTGCTCCCCATAACGATCCGCAAAACCATAACGTCCAATATAAAAGTCCTCCGATTCATCCTCTTCATCGAATTGAAAGGTAATCTTACTAAAATAAGGCGTCTGCTTCTGATAGTTTAATTTTTTTAGGATGTTGGCTTCCAAAACACTTCGACTATCGATAAAATTCAAATTTTGGTGGTGATTGTACACTTCGTATTTATCCAATTCATTTTTATAGTCAATTGTATAATGCTTCAATTCTTTGTAATTCGCTTCATTCTTATCCAAGGTTTCTTCAACTTCAGAAATTTTGCTTTTAAGCTTCAAGGTTACCTCTGCTAGGTAGCGTTCCTCTGTCATTGTCTTCATCCAATCTCCCCTTTCTTCCTAATCTTAGCAAAGCTCTAAAGGGTGGTGTTATAGTGGAGGGTTAGTATTGGGAATATCTAGAGATATGAGGAAGTGTCTTTAGTAATAAGCGTTAGTTAACTATCGATTCATAAACGGAATTAGGTTCCAAAAGAAAGACCATTGTTCTCTTTTTTATCAAAAAAGACCTGGCGGATGGCCAAGTCTAATTCGAACTTATATCTTTAACTATCGGACTGTTTCTTTTTCTCTATAACCAGCCGGCTCTCCAAATTGCGGGAAGCCAGCTTCATCCCAAGAAAAAACTTGGGCGTTCGCGTGACGATTAGGGTTATCTAACGGATCCCCTTTTTTATTTTTCTCAGGTCGAGCGTGGAAGATCAACACATCCTCTGAATCATCCTCACTCTTAGTAAAGGAGTTATGTCCCGGACCGTATTGATGATTCTTTTCAGAAGAAACAAAAACTGGCTGCGGGCTCTTATGCCAAGAATAGCCGTCCAATAGATCACTCGTTTCATCTGCCCAAAGCAATCCCATCGCATAGTTTTCATCTGTTGCACTACCAGAATAGGTAATAAAGATTTTACCGTTGCGTTGAATAACCGCAGGACCCTCATTGACCCAAAAACCAATTTTTTCCCAGTCATATTCAGGAATCGTCAACAACGTTTGTTTTCCTTTTAGCGTCCATGGATTGTCCATTTCAGAAATGTATAGATTCGAGTTTCCAGGAATTCGAGGATCTAGCTGTGCCCATACATAATAAAGCTTCCCTTGATGTTCAAAAGTAGTCGCATCTAAACTGAAACTCTCAAATTGTGTCACAACTTGCCCTTTTTCCACCCATTCTCCCTCGAACGGATCCGCGTGTTCATTTTCTAATACGAACATCCGATGGTGATGGTACTGATCACGAATTTCAGCATGATCGCTGGCAGCAAAATAGATGTACCATTTCCCTTGAATAAAATGAATTTCTGGCGCCCAAATTAATTGGCTCATATTTCCTGTTTTATGTGCATGCCAAATTGTTACTGCTTCTGCCTCTCCTAATTCATTCAGTGATTTGGCTCTTCGTAATTCCAGTGTTTGGTAACCAGGTACAGAGCCCATAAAGTAATACCAGCCATCCTGATGTTTGTATACCCATGGATCTGCTCGTTCTAAAACAATTGGATTGTTGTAGTGTTTTTGCATATGATTTTCCTCCATTACCTCACTTCAACTGCATCTTCGGCAGAAGTAAGTGTGTGTTCATTTTTTGGTCGTTTTCTAAGGTGAAGATACTAATAATCGTGATAATCAGGACTAACCCTGCTAACAACAAATAGGTTTTATGAAATCCGATACCATCATACAAGCTACCAGAAATCGTAGAAAAAATAAAAACAGAAACCTGCTTGGCAAAGTTTGAGCCCAGCATATAGATTGTCGCGTATAATTTCCGATCAAATGTATGTGAGATATACTTCATGATGGATACAAGCAGCAATGGCATTTCTAATCCGGCCAGCACTCGGAAAAAGATCAAGAATGGATAGCTTGGAGAGAGAGCGCTACCAAATATACGTATAAAAGTAATAAATCCGAAAATGATCAATCCTCGCTTCGCGCCAATCTTATTAATGATGTAAGGCATCGGAATCATCAACAATAATTCCAAACCTACTTGCGCTGAAGCCATGTAACTGTAGATAATGGTGCCATCATTTCCATTCTCAAAAAAGCTCTTGAAGTAAACAATGAACTGCTGATCAAATACATCATAGATAGCCGCAGCACCAATATAAAAAAGTGCCAGCGCCCAGAAATTTTTCAGTTTAAAAATCGAGAAAATTGTTTTTCGATCTAGCTTTGATTCCTCTTCATCTGTGGATCCTACAGCCTCCGCTTCAGACACATCCACCTTATCGAAAAAGAGAACGAGAATAGTTAAAATTGTTCCAGCAATAGAACAAGCCCAGAAAATTGCTGTGGGATTCCAAACAAATAATCTCCCTGCTATTAAAGTCGCAACAATTCCTGCTAAAGATCCTCCCATGCGTGAATGTCCATATTCAAAATTATTGACCCAGCTCGCACGCTCAATGTATTGTTCAATGACTCCGACACCGCCATTTAAAACAAAACTTAAATATAGTCCCGCAACTAAAACCGCCAAATATAAATTAATTCCCAATAACGGCAGCATAAGCCACTGAAAGAAAGGTCCTATAAATATAGCGCTAGCAGAGATAGCTGCTAACAACGTCTTCTTGAACTTCAATCGATCGGAAGCGATTCCAAAAATTGGTTGAAAAATCAACGAAATACCTGCCATTACCGAAAACAGTAAGCCTGCTGCTGTCCCGCCTAATCCGGCAACCTGCTCCAACCATAAGGTTAAGTAGCCATAGACAACTGCCCAAGAGAAGAAATACGCAAAGTGACTTCCAGCAAAACTCCAAAAATGCTTTTTTTGATTGTTTACCATAATAATCTCCCTTAACATTTACATTAATCCAAAAAGTAAATAGAAAGCGCTTTTCTTTTACTTTTTCATCATAAATCAATATTACCGCTGTGTCAAACATAAATTTATTAATCTTTAACCATAAAAACACAACAGATTAATATTTTAATTAACATTAAACCGTTGATTTTTCTCTTATCAAGAGTATAATTAAGGTAATCATTAATTCAAAGGAGATTTTTATGCAGCTAGATATTTCTCAAGACTCTCTCCCAGTATATGAAGCATTGGCTAGCTCTGTACGGCTAACAATCATTCAGTTGCTTTCCAAAAAGAAAATGAGCGTGAAAGAACTCGCCTCAGAACTAGGACTCAGTAGTGCAATTGTTACCATGCATGTAAAAAAATTAGAAACAGCTGGGCTAATTACCACAGATCGACTTGGTCGTTCAAAAGTTTCCAGCTTAAAGGTTGACTCGATTACCGTGAATTTTCCTAAAAAAATTTATACCGCCTACAATACCTTGGATACTTCTATTCCGATTGGTCAATACACCAACTTCTCCATTGTTCCGCCTTGCGGATTGGCGACGTCTGACGATTTCATCGGAATTAATGATCATCCAAAATATTTTATGGATCCTTCGCGAATGAACGCACAAATACTTTGGTTCACCCAAGGCTACATCGAATATCAAATTCCGAATCTATTAGAGAAAGAGCAAAAACTTGAAATGCTGGAAATCTCTATGGAAATTGCTTCAGAGTTTCCTTTTTCGAATAATAATTGGCCTTCTGACATTTCTTTTTCATTGAATGGAAAAGACTTAGGAACCTGGACTTCTCCTGGTGATTTCTCAGATATTCGTGGAAAAAATAATCCGGCATGGTATCCTGACAACTTGAACCAATATGGACTATTAAAAACTATTCGAATCATGGATCATGGAACCTATATGGAGGGCGAACCTCTATCGCCTACAAAAATTACTGATTTCAACTCAAATGACACACAGCTATGGACGTTAAGGATCGAGGTCAAATCCGATGCGAAAAATGTCGGTGGTTGTACAATCTATGGCAAAAAATTTGGAAATCATGAACAGGATATTGATTTTAAACTGTTTTATAGTTAACAACTATAAATAGAGACCGCCCAGCAAAAAAGTTTTACTGGGCGGTCTTTTTTGAATTCGTGATAACACTATTCAAACGAGAAACTATTTTTGTAATTCAATAAAAGGACTTTGTTTTATTCACATAATTTTTTTTTAAGAATTCCTTTCATTAAGTATAAGGAATTTTTATCAGGATAATGGCGTTTACAATAGCTTCCAGAAACTACTTATTAACAATAATAAGAATTTAAAAAATCTAACAACAGCAGAATAAATGTTTTTTCGAATTTTAGTAATATTATTTTTAGAATGAATTCATTATTATAAATTCTCAATCGTGGAGTATATCACATGATTTATAACTTAAACGGTGCTATACTTTAGCTATTATAAATATCATTGGAGGATATTATGAAAAATAAATATTTTATTTTTATCGGTGGAATACTTTCAGTACTATTCGTTTTTTTCATTGCTAATTCCAATAAAGTAATGGCTGATGAAAACAAATTTCATTATGAGTCTACGCAAACAGGAAATTATATAACTAACGGAGTTGCAAATGGCGATACCTACAATTATGGATATCAAGGGACGCAAGATATTCCTATTGATAATGAAGGCTTTGTCAACTATGATGATCAAGCTTATGTGAAGAAAACCGTTAAGGCTAATCCGCAAAAACAAGGTCTTTTTGATGTAACATTGGACATTAAAGGAAATCAAGTCTCCCATTCACCATTAGATATTGTTTTAGTTATTGACTACTCTTCTTCGATGAAAGGAGAAAAGTTGGCTAATGCCTTAAAAGGGCTTCAAGAATTCGGCAATGAATTAGGCAGTTCTTTGTCCAATGGTGTAGTAAAAATCGGCATCGTTGCTTATAATCGAAACGTGTACAGTACGAATGGATTTACAAATGATATGTCCGAACTAGAGAACTTTTTAACCAATACGGCGGAAAGTCATACGGGAACCTTCATTCAAAAAGGGTTATATGCTGCCCAAGACCTTTTTGTAAATCATAGTCGAGCTGATGCTGAAAAAATGTTGATCCACATCGGAGACGGAAGTGCCAATCGCAGCTACCTGCCAGTTGATAATGCGGCGTCATATGTGAATAATGGAGAAATCACTGACTATAATGGATGGCATACTAACTCTTATTATACAGCTTTCCAAACAAGCTCGGAGAAGTTCAATACAAGTGATAACATTTCAGATACCAATGGCACGCTTGTTGATAGAGCAGTTGTTACGGATGCAACATTGGGAACAGTCGTATCATTAAAAAGAACAGGCATCATCTCCTACTCAATTGGTACAGCTCCTACAGATAGAGGCGGGTATATCGCCAAAAATATCGCGGATAAGGAAAGTCATTACCGCTCTATTGATGAAAATCTTGTTGATTTAGGCGAAGCTTTGAAAGATATCATTCTTTCTGTAGCAAAAACAGTCCCTAATGGAACGGTCACTGACCCTATGGGAAAAGATATCCTACTACAAGGAAGCGGAAACTTCATACCAGAAAACTATACTTTGACTACATGGAGAAGAGATGCCAGCGGTACTTGGAATGCATTGGAACAACAAACAAATCTTCCGAGTGTGTCGGAACAAAATCAAGTCATCACTCTCTCCAAATTATCTTTAGGAGAAGATGATCGTGTCACATTGACTTATCAAATTCGATTGAATACAGAAGCCAACGACTTTAAAGGCGACTTTTGGTATTTGTGTAATCAACGGACTACTTTAGATCCAAATAGCGATGGGACCCTTTTAGATTTTCCAATTCCATCTATTAAAGCACCAAAAGTATCACTGGAATTAGAAAAGAAATGGAAAAACACACCAGAATCCTTGATTCCAGAAAAAATCGATTATCAAGTGAGTCGTACACCTTTAGTGACCTCTACTGCTTGGACTACTTCAGATACCATGGCTCTGAAAAAGGAAAAGAACTTTAAAGCAACAATTACAACTGTCCCTGCACTCGGAGTGAATAATGACCTTCCCTTGTACAACAATGCCGGTGACACAATCAGCTATAGTATCAATGAAGTGAATATTCCAGCTGACTTCGAGTTGTCTACCAGCCAAGAAAATAATCACTTTATCTTAACCAATACGTACAAAAAGACTATACCTAGCAGTACCGAACCTAGCAGCTCACAACCTGCGTCTTCTGAGTCGACTAGCTCTAGTGTACCAGCAATTACAACAACAGAGTCTACAAAGAAACAAGTAATCACAAAAGCAGAAACAAAGAAACGTTATCCGCAAACAAATGATAAAAAGAGTAGTGCTATCTGGATTGTATTAGGTACTTCACTCATTGGTTTTTCTATTTACTTCTTAAAGAAAATTAGTTAGCAAATAAATTTTTAAACTAAAGCTTGAGATCAAAAAACAATCTATTTGGAAGAGGGATTTCCAAATAGATTGTTTTTTAGTTTAGACTAGTTGTTTTAAATGCTTCGCTATACTCAAATTCTACTGGTTCTTTTTTACTTAACAGTTCCTCATTCAGAGTAAGCTTAAAAACTTCTTGATTTTCGTAAGGATTAAAGTAATAGGTTCCCTCAGTAACATCGAAAATGGAGCGATATTGTGTGTAATCCACTGAACCATCATTTTTAATGTTTACACCTTTAGGAATGGTTACATTATCTAAAATCTTGGTGATTGCATTTAGCGCCTCGTCTAAGGTACTTCCTGAATCTGTCAACGAACGGAGATAAGCTGTTCGAACAAATCGTTCAGGTGAAGTATACCCACCAGGCAACCCATATGTTCCAGAACCTTGCCCAAAGGGGGCCACTTCGAAGGCATCAATTTTTTTCGTTGGAAAATTGTTTGGCTGAAGACTCAGATAATTGTTTAAATTTTTTAAGTGCCAACCGAATTCTGGACTGTTGGTCATGACACCAACTGGATTTTCTTTTATTACCAATTCACCGCTATCCGATTCGATGACCACCGTTTCACCCTTCTTATCTGTAACGATAAAATGAAGGGGTGGAACAAAGCCTAGTACAGGAACCGCTTCATCTACTAAATTTATCGAAGCAATTTTTACTCTTAGTTCAGAAATATCCGTGATACTTCCTAGCAACCACATAATAAATTCGTGAGGAGCCAAATTTATTTTGTTCTTTTTTATTTCAGAAGAATACTTCGCCTCGTTCAAAAAATAGAGTTCAGCAACTGCGAGGCCTTGTTCATTCACACCATCCGCTAAAAAATATTCTCCTAAATTTCTTCCAGTACCTACAAATCCAAAAATCGTTTTTTGATCTGCATCTGCTTGCTGCTTCCAAGTATAATTTCTCGGAATGTATACAGGCCTTCCTTCAAGCTGAAAACCAAAATCCATGGTTCTTGCTAAAAAATGTTCCTTTGATTTGGTGGTTAATGTCAAACTAGTACACATTAGCAATCCTCTCAATCTGCATATAAATTTTTTTGGCGGTAGTCATCCCCTATGTTTCCCACCTAAAAAGTTCTACTTCTTCTGTTTAAAAACTCTTATTTAAATCGATCTTTGATCGAAGAGGAAAGATCTTTAAATTGTTTGCCTACGGCTTTCCCTTTCTCTGCATACTCCTCGCCGACTTTTTTTCCTTCTTCGCTATATTTCTCTCCTAATTTAGCTCCTTGTTCCTTTGTTTGTTGAAAGCTTTCTTTCAAGTTATTGATTTCATCTTTAAATGACATGTTAATCTCTCCTATTCTTCATTTACTATTTTTTTCCAATCAATCGTCAAAAAATCACCATCAGCTGTTTTTGGCAAAATTTCCGTTAATCGATGCGAACGTAATTGTTCAAAATATATCTCCTGTGCATTCGAATGTATTTTCTTAACTACATCTGATTTTTCTTTAATGAGTTCTTTATCCATAAACATCGCATGGATTGGCTCCAAATTTACCTGTGATAAGAACTGATTCTCACCCTCCACCGCTAAAAAAATATCGAGAAAATTAATTTCCTCCTTTGTTTTGTTTAGCTTATAGCCACCTTGCTTGGATGCATAGGACTCGATTAAATCCGCATGCTTGAGTTTTGATGCAATCTTTTGAAGATACGTGTGGGAGACATTCATTCGCTTGCTGATTTCACTGGCCTTTAATGATTCATTTTCCGGTAATTCTGCCAACATGACTAAAATTCCTATTGCTTGGACATAAGACGATGATAATTTCAAACAATCTCCTCCTTTTGTCGATATTATATATCCATAGACTTGTTTTGTCCACATAAATGGCTAGTAATATTTTTTCATCAAATAAACGATAACTGATATGAATTTTTAATGAATTTCGAATTTGTCTATTTTATAGTTCCTCTATAAAATGACTTATATAAAGTAGAATAAAAGGAGTGTATCCTATGATTGGAGGGACGTTTGATGAATCTTAACGAAAATACATATCCGCAGTTCTATTACCATCGTTTCCCATCCATAAATTTCTTTCCTACGATCAAAATGATTCCAGATACAGGCTTCATTTATGTTCGATTGATTTCAATCATTTTTGCTTTGGCTGGTTGGGAGAATAGAAAAATTAACGCCGACTATTTATTCGAAGGATAAGAAGGGAAAGTCGAAAGAAAAATAATGATGCGCTTACACTCTCCTTTTGATACTATTAAATTAGTGAATGAATGGGAGGCAGCTATGAAAAAGAAGCTATTTTTAATGCGTCACGGAGAAACGCTTTTTAACCAATTAAAAAAAATCCAAGGGGCCTGTGATTCCCCTTTAACTGAAAAAGGCATTCAACAAGCTAAGCAAGCCCGAGACTATTTTTATGAACAAGCGATTCATTTTGATCATCTTTACTCTTCTACTCAGGAACGGGCTAGTGATACGCTAGAAATAGTTACTGACGGGAGGCCTTATCAACGCCTGAAGGAACTAAAGGAAATGGGCTTTGGTTCTTATGAAGGTGAACAGCAGTTTTTACAGCCTATGGGGCAGGAATATTTCGAGTCTTTTTATCTTCAATTTGGTGGCGAATCCATGTCAAAGGTTCAAGAACGAATGACAACTGGCTTGCATCGAATCATGGCGCAGGAAGATCATCAGAATGTCTTAGCAGTCTCACATAACGGCGCCTGTGTCAGTTTTCTTCAGACGATTTGGGAGGGCGATGAAAATGAATTGGTTCGGGCATTTCCTAACTGCGCAATCTTTGACTTAAGCTATGAAAACCAGCGATTCAAACTAGAAGATATTATTGATCCAGCAATCAAGCAAAGTATTCTGTAAAAACACGCGCAATGATCGGAAAAATGATCGTTGCGCGTGCTTCTTCATTCTCATGCTTTTCTTTCTTCTTACTGAATTCTTTCGACAACTACATCCCCACTTCCCAATTGCTCCGCTAGAAGTTCCGGTTGTCTTATGCGACCGATTATTGTGTAGGAATAGCTTGTTTCAAAACTTTGATAAAAGATTACCAATGTTTGGTCCCCATAGAGCAAGACATCTCCTATTTCAATCTTTCCCACCTTTTCTGCCTGAACGGGAAGTGCTTGTGGAAGTTCGAAATATTTTTCATTTTGATGCAGATCCTTCATCGCAAATTCTTCTGGTAGAATTTCGTGTAGCTCCTCAGCAGTTGTATTTCTCTCTAAATCGATCTGGTAGTCGTTTCCATTCATTTTTAGTTGGATCGTTTCACTCCCCTTACTAATCTTACTGGGTGCATTTATTTCCCGAGAAGAATCAGCAGTTCCACAGCCGGAAAGAAATATAAAACAGCTGCAAAATAACCCTATAAAAAGAAGTTTTCGCAAAAGCTTCATCCCTATCTACTCCTTTTCTAATGGAAAGCTTCTATATAAACCTTAAAAAAACTTGTATTCCTATTCTTTGATTTCTTTGACTATCTTAGCCGGAGTTCCTGCTACTATAACATTCTCTGGGACATCCTTTGTCACCGTAGAATCCGCTGCTACGATTGAATTTTTACCAACAATGACACCCGGAAGTACCGTTACATTTGCACCTAACCAAGCATTTTCTTCAATTTTGACTGAAGAAACGGAAATCCCTCTTCTTTTTTTCGGTTCAACTAAATGACTGACCGTGATAATTCGACACATCGGTCCGATCAATACATGATCCTCAATCACAATTCCACCTAAGTCAACGAACATGACGTTTTGATTGATAAAAATGTCTTTGCCAAACGAGATATGTCTTCCATAATCAGTGTAAAATGGAAGTGAAATTGCGACAGAGTCTGCTATTTCTTTTCCAGTGATCCTTTCTAAATATCGTCGGACTTCTTCAGGAGCATGATACTTCTCGTTCATTTCCATTACAAGCTGCTCATTGTCGGCCTTTAGCTCGTGAATCTCATCGTAAACAGCGGCGCCAGGTACTATTTCTATTCCTTGGATTTTAGCTAACAGCTCATGTTTGTTCATTCTTTTTGACCTCCCTTACTTGCTGACTTAAGTATACTTCGCTATACTTGCAATGAATAATACTTATACTGAATAGCTAGCTATCGCTTTAGGTTATAGGAGGGGCATCATGGAATTACGTGTATTGAATTATTTTTTAACCGTCGCCAGAGAAAGAACAATCAGTAAAGCCGCTGAGGTGTTACATCTCTCTCAGCCTACTTTATCTAAGCAGTTGAAGGATTTAGAAGAAGAATTAGGGGTACAATTATTTATTCGCGGAAATCGAGAAATCTCACTGACAGAAGATGGTGTTTATCTGCAAAATCGCGGCAAAGAAATCTTGTCCTTAGTCGATACCACTACCACAAATCTGCAAAAAAACGAGATTATTGGTGGTGAAATCACGATTGGCGGCGGAGAAACACAAGCCTTCCAAGTCCTCTCCAAAATTTTGAACAAACTAATAACTGATTACCCAGACGTAAATGTTCATATGTATAGTGGCAATGCAGATGATGTAAAAGATAAAATCGATAAAGGCCTACTTGATTTCGGTTTGGTTATTGACCCAGTAGAAAAGCAAAAATATGAATACCTTTCCCTGCCTGTTTCTGATCATTGGGGGATTTTAGTAAACGAACAGCACGAGTTAGCCCAAAGCAATGCTGTTTCGCCAAAGGATTTAAAGGATCAGGCATTGCTCATTTCTAGCCAATCGTTAGTAAATAATCAACTATCAGAATGGCTGGGTGGAAATTTAAGTAATTACAAGATTGTTGGCAGCTATAACCTGCTTTATAATGCCTCACTTTTGGTTAAGGAAGGTTCAGCAGTTGCGTTTTGTATTGATGGGATCATCAATACAACAGACAGCGATTTGGTCTTTGTTCCATTAGAACCTTCTCTTCACTCAACCATCAGTGTGATTTGGAAAAAGAAGCAGGTCTTTTCTAATGCGTCCTCCCTTTTTCTCAAAAAGCTGAAGGAATCCAGATAAAACGAAATCTTCGTGATTTTTTCCATTCCGCGTTACAATGAACGTATTAAAATTAGGGAGTGGATAAAATGACTAGCTATGATAAACGAACCGAAGACGAATTGCTTTCGCCAGATAATACTGTTTTGACTGTGATTGATTACCAGCCAACACAAATCAATTCTATCAATTCTATGAACCGTTCTGAATTGATTCGTAATACAGAGATCGTTATTGAACTGGCGAAGCTTTACAATATTCCCATCGTTCTTTCTACTGTAAATGTAGAAAAAGGCTGGAATACCGATACGATCCCTGTCTTGAAAAAAGCTGTCGGTGAAGATGTCCCATCTTATGACCGCAGCTCAATCAATGCTTGGGAAGACAAAGAATATAATGAAGCCATTAAAGCGACTGGGCGGAAAAAAATCTTGATCCTTGCTTTATGGACAGAAGCTTGCTTGACCTTCCCGACACTGGATGCATTAAAAGAAGGCTACGAGGTCTATCCAATCGTTGATGCTGTTGGTGGAACATCGCCTATCGCTCACGAAACTGCTTTACGCCGTGTTGAACAAGCCGGTGCGCAATTAACTTCAATTGCTCAACTCGCTTGTGAATTACAACGAGACTGGAACCGGGAAGAAACTGTTCCAGGATTCGATGAATTAATGACGAAGTTTGGGGCTTTTTCTAATTTAAGATAATGAATAAAAGTAAAAGTGAAGGCAGCGATATCAAAAATTGATATCGCTGCCTTCACTTTTTATATACTGTCTTCACTCTTTAGAAGAATATGCAGGCTCTTTTTTCAACCATTCTTTTCTGATGAGCCATAGGATGATCACGAACAGAATAAGCCAAATTCCTGCTAATTGAAATTGCGTGCTTATTTGATCATTGGTTTGTGGATACTGTTTGGAAACAGTCGTATGCATCCGAATGCTTTTGGGTTTAGAACTTTCTACATTCGTTTGATCGTTTGTCAAAGGATCGGTGGATGGGTCTAGCCCGATGAACCCTTTGACTTCAATTTCATTTCCCATCGTCACCCCTCAAATCCTGTTACTAATTAAATTAATTATTTCCAAGCTGGTGTTGTTGGGACATCAAGCTTTAAAGTCATTGTAAATTCAGGCGTTGTTTTTGCTATAGAAGCTGCAGTCAACTCTCCATCATAACTAAAAGTTGTTTCCGCTTTTGATAAATCTGATTGGTCACCTTCTATAAAATTGCCATCTTTATTGGCTAATGTAACTAATGGGCTACTAGCAAATGTAGTATTTAAAGTGCTACTATCAATCAATTTCTCACTCGTTGTTCCATCGCCAATTTTTAGGTTCAAGCTGCTGATCGGTGTATATGCATCAGAAGCGCTTTTATGCTCAAATTTTTCTACAGATACTGCTACCGGACGTCCAGAATTATTTTTAATACTATAGGTTGGTGATTCAATTGACGTTTGTCCATTAACATTATAAAAAACTGTCGCTGTATCCAAAGTAACATTAACCCACGAATCGTTTCCTTCTTCGATCGGTGATGTTGGATCTGTATTATCCATTCCAATCGTACCGTTTACTGTTACATCTGCTGATCCTTCACCATTTACATCTGCTGCGTTAACTACTGATGGTAAAGCCATTCCAAAACATGCTCCTGCTACTAATAAACCTGCCATAATTTTTTTCATTGTCGTTTCTCCTCTTTTTTTATTGGATTTTTAGTGTAATACCAGCTGCCACTTGACCCTGTTTTTCTTTTGTTTCAGGATCATAAATACTGAATAATGCGGTTGCTTTATGGTCCCCTTTCTCTAATCGTTTTTCTAAAGTTCCTTCTTTTATTTCATACCCGGGCTTGATCGCACCGGAGGTATAAACAATTTCATTTGTTTCTTTATCTCTGATTTCGACATTTACTGGATAGGCATTTTCCTTTGGATTGCGTATCGTGATATTGCCTTTTAATGTCTGTTGATCAATTGTCGCTTCAGGAACAATCATCATGTTGAACTTACTCTTATCTACTTCTTTTTGTGCTAATTGCTTTAATTCTTTCTCTGAAATCTTCGAAGCATCTTTTCCTTCTGGTAAAAATTCTCCGCTGATTACAGATACAGCTTGCGGTTCTTGTCTTGTTAAGAAGTAGCCTGCCGCTCCACCAATAAGGAGGAGTAATAAAAGCAGGACTAAAATCTTTTTTTTGTGTTTATTGTAGAATTCTTTCATTAAGGGGTTCCCTCCTCTGTACTGCCATCTTCAATCAACAGCGTCAATTGAGAATCTAATTGCATTACTTCTTCGATTGTTCCTTGATATTTCCCACCTAAACCAATTTTTTTTGAATTACCGCCATCAATCGTTCCGAACAGTGGCTTTGTGACAGGATTTTCTAAATTCACCAATTCGATTCCTTGAGGATCTTCACTAACCAGTTTTAAGAATAATCCTTCTGCTGAGCTATTTAAATCCGTTTCTGATAGCAATGGAATGTTGTTAGGATTACTTTTCACTTGGAAACTATCGACTTTAATATCTACTGGAGAGGTCCCATTATTTTTGATGGCATACTCTCTATCCTGCACAATATTGGCATCCATATCTGTTCGAAATGCGATATACGTTGGAACTTCCACATTAATCATCGCCTTCGTTTTAACCGTGTCCTCGAACCAATAACTTGACTGTCCGCTCGGATCACATTCAATTTGAGCATATAACCAATATTTAGTGTCTTGCTCCAAGCCGTCAAAGGTAACTTCACCATCGATTGTAGTGGTCGTTTTTTCTGCGACAAAATCGACAGAATCCTCTGTAGGATCATCAACTTCTTTGGAATATAATCGATACCTTACTTGTTTAAATGTGTTATTAAATAATTCATAATTAGATAATCGAACGTTAAAATCAAGGTAATTTGATGTTTTCTTCAATGTAGCTATCTGTGATCGAGGTTCTGGAATTTTTACTAATCGGATAGTGGTTGCTGTCTTCATGGCATTCTTTTCTTCAGCCGTAAAATCATTTGTATCCGTCACAGCTTCTCTTGTGATATCCCCAGTTGAAATGTTCCAAGTACCCGCAGCTTTTTGTGAGTTAATCGCAAAGCTCGGTGTAGTACGAATGGCATATCCTTCTGTTCCTTGTTGATCACCTTCTGCAGCAGCGAATGGAGCAAAGGAAAAATTATTGTTCCCGCCTACAAAACCAATTGGATTAGTGTCATTATCTGCCGCCGCTGTAAATTCCACTAAATTGGCATTATCAATGACAAAGGTAGAATTGGCTCTTACTGTTCCACCAAATACACTCTTATCTTCTGTCGCTTTAAAGCGAGCATCCGCGCCTTTTCCGATATAAATGTTACTAGGGTTAGCCAAACGGATAGAATTAGGAAAACTAATATCCAATAGTCCATTCTCATTTACTGAAATATTCCACTTATCATCACTAAAATAAATAGGATTCTTACTAGAAAGAACTCTTGGATTAACAGATTTGATCAATAATTTTGCGTCTTTCCCGACAGTGAGTTCACCACTTTTAATACTGTTATAAACAAAGCTATGATTCGTTTCTATATCTAAAACTGCACCTTCACTTAAGCTTATATTCGCGGGGGTTTTAGAATTCTTGGACCAAATAAATCCTAGATCATAATTTGTTTCGTGCTTAACTTTTGTATTACTGTCCTTTTCAAAGATAAAGTTACTCGCCTCTGCAAATTCCTGCCCATTTCCTTCTAAAATAAACTCATTTTCTCCTGAGAACTGGATTACAGACCCATCTGCATAATTTTGAAAAGCTTGAGCGCGATTGTTGGAATAATAGGTTACATTTTCAATATTTAGTTTCACTACCTCAGAGCTAGAAGAAGGGAAGATACCATTGATATTTTTCATAGGAACTGAGAAATCTGGGCTACCAAAAGTCATATTTTGAAAGGTTACTTCGATGTTCGTATTATCCGCATATATTCCTTTTGAAATCCCATCATCTGGATAGGAGACCGTTCTTCCGTCACCATCAATGACAACATTAGACTTTACAGGAACCGCGGTACTCAATGTAAAAACGCCATTACCACCAAGTTTGATATGTGTAGGTGGATCAGTTTTCGCAAGTTCTGCTTTCAACTCTTGAGAATCATTTACGACTGTCCACGTTATTCCGTCGGATCTTGTTTGGCGGCTTCTTATCGGCTCCTCTTCAGAAGTAGTCGGTTCTAAAGTGTTTAATGTTTCAGATTCTTTTTGCTCTTCTATCGAACTACCAATTGAAGGTGCTTGAGATACTTCCGTTTCATCGATATTCTCATTCTGCACAGAACTACTTTGCGTAGGTTCGGGTATTGATGATTCGCTAGAGAGCTCTTTCAAAGTGTCTGAGATTTCCTTTTGTTCTTCGGATGTACTGATTTCAGTCGCTCTTGACTGATTGGACCATATGAAAGAAGGAAATAGAACCAGACAAATTAGACAAGAATAAAAAGCGTAACGTAACTTTTTATACATTATTTATTCCTCACTTTTTTATTTATTACTGGTTTAAAAATTGCATTAAATAATTATTAATCAAACTTATTGTCTTTACTAGATAATAGTCATTAGCAATTTATAATAAAATCATATACTTTCAATCCGGCATATGTCAAAAAATATACTTACTTTTAACACTAAAATCACACTAAAAAAACATCTATATTTGTTTAATTTCAAATTTTAACTTACTTTCATCACATAAAAATAACGAAATATTTTTTTGGACAAATGACATTTAAAGTTTTATACCCCTTATTATTTAACTTTTATTTGATAAAAATTATCTAATTAATGATCCACACGAAAATAATAGTCAAAATCACAAGAAAATTTTAATTTATATAACTTATCCGCTGTAGCCTCTTCACAAAAAAATCCCTCACTAAATTTCTCAGTGAAGGAATATAATTTTATTTGATATAAAATATACTATGATTTTAATCTTGATATGATTTAACTTTTTAAAATTTCCACAAAAGATAAGGTTGAATATTCTTCCCAATAAACTCTCTCTTAGATTAGTAAAATTGATTTAGAGAATATATCGTTTGTGATACAGGACTAAAAAGACATGATCCGAATAGTTTTAAAAATCCTCTTATTCCTAACTATTGAAAATAAGAAAATTTTACGGCAAAACCTCTATTTCATCACTCAATCTGAAGATTCTTGGACGAGAATTCATTGAATGGTTTGTTTTCAAAAGATTCTCGTTAGCAGCTGGTGGCTGATTCAAGGAAACTAGTTCTAAAGTTATTGGTACATCATTACCGCGATCAGTCTCTTCGATGCTCTGAGGTTTCTCCACATTTTGAGCAGAATGATCAATAGACTTTTTCTTAGCCCCAGTATTTGGCAATACTCTCTTACTCGTTACATTCACCTGAATTTTTGTCTGATACGTGTATTCATAAAGGAAATACGCACCCCCACTGATCATTAGCAGCATCACTGAAATCAACAATGTCAGGCGACGAATCTTGTCTTGTTCGCTAGTTGTGCCGTCCATTCTCAATCCCTCCGTTCAAAAAATAGAATAAATGGCTTTTTTCATTGTATAGTCATCAAATATATTTATATTATAACACAAACAATTATATTTTATCACACATAAATAAACTCATTCGTAGCAATGCTGAATGAGTTTATTCTTTATATTTATTTACTCGATAAAAACGAACATATCAAGCTTAGAAATAGGCTATTTTTTACAGCTTTATTCATTTATTCACTCGGGCTTTCCTGATTCTCACCATTATCTACCCCACCAGCGTTGTTAGGGAAGCTCGTCGGCGCCGAACCTAAGTTACCTAAGCTGATATCAATTGAAACAGTCAAGTTCAATGGGATATATTCACTGAAGTGGCTCATCCCAACGACCGTTCCCTTTGGCTGATCTGAATCGACCTGTCGGATGACATAATGAACATTCGCACCTTTTGATTGAAACTCATCGTGAAAGTATTTTTGCAGTCCGCCTTCCACCATGCTTCCGCGTAAATCCTTCATATAAGGGCGACCCAATGAATAGAGTACCTTAATGGTCAAATCATCTTTAGCACTTAAAACCTTCCCTGCCTCTACACTTTGTGAAACGAGTTGACCATAGGGCAAATTCTCTGTATAGATCCCTTTAGCTTGAATTTGCACACCTTCTAAGGCTGTACTGGCATCTTCCAGGCTATAGTCGGAAAAATTAGGTACTATAAAGCCTTTCCCTAGCGAGACTGTCACAGTCATTTTATCCTTTTTCGCAATTTTTTCGTCCTTAGCAATACTTTGCGCGACAATACTATCCGCTGGAATCTCATTAGAAGTCGTTTCTTCATAGGTCATATCAATCTCATTGTTTTTTGCCCATGTTTCCACTTCACTGCGCGGTTTTCGTTGAAAATCTGGTACCTTGATATCTTTTTGATAGGTTTGTTTGCCTTTTGAGAAATAGACCTTTGCTGGATCTTTTCGTTGATAGGTTTCAGGTGTCACTTCGGCGTTTTTGATTTCACTACGAATGGGTTTTCCTTTTTCAATTGTGTCACTGTACTCTTCTATCAGTGAAAGATTTTCAGCCTGGTTTTCTTTGATCCATCTTTCAGCCTGCTGCTTATTCATTTTCATAAAATCCGGCAATGGAAGCTTTTCTTTTGGATCAGCACCTAAACTGTTCGTGACAGTCAACGTCTTGCTCTTTTTTATTCGAGAGCCGGGTTTTTGTTTTTGAGAAAGAATCGTGTTGGCTTCCTTGCTTCGAGCGTAGGTTTGCTTGATTTTAGTTTTCAGTTTATTTTCTGTTGCCCACACTTGGACATCTGTCAGGTTTTTTCCAACAAAATTCGGAACTTTCACGTAAGTCTGTTGATAATAAAGAAAGCTAACAAGGAGGCCAACTAAAGCAATACCAATGAGAAGCCAGCGTCGTTTACGTTGCTTTTGCTTCTTATAAGAAAGTTCAAATGCTTCATTCTCTTGTTGAATTTTATTTCTCCGTTTCGGCTTTGGATCAGAAGGTTGCTTCTCTGTTTTAGGAACAACTACTTGTCCTCTGTCTTTTGGCTCCTTTTCCTGCCCATCATTAATTGCCCTCTGTGAGTCGTGTTTTCGCGGAGATTTTTCTTCCTTACGACGTTGATAGTTGTCTCCGTTGAAATTTGATAGAAAATCACTCATACGGCAGCAGCTCACCTTGACTTAGATAGTATATCTCATCTGACTGTTCCGCAATTTCACGCGAATGGGTAACTACGATGACACATTTATTGTGAATGGACGCCAAATCCTTAAAAATCGTTACGATCTCCTCCTCCATGCTGACATCAAGATTTCCTGTAGGTTCATCCGCTAATATAATGTCTACATTTGTAGCTAAGGCTCGAGCAATCGCGATTCTCTGCTGTTCGCCACCAGAAAGCTGATTGACTAGGCGGTCTGCTTTGACTTTAGTGATTCCAATGTAGTCTAACAAATTATAGGCAATTTCCTCCGTTTCCTTCGGCATTTCATTATCAGTGATCGCCATCGCAACTAAAACATTTTCTAACCCTGTTAGATAGGGAACCAGATTGTAATTTTGAAAAATAATACTAACATTATCTCGACGAAATTGATCATAGCCAATTTTCTTAATGTCTTCCCCATTATAGAGAACCTCGCCAAATGTTGGTTCATCCAAGGCACTGATTAAGGATAAAAAGGTTGTTTTTCCTGAGCCTGATTCCCCTAAAATCGTATAAAAACGGCCTTTTTCAAATTTTACCGACGTATCCTGTAGAATCATACGACGTTTACTGCCATCCTGATAAAAATAGCCCAATTCTTTTGTTTCTAAAATAGTCATGACTAGTTCCCCCTACATCATTATTTTCTTTGGATTCAGACGCATGACATACGTCAGCGGCAAGATAGCAGCCAATAAGATCGTTCCAAGACCTGCGGTAAGAAAAGTCACGATATACGAGATTGAAAAACGCACTTCATAGTTGCTTAGCACATCTTGATTTGTGAGTGATGAGCCTAAGACAGAAACGCCACTCATCGAGATTACTTGATTGCCCATAGTTTGTGCTGCTTGGTCGATCGTGTCTCCCGCCAACAATGACTCGGAAACCATTTTTCCTAAAATGTTTCCTGACAAAAGAGAGAACAATAAGGCGGCAAGACTAATTACAAACAGTTCAGCGATCACTTGCTTCATAATGTTTTTCCGATGTTCTCCTAGCGATAAATAGATCCCCCATTCATGACGGCGATCCTTCATAAATAGCACCACAACCAATGATATAATCAATAGTGAAGCCAAAACGGCTAATAGTACCACATACCCTGAAATTTTCGATAGACGTTTCACACTACTACCGACCTTATCAAATTCATCGGTAGAAGCCATTGCTTTATAACCTTCTGGAAGCAAAGGTTTGATTTCTGCTTTGAAGGCATCCACATCGTCAGGTGATTTTAATGTGAAGACTGGCGCTACTTGCTCTAATACCTCTTCTTGAGAGTCAGAAGATTGATTCTCCACTTCAATTTTATTGATTTCACGCACTAGTCCATTTGACAAGAAAGCCGTATTGTACAACTCCATCTCTGTCATTTGCTGGTTCATTGCTTCTTGACCGTTTTGTCCATCGCTTTTCTTTTTTTCTAGTTTGATTGGCTCAAAAAGCCCGACGACTTTGATGGCATGCTGTGTTGAATCCTGTGTGTCCATCGTGCCGTCCTCTTTTTGAGAAACAGTCACAGTATCTAACACCATTTGATCGCCAACAGATAAGCCATTTTCATCTGCAACCTTTTTCGAGATCAAAGCTACAGGCTTCTTTCCAGCGAGTTCTTCTTTGGTTAGCATCCGACCATCAACCAATTTGACCTTCTTATTTTTGAAATCCATTGGCTCGGTACTGTTTCCGCCTTTTAAGTTCATCGATTTGAATCCCGTTGAAAACTGTACGTCTCCCTCCTGCTTCATTTCATAAGTCTTAAAGTTCTTCACAGGTAAATAGGACATGTAACTATAATCATAATCCTTCACGTAGGGGGAACTTCCCATTTTTTTTATTGTCTCTTCGTTCAATGTCTCTGGTTTACTTACCGCCTGAACATTCCCGTTTTCTTGTTGTTCAAGTAGTTTATTTAAATCTAGTTCTGGCGCAACCGTCGCTCCAAGCTGTTGTTTCATCTTCTTTTCTACATTTGCCGTTGATTGTTGAATCGCGATCGCACCAGCAATGACGTTTCCTAAAACAAAAATAACTGCGAACAAGATCAATGATTTTGCTTTGGTTCTAAAAATACTATTTTTCGCTCGTTTCCAATAATTCATCGTAGGATCCTTTCTATCCAAGAACTTAGATGGTTGGAAAGCAAGATCTTATTTAGGAGTATCGCCCTTAATAAAGAGAAGTTTCCCTCCGTTAAGCCCCCATAATTCATCCGCAAGTTTAACCGATTGCAGCGTCTGTGTTGTAAAAATCAGACATTTCTTTTGTTGCAGGCAATAGCTTCTGAGTTTTTTTAAAGCATAAGATACCCCGCATTCACTAAAAAGCTTTTCTGGTTCATCAACAAGAATCAGCTTCGCCTGCGGCTTCACCAGCAATTTCGCTAAAGCGACGAGTTGGCGATCTTTTTTCGCTAGCTTTTCGACTGGGAGCTTTAATTGTTTCTCCATCAATCCTACGGAAAACAATGTTTGCTTTAAAACTTCTTTGTTTGAATGAGCACCTGAAAGCAAAACTTCCAGCTCTAGATTTCCTATCGGAGAATCCTTTAGTAAGCAGCTTTCTTGAAACAAGCAAGCAACCTCACTTCCTCGATAAGCATCACGATTGAGCACGGCTAGTTCCTGTCCATCAAAAGTCAGCGAACCTCTACTGCAAACAGTTACCCCTGCGAGTAACGCTAAAAGCGTGCTCTTCCCACTGCCAGAGGCACCAAGAATCTGATAGCTTTTTCCTGTTTGAAAGCTTCCTTGAATCCCAGTGAAGGTAGTGATCTCCGATTGCATATACTGATAATCAAGATTCTTTAAAACCCAATTACTCATTGGCGTATTTCCTCCTGTACGGAACTTGGATAACCTTTGCTACCCGGAGATTAATTGTTACCAGTAGAATCAGCAAATAAATGCCTAAAAACACTTTCGGCAAATAATGTACCCAGCTATTCGTTGAAACACTTCCGTAGCCAATTTGAGGAAAAAGCCAATCCATTAAAGGTTCTTGCTTTATTAGGTCTTTTTGAATTTTTAGTAGCCATTCATTAGTCATCCATCTACTTAAATGCTGTGCAGCAAAACATGCAATAGCTCCAACACCAAGCATAAGAACTATATGCTCCAATAAGCTGCTTGACACTAAAGTTTGCCGCGGCATTCCCATTAAATGCAAGCTGTAAAAATCTTGACGGTGTTTGAGCGTTTGTTGCCAAACAACGGTTACCAGTACTATCCCAACAATCCAAGTAACAATTAATCCGTTAAATAGTAGCTCTAACGTATCTTTAAATGACTGTAGCATTCCTTGCGCCCAACTCTGACTGATCAGAACATAGTCTTTAAAGGACTCCATTTTTTTTAAATCATTTTTAAAACGCACGATTTCTTTTTTACTCGTTAATTGAAAGGTTACCGTTGAGATCGTTTGCACTATGCTTTTTTTAAGTGATTCGCCCGTTTCCCAGCTAATAAGAAGCCCATTATTTGGAGAAAGCCATTCACTTGTTGAAAATTTGGCTACTCCTGCAATCTTTATTTTTTGCTTCTGTCCTTTTGTACCAACTGTCAAGATATCTTTCACCTTCAAATGATTCGCTTTTGCTAAAACATCACTGATAACACAGGTGTTCTTTTCATCTGGAATAGTCCCTTGAAGGTCTTTTTTATTCCTCGTTAAAAGTTTTTTTAAAGATCCTTTATCCAGCAAAACAATTGGAAAAAAAGTAGCCTTGTTTTCCCCAGTTGAAAAACTTGAGAAGGCTGTCTCCTCTTGGTTACTCTCTTTTGGCTGAAGGAGAGATGTGGCTACGACCCCTTCTCCCACAAATTGTGCCTGCTTCACATAATCTTGATTCTTCAAATTCTCATAATCGGTTAAATTGAACTCTTTTGCTTGTCCCGTTTTATTTAAATCTTGCACGCCTTTAACCACCGTTGCAGCTTGCTCCTGATAATCCGCATAATAAGCAGTAGCTAATTGATAGCATTGAACAAGTGAATATATCACCAGTAAAATTACTAACATAAAGCAACCTGTTTTCAGGTGACTGTTTCGGTTTCGCTTAAGATTTAGCCAAGCATGTCGGATGATGATCATCGCTTTCGTCTCCTCCTATGAGCGTATAGTAGCAAATACATTGTTAACTGAATGTTAACCCACACTAGGAAAACTCAGATAGAATGTAGAGCCTCGTTTTTCTTCACTTTCCAAATAGACAAATCCGCGACACAAATCACAGACATGTGAAACTACAGAAAGACCGATTCCGTAGCCGTCTTGTTTCAATCCGTTGATACGATAGCGATGAGAAAAAATCGCGGACTGCTTTTCTTGCGGAATCCCCATACCATTGTCCTTCACTCGAATCACTACACTGCCCTTCGTATTAGAAATAGATACTGTTACTACTTTTCCATTCCCGTATTTTATGGCATTGTCCACTAAGTTTGAAACTGCGCGATAAATCCATCGGTCCCGTCCATGGATGAGGGTAGTATCCTGCTCATTGAACTCAAAAATTAGATCAGGATAATTCTTTTTATAGCTGTCGCAAACTTCTGCACAGACTAAGGAAACATCCACCATTTCATCCTTTAAATCATCTGTATTATTAGAGAGTGTTAGAATGTCGTCAATGCTATCGGTCAAGCGGTCTAATAGTGCTAAATTCTGTTGGTTTTCCTTTTGCTTACGCTCAATTTCCAAATTAGTCCGTAAAATAGCGATGGCATTTTTTTGTTCATGAGTCAAGTAACTGTTCAACCGTCGATAATCTTCTAAATGACGATCAAATCTGTCCTTCAGCTTGTTGAAGGCTTCACTTAGAACCTTGTCTTTTACTGTATCTTTCGGCAATTGATCAATAAAATTCAATTCATGAGTAATCGCTAAGATATGATTGTTATAAATCTTACGTAAGATAACCCATAATAAAAAAGTCAGTAGTAAAACTGCAGAGCAAATCACTAAAGCAATCGTCGGTAAATACTTGAACAGTTCATTTTGATAAGCTTTATCCAGCATGGAGACATTCACGACCTGCGCATTTTCGGCTTCGGAAGCATCTCCTTTCGCTTCTATCGGAGATGTTGATTCCGACTCCATGAAAAACATGTCTTCTGAGAATGAGGAAGAGATACTAACGCCTTGAATATTGTTTCGCAGTAGGAAAAAACTGGCTAGAATTGCTCCTGTGACAAGTAAGGAAAACAGTAGCATTGTGACTGTCATTTTTAGGTTTACTCGCATAATTGATACCCCTTTGCTCGAATGGTTTTCAGAATTTCTTTCTCCGCTCCTTCAGACAATTTCTTCTTCAAACGTGCCAAATGAACCCTTAACACTGACGAAAAGGGGTCATAGTTCTCATCGTAAACGTGTTCAGAGATTTCCTCTGATGAAACGACGGCTGGATAGCGCTGCGCGATACAGAGTAAAATATCGAACTCCTTCGGTTTTAACAAGATTTCCTTTTGTTGGTAATCCACTCTTCGGCACACAGGATCTACAGTCAGCGCCCCTACTTTAACTTGCGGTAACGAACGTCCATGATACCGTCGAACGACTGCACGTAGCCGCGCATTTAATTCTAATAATTCAAAAGGCTTCACTAAATAGTCATCCGCACCAAAATCTAGCCCCTTCGCCCGTTCTTCAATCTCGTCACGAGCCGTAATAATGATAACCGGACTCTCTACTGCAGATGCTCGTAAGCTTTGTAAAACAGCCAAACCGTCTTTTCTAGGTAAATTTAAGTCCAATAAAATCCCATCATAAGCATTCACAAAGGCCTTCTCTTCCCCTGCTTCTCCGTCGTAGGCCAGATCCACTGAAATATTTTCCTGCTCTAAGCCTTTTTTTATCGATAAGGCCAATTCACGATTGTCTTCGACCACTAATACACGCATTTTAACTTCACTCCTTGGCTTTCTTATTCCTTTTAGAATAGTACAGTCCGTTCACCAAATCTATTTTCTTTTTGTGAATTTTCTTTGATTTTTGTCAACATTAAAAATTATCGTCTGATTAAATATTCCCAAATGTATATTTCAGAAACAGAATAAACTTTATTTGTTATTTGTGTTTTATTCATAAAAATTATTGTGATATAATTATATAAAGTGTTTTCATTGGTGATTGAACAAATTCGATAAGCTGGGAAATTGCAGTTAGTTGAACTGCCATTTATTTAAAGAAATGTCTGGAGGAGTTATAAATGAAGAAAAAAAATCGCTCGCTACTTATGATGATACTGTTGGTTGGGGTCTGTTTGTTAGGAGTTGGCGGCTTCGGTTCAAAAGCATCTGCTGAGACACCTGCTGAGACTTCTGTCGAAGCATCGCCACGACACGCCATCTACCGACTCTATAATCCGAATTCTGGCGAACATCTTTTTACCCCTAGTAATTATGAAAGAGCAACATTAGTGAACTTTGGTTGGAACGATGAAGGGATCGGTTTTTATGGTCAGGGGTATACCACAACGATTAAAGTAGCCTATGTTTATCGCATATATAATCCAAACGCCGGCGATCATCATTACACCGCTTTTCAGGACGAGAAAGAGCATTTAATTAAAGTTGGCTGGCATGATGATAATATCAGTCTTGTTATGCCTGCAACGCTCGGAGAACCCGTTTATCGTCTGTATAATCCGAATGCCAAAGCTGGCGCACATCATTTCACGTTATTAAAAAGCGAGCGAGATCATTTAATCAAAGTTGGCTGGAAAGATGAAGGAATCGGATTTAACGCCTATTCTACAGTACAATAAAAATTGATAGAAAAATGTAAAAAAATGCTGAGGCTGTCTATTCGTCTCAGTATTTTTTATATCAGTCTTTTAGTAAGAAAATTTGTATTCCTTGTTCTTTTTCATTTAAATCGCCGCATCCATAATACCGACAATATTTACTCTTTCATATAGGGAAATACACATATCTCCTCTTCTTATCAAAATCCATTTCTACATTTCCGCTTTTTAATCAAACTTTTTTATGACTGTCTACCTATTCTCATTTCTTTAATTATTTTTACTATCCATTGAATGGGGCGCTTTAATGAGTCGCTTTTCTCTCAAAGAGGTGCCGCTTGAGCAAATTTTTAGCAGCATCAAGAAAAAGTCGGTAAAGTAAAAAGGAACAAAAAAATAATTTTGAAAGAGGAACGCTATTATGTACACAGATTTAAAGAATAAGACAGTTGTAATCACCGGCGGATCAAAAGGAATCGGAACAGCGATCGCTGAGCGACTTGGAAAAGAACAAATGAATGTGGTGGTTAATTACCATTCAGATGAAGAAGGCGCGAAGGAAGTTGTCGATGAAATCAAAGCACAAGGTAGTAAAGCGCTGGCCGTCCAGGCGGATGTCGGAACCGAGAAAGGTGTGGAAGAACTGTTGAATGCGGCGCTAGAGGAATTTGGCGGACTGGATCTGTGGATCAACAATGCCGGCATGGAGAATCGCCATAAGACTCATGAACTGTCCTTGGAAGACTGGCAAAAGGTGCTTGATGTTAACCTGACTGGCGTCTTTCTAGGAAGCAAAGCGGCGATTAATTATTTTCTAAAAGAAGACAAGCCTGGCAATATCATCAATATGTCCTCCGTTCACGAAAAGGTTCCGTGGCCAACTTTTGCTCACTATGCAGCTTCAAAAGGCGGTGTGAAATTGTTCTCTGAATCGATTGCGATGGAGTATGCTCAGCAAGGCATTCGCGTGAACTGCATCGGACCAGGTGCGATTAATACACCCATCAATGCTAAGAAATTTGAAGACAAAGAACAGTTGGAAACCACTACTAGCATGGTGCCAATGCAGCGTATCGGGGACCCTAGCGAAGTAGCCGCTGCCGCTGCGTGGCTAGCATCAAAGGAATCGAGCTATGTGACTGGCATCACCCTATTTGTTGATGGCGGAATGACCTTATACCCTGCCTTTCAAGGCGGACGAGGCTAAAAATAGAACGGAGTGAACCACATGAATATTTTGATTGCATTGATCCCCGCGATTGGCTGGGGGATTCAGCCGCTGATTTTGAAAAAAATCGGCGGACGTCCCACCAATGAGATTTTGGGAACGGGGATCGGTACCCTGATTGTCGGATTGTTTGTTTACTTTTTCTTTTCCGATCAATCGCTATCTATTAGCACTTTTTTGATTGCCTTAATGTCAGGAGCTTTTTGGGTGATTGGACAAACAGGACAATACACTGCCTTTAACCTGTTGGGCGTCTCGCGAACAATGCCGATCTCGACAGGCTTGCAACTGATCGGAACCTCGCTAATCGGGGTTTTCCTATTTGGTGAATGGCCAGGAACGACCGTACGGATCATCGGCTTTGTGGCTATTGGTATCTTGATTGTCGGCGCCGCTCTGACTGCAGTCACCGATGGACCAGATCAGGGAAACGGCAAAACCAAGGGCTTGTTGATTTTAGTAGCTACAAGTGTCGGATATTGGGTCTACAGCGCGTTGCCAAATTTAGTGGACGCTTCTGGAGAAGCTATTTTCTTCCCGCAAATGCTGGGAGTGTTTTTAGCGGCGACCGTCTATGTGATTCTGAAACAGCCAAAAGCTTTTGGAAATGATAAGAGCTGGAAAGCGATAATCGTTGGGGCAATCTTCAGCATCTCCGCCTTTGCTTATATTTTCTCTGCTAAAGGAAACGGTGTGGCAACTGCTTATGTCATCACGCAGTTGAATGTCGTTATTTCGACTTTAGGCGGCATGTACATCTTGAAGGAAAAGAAATCACCAAAAGAAACACGCTATACACTGATTGGCTTGACGTTGATCGTTGTTGGAAGTATCATCACGACTTTCCTATAGACTAAAGAAGATAAAATGTTTATCGTTTGTTTTTTAAGTATTACGACAAACTTTTTTTGAAGAATCGTTTCAAATCAAATAGAGCGCCTCATACAGCTTGAGACGTTCTATTTTTAATGCAAAATATTAGAGCCATCAATTCGTTCATGACACAGGACCTTTCAGCTCTCCCATTATAAAGTGAAAAGAAGCTGAAGGCAGATCATTCGCGTCCATCAAATAAAAAAATCCCAGACAAGACACCAATATGTAGTGACCACCAAAAGTTCACTTTTTGGTCAAACCATTGGTAATCGATCTAGTGTTCAATCCAGGAGTTTTTTTATTATGCTAATGTTCCAGCCAATTGCTTCACAGGAGTTGCTGTTTCCTTCAATACAGCATTTAATTCTTCAATATTTTTACGTCCTTGAGTGTTCATCCATTCGATGGCGGCTTCTTTGCCATTGGTAATGTAGCTTTCTACGCCATCAGCCCATGTCGCGCGACCACAAAGTACCCCATTGAAAGTTGATCCAGACTGCTTCGCAAAGCGCAGCGTTTCTTGGAACAGCGCTGCTTTTACACCGGCACTTAAGAAGATAAATGGTAAGCTCGTCGCTTCGACTTGTTCTTTGAAGAAGTTCGCAGCTTCTGCTTTCGTATGAACGACTTCTCCAGCAGCATACCCTTCCACATAATTCATATTAACGGGAACTTCTACCTTCAATACATCGACGCCATAGCGAGGGTCGGAGAATTCCTTCATCATTTCGATGACTTTATGAGGTTTCTCCACTGCATACTCTCTTGAAGCAGCATCAGAAATAGTTGCATCATAGGAAACTAATTCTAAGAAAAAGGGCAGATTTTCTGCCTGACATTCTGAGCCGATCCGTTCGATGAAGGCATGTTTTTGATTGTTGATCTCTTCAGATTCATCGACATCATAATATAATAAGAACTTGCAAGCATCCGCGCCAGCCTTTTTCAATCGTTTCACTGACCAAATTGACAATAAATCTGGTAAACGTCCGGGAGTAGAAGCATCATAGCCGGTTTTTTCATAGGCTAATAATAAGCCGGCATTTTCTGCTCGAGCATCAGCCGCTGGTAAACCATATTCTGGATCTAAAAGAATCGATGACGCGTATCTCGTTAATTGAGAAGAAACGATTTCTTTGAATTCGATGATTTCTGATTCTTCAGCATCACTTCCCTTGAATTTCGTGATCATCTTCTTCAAGGCCCCCCGTTGGTCGATGGCTAGAGCCCCAATCACACCCTCTTCGTTGCATAACTGTTTGATAAATTGACGTTTTTCTTCGTTCATCTGTATATCCTCCTATATTTCCGTGACTAGAATCTGATCGAATAATGCTTGATAATTGGCTAACTCAATATGTCCCGTTGTTGCTTCTTGTGCGTTTAACATCCCTAAGGCATTTCCTTGTTTCAGGACATCCTCATCTGAAGAACCTTTTTCAATCGCGGCAGTCAAGCCGGCAACCGTCGCATCGCCAGAACCAACAGGATTGACGACAGCTATTTTTGGAATCGTTACGCGATAAAACTTCTTGTGGTGTTTAGCAAACGCCCCGTCTCCACCCATAGAAACGACGATCCACTCGATCCCTGTAAATATTGGGTCTGTCAAAGCGGCTTTTAGTTCTTCAATGTCTGTTGAAATCCTGCGCCCCAATAATCCGGCTAATTCCTCGGTGTTTGGTTTGATTAAACGCGGCTTAACTTCCCCTTTAAGGACCTCTGTTAGAGCTTCCCCAGAGCAGTCCAAAACAACTGGTTTTTCTTGACAAATCTGCAGCATCTGACTGTAAAAATCGATTGGCAAGCCTTCGGGTAAACTACCGGAAAAAGATAGAATATCTGCCTTGGTCGCTAATCGTCCAAAATGCTTCAAGAACGCCTGTGCTTCTTCTTTTGAAATGACTGGACCGCTTTCTAAGATTTCCGTTTGCTGACCGTCGTGTAAAACAGCGATACAGTTTCTCGTTTCTCCACTGATCGGCAGAAAATCATGAGCAATGTGATTGCTCGTCAAATCTTTTTTTATCTCTTCGCCTAAAAATCCACCGATTAAGCCACTAGCTACTACCTCCGCATCCAGTTGTTTCAAGATGCGAGTAACATTCAATCCCTTGCCGCCAGCCGTTTTACGAACGTTCTTCACCCGGTTGACAGTATCTAGCTTGAAATCTTCCAAAGGATAAGAAATATCAATCGAGGGATTCATTGTAATTGTAAGAATCATTATGCCACCTGCTTAATCGTGGTATTCGCCGCGATCCCATTTTTCGATGAATTCATCGAAGAAATGCGGATCTGACTGGTCAGCGCTGGCTTTTTCAACATGATCTATTTTCGCGATCAGCTTCTTATTTTCTTCCGTTTCTTGATATTCCGCCTGAATGAACGCCTCTAAAATATCGCAAATCAAAAATTCTCCTGTGATTCGTGCACCAAAGCCAATGACATTTGCGTTCAGCTGTTCCTTCGCGTAAATCGCGGTGGTCATATCCCGCACCAACGCGCTGCGGATACCTGGAACTTTATTGGCCGCGTTATTTATCCCGACGCCAGTTCCACATAAGCAAACCCCTAGATCTGCTTCACCGTTCGTTACTGCTTCGCCTACTTTTTTTCCATAAATCGGATAATGAGTGCGAGTAAAATCATAGGTCCCCATATCTAACACGTCATGTCCTTTTGATTTTAAGAAATCTGATACAGCCATTTTAGTATCTGTGACGATATGGTCACAGCCAATTGCGATTTTCATTTCATTCATCCCTTCTTATTTTTCTACGCCATTTTATTCAACATATCGACACGCACTTGATGACGGCCGCCGTCATAGTTCGCTTGTAAAAACTCTCTAACGATGTTTAGTGCCAACTCCTCGCCGACGATCTTTGCTCCTAACGTTATCATGCGAGAATTGTTGTGTTCTCTTGTCATATAGGCACTGCGTTCGTCAGAAACTTCCGCGGCTACCATGCCTTTTACCTTCACTGCGGTTATAAAACTGCCAGCCCCGTAGCCATCAATCGCCACGCCTAAGCTGCCTTCGTTTTCATTCAAATCATTGGCGATTGCCAACGTTGATTCGACAAAATCCTCCGAAGCGGTTTCACTTTTGTCTACTACTGTAAATCCTCTATCGATCAGGTCTTTCTTGATTACTTCCTTAAGTCTCATGCCATCACTGTCTGAACCAATTACTACACGCATTTTTGCTTCCTCCTCGTTAGATATCGTTGTTCTTTGCGGATCACTCGTGCTATTGAATAATCCTAGTGTATTGCTGATAATAACTCTTCAGTTCTGGTGAAAGAGTAGAATCCGTAAATAGCGCATCAATCTTGCGCAGATCGTAGAAATTATAAAAATCACTATGATCAAACTTATTTGCGTCTGAGACCAAACATTTTTCAGCGGCGTTGTCTAACACGATTTTCTGCAGCGTCCCTTCTTCAATGCTGAAATTGGAAACCTCTGGTCCTTTTAACCCGTTGACTCCCACAAACGCTTTTTTGATCCCGATTTTCTGAACAGCCTCATTAGCGATCGAACCGACAAAAGCACCGGTCTTCTCACGATAAAGCCCGCCAATCAAATAGAGCTCAAAGCTTTTAGTTTCACTTAACAGCTTAAACACCGGCAGACTGTTGGTCACGATCCGCAGTGAGGGAGAATCGATATATTGTGTCATCAGCTCAATTGTTGTTCCTGAGCCGAGAAATATCGTGTCATCCTCTTGGTTGATATAAGCCGCTGCATTTTTTGCAATGTATTCTTTTTCTTTAGTGTGCAGCTTCTTTTTTTCCTTATGGGAAAGTTCGTTTGCTTCTATAGAAGATCCTATTTCCTCAGTCTCGTTGATTCTCTGTGCGCCACCGTGAACCCGTAAAAGCTTCTGGCTTTGTGCCAGCTCCTCCAGATCTCGTCGGATGGTCATGTCAGAAACATCTAAAACTTCTTGTATAAACTTCACGGTGATCGTCCCATAGCGCTCACACATGGCCAAGATTGATTGTTGGCGCTCTGTTTTCAGCATATGTTGTCCCTCCACACTCTTATAATAAAACATTACCAAACATTTATCAACAAAATATGTTTATATATTTTTGTTTTGTGTTGACAAGGTGAATGTAAGCGATTATACTCAACATGTAAACAAACATAAACGAACTAAGAAAGGAGCTGTTCTGTTTGAAAAAGCTTTTTTTTAAGGAGACAACCTACGTTTCCAGCAAGGGCACCCAAGCAGAGGTTTTTGAGGAAGTTTATTTGGATCTGTTAAACAAACAGTTAGTTACTGAAGATTTTTTGGAGAGTCTATTAGAAAGAGAACGGAATTATCCAACAGGTCTGGATCTTTCACCTATTTCGGAAATCCTGCCGGATATTGCGATTCCTCATACGGAAAGCGAATATGTCCGGACGACCCGAATTATTCCAATCAAATTAACCCATGAGATCACATTCCATAATATGATCTCGCCTGGCGACCAGCTTTCTGTGCGTTTCCTATTTATGATTTTGAACGAAAACGGCGAAGCACAAGCTGGCATGTTAGCAGATATTATGGATTTCATTAATTCGGTTGATAAGAAAGAGCTCTGTGCGTTTTTCAAACTTGAGGATACAGAAGCGATCTATCAGTTTTTAGAGGAACATTTTACTATGGAAGTTTCTGCTTAATTAGCAGAATAAAATAATATACCTATTAAAGGAGAGACTAATCATGATCAAAATTTTAGCAGCGTGTGGTGCAGGAGTGAATTCGAGCCATCAAATCAAAAGTGCCTTAGAAACAGAATTAAACAACCGTGGGTATCAAGTAACCTGTGATGCTGTCATGATCAAAGATATCAATGAAGAAATGCTGTCTCATTACGATATTTTCGCTCAAATCGCCAATACAGACCTAGGCTTCAATGTAAATATCCCTGTTGTTGACGCAGGCGCAATCCTTTATCGTATTCCCGCAATGGCTGAACCTGTTTACCAAAGTATGGAAAGCGCTATCCAATCATTAAATAAATAGGCATCAAGAAAGGACAAGCTAATGAGTACAATTATTGATATCGCCAATCAAATTTTTACGCCTCTAATCAATTTAGGGGCGGCCCCATTAATGACTATCGTACTAACTGTTATTGCCTTATTTTTTAAAGTAAAACCGTCACGTGCCCTAGAAGGCGGGATCAAACTTGGTATCGCCTTGACGGGTATCGGAGCTATTATTGGTATTTTAACCACTGCTTTTTCAGACGCTATGACCGCTTTTGTTGAACGAACAGGGATTTCTTTGAATATCACTGATGTTGGTTGGGCACCATTGGCTACTATTACTTGGGGATCTCCATACACCTTATACTTCCTACTAGTCATGGTGATCGTTAACATCGTCATGTTGGCGATGAAAAAGACCAATACCTTAGATGTTGATATCTTTGATATTTGGCATTTGGCGATTGTTGGATTATTCGCGATCTTCTGCGGTGCCAATCTATTTATCGCTACCGCCTTGGTTATTTTTATCGGTGTATTGAAAATTTGGAACTCTGATTTGATGAAACCAACCTTTAATGATTTATTGAATGCACCCGACAGCAACCCGATGACGACTACTCATATGAACTATATGATGAATCCGATCATTATGGTTTTTGACAAGATTTTCGACAAGGTCTTCCCTTGGTTGGATAAATACGATTTTGATGCGGCTAAACTAAACAGCAAGATCGGTTTTTGGGGATCAAAATTTGCCATCGGGATTTATTTAGGGATTTTTGTTGGGCTATTAGCTGGACAAACACCTACACAAATCTTCTCATTAGCCTTTACTGCAGCCGTCTGTTTAGAATTGTTCTCTTTAATCGGTGCATGGTTTATCGCGGCCGTTGAGCCTTTATCACAAGGGATTACCGACTTTGCCAACAAACGTTTGAAAGGACGTACGATCAATATTGGTTTAGATTGGCCGTTCCTAGCAGGCCGGGCAGAAATCTGGGCTGCCGCTAACGTATTAGCACCAATCATGCTGCTGGAAGCCATTATTTTACCTGGCAACAAATTATTGCCATTAGGCGGAATCATCGCTATGGGTGTTACCCCAGCATTGCTTGTTGTTACTCGCGGAAAATTGATTCGCATGATCGTCATTGGTGCAATTGAATTGCCGTTGTTCTTATGGTCAGGCACATTGATCGCACCTTTTGTCACGCAAACCGCTCAAGCTGTGGGCGCCTTCCCTTCCGGTCTAAGTGAATCAGCGATGATCTCTCATACGACAATGGAAGGCCCGATCGAAAAATTCTTAGGCTACTTAGTGGGAAATGCCTCACAAGGCCAAATCGAATTTGTGATCTATGCCGCCTTAGCGCTAGCTGCTTATCTTCTTATTTTTATCTGGTATGCGCGTCAAATGAAGAAACGCAACGCGACATACGCATCTGAGAAAGAAGAAAAAACTGCACCAACAGCAGCAAAAGGCAATGTTGCCTATGCCGCTCAAGCAAAATAAAAAAAAATAATCCCGAAGATCAGAGATCTCCGGGATTATTTTTTTTAATCTATTCTTCTGTTGTTTCTATCGCTTCATAATGTCTCCCTTCATCCTTAATAGTGGCAACTCAGTCATATAAACTTTCAAATTCTTTTTATGCTTGCTTTAGTGACTAAATGCCAGTTGGCAGTTAGGCTTGATTTAAAAAAGGTTTATTACTTTTTTATCTATTCTGCGACAAATCCAGCTTTACTATTATTAAAAAAGGGAAAAGGCCACAGCAAATAAACCTCTGCTCCACCCAAAAATGAAATTACCTCGATAGAACAAATCTGACTTTTCTTAAAAATATAAACAAACAAAAATAAACAGCACTAACAAAGATGCAAGCTCTAAACGAAAACTAGGGTCGCTGGATTAAATACGTTAGATTCAAACAAACTTTTTAACGCACTCCTCCTACAATCTTCAGATCCCACTATGCCTATTTATGCTTATTATTTCCGCTTCTTTCGTTTCCTCGAATTCCTCTTCCCCTCTTTCGTCCGCTTCATCAATTCATCATTTTTTTCTCGTTTCTTTTGCTTCGCGCTTTTTGGTTTCTTATAGTTCATAGAAGGGGATTTTTCAGCTGAGAGAGCATCGGCCTTGGCATCGAGGATTTCTTCTTGGCTGGTGGTTCCTTCACTGCTGCCTGGCTTGCTCCGTTAGCTTGGTCGTTGGTCGAGACTGCGGAACTTTCCGTATCTGGTGCACTATTCTCTTCTTTTTCCTGCTCTAACTGTGCCATTCGTGTGTCGGTTAAGACGATGCCTTCTGGTAACAACTGTTTGACTAGTTCTAGTTTTTCCTCGTCTGTCATTGTATCGACGCTGAAGCTTGTTAACGCTGTCATTTCTGCTTTTGGCTGAGTCTCTGCTTCTATTTCCTCCACCACTTCGCCTTTTCTGATCTTAGGATAACGGGTGCAGTTCATGATATCGGAGTTTTCCAACTTTACAAACCGGCGAATCCCGTCCTTTTCAAAGATCGTTAACGTAGACATTAGTTCCAAGACCGCATCGATCTTGATGGAAGAGGAATGTTTATCGGCATCCTGCAGACTCCAGGTGTGCAGCTTGCCAACAGCGTCTTCAAAGGTGGAGATAATTTTATATTGTTGCCCATCGGTTTCTTCTATCGGGGTTGTTTTACTAAAGATATATTTCTTGCAATCGCTCAGTCGGTTGTTGTAGCGATGGTATTCGTTTTTATTTTTATATAAACGGCGAGTGACCTGTTCCCACTCCTTGCCGCTGCTGAAATAGTCACGGAACAAGGGACAAGCCTTTCGCAACACATCTGACGGCTCGGCAGAAAGAAAGATTTCTCGGACTACTTCACTGCAAAAATCAGAGAAATCACTGATGCACAAGCATTGGCGAATCAGCACGGCAATAAGGTATTGGATAACAGAATCTGCGTCCTGTGATTCTTCATAAAATTTCACTATTCTCTTCTGAAGGTTCTCCCTGTGCATTTTAAAAAGTGCGATTTGGCTCAATGGTTTCGTTGGCATACGTGTTCTCTCCTTTTGATTAAAAATATTGGTCATTTTTCGATTGTTTCTTCTCTTCCATGATACACCTAAAACATGGCTAAAAATAACCAAAATTAATTTTATAAAAATTATAATTGGGTAAAGAAAAAGGAGATTTTTTGCGTATAATCAATTCAAAAAAACACTCTTTGAAGCTCTACTCGGAGCTTTAAAGAGTGTTTTAGCCAATCATTTTTAAACAATATATTTTTCTTCTTTTTCAATTTTTTCATAGTGCTTCTGTTCATCTTCATCTGAAATCACTGCCGTGACATCATTCAGATTGTAGTAAACAGAAAAATCGCGCTTGCCAATCTTAGAATGATCAATTAGTAAAAACCGTTCAATAGAATTATTCAAAGCAATTTGCTGGGTTTGTCCTTCTTCAAATGTAGACGTCATAATTTTCTGCTCGTTTAGAGCATTGCAGCTGAAGAATGCTTTATGGAAATTCATATCATTCAGTGATTTATTGGTAATCTCTCCAACAAAGCATTGCGTTGTTTCTCGCAATTCACCGCCTAATAAGTAAATTTTCCGATTCCCTTTATGCTTGTTTAACTCTTCAAAAACAGGTAAGCAATTCGTCACAATCCGCAACGAGTCTGCTCGGATAATTTTTGATAGAAGCTCGATCGTCGTTCCAGGTCCAAGAAAAAGCGTATCCCCGTCGTTAATCAGCTCATTGGCTTTTTCTACGATACGCTGCTTCTCCGTCTGCAGCATAATCTGTTTTTCGGTATGTGAAAGCTCGACGTGACGATAAAAATCTTTCAATTTCGCTCCGCCGTGTACTCGCTCTAATAAGCCTTGTTTTTCCAATTCATCCAAATCACGTCGTACTGTCATATCAGAAACTGATAATTTATCCATAATGTCACTGACGCGCACCGTTCCATTAACTTCCAATAATGACATGATCGCTTGAAATCGATCCGTTTTTAACATTTCCTCGCCTCTTTTCCCTATTAGCGTACCAAATTTTTAAGAAATGTACTAGAGTGATTTCCTTTTCCCGCTAAAAAAGAAGACACCTAATCAAAGGCATCTTCCAATCATTCTATCCAAGTACTTTTCGTTTCAGTCAATACATAATCCCCATTACCGGTATTTCCTGCCAGCAGATTCAAGGCGTCTAAGTCATTAAAATGCCACCATTCCGACGCTAACGGTGTCAGTCCGCTTGTTGTCGCATATTTTTGCAGAAGCAGTTCAAACTGATTCACCTCTGGAGTAAGGACTCCTTGCTGCCAAGCAGTAGGTGAAAGCACAGTGACAGGCGCTGTAAAGATTGCAGAACGGACACTTAATTCGTGAATATTGGTGTGCATCGCATATTCTTCGTAACGCGACACCGTGCGAACCCTATGTTTTCCATATTTTTCTTCAGAGAATACCGTCACTTTTGCCAAACTTACGTCAATCGCATAGCCTACCTGATGATTAGAAACCTGAGTTGAAATAAACCAATTGATACTCCATGGCGGCTGGGTGATCCCCTGCAGGACTTGTGGATTTTCTGAAGCCAAATTCTTTACTGCCTCTGCAACCTGCAGCTGCACACTGAGCGGACGAAATGCTTCATACAACACTAGGGTATTGTTTTCACTTAAAGCCATTTTCTGCATAGCCATCAGCTTTTTCGCCATTGGAAAAAGAACCGGCATAATAAACTGCTCTTTTTTTAAACGTTCGTTAAAGCCTTTACTTTTGTATAATGATTGGTGGGTTATCCCTGGAATCGTTTGACCAGAAGAATAAAAAACTGACGCCTCCACATTTGTATTCTTGTAAATAATTGAAGGAATGATATCCGGCAAATTAACTAAGCTATACTGATTTTGAATCCAACCAACTGTATCATCCAGCTTGATATTCAACCAACCGTTTTCCTCTCCCAAAATAGTGTAGGCAGTTCCAGGACTGATCGGCGTTAAAACTTCGGCTGCTGCTTCTGGTTCCTTTTTTACCTCTAAAGAAACCGAAGCATAGCCAGTGGCACCAGCTAAAGGCAGCTCATAGTCTCCTTGATAGATCGGCGCTTCTGGTTCTTCGATGGTCAAAGAAGTTGATTCTTTTTTAGTGGTAGTCTCGCTTTTTGCAACTATTGAATTTTCTGAGATGCTTTTTTTCTCTGTGGAATCTGTCTCATTTTTGTCAGATGAACAAGCACACAGCAGCAGACTTACTATTAATAATCGATGCACTTTTTTCAAGTGATTCGTATCCTCCTTTTATAAAAGCCAGAGTCGTAAAAAATAGAGCAACAATAAATGAATGGGATAAAAGATGTAAAATCCCCATTTAAGAAATTTACTTTTTCTCCCTTGTCTTCCGTGATAAAAAAATAAGAGTGGAATAACCAAAAAGATACCAAATGCATAGGCGGACAAAACCCCTGAACGCAGTATTGTCGGAAAAATATATAAGAAAAGTCCAATAATGCTGAAGCTGAGCATCTGCTTTTTAAAATCCCCACGGTAGAGGCCGAAAAATAGTATCCATAAAACAGCAATAAAATTCCAGTCAGCGGTGTAAGCCAGCAAACAACAAACACCCACACAAATCGGTTTCGACCAAAGTGGTCCGCTGCCCCTTTTTACAATTGATAACGCTAACAATCCTAAAGTCAGGCTCCACATCACGCTGGTAGCACCCCACCAAGGTAAATTGAAATACCATACATAAGGAAAATGCGAAATCAATGCAAACAGGAATAAACGTTTCGTATACCGCCTCAAATTAGAAGTATAATAAAACCCTTCCGCAATCAAGTAACACATAATAGGCGCGGTCAGCCTCCCAGGCACACGAAGCAAACTTCCGGTGATATCTGGTTGACAGACGAACACCGAGACAAAGTGATCAAAAAACATTGCAAGAATAGCTATATATTTTAATAGATTTCCAGAAATATCTATTTTGTGTACAATGGACGTTGTCAACACCCCTATCGGAAAATAATAATATGTTTTATAAATACATAATATGCCTAAGAAGAACATATTCTTTATATTCCAAATTGTACCATATATAATAAATAAATCCTAAAATCATTATTTTTATTTTTAATTACGACATTTTCATCTCTGTATTATTAGATATATTCACTATTGACATATAGATTATTACGTTTTCCCTGCAAACCAGTACAAAAAATCTAGGAAAACGAAAGCCTGATTTATCAGCTTTTGACCTCCTAGATTACATTTACTTCGCTATATGATTGAAGATTATTGTGTTAACTCAAAGACGAAATAGTTAATATCACCACGATACTTCGAAATCGAATACTCGACAGGAACACGATTTTCAGAAAAACCCTGCGTATGAAAATAGAACATCGGGTCACCTTCTTCAACATCTAACAAATCACTAATCGTTTCATCTGCTTTAATGACCTCTAATTTCCGTGTGACTGTTCTGATTGGATACCCCATCTCTTCAAAAACCTGATACATTTTTTCTTTAGTAAAATCAACCTCTTGAAATTTTGGAAACAACTCGAAAGGTATATAACTAGTAACTAAAACTACAGGCTTCAGCTCCGCGTAACGCAGCCGCGTTAGTTTATAAACCGTATCCCCTTGATTCACCTCTAGATTTTCAGCAACTTCTTCGTTCGCTACCACCTTTTTGAAATTTAAGACTTTTGTTTTAGGAATGATTCCCTTACGGCTCATTTCTGAATCAAAACTCTCAATTACATGAGTAAATTCTTGCTGGATTTTATTTTTTTTGACAATTGTTCCTCTTTTTTTACGCTTTTCTAAATAGCCTTCATCCACTAACGCCTGCACTGCCTGACGCACTGTAGGTCGACTAACACTGTATTGTTCAGCTAATTCCATTTCAGTTGGGATAAGTTGGTTCTCCGCGTATTCTCCATTTTGAATCTTCTCCAATAAATCCATTCGAATTTTTTTATGTAAAGGGATATTCATAAGCTACCTACTCCTCAATTAATTGTCTCCATTATAACATATTACTATTTCCAATATTTTTTCGGTGTAGCTAATACCGCTTCGACTGACTCCGGCAACTCAACCATCTCTTCTTTCAATAAAACCAAACTTTGACCTGCTTTACAAACAGTATCTGCAATAACCATTTCACCTGAAAGAATCGTGAGAATACTCGCTAATTCAGACTTATTTTCTATAATCTGTCTACCCACTAGATGCTGTATTGTAAATGCACTTTGATCAAATACATCGTTCGGCGCAAACGTTCGCCGTTCTACTTGCTGCTCTGGCCGCAAGGTTTCAATTGCCTTCTCAACGTGAAGAGTACGCTTCTTTCCATTGGTATCTAGTCGATCATAATCATAAAAACGATACGTAATATCTGTGGCTTGCTGAATTTCGTAAACAAGAGATCCTTTCGTTAAAGCATGAATCGTACCAGATGGAATATAGATTAACTCGTGCTTTTTCACAGGATACTCTCGTAATATCTCTGTATACTCATTCTTTTCTGCTGCTGCTAAAATTACTGATTTCTTAGGTACCTGTTGCTCTGCATAAATCCATCCTGCTTCTGGCGGTGTCAGAAAATACCATGCCTCGCTTTTCCCATAAGGCATTTTCTCCACTTTCTGAGCATATTCATCTGTCGGATGAACTTGAATGCTGAGATTTTCATCACAGGCTGTAAAGGAAATTATTAATGGATAAACTTCCCCCGCTTCTAATCCAAATTTTTCTGGTTTCTCTGTAATCAATTCACTAAAAGTCTTCTCTTCATTGACCACTGAACAATCAATATCGGCTATTCCACTAGCTGAATATACTGACCCGATTTTCTCCACTTGTTGATCACCGCTATAGCCATGCAGTCTTGGTGTTCCCCAAATACGTTCTCGTGATTCTGGTTTTAGTATATACATAATATCCTCCTAAATATATTTTACTCTCAACGAAAGAAGACGCGTTTCATTAGAAACACGCCTCCAATGCTAGAACACTCCAATAACAACACCAATTGCTGAAATAACCGTCAAAACAAGAATCACCTTCGTTGCGGTCATTTGCTTATTTGTCAATAAATACCATGCTAAAAGAACCATTACCAAAGGAAGGACGTTAGGAAAAATTCCATCCAAAACATCTTGCAGCTTTTGAACGTCATCCCCCATTGGAATTTTAATCTTTGTTGTCAAGGCGATATTTGAAGCCGCTAAGCCACCCACAACCATAATTCCTAAAATATTGAAGGCGTCAGTAATTCGTTTCGCATTCTCCCCAATGATAACGTCTATCGCACTTACACCTAATCGATAACCATTCATGAAACAAAGGTAAGAAATCAAAGGACCGATAATTCCATAACTAACAATATAGAAAATAGGACCTAACGCGTTTCCACCTGACGCTAATCCCATCGCAATGGACAGTAATATTGGTACAATAATGCCTTGAATGATCGAATCGCCAATTCCCGCCAAAGGGCCCATTAATGTCGTCTTGATATTTACAGGCATTTCCTCAGGAACATCTCCGCCAATAGCGATCTCTTCTTCTAATGAAGCAACGATACCGTTGATCAGCTGACCTGTTTGTGGTTCAGTATTATAAAACATGGAGTGCCTTAATAATAATCTGCGTTTTGCCTCCGGATCATTTTTGTAATACTTCTCAGCAAATGGCAAATAGGAATAAGCCCATGCATGTGCTTGTAGTTTTTCGTAACTCATTGATGATAAATGTGTAAATCCCCAACGTTTCCAAATCTGACGTAACTCTTTTTTCGTTAATCGCTCTTCCATTTCATTTCCTCCTTAAAACAGATCGTCATCTTCATAAGCAGCTTCGGTTTGTTCAATCGTCACATCCGATACAGCCGCAAATTTACTATCACTACTGCCTTTTCCGGTACTTAAGTAAACAATATAGGCTACCATAGCTGCTAAAAACACTAATGCGATCATGTTTAATTTGGCGAATGCCATCAATACAAATCCCGCGAAAAAGAAGACTAGATGAACCTTTTCCTTAACAACAATCCCCATCAACATCGCAATCCCCAAGGCTGGTAAAACACCGCCTAATACTGAGATCGTATCTGTAACAACTTGAGGAACATTTGTCAAAAGCCAATCGACTAACCCACGACCGAAGAAAATTGCTGCAAAAATAGGAATTGCCCGAAGTAAGAAGGTCGTTAACTGGGGATAAGCAATATGATTTAACATAATCCTACGATCATCGTTTTCCTCTGCAGCCTTTTGTGCCCGAGTATTCCAAAATGAATACAACGCCATACGAGTATTGTAAAAAATAAGTCCAAAAGTCTGACCAATTAGAATCGCTAAGGTTACTGCCACCGCTGGTTCTCTAGTTGTTGCTAATGCCAGTCCAATGCCGCCATAAGCTGCATAAGTAATCTCGCTATTGGTTGCACCACCCGTAGATAGATTGGCGATAAAGACCGCCTGTACCGCTAAGCCACATAGAACACCGGCTTGCACATCTCCAAAAGCAATCCCTACCAAAAAACCAGCTACTAAAGGACGTCCCACGACATAAAAACCACCACTCATACCAAATAACCAGGGACTTTCAATCGCACCCAAGTAACAAAAAATCCCTGTCAGTAACGCTGGTAAAAATAAACTCCCATCCATCTTTTTTCCTCCTTTAAAGTTACTCCCTAGTTAGCGAATCATATTTCGCTTTCATAGTTTTCCAAGGTTTAGGCTCGTCATCCGGTAAAAGCTGAAAACCGATATCGATTCCTTGTTGATCCATATACTCAAAGGCTTGATAATCCATTTCATCAATCGCCACCGTTCTTCCTAAAACCTTCGCCCCTTCTCTCGTATTCATAGGACCGACATTTAGTTTTCCACCGAAATCAATCCCCAATCGTACCAACTCAGCAAAAGTTTGAGGTGAATTGCTAATCAGAAAAAAATCTTTTGATGAGTCTTTGCCTTTAGGAACGCTCTCAATTGCTTGTTCAGTGGTATAGATTCCCAACTTTAAATTCCCGGCAGCAGCTTTTAATACTTTTTTTCGCAGATCATCTTTTGCAATATCGTCTCCTACTACTAAAATTCCTTGTACCGATCGTGCTTTTGTCCATCTTGTTGTTGTTTGACCGTGAATCACACGATCATCAATTCTTGCTAGTGTTATCGTCATCTTCGCTTCCTCCTATATGAACTTTTTTTACTCATAGACCAATAAAATCTTTTTTAAAATTCCAGATCATTCTCCATTGACGACTCTTCTGTGACGCCTTGAATTCCTCCTCTTCCAATTTCAATCGCCATTTCAACCAATTCATTCAAGCTTTTATTTGATAAGTTCAATCCTACTTCTATTACCATCGGCAGATTCATTCCAGCAACCACACCAATGTGCTCCTGATCCAAAAGGTATTGTTTGTAGGCTTCGTTATAAGGCGTCCCTCCTTTGATGTCCGTCAATATCAACACATCTTCCTTTTCTCGTTTCGCTAGCATCATCGCTAACCCGTCAGAAAAATCTTGAATCCCAGCATCTGTTAAACTAAGCGTAAAAATATCTTGGCTTTCACCAGCAATCATTTGATAACTATCTAATAGACCTTCACAAAACTTTCCATGGCTTATCAAAAATAGTTTCATTCATTCATCCCTCCCTTTATATGTAATTACATTTTATATTATGTCATAACTATAATTCCTGAGGAAAGCGTTGTCAACTACTTTTTTTACTTATTGACACATCCGAGTTTATGCTTTAATATATTTTATGTAATTACATATTAGGAGGGAATTTTATGAGGACTTACACTATTGACGAACTATCTCGTTTTATCGACCACACCAATCTAAAACCAACAGCTACTAAAGAAGAAATGCGAATTTTATGTGATGAAGCCAAAGATTATCACTTCAAAATGGTCGCAATTAATCAAGTCCAGTCTGAATTATGCAGCCAGTTGCTAGAAAATACTGACATCAATGTTGGTGCAGCCATTAGTTTTCCATTAGGCCAAACATCTATTGACGCAAAAATTGCCGAAACAAAGGATGCAATAAAAAAAGGGGCGACAGAAATAGATTACGTTATTAATCTCACCGAAGTTAAAGCAAAAAATTGGGCTTACTTACAAACTGAAATGGAAAAAATCGTTACCATCTGCAATGAAAATCAGGTGATTTCAAAGGTTATCTTCGAGAATGCTTATCTTGATGAAGAGGAAAAAATTGCTCTATGTAAAATCGCTAAATCCGTAAAACCAGATTTCATTAAAACATCTACAGGCTTCGCACCTTCAGGGGCAACGTTTGAAGATGTTCAATTAATGAAGAAACATGTCGGCACAGATGTAAAAGTAAAAGCTGCTGGGGGTATTCGTGATGCAGAAACGTTTAAAAAAATGATCGTCTGCGGTGCGGAACGTATCGGCACAAGCTCAGGCATCTCTATCATTGACTCGTTAAAGAAGGAAGCTGTTGATGGGAAGATTACGATTTAGGAGCGTCCAAAATGTTTAAAATAGCTATTACAGGGGCCAATGGGTACCTAGCATCTCTCATCCAAGCAAGCAACAACGCTCGTTTTAACTTTATACCGATCACACGAAAAGACGTCGATTTAACAAATACTCAGGCCGTTACAAAGTTGTTTCAAGCGTTAGAATACGATCTCGTCTTTCATACTGCTGCTCGTCCACAAACAGCAGATTGTGAGCAAAATCCGAGAGACACTTATAAGGTAAATACCGAGAGTGCCATCAATATTGCAAAGGTTTGTCATGAGAAGAATGCTCGATTTGTTTTTTTGAGTACAGAACAAGTGTTTAATAATCGGAGCGAGGGCGCTCCCTATACTGAAGAAAGCCAAGTTGACAGCACCTCTGTTTATGGTCAGCAAAAAATGGAAGTCGAAAAATATTTAAGTGATCATAATAATGATGCAGTGATTTTACGCCTTTCTTGGATGATGGGTCTTTCTTTCCCTGGTGTTAGAAGCAGTCCAAACATCATTGAAAACGTAATGAATGCGCTCTTTTATAAAAAAAAGACTCACTTTTCAGTCAACGAAACTCGCGGAATGACCTATGGAAAAAATTTGGCTGAGCAATTTGAAAAAATCATTCATTTACCAAGAGGCATCTATCATTTTTCGAGTCAAAATGATTTGTCCACGTATGAGGCAGCAAGGCTTATTGGGAAAGCTCTTGGATATAATGACTCACTTATCAATCAATATATCTTGCCAGATCATCAACGATTTGCCGATCGGTTTCGAGATTTGCGCCTGTCAACAAACAAAATTGAATCACACGGCATTCGCTCTTCTACATTCGAAAATGATATTCATACTTGCTTGACTGATTTCGGTTGGCTGAAGTGAAGTAAAGAAAAAAAGTTGTTTCGCACGATCGCGAAACAACTTTTTTCTTTACGCGGTATTCAACTAAAATACTTATTAACAGTTAATCTCCCCCCGCAAATATTTCCTCACGGTTATAGATTGGCGTATGTCCCTTCAAATCCTCAAGCGTTCCAACCTGTTTTCCTTTAGAATAGTAACCATCTAATAAACCTAACGATTGGAAAATCGTCTGCTTATAGGCGATCTCTGCATTCCATTCAGTAGTATCAAGAATCTGCAAAGCCTTATGGATTGCTTCAATTCCTGTTTCTCCTGGTGCACTAATAAGCACGCCATGACTATTTAACAGCAGCATATTTGGCAGCTCCAGATTCTCTTTTTTCATATAGTTTGAGACTAATTCCGCTAGTTCAGGGGAACAATTCGGCTCAAAATCAAGTACCGGAACATAACCGACTTTTTGTGTCGCCTCCGTTAAGTTCGGCATATCCAATCCCGCCGTCGCCCAAAACATTGCATTAGGCGCATGTGCATGTAGCACTGCTTTAATTTCAGGGTTCGTATCATAGACTGCCTCATGCAGGTTGATTTCACGTGTCAATTTTCCAACACCATCGATGACTTTTCTAGTATGAGGCTCGACAACTAAGATTTGTGCTGAGGATACCTCACCTAAGTAGGCTTCAGACATCATGGTTGGGGTCATAATAATGTATTCTTTTCCATGTTGATCTGTCGTTTTAAATGAAAAGTTGCCTCCTGCGACATTTGTATTCTTTCTTGCGAAAATCAATTTCACAATCCGCGCTAGATCTTCACGTTCTCTTTCAAAAATCATTCGTCCATCTGACATAATCGAGACCACCTTTTCTATTTTTTGAATAATTTCTTACTGGTAATAGCTGTTTGTGCGGCCTGTCGAACCCGCATCGCGTCTTCATATTTTTTCCTTCTGCGTTCATCATACTCTTTAAACAAAACTGGATTTCCATACTTATAAACGATGATAGCCAAACCGATTGCAATAAGATTAAAAAGAATTTGCTGTGTCAAGAAGGCTAGGATAAAGCTGAGTATTGCAAGAAACAACACAGCGAACCATTTCGTTTTTTCTTTGTTCTCTCTTTTCTTTTCCATCCACTTTACCTATCCTTCCATGATTGGTTTAGCTAGCGACTTTTACGCCCTTAACTTTTTTCTCTGCCAGTTCTTCATATCTTTGACTCGGAACTTTAGCTTTGTTCATATATTTGTACAACCAAACAAACATCGCGATAAAAATAACCGCTCCAACAATTCCTAAAATATTGCCTTTAAAGGCCTCTGCAAATAGAATACGGAATTCTGGTCCTTCAATCGATGACCAAGTAATCTGTTGGCCTTTTTTGATCCCTTCAACAGCCCCAGTTTTATCTGCCAGACCTGTTAAAATCGGTGTTAAATACGTTGCAGCATATAAGTAAATCGGCATAGAAATCACGCCCATAATCAGCATTCTAACAAGATTACCACCCGTTAACAGCAAGCCGCCTACAGCAATCGAATAGTTGATAATACCAGCTAACGGTAAGACTGCATTGCCAGGTAAAATAATCGCATAGCCAATAAATACCGGCACTAATAGAATCGCCGTCACCCAAATTTCAGAACGACCTGCCAGTACTGGCCAGTCTAATCCGATATAAACTTCGCGATCTTTAAAGCGTTTCTTCATCATTTCAGACATGGCATCTGCTAATGGTGACAGTGATTGCATGAACATTTTTGAAATCATTGGGAATAAAGCCATCGCCGTCGCAATTTGAATCGCTAAATTTAATGAACCAGAGACACCATAGGCTGCGGCCAATCCTAAGCCTAAGCCGATAATAAAGCCCATAACGGAGTTTTCTGAGAAGACGCCGATTTTTTTCTTCAACGCCTTTGTGTCGGAACGCTTGTTAAAGAAAGGAATTTTATCCATGATGACATTAATCGGCAATAACAACACTGCGGAAATATTCATTAAATGCGTAACGGTTACCAACGGAATCCCAGTCAAATCTTCAATATGCCGCTGGAACATGTCGCCCATTTTTAATTCCAGAATTACCTGAGCAATCGCTGTCGCAAAACCAGCTATCAAACTGCCACTGATAAAATAGACTAAATAAGCAGTTAATGCTTTTCCCCAAACGTTCCACATGTCAACGTTCAACGTTTTCGTCCAGTTCAAAATTAACATGACAAAATTCACGCCTAACACGACTGCGAAGAAAACAAACGCATACGACCAAGACCAAGTGATACTTGCTGCACCTGTCCAGCCCAAGTCTAAAGCCGGCAAGTTAATCCCGGTATTTTTAGCTAACGCTTCTGAAGCTGGGCTCACAGCATTAGACATAAACCCAATAACCATTGACATCCCGGTAAAGGCAATCCCTAAGGTAATCGCTGACATAAATGCCTTTTTGAACTTCATTCCTGCGACAAGTCCTAAAATCAAAATAATCAATGGAACAAAAATAGCTGAACCTAACCCTAAGATATAATTGATGATGTCCTGAAATATTTGCACACTTCTCACTTCTTTCTCTATTTTTTTATTCGTTAGTCAACCAACGCCTTGATATCTTCATAAATTTGATCCGCTCCCATTCCTGTCAGAAAAGGAATTCCTGGAAAAACCTTTACTCCTAATTCATCCGCTTTTTCTAACACCTCATCATCTGGTTGTGCGACGTACACATAGATTCCTGTGGACGGCAACTCGTTTTGAATGGATTTGTAATCAACCGCCTCAACCGGAAAATCAATCCCATCATCCTCTAACAATCCAGCAATCTTACTAGCAATCGTTTGGCTCGTCGCCACGCCACTTCCACATGCAACAATCAATCTTCTTTTCATCTCAAATTCCTCCAACTTCTATAAGTTAATATATTTTTGATTAAATATTTTGTGTAAACAATTGATAAATATTTGTTTTATCCTGTTCTGCCATAAAGGTTCTTACAAAGTCTTCTTTCATAAATAATTCCATAAACGCTTGAAGTAAACCCACTTGCCCTTTGGGATCTTTAATGCCAAGGAAGAATAAGTTCTTAACTCCCATCTCTTGGCTATCGCCCATTTGCTTGACCTTTACCTCATTTTTTAATCGCGCAATATAAACAAACGGCTTTTCAATATATTCCGGATCAGAATGCGGCAGAGCAATATTCAGATGCTGCGTAATCAATCCAGTGGGAAATTGTTTTTCTCTTGCGGTAATGCCTTTTAAGTACCCATCATTGACAAAGCCCAGTGCTTTTAAATGCGCAGCCACCGTTTCAAAAACTTTTTCTTCGCTTTCTCCTTCTACTTCGAGACTGATCAGCTGTTTATCAAACATGTCCTTGTAGTTCACGTACGTTCGCTCCTCCCCAACTCGCGTTGAAATAATTTGTTAATCTTTGTTAACATTTGTTTTACAATGTAAATATACAACGGCAAAAACCGTTTGTCAACGCTTTCTTTTTCTTTTTTATTTTTAAAAAAATCGCTTCATTAAATTGATCCAGAAAATATTAACAAACTTTAACAACAATGAACATTTTATCCTTGCTTTTTTCTCCTTTAAATGCTATTAATTAATGTATAGACATGGCCACTTGATTGATGGTCTATTGTAAGAGCTTACTTATATGAGGTGATTTCATGTTAAAAAAAGAACGTCAGGAAAAAATTTTGGATTTGTTACATGCAAATGACTACCTATCCATTCCAGAAATATCTTCAAATTTGAAGGTCTCCGATATGACGATTCGGAGAGATATCAACGAATTAGCGGAAAAATCTTTATTAGTGAAAATTTATGGCGGTGCACAAAAGTTAGAAAAAATCGAACAGGAATTATCCACTCAAGAAAAAATTGATACCAATGTGTCGGAGAAAAAATTCATTGGAAAAGTGATGAACAGTATTATTTCCGATAATGACACGATTTACATCGGTGCAGGAACTACGATGCTTCATGCTTTGCCAGAAATAAAAAAAGCCAACTTATTTGTCATCACAAATAGTTTGCTGGCTTTTAATTATTTAATCTATAACACCGATTATCGCGTCCTGTTAACTGGTGGTGAATTTTCTCGTACCACTGAAGAATTTTACGGGGAAATTGCTGAAAAGAGCTTTGACAATTTGAATATCGATATTGCTTTTGCGGCAACAAACGGGGTCTTCGATAATAACGTCACAACCGCAAATTCTATCGAAGGTTCGATTCAACGAGTGGCTTTTGCCCATTCTCGCAAAAAATGCGTTGTTGCTGACAGCTCTAAATTTAACCGTTCAGATGTGTACACCTTCTATTCCTTATCAGATGTGGACTATTTAGTCACCGATGATCAGCTTTCAGACACGACATTTGAATACTACAGCTCATTTACGACGATCATCAAGGAGGAGCAGGAATGATATTAACGATTACACTTAATCCATCAATGGACTACAATTACCTTGTTTCTTCACTGACACTCGATCAAGTCAATCGTGTCGAAAATCCTCACACTTCCATTGGCGGAAAAGGTATCAATGCTGGCAGAGTCATCGCACAATCTGGCGAAGGCGTAGTTTTGACAGGTATTTTGGGTGGTCCAGTTGGGAAAATGATTCTAGATACCTTGATTGCAGAAGGACGCTATCAGCTAGAGTTTCTCCCTGTAGAAGGCAACTCAAGAAACGCCATCACCATTATGCACGACGGCAATACACATACTGAACTCGTAGAAAAAGGACTCTACTTATCGAAGGAAAATGAGCAGCTCTTTTTCCAGCATGTAGCAACTCTTTTAAAAAAATACGCAATTGATACGATTTGTATTTCCGGATCGGTTAATTCTGATGACTCAAACTTTCATCTACACTTATTAAGCTTTATTCGATCAATTGTAGGTACAGAATTTCCGATTTTAATGGACATTTCTGGCAAACAGCTGGAGAATGTTTTAACACAGCAAACTGTTCGTCCTAGCTTTATTAAGCCTAACACCCATGAGTTAGAAGAATTAGTAGGAAAAGAGATCCTTTCCACTGAGGAACTGATTACTATTTTAAAAGAGCCGCTATTTGACAATATCGAAACGATCATGATTTCCCAAGGGGGTGACGGCGCCATTGTCAAACATCATTCGACAATCTATGATGTACAAATTCCGCATGTTGAGATTGTGAATACTACAGGTTGTGGAGACTCAACAGTTGGAGGAATGGCCTTTGCGATCAGTCGTGGATATGCGATGGAGGATGCGATCAAATATGCGATGGCCTGCGGCATCTCCAATTCATTGTTTGAGACAAACGGTACGATTGATCCAAAACAAGTGAAAAAATTCACTGAAGTAGTTAAATTAACAGAAATTAATGAGCTAAGTATCAAAGGATAGGATAAAGCACAGTGCTGCCAAAGGAATATCTTGGACAGTGTGAGTTTTACACGATTTTTTCTTCACACTTTCACAATTTTTTAAACAGTTCTGCTTCATTCAAACTTAGAGATAATAACTACGAAAGGCTGTGAAAGAAATGGATAAAGCTCTGATGATGCGTATCGCAACTGATCATGGAGAATTAGTCAAAGATCCTCTACTACATCTCGAACAGTCAGACATTATACAAAGGTATACGCAGCTAAAAGATCTAAAACCATTAGGAAAAATTTTTGCCTTGATTGGTCTTTCAGAAATTCCATACACAGAGCAGTTGCCATTCACTCAAGAGCTGATCACATTTGTAAATCAACATTTGGCAACCTCGGATGGCTTTTCTTATACTGGAAAATTAGAAGAAATCGTTCCCTGCTACAACGCTCTGCTCTTTGAAGCTTATTGCCGCCTTGGACTAGGACATTCAAAAGAAGCGCAGAGTGCCCTTAACTGGATCAAGCAATTTCAGGTTTTTGATCGTAACCAGAAAACTAGTTGGCCTCACAAAGGAATCTGTAAGTTTGGCGGCTGTATGAAAAAGGTGCCTTGTTTTATTGGTATCGGAAAAATAGTGCGGGCCTTATTAACCTATCAGGACCTAGTTGATCCTAATGATGAAAAGGTCAACGAAATGATTCATTTAGGACTTGAATATATGTTACAGCACAATCTGTTTCGCCGACGATCGAATGGCCAGCCGATCAGTGCTCATATCACTGAAAGTATGTTTCCTCAAAGCTACCATCTATCATTGACGGATTTAGTTTATATTATTCAAAAAAGCCAATCTGCTAATGACCCGCGGGCGACAGATTTATTACAGCTAATAGCGAAAAAAAGAACTAAAACGGATGGCTGGAAAATCGACTACATTTATAAATATAACGGCTATGTCCCTTTTAATAATCGCCGTAAAGATTCAGAATGGTTAGATTATTTATATCATAAAATCGAAAAGACTTGATGAATTCGCTATTCATCAAGTCTTACTTTGTTAAATCACATGTTCTGTCCGTTCGATAATGTCATCTTGCGTTGCTTTTGATAACACATTGAAGAAGGCTGAGTAGCCGGCTACTCGAACTATCAAATCACGGTGTTTTTCAGGATGCTTCTGTGCATCGATCAAGGTTTCTCTTGAAACCACATTGTATTGAATGTGGTAACCATGCAGCTTATTGAAGAAAGCCCGTAACAACATGATCAATTTTTGTTTGTCTTCTTCTTTGGCTAACGTTTGCGGATTGACCTTTTGATTCAGTAAGACACCGCCGAGAATATCTTCGGTACTTAGTTTTGAAACAGACTTCAATACGGCAGTCGGACCATTTTTATCCATATTATGTGATGGTGAGCAGCCTTCTGCTAGCGGCACCCACGCATTTCGTCCATCTGGTGTGGCCATCGTTGCCCGACCTTGGCCAACATTCGCTGAAATCGAAGACGTTCCTGAATAGCGAATCCCGCCGATCGGTCCACGACCATAACGAGTATTTGGATATTTTGCGATTTCATCGATGTAGCTGTCATACGCTTCAGTAATCAGTTGATCGACCGAATCATCGTCATTCCCGTATTTTGGTACATCATTTAAAATCATTTGTTGGATTTCTTGACTTCGTTCGCTTGCATAATCGGTCATCAAAGCTTCCCATAGTTCATCCGGTGTCACTTTTTCTTCTTCAAAAACCAGTTGCTTGATCGCTGCCAATGAATCCGCCATGTTGGCGATGCCGACTTGCAGTCCAGAAATGAAATCATACACCGCGCCGCCTTCTTTCAAGGTTTTCCCGCGACCGATACAATCTTCCGTCAATGCTGAACATAAAATATCCGGCACCTCTCGTTCCAAGCCAAGATCGATGGCATTTTCCACGATCACACTCATCCGCGTTAATTCTCGTACTGTTTTATCCCACGCTTCCTGTAAATCCTCGTAAGATTTCATGTCTTTAAAATGCCCATACCCCTTAACAAAACGCTTGCCAGAAACTGGATCGATCCCATCATTCATGGCAATCATCAAAATTTTCGGGAAGTTCATGTAGCTCATCCCGGTACAACGATAACCCCATTTCCCCGGCACAGCCGTTTCTACACAACCGATCGCGCTATAATCGTAAGCATCTTCTTCCGTGACCCCTACCTTCATGAATGATGGAATAATAATCTCATCATTGTTGAAGGCCGGCATCCCGAAACCAAGCTTCATGACTTCGATACATTCATTCATAAAACGATTATCCAAACCGGCATGATAACGAACAGTTAGATTCGGCTGTGGCAATTTGGTTTGAGCGACACTCCGTAACACCAAATAAGACAATTCGTTTACAGCATCTTTTTTGTCCCGAGTCTGACCGCCGATGGTAACATTTTGATAAAGCGGACTGCCGGCACTGCTGAGTGTGTGGGATTGGCTGCGGACTTTATTGACCGTTAGTGTTTTGATCCAAAGATTGGTCAATAGTTCCACCGCTTGATCTTCAGTGATGGTGCCTTTGTCTAAGTCAGCCTTCAAATAAGGATACATATATTGATCAAAACGACCGTAGGATAATGAATGCCCGTTTGATTCAATTTGTAAAATCAATTGAATAAACCAAGTCGCCTGAATCGCTTCTTGAAAAGTCTCCGCAGGTTCATAAGGAACCTTGCCGCAAATTCGGCAGATCTCTAGTAATTCAGCGCGACGTTTAGGATCAGCTGTCTCGGCTTTTTCCTTAGCCAAAGCTGAGAAGCGCTCCGCAAATGTTTTCACCGCATCGATTACGATCAGTACGGCTTTATAAAATTGATACTTATCAAGACTTTCCGGAATCGTCAGATCAAGGGCCGCTTTTTCCTTCAACGTTCGTTCCTTGTACCCCTTTAGACCTACCTTCAACATTTGCCCATAATCCACCGCTAAATGAGCATCACCAGAATTCAGCTTGCCCTCCATTCCGAAGAAACCAGTTTCCATGAAGACACTCACTTCATCCGGTAGTAACGCCCAGCCCTTCGCACGCAGATTATTATTTTCCCAAAACGGTGCGATCGAGCGTAAATCTTCTTTAGTCTTCTCTGTAATATAGAAAACATCGCCATCTCGTTTTTCAAACAGATCCAATTCGTTCAATACAAATTCCATTGTATATTCAGGAAAAATCGGCGCATCTCGGTTGGAGGAGGCTTGGTTTCCGACGATTAATGTGTCTTCTTCAATATAAATCGACATTTTTTCCAAAATATTTTGCAGCATCAATGCGCGTTTCACTGTACTGGGCTGATTTTGATGTTCCTTATACGCTTCTGTCGCAAGCAAAGCTCGCTCTGCATCAATATAGGGCTTTTTTGTTAATACCGATTCGCGAAAATGATTCATGCGACTTGATAATTTTCCAAAATACGGTGCGTTTTGTTCTTTCATTTGAATACTCATGATTACACCCTCCATTTTCATTCGAAACTAAATTAATCTTCTTTCGTAATTATCATAGCATGTGAATAGACGCACAGTCAATAGAACTTCAAACGATTTCAATTCAAAAAGAGATATTGCACATTCGTGCAATATCTCTTTTTTAAGCTAGTCCAAAATATTTTCGATGTATTGAACGTCCACACCCGTTCGCTCAGCGGTCTCTTCAATCGTAAGCCCAGAATCAATGAAGCCTTTGACCACCATCGCAATACTCTCGGCCACCTCAATAATGTGCTTATCCAAATCATAGAAGCGGATCGCTCTTTGCCCCCATTCATGCTCTATTAACGGATGCAGATAGACGATATCCTCTCGCGCTTCTAACATAGCAACAAAATCGTCCATGTCGTCGGTTTCAAAATATAACTCAATGGCATTGTTCTCAAGCACGACATCCGTTTCCTTCTTATTGATGAAGTCCGCCCAAGTATCGACAGTCTGTAAGGATAAGCCGCCCGTCATTTGAACATGTACACCCGCATCCACCATTACTTCCAAGCCTAAAAGAGAATGATAAAATTCTTTGGCCTTATCAATATTCTCCACAGCGATCAGTGTTCCTTGATAGTTCATTTGTTTTCCTCCTAAATATTTTTAATAAAAAACATTTCCATCGGCTGCTGAAATTCAGGAACCGTAATCAGTAAACTGCCTGCTTCTTGATAGCCTAGCTTACGATAAAAATGCTGCGCCTGTTCATCCACTTGAGTAGAGGTCAGAAGTAGTTTGTAACCCGAATCTCGCATATCATTCTCCCAAAAATCCATTAACGCTCTACCGTAGCCCTTTCTTTGATACTCGTTCTTTACATGCAGCATCGTGCAAAATGGATGCTCGTCCCAGAAAAGATTGTATCGCAGCAAGCCCACAGATATTCCTTCAACGAGCAAGACATACCCCATCTTGTTACGAACCTTTTGATCAAATTGTTCTCTGGGTAACGCATGATCCAATGAATACCAAAATGCGCGATCTGAATCTTGTACATAACGAATGTTTCTCACAATTCGTCACCACCAGTTTTCTAATAGTATAGCATTTTACTAAAAGAAAAAATCAGCCAGATTAAACTCTGACTGATTTTCCATGACTATACCGTAAATACCTCAATATTTTCTTTCTGCAAAAATTTCCGTGCCTCATCTTCAATCATTCCATCTGTATAGACCTTGCTGATCTCACTAAAGGCAAACTCAGAAACAACCCCGTTTTGTGAAAATTTACTAGAATCAGTCAAAACGATCGTTTGGTTCGCCGCTGTTGCCAACATACGGGTCGTATCGCAGCGAGTGATATCACTTCCGGTAAAGCCTCTGCGCTTATCAAAGCCGTCAATTCCAACAAATAATTTATCGACGTAAAACTCATTGATCACCTGTTTAACTAATGGCCCCACATTGACTTGGGATTCTTTTTGATACTCGCCGCCAATCAAAATCACCTTTACCGATTCCGCCTTACGAACATAGGAAGCAATAAAACAAGAGTTAGTAATGATCGTAATATCGTTTCGATTAAAGGCAAGCTCTTCTGCTAATAACGCACAGGTCGATCCTGATTCGATCATGATCACTTCTCCGTCATGGACGATTTTACTGGCCTCCAGTGCAATCTTGCGTTTCAGATCATAGTTTTGAGCCAGCCGATAGTTGATATCGTCCGTATTATTCAGTAGTGCATAGCCATGCTGGCGGTGAAGCAGCCCACGAGCTTCTAATTTATCTAAATCCTTTCGAATCGTTACTTTCGAAACATTTAATAGTTCGGAAAGCTGGTTGACCTCGATTTTTTTTTTCTTGCTGACAATCGCAAGAATCTCTTCTTCTCTAGACATCTATTCTTCTCCATTTATCCTGTATTCTTTTTATCAGACTATCATAGTTTTCGTAAACGAACAACTTTTTAAGTATTTTTAGTTTCGTACGTAACATTTATTATTTACGTTAACAATTTTATGTGCTACACTCAAGGGGACTCAGAGGAGGGTTTTCGATGACTGATCAAGCATGTATTTTCAATATCCAAAAATTTAGTATCCATGATGGTCCCGGCATTCGTACGGTTGTATTCTTCAAAGGATGCCCCTTGCGTTGTTACTGGTGCTCAAACCCCGAATCTCAAAATGGCAAACCTGAGCAAATGTGGGATACGCAAAAAAATACCCATACAACAGTGGGCGAATACAAAACAATGGATGAGATCATTACTGAAGTTATGAAGGATGAAGCTTTCTATGAAGAATCCGAAGGCGGAGTCACCCTTTCCGGCGGGGAGGTCTTGTATCAAGCAGCGTTTGCTACGGAACTGCTGCGCCAGTTAAAAGCGAAGAATATCCACACTGCTAGTGAAACGACTGGCTATGCCAAGCCTGAGGTATTTCTTCCGTTTATTGAACAGGTAAACTTGCTGTATTTCGATATTAAACATCATGATGAAGAGCAGCACAAGGTCGGTACTGGTGTTTCATTGAAGCCGATTTTAAAAAATCTTTCCTTGGCTTTGAAGCGGCAACAGAATCTTGTCGTGCGAATCCCTGTTATTCCTGGTTACAACGATGGTCCAGAAAACGCGGAAGCATTCGCTAGCTTATTCAATCAAATGGGACTCTCGACAGTCGAACTCCTCCCCTTCCACCAATTTGGCGAAAAAAAATATGCGTCCTTGGACCGCACGTATCAAATGCAAGATATTCCTCAATTGCATACCGAGGACTTGGAATATTTCAAAGCCATTTTAGAGAATCATCAAATAACGTGTAAAGTACACTAAAAGACCGAACTGTTCTTACTGAGCAGTTCGGTCTTTTTATCTAATCACGAAGTTCTACTCCCTGAGAATCTCGGAATCAGAAAAGCGATCATTTTCAATTTTTTTCGATGAAGCAATTTTTAATGCCACATTGGCATCATAGTCTAATGCGAATACACAGGAATATATGACATTTAATAAATAATTGATTGCCGCATCCGTGGAATAGGTAGAAATCTTAGAATATAGTTTTTCACGTGTACACAGTCGAAGGATTGCATCTGCGTAACGAGCGGTCGTATTTTCCCCCATACTAGTAATAGTAATCACTGGAATATTCTGTTCAAATAATAATTTGGCAACCTGATTAAGACTGCCAGTTTCACCGGAATAAGTGATAATCAGTCCACAGGAATCCTGTTTAGCTAAATAAGCATTAAAAAAAATTTCTCCTTGAATAGAATGGATTTTCACTTCCTTTTTGATTCGACTCATTTGATGTGAAAATTCCTGAGCAACTAGCAAATTATTACTTGCTGCAAAAATATTGATTTCAGAGGACCTAGCAATCATATCCACAACTCTGCGCAAATCGTCATGGGTAATCAGTGAAAGGGTATCTTCAATGGATTCTATTTCCAAACGAGCAATTTTGTTGGCGATCGTCATGAGTGAATCCCTTTTTGTAAAGGGATAATTTGCGTCGATACAAGAAACACTCTTCTCTAAATAATCCAGTTCATTGAGGAAGTCTGCCTTTAAAGCCGTCCAGCCGCTATAATTCAACTTCTTAGCAATACGGACTAACGTAGATTTCGATGAAAAGGTAGCTGCGGCGATTTCTGCCGTTGTTTTATTTTGGATATTTCGTTGCTGCTCAAGCAAATAATCCACTACCTGCTTTTCACTAGTAGTGAAGGGTTGAGTCTCTAACCTTTCTTGTAAAAGCATCCTTAGTTCCTCCTAAACGTTAATGAAACGGTTGTTCAAAAAAATTGATTATTTTTCCATTGTTTTTGGAACGCTGTTTCTGTTTATTTTAAAGGGATTTAAAACCATTGTATCAGTTGCTATGATGATTTCAAGAAGCAGCCCGACGCTTTTCTTTTACCCCTCAATTCTTTTTGATTGACTTCGAGCGTAGTAGAGGTATTATGGTAACTTTGTGCTATTTCTAGTGATTCTCCTGTATGTAGAAAGGAAGAGAACGATGCCAAAAATGAAAAAACTGACCATTATCAGAGAAACTCAGAGTAATAGAATTGTCGATACCCTAGTAGATCGTTTTAAAGAGCTTGCTGAAAAAGAAAAACTTTCGGTCCAAGTAACGGTTGTTCCTTTTGATGAAAAAGCTAATCAAGAGCTAACTGGTGATATTCTGCTATTAAGTCTTCCCTTGATGAATGAACTGCATTATTTGAATCGATTAAAAAGTAGATTCTATTTTGTCTCCTTCATTGATCCCTATGCCTATGCCTTAATTGACGAGAAAAGACTGTTAAAACAACTTCAGCTGATCGAACAGTTTGAAACCGAAGAGATAGGAAAATTTCATCCACGAAACAGCTGGACCTACACCGATTATTATCTTGCCACCACTCAAATGAAAAAAGAACAAGCCGCAAGTTAATGACCCTGTAAAAACCTTATGTTTGCCGATTAACGGGCAACATAAGGTTTTTTCGAATCGTTTTTAGTTTTCCTGTTGACTTAGAGTGTAGTCGAAGTACTAAGCTAAATTTGTACAAGGAAAATAAAGGAGTGGTTCAGATGAATCAAACGGAATTTTATGCCCCTACCAAAGTAATTTTTGGCGAAGATACAGAACAACAGGTTGGTGAAGTGATTGCTAACTATGGTTTCAAAAAAGTCTTAATCCATTACGGAGGACAAAGTGCCTTACGTTCAGGATTAATCCACCAAATCAAACACTCGCTAATCAAACATGCTATTCCATTTGTAGAATTGGGTGGTGTTGTTCCCAACCCTGTCTTATCCCTCGTTTATGAAGGGATTGATTTAGCTAAAGCGGAAAATGTTGATTTCATTCTTGCTGTTGGAGGCGGTAGTGTAATCGATTCAGCAAAAGCAATCGGCTATGGTGTGGCAAATGACCGAGATGTTTGGGACTTTTACAGCTCCACCGCTAAACCCGAAGCCTGTCTTCCTATTGGAACGATCTTAACAATTGCCGCTGCGGGCAGTGAGATGAGCAACGGGTCCGTGATAACGAACGAAACGGGAAATTTAAAGCGTAGCTGTGATACTGATTTGAGTCGACCACTTTTTAGTATCATGGATCCAAAATTGACTCTGACCTTATCAGATTATCAGACCGCGGCTGGTTGTGTAGACATTATGATGCATACGATGGAGCGCTATTTTAATCATGGTGAGAACATGGAGATCACGGATCGGATCAGTGAAAGTTTATTGCGTGTAGTTATGAAAAATGCTTTGATTCTAACGAAAGATCCGAAAAATTTAACTGCTCGAAGTGAAGTCATGTGGGCAAGCAGTCTCTCACATAATGGCTTGACTGGTTTCGGAACAGATGGCGGTGATTTTGCAACCCATAAAATCGAGCACGAATTAAGTGGGATGTATGGTGTGACTCATGGCGCAGGATTAGCAGTTGTCTGGCCAAATTGGGCACGCTATGTTTATAAAGAACGGATCGAGCGCTTTGTTCAATTCGCTGTCAATGTAATGGAAATCGTTCCGTGTAAATGCGTTGAAGAAACTGCACTAAAAGGCATCCACGCGATGGAAAACTTTTATCATGCCATCAATATGCCTACTACCTTAAAAGAACTAGGACTGGAGCCAACAGAAGCCGATTTAAAAGAAATGGCTGAAAAATGCGATTATCGGTCAGACGGGACGATTGGTATCGTTAAAAAATTGACCGTATCAGATGTCTTCGCTATTCTAAAATGTTCGCGCTAATGTGAAGAATCATCTGTTAAAATAAAAGAAAACGATTCAAAAGGAGAAAAAATAATGGGGTATAAAATCAGCGAGATTTCAAAAAAGACGGGACTCAGTGCCTATACCTTAAGATTTTATGATCAGAAAGGTCTGCTTCCCTTTGTTGCCCGGGATGAAAACGGTAGACGTCATTTCAAAGATGAGGATTTAGAGTTTCTTTCAATTATCACTTGCTTAAAGGATACTGGGATGCAGCTCAGTGAAATAAAGCAATTTGTTGTATGGTCAATGAACGGCGATCCCACTTATAAAAAAAGATTAGATTTTTTTACAGAGCATAAAAAAGAAGTTGAAAAACAACTGGCCCAAACACAAGCCTATCTCTCAAAAATCGATCGAAAAATCGATAAATATACTCGCCAGCACGAGGCAGCAGTCAAAGAGTAAGATTGCTTTCAAAAAAGAAGCCCTTGTCCATAAGCAGACGGGGGCTTCTTTTCTACATCGATAAGGTATCTATGATCCTAAAATGGGTTGCACATAATCCTGATTGTATTCCAATCCCGCAATTGTTTCCTTCGAATCAGTGATGATTACCATCACAGTCGCATCTTTTCCTTTAGCCTCGATCATTTCCAAATCAATGGTTCCAATTACTTGACCTTGTTGAATAGTTTCGCCCTCTTTGATAGTTAAGTTGAAAGGAGCGCCATTTAATTCAACGGTATCGATGCCTAGATGAAGCAATAATTCCATGCCGTCATCCGTCACGATCCCAATGGCGTGTTTCGTTGGTGCGATCATTTTTACAATCCCGGAAATAGGTGCTTTGATCGTTCCATTACTCGGTAAGACTGCAAATCCCTCTCCCATCATTTTGCTGGCAAACACTTGGTCATCGACTTCCGTGATTGGAATAATCTCGCCTTCGATCGGTGAATATACCTTAACATTTTGAGCACTTACTTGAGTTTTCGCCACTTTCTCAACCGTCTCACTTTTTTTAATGACGAATAGATTTGTCAGCACAAAGGCCAAAATGAAGGTTGCGACTCCCACTACTATATAAGTAATTACTTGATAAGGTTCGTAAATATACATCAAAGGTGAGAGCAAAACAGCTAAACCATAGCTATTCGCTTGAATGCCTAATAATGAGAGAACCATACCGCCAACGGCAGAACTGCCTAACATGACTAAGATCGCTTTCATTCCGGTACGCATCACTACCCCGAACAAGGCCGGTTCGCTTACTCCTAGCATTTGGGTAATAGTTGCCGAGATACCTGCTGTTTTCACTGAAGAACTTTTTGTCCGTAAAGCAATCGCCAAACAGACCGCCGCATTCGCAAAGCCGTACATTGCACAAACAGTGATCAGCGGATTAAAGCCAGTCGAAGCAATTAACGAGGTCTCAATCATAATGAACATATGGTGCATCCCGGTCATTACGGCAATCGGATATAAGAAACCGATAATCAAACCGCCAATCCCCAACGGCAGGTGCAGAAACAGTTCAATCACTTTCACTGCTTGACCTTCAAAAGCATGAACGATGGGGCCTAAGACAAACAACGCGACAAATACGGAGACAAGAATCACTAAAAATGGTGTAAAAATTAAATCCATCGCATTCGGCATGATTTTCCGTAATTTTTTCTCCAACGTCGCACCGATCATCCCGGTGATCAACGCCGTTAGAATCGAGCCTTGATAACCGACAAGCGGGATCATTCCAAAAGCCATAATTGGTTCCGCCGTTCCCCCTGCCACTGCGTATGCATTTGGCAACGCTGGAGAAACCAGCATCAACCCGATCAAGAATCCAATAATTGGCAGTCCGCCCATCTTTTTAAACGCGGACCAGCAGATAAAAGCGGTTAGAAAACCAAACGCGGTGTCCGTCAAAACAGTGACAGAGGCACTCAACCATTCTGGAATACTATCGGGCGTTAACCCCATCACATTTAGAACGGTTTCATTGAACAGTACTCCCTTCAATCCAAGGAAAAGACCGGTCGCACCAAGAATCGGGATGATTGGAACAAAAATATCCGCGATATTTCTAACGGCTCGCTGCAGCGGAGACGAATCATCCTTCGCCATTTGATCCTTCGATACCTCATTAAATGAATAAATCGATTGCAAAGCATCATAAACTTTATTAACGATTCCTGTTCCTAGAATGATTTGATACTGCCCGGCATTATAAAAGACTCCTTTGACTTCTTCGACTTGTTCCACCTGACTGTCATCAATGGCCTTGCGATCTTTTACCTGCAATCGTAAACGGGTCGCGCAGTGCGTAGCGGAGACAATATTATCTTCTCCTACGACTGCAACCAGTTTTTTAGCGATCTCTTGATAGTTTGTTTTAGTCATGATTTTCATCCTTTCTGATGACAACGGCTTGGTAAGGCTGCAATACCTTCATCCCAGCTTGCTCCTTCAATTCGTGATAATTGTTCAATAAAACCTCGCCTGAAGTCTTGATTTCCTGCTCCTGATTGCTTAGATTGACAAACACTTGCACGGTTTCCTTTCCAACTCGTTCATAAGCAATCACTGCATCGGCTGTATTCAATGGAACAAACTGACCATAAATCAAAGTGTCGCGATATTCCGAATGATTTCGTAAGTGGATCATTTGCTGATAGTGAGAAAAAACAGAGTCTGAACGGTTAATCTGATCCGCTGCATTCACCTCAGCTTGATCTCCCGTCAATTTTAACCATGACTCGTTTGATTTACTAAATCCTGCATTCGCTGTAGCGTTCCAAGAAAACGGCGTACGGGTATTGTCTCTCGAACGTTGATTAACAAAATTCAGCGCTTCTTCCTTAGAAAATCCTTCTAGCAATGAACGATGGTAATTATCAATACTGGACACATCATTGAAATCCTCGATTGACTCCCGTTGAAAGTTCTTCATCCCGATTTCTTGTCCTTGATAAATAAATGGTGTCCCTCGTAAGAAAAAGAACATTGTTCCTAATGCCTTCGCTCCTATCTCGTTCTGATAGCGTTTATCCGTGATATATTTTGATAGTGATCGTGGTTGATCATGGTTTTCTAAGAAATTGGCACCCCATCCGCTCTTTTGGATCGCGTTTTGACTTTTAAAAACCAACTCTTTCAAGTCCTGTGGCTGCCAATTGGTGCGGCGGAACCATTCGCTACCATTTTCCACATCGACATCTGCGTAATGAAAGTCAAAAATCATATTGAAATAGCCGTCTTCACCTATATATTGATCATATTGATCATAGGGAACGCCGGGGGCTTCACCGACACTGACACATTCATATTTTTGGAAGGTCTCGCGGTTTAATTCTGCCAAGAATTTTTCGATTCCGGGACGATTTCTAGTTTTATTTTTGACACTGCCTAAGCCATCACTGCCGTCAATTTCTACGTCTCCGTAGTCCTGATCCTTTTTGATAAAGGTGATCGAATCGATGCGAAAACCAGCAATTCCCTTCTCCAGCCACCAATTGATCATTTCATAGATTTCTTGTCTCAAGGCTGGATTTTCCCAATTCAGATCAGGCTGTCTTTTATCAAAGGTATGGAAATAATACATGTTGTCCTCATTTGGTACTGGCTCCCAAACACTGCCGCCAAAAATCGAACGCCAATTATTCGGCAGGTTGCCCTTTTTACCCGCTTTAAAAATATAATAATCACGATAGAGACTTTCTGGATCTGCTAAGGCAGCTTGGAACCACGCATGTTCGTCAGAAGAATGGTTGACGACCAAATCAAGAATCACTTTCATTCCTCTCGCCTTCGCAGCTTCGATCAACTCCGTTAAATCCTCCATCGTACCAAATTCTGCTTGTATACCTTTATAATCGGCTATATCGTATCCATTATCAACCATTGGCGAGGTAAAAATTGGACAAATCCATAGCATCGTTACACCAAGCTCTGCTAAATAGTCCAGCTTCTGGGTAATCCCTTTAATATCACCAATGCCGTCCCCGTTGCTGTCGTAAAAACTCTTCGGATAAATCTGATAGACGACTTCTTCCTTCCAAAAATTCTGTTCCTCATTTTGTTGCTGCTTTTCCTTTAAAATCATTTCCATGAATGTTCTCTCCTTTTTGTGGTATCGATATCATATTTGGTTTCAAAAAAATCTGCTTAAGCAGATTTTCGTATAATTAAGTCTAATACTAGTTCAGAAACATCCAATTGATAGTCCTTTTCTTCCATACGAGCGATCAGCCAATTGGTAGACTCTCGTCCCAGTGCTTCAATTGGTTGTTCAATTGTTGTCAATGGTACTGCCAACATTCCGGTGAAAGGCTGATTATCAAATCCCATAATCGCCAAGTCCTCAGGTACCCGCTTGCCCACTTCCAAGTATCGCTCTAAAATACCGCTTGCTACTTCGTCACTGCTGGTAAATACGGCATCCGGTCGATTTTCCTCTGGCAAGGATAATAGCTTATCTGCTACTTGTCTGCCATCTTCGATCGTATGCACTTGCTTAAAGATCCAATCAATTTTCATTGGCAGCTTGTGCTCATTGACTGCCCGCTCAAATCCTTCAGTACGGGAGTTTCCGTGCCCGCCTCGAGTCAAGGTGCCGCCTGTACAATAAGCGATTTTTTTATATCCTTTACTGATCAAATACTCCGTTGCATCAAAGCTGGCCGCTTCTTGGTTCGTGTAAACCTGCGGCAAATCGGCACCGGGAATTTGTTCATTACATAAAACAATCGGCCCATATTCTTGGTACGCTTCAATAACCTTTGGGTCGCCTTCGATCGAGCACATGATCAAGCCGGCAATCACCTGCTGTTTCAGCATCTCCAACATATTCGTCTCAGCCTTTTTATCATCATAAGTTTGCATGACTAGCACGTTATAGCCGTTAGATCGAGCACTTTTTTCAATAGAATCGACCAAATGAGAAAAGAAGGGATTCACGATACGTGAAACTAAAATACCAATCATCGTTCCTTTTTTTGAGCGAAGTTGCGTCGCTACCGAGCTGGGAGTATAATCCAATTCGGCCATTGCGGCTTGAATTCGTTTACGTTTGTCTTCAGAAATATATGGGTGATTGTTTAAGTATCTAGAAACTGTCGAAACAGATAGACCTGCTTTTTTCGCTACATCTTTGATGGTTGCCAATATCTCACCGCCTTGTGATATCGATTTCATAATTATCATACGATGTCACCGATTGATTGTCAACACAAATTCTTTAAAAAAACAATTCCGAAATTTGATTCACTGCTTTACTTCTTTCTAAATAAGTAAGTAAGCCTGTTAAAAAGAACCGTTAATTATTACTAATCAACGGTTCTCTGCGATTCGTTCAGCTAATTCTTTTAAGAAAGGTTCATAATCGACCGTCGAAAAGTCTGAGACATCAAACTCCACTAAACTGCCTAATTGAAAATGGTTGTAGCCGCGCTTCTCGATAATTTCGCGAAAGGCCTCTTCTGTAATTAAATTATCTGCTTGGCTTCGATCAATTAACTCATCGCCAAAATGATAATGACTCATAATATGGCTCAAATGACGATCCGGCTCAACATCCCGAACTTTTCTGCGAGCCCAAAGTGTGTCAAAATCTGCGACTAAGCGAATGGTGATGGGCTCATATTCGTATCGTTCAGACAAAGCGCTCAATTTGTCTTTTTGCTTATCGCTGAAAGGATATTCGGAGATCACGATACGTTTTCCAACGCCCATGTAAAGTGCCAGTGCGCTGTAATAAAAATCCCAAACTCGTTCCTCTAGCTCAGCTTTTTCGGTGAGATTATTAAACCCAATTGTATCGGCCAAGATCTCCTTTCCCTCATCCGGCGTGATCAAGAAAAAATCACCTAAAACACGCCGCATTTCATTGATCAAATAGGATTTTCCAGTAGCGGGACTGCCAGCAATCAAAATCAAGTACTTCTTCATTTTATTTTTGCATCGCCAGTGGACTGTCCACATTCATAAACAGACCGATTTTATGCTTGACGATTTCTTTCACCGCCAAATTGGCTGGAATCACATTGTGACGTAGGGATTTATTCACTTCGGTTTCTCCGAATGATTCTTTCGCGACCTTCGTCCAATTAACGAGTAATTCCGTCCCAACGTTGAATTTACGAATCCCATTATTGATCAATTCTGGATAATCTTCTTCTTTTACACCAGTCCCGCCATGGATGACCAAGGGCACATCAACGACTGCATGAATCTCTTTTAACAATGGAATATTGACTTCGGTTTTAGATTTGAATTGTCCATGATTGGTTCCAATCGCAATTGCTAACGCATCAATATCCGTTTGCTTGACAAATTCTACCGCATCCTCAGGCCTTGTATAGACTTTGTCATCTTCAGCTACTGAGATTCCTTCTTCTGTTCCGCCGATAGTCCCTAGTTCTCCTTCAACAGAAACACCCTTCGCATGCGCATACTCAACCACTGCTTTTGTTTTAGCAATATTTTCCTTGAACGGCAGATGTGAACCATCATACATGACACTTGAATAGCCAGAATCGATTGCCGCTTTGATCTCATTAAAATCTCTGGCATGGTCTAAATGTAATGCAACATCTACCATTTCTGTATTAGCTATTTCTTTCACTACTGCCACCATCAGGTCATACCCAATGTATTTCGCTGTATCAATACTGGTTTGAATGATGATCGGTGCGCCCTTTTCTTTAGCCGCTCGAATCATTTCCGGCAGCATTTCTAAATTATGGGTGTTAAAAGCCCCAATCGTCATGTTCAACTCTTCTGCTATTTGTGTTACCTCTTTTAATGTTTTATACATTTATCCAATACCTTCTTTTCCCTTAATTAGTTACCCGCTGATCGTTACTTTTTTTGCGATTTGACGCATCTCGTCCATTTTGCTCATGTACTTCTCGATACCCGCATCATCCCCGTTGCGAGCAGCTTCTGCTCGTTTTCCGTTATAAAGACTCATTAATTTTTTGTAGCCGTCACCAATCGTCAGTTTTTCTTCTAAACTTTTTTCTAAACTTTCGATGGCGTTATCCGTTTGTTCCAGCTTGGCATAGTTCAGCCCCAGTTGTTCATGTAAACGCGCCAACTCGGTTTGATCGTCTGACGTAGCAGAGATTTTAGATAATAATTGCTGGTTATCCTCGTTTAAGCGATCTTTCTCTTCTGTGGAAAGTTCAACTTTCTCCTCTGTCTTTTCCGGTTTGCTCTTTTTCTTAAAAAAACCAAACATTGTAAAACCTCCTAATTAGAACATTTTCAAAATCGGACTAAGAATCCACGCATAAAGTAATGCGGCAGCTACAGTATCCACATCGGTTGCAGTCGCGTTGACAAAGCCCATTTGATTAAAGATCGTTACCAAAAGCGCTGGTAGTAAGGTAATGAAGAAGCCGTGGGCGATCCCACCGATGATTGCGCCGCGACGTCCACCAGTCGCATTTCCGAAAATCCCCGCTGTACCTCCGGCAAAGAAGTTCGTCAGCATTCCTGGTAAAATCATGGCTAAACCAAACGTTGGCAAGACAAACATGGCAATGATCGTACCAATCGTAGTTGTAATGAAGCCTAAGATTACTGCATTTGGTGAATATGGGAAAAATACTGGACAATCTAATGCAGGAATCGCATTTGGAACCAGCTTCATCGCGATTCCGCGGAAGGCTGGAACGATTTCCCCTAACAACAAACGTACCCCTGAAAGCAAGACATACACACCCACCACAAATTGAATGGCTTGTAAGAAGGCAAACATCAGATAGTGCTGTGATCCATGATCACCTACGCCGGCACCTGCGAATGCAGCAGTAATAATATATAATGGCACCATTACTACCATTACGGATAAATACGTGTCCTGCAGGAACTCAAAGGATTTTGGCAAATTGATGTCTTCAATTGATTTTTTATTCTCGCCGCGTTCACCGAAAATATAGGCTACCCCCGCTTCAAACATGTAACCGATTGTACAGAAATGCCCCAGCGCAATATCATTCGACCCTGTAATCTTTTGAATGATCGGCTGTGCAATCGCCGGCATAGCTACCGCGAAAATTGCCCCAACGATACTTCCGATTACGATCAGCACTAAACCTCTTAGGCCAGCAAAGTAACCAAAAACAGTTGTCATTGTCGCCATCCATAAAATTGCTTGACCAGTTAAGAAAATGTATTTCCATTTTGTAAAGCGGGCAATCAAAATATTAACAATAAAAATACCTAGAAACGTTAGTGCGATATCACGTCCTAACCCCAGTTCATTCATCGCCTGTCCGTTGATCGCCTCGATCGAAGGAATAATTCCTTGCATGTGGAACCCTGCGGTGAAGATTTCACCAAAATAGGTCAAGCTGCCAACAATAATGCTGGAACCAGCACTCAAAACCTGGAAACCAAGCAAAGTTTTCAATGTCCCAGATACTACTTGTCCAGCTGATTTTTTCTGCAAACACAACCCCAGCATCGCGATTAAAGCAATCGTGATCGATGCCTGCGTTAAGATATTCTCGATGATAAAATTAACTACTCCCATTTGTTTCGCTCCTTATTCATAGTAATGTAATCATTTTTCAAAAATCGAAAAATGAATCTGATTTTCATGCCGTATACCATTCCACTAGTCCCTTTTACTAAATTCGCTCAGCTTTATTTTGAGTGGGTTCACTTAATCAACTGGTAAGTGTGGAACTGGCATCCTTATTCATAGTAATGTATTCATTTTTCAAAAATCGAAAAATGAATCTGATTTTCATGCCGTATACCATTCCACTAGTCCCTTTTACTAAATTCGCTCAGGTTTATTTTGAGTTCGTTCGCTTAATTAACTGGTAAGTGTGGAACTGGAAAACGGCTATCTTTAAATTTTACAGTGCTCCTTTTGTTTCTAAAATTGGTAGAAGCTTTTCTTCGATTTCCGGTTTTGAGACGATATTTTTTAAATAGACAATGGCTGTTTTCTCTTCATCAATCGAAAATTTTTCAAACTGTGATCGAAAATTTTGTGCTGTGATAATAATGTCAGTTTGTGAGGAGGCCGCTGTTGAAATATCGACATGATCTAGTTTTGCGTCCACCCCATGTGCATTTAGAACATCCTCTGCGGCCATTTGAGCAGCGAAACTACTCCCTAATCCTGCGCCACATACGAATAAAATTGATACTTGTCTTCCCATCTTTCTTTCTCTCCATTCTGATTATATTTATCGAACTATGCATAATTCCTTAACTAAATAAAATTTCTTTGAACCGTTCAATATCTGTTTCTCCGCTCAGTCGATCGACTTTTTCTTCATCATTGATTAGCTCAATCAGACTCTTCATAATGTTTAAATGTGAGTAAGAATCAACCGCTGCCAGACAAAAAATAATTTTGACTGGGTCATTTTCCTCATTCCCAAAAGCAATAGGGTCCTTGATTGTCGCGACACTAATCCCTAAAGAATTGACGCCATCTTCAGGACGAGCATGAGCCAACGCAATGTATTTGCCAATCACAATGTAAGGACCATATTCTTTTACTGAGTCAATCATCGCAGTCACATACCTGGGCTCGATTATCTTCTCTTTAATCAAGGGTTCGGAAACTCTGCGAATGGAATCCTCCCAAGTCGTTACCTGCTCATTCAATAAAATATTGCTGTCCTTCAATACATCTTCTAACATCGGCTGAATCTCCTTTTTGTTTATCGTTAAATGATTTTGATCGAAAAGCGTTTCCAGTTCCTTGTAAATATTACCGGATACCTCTCCACCACTTTTCTCAATAGTTTCAATCAGTGCATAAAATAATTGTGTTGAATCTTGATGATTTACTAATCGTTTGAGCTTTTGATTCGTATTTAAAAAGCTAGTAATCCTCTTTTTACTCTCTTCCTTGATGATCGGCTCCAATTCCAGAACTGGCTTTTTTGAATAGTGAATAGCGACTGTACTGAAAATCAAATCCACATCAAGCTTTTCAATCAAATCTAATTCTCGCGAGCTCAACACCGCTAAAACTTCTATATTGAAAAGCTCCTTCAGATTTTCTGACAACAGCTTCCCTGTGGCAACTCCGTGATTGCAAATGACGACGGCTTTGTAAATGTAGTGCAAATCCTGATTAATCGCGCTGACAGAAGTGGAAAAGTGAATCGTAAGAAAAGCAATCTCATCTTCCGTAATCTGTTTCCCTGTAACCTGTTCGATCGAAGGTGTGAAGTGACGAATGGCAGAATAGATATTGCCGTAATTTTTCTTGACGTTTTCCTTTAGCGGGTTGACGATTTGAATGTCGCTTTTTACGCGATTGATCAAGCCGACCAAATGCTTATATAGCCCTTCCTGCAACATTTCTTCTTTTCTGGAAAAAGGAATCTTCGTTTTCTCTTCGACAAATTGCATCAACTGAATGGAAAGCAGCTGCGCTTGAACCCATTCAATGGAGTTGTTCATATCACGCGAATTGAACGTATTCAGCATAAACACGATGTATTTGATTTCCACCTCTGGAGGCGAAAGCTGAAAGGCGTCGCAAATTGCTGTGACAAAATCACGAATATCACTTTGAGGAGTATCGGCTGCTTCCCAAGCGGAACTAGCGATTAAATCCTCCCGCATATATCGACTCAGCCAGACAGCTGTAAAAACCAGCAATTGATTGCGATAGATCGCATCTTCCATCTTGTCCACAGAATCTACGTAGAGCTGTTCTAATTTTTTTAATAGCTGCGGAGAAATATAGTGATGAAGAATCGTTAAATTAACCGATGCCTCCTGCTCACCTTGTGGCGAAATTACTCCTACAGACGTATTAATGACATCGTAGATCATTGTTCGGATCGATCGTTCCGCTCCTTGAAGCAAAATTCCTTGTTTCGGTACGCTCAAAACTTCGATCCCATATTCTTTCAGTATATTTCTGACGCGTCGCATGTCTTCATCCAATGAGCTTTTCGAAATTTGATAGGCTTCTTCCTTTTGATAAAGAAAGGTCGCATTTTTACCTAGTGAAAACGAAAGAATCAAATCAAAAATCCGGCTTTCACGGTCCAGGTAGTGTTCTTCCTCTGCCGAATCCATCTGATCAAGCAGTCGTTGCTTTTGATCCTTATCCAAAAGTAAGTGATACCCTTTTTTTCTGAGATTTTTCACTTCAGGTAGTTGATTTGTTCTCAGTAGAAGGTTAATTTCACGTAGTTCATTTCGAATGGTTCGCGAGCTAGTATGAAATTCTTCTTCCAGCTGTTCAAGCGTTACAGGATAATCAGAAGTTATAAAAATCCGCAATATTTTTGCTGTTCGGTCTTTCATTTCTATCTTCCTCTCGTCTAAGGTGAGTATATAACCCTTTATTTTTCTTGATAAGTAGAGATTCTTGCAATCTTTTTTGGCAAAAATGTAAGCGCAGACAAATTTTTATGTTGATTTCACTCTGCATTTAGAATTTTAAAACTGTTATTTTATAGTGTTTAAGCATTGCTTATGAATGCTGTTGAAAAATTGATAAATAAGAAAAAGAATGCCCTCGTAACCAACTAGATTATCAATATCGGCATTCATTATTTTAAGCTTGTTCAAAGTGATGAGTTGCACTCATTTTTTTCTTAAAAATAGTAAAAAAACTTCCACAATAAAGCGGAAGTTTCCTTGATTATTTATTTTCTTTGCTCATTATACCTTATAAATAAAGCGGAAAAATTAAAAGCAATCGACGGATTCATTCACTTTGTTCGAATCATTTCCAAGAGATTCGCTACTCTTTTGAGTTGTTTTCCTTTAAAATGATTATAGTAACTGATATTCAGCATACTTCTCAAGGTTCACAGCTGAAAGAAAGCGGGGAAAGAATGAAAAATAATCATTCACTAGGCATTGGGATTGCGTTGGGATTAGTGTTTGGTCTACTATTTGATAATTTAGCCTTAGGGCTTTGTATTGGGATCGCTATTGGCGTGACAGGCGTCTTTGATAAGGCAGAGAAGAAAAAATAGCAATGGTTACCAAGGTATGATTGGACGAAAAGAACGAGCTATTTTATACTGCTAAGTAAGGATGGAGTGTGGTCTTTATGATGCGTAGATTACTAAACTCATTTTTAGTTACCCTTATTTATCTAATTATTTCTAACATTGGGAACTTATTTTTTGGTATTAGTCCAAGATACAGCTGGACAACGACACTTTGGGAAGCGCTGTTTTTCTTTATCTTTGTCTTTCTCTTTCAACAATTTCGAAAAAAATAAACCAAATTTTTGTGTAAAAAACGTCTGCTCCTGATAAATTGTTTTAGGAGCAGACGTTTTTATATTCCAGAGAATCAGCAATCATTATAAAGATTATTCCTCTTCTCTTATTCAAAAATTTCCTTCGCCATAGAAAAGGCACTCCACGCTTTGGGCCAACCGGCATAAAATGCTAAATGGGTGATTAAAGCACTGATTTCTTCCTTCGTTACGCCATTTTCTTTGGCAATTTTCAAATGAGCTTCCAATTGCGGTGCGCCCATTGCTAAAAGTGCGGAGCAGGTAATCATACTACGATCATGAGGAGATAACTCTTCTTCTTTCGCCCAGACCTCTCCAAATAAAACATCGTCATTTAATGCCGCAAATTGCGGAGCAAATTCGCCTAATTGCTCTCTGCCTGCTGTTTGTTTTTTCATAATGTACCCCTCCTATTTTTCTAATTGATTGTACCATTCGTCTGTTACAGGTTCTAACCATTCAGGCGTTCCCGCTGTGATGGCGACATGCTCAAACCAACTATCTTTTGTCGCGCCGTGCCAATGCTTAACACCGTCATAAGTGATGATTACATCACCTGCTTTTAATCGCTGAGCTGCTTTTCCCTCTTCTTGATACCAGCCTTCACCACCCGTTACTAACAATAATTGATACCCATCTCGGTGGATATGCCAGTTATTGCGACAGCCAGGTTCAAAAGTGACATTCGCAACGCCAACATTAATCACTGGATCAGCAACTAAAGACTGTAAATAACTTTGACCAATAAAATAGTGTGCGTAGGCATCATTTTTTTCACCAATTGGAAAAATCACACCATTTTTTACTTCTTCATGTTTTGCCATTATAATTTCCTCCTAAAATTGTTTTAAGCTTGATAAGCCAGCAGCCAATTCCTCACCGCGGTATCCGCACACGAAACTTTAGAACCACGAACTGCCAAACCGGTTTTGATTTCCGCTTGCGGACAAGTTCTTCGTAAATCTTGAATACTCGAACCGAATGCACTACCCTCATGGGTGCAGAAAGGATAGATCACCTTATTCTCCCAATCATGATCCGCTAAAAAAGTTGCAACCACTCGGGGATAGGTTCCCCACCAGTTCGGAAATCCAAGAAAAATCGTATCCACTTGCTCAAAATCAATCGGTAGTTTTTCATATTCTACGCGCTCTAAAGTGTCTTTTTCGGTTCCTGCCTTTTGCACCGCTTCGTCATAATCCTCTGAATAAGGAATCGTTGGAGCTAATGGATACGTCGGAATATCCAGCTCGCAACTAATCTTTTCTGCTAATACTGCTGTATTGCCAATTGAAATCATTTGCTTCTTGCCATTAATATAATTTTCCCCAGCTCTGGAGAAAAATAGAACGATTGCAGCCATAATACTCCCTCCTCGTTTCATTTTTCGAATGTGTCTTCAAAATTAAAAGCGTCATATCCTGAACAATCTCAGAATACGACGCTTTTCTGTCTATGTCTAATACCTATGTAATCATAGCACTATAGCTTAAAGGCATGGTTAAATCGATTGATCAATTCCTGCACAGCAGGTGTCTGTAAACGCTTTTTCCAAACTAGAACACAATGAGTCTTAACAGCAGGTTCTAATGGGATAAATTTGGCCTCTTCTAACTTACGATCCGCAATAGCTCCTTCAATCGTCAATGCTGCACCGACCTTATGATCCACTAATGGCAGAACATTAAAGATCAAGTTAAAGTTTCCTACTATATTCAAGTCTTTAAGTGCTTCTCCCGACCAATTAGAGAATAGTTTTTGCACTTCAGAACGACCTGAACAAAGGATTGGAAGCCCCTTAATATCTTCTGGTCGCAACACTTCTTTATCAGCGATAAATAATTCCTTAGAGACTAGCAAGCCCCACTTTTCTTCTCTTGGTAAAACCAATGTTTCAACCTCGTTCAAGCTAACTGGCTCCAGCAAAACTGCCAGATCCAAGATTCCTTTTTCGAGACGATCGGAAATATCATCGCTTGTGCCCGTCACTAAGTTGAACTTTATTTGGGGATAATCACTGATCAATTCCTCCAACAGCATCGCAACGGTATCTGAATTATCTGCCTCAACACAGCCAATCGTGATTACACCAGTTAATTGTTCCTTCCGTTTCGCAGAAAAAGCTTGCTCTAGCTTTTCATCCAAAGTCAAAATTTCCTCCGCACGTTCTTTCAAAAAATAGCCATCTTTAGTTAAACTTAATCGATTTTTCTCACGGTGAAACAAGGGTGCCCCAATAGTTTCCTCAAGCTCTTTAATTTGACGGCTTAGCGTCGGTTGCGTAATATTCAACAGTCGAGCTGCACGTGACACATTTCCTTCCTGTGCAACTGCCCAAAAATAACGTAAAAGTCTAATTTCCATACTATGCCTCTTTTTTTCTTTTACTATAGCAGATTCGTTAGAAAATAACTGTCAATGAACAAAAGGCCGTTAGATGAATCATCCGCCAGCCTTCTATCGCTTTTCACTTTAACTAGTTAACTAATCTAATTTATCTAGCACGTAAGCAATTCCGCCCTCATCATGGGTCAAGGTAACCTCATTAGCAGCCGCCTTTAATTCTTCCTTCGCATTTCCCATGGCAATCCCTATTTCTACTGCTTCAAACATCGCTAGATCATTATTGCCATCACCAAAGGCTATCGTATCCTTCTTCTCTCGTTTGATATGCTTCAATACTCGTTCAATCGCCGTCTTCTTATTGATTCCCTTCAAGCCTATCTCACCGCTGTCAGGTCCAAAGACAGGAACAGTGCTTCTTAACATGTGGAAGTCGCCATCATACTCCGCCGCGATCAGCTCATAGGGAATCGAATGATTCACAAATGAAAGCTTATTTACGTCTTCGTAATCAATCAAACTTGGATCCTCAATCAAAAGATCCAAAAACCACTTGATGGATTCTATTTTTTTCTGACCTTCTTCAGAGTCTTCTTCGCTATCGCCTAAACTAATTTGGATCAGACGACTTCTTAAATTGGCACTCGCAAATAATCCTTGATTTGACTCAAGATAATACTCTATTCGGTGTCCCTCTAGGAAGCTGATCAGCTTTTTCAATTCAATTGGATCAAAGACCTGATGAAGAATCACTTCTCCGTCGACTTCACAATACCCGCCTCCAGCACCAATGATCCCGCTAATCGGCAGAGCAAGCACTTCGTCAGAAAGCTCCGCCTTAGAGCGTCCTGTACATAAATAAAAGCGATGTCCTTTTTCATAGGATTTTTTAATCGCGATCTTCGCACTCTCTGGTACAATCCCAGCATCATTACATAAAGTCCCATCAATATCTAAAAAAATTACCTTCCCCATCGTTGCCCTCACATTCTCAAAAATCTATTTTACGAAACTTATATTACTAAATAGCGTACTATTTTTGAGACTGCTTTTCAAATTACTTTTGGCAAACAAGGAACACTTACACTTATATTTTCTAGTCCATTGTTTTCTAATGAAGACTTGCAGTCAATTGCTTCTTCACGCTTTCCCCGTTTGATGCGATGACTTGCTTATACCAATCAAAGGATTTTTTCTTTGTTCGCTTTAAGGTCCCATTGCCTTGATCATCTCGATCGACATAGACAAAGCCATAGCGTTTACTCATTTGTCCGGTACTCGCCGCGATCAGGTCAATACACCCCCACGTGGTATAGCCAAGAAGTTCTACCCCATCAATTTCGACGGCATCCATAAAGGCTTTGACATGCTTTTCTAAATAATCAATGCGGTAATCATCAGCGACATATCCATTTTCATCGGGAATATCTACAGCGCCTAGACCGTTTTCGACAATAAATAGTGGTTTTTGATAGCGGTCATACAGCTGATTCAAGGAATTTCTCAAGCCCAGCGGATCGATCTGCCACCCCCATTCGGTTGAAGGCAAGTTATCATTTTTGATCGAAGCAAATAGATTTCCGGTAGCCTGCTGATAGTCTTCAGAATGCGCGCTAACGGTTCTTGAACAATAGTAAGAAAAGCTCACAAAATCCACTGGTGATGCCGCCAATATTTCCTTGTCCTCCAGCTCCATCTGAATCGTTAGCCCTTCTCGTTCAAACTTCTTTAGTGCATAATTTGGATAGTTTCCTCTCGCTTGGATGTCAATAAAAAAATAGCCTTCTCGATCACGCTTAATCGCTTCTTGATAATCTTCTGGTCGACAAGTATACGGGTAGTGGCTTCCGCCAGCCAACATACAGCCAACTTTGTTTTCAGGATCGATTTCATGGGCGATCTTGGTTGTTAATGCACTGGCGACCAATTGGTGATGAGCCGCTTGGTATTTAATTTCTTCTTTATTTTCGCCTTCTTTAAAAACGATGCCACCACCTACGAAGGGTTGATGAAGCAAAATATTGATTTCATTGATTGTCAGCCAATAATGGACCAGTCCTTTATAGCGCGTTAACACTGTTTTCGCGTAACGTGTATAAAATTCGATCAGCTTGCGGCTTCTCCAGCCACCGTATTCTTTAACCAAATGAATCGGGATATCAAAGTGAGTGATGGTAACTAAAGGTTCAATATCATGCTTCCTTAATTCGTTGAAAATAGCTTCGTAAAATTTTAGACCCGCTTCATTCGGCTCTTGATCATCACCATTTGGAAAAATCCGAGACCAGGAAAGCGACATCCGATAAACCTTGAACCCCATCTCAGCAAAAAGCTTGATATCTTCCATATAGTGATGGTACATATCAATCGCTTCTTTCGCAGGATAATAATACCCCTCTTGCCACTCGAGCATTTCTAACTCCCCGGCAGCGACTCTTTTTCGATCCTTTCCATAGGGCAGAACATCGATATTGGCTAATTTTCTGCCGCCTTCTAACACACCGCCCTCCGTTTGATTCGCCGCAGTTGCTCCACCCCATAAAAAGTTTTTAGCTAAAGCCATCTCCATTCTCCTTTTCAATTCCATATTTTCCGTTCAAAATCGCTACACTCTGACAGCTAAAATAGCTTCATCACAATCCGTTTGTCCGCTGCCAATCGTTTCGATCGACGAATATTGCGGTGTATTGGTCACAACAATCGGCACTTGCGTATCATATCCTGCCGCTTGAATTTTTTCTAAATCAAAGGTTAAGATTGGCTGGCCTTTTTTGACTATTTCATCCGCCTCAACCAGCGCTTCAAAATATTTTCCGTTCAATTCCACTGTATTTAATCCCACGTGAATCAAAATTTCTACTCCTGTCTCTGAAACCAAACCGATCGCATGCTTTGTCGGGAAAATTGCAGCTATTTTGCCATCAAAGGGAGCTACGACCTTTCCTTCTGCTGGAGCAATCGCAAACCCTTTTCCCAACGCTTCAGAAGCAAATGCCTCATCATGAACAGCACTCAGCGGAATAATTTGTCCTCTGATCGGACTAATCATCAGCGTGTCTTCCAAAATGACTTCTTTCATTTCTGGAATGTTCGCTTCTTTTTCAAATTTAAAGCTTAAGACATAGGTCAGGACAGCTGTTGATACAGCAGAAATAATTAAGGCAATCACGATATTCCAGAAGAAGCGCATCGTATCATCACCGATATAGAGCAAGATGGCAGGAATCCCTGATGAACCAGTCGCAAAACGATGAGTATTAGTCAAACCAGCATACAATCCACCTAATCCTCCACCGATCATAGCTGAAATCAAAGGATATTTTTTCGGCAGATTCACACCATATAACACTGGTTCCGTAATTCCCATATAGGCAGTGATCGAGCCAGAGGTTGCTAATTGACGTAATTTTTTATCTTTTGTTCTAAAAGCGACCACTGCCGCTGCGGTTGCTTGCGCGATATTTGAGCACACACACCCTGGCCCAAAAATACTGTCATACCCAAGTTCAGCCATCTGCATGACACCCAGCGGAGCCACACCGTTATGAAGACCAAACATAACCATAATTGGTAAGAATCCACCAATTAAAACTGCTGGTACCCAACTGGCATTGATACTTAAGAAAGTAAAGAATGTCGCCAAGTACCCTCCGATGATACTACCTATAGGTCCTAGCACAGAAAAAGCCAGTGTACCCATCACTAAAAAGGTCAACATTGGTACAAATACAAGTTCAACTGATTTGGGTATTACGCGATTTAAGAATTTTTCGACATAGGATTGCACAAAAATGACTAAGAGAATCGGAATAACAGAGCCAGTATACGTAGCAAGTGTAAATGGAATAATTTCAAAGAATTTGACTGGATCTCCTGCGGTCACTAACGCTCCCCAGTTAGGATGCATCATCATTGCTGCAACTGAGGCAGCTAATATCGGATTACAACGCAGCTTTTGTGCTTCTGTGAATGCCAAGATGATCGGTAGAAAGAAGAAAACGCCATCGGCAAACATGTTCAATAAATAGTAGGTTTGCGATTCCGGTGAGATGACTTGGAAAACGATCAGCAAGGCCAGTACAGCCTTGACCATCCCGGCTCCTGACAATGCTGGAATAACTGGCTGGAACGTGCCGGCTACAAATTCAATAATCGCCGTTAGCGAACCTTTTTTTTCTACTTGTACTTCTTTTGTCGGATCAAGATCAATGATTTTCTCGATTTCTTCAAAAACATCTTTCACGTGGGTACCGATCACTATCTGATGCACACCTGCGTTAAAAATATATTTTGTCACACCATCCAAACTTTCTAAACCCTTGATATCAATTTTCGATTCATCGAAAACTTTAAAACGAAGACGTGTTTGACAGTGATAGCCTTCCGTAATATTCTTTTTGCCACCCAACTTTTCAATGATGTCATGAGCCAAACCTTCATATTTCTTACTCATGGGATTCTCCTTTCAATAGAACAAGATGTTTTTTTGATCGAACCGGTTAATCAAGTCTTGCTTGTATCTGAACCTTAACACGTGAAGATAGCGGTTCCAATAGTTTAGTGACAGCTTAAAACGTATTCCAGTTTTTCTAAAAATCTATGGGTATTTCTCGGAATACGTTTCACTTTCAACAAAAACAGAGCGTGTGACAAAAAAATGTCACACGCCCTGTTACCAGATAAACGATGTTTCAGAAGTAACTTCTGCCACATCCTCTTCTTAAAATTGTTCAGAGATATCTTTGTAGCTGGATTGCCTTTTTCCTTCCAAAACTTTCGAATTTGCGATTTTATTCTTCTTATTGATTTCATAATTCAGTGCAAAAATTTTAGCAAATAATACATCTAACAGAAATAGAACCGATTCTTGTGTTGCAAAATTGGCAATCTTGGAATAGAGCTTTTCTTTACTGGAAATGTTCAACACGACATCGGAATAATCTCTAAGATAGTTTTTCCCTCCGCTAGTAATACTGATAATCGGAACCCCAGACCGCTTCAATATTTTTACGTTACTCGTGGGATTTTCGTCAGGATTGTTTCCTGAATAGGAGAGGATAATCGCACAATCCTTAGAACTCAACGAACTAGAAGTAATACCATTTTCACCTGATTTTGACATAAAGGCTTTTTTTTGGATCGTCAATAAATTCCGCTTGAAAAGTTCGCCATAATAATAATTAGGACTTGTCCCGTAGATCACCACATTCTCTGCTTTCTGGATCAGATTTGCTGCTCGATTCAAGTCCTCTACAGCAATATGCGCGACCGTATCCTTCATGCTTTGCATTTTTAGATTCATTAGATGTTCAATAATTTGTAAGGAATCATCTTCGGCTGAGAAAGGAAAATTCGGATCGACATCTTCATAGGCATTCTCATCATAATAAGCAACCTCATGGGTAAAGGCATACATAAATTCTTTCCAACCCGAATAATCAAAATATTTTGCAAAACGAACCAGTGTCGGCTTCGAAGTAAAAGTTCTCTTAGCAATTTCATCCATGCTTAATTCCTGAAGATGATCGCGATGTTCAAGTATGAACTCTCCAATTGTACGTCTCGCATCATTTTGTTTAAACGCTGCCTCCTCAATTCTTTGGAACAGGTACATGACTTACACCTCTTTCAAAACTTTCTCAGACACAGCCTCTTTTGAGTTGGAAAAGATCTGCTGTTCGCATTCCTGAATCATTTGATCATAATTCTCCAGCTTTGTTTCTAAACGAGCCACCGTTCCATTGATTAGTTTTTGCTTTTCCAATAATTTTTGATATTCATCGATCAAAATTTTTTTTCGCTCAATGAGTGTGGCATCTCCTTGCTGAAAGAGTTCTGAATATCTAGCCAATGAATCAATCGATAGACCTGAATCACGCATACATTTTATAAACTCCACCCAACTAATATCCTCCTCTTGAAAATCGCGAACTCCAACAGAATTTCTGGTAATTGGCGGGATCAGTCCTTGTTTTTCATAGTAGCGGATCGTTGCTGGTGTCATATCGAATTTTTCTGCGATTTCTGATATATTCATTTCTTTCACTTCCCTTCATGTTAGTTTTCCAAACAAATAGTCTCGTTAAATAAATGCAGCTGGTATCCTTTTCATTTCAATTTTATCAGTCTTCACTCTTGATTTAAAGTGGACTTTAAGCTGGATCATTTTCAACGTCGAAAGGATAAAAGAGATAAAGCTGACTTCAGCCTCATCTCTTCCTACTATTTAATCCAATTGTTCCAACCATTCTTGTACTAGTTTAGATGTCTCGTTTTTATCTGAGGACGTGATCCCTAAACCTTCACTGAGAGTTGATTGGGTCAACACCCCTTTGTATCTGTCCATTGATTCATTGATAGAACTGCTTCCGCTTGTGAAGAAGGGATAAATCTTCTTGCCAGTCAAATCATTTTCACTGAGCCACTTTTCTACTGGCAACGCCGGTTCACCAAACCAAATCGGCGCCCCTAGAAAAATACGATCATAATCAGACAAGTTGACTTCTTTTGAAACAATTTCAGGCAACTCATTGTCGCTTCTTTGTGTGCGAACAATCTCTAAAACATCATCATAAGCCTCCGGATAAGGTTCGGCTGTTTCGATCCTCAATAATCCCCCATCTGTTTGTTTTTGAATTTCTTCAGCAACTTCTTTTGTATTCTCAGTCAAAGAATAATACACAATGAGCGGCTTTTTCATTTTATTCTCTCCCTCTGCTTTTTTCGACTCCAAACGTTCACTTGACTGACTATCTGACTCTTCACTGTTCCTGTCATTGGACCCAGAATTATTGACACCACACGCACCTAGAAAAAACAAAACAAGTATCAACCAACACAGCTTTCTCATTCTGCTCACCTCGATATACTTTAGTACTAGCATAAACGTTAAAGTACACTTCAAGTCAAGAAGAATAAAAAAACTGCACCATTTTGTTTGGCACAGTTTCTTTAAAGGGATTATTAGTTATGTCCAATTACTTTATGGGGAACATAGGGCTCCTCCAAATACAATACATCTTCTGGAGTTAATTTGAAATCTACCGCTCCCACAGCCGTTTCAATATGACTCATTTTTGTCGCTCCAACGACTGGAGCAACAACTGGATTTTTTTGCAGTAACCAGCCTAGGGCAATATTTACACGATTCGTTTCATATTTATCCGCTAATTCAGCTACTCGATCGATGATCAGCTGATCTTTTTCAGCCGTTTCGTCATATTTTGCTCTTTGTACGACATCCGTTGCACTTCGTTGAGTCTCAGCTGAACGATCCCGAATCAATCTTCCAGATGCCATCGGGCTATAAGGTGTTAACGCGATCTTTTCAGAACGACAATAAGGAATCATTTCACGCTCTTCTTCACGGTAGATCAAATTCAAATGGTTTTGCATCGAAACAAATTTTGTCCAGCCATTTTTTTCTGCAATCGTATTCGCTTGTTGAAATTGATAGGCATACATTGCAGATGCTCCAATATAGCGTGCTTTACCAGACTTAACAACGTCATGCAAGGCTTCCATCGTTTCCTCGATCGGGGTATCATAATCCCAGCGATGAATAATATACAAATCTACATAATCAGTCTGCAGGCGCTCTAAGCTTTGATCAATTTGCGACATAATCGCTTTTCTTGATAGGCCTTGTCCGTTGGGACCATCAAACATTTTCTGATGAACCTTCGTTGCCAAAACGATCTCATCTCTATTGGCGTAATCTTTCAGCGCTTTACCTAGAATTTCTTCACTGCGTCCCAAAGAATACACGTTAGCTGTATCAAAGAAGTTGATGCCTAAATCTAACGCTCGTTTGATTAAGGGTCTGCTCTCATCTTCTTCCAGAACCCATTTATGAACCCAGTTTTTTGGATCCCCAAAACTCATTGAACCTAAGCAAATTCTTGAAACGTCTAAGCCGGTATTTCCTAACTTTGCATATTCCATCTATTTCCCACCTTTCTTAACTATCTCCTACCATACACGTTGAAGTGCACTTTAAGGCAAGTGTTTTATTAAAAAAGAGGGAACTGAATCACCCCAAAACGATTCCTGCATCATTAATTGCCGCTTCGACAATCTCCATTACGATCTTACTATGCTCAAGCTGCTTCTTCACGAAGTCCATGTCTTTATTTTTGATTACTTGACTGAAAAGCTTGAACTCATCATACATACGATGAGGGTGATCTTTATGGTCAAAGGTTTCTTTTTCACCAGAAAGCGATTCAGTCGTATAACTATCTAACGTATTCGTTGGGCCATTTACCACAACTGAGCCTTCCGTTCCTTGAATGGTCGAACGGATCGTTGCTTCTGAATCCTTGGCGCCGATACAAACAACCTTCACATCACCATAATCGAGTATCAGCATGCCTGAAGTATCAATAGCTCGTTCAATATTCGCATAATACTGCACGTGTTTAGGTTTTCCTAACAGACCAACGACTAGATGAATATTATAAATATTAATATCCATTAAGGCCCCGCCACCCATTTTCGGATTGAAAGCAGGCAAAATAGTGCCTTCTTTAAAGGCATCATAGCGAGAAGAATACTGCGAATAGTTGCACTCAATGATTTTCAATTTACCAATTTTTTGGCTGGCTTCTTTGATGCCTTGGTAATTTACCAAATATTGATTGGTAATAGCCTCAACCAGCACCAAATCTTTTTTAAGCGCTAATTGCTCCAAATCCAGCAGCTCTTCATGTTTCAAAGTAAAGGGCTTCTCACAAATCACATGTTTACCAGCCTCCAACGCTTTCTTCGCGAAGCCGTAATGCAAATGGTTCGGTACAGCGACATACACCGTATCGAAGGCCTCACTTTTCAGGCACTCATCGATATCCGTATAAGAGGCTTCGATGCCATATTCTACCTGAATCTTCTCTGTTTTTTCTTGACTTCTCTTGGTACCGAGAATTGCTTTGACATCAATTTCAGGCAAGTCCTTTGTAATAGGTAAAAATTCTTGAACAATTTTTCCAGAACCGAATATTGCTAACTTCATCTGTATCCCTCATTTCTTTTAAATTAGTGTTTCACCTGTTGAATACCCTTTTCTAACATTTCGATTTGTAACAGTGTTTCTTCATCCTTGACGGCTTTTGGTTTGCCGTTAATCAGTGTTTCGTAGATATCTTCATAGACTCGACTGTAATCGCCAACCTCTGAAACGACCTTCTCTTCATGGTAAACTCCAGCATCATCCATATAAGTCAGCGTACCATAATGCTCAGGCAAATCAATCCCAAAATCCTTATTATCAGGCATGTAGAACATTTTTAAGTGTTCCTCTTGACGGTCCTTCGTTGCCTTCACAAAAACGCCCTTCTTCCCATACACAACAAAGCTTGGTCGTTCTTTTAAACGGAAGTAGCTAGATTTCACCGACACCTTCATTCGACCATAAAAGAGATCTAAATCAAAGTAATCATTCATTCGATCATCACCTAAAAGCTGACGTACCTCATAATGAACGTCATCTGGACGACCGAAATAAGAAATGACTTGATCCAATGTATGGCAGGCATGACCGTAAAGGTAACTTGTTCCAATTGAGAATTTCTCAACACTTTCAGGAACCTCTGGACGATAGTAATCATAATGCATTTCTACCTCCAATAAATCACCGAGCACACCGCTCTCAATCACTTTTTGAACGGTTAAGAAATCTGAATCATAGCGGCGATTCTGATAACATTGAATAAATAAGCCTTTTTCATCTGCTAAACGATACAATTCCTGCGCCTCTGCTAACGTTTCTGTAAAAGGCTTTTCGATCAAAACATTTTTTCCATGCTCCAACACTTCTTTCCCTAACTTAAAATGTAAGGGACTTGGTGTGGTTACAACAACTAACTGAATTTCTGGGTCATTATAAATATCATGAATATCTGAAGTATAAACTGTGCCTGGATTTTTTTCCCAGGTGATTCGTCCACTTGGTGAATAAATCGTTTTGACCTTAATTTTGTCCTTCAATTTCGTTGAAAATGGTAAGTGGTAACGGTTGGTACTCTTCCCATTACCGATATATGCGATCGTTAACATGTATAAATCCCTCCAAGGTTTCTTTTAATAGCTCTATTATAGGGAAGTTCGAATCGTTGAGAAGATTTCTGAGCAAAATAGGTCGTTTTTTCCAATTTATCGAATACACCCAGGAAATTTTTGGACATTTATACCAAAAAAGTATTTTCACGAATACCACTCCTTCTGAAAATAGTGAAATTAAGGTATGATAGTTAGGATACTTCCTCTATTTAAATACAAACTAAAAGGTGATGACATGCTTTTAATTGATAAATTACGTCTGCAACAGGATTTAACCAATACGGAGAAGCGAATTGCGGATTATATTTTAAAGAACTTGGCAACGATTCCGGCGATCAATGTGGCAGATCTCGCTAAAGATACGTATACCTCCCATTCTTCCGTTATTCGGCTTGCTCAAAAAATGGGCTATGACGGTTTTCGAGATTTTCGTATCGCAGTTTCTGAGATTGCTCATAGTGACCTCTATCGTTCTGAACCGGTAGATGCTAATTTTCCTTTTCTGCCACAGGACTCAACCAAAGACATTGCAAAGAAGCTCGCTGATTTAACGATCAACACGGTTCAGCGAACTTATGCACAATTGGATGCTGAGGTGCTGGATCATTCAGTTGATCTGCTAGCAAATGCGGAACGGATTTTTTTGTTTGCTCAAGGCGATTCACAAATCCGTGCTCGCAGTTTTCAAAATAAATTAGTAAAAATCAACAAATTTCTGATTATCGCAGAAGAATATGCCGATGAAACTTGGAATGCCGTAAATCTTACTAGCAAGGACTGCGCTATCTTTATTACTTATCGTGGGAATATACCGCAATATGAACGTATAATGAAACACTTTTTAAATGAAAATGTTCCTTCTATATTATTAACTGGCAATAGACAATCAAACTTAATTGCCCTTGCCACAGAAACTATTGTATTCACTCAGGAGGAAAAAGACTTCGTAAAAATGAGCACCTTCTCTTCTCAGGCAGCTTTTGAGTATATTTTAGATACTCTTTTTTCGCTTTTATATGCAAAAGAATACCAACAAAATCTGGCTGATTTTAAAAAGAAGAACAAATGGATTGAAAACGGGATACTATCGGAACAGTCGAAAACAGATTAAAAAACGATGCTACTTGTTAAAGTGGCATCGCTTTTTGCTTATAGAACAGTTGAAAAATCGTGGTTGATAATTTCTAAAAGCTGGAACTGGTTCCCATCAAAAGCAAATTTCAAAATACAGCAGTTTGCTATTCGCCCCTGAAATTCAACCGCACTCGTATGCTCCCACGCTCGCATAAATTGTCTACAGGAAGCCCCATGGGAGACCATCAAAATATTTTTACCAGTATCCGCTTGAACTAGCTCAAGAATTGACCGTGCCACTCGTTCCCGAAACTCAAGCTCTCCTTCTCCACCAAAGGCCTTGAAAAAATCTCCATAAGGCAGCGGCGGATTTAAATACTCATGTTCCGCTTCTAGATCACCGAAGTTCCATTCTTTTAGTCCTTTTACTCGTGAATAATTTAAATCTGTGACCAATTCTAAAGTATCACAGGCTCTTTCTGAGGAGGAAGTATAAGCACTATCCAGTTTGATCTCATTTTTAACAAAATAATCTTTTGCTATCGCTGCTTGTTTTCTTCCAAGTTTTGTCAGAGGTGAATCACACCAACCTTGGATTTTTTTCTGTTGATTGAATAGTGTTTCGCCATGCCGCATTAAGTATAATGTTTTCATATGAGCACTCCTTTTTTCTAAGTGTACAAACTTGTTCTTAGTAAATCTTTTATTCGATTGTGAACAGTATCTTTATCTTCTATCTTAACCTTTCCAGATGCTACGAGCATATACCTTAAAGTACACTTTAAGGCAAGCGAATTTTTTCTATTCACTGTTTCGATAAAAAAAGCAGATACCTCTTGATGTATCTGCTGATAATAACTATTCGTTTTCTTGAATCACAATTGAGTAACTATTGACTTGACCCGCTCTAGCAATGTTCAGTACGATGGTATCAACTTCCTCTCGCGCTAATAGTTTAGGAAGCAAATAGTTTTCGATGATTTCACCTTCTGTTGCCTCTTTTTTAAAATAGTCCGTTTGAAAACACTCTCCTTTGACTATTTTATCACTGGCATCAAAGATATAATCCGCAATAACATCTTCATCCTTTTTACTATCTCTTGCTAGCCAATGGCGCCTCGCTAGACATTCCCCGAAAAACCCTAGCATAAAGATTACCTCTTCCTCATCCGTTATATCCCACTCAATATCTGGATTATTGGCTTTTAAAAGATCTCTTATTTCCTCCAGCTGTTCCAAAGATAAGACGTTGTTAGATAGATCAAAAGTATCGCTTTCCGGTGGTTCCATTATTGTATATAAGTGTTTTCCTTCACCATCGGTGATTGTAAATTTAACTAACAATTCACCCTTTAAGGTAGTGATCCAAATGACACGGCAGGCTTGATAATCACCAAAAAATTGCGTTCGCTTTAAATATTTTATTTTCACCCTTTTTTCTCCCTGATTTTTTTATTTTTGAATCGGCTAGATGCCCGAATAAGTTAACCGCTTTCACTTATCTTTGGAACAAATAGTCGTACTATTTATAACTTTTAATCTTAGTATAAAGTAATCGTTGTTCTCTGCCTAGAGACCTTCTAAAAGTAAAAAAATATAAATTAATAGAAAAAATAAACGAAAAAAATATTTCCTATCAAAAAAAGCTCTAGCCTCGTTTAAAAGGCTAGAACTCTTTCAACTATTCGATTTCCACATTGAATTGCTCTAACAGCTGTAAGGCTGTCTCATTTAGCTTGTTCCCAGCAACAAGCTCAGAATCAATATAAAAATCACCTTCTGGGAGAGCGCCCTGTAAAGCCAAAGTGTTTGCTAATACGCAAATGCTCAGCTCAACACCAACCACTTCTATTCGGCTTTTCTCTTGTTTACGTTTCTCAGTTAATGCACGAACATCGAGCAGTTTCTCCGGCGGAAGTGCATAATAGTTCTTTTTGAAAACATACTCTTCAGGCAGTGGAGCTAATTCATCCACTATCTGTAATTCGATCCGTTCTTCGGATTCATTCTTATGCTCGATGGGAATATCTCTCGTAAAAAGAACCATCTCACCAGATTTCCGTGCTTTTGTTAATCGTTGCAGTATTTTGGGAATAATCTTATCGGCACCAGGCACATAATTTTCATCATCAGTATCCAAAATTCGATTTTGCATATCCACAATTACTAGCATCGCCTACTCCTATTTTGATCTTCCTAAGAAGAAAGAGACAATTAGTACCAAGATGATCGCTCCAATGATTGATGGTACTAACGCCATTCCAGCCAATGACGGTCCCCACGAACCTAATAATGCTTGTCCTAATGCTGATCCGACTAGACCAGCAACGATATTAGCAATCCATCCCATGCTGTTTCCTTTACCGGTAATCGCTCCAGCGATTGCCCCGATAACTGCACCAATAATTAATGACCATAATAAACCCATAACTTATTCCTCCTATTGTAGAACTATTTTACTCGAGAATCTTGATTTTCTTCGATTTTTTCTTGAACTTTGTCTGTGCCTCGATTGACTGCATCTTTTGCTTTATCTGATTGCTTTGAAGCAAATTCGCCAGTTGTTTTCGCAGCACTTGTTACTTTATCTTGAACCGTTTCACTATCTTGTTCAAATTCTTCTTTTGTCTTAATATCTACGACGTGAAGGTTCACTTCAATGACATCTAAATGCGTCATTTTCGCTACTTCATCACGAATGACTTTTCTAATTTCAGAAGCAACTTTTGTAATATCTTGTCCATATTCAATGACAACATCCATATCAACCGCAACTTGTTCTTTCCCAACTTCGGTATCGATCCCAGCAGTTACGTTATCCGTGTTGACTAATTTTTCTGCAGCATTCGAGAAGAACCCTCCGTCGACCGTAAGTAATCCATCAATTTGTTCAATCGCAATACCGATGATTTTTTGAATCACTTTATCGTCGTAAACAAGATCTCCTTTCACTTCTTGATCGGTTTGTACATTCGATTGATTCGTACGAGCAGATTCAGCTACTGCTTGTCCATTAACATTTTTGTTTTCATAATTTTCTACCATAATAAAATCCTCCTAGTAAAATTTTCTAGCATCATAAAATAACTTTCTCCGTTTTCACGGTAAACATTGTGCTATTTCATAACTCTTGTTCATTAATAAGCATAGCTCACTTTTTTTTATATTCACAATAATCTGCTTACAATGTTTTATTATTTCGGAAAATAAATCGAAGGAATGATGAAAAAGTACTCTTTATCAATTTTATTCATAAAAATAAAATTGAAGAGAAAATTCGACTCGAATTCTCAATCCAATAAAATAACGCACAACTATTAGCTCTGTAAAAAAAACGAAAAAAATACCCAACAAAAACTGTTGAGTACGCAATTTCTCTGATTTTTTAAAAGGCTTAGAGAATTATTTCATCGAATCTTCACTGTATCTATCACACTCTCATGCTCTATATTGGTTACATCAAAATGTAAAATCTTGAAAGTCCATTCTAGGATAAAACTGATGCCAAAGACGGATATCACTGTTCCAATTCCTACTTTTGCTCCCAACAGCCACCCTATCAATAGAACTGTTCCTTCAATTAATCCACGAATAATTCCTATTGGAACATTGGGCAGCCGCTTACCAAGAGCAACCATTAGTGCATCACGAGGTCCGCAACCGAGAGAAGCTCCTATATAAAAATAACTACCTACACAGATAGATACCTGCCCTAACAAAAGCATCAATACACCAGAAATAAAACTGTTCATTTGTGGAATAACATCCATCCCTTGAATCAGATCAACAAAGGTTCCGATCAAAATCGTATTTAAAATTGTTCCGAATCCAATTTTTTCCTTCAAGAGAACATCAATAATTAAAATGACGAATCCACTGATAATCAAGATGTTGCCATAGGTTTGATTCGTTAAATTTGCAATGCCCATACTAAACGCTTCCCACGATGCCAATCCGATATTCGCCTGAATCGTCAAAAAAGATCCCAACGCAAATAGAAACAACCCGAAGATCAGCTTTACCAGTCGAACACTATACCCTTTCATTTAACCCCTTCTTTCTACTCCCTAAACAGTAACATCAATATTCGTGCTTCTTCACCTGTTGTATTCGCATATTTATGGTTGCAATTCGCTAAAAACTGGATAGCTTCACCTTCTTCTAGAATAAAGCTCTTTTCACCAACTTGAATATCTAGCTTGCCTTGCGTACAAATAATATATTCTCTGATCCCTGCCTCATGGTATTCTGATAGGCGCTCTGAATGCGGCGCTATGACGTGCCGTAAAATTTCAAAACGTTTATCTGGATCAAACTCAAATAACGTGTAAGTATCAAACCCTTTCGACGTCGAATAATGCTTCGATGAGCCTTTTTTGATGACGGAAACCTCTGGTGTTTCCATATAAGTCAACTGCGCGAGAGGAACATTGATACCCACACAAATTTTCTCTAGCATCGAAATCGTTGGACTTTTTGAACAGCGTTCGATCTCACTAAGCATACTTTTACTTACATTAGACAAATGTGCAAGATCATCTAATGTCAGATTTCGTTCTTGACGAATCCGCTTAATATTGCGGCTAATCATTTCATTCGCTGAAATCATAGAAACCTCCATATTACTATCTCGGATTAAATCCACTATAGTGAATAGATTACTGACTTAACTTCTTCTTGTCAATATGAATCCAAAAAATTAAAAGAAAGTGACATTAAAAAAATCCTTCCTTGGGGTAGGTTTGATTTCTTCATACAAAAAGGCCTTGTCAAAACCAAATTGGTCTCTAACAAGGCTTTTTCAATTAAAATGAATTACAGGTGGTTTTGAATTAAATTTTCTCTATTCTTGTAGAGACAGGATGGCTCGCTTCGCCCAATCTGAATCCTTCAGTATAGCACGACCCACACCAATCATATCCGCTTTCTCTTCAAGCAGTAAGTTTTCAGCAACCGAAGCATCAACAATCCCGCCAGTTAATAAAACCGGAATATCAATTTCTCTTTTTAGCGCTTCTGTCAACTCGCTAAAATAGCCCTGTTCTTTCGAAATAGGATTTGTATAAAAGCTAAAGCCGCCTGAAACATCCAGTAAACAAATCCCCGCTTTTTCAAATTCTTTTGCGGCGATGATACTATCCTCAATCGTCGTGCCGCCAGCCATGTGGTCACTTGCGCCTAAGCGAATCGCAATCGGATAATCCAATCCGACAGCTTCACGAACTGCTTGAATGATCTCTAAATGAAGTCGAATTCGCCCCTCAACATCTTCTCCACGATAAACATCTTTTCGTTTATTCGTTAATGGAGAATAGAACTGGTTTAGCAAATACCCATGAGCGGAATGCAGTTCGACACCATCGAAACCGGCTTTTTTTGCTCTTAGTGCTGCCGACACAAAGTCAGTAATGACTTTTTGTATTTCTTCATAAGTCATTTCCTGCGGAATAGCTGTGCTTCGAGCAGTTTTAGGTAGCACAATGGAACTTGGGCCTTTGGGTTCAAGACCTGTGAGTGGTTGCTTTGCCAGTCCACCAGCATGTGCGAGCTGTGCGAATACTTTGGTTCCACTGTGATGGATCGTCTTTACTAGCTTCTTTAGTCCTATAATATCCTCATCTTTCGCGATAGATAGCTGTCCACTGCTTGCCCGCCCTTCTGGACTGACAAAGCTATGCTCCGTAATGATCAATCCAATATAGCCGCCAGTGGATTTTTCTCTATAATATTCACAAAGGGCTTCTGTTACTTCTCCGTTATCTTGAGATTTTGCCGTAGCCATCGGCGGCAATACTAGACGATTAGGCAATTTCACTTGGCCAATAGTAATCGGTGACCCGAGTAGACTCATTATCCTTCCTCCTAAACTTCTATACTTTATTTATTAGTTTATCAGTTTGTTGATTGCTGCGATAGCCTCTTTAACAGATTGACTTCAACATGAAGAAGCGTTTTTATTTATGGTTTTTTTGCTTCAACAATAACCCACCTGACTCAATCATTTGAGTTAGGTGGGTTTAAGTTTATTCCTTCGTTAAATCTCGCATAAAGAACTCAGTATCTACATCCATCAAGTGATAATCCTTTGGCATAGCTGACTTATCAATGCGCTCAAAATGATGTTTTTGATAAAATCTTTGCGCTGCCTTCAATACCTCTACCGTTCCTAGATACAAGCGTTCATAGCCTTGATCTTTGCAATAAGTAACCAACGTTTCCAGTAATTTTTTGCCAACTTGCTTTTCGCCGCGAAAGGACTTCGCCGCAAACATTTTTTTAATGGCGCCATAATGATTCTCCAGCTTCACTAAGGCAATGGTTCCAATTACTTTGCCTTCAGAAAGCGCGACCCAAAAATTTCCGCCAGTATCGATGTATTCTTCCTTGATTCTCAAAAGATCGGGCTGATCTTCAATGCTGATATCGATATTGAATTCATCTCGCTGAATTGGAAGAATCAAATCAACTACTTCGTGGGTATACTTTTCTTCAAATGGTATGATGGTGACTTCTGACATTGAAATCCTCTCCTTTAAATAAATGATTGCAACTACTCTAAATCATTTGGGACAACCCTATATAATATTTTTTCGATCGTATTCATCGCAGCCACCAGCTCTTGATAACTTTCTTGATCTAAAGGCTCCAGTAACGCTAACACCTTCTTGTCTGACTCCTCTTCCACATAGCTGTTTAATTCTTTCCCTTTATCAGTGAGATAAAGCTGTAAGCTCCGGCTGTCTTCAGGATCTTTTTCCTTAAAAATATACGCTTCCCGCTCCAATTTACTTAACTTGCGACTTAAATAGCTTTTTTTAATGTTTAACCATTTTGTCAGTTCATTGGCGGTAATACTAGGGTGACGTCCGATTTCTCCCAAAATCCGCATCTCAATCATTGAATAATCCAGATTAAACACCTTTTGATCGAAGACGCCCAATATCCGCGTATAATAGCGATTAAACCGTCTAATATCACGAGTATCCAGACTCATCACATCCTCTCATTTAATAGTTTACTAAATCAACTAATACAAGTATAAAACTAATGGTTTACTTTGGCAACTAATTAGTCCTTAAATTTACCCGCAATAAATAGAAAAGACTTGTAGAATTGAAAGGAATGCTATATTCTAACGTAGGTATGAATCATGCAACACAAGGAGGAGATCCTGATGATAAAATCATCTTGTATCGTACGTTCAAAGAAATTAATAATGTGCCATTAATTATTAGTTCTTTGAAGGAAAACTATTTTCCTCAGAGAAAAGAAACGAGGAAAATCATGAATACAGAAAACTTACTATTACAACCAAACGAATATTGGTATTGCAAACAACAGATCAGCGAACTTGTCAGCGCCTATCACTCAGTGAACGATAAACAGACTATCGTGACTCTGCAAACATTAATCAAAGGAAAAACGGAAGAATTCTTCAGCCGCAGTACTATGCTGGAAGCCTATTGGGACAAATTTCTTGATACCAGCCTTACCCGTGAAAAATTCGAAAAGCTTTTTGAAGAAATGAAAGCTTTTGTAATTCCAATGGAAGCCCCCTCTACGAAACAAATCGAGAAGAGCTTTCGAAAGGTTAAAAAGATGCAGTATCCAGAATTGGATAGTTTAGATTTTCGTGAGTTAAGCTATTTAGGCTGGAATGATAGTGGGACAAATCGCAAATATTTGCTTCGAAAAATTGATGGGCGGTTCACTGGTGTTTATGGAAGCTTCAGTACCGATGTCCAAAAAGGACATTGCGCCATCTGTAATCAAATCAGTACTGTTGCCTTCTTTTTAGCAACGACTAAATCTTCTGGTGACGGAACCTATACGAAAAAGGGCAACTATATTTGCACCAATAGCGATCAATGTAACCGCCAGCTAACGCAACTGGATACTTTGAACCGCTTTTGGGAAACAGTAACGAAATAATTGAAAAATGCTCTAGCCTAAAAAAGGCTAGAGCATTTTTCAATATAAGTATGTGAAATTTCCAAAGCGAAGTTAAAAATCTTTTCTCATCAATCGAAATAAATAGATGACCTTCATTTATTCGCATTCAAATAAGCATAGACCGCTCCAAATATTCCCGCTTCATTTCCTAAAGAAGCTTTTTTAACGGAAAAATGATTTTTGATTTGCGGAAAAACGCACTGGTCCATTTTTTTCTTCAGCGGAATCAGCAACGCATCGCCTGCCTCTGACAAACCGCCGCCGATAACAACTTCTTCCACATCAATCGTATTCATAATACCTGCTAAAGCCTGGCCTAATACATCTGTAAACTCATCCAGCACCTGTATCGCGTACTCATTATTTTGCGCTGCCTTTTCAAAGACGATTGGTGGTGTCATTTCCGACCATTGTTCTCCTACTGTCTCAAGCTTCTTTCTCATTGATAACGCTAAGCCATTCGCTGAAGCAAAGGTTTCTAAACAGTTTCTGCCGCCGCACCCGCACAACCTGTCTTCATCCGAACGAACAGGAATATGACCAATCTCTCCACCAGCGGAGTGACAACCATTCAAGACTTGACCATTTATCACGATACCGCCACCGACACCAGTACCCAGTGTTACAAATAGAAGGTCTTGTTTGCCTTTAGCAGCCCCTTGCCACATTTCCCCTAAAGCAGCCGCGTTGGCATCATTTAATAAACACACTCCGATTCCTAAATCGTTTTCGAGCATTTCTCTCAATGGCAGGTCTTTCCAATCAAGATTGACAGCTTGAACGACGGTCTTGCCGTCTGGAGAAATAGGACCTGGCACACCGATACCTATCCCAGTGACTATTTTTAGTGAGTCCTCGCCTAACGTCTTACGAATGGAAAAGCAAATTTCCTCTGGGATGAACCGCCCCTTTTCAGAGATATTCGTCGGAATCGACCATTTTCTATCAATTACGCCCAACGAGTTCATTAACGCAAATTTGATAAATGTTCCACCAATGTCTATACCAATGATTCTTTTTTCTTGATTATCCAAAGGCGTCACCATTAAACAAAGTTTCGCAAATAATGCGTGCTTTGTTTGATTGAGCGCTTAACATCCTCGTAATCCGTTTCATAAGCCCGGTCTTCTACTTCAATACAGGTATAGCCATTATAGCCAACATCCGTTAATGCTGAGACATAGTTGCCCCAATCCACATCGCCCAAGCCAGGAAGCTTAGGTGACATATATTCTAACGGTGTCGCCATTACACCGACTTCCTGTAATTTTTTCCAATATAGCTTGATATCTTTGTAGTGAATATGGAACAATTTATCCTTAAACTCATACAATGGAGCTAAGTAATCCATCTGCTGCCATACAAAATGAGAAGGATCAAAATTTAACCCGATATACTCACTATCCAAAATAGCAAAGATTTTTCTGAATAAGTCTGGCGTGGTCATCAGATTTTGTCCGCCGGGCCATTCATCTTCGGTAAACAGCATTGGACAGTTCTCGATAGCAATTTTTACCTGCTGTTCTTCCGCATAAGCAATAATTGGTTTCCAGACTTTCTCCATTTCCTTTAAATTTTCGGAAATAGTCTTTGTTGGCATCCGACCAATAAACGTCGTCACTAAATGAATATCCATCATTTTGGCCGCATCAATCACTGAATATAAATGATCGATCACTTGCTGCCGTTTCGCTAGATCCTCGTCTAAAGGATTGGGATAATAGGCCAAGGCTGAGATCGCAACCTTCTTTTCTTTGGCATAAGCGTTGTATTTTTCTGCTTGGTCTTTTGTTAAATTTTCTGTATCAATATGTGAAACTCCTGCATAACGCCGTTCGGCTTTTCCAGCTGGCCAGCAAGCAACCTCAACACATTCTAGTCCATTTTCAGCAACAATATCGATCATTTCATAAAAGTCACTTTGATCTAAAATTGCTGAAACTAATCCTAATTGCATGTTTTTCCCTTCTCTCTATTCAAAATCTACCGATCGATGTTCTCTTGCGGATACTCTAATGGCATCCACTAGTTTCATTAAGCGTAAAATTTCTTCTGGTTTTACCTTCAGGTCTTCTTTACCTGCTATATACTCATGATAATGATCAAAGAACATTTGATGATTTACATGAACTTCTGGTAATTCTTCTGTCACTAGACGGCCTTCTGGCGGGGGACCAAAGGAACGTGTCGGTCCAGCGGCTGTCATGGTGATTTTTCCAGGAACATTCGTTAATAATTCACTAGTTCGTACGATTTTTCCTTGAGGGTTGAAGCCATCTACATAGGCACTTCCTTTATTTCCACCTGCAAACCAATGGCGTTCAAACCAAGAAGCTTCATCCTTCAAGAAATAGGTTCCTAATTCAACCTGTCCGGTAATTCCACTATCAAAATACATCTGTATGTTAAAATAGTCGTCAACATTTTCATTAATGACGTTACGCACATCGGCATAGACTGTCTTCAACTTACCAGGGATCATCCAAAGCATTTGATCCAATAGATGAACGCCCCAATCGTAAAGCATCCCTCCGCCAAATTCAGGATAAACATGCCAATCATGCATATTTCCATTAAAGCCATAAAGACTATTTTTAATAGTAAAGATATCCCCCAGCGTGTGACTGTCAACAACTTCTTTTATTAAACGATAATCCTTGTCCCAGCGACGTTGATGATGAATCGTGAAACGAACTCCCGCCGCTTCTGTGACTGCCATCATTTCTTGAAATTCTGTTCTATTCATGGCAGCTGGTTTTTCTAAGATGATATCTTTTTTTGCTGCAGCGGCTTTTTTTACCATTTCCAAATGCAAATGATTCGGAACAGCAATAATCACCGTATCAATTTCCTTTACTGCTAGAAGTTCATCGGCTCTTAAAAATGTTTTTACGTCTTCTGAAACATCCTTAAGCTGATCCTTATTGATGTCGCATACTGCGAGTAATGTTGCATAGTCTAATTTTTTGATCGTTTCCCCATGGGTTTGTCCCATGAAACCATATCCAATGATGCCAAAATTCAGCATACTTCCTCCTCCTTACTCTCCTAAATCGTGACCGTTCGTTCCTTCACCCCCACCAATGGGACAGGAATATAAGCGGTTCTAGTCGCAACTGTTAATTTGACTTGATGGTCTCCTTTGACTAATCCCCCAGGCTTTAAAACACGGATGTACAAGGGTTCTCCATACTCCCATTTATATGTGGTAACTGTAGCCGCTTCCGATAGGTAAAACCAATCTTCTCTGTCAATAGAAATTTGGATCGTATCAGGAGCGGCTTCTTCCTCGTCTATTGCTACTTTGATAAACTCCACCATTGATAATGGGACTCCGCGATAATAGGTGATTAAGGTTTGTAATTCATAACCGATCACTTCACCGTTTTCTTCGAAATTCTTACAGGTATCTTTTTTAAAAACATTATTGTCAAACATTTGCTTCTTCCTCCTATCCCTGAATCTCTTTCAGACAAGCCTGCAAATATTTTTGATTTGCCGCAACTTGTTCTTTTTCCTGCATCGGTTTTCCAGGCAATGTGAAGCGATTCCCTTCATATTCCGTTGCCACGTACCCGTCATAGTTCTTTTCATGCAAGTATTCCAAGAGTCCCTTGTAATCCATAGAATATTCAGGGCCTTCTGGTGTCATCTCGAACATTTTAATATGAAAATGCTTGATGTATGGTATATATTCATCCATCACTGAGAATGGATAATTTTCGTAGCCATCGCATAGAGGCGCAAACATTTGATCTTCTTTGGTTTTAATGACTTGCTTGAAGTCCTCTGGATATTCTCCGTTGTTTTCTTTTACTACACGGTGAAGATCCGTTCCTTTTTCGAATAAACGATCTAAGTAGGCAAACATTTCAGGGCTAGCACCATTATTGATTTCATAATTCACGACTACTCGTGGAAATTTTTTGCAGAAGATTCCTGTATCGATTACCAAACCAACATAAGGAGAATCCAATCGTTTCATTTCTTCGATAAAATGTAGTGTTTCGGGTTCGTCAAAAGCCATCCCTGCATGGATCTCTAAAGCAATTGTCACATCATATTTCTCACAATAGGGCAGTAACGGTTCACATACCCAGTAAGGGACCATAGAGACTAGACGAATTAATTTGATTCCTAAGCGATTGGCTTGCTTGATTTCTTCTATTAATAAATCAATACATTCTCGCTTCGTTAACTGACGATTGTTGTACAGATTTGTATTCAGAAAAACATCTGCAATCACTGGCTTGATCCCTGTCTCTTCTAGAAGCTGATGCCAATGAGCAACATCCTCTTCTGCTGGATGGGGCGCATTTTTGATCATTTGATCTGGTAAAAGTTCTACCCCTTCGACATGATGCTCCTTCAAAAAGTTCATCATATCAGCCAAATTCATCCGATGGTTCAAATACTCATCTTGTAAACTATATAAACTTACTGCTGTCTTGATTCTAGACATTCGTTTTCCTCCTAATAATTGAACTAACGGCTTGGACGAGCGCAAATTCGTTTGACACTCGTCCATCACCTAAAATTACAATTCTACGACTTTACCTGTTTCGGCCGATTTGTAGATTGCTTCTAAAATTTGTGTTACCACAATTGCTTGTTCAGGTTTTACGACTGGTTCTGTATCGTTAAGAATTGCTTCGACCCATTGTTTCGCCTCTGCGTCCTTTTGTTCCAAACTACTTCCCTCAAAGCCGAAGACCCCGCCAGCATCAGAAGGCTCCGTCTGCTCCAATTGGTTATGATCAGCTTTGTTGAAGACCACATACCCTTGATCTAAGAAGGCTTTTCCAAACATTTCCGCACCGCCTTCTGTTCCGCATAAGGTCACCTGTGCTTCCTTCGGATTGATCATGTTTAATGCCCAAGCTGCTTCTAAGAAGATTGTTGCGCCATTTTCCATTTTGATTAGCCCAAATGCTGAATCTTCTGTTTCAAATGTTTCTGGATCCCATGGACCAAACATATTTGCCATAGGGTTGTCCTTCAATTTCTGATAAGTAGAACCTAAGACCATTTTTGGTTTGTAGTTATTCATATACCAAAGTGTTAGATCCAATGCATGAGTCCCGATATCAATTAACGGGCCTCCACCTTGCTTCTCTTTATCTGGGAATACGCCCCAAGTAGGGACTCCTTTTCTACGAACAGCATGTGCTTTCGCAAAGTATATATCTCCCAATTCTCCTTTGCTGCAGGCATCGTAGGTTGCTAATGAATCCGCACGGAAGCGATTTTGATAACCGATCGTCAGCTTCTTCCCTGTACGTTCTGCGGCATCCAACATTTTTTTTGCTTCCTCATAGTTAATCGCCATTGGTTTTTCACACATGACGTGTTTTCCGCTTTCCAATGCAGCCACAGTAATAAATGAATGTGAGACATTTGGTGTCAATACATGAATAACATCAATATCTTCCTGTTTCACGACTTCCTTATAGTCTTCTGTCACTAACGCATTTTGGACGCCGTATTCTGCTGCTGCACTTTCTGCACGCTCTAGTACCGTGTCACAAAAAGCAACTAGCTCCACTTGTTCACTTAGTTTTGCCAATGCTGGAAAATGTTTTTGATTAGCAATTCCACCACATCCGATAATACCGAATTTTAATTTTTTCAATTTTCTTCCTCCTTATAAGCCGACAAATTTCTTAAGCTGGTCAACTTTTTCGTTTAGGTATCGCTTACATTGATTAGTTTACTTAAAAACGCTTTTTCTTACTCTTTAATTCTCCCAAAAAAGATCAACTCTTTTTGCATTTATTCTTCTTTTCTTTATTGATGTGCAATTGAATACCACACATTTATGTTCAATCATTTTCTTTTTCACGTTTTTCATCTAATTGTTTCCGAATATCATCCGTATCCTTGTCACTTAAGTTCCATAATAAACAAGCAAGCGCCGATACAAAGAATAAGATTGCCGGAATTAAATTAACGACTAGATTGATTCCGTTTTTCGTCGCCAATGATTGCTCCATGTTTGCTTTGTAGCCAAAAGAATGAAGCAGCATAATTCCCACTGATGCGCCGAGAGCATTTCCGATTTTAGTTGCCAAGCCATACGTCGCATAAGCTGTGCCATCTGTTCGAACCCCAGATTTCAACTCTTGATAATCAACAGAGTCTGCTACTAAAGAGAGCGAAATTGGAAAGCCCATATTAAACAGTCCAAAGATGACATGCCCCGCAATAATCATCGGCAAGTTATCAAAATCTGCGAAATAAACCACCAACAATCCGATCCCTTGAAGGATCAAAGAAATCATAAGCACATTTCGTTTGCCAAAACGTTTAACCAGTGGAACAACGGCTAAAGAACAAACGGCTCCACCAATCGAAGGAATTGTCATAAGCAAAGCGATTAAGGTAAAAGCCCCTAAACAATAAATGACATAAAAAGTTGTTACGGCAATTCTGCCCATAAATGCAGTCATTTGAAGTATCATAATTAAAAAGACGATCATCAAATACTTGTTTCCGATGACATTTTTTAGCGTCGTACGTAATGGAACTTTGTTCTCATTTTTCATCGGTTGAACGACTTCTCTAGAGGTCACAAAAACCGCAAAAAACAATGGAATTGAGATCACCGCATAAATCAAAGCGGTCATGAAGTAGCCTCGCCCTGTGGCTACTTGAGAACCGTCAGAAAACGCCAACATAATAAATGAGGACATTGAGTTTACAATAATCATTCCAACATTCATTCCAACAGAACGCCAAGCATTCAATTGATTTCGTTCATTTGCATCCTCACTCATTACTGCAGCCAAGGCACCATATGGAATATTAACCAATGTATAAATCATTCCCGCAACGATATAAATGATTGCTGCCCAGATAACACCCGCTGTCCCATTTCCAAATGGACCGGTAAATGTTAGAACTGAAAACAACGCTAGAAAAGGGGATCCAAAGGCAATATAAGGACGGAAACGTCCAAATTTACTTCTCGTCCGTTCAGCGATCATTCCCATCATCGGATCATTGATCCCATCCCACAAACGTGCCACCAACATGATCATAGAAACCGCGACTGGCGCTAAACCCACGATATCAGTATAGAAAACAGTTAAATAAGTGCCGACGAATGTCCATACAAACTGACTCGCTAAATCACCCAAGCCATAGGCGATCATAGAAAACTTCGTTAATTTCTTCTTTTCAACCTTCATTCCATTATCAAAAACTTCCTTTTCCATGTGTACCTCCCAGAATAATTAGTTTTTGTAAACGTTTACAGATTCTATTTTAGCGTCCTCCATAAAAGAATACTCTGCACTTTCTAAACATTCTGTTGATACTTTCAAAGGATGATAGGCAACGTAGACACAAAAAAACAAGATTGTATTATACAATCTTGTTTAACGAGAAACTTTTTGAACTTCAATTAATTGAATATCTTGGGGTGATAGTTCCAATTCAATTTTTAATTGACGATTCCTAGAAACAGCTTCCTTAACCTCAATTTGCGGTTGGCAGCGATGCTTCAAATAGGCGATCAATTCTTCATCCAGTCGATCCGAATGACTCAATTGATTCATTTCTTCTAAAATATTCCCTGATTTCGGACCGATTCGGTAACACTTCAATCGATAAAGGCTCTCCTCTTCCTTCAAGTTCATCAATACAATCTGTTTCTTTTGTACACTAGCTGAAGTAAATAAAGCTTCTGCATTTCTACGTGTAAAAACACTATTAAAATCATAATAATACGTAGAATTTAAGTGACTATAGGAAAAACACAATAGCTGAATACGGTTTGGATCGTCCTTTGTAATCAGCAGCTCCTCTGATTGATAGACAACTTCATCACTTAACTTACCTAAAAAGCGATAGGCATAGTAGCCGATTTTAGGGACCCCGCTTTTTGAGATCAATCCAGAACCGCCGAATATCTCCTTATTTGCTGTATCAAAGGTAGTCACAGATAGATCCGTCAGCTGCCAATAACCAATCAAATCGCAATAAGGCACTACTGCGAGAACATTTTTTAGAATATAGCTACCTTTAAAGGCCGTATCATTGATAATATCCCGACTTAAAATCGTAACATTGAATTCTGTAATGTAGGTTCTCCCCTCGTAACCAATGTCTGTGAGCAACTCCTTGAACTGCTTCATTTGATGGAGCATATAATTGGAATCTGGAGAAATAGGTTCATGATGATTTTTGTGCTGGTGCACCTGCTGCTTCACAGCATCCATCGGATAAATCGACAAGCTGATAAAATCTGGTGCTGCAGTTCCTTTGACCCATTGCGTCAGAAAAGAGCTTAGGTCGCGGTCTTCAATGTCTAAGCTCAAACCGCAGCCACCAATTTGAATCCCAGGAACAATTTGACGAATGACTTGTTGGATTTTTGAAAAGACATAGATATAATTTTTTTCGTTGGCTAGATTTAACTGGACACCATTATCATCTATTCTTGTTAGTTCTTCGCTGCCAATCGTTTTTAAAACCAGAGGGTTAGGCTTCCATATTTCGATAATCCACGTCGATACCTCTTCCAAACCAAATTTATCCACACAGTGATGAAAAAAAGCTTGGAATCGCTGTAGCAAATGAGACAACTCATACGATTTCCTCGTAAATAAATGACTTTTTATAATTTGTGTATGGGATTCATGAATCAATTTTCCTTTGAACCCCAGTTCTAAAAATGGCCTAATCCCCGCTTTAATCATAACCTGAAGAATTTCATCCACCGCTGAGAAATCATAAGCGTCTCCCACCTGCTCCAAAATTTCTTCACTTAACAATCCCCAGATCCTTCCATATAAAAAGGGACTATTCTCTTGTAGATAATGGATTTGTTCTACAAATGAGGCATGAGTAAGATCTCCAGCGTACCCTAAATTAATCATGTTTTTTTGAAAATTTTGCCGTGAGTATTCCTGCATATCCACTAAGAGTGTTTCGTCGTCAATTTTCGCATCCTTTTCTTTGAAATACACCTCTAAATTCTGAATGTCTTCCTCCGCTAAATCGTGCTGCTTCGTTTCAACTTTTACCGTGTCTTTTATTTCCTTGCGAAACTCACTGGGGGTCAAACCTTGATACTTTTTGAATAAGCGATTAAAGGAATTAATGTTTGAAAACCCAGCAGAAAAGGCAATATTCGTCACGGTTTTTTCCGTTTCCAATAACTCCTTTCGTACCTTTTCCAAGCGTTTGCGAATCAAATATTCATTCATTGGCATGCCAATCTCACTAGAAAAGCTTCTGGATAGATACTGATCAGAAACATATAATTTATTCGCAATATCAGCCAAACGAATATCCTTGTCGAAGTTGTTATCAATGAAAAATTTCAGCTCATAAACCTTTTGCTTCATACTTCGGTCTTCATCTAGACTAGAGAACACGGTGTATTCCTTCTCTAGTAAATGAATCATGCGAAAATACTCTTCAAAAACTTCAGAAACAGAATGCTTCTCTTGCAAAATATACAGCTTCAATAAACGCTCAATAGACTGAACTATTTTTTGATCCGAACTTTTGCCTTGTGTGACAGAATTCCCTTCAAACGCCCGTCCTTCTTGATCTTCGAAGGTATAAGTTAAAACGATTTCAAAAGCTCGAGCGTTTTCCCCATAAACAGTATGTACTAAAGACTTTGATAAAATATAAAAATCGTTTTTTTGCAGCGAAACAATCGTGTCTTCTTTTTCGACGGTTACCTCCCCAGCTAATACATAAATGAAATGAATGTTCTCATCAAAATGCTGCATGACCCGATTTTCTGACAGCACATTGATTCTGATATTCTCCCATGGTTCAATCAAGCGCATAACTATTCTCCTCCAAGTTTCACAAAATAAAGTCATATTACTATTCCACTAATTAAAAGCGCTTTCGATTCATTCAATCAATTTTGCCGCTTATCTCAATAATACATGAAACTCTTGCTAGCATTCTATCTTTTTTAAAGTTAAAGAGAGAAAAAAGACACCTTTCCTGATAGAAAGGTGTCAATAGCCTTTTTCAGTTTAAAGTGAAGCTATCTCTTGACTGCTTACAGACTATATTTAAAATTTGAAAAATCACCAAGCTTTATTCTTTAGAAAAGAACCAAGTAAGGTTAATCCCATAAGAAGTCCCCCACAGATAATCACCAGCCATTGAATCTTCACGATATCTGCCAACGGTCCAAATAGAGCAGTTCCAAGCGGCATAAAACTATTGTATATCGCCCCCAAAAGGCCAAAAATACGACCCTGCTTTTCCTCTGGAACTTGCTGCTGAAGCATCGTTGTCGTGGATGATTGTACAACGGGGATGAAAAAGCTCATCAAAAACATCAAGGAGGCAAAAAGCCAGAAAGAATAGGTAAATCCAAGAGCGAAGGAGAACAAACCAAAGCAAAATAAGCCAAAAATAAAGGTTTTCCATCTTTCCTCAAAACCGCCCCAAGCGCCTAAAAAAATCCCTCCTAAGACCATTCCGGCAAAGCCAGCCATTTCATTCACTGTCAAATACAGATAATTGTTACCAAACGTTCTTTCAATCATTAATACCGTTAAGAAGCTTGATGGCACACTTAGAAAAATAAACGTCCCATAGGTGATTAGCAATCGCCTTACCTTTGATTCTCCTATGGCATAACTAATTCCAGCGCTCATATCTTCAAAAAAGGTTGAAGATTCTGCTTTCTTAGTCCTTCTTTTATTCACCATTGGTATGAAAGATAGTATCGAGATACCAATAATCGCTGTGACCACATCGATTAATAATACCCAATGAAACGACCCCAATGATAGAATCGCTCCCGCTGCTGCCGGCGAAGCAAATTGAACAATCGCCATCATGCTGCCATTGATCCCGTTAAACCGAATCAAATGATCCTCTGGCACAATTTGAGGGATAACCGCACTGACTGCGGGTGTTTGTATCCCCGATCCAATTGATCGTATAGCCGAGACTACGATTAATAACGGCAGAACATTTATTGACTCTCCAGAGAGAAAGACCACCGCTAAAAATAGCGTGACCAATGCGATTCCCGCATCTGCCAGAATGATCAGCCGTTTCCGTGGATACCGATCCGCCCACACGCCTCCAAAAAAGGAAAGAATCGTTTGTGGAATTGTTGAACTAAGTGTGAGAAGAGTTACCCATAATCCTGATGAAGTTTCTAAAGCTACCTGCCAAATAATCGCCATCTGCACGATTGACGAGCCGAACAAAGTAATCGCTTGGCTAAAAATAAATAGAATGGTTTTTTTACGCCAACCTACCGATGGTTCTTGTCTCTCATTTTCTTCCATTTTGCTCCCCCACTTTCTTGTAACTATGGTAGTTTACCAACAAACGAATGAGTGGTGGGTCAGTGGAGGGTTATACGGCGATACTTTTAGATGAATCAAAGAGATGTAATTAACAATACTTAATAGGATTCGTTTAACAGCTTTTCACTGAAATATTAGAGGATTTGGGATATTTCTTTTGCGATATTTTTAATTCATATTTTCAATCTTACCTTGTTAATTTTATTATGTAATCAACCATTTAGAAAAAACTTCCAACAGTTGAATGGTAATTATACAACCATTTGTTGATCACTATATTTTTTGTTGTCAGATTAAATTTCATCTAGCACAATGTCACTTATTGCTTACGTCTCGCAGATTTCCAGATGCGCATCGCTCTTTTGCAATTTAAGAAGTTCTTTAATGAAGCCCGATATTTCTCCCAGTGAATACCGAAAGACGGATAATAGCTTGAAGAAAAAAAAAGCCTCGGACCATTTAACTTACTTAAACCTGTCCGAGGCTGTGATACCTACATGATTCTTCCCCTCAAAAACAGCTGAGGAATCTCCCCAGCTGTCCTAATAATTATTAAATTGTCTATTCCACCAAATTCTCAGCATTATCCTTAATCGTTTCTTTGTACCATTCAAAGGAATCTTTGCGTGAACGTGCTAAGGTACCTTCTCCTTCATCATCCAGATCAACATGGATAAAGCCATAGCGCTTGCTCATCTGACCAGTCGTTGCACTTACTAGATCGATCGGTCCCCACATTAAATAGCCGATGCAATCTACCTGGTCGATTTCAATGGCTTTTTTGATTTCTAGAATATGATCCTTTAGATACTCTATGCGATACTCATCATGAATTTGCCCGCCTTCTTCGACTAAATCTACTGCTCCAAGACCATTTTCCGTGATCATGATTGGCAAGCCATATTTGCGATACGTATAATTTAGTAAATAACGAATACCGATGGGATCAATGGACCAGCCCCACTTGCTGACCTTTAAAAATGGATTTTGCAGACCGCCAAAAAGGGCACTCGCACCATCTTCGGCTCCTTCATATTCCGCAACCGAGGAAGCATAGTAATTCATCCCGATAAAATCCAGTTTTCCATTTTTAAAGGCTTGTTGATCTGCCTCGCTGATCTCAAGCTCAATGCCGATGGCTTGATATTCCTTCATTTTATACTTCGGAAATTCCCCATTGCACATCGCGTCAATTTGGTAAAAATCTCGATCCATTTGTTGAAAAGCATTCAAAACATTTTGCGGGTTGCAGTCCACAGGATAGACCGGCTCAATGCCAAAGACACATCCAACTTTGTTTTGCGGATCAATTTGCCGTGCTAGATTCACAGCTAAGCAACTAGCTAAGGTCATATGATAGCCAATTTGTGCCAACGTATCTTTTTTATTTTCAATCTCAGAATACTTGAGTCCCGCAATAATATAAGTAAAAATATCACTCGCTTCCGTCTGCGGATCAATATGATTCATCTCATTAAACGTTACCCAATACGTCACTTTTCCCTTCAAGCTACGGAACATCGTTTCACAAAATTTCAGGTAGAAATCAATTACTTGGCGATTTGTCCAAGAACCGTATTCAGTGACTAAATGGATCGGCATTTCAAAATGATAGAGCGTCACGATTGGTTCGATATTATGTTTGAGAAGTTCATCAACGACATCATTATAGAAATCCAACCCCGCCTGATTCGGAACTTCCTCATCCCCTTTTGGAAAAATTCTCGACCAATCAATCGAAATTCGCAGAGCCTTAAATCCCATTTCAGCAAATAAAGCGATGTCTTCCTTATAACGATGATAAAAATCAATTCCCTGATGAGAGGGGTAACGGCAGTCTTCTTTGAATGCCTCATGAATTTCTCTTGGTTGTCCATAAGCCCCTACCGTCACCAAGTCCATAATACCCGTTCCCTTATTTCCTTCGTTCACTGCACCTTCACATTGATGGGCGGCGATGCTGCCGCCCCATAAAAAATTCGTATCTATCTTCATCCTTTATCCTCTATTCAAAAATAATATTCATTGAGAGATCACTATCACAGACAGGCTTATTTGTTTCTGGAATCACATCCAGGTAATCATTGGTATTAGTCACAACTACGATCGTTGTCGGATCATAGCCCGCCTGCTTGATCGCTTCAAAATCAACAGTCCCTAATTTTTGCCCTGCATGGACTTTATCTCCGGCTTTTATCGAAAGTTCAAAGCCTTCACCATCCAGTTCAACCGTATCAATACCTATGTGGATCAAGATTTCTGCGTTGTTCTCCCCTTTGATCCCAATCGCATGCTTGGTCGAAAATACTACAGTTACCTCTCCATCGATTGGCGAATAAATCGCATTGTCCTCAGGGATGATTCCGACACCTTTTCCTAAAGCACCTGTTGAGAAGGCCTTGTCCGCAATCTCTGATAATTGAACCAATTGGCCTTTAACCACACTCTTTAATGGAATGGAGCGGACACTGATCTTTGTTCCTTCTTCAACCGCTTTTTCAGAAGAAAGTTCTTGCGTCTCCTCGTCATTTTCAGCCGGCACACCTAACATGTAAGAAGCAATCGCTGCACCTAAGAAGCTGATCGCAACGGCTGCCACCATGAACCATAAATTCGCAAAGTCTCCTTGACCGATATATGAAGGTAGGCCAAACAATCCCCAAGCCATCGAATAGGCCTTAACTCCCGTAATGCCGGCAAATAATCCGCCTAATCCGCCGCCGATCATAACGGCTACGAATGGACGACGATATTTTACAAATACCCCGTAAATCGCTGGCTCAGTGATCCCTAAGATTGCCGAAAGAGTCACCGTACCAAATAATTGTTTTTGTTTGTTGTTCTTCGTACGTAAAAAGTACCCAAGCATCGCACCGCCTACCGCGATATCAGAAATCGTACAAGCCGTAATAAAGGCTGGATCATACCCATTCGCCGCAATCAGTGAAGCCACTACTGGCATGATAAAATTCCCTGCCCCTAACATAATCAGAAACGGCTGCAATGCTGAGTACAGCATCAATACGAACCAGCTGCCGACAGTATTTAGCAACCAATTGAATACACCGATAATGCCTTCCCCTAAATAAAAACCTAACGGACCAAAAACTAATAACGTTGCCGGCAGCATCACGATCATTACCAATAAAGGGGTTAAAAACAGCTGCAATGAATCAGGAACAATTTTCTTCACGTATTTCGTCACATAGCCCATGATCCAAACGGCTAATAAAATTGGAACAAAGCTGTTAGAATAAGTGATTTCAGGCAATCCGATCCCGAACATGTTCAAACCAGATACGCCGTTAATCGAATCCGATAAAATGGTTACCGCTAAAGCAACCGCTAAATAAGGATTCGCCCCCAGCCGCTTCGCACAGCTCATTGCCATAAAGATCGGCAAGAAGTAAAATACCGCGTTGCGTAATGTATCAAAGATCATATACGTCGAGCTTTCCGGTGAGATAAGCCCGGTTAGTGAAACAATCGAAAGAACCGCCGCTAACAGCCCTGCACAGATAATGGGTTCTAAAATCGGGGTCATTGATTCAGAAACAACATCTAAAGCTGCTTTAACAAAATTCTTTTTTTCTTTTTTGCCTGTTCCTTGGGCTTCAGAGTCTAGCCCAAGCATACTGATCAATTCCTTATGAACGTCATTCACGTGTGTACCTACAATAATTTGATAAGCGACTGGATTACTGACGACATCAATGACCCCATCCATTTCTTTGATCGCCTCTGTTTGCGCTTTTGATCGATCCTTCAAGGTAAATCTCAGTCTGGTCATACAATGAACAACCGCTTCGATATTGTCTTTTCCACCCACTAAATCAATAATTTCTTGATTGAATTCTTGGTATTTCATTCTTTTTCTTCCTTTCTCTCAGTCACACGATTAATGTGAATCATCAAATAGGTATATTCGTCCTTCGACAGATATTGATTGAATCTGCCCTTCACATAAATATCAATTTTTTCCGTTGCCTTAAAGGCTTCTGGGTAAAGCAGTCTTACTTGTTCGAACAGCCCGACACTGTCTTCACTGTAAACCTCCTGCTTTCTTAACCGCTCGATAAAATACTGCAAATGTGTTACTAACCGCATATAATTCATCGAGGTTTCATCTAATGAAATATTGAAATGGTACTTAATAATGTTCAAGATATCTCTCAATATTTCCATGCTTTCCAACGTTTCATCCAATAGTGATTGACTTTCCTGAATATTGACAAAATGTAAGGCGATAGACACAGCTTCCTCATCTGGAAACTCATAGTGGAAGGTTTTACGCATCAACTTAACCGCATACAACCCGATATCATAGAACTTGGGATAAAATTTCTGGACCTCCCAGGTCAATGGACTGCGAATAAACTGATCCTTTTCTCCCCGCTTTATCGCAAAAGTAAGATGATCAAGCAGCGCTAAATACAGATAATCATTGGCTTTTTGTTCTGCAACAAACTCGCCGTAAGCGACAATATCATTCAACAAATGAATCATTTTCTCATCTGAATGAGTCAGCAAATAGCTGAAATGCTCTAATCGATCCTTAGAATCTAAGACATACGTTTTTTCAATTTCGGAATCCGTTATTCGTTGGCCAACGCTTTTTTTAAAGGAGATTCCCGGTGAATAAACGATTGATTCATGACCGCCCTTATCAATGATTGCGATATTGTTATTTAAAATTTTTACTACTTTCATCATTTACTCCTTTCCAGAAAAAAAACTCAGATTACAGACTAAACAAACTGAAAAGATTTCAGTATATTTAGTGCATAATCTGAGTTCTGCCTGCATTACCAGTCACATAACTCTAAGAACAGCTACCTTGCTATTCCTAGCTCTTTTTCTTTCTTACAAGCTTATAATAACTGCCGAAAGTTTTGTTGTCAACGCTTTCTTTAGTTTTTTCTAGAATAAGCTCTAGTTATTATTTAGGCAGGAGAGAATATAAATAGCCTCTTTTACAGGATCAATGCATCATGAAAGTCCTTTTTATACAAAGAGAAACTGTAACTTTATACTTAAAAACCACTCTTTTTATTATCTGAGATCAAAACTCTCTGATAAGAAAAGAATGGTTTTTTTGCATCTATTAAATCACTTGCTGGCGTCTTTTTTCTAACTCAGCAAGAATGTGATCTTCCTGTTTTTCAAATCTTACATAAAGCAGCATTATTACGGCTCCAATGATGCTCGTCATCAACAACATATAATTCTGACAATGACCATCTTTCGAAATGTTTAAATCAAATGTACGATTCTTTTGTCTCAAATACTCCGCCTCCTTTTTTCAGAACCTAGTCTACCACCCATAAGAAAGCGCTTCTATTTTCGATTTCAATCAAAAGTTAAGAGATTTCACTTTTTTGTAATGAGATTTCGTGCATTCCATTCTAAGAGATAAACTATTACAGACCAAAAAAACACCAAACATCCTCTTCTGAATGCTTGGTGTTCCTCTCTTCAACCTATCCCTTCGTCAATCTCACAAATAGTTCGAGACTTTCCCCCAGATCTCGACAGCGTTCTTCTACTTGCCAATCTGAAGTCAGAAGATTCAATGTATAGGGTTGGTTTTTTGGTAAATTTATTTTCCCTTTTATCTCTTCTTCTGTTTGAGTCCATTGAAGCTGGATTTTACCGAAGGGGGTTTGGATACTGCCAGATATAGTCTCGAGCGAAAAAGCTGTTTGCGGAGTGATGAATATTTGTCCATTTATTCCTTCTGGAAAGCTGATTCCTAGAATCTGCCTGACCATCCACGCGGAGTAGGAAGAAAACATCGCATGGTTTAATGAACCGTTGTACGTTGCCGCTCCTTCTTGAAGAGGAAAATGTTCGGATAAGGTTCCAGTTTCAGCTAGCATCGCTTGATAGCTTGGTGCTTCCGACCTAGTGAGCCAATCAAATAGAATCATCTGATGCTCCTCGATAGCAAGCAGTTCATATATCCAAGCCATCCCAAAAATTCCTAAAGATATGACACCATCGTTGGCAGCTATCTTCTCGATTAACTGCTGGATCAATTCCTCTCGAGATTCTCCTTGAACCAAATTCGCTTTTAAGGCGAAAACTGCACTCGATTGTGTTCCTTCTCCAAAAGAGCCATCTGCATGAGCATATTCAGAGAAAATGGATTGGTTTACTTCCACAATTTTTTTAGAAAGAAGACCGGCTGATTCATATTCGGCTAACTCTTTCATCAGCTGCTGATACTCTTGCAGAATAATGCTGTAGCTGCAAGCAGAGCAAAATTCCTGGTCTGGCGAAGTAATAACAGCGCCATTGGTTTTCTCATCAATTGATCCCCAGTCGCCTAAGCTGCAGGCTTTGATATAGTCAAAGTCAAAGCTAAGAAGATAGTCGATATGCTTCTTGAAACTAGCAGTACATTGTTGAACAAAGTGCATTTCATCATAAAACTGTAACAAACTGTTGGCAATCGTCGGCAGCACCAGCTGCCAATCAATCGCACCGGCTTTATTACTTGGTCCATTCGTCATAATACCTACAAATGGTGCTGTCGCTGGAATGCCGCCATCGATGGTTTGATCGTTGATGAAATCGATCATCACCTTTTTCAGCAAAGCTACGCCATTAATTGAATACTGATGGGACGACATCAAGGCGACAATATCTCCGCCATAACCAAATCGTTCTCTCGTGCAGTCTTCAAAATAAGAATGGATATTATTTAATCGTGTTTGCAGACCACTCCGCCATAATTGATTCAACAGCGGTAGCGATGTTTCAAATTCAGTGATCACTTCAACATTCGTATGCACTCTATAAGCGCAGAGTTCTTCAATCACCGCTTCAAAAGGAACGGCTTCGCTAAAAATAAACTCTACATAACGAAAAGAATGATAAGAGTATTGATTAGAAAATTGAAAAGTCGCTTTTTTAGTTTTCTCGAGGGTATCACTTTGAATAATCCGTTGATTCGCTGTAATCCCCAATTCAGGATCGGTAATACCATAAACGCCGCTAATCGTGCTTGAGAAATCCAGTGCTTTTTTATCATACATTCTCTCAGAGTAATTGAGAATAATTTTTCCAAGATAGTTCTTTGAAACAGTCAACGATATTTGACCAGATAGAATCTCTCCAAAGTCTACAATTACTTTATTTCCTATAGTAGTTATTTTCTTTGGTGAGCTTTTTTCGACTCGTTGTATTTTTGGAATACTTCCAGGTATCAGCGTTCCTGCAGGCCCGAGAATTTTTACTGTTTTGGCTTTCTTTTCACCGCATTGATCTGTAACTTTTTCTCCGACAAAAACATTATTCATTAGAATATTCCCTTCGGCGCTCTTCCATGTGGTATCCGTCAAGACCTGCTGATGATTGCCTTCAAAATCTTTTACCTCGATACTAGCTATTAAACAAGGTTTCCCAATCGATAGCTGTTTTCGTACATTGTATTTCCCTAAAATATTGATTGGAGCCGGATTATACCAACCGTTGCCCAACTCAACCGAAATACAATTCTCCCCTACTGTCAAATACTTCGTGATTTCGTAAGTATCATAATAGACAACCTTATTATAGTTGGTCACATCATTGATTAAATAGTCTTTTCCAACACGTTTGCCATTAATAAACAAGGTATAGTAGCCTAATCCGCAAAGATCAATCCACGCCTGTTTCACTGATGTATCAAGCTTCAGTTGTTTCGATAAAACAATTGTAGGATTGTCTCTAAAATACGTGGCTTCTTTCAAAATCGGATTATCTAATCGGGTGATCCACTCTGCTTCTTGGATTCTTTTGCTCGCTGTTGTAAATTGACTAGTCAGTTTTTTCTGCTCTTTAGTTGTAGAAAACAAAGTGAGCTGAACAAAATATGTTTGCCGTACCTGCTCTAAATGACTTAGGTCAACGTTCACTTTCATTGCCGTCGCTTGCTTTTCTTCTTTAAAAATCTGTTGTCCCTGCTCGTCAGTTATTCGTAGTGTATATCCAGCTTGGTCAAAAGCCACTGTACGCCAGTCAATTGACAGCGGGGAATCTAATAAAACTGTGTAAGGTTCAGCTATACCATTAATCAAAATACTGATAACTGTCCCCTCCTTCCCTTCTCCGATGATCAAGCCAAATCCGTCGCCTTTTCCGCTTCATAGATTTGCTTGTCAGCTGCTTTAACAAATGGCAGCCAGAGGAACGTAACCACCACTAACAGCACAATCTGCAGGATCGATCCTCTGATACTTCCAGTAACAAAATAACCGCTAAAGATAATCGGTGTCGTCCAAGGCAGTTGGGCTAAGCCTGTCGGTACTGGAACTAAGCCTGTCGCAAAGGCAATGTAGGAGACAACTGTCGAAATGGTGTTTCCTAATAGGAAAGGAATGATATAACTGAAATTCAGCATCAACGGAATCCCAAACAAGGTGGGTTCTCCAATATTAAACAGATAAGGAACAAAAGCGATCTTCCCCACTTCTCGATATTGACGACTTTTTGCCACAATCAAGATTGCGATAATCGCTCCAACTAAACCAATTGATGCAAAGTGATTTCTAAAGCTCATGCTGATAATATTTTCAGGAAGCTCCCCTGCTAAGGAAGCAACTTTGTTTTGATCCTCTAGCACCTGATGAATAGGGTCCATAACCGCTGCGATGATTGAAGAACCATGTAACCCAAAGAACCATAAAAATTGTTCAAAGATTTTTACCACAACAATACCGCCTAAAGAACCTCCAAGTAAGGTCAAGGGCACCCCTAAAACAGTATTGATCAGGCTTAGTGCATCATTTTTCAAACCAATCTCTAAGATCATTCGCAAAATAAAGAACACCAGTACAACAATAAATGATGGAATCACTGACTCAAAAGGTCCAGCCACTGCTGGCGGGACAGACGCAGGCATTTTAATCTTTATATCCTTATCTGCAATCAATTTGTACAGTTTTACACTGATGATGCTAACAACAATGGCAAGAAACATAGATTGTGCGCCAATACGTGAGATGTCCAGCATTGGACCACTTTCAGTTTCAGTTAAAGGGGTCAATAATAGAAATGAAACTAACGCCGTTAAAATATTTTGGGTATTGTTCACATTCAGTTTTTCTGCTAATGATTTGGATAAAGAAATTACAACAATAAGTCCGCCTATAGCAAGCGTGGCATTGTTTACATACAGCAATTTATTTTGCCAAACACTGGCATCCGCTGTTCCCAGCAGCTTTGTAATAAAATTCGTAACCGCGTCGATTGGAAAAAAAGCAATAATCAAAAAGATCGAAGCCACAAAGGTGAAAGGCATATACGCGAGCATTGCATCTCGAATCGCTTGGATATAGAGATTTCCATTTACTTTGGCCGAAAATGGCCCCAACTTTTCTTGTATCTTGTCCCCTAAAGGCATTTTTTCACTATTCATCTTGTCACAGCTCCTTCTATATTCTGTAGTGACTATCAATGATGTCCGGATCATCTTTTATGATATCGCTATCATAATCATCATAAAGGATGATTCGCTTCAAGATAATATCTAATTTTGACAAGAGCATTGACCGATTTTTACTTCTTCTCTTTTATCCGAGTAGAACTTCCTCGTTCAACTCTAATGAAATAAAATTAAGAGATAGATTGATTTAATAGTCTTAATCAATACTCTCAAATGATTAGCTGAAATTATAATTTTATTGACACCGCTATCATTTTCAGTCTACCATAGGAATGAGATCAGTGGATATTGACTATTTTTACAGGAGGGAAGCGCATGGACAAAAATGAAATTCGCAAACGATTGACTGCCTACACCGATACTGAATTAGCACTGCTTAAGCCTTCCGAGTCCAAAGACGTCCATTCATTAGATGATGAGAATTTTTCCTTTGTTCTCACGGAGGCGGGACAAAAAGTCTATCTATATACCTACAAAAAGCATCTAGAAAGCGCCTTGAAAAAAGATTTTGCCTATAAAAATTTTTTAGAAAGCAGCCAAGTAATTATTCTGAAGCACGCCCGACATTCCTATACCCCTTTCCACATGCATGATTTCATTGAAATGAGCTATGTCTATTCAGGCAATGTAGAGATGATTATCAACGAGGAAAAGGTTCAGTTGAATAAAGGAGCCTTTTGCCTATTAGATACCGAAGTCATTCACCGGATCATGGAAACCTCAGAAGAAGATATCTTGATTAATTTACTGATGAAAAAAGAATACTTCTCTTCTCGAATGCTTAGCCGTCTCGCCTCCAACAGTACGATCGCTCAATTTGCTGTTGATGCTCTTTCTGAGACGCAAAAACACGATCAATTCATCGTGTTCGAAGCGCTGAACAATGAATTTCTACTCGATGCAATGGAAGGTCTGCTCTCTCATTATTTCGATCCTAGTACAGATTCACACGAAATTATTGACGCCTATATGATCATCATTTTTTCAGAATTGTTGCGTTCCTTTCAAAAAAAACAGGCGCAAGAATCCAGAAATGCCAACGAATTTTATATCGGAGACATTTTGGATTATATGGAGAAGAACTATATGAACTGTTCGTTAAAGGAAGTTGCCGAACACTTTGGCTATAACCCCAGCTATCTGAGTCGGATGATCCATAGACAGGTAGGCAAGTCTTTCATTTCAATTATTCAAGAGATTAAATTGAATCATGCTAGTCTGCTGCTGAGAAACTCGACTCTCCCCGTAGAACAAATTATTCAACAGGTAGGCTATAAAAATTTGAGCTTTTTCTATAAGATCTTTTATGAAAAGTTTGCCCTCTCTCCGAATGACTATCGACAATCAATAAGTTAATAATTATTAGCAAATACACCTCTCACTTCCTTTTCTATAATGACTTGATATAAGTCATAAAAAAAACTGCAAACAGCTTCCGTAAAACGGAAATTGTTTGCAGTTTTTTTACTTACATAATCGTTCCCATCGCCACATTTTGATCCTCGTCTATAGTTACAGCGGCAGCGATTGCTGCTTCCAGACCCTTAGCAATAGTTTCTACCGGCATGCTTGGTGTGCCGACTGGCAGGTCTATCACTTGTTCGGGTAAATACGGAACGTGGATGAAGCCGCCTTTGATATTCTTGTTTTCTTTATCCGCTAAGTATAGTAAACGGTACATAATATCGTTGCAGACAAAGGTTCCAGCTGTGTAGGACACGCTTGATGGGATGCCAGCTTTTTTCACATTGCTGACCATCGCTTTGACTGGAATAGTCGCAAAGTAGGCTGTTTCGCCATCTTCGTGAATGACTTGATTCAATGGCTGCTGCTCCTCGTTATCGGGGATGCGGGCTTCCATTAAATTGATAGCGACTTTTTCAATCGAAATATCTGAGCGCCCGCCTGCTTGTCCGACACAGATCACGATGTCAGGATTTTGCTCTTGGATGGCTTTTGCTAAGACTTCCCCATCCTTTTTGAAGACGGTTGGGATTTCTAATTTATGAATGTTAGCACCTTCGATGGTGTCTGGCAATAATTTTACTGCTTCATAGGCGGGGTTGATTGCTGCTCCGCCAAATGGATCAAAACCGGTAATTAATACGTTCATTATTCTCACCTTTCTTTATACAAAACTTATTTGAAAACAATCATGTAGCCAATTTGGAAAACTAAGAAGACTACGGCCAATAGTGCTTGATTCTTGATTACACCAAAGCGGTCTTTCATTTCCAGCATAGCAACGGGAACGATGTTGAAGTTTGCGGCCATTGGTGTACATAAAGTTCCGCAATATCCGCAGGTTAATGCCACCATCCCAATCAGGGTAGGATCAGCGCCATAGGCTAAAACAAATGGTGCACCAATTCCGACAGTCATAACGGTGATCGCCGCAAAGGCATTCCCCATAATCATAGTAAACAACATCATACCGATAGCAAAAACGATGATCCCTAAGTTGACATTTCCTTTAGGAATAACTTTTGCGACAAGCTCTGAAATGACTTCCCCAACTCCGGCAGCGGTAAAGATCGCTCCTAAGCTTGCTAACAGCATCGGCAGCATACTTAATGGCCCCACTGTTGACAGCATCCGTTCCGCATCATCTAAAAACACAATCGGTTTGTTTGAGTTTGAGTAAACCATCAATATAACAATCGCGACTAAAACACCGACACCCACACCGACTAACGCGCCTAATTGAGTGAATACCGCGAAAATGATCGCGAAAATTCCCATCGCTAAGGCTGGAATGAAGATTTTCATCCCGATCTTGTCCGCCATTTTCTTCGTAACAGCTTCTGTTGGGGCACTTTCTTTTCCTTTGTTTACCTTTTTAAAGATTGGCGGCAGGGTCATAAGAATGACTAAGACACCATTGATCATTGGCGGAATCCAACGACCAAACATCATAACGATTCCTAAGGCACACCAAAAGATCGCTGTTCCAATCGGGGTTGCGTTGGCTTTGTCACGGGCGTTTTTGATCCCGGTATAGATAGCGACAGCACCCATAATAAGATAAATAATTTCAAGTAATTTTTCAGATAATAAAACGTCTTGACTTAGAAAAAATGACATGTATGTTCCTCCCTATTTCTTACTGCCGTAGTATTTTTTGTATAATTTGCGGTCTTTTAAGAAGTAATAAACAATCGCCACGATGACGGCAAATAACGCAACGGGAATTTCAACCTTGGCTAGATCAAGCAGGCTGGTTTCGTAACCTAAATCCTTCAATGTCGCTTGCACCAATAACGCTCCCGGTCCGCCGACGAACAATACTTGGAAGAAGAACCATGCGATATTTTCCATTCCTGAAGACATGCCCTTCAGCTCTTCCACATAGTCCTCTTCTGGTTCCTTGCCTTTAGCTTCGATCGAACCGATCACCATCGGCATGATAATCGGACGTACAAATCCAGCTACCCCACCAAAGCTGATGTTAAAGGCCGCAAAGATGGAACGCATAATTCCGTAGGCACCGATAACCGCACCAGCTGACGCATTCTTGATTTTACTGATTAATTTCGCTGCAGATTCCTTCAAGCCATTTCGTTCCAAGGTTCCTGTTACAAGCATGATTAGAATGAAAATTGCCATTGAACGGTTTGAAACAAAGCTTGTTCCCAGGGTCGTTAGTAACCCTTCTACACCTAACCCGCCGGTGAGCGCTGTAACGACGGCAGCTACTAAAATAATCAAAATTGAATCCAATTTTAGCGCAAAGCCGACAATTACGATTAAGATACCTATTAATTTAACTAATTCCATATAAAAATTCCTCCTTAAGTTGTTGCAATAATCGGTCGAAGCCGAGTATGACTAATAACAATTTCTTCTGTCGTTAAAACAGTCGAAGTTTGATAAAGCATGGTGGCCGCCAGTAATAAATCAATGATGGCTAAGTCATGCACCACGTGGGCTTGGGCACATAAGGTTAAGTAATCTCCCTGTGCAGTCTCATCCGCAACTTCACTGGTATAGGCGACTGAAGTCAGCCAAGGGAAGCGAATAGACGGATAGCGATGCTGCGGATCAGCCGCAAAACCGATCCAGTAATTGATCATTTCCTTGTAATATTCAGCTGGAAAGAGCTTCGGCAGCCATTTATGGGCATAGGTCTCAAATTGTGCCGCCCATTCTTCATTCCAATGTTTCATCTCAGGAACCGCACCAATCGCTTCTGCGATCGCGTCTTCAATTTTTTTGTTCAATACAATATTTGAACGATATTCTTCATTCGTAGGCACCCAGAAATAGCCGTATAATAAGGAACGCGGCAGCCAAAAGCCCTTATAAGAAGGCGATGTATAGCCCGAAAATGGCTGCTCCCACTCGTGAGTAGGCACCCCATGATTATCAACCATGACATCTGGAACAAACCGTTCGTAAAGTCTTGTCATCCCCATTGCCTCTGGATAGTTGGTATCGAGATTGAAGTATTCATAATAAAATTCTTTCCCCACACCATTGAAACGAGCAACATGCAGCTTCCATTCAGGATTATCCTTCTGCAATTCATAATGAATCGCCGCCCCGTCCACATTTTCTAAGGGAACAAGAACCAAATTCAACCGATCAGCAATCCCGTGATACTTCGAATCAGTCAATAATTCCTTCAATAGTAGGAAAGCGCCGTTGGTTCCTGAAACTTCGTTGGCGTGATGCCGCGCGTTAATGATTTCTGAGGGATAGTTGGTCAGCCGTTTGGTTCTGGAGACGTATCCTGTTTGCGCTGCCTGCGATACGAATTCAATCGCATAAATTTCTCGTCCTAAATAGGAGTTCGCGATTTTATAGACCTCAAGCTGCGGCACACGCTTCAGCTGTTGAATGATTTCTAAGTATTCTTCATAACCGATCACTTGATCGGGGTAGAGATTGATTTGATCAATCGTCAAATCTTGGGAAATCTTAGTCGTTTTCGGCGTTTGCTTCACCAAAAAGTGCTTATCCGCCACCTGAAAAATAAGCTGATCGTATAAATCAAATTCAAATTCTTTTGCGACAAGATCTTTTCCTAGCAAGCTTGCATATGCCTCTACCACTTCAGGCGCTACACCCTCGATCTGGATCGTCGCGATCAATTTTCCCTGCTGATACGTGATGGAATGAAGCGTACACTGGACTTCTTTGCGCTCCTTAGGATGAGGCAACACATGATCGCCCGCCAAAATTTGCGGTTCTTTTTTTACATGATCAAAAATCGTTGCTTCAAATTGCGGCTTGCCGATCTCCTGACGGATCACAGGTAAAATCAGCCCCGGCTCTTCAAACATTGCACCGCAAGCTTCTAATCCATAGTTTTTAAAATAATCCGCACCAGCAAAGTAAATATCCTCATGTAGGGCATCCAAACTTGACAATAGGTCTTTACGGCTTGCTAATTGCTCATTCGGCTCACTAGCAGAAATAGCTAATTTCAACTGCGCGAAAAAAGGCTGCTGTTCTATAGTCAATTGATCTTTTCCATGTTCTTCGACCCACGCACGAGTAGTCGGCAGCACTTCCTCTTGATACAGCGTCCAAATTTTTTCGACATCTGTTGCGAATTGCTTAGATAAACAGCACTCTCCGTTAATTGTCACTTGAATTCGACCCGTCGGCGGATGAACCTTACCCATTCCAGGATAAGCGGATAAATAGGTTCTTTCCGAATAGCTGGCCTGATAGGTCCAACGCTCAATGCCAGTCTCCGTTTCCGCTAATACTTCATAGGTCAGCTCTCCTGTACCGGAATACGTCGCAAACTCGATCTGATCAGCCGACAAATCCAGTGCAGTCATGAGATTGTCTTGAATCGGATACAGCTCTTGCAAATAGCGAATCGGCAAGTCGTTCCATTTCTCAGGATCATGGCCATCCACAGTATTATAGGTGGGCGTCGCACCCGCTTCATCCGTCCAGTCGGTGATCCCTTCAGGTAAAAAAGGCTTGAAATTGATCGTAACTTTTTCAATTTTCTGACTTTTCAGTGTAGGTAAAATAATTTCGTCTATCCACGAATAGCCTTGCTTATGAGCGCAAATCAACTCAACGGTTCCGGTTACCTGACGCGCCTGCAATTCTGCTTCAATTTGGTCTTTTAGCTCTGCTCGTACTTGCCGGTCTTCGCTTAAAACTCCTTGAATCTCAATCTGATCTCCTGGCTGTAACTTCGAGTAAACAGCAGTCAATTCGGTTAGAAACACATCCACTTCCCAGTCTAAATCAAAGGATTTCTGCCAGCTTTTCACCATCGAGCGATGATTCACAAAGTTTATTTCAGGCAATGCTGCCTCAATTTCTGCTTGCCGCTGCGTGATTTCAGGAGAAACGTAGGCAGTGACCTTCTGATCTGAGAGACTCGACGCATAGGCCAATTGCCCATCCAGATTTTTCAGCAAAAAGCCGTCTACCAGCTTTTGCAGATAACTGGTCCAGGTTTCAAAGCTTGAAAGCTTTGGGAACTGCTCACAGATAATTGCTGAGATTTCTTCTAGCTCCTTGCCGCGACCTTCGATGATCACCAACTCGTCTTGCTGCCGAATTTGAGAACTTTCCGCTTCACGAAAAAGAATGGCGGGACCGCCTTGATAATTTTCAACAAGGAGCCAATCACTAATCGCTGTTGTTTCCATCCCTAAACGAAAGGCTAGATTACTGGCGGCTGTCACGAAAGATGCATCACATTTTTCTGGTAGAATCATTTTGACCGTCAGCTCATCCGGCAATAAGTCATTATTTTGATCCTTTATAAAAGGCCCAATGCTGAAAAGCTTCTCTAAGCCTGTTTCCTCACGCCAGTCAAAAATCATCATTTTGTCGGTGTACTCATTCACCGCTTGATAATTCTCTGGCACTTGCACACCTTCTCCATCGACTTTTTGCTTCGCTGCCAACTCCTGCAATGATGGCGCGGCTTCGCCTACTTCTGTGCTGGCAATTGGAAAGGTTGTCTGTTCACAGTAAAATCCAGAAAGTAAGGCCACTTGAATCGCTTCTCGTTGTTTACTAAAGGATTGTCCACCTTGTACCTTTAACATCGCTTTTCCTCCCGTCATTTCTTAAATAGTGTGCCAACCTCGCGTCCTGCTAAAATATCGAACAATACCTGAGGGCTCTTTCCATTGGCTAGTACCATGGAAATATTGGCGGTTAATGCACCGGTCGCAGTCTTCAACTTACTGCGAATGCCTCCACGGCTCAATTCTCCTAAATGAGGATCAGATTCTTCCAGTAAGCGTTGATCAATCTCACTTAAATGCTGAATCATCGTCGCTTCTTCATTCAACAAAGGATTCTCAGAATAAAGGCCGTTTACGTCCGTCAGCATCACTAATAGATCCGCCTGCACCGCCTCAGCTACTAATAAGGACAACTCATCATTGTCTTCAAACTTCATTTGGTGCCCTTCCCCATCTATCGTTACCGCATCATTTTCGTTAATAATCGGAATTATTTGATGGGCCAGAAGTTCCTGCAGTGTTTGAATAAACGCCTGACGACTATTTGGCTGCTCTAGAACCTCTCGACTTAGTAGAAGCTGACCGATTTTTTGCTGGTGCTCCTTAAATGCATCCTCATACAAACCCGTTAAAATTCCTTGGCCGACCGCTGCTGCCGCATATTTCGATACGTCACCTAATTGCGTAATGCCCACACCAACAGCACCAGATGAAACTAAAATCAGACGCTTCCCACTGGTGGTCAATTCCGATAACACGCTAGCCAGCTTAAATATCGCTGACTCACTCACACCGTTTTCTGGTGAGACCAATAAGCTGGTCCCCACCTTTATTACAATAATATCCGCTTCTTTGATTTCTTCTCTCATCTAAAACACCTTAACTATAAAAAACAGACTACACATCTTAACAAAACTACAATCGTCTATTACACTTTTATTATTTTTGGCTAATCATATCACAAATCGAACCGCATGAAAATATTTTATTTTTCTAACCTTTTCTTCCTTTCAAAAATAATCTCTTTGTGTTAAAGGATTTTATTGATCAATCATAGGATAAAAAAATGATTTTACCAACAAAACAGTTATCTTAACCAAACTAACTATTATCTTATTATAATAAAGATTTATTTTAAAAGAACGTATGTAATCATTTAAAATAATCATTTCACACAAAGCTGTGTTCATTTTATTTTCCTACACGTTCAGAATTACCTCAGATTTTTTTTATCCTGAACAAAAAAACTGTACATACCTTTGATTCCCACGTTGGAAGAGAATCTAAGAGTATGTACAGCTATTTCTCAACAGCGAACTTCTAAGCGTTGGTTGATGGTAAAATTGTTTCTACCTCTGAATGAGGGCGTGGAATAACGTGAACAGATAGTAATTCACCTACACGCTGCGCCGCTGCTGCACCAGCATCCGTTGCCGCCTTCACTGCACCGACATCTCCACGTACCAAGACGGTCACGATTCCGCCGCCGACACGTTCTTTCCCGACTAAGGTCACATTCGCCGCTTTCACCATTGCGTCTGCTGCTTCAATTGATCCGATTAATCCTTTTGTTTCGATCATTCCTAATGCATCTGATTTCATTTTTGTATTCCTCCTAAATTATTTTCTAATTTTTATTGATGTTCCTGGCATAACACCAAGAGCATTGGCTTCTTCGGTATCAATATGACACTCCAAGCCTGAATTCGCAGTCGCGCGAATTACTACATTGTTTAATCTTCCGCCGCGTTCTCCTTCAAAATCGATAGAGACGACTTGACCGTCAGTCACACCAAATTGCTCAGCTTGTTCTGGTAACATATGGATGTGACGTTTGGCAATAATTACTCCCTGCTGAATTTCATAGGAACCGTTTGGCCCAATCAGGGTGATTCCAGGAGTATTGGCTAAATCACCTGACAACCGCAGGGCTCCCATTACTCCTAATTTAAAGGTATCGCTTTGCAAGATTTCTACTTGTGTCGCTGATCTGACTGGCCCTAAGACACGCACCTTCTCGATTACACCTTTGGGGCCAGCAAGCGTGACACATTCCTTGCAGGCGTATTGGCCAGGCTGAGACAAGTCCTTTAGCTTAGTTAATTGATACTGATTGCCGAATAATTTATCGACTGCCGCTTGACTTAAATGAATATGGCGGTTCGAAATCCCAACAGGAATCGTATCGTCTTTCGGTTTGTCTTCAGGATTTAAATGCGCCATGATGGCATTTAGAATCACTTCATAATCTTCCATTTGTACTCCTTTATTTCTTTATTTGCCTCAGAAAGCTTAGGCATTCATGGTGGTTAAGACTTTTCGAACAACCTCCGCTAACTCAGATAATTCAGCAGCAGAGAAATTGAGTTCTTCTGAATCCCCGCCTTTTGGCTCGCTAGTAGCTGTTTGAGTGGTCAAACATGCATCGATGGGATCTTCCAGTTCTGGATGTGTGAAGCTGTTGTCTTCAGTGACTAAAGTCGTAACATCCTTTAAGCCATAGGCCACCTTCTTAATATTTAATAGATGCTTCGGACTAACGTTTTCAGAAACAGAGCTTCCACCAAAGGTTCCACAGCCAAGAGTGAAGGAGATTGGCAAACCGGTGCTGATTCCTGTACCACCTTGACTCCCGCCAGTGTTGACTAAGATTCGAGAAGCCGGTTTTGCGGCAAATTTCAACACAATATCCCGATCATTCGTATGAATACTCATCGTATGCCCGATGCCGTTTTGTAATAAATTAATACTCAGTTGGCAAGCTTCTTCCCAATCCTTCACGGTGTAGAAAGCTAGAACGGTGGTTAATTTCTCAAAGGACAATGGATTTCCAGCACCCACACCATTTTGTCGACCAACCAAAACTGTGGTCGTATGAGGAACAGTAAAACCAGCCGCTTCTGCGATCACTTGCGGTGTTCGACCGACAAATTTAGCGTTCATCGCATGACTCCCGCCTTTGAAGAGTAAGCCGCAAACCTTCTTAGTCTCTTCCTCTGACATAAAGTAGGCTCCTTGAGCTTTCAGCTCAGCGATTACTTCTGCCTCATTGCTCTCTTCACAAATGATTGATTGTTCTGAAGCGCAGATCGTTCCATTGTCAAAGGTCTTGCTGGCAATAATTTGACTGATCGCTCTCTTCACATCCGCGGTTTTCTCGATATAGGCAGGAGAATTCCCCGCACCCACACCAATCGCTGGTTTTCCAGAGCTATAGGCCGCTTTCACCATTCCAGGACCACCTGTTGCGATAATTAATTTCACCTCAGCTGCATGCATCAGCTCATTGGTAGAGGCCATGGTTGGTGTCGTTACACAGCTAATAATTCCTTTCGGTGCGCCTGCCGCTTCTGCTGCTCGGCTCATCATATCCGCCGCTTTTTTTGTACATTCAGCTGCAGCCGGATGCGGTGCGAAGACGATCGCGTTTCTCGATTTCAGTGCGACCATCGCTTTGAAAATCACAGTTGATGTTGGATTGGTGGAAGGAATAATCCCTAATACTAATCCGACAGGCTCCGCCACATCGAAGGTGCCCTTCGTGGTGTCCTCGTGAATGATCCCAACAGTTTTCTCATCTTTAATTTCTTCATATAGCAAAGCTCCCGCCGCATGATTCTTATAAGCTTTATCCGCGACCTTTCCAAACCCTGTTTCATCCACCGCTGCTTTTGCTAAGCAAACTGAAAATTTTTCTGCGGCATCCTTCATGTTCTTCAAAATGTCATCTACTTGTGCTTGAGTAAATGTCGCGAATTTTTGAGCTGCCGCCTGTCCTGCGCGGGCCAAATCTCGTGCTTCTTGGACGGAGCATAAATCTTTGTCAAATGTCGTCATTTTCTTTTACTCCTTTAGCGCTTAAATTGCTGACTGCCTCTGCAATCAGTGTTTTTTTCAAATTGATCGATCTACTTCTTAGTGAAGTGCTGCATCAATGCCGCAATAAGCTGCTCTTTATTGGCTTTATGGACATCATTCTTATTAATAGAGAAGTTTTGCTGCTTCTTCGCTAGCTTTCGCAGCTCTAAAACCTTCATAGCAGACAATTCGTTTTCAATTTCTGCTGTTTTGCCGGCTTTTCCTAGTTCTGAGTACGAGACTTCTGTCATTTCTTGGCTAGGAGAAGTAGGTGTCGTATCATTTTCTGTTTCCTTTGACTCTTCCTGAAGTGTCTCAGCTTCTGACTTTTCGTTAGCTGCTTGGCTCTCTGCCTTGACAGCCCCTTCTTCTTTTTGTGAGTTGAGATCATCCGCTGGATTTTCAACTTCAGCTTTTGTTTCGATTTCCACTTCGGCGGCAGCTTCAAACAATCGTAAACTCTCATCTGGTCGAGGGATCACGTGTGTCGTCGCCAATAATGATTCTCCAAGCTTTGTCACAGCGGAGGCTGCAGCGTCCACGGCTGTTTTTACCGCGGCTACATCCCCCTGCACCATAATGGTCACTAAACCTCCGCCTACAACTTCTTTTTGAGTCAACGTTACTTCAGCCGTTTTCAGCATGACATCACTGGCTTCGACAGCTGCCAGTAACCCTTTTGTTTCAACTAATCCTAATGCTTTCATACTCTTGCTCCTTTAATGTCAGTCACGGCTCGTTGGAAGGATTTCACAACAAATCCGGCCAATTTGCTGGATACGTCGCGTAAAACAGTTTCACCTTGTTTGGTGAACACCAAGTAACCTTACTGTCTTTTGGCACAAAGACGACGTCTCCCGGATTGGCTGTAAATGTTTGACCCTCGATCGTAATCTCCAAAGTGCCGCTGATCACATAATCGATCTCCTCATAGGTTAGCTCCCAGTCAAAGGAGGAATGATCGATTTCAAGAAAGCCGGCGCTGATCTGTGCTTCTTCCTTACTAATCAACTCTTGATAGCAGACCTTGGCATTGGGATCACCTGTGTCGAAGAGCGCCATTTTGACACTTTCACCCTTTACGACTTTCAAGCCGCTGTCGTGCTGTTCACATTGGAATGAAGCCGTTTCCCCTGCCAAAATCATCTTTAATAGTTGGATTAACGTGTTCTTATCGAGCTCATTAGGAATAGCCGCTTCTGTTAACGTCGTTTCACAGCTTTCCTTGATGGGCAGTTGAAAGGCTTCAATCAAATCTTGTGCCGCTGGTGTGATGATCGTATTTCCATCAACGCATAAAGCTATTCCGTCTGCCTGCGCCTGTTCAACATCCTCGACACAAATCAATTTTTTCATCGCTTCCGATCCTTTCTATACAGATTCACAACTTTCATCAATAATACCGATTACCGCCGCATCTACTGGAATCGCATCATTTTCCAGCATTCTTCTGGCGGCACTCCCGCAGGTGACAATCACGCGATCACCGATTCCAGCTCCGATGACATCACAGACAATCAGCTGTTCGCCATCACGAGAACCGCCAATTACCTCTGCAATCATCAGCTTTAACCCATTTAGCTGCTCCGATTTGCGTGTCGCCCAGATATTATCGATCAATCGTGCCGTTACCATTTTCGTTCCTTGTCTTTTCGTTTGATTTCTTCAATGGCTGACTCAACGGATGCGGTATCGCCAAAAATTGCCAAAAGTATCATATTTTGCGGACAGCTGCCACGAATATCCTCCACCGTCACACCGACAGCTTTTTCCGCGACATCTGCGGCACAAACCATTTCGATCAGTTTCCCCTGTACGAGTCCCACTGCGTCTGGTGTTTCCAAAGCCGATTTTGGTCCTGAGCCTTTGCGGCGATTCAAGATGGCTAGGGTGCCTTCACCAGGAGACTTAATTATGCGACAATCCATTTTACTGTTCCTCCTCTACCTCAACTGCTCTGCTCCGGCAATATGATAAAAGAATAAAAGTCCTGCTTTGAGACTTTTAGCTTATTGCCAGATTCGCCTACAATATTTCATCCGTACAGCTCAACGCGATCCCTAAAGGCGTTACGAACATGGGGTTTAACGGTTTATAGGTCTTAATTCCTGTTTTTGACTCGATGATTGTTTCGATTCCTGTCAAACAAGCTGTCCCACCAACTAAATACAGTCCATCAATTTCGAAGCCCTCGATTTGTGCTGTGATGATCGTGGCGATTTTTTCTACTACTGGCTTTAAGACCCCGATCAGCTCTGAATGATTGTTCTGATCTCGTTTGTAAAGTTCCGCTTCAGAAAATGAAAAACGATAGGCCCCGGCGGTGACTAGTGTCAAGTGGGTCCCCCCAGTTGCGTCATCTGCAACTTTTACTACCTCTCCATCCTTAATAATGGAAATCCCCGTTGTTCCGCCGCCGATATCGACGACCGCACCATTTTGAATGGATAAAACTTGATTGGCAGCAGTTGGTTCGTCTAACACATTGGTTAACTCAAAGCCCGCACCTTGAACCACATTTTTTATCGCTCCACCATCCAACGCATCGGTTCCTGGGGGAATCGCCGCTGCTGCGTAAATTAATTCGGTGTCCAGCTTTTCCTCTAGCTCCGCCTTTAATTCTTTGACGATACTGATAGCGCCGATATAATCAACGACCATCCCATCTCGGACAACATCAGCATAGCGATAAGCTCCCGCCACAGGTTGGAAATTTTCGTCCATAACAGCCAAGACGATACAGGCTGTCCCAAGATCGACACCGGTATAGTAAATCCCTGTCGCGCTTTTTTTCGGCTCTTTAATTACTGCTTCAAATTCTGCGACTAATTGGTCACAGGCCTTTCTATCGTTCATGATCATCACAGAAATTTCCTCCGACTTTTAGAAATTTTTTAAAGGTTTTGTAGCTGATCTTCTGCTTGTTTCATCCAGTAAATCAGTTTTTTTAGAGCGAGCTCTTGTTCTGCTGAAACAAAAGCTTGTAAGGTCCCCGCATAAGCAGCCGCACGATGCAGACTTAAAATTACTTTGCCGCCTGGCTGAAAAAGGAGCGCTTCATTTAATTCAGAAAGGTCATTCTCTTCATCAGAAGCAGCTTCCGACAGCTCAAGCTCATCAAATTTTTCTTCCTTAATGCGAGTTACTGTTTGTGCTAAACCAACGATTCGACGGCTGGCTGCCGTGCTTAGTTCATTTGCTTTCAACGCGGCTTCCCATAGCTCGATCTCGAGTAAAGAAAAAAAGTTTGCTCTTTTAATCGCAACTTCCCTTTCCTTCGTGTCATTCCCTTCAGCATGACTTCCTAGTTCTGATCTGCCCTCGCTAATAAGCTTAATCTGATGATCTGACAGAAACTGCTTTGCTCCGGGGGTTAGTCGCTCATTCGTATCTAAAAATAGTTCTTTAAAAGGCTGGTGACGGTTCTTCACTTGCAGCTCTTGTTCTGTGACGTAGCGCATCAATGACCACCTCGACAAATCCTAGAGTAAATACCTGCCAGATCCTCACAAGTTACTTTTCGAGGATTCGTTAACGTGCATTTATCCTTTAACGCAGCTTCGGTCATTTCGGGAATAGCCGCAAGAAACGCCTCTTCGTCAATCCCTAGCTCAGTGACATATTTCGGCACCTCAAATTTCCGCGTCAGTTTCTGAATCCCCGCGATAAGCAGGCTCACCGTCGTCCGCTCAGTCATAGAGCGAAGTCCTAACAGGTTCGCGGCTTCTGCGTATTTCGTTAAAGCTGGTGAAGCGAAGTCACCCTCTATTCCTGCATTGAATGAAATCACATGGGGTAATAGAATGGCATTCGCACGACCATGCGGGATATGAAAACGTCCACCCAGTGCGTGCGCCAAGCTATGACAAATCCCTAATGACGCTTCACTAAACGCCATACCCGCTAAACAAGAAGCATTGTGAATTTTTTCTCGCAGCTCTTTGTTTTCGCCATCTGCAACAACCTTGTCTAGATCCTGCCATATGATCCGCATCGCCTTTTCCGCACAGGCATCGGTGAAATCTGTTGCATCCGTTGAAACATAAGCTTCTAATGTGTGCGTCAACACATCGATCCCTGTATCCGCAGTCACTCCGCTTGGTACAGTGAAAGTAAAAGCTGGATCAAGAATCGCGATTTCTGGAATCATTCCGTCATCTACTAAGGCATATTTTCCATTAACAGAGGGATCAGAAATCACCGCAAAGGAAGTCACTTCACTGCCTGTTCCACTTGTGGTGGGAACACAAATCAACTGTATCTTCTTTTCCTGTTCAACTTGCTGGTAGATTTGGCGAACTGCTTTGGCCGTATCCAGAGCAGACCCGCCACCTAATGCAAGGACCGCGTCTGGTTGAAACCCTGCAGCATAAGCCACTCCTTTTGTCACTACCTCAATCGTTGGATCAGGGACAATTTCAGAGAAAAGCTGAAATGCAATTTCACTTTCTGTTAGAATGGTCGTCACTTTTTTTACCATTCCGCTGACGACCATAAAAGGATCACAGATTACTAATACTCGTTGATAATCGAAATCCATTAAAGCGTTTATCGCTTGATTACCGGAATATATTTTTGTCGCCATTTTAAATGTTTCCATCGTCTCTCCCCCCTTCTAAAATAATTTTTTTAATTGAACACAGATTAGGCTTTGCTAAATCAAGCAAGCCGTCAATAGGATCTATACCACAGGAGAAAAGCTGCCCTTTCGCTTTTCTCAATCCTTCTTCCGTATAAGCTTCGTGATAAGTGATTACGCCATAAATAGGAATTCGAAACGCTTTTGCAAAATTCGGCGGGTAGCTGCGGCGACTCGCCGTAACTGGCTGCAGAAAGATACCGCAATCCGCCGACTGCTGCAGGGCAATGACATGCTTGTGCATCCAAGGACTTTCCAAATAGCTGTCAGGAACAATGATTGTCCGTTTGTGATAAACGATACTGGCGACTTTTCTTAACGGTTCTTCCTTTTCTTCAAAATAATTCGCCAAAGTCATTTTCCCACTACTTCGTGGACCCACTAAAAGAATTTTCATGTTCGAGTCACATCGACGACACTAAATTTCAGAACTTCTTTGAAGACTCGCAGCACTTCTCTTAAGCTAGTTTCTACGCTTTCTACATCACCTGTAATTACGACCGAGCCGGTAAAACGGTCTAAGAAACCAATCTCTACATCCGCTACCTTTGCTGCAGTATCAGCCGCTATCATCGCCGTTTCAAAAGGTGAGAGGGTCAAAATTCCGATGGCTCCCGCCTCATCAATCCCCAATGATTGATAGACACTGCCTATCGGCGCCGCGATGACATGCGCCAACGTAATCTGCTTGCCTGGCACCGACTCTTCAATCACTCGTTGCGCGATTATTTCTGACATGACTGCTCCTCCTTAATGTCGCACGACTCTGACCGGGAAATCATATTCAGCAATCCAGCCTTCAATCTGATCCAGCTCATTATCTGACAAGCTCGGATCGCCCTCCACAGGATAGTCCATCCCTAACTGGCCGTATTTATTGACGCCCAGCTTATGGTACGGCAGCAGATCGATCCCCTTAAAATTCGGCAGTTCCTTGTAAGGAAGTAAAAAGTCGACGATTTCCTTAATTTCCTCATGGCTGTCATTAATCATTTTCAACATCGGCATTCTGATCTGAACTTTGTAGCCACGTACCAGCAATTCTTTCAAATTCGCTAAAATTTTCTCGTTACTGATACCCGTTAATTCATTGTGTCGAACAGGGTCCATATGCTTCATGTCATATAAAAAGAGATCAGTGTAATCCGCCATCTCCAACAGCTTCTTCATCCCGCTATGGCCGCAGGTCTCAATCGCTGTATTGATGCCATCTGATTTACATGCCTTCAAAAGTGCCAATGCCGCTTCTGGCTGGGCGGTGCATTCACCACCACTAAAGGTTACCCCTCCGCCGGACATTTCGTAGAAAGCATCGTCTTCGTGGATGACCTCCATCAATTGTGAGATCGTTTTGATCGTCCCTGTAATGTTCAACGCCTTCTTAGGACAGGCGTCGACACATTTTTGACACCCGTTACAGGAAATATCGCGACGCACTTGATGTTTGCCCTTTTCATCCAGATAATGAATGCCTAAAGGACACGCCTCAACACACGTGCCGCAATCGTTGCACACGCTCTCTTTATACATGACTTCAAACTTACGCTTGATTCCTTCTGGATTGGCACACCACTGGCAACGCAATGGACAGCCTTTGAAAAAGACGATAGTTCTGATCCCAGGACCGTCATACAGGCTGTATTTTTGTACATTGAAAATCATCGCTTGCCGTTCAATCCGTTCCTCTTTCACATCAACCATCCATTCCAAGCTCCAGCTTATTTTCTAAAATTTTGTCAACATTGTCCGTGAGATAATTTCATCCTGAACATCTTTACACAGCTCTACGAAGAAGGCGCTGTAGCCCGCCACACGAACAATCAAATCACGGTATTGTTCAGGATGCTTTTGTGCCTCGATCAGCGTATTATTGTCCAAGTAGTTAAACTGCATTTCTCCATTTCCTAAATGACAAGCCGTTTTCAACAATGTAATCAGGCTTTCTTCTCCTTCAGGCGTATCCAACAGCCCAGACATGATCTTGAAGTTGTGTACCATTCCGATGTTCATGCTGTCATTAGACATTTTTGAGATGGATTTAATGATAGCTGTCGGCCCTTTGTAATCGGCTCCTTGGGTTGGACTGATCCCATCTGATAATGGGGTCCAAGCTTTTCGTCCGTTTGCGGAAGCACCCGTCAATTGTCCAAATGGTGTATTGTTAGAAATTGACAACGTTCCATGGCTCAAAACAGAATACAAGGTTTTGTATTTACGATGCTCTGATTCTGTAAAGTTGATCAAATCTGCTGCGATTAGATCGGCATAATCGTCATCATTTCCATACTTCGGCGCGTTCAAGCAGTCCGTTCTCATGCGGTCATAGTTCACGAAGTCCGCTTTTAATCCTTCGTTCAATTCCTGCAATGAATATTTTTTGTCATCAAAAACAAGTTTTTTGATGGCCGCCATTGAATCGGCGTACGTCGCTAAACCTGACCAAACAACTCCAGGACCAAAGTTATACATCGCCCCACCAGAAGAAACATCTTTTCCGTTTTCCATACAGCCTTCATACATGATGGACATTAATGGTTTTGGCGCTAGATCACGATGAACTCGTTGTGAAATGACGGTTGCCACATCTGTCCATTTAGTGATGTACTTGATCTCTTCTTTAACCGCCGCTTCGAATTCCTCATAAGTAGTAAAGCGCGACAGATCCCCCATATCTGGGCAAACTTGTTTCCCATACCACAGTGGAACACCCTTGTTTAAAACCAACTCGATACAAATCGGCCATTGTGTATAGGCAGTTGAGGTCCATTGATACAATCGACCCGATTTTTGCGGCTCCACACAGCCCATCAAGCAATAATCCCGAGCATCCTCGATCGAAACCCCTTTAGCCAGCATCATTTTGATGTGAGTATCATCGAAATGACAAGCTGGGAAGCCCATTCCTGCGCGAACCACATCAACGATTTTCTTCAAGTATTCTCGTGGTGAGTGATTATGGATTCGGCAAGCAAGAGACGGCTGATAAACCTTCACATGACGAACAGCATCCATTAACAAATACGTCAGCTCATTCGTCGCGTCACGACCTTGGCGTGTCACGCCGCCGACACACATATTGACAAACGGTTGGTATCCTGCGAAGAATTTAGACCCGCCTTCACTGGTAATCCACATCATTTCTGACATCTTAATCAACATACAGCCCGCCAGCTCAAAGGCTTGGAACTCGTTCATTCGTCCTTCTTCCAAGTCCGCTTTGAAGTATGGGTACATGTATTGATCGACCCGTCCGATGGACATTCCTGTTTGATTTTCTTCAACAACTAGCAAGGATTCAATAGTCCAAACAGCCTGAATCGCTTCCCAGAATGTTTCCGGTTTATGCGCTGGAACTTTACGATTAACCTCTGAAATTTTCAGAAGCTCGGCTTTACGTCTTGGATTGGTTTCCTTTGCTGCAAGCTCCGCAGCATAATCAGCCATACGACGGGCATAGATCATTACACCCTCTGTCGTATCAATGATTGATTTATAGAAGTAGATTTTTTCAATATCCTCTGGATTTTCATAGTCAAGCTCTTCCAAATGGGCCTTCGCTTCATTTTGAATATCCAGCATGCCTTTTTTCATCAAGATTACATCGTAGCCAGGGTTCGAATCACCACCGCCATTTAACGCATGGTAAGAACAGTCTGAAACAAAGGACTCACCAGACAATTCCCAAACACCCGCTTCACGGTATTGGTCCTCGCAATATTCATCCACAGATTTACCCTTCCAAAATGGGAAAAGCTCTTCTCGCATGATCTTCTTGTCTTCGTCAGAAATGTAAAACGGGTCCTGTGGACGATTGCCGATCGTATCAATCTCATCCTCCATCCAACGCCAAGCGATATCTGGTGAAAATGCTCCGGCACGAGGTTTTCCATTGGGTGCCCCGACAATCAGTTCATGATCCTGAATCACTAACGGCGCTGTTTCACAGCAATAGCGGAAGCATTTCGCCCGCAAAACAATTTTTGGCATACCAGGATTTTCTTTAGCGATTTTCGTGATGGCACGGGCACGATAAGTCGTAATTGATGGAACCTGCTCTAAATAATTATCCTTTAAGGCCTGCAAACGTTTCGTAATCCCATTAGGAATGGCAGTTCCTTCTTCTGAGGCTAATGTTTCTGTTACGATGTCATCCTTTTTGACTTCATCGGAAACAGAGGCGAACATTTTCATTAGCGCCTGTCTTTCTTCCGAGCTTAATTCTTTGGTTGCTTCAGCCAGCTTGGCTGAAAATTCTTTGATATCCATTTATCTCCCTCACTTTACTGCTCCATAATTTTTTTCAAAAACTTTTCTAATAGTGCTTGTTCATCTAAGATCGGATCGTCTTTCACTTTTTGCCCATTAAAGGTCTCACCCTTTTTGTACCCAATCTCACGAACATACCTGAGGTCTCTGGCAGTGATGCTTTCTGCTTTAAACCCGCGTCCAGTCGTCAAACCACCTAAGATCAATGACACGGGCAACGTTGAATCCAGTCCGATTCCGGCTAAGCTCGCACCAGTGTTGACGAGCATACGGCCCACGGGTTTCTTTAATGCGAATTCGCGGATAATCGCTTGATCCTTAGAATGAATCGCTAGTGTATGACCGTTCTGCTTTTCTTTTAACAATTGAATACACTTGTCACAGGCGTGAATCCAATCTGATTCCAAGTAGAAAGTCAGAATCGGACACTGAAGAGCCGTTGCGAATGGATTCTCGTCAAAAATATACGGCTGTTCCGAAACTAGTACACGTGTTTCTTCAGCGACAGTAAATCCGGCCAAATCAGCCAATACCTTGGCTTCTTTCCCAATAAACGCGGGATTGATTTCACTGCCTAAATACAGATGTGCTAGCAGCTGCCGCTCTTCTTCCCCACTCATGAAGTGAGCTCCCGCCTGCATCATCTGCATTTTTACCTCACTGGCAATCATACTTTCCGCAATCACAAACTGCTCAGCAGAAGGCAAAAGTCCATTATCAAAGGCTCGGCTGGAGATTATTTCTTCTGCAGCCTGTTGAATATCCGCAGTTCGTTCAATGAATACCGGTGTAGAACCGCTGCTCCCATAAATCATCGGTTTTGCTGCAGTTTTCAAATTGAAATACGCAGGACTACCGATATTGATAACCAAAGCTACTGATTCGTGTTTCATCATCGCTTCAATTCCTTCTAGCGCTGTGTTTTCCATGAGACAAACACTTGATTGAGGAAATCCAGCTTTTACAGGTTGAAAAATGTCAAAAAGCTTTGAAGCAATGGCTTCTGTTTTGCCCGTAGGAATTAAAATGACTGAATTTCCAGATTTTAATGCGCTTACAGTCGCAAACAAAGCATTTAGCAGAATATTTTCTGCTGGCAGAATCACTGCAATCACTCCCAGCGGCACGCCAATATGTTTTAGTGAACCTTCTGTCTCCAAAGAACCAATGGTCTGCTCTTCCAACGCTTCGCTAAGCTGCCCTAAAAAGGATTGCCATAGCTGTAATTTATCCTTCTCATTTCCTCGCTTTGTCTCAGTCACTTCATAGGCGACCAGCTCCGGTAGCTGTTGCTTTACTTCGCCTAGGAGTTGTTCGAGCATGCGGTCAATTGTTTTCTGATCATATTCCCGCAATAAACATTGCGCGTCACGAGCGGATTCTGCTAAGATACGGGCTTCTTGGATCGATATTAAATCTTTATCCACAAATTCCATGCGTTCCACTCCTTATGCTGGAAGCAGCTGCTCCAACGAATAACGATCAATGATTTTTCCTAAATCAATATGAGGACTAGCAATAACGACAGAGCTGTATACTTCAGCACCCATCTCCTCAACTGCTGCGACTCCTGTTTCCACAGCTGTTTTACAGGCTGCGACATCGCCTCTTACGATGACCGAAATGTAGCCAGAGGCTACATTTTCATAGCCGACTAGTGCTACATCAGCCGCCTTGCACATCGCATCGGCCGCTTCTAAAACAAAAACTAACCCGAAGGTCTCAATTGCTCCGATTGCTTCGTATCTTTCCATATTCCCACTCCTTATTGATCAATGTCGTGAACAGAAACAATATCTCCCACCGCTCGGATGGGTCTTGGCATCACGTTTTGCGCGGTTAATTTACCGATCGCTTCAGCAGCGCTAGCACCAGCTGCCACCGAGGCCTCGACTGCCGCCACATCTCCTTTGATCATGATTGTGACTAAAGTCGATCCAATGTTTTCATAGGAAATCAGTTCTACATTTGCTGCCTTCAGCATTTCATCACAAGCCTTTAGCGCAGGAACTAATCCGATCGTTTCAACCAGTCCTAGTGCTTCTTCACCCTTGTACCTCACCTTTTTGCCTCCTTACATTTTTCGATATGCCGCGTCCACATATTTCATTACAGTGCTTCGTCCATCCTCTGTAATCTTGTAGCGCATCACCAATTCATTCTCTTTATCCAAATCGTAGCTAGTCATTTCGACTAAACCATTCGCCTCTAAAGCTAATAAATGATCCAAATACATTTTTTCGTTAAACTGTTTTTCACTTCCATAGTCTTTTTTTAGCGCGGTCATTACTTGCTTTACATCCACTTCAGTATCGTCAGACATATGATTTAAAACAGCCATTCTGCTTGGTAGTACCATCCTATGCATCTCCTTTTCTGATTAAATCTAAAGGATTCATCGTAACGATAATCGCCCCTAATACGATGACAATTGACCCAATGACGATCGTTGCCGTTAACGTTTGTCCTAAGAAGATTACGCAGAACAAAACGCCCCAGAAAGCATACGTTACGTTTAGAGACATTCCGATCGCACAGCCTACCATCGAATTCGCTTTGTACCAGCAAACGAAGGAGACTGCCGCACTTAAACCAGATAAAACCAGCCACAAAATCGGGATACCAGCCGTTAAGGTACCGCCTAACAAATTCATTCCCCCCACAAGAGGAACGATTAGTACTAGAACTACCAAACCAGAAATCAATTCTCTGAGGTTCACTGCTACGTCTGTATCAATCATGGCACCGCCAAAGCTAGAGAACACGCCCTCAAGTCCCCAGCAAATTGCCGCGATCAATGCACAGATGATCCCCAACGTAAAGTTCGGTGCCCCTTCTGGTTTCACGAAGTTGATGATGATGGCACCAACCACACACAAGACCATTCCGAAAACAACGCGTTTTGTCGGACGTTGCTTCAAGAATATCCAAGCGAACAATGCGCCAAAAAGGCTACAGGTTGCTGAAATCGGAATCGCGTAAGCTCCAGCCATTGCTAGACCGATCAAATATGCGCCGTTTGCTACTGGTCCCCCAAGTAAAAAGCCGATCACCAGCATTTGTCCCGGCTTTGTTTTCAATGTACGAGATAATTCCTTTAAACGCCCCTGCTTCGCGTTATAGAATAAAAGCCAGATTCCTGCAAAAAAGTCATTTAAACCTGAACAAACAAAAGGTGCCGCTAAAAAACCCGCTGCGCTAACCAATGGATCATACCCGCTGGCAACCATTACTAACGTGGAATAAATGCCGTAAGTTAAACCGGAAATTAACCCATTACTTATTCCAGCAACACGAAATTTTTTACCTACCGCTTTCATTTTTGTTTCTGCAGAAACTGCCGATTGCATGACACTTTTCTCACTATTCATATCAATTCCCCTTATTCATTCGTTGTATGCGGCAGAATGGATTCAACTTCCCCATGAGGACGTGGAATCACATGGACAGACAATAGCTCCCCTACTCGCTGTGCCGCTGCTGCTCCAGCGTCAGTTGCAGCTTTAACCGCTCCAACATCACCACGAACCATAACGGTTACAATACCGCCACCGACAAGCTCTTTTCCGATTAGAGAGACATTTGCCGCCTTGACCATTGCGTCTGCTGCTTCAATCGAGCCCACGAGTCCTTTTGTTTCTACCATTCCTAATGCATCGTATTTCATTTGAGTTCCTCCCATTTGCGTTAAACACGCAATTAATTTTTCCTTCTTCACTTTAGATTGTTCCCTTACGGTAGGAGTCAACAAAATATTTTAAAAAAATTGTTCAATAGAACACAAACTTTTTTCTTGAAACAGAGAGTATTCTCAATTAACTGTACCAATCGAGAATCTACATCCGTTAACTCGGAAACAAAGCTTAGAATCTTCTTGTTTGTTCCCTTTAACTTATTTAAAATTATTTTTCTCTCAACGACTCGTGTCCCCATCTCAATTAATACAGAAACAACGAAAAAAAAAGAATCTCAGTAACAATTTAATCTTTTTTGAAAGGTAAAAGTAAATCATTTTAAGGAAATAAGTCATGAATGAAAACGTTTTCTTTGTTTTCTTTTTTTAAATAATCCTATTTTGACGGTCATTTCTTTGCATTTGTTATGAATATTCGGAAACCTTGCCCTTAGAGACAAGGCTCATTGACGTTTCAGATTTTCAGAAATTTTCCTCTGTATTTTTCATAAATTGATCAAAAGAAACAGCCAAGCATCATAAGGACGCTTGACTGTTTGCGCTTATCTTTTTGTTGCCGGAAGCATTATCTCTGTTACAAATTTATTCGGATCTTGAATAGACCAATAATCAATGACATATCGCTCATAACAGTTGGGTCCAATTTCATAATTGTTTTCGACTGCCCACTCTTCTATAAGACGATACTTTTCAGAAATTGTTTTATGATCACCTAAATGATACAAACAAGCAAAAATTTGACCGCCGAAATCCTGTCTTGGTATAAGCATTTTACTATTGCGAACCGGTTTTTGGATGACAGTCGCTCGTTGTATACTGCCATTCGCTTTTGAATGATAGTCACTAAAACTTAAGATAACAGGACCCGTAATCTCACTTTCAAAATGTTCTAGATAATTCGTCCACTCGATATTGATAATCGACGACTTGTAATCGTATTCAAAATCCTGTTCTAAAAAATAATAGGAATCACGATCAATGTACTTCAAACTAATGTTATTGATGTGGTTCTCCATTGCCATCGTTCCCTCATTGAGCAGTCCAACCCAATCGGACACTGACTCATGGCAATTTTGAATGCGTTCTTCTTCTCTTTTCAATTCATCCAGCTTACTTAAAAAATTTCGTTGGTGATAAAAATAATCTGTCGTGTCTGAAACACCTGTCATTTCCTGCAAACGAAACCCCATCTGCTTGTAATATTTCAAGATAGGTATCATCATTACTGTATCTTCACTGTAATAACGATAGCCGTTTTTCGGACTTACATGATCCGGTACGAGTAGCCCTAATTCTTCGTAAAACCGTAATGTTTTTCTAGAAACGCGACAGATTTCTGCAGCCTCCCCGATGCTATGCAGTTTTTTCGCCCCCATGTTCATTGTCATTTATCCAGTCACCTCCCACATAATTTCTCTAAAAATTATGGAGCGTTCTGTTATAGTTGTCAAGATAAATTATAATCTGCACTATAACAGCAGGACTTATTTTGTGAATAAATGTATTTGTATCAAGGCTTTTAACAATAACTTTTCTTTTAAAAGAAAAAAATAATAATCGAATAGTCACATGAAAAAAAATTAGGGTGATAAAACAGACAACGTCAATTTTTATCACCCTATACTTTCGTATCTATCCGTTATTTTATATCTAATTGTCAAACTAAACAAAAATAACATTTTTTACCATTCTATTCAATTAGATATCTTCATGCTCTTGTACCTCACGAGCGTATTCTTTACTCGCTTCATATTTAGCGATCGCCTTCTTCCGACGATCCTTATGATCAACAATAGGCAATGGATAATCCTCACCTAAAATTACACCGAACTCTTCCTGCTCCTCTTTTGTCAGCTTTTCTGGCTGATGAATCCAATTATTAGGCAATGCTACTAGTTCCTTTACGTATTTTCTGATAAATTTTCCCTCTGGATCAAATTTTTCCGATTGTGTTGTAGGGTTAAACACGCGAAAATATGGAACAGCATCCGTTCCAGTGGAAGCCGCCCATTGCCAGCCTCCTATGTTACTGGCAGGGTCATAATCGATCAGCATTTTCTGAAAATAACGTTCTCCCCAACGCCAATCAATCAACATATCTTTGGTTAAGAAGGATGCCGTAATCATTCTCAAACGATTGTGCATCCAGCCGGTTTCATTTAGCTGACGCATCGCCGCGTCGACGATCGGAAAACCCGTATTCCCTTGCTGCCACTTTTCAAATTTTTCTTGATCATTTTCCCATTGAATGAATCGAAACTGAGCTTGAATCGGTTCTTTTTTTTGGCGAGGTGCATTGGTATAAATCATGTTGTAGAAATCTCGCCAGCACAATTCTTTTTCAAAGGTTCGGCTCCCCTGCGTTACCTTTTCATCCTGTAAAACCTGCCACACTGTACGAACCGATAGCTCTCCTGTACGGAGATAGCGAGATAGATGGCTTGTTTGATCTAAGCTAGGAATATCACGCGCCTTTTCGTAGTTTGCGAGATATTTTTTTACAAATTTTTTCAACTGACGTTTTGCTGCTTCCTCACCAATCTCGGTATCCCTAGGAAAGCTCGAAACAAAATCCTCAAATATTTTTTCATCGTCTAAAAACAACGGCTTTGAGTAAATTAAATCTGGTTCGAATGATACCGCAACTGGTGTTTCCTTGACACGTTCCTTCCATTTGTTGTAATAGGGAGTGAAAACTTTGTAGTATTCTCCCTGCTGATTTTTTATTTCTCCAGCACCATGCAGATAATGATCTTGAAAACGAAAATACTCGATGTCGTTTTGTTTAAAGAACGCCTTTGCTTCCGCGTCGCGAATAGCACCATAACCTGTCGTATCCTCGTTAAAGTAGACCCTCCTCCAATCTGGTAAAGCCTCCTTTAATTTTCTGAACAGCTCTGCTGGATCGCCATATTGAATGTGAAGATGACTTGTTTGGTCGATCGTCTCCTTAAATTGCTTTACGCTGGCAAAAAAAGCTTGATGGTTTTTGCTATCTTCCAAAAACTGGTTCGGGTTGACTTGAAATAACAGAACCAACTCGTCCGTATCTGTTAAATCCTGAATCGCATGATACAAAGCTTTGTTATCCTGTATACGTAAATCCCGTCGAAACCACATTACTGTCTTCATAAAATGCCTCCTTCAACTGATTGATTCTCTCATTCGACGCTACCATATTTTTGCGGAAAAGGCATTTCAAACGTACTGCCTTGGTTACCATCCTTCCACTCATGGAGATTTCAAAATAACTGATCTGCTTTGTTTTTATTCTAAATGCTCTTTCTAATAAGTTGTTATTATTTCCGATTCATTAGTAGGCTTGCCGCCTGACAAATTCTTTTAATAGACTTAGTGTTCATAAGATAAAGAGAAAAACCAAAGAAAAAATTTTCTTTGGCTTCTTGTTAATTCTATTGACCTTCTGAATCTGACTTCCCATCTTCACTGATAAAATGGAACGGTCCTTCATGTGTAAATGGTCTCCTGGCTCCGCGGTACTTCTTATCTGGAAAAGTCATAAAGCTTTTGACGTAATGATTCAAGGTATCAATCGTATAGGAAACGCATAAGCCGGACTCTTCTATCCAATCAACGGAAAAAATCCCCCCTGGATATTGCTCGACATGGATTGTTTCAATATCTGTTGCTCCGGCGTCTTCTTGCCGGATAGATGTCCATCGCAATTGATTGTCCTGTAAAAAATCAATGCGAAATTGAAGTCCTGAATCAAATAGAATTTTCGCGCTCCTACCTTCTAATGGATTGCTCTTCATCGCTACACCTGCTTTTCTTGTATTTGTTAAAAGATCTACCTCCATCATACAGGTTTTAGAATAAGAGAGCTATCCTTTCTCACACCGACTAATTATTAAGAAAACATTAAGGTGAACAAATTTACACTTTCTTTCTCTTCTTGAATCCTCGCAGTAAGAAAACCCAAATCCTCTTCATATCAAGAATAATGCGGAAAGCATAAAAGCTCATCGTTGTCAAAGTACTGAAAATTGCATTGGGGGCTGAATTTTACAGTTTTTTTCTCTCTACTTTTTGCTAAAGCCTCTTATACGAGGATTCTTCAAAAATAATGCGCATTTCCCCTGCAAAATTGCCCCCTTCATGTAATTTTCTAAGGTTTGACCTAGTTTGCATTTGTGCTTTATCTTTATGCCATCGGCCGATAAGAAGAATTATATGAAATGGAGGATTTACCTGTGATTGATCAGACATTGACTTACCGTCAACTATTTAACCTAAGACCAACAACACTTGAAAAACGAATTAAAGAATACTATTACACAACTCAAAACAGCAGTTTAACCATCAAATACATCTTGACTTTACGCATACGCCATCAACTTGGTGCTGAGGAATTCGCCCTTATCTTAAAGGATCTCGTTCATGAGATTTTTATGAGTACCAAAGCGACTCGTACCATGAAACGCTTCTTCTATTATTTTCAAGATTATTTTATGGCTCCTGAATGGAAAGCGTTAAAGCTTAAGCTTTTCCCCATCCGTAACTTCGGTGAAAAAGCCGTATCACTTGTCCATTCCCTTATTTCTAAAGTTCGCCCTTCTGAAACAACCGAACCCTGATAGGAAGGCACTCTAGCCAGATAAAAAATAAGAAAGGAAAACAATCATATGAAACAGGATTTAGTTGCGACTTTTACGAATGGTCTAGGAAAAAAACACGACTGGACATACAAGAATTTGAAGAAGGATTTACCGATCCCCGTTATCAAGGAAGCCTGCAACCTTTTGACTTCCTTAGATATTTTTGAAGAAAATGGTATAAAGCTCTTTGATAAAGTGGTAACAGCAAAGATTGTCACTACTAAAGAAACCGAGATTTTTGATATAGAGAAGGAAACTAAAACGAACGACTACAGAAATGTCGAACCTTCAGCCGCAAAAGCAGAAGCACTGTTGAAAAAAAATGAAGAAGCTCCTGTAAAATCAACAGAAGCTCTAAAAAATGAACAGTTAATGCAACATTCATTTACACCTGTTCCAAAAATAAAACCGCCGTCAATGACAGTAGTAAAAAAACGGTCCGATGAAAATCCTCCTCCTGTCAGGATTACTAGGGATTCCTTGCTTCCTTCTTTGAAGCCTATGGAGACTATAAAAGGGTTGGTCTCTTGGATTCGTAATAGAACAAAAAATGAAGAAGAAGCACAAAAAGGACATGACTCTAGCTAAATTTTGCCGCTATGCTTTCAGTTTTTCTCGATTAAATCTCCGACATTCTCCTTTTTATGAATGTCGGGGATTGGGAAACATTTTATTTAAAATAGTTGAAGTTGAAAAGACAAAGCGTAATTAGAATCAAGTTATATTCAAGTACTCTTTCTATTTAATCTTATGCAGCTTCATTTCTTTTATCTTCTTCTGGTTATTGAATATCTGTATTATCAGATGTTCCTTGTCCAGTTTTAAAATATGATACTCCGTATTGCTGCCGCTTCGTGCTAATACGATCCTTTTTACAGAAGAATTGGTCGCGATTTGTGCATCTCTCATAAGGATATAGCCATTTTGTTTAACATCCCACGATCTGCATGTCTTATTTTTCGCCTTAATCGCGTATTGCTCAGAACGATGAGCCCATGTTCCTTCCAGCCAAGCGGCATTATTTTCCACTTGTGCATTGATAAAGCTCATCAGGGAAATAGCACAAAGAACTGCCAAACAAATGACTAGCTGCCTTTGCCTTTTTGTCAACCTTTGAAAGAGCTGACCAAATTTATATAATTCTTTGTCTAGTTGACTAAAATACTTCGTTATTCCTGTTAAACGTCTTACCAACCAGCTCTCCCTCACTTTTATACACATTTATTTAAACTATAAAAGAAAACCGTTTCAATAGGAGCAAACTATCCTAAAAGGTCTGATTTCCATCATGAACGTTGCTTGCTGCTTAAGAATTTCTTGGGAATCGTCACGAAAAGTGTATCATACAGTTGAAACTGCAATGTTTTTATTCATCATTCTCCAAATGCCACTTCTCAATGGCTTCTTTACGCTCTTTGAATCGCTTTTCGTTTCCTTGCATGGTTGGCAGATAATACTTATGCCCTTCTAAAGAAGGCGGCATTGTCTTCATAGAGGTCAGTTTGTCTTCGGAACTGTGGGCGTATTGATAATCTTCTCCGTAGTGTAGGTCTTTCATTAGCTTCGTAGGGGCATTGCGAATAACCAAGGGAACTGGCTCATTCCATGTCTCATAGACATCCTTTTTGGCTGACTCATAAGCAGCGTATACGGCGTTGGATTTAGGGGCCAAAGATAAGTAAATAACTGCCTGTGTCAAATGAACATTGCATTCAGGCAAACCGATAAATTGGCAGGACTGAAAAACTGTATTCGCTAACTCTAAAGCTCTGATGTCTGCCAAACCGATGTCTTCGCTGGCAAATCGAACGAGACGTCTAGCAATAAACAATGGATCTTCACCAGATTCAACCATTCTTGCCAGCCAATAAATCGCTGCGTCCACATCGCTATTGCGCATCGATTTATGCAAAGCAGAGATGGTGTTGTAATGTTCCTCGCCTTTTTTATCGTAGAGAAACGATTTTCTTTCAATCAGATCGAGTAGTTTCTCCTCTTTGAGGGTAACGGTACTTGCTTCCTTCTCTCCGTTAAGAACTGCCATTTCCAATGTATTCAGCGCCACTCTGGCGTCTCCATTGGCATATTTTGCGATGGAATCCAGTACTTCATCGTCCATCTTAAATTTAAGCTTAGGAAACCCTCGCGGACTATCGATCGCTTGTTTCAATAGACGCAAAATATCTGTGTCCTCTAGCTGATTCAATACAAAAACTTTGCTTCTAGATAATAACGCTGAATTGATTTCGAATGAGGGATTTTCTGTGGTAGCACCAATTAGAATAATACTGCCATTCTCCACATATGGTAAAAAAGCATCTTGTTGTGCTTTGTTGAAGCGATGGATTTCATCCACGAATACAATCGTTTTTACCCCATAAGCTTTGTTTTGTTCAGCTTCCTTCATCACCGTCTTTATTTCCTTAATCCCGCTTGTCACCGCACTGAAATTAATAAATTCTGACTTCGTCTGATTCGCAATGATCCGAGCTAAGGTTGTCTTGCCCACACCTGGAGGGCCCCAGAAGATCATTGACGACACACGGTCATTTTCGATGATTTCTCGCAGTAGTTTCTCCCTCCCCAATAAATGTTTCTGTCCCACAAATTCATCCAAAGTCTCCGGTCGCACACGTGTAGCTAAAGGCTCGGTTTCTTCTCTTCCTCTTTCAAAAATTGATCCTTGTCTCATTCTATCCCTCCTACAGAAAAACGAACGTTTGTTCTTATTTTAGCATTTTTCGTTTGAGATTACAAAATGAGCCCCTTGATCAAGAAAGTGTACAGAAAAAGCCCAACGATTTAGGTCGTTGGGCGGGATGTACATGGGGGTGACAAGTAAAATTCTTTTTACAAAGATGTTGTCCAAACACGAAGATCCGTTTAGTTTAATATCCTTGCTGCATACCAAGCGGTCCCTTCCGACCTCCACCCGGCTTTCACCAAACTATCTCTTTCAGAAGACAACGGCGTGTAGTGATGACTGTCTTCTTTAGGTGCAGCGTGAGGATTATATAAACGATAGACCGGTACAGTTCCTCCTGATAACCAGGATACTCCTTCATACTTCCAACCAGCCTTAACTAGATCATTCTTCTCAAATACATGTGGCGTATAGTGATGTCTGCCGTTATTAGGATTGTACATTCGATAGACAGAAGCTCCTGTTGCAGGAGACACCCAACCGACACCTTCGTAGTTCCAACCAACATTGATCAGGTTAATCGCTTCACTAGTCAGCTGTGTGTAGTGATGATGCCCTGCATTCTTGTTATACATTCTAAAAATGAATCGCTCATTTGCCGCTTGCCCTTCTGTAGATGGATAAACATTTGGATTCGTGCCCGATGATTTCAAGATTCTTCTAGCAAACGTTGGATAAAAATAATTAATATCTACCGCGGTAACCGTTTGACCTGGCTGAGGAGAATGGATCATTTGATTGTTGCCAATGTAGAGGCCAACATGATAAGTGGCGCCTCGACTACCATAAAAAAGCAGATCTCCTGGTTCTAAGGACTTCAAACTTGCTTCTTCCCCATACTTTTCTTGATTGATCGTCCCCATCGGCAAGTCAACATTCACCGCCTGCTTGTACACATATTTCACTAAACCACCACAATCAAACGCATTCGGCCCAGAAGCTCCCCAAGCATAAGGCTTGCCAATTTGCGCTTTGGCATTAGAAACTACCGCATTCTGTTGACCAGTTGCTCGGCTCATCGGCGACATAGAAGCCGTTTCTAATTGAGGAATACTCATAATTTGATCAAATTGCTGTTCCGTGTAACCAGCCTTTAGCGCCTGCTCCTTTTCAGAAAGTCTCTCTGCTGTATTTTTTGGTTCACTCTCCGCTGTTTCAGACTGTATTGTCATACTACTCGTATGACTAGTTTCCACCGTTCCCTCTGCTCGTACACTATCTGTAGCAGCAAAAGCAATGAAACTTAATAGGCATAAAGAAGTGCTAAATAAACGTAATGTTGTAGTATCCTTCATAAAATAACTCCTGTTTTTTGTATTTTTGATATCGGAACAGCTTATAATAAACGAAATTGCTTAATTAACAAACCAAAATCCTTGGTTTAATAAATAGTTTCATTTTCTATAAAATAACCATCCGTCACAAATGATTGTACAGGAATTACTTGATTTTTTCACCCCTACTTTTTTAGCGATTAATTTTTAGTTACCTATATAACTTTTTATATTAATAATAACTATATTTGTAATTCATCATAAAAAAAACAAAGATATCCTCAACGGTCAGTTTTTCACCTTAAACGCATTCCAGAACTTTCAGTCACCATTAACGATTGATTATCGACCGTTTACGCTATAGCCCTTATCAAATCAAAAAAAGTACTTAAAATAGTTATTAAGGAGGTTCGACTTATGAGAACATCAATTGTTTTAGAATCAAAAAAAGGAACAGTCATTATTCAAGCAGCCGAATTACTTTATATTACTGTGGACTCTGCCAAAGACCATTCCCTATGCTTTATCACAAAAAATGAAAAATACTACTGCAAAGGCGACCTCAACGACTTTGAGGATTCCAATTGGAACTGGCTATTTCGTTGTCATCGCTCATTTATTGTTAACCTATTATCAATCAAAGAGATTAATAAATACGAAAGACGTGTTTATTTTTTAGATGATTATTCGAATAGCAGCTGTCCTTTTTCAAGAAGAAAGTACGCACCGTTGAAGGATTCATTGAAAAATTTTCTACTTACCGAGCAAAACGCTTAACTGTCTAATAAAAATTAAATTTTACATTGTAGTTAGGAAGCAAATGGATTACAATCGAACAATACTGAGCGTTTATTTACAAGAGGTGTAAATCATGACACACAATTTCACGTTGTTTCTATTAAATAAAATTCATGCGCGAAGCCACATGTCCGAAGACGAATACGAAAATGTCGCCTACTCACTAGAACTTTTGTTCATCAATATTTTTAAAAGTATCCAGGTCTACGTTGTAGCGTTTCTCTTAGGTGTGATTTTTGAAACATTTGTGATGAATTTAGCTTATGTTCTTTTACGATGGCAGGCTGGTGGTTGGCACGCGAAGTCGTCACTCAATTGCTCGCTTTTTAGTCTATTTAGCTTTGTGGGAATACCATTGATTTTTCAACATACTGGTTTTATATTAAACAGTAACTGGTCATTAATCTTAGCGCTGTTTGTTTTATTCAACACGGCGCTCTATGCGCCAGCTGATACAGAAAAGAATCCTTTAGTCAGTGTAAGTGAGCGTAAAAAAAGGAAAATTCTTGCCACTTGCACCGCATTTGCTCTAGTTGTTATCGCCATGTTCTTCGTTAAAAATGACATTAGGACACTTCTATTAACTGGGTTGTTTGTGGAAATCATTATGATTCATCCACTATTTTATAAAATAAATAAAAGGAGCTATAAAAATTATGAAAAATATCAAGTTCAACCATAGTCAATTGTTTCAGAACATTTCAAGAATTCTTATCGTAACTGCTATTGCATTACTTGATCGACCATGTTTCCTCTTTGGTTACGAACCTGAAAATCCAAAACTAAAAAATTTAAAGAAGAAAAATGGATAGCTTGGTTTTTTTGCCAGTCATCTTTGCTTCCTTTGTAGAATGTATGGCACAATTGCTCATCTATTCTAAAGTTGTAAATAAACGACTTCCTTTGAAAATGATTATTTTACTTCCCGTACTTTCAATTATTACTTACTTTATGTTTAATTACGGGATTTTTTTATTGATCTTTTTTTACTTTCTTTTTATAGGAAAAAAACTCAATAAAGATCTCAATAATAATATGATTTGGTTTTATAGCATATACACAATATTTTCTTATAGTGTATTCGCTTATACCATGAATTCAACAATACTTTTTTTTATCGGTGAGGACATATTTAATCAACATATGTATCTGATTAATATGTCTATATCTCCGATTTTTTCAGTCATTTTCAATCTAATTCTTTTACACTTAATCAGACCAAGTATTGTTTTTTTAGAGGAAAACCAAGATAATGTTAATCAGTCCTTTCTATTATTGATAAACATTTTATTGACTCTTTGTTACGTTATTCAATTCGGAAACTATTGGATTGAACAGTATCTATTAATTGATGAAAATCCCATTCGAAAATATTTGATTGCTTTTTTTATCTTGATAATCGTTTTGCTAGTCGTTTATTTAAATAGAAAAACTCGCCAACTAGACAAACAGAGGATTCAACAGCTAAAGGACAATCAGTTAGCGGATCTTACCTCTTACGTTCAGCAAATAGAAACCATGTATAGCGAACTTCGCAGCTTCCGTCATGATTATCAAAATGTTCTTATTAGCTTGAATGAAAGTATTAAAACAAAGGATCTTGCTGTGATTGAAGATACGTATAATACTATCTTGAATAAAGAAGGTATTGTATTAGAGGATGAGCATTACTCGTTAGCCAAATTGGACAATTTAAAAACCTTGCCGATTAAAGGAATCATATCTACTCATGTCATTCAGGCGTGGCAAAAAAATATCCCTGTTCATTTGGAAATTGACGATGTGATTCAAGATGAACCCATCGATATTTTAGACTATGTACGAATAACTTCTATTTTATTGGACAACGCGATTGAAGCGGCAGAAAAATCAGAAAATCCTTTTCTAACCATTGTCTTTTTAAATAATGCTGAAGATAATGAAGTAAAGCTTCTGATTGAGAATTCTTGTCCAAACGAAGTGATTGATATTACTAAAGTATTCAAAAAAGGCTATTCAACAAAAGGTAAAGGTCGTGGTTTAGGTCTAGCTACTGTGCAAACGATTCTTCAAAGCTACATGAATCTCTCATTACAAACCGAATTTCAAACAGGCGTGTTTCGACAGGTCTTGATTATTAAGGAGGAGCTTCCACGATGAATATTTTCTTATTAGAGGATGACATTCTGCAGCAGCAAAGGCTAGAATTGATCATTCGAGAAATCTTAGTGGAAAATCGCTGGTCGGCTAATTCCCTCATTACTACCGCTAGACCAGACTATCTTTTAGAAAAGGTCCAAGAAACAGTCGATCAGAATATTTATTTTTTGGATATCGAGCTTGATGGTGAGCAGAAAAAAGGATTAGAGATTGCCAGCGAGATTCGGCAAATTGATCCCCAAGGCGTCATAGCGTTTATCACTACCCATTCTGAGTTTGCGCCGGTCACTTATGCTTACAAGGTTTCAGCCTTTGATTTTATTGCAAAGAACAGTCCCGTTGATGATCTAAAGCAGCATGTACAAGACTGCTTTAAGCACCTCTTGCACACGCAATCTTCGGGGAAAAAAGAAGAGATATTTATGTTTAATAATCAGCACACCAGCTTTCAGGTGCCTTTTTCAGATATCCTTTATTTTGAGACCACTGAAATTTCTCATAAGTTACGCCTTATCTGTAAATCTCGTTTAGTCAATTTCTATGCTACACTTGATGAAATTGAAAAACTGGATACTCGCTTTTTTAAAATTCACCGCTCATTTGTCGTTAACCTTGAAAATATCGCGGAAATCAATCGTTCAGAAGGTCTTGTCTATTTTGACAAAAATCATTCTTGTATGATCTCCAGAAGAAAAATTCGAGCGGCGCTTGAAAAAATGAATTCACTTCATCAAATTACGAATAAACACTAAAATTGTAAAAACTATAAGGAGAGTACAAGGAACCCAGTGTACTCTCCTTTTTGTAAAATTATCGTATATTTACGTCGATTACTTGATAAAAAGCATTCGTCGTATCGCTAATATTCCAGACAGCTAGAATAATATTGTAGCCTTTTCGATTCGAAGGAATTTTAATTTTTTGATTCACAATCTTTTGTGGTACAGCACCATGATCATCGATCTGTTTGATCTGTTCAAAATCACTGATTTTCAAAGGATTGTTAGGGTTCCACCCTGGCTTGGTGATGTAATAATCCCACGTACTTGTTCTATGGGGTGCGGTCAAATACCAAGTGATACTTAAACTTCCTGTAGAAATAGTGTTTTTATGCCATCGTGACATTGTTTGATCATCCAGCGGCTCAAACCCGCTCACTCCTGCACTTGCAATTTTTCCTTCTATAAAAGTATTCTTTTTCGCTTCAATGCTTTGCGGCTCCCATTGTGCACGCCCAACATTTTGATTGAGCCTTCCACCAGCAGTTGTCCCTAGATACGCACGGCTTCCAGGAGATGAAACATATCCGTGAGCGAATCCTTTTATTGAAAAACCAAACATCCCTAATAACACACTAAAAACAACTAAGCAACGACTTAATTTCCTCATAAATCAGCCTCCTAAATTTTTATTCGATTGCGAACGCATTCAAAAATGTAACAAGCTAGCTCAGTTATTATTTTATCGTTAAAATAATAGTACAACAACGAATCATCACTATAACTTAGCTGATTATCACAGCTCATAAGAATATTAACTATTCTCCTAATATATAATGTTAGTTATTTTAAATTCCCGTTATCTCATGCTGCACTATTCCCCTATCAGCCTATTCTTAAAATCTAGTATCCAGAAGGAATGATTATAAAAAAATTTTCGGGTAATGAGAACAATATCCTTTATCCTCATCATTTCTCAATATAACTATTATCACGTTGACTTACTCTTCACAAAATCTTTGTGACAAAATCGTTAGTCGCTTATTATCCAAATCCATGGTGCCTCGAGCTGATTATTGTTAACTTTTAAGTATTAGATATTTAGGGGGAATTTTTTTTGCATACTGATACCTTAAAAAAAGGATTTTCAACCTTTGACTTGAAAATTTTAGGAATTGTTCTAATGTTTATTGATCATATTCATCAAATGTTTGTGCCAATGGGAGCACCTGATTGGCTAGATTGGTTTGGCAGACCTGTAGCTACACTGTTCTTTTTTGTCAGCGTCGTCGGATTCAGTCATACCCACAGTAAAAAGAACTATATGTTGAGATTGTTTCTCTCAATGGCGCTCATGTCCGTGTTTACTTTTGCATTAGGACAAATTGTCGGTTATGATCAAGTCGTTTTAATGAACAATATCTTCAGAGACCTTTTTGTGGGAACATTGATGATGTACGCTATCGATCTTTTTGTTGCCGGAAAAAATGCGAAAAACTGGAAGAAAATCAGTTTAAGTGTACTATTGTTCATTCTACCAACGCTACTTTCTTTTTTGGTTCCAATTATTCTTTCTAGTCCAGCACTATTACAAAATCAAGTGGCGTTTCTTGCCATCACCTCTCTTCTACCGGCATTAATTTTGGCGGAGAATAATTTTATGGTCTTCTTGATTCCATTATTATACATTTCAAGAAATAATCGAAAAATTCAATGTTTATTAATCGCCATCGTTGCGGCAATTTATTTCTTTTTAGGAACAACTCAATGGATCATGATTTTCGCGATTATCCCAATAATGCTATACAACGGCCAAAAGGGAAAGGGAATGAAATACTTTTTCTACGTCTTCTACCCTGCCCATATTGCCGTACTCTATCTGTTGTCTGCTTATTTGTATAATCGTTAAAATCCAAAAAGAACTCATCTCTAACGTAATAAAAATAAGAAAAAGTGTCCTTCCTAGAAATAGAAAGGGCACTTTCTTTGAATGTTCATATGGATAGATTCAATAGAAATTATTATAGACTGTCTATCAAGTAAAGTTTTATACTATTGCTTCTAGTTTAATAGTTCTCTTTGAGCCAGATTCAATGCTTCCTCAATGACTTGATGCATATCAAAATATTGATACATTCCTAACCGACCACCGAAAATTACTTGCGAATTTTTTAGGGCTAAGGTTAAATATTTCTGATATAGCTGTTGATTGGTGTCGTTATTGATTGGGTAATAAGGCTCTTCGCTTCTTAGCCATTGTTTCGGGTATTCTTTAGTGATCACTGTATTTGGTTGTGTCCCGAATTCAAAATGCTTGTGTTCGATAATACGTGTGTAAGGGCATTTTTTATCAATATAATTCACTACTGCATTCCCTTGAAAACTATCAATAGGGAAATGTTCATGAACAAAAGTAAGCGACCGATATTCCAACTCACCAAAACAGTAATTATAAAATTCATCAATCATACCTGTGTAGATGATCCTGTCATATTTATTTAACCACTCTTGTTTCTTGATCATAAAATCAGTCTGTAGTTGAACGGTAATGTTGGGATGGTCAAGCATTTTTTCAACGATTTGAGTATACCCGCCAATTGGGATTCCTTGATAAATATCATTGAAATAATTGTTATCGAAGGTAAATCGGAGAGGAAGCCGTCGAATAATGAAGGCTGGCAGCTCCTTACAGGATCTCCCCCATTGTTTTTCTGTATACTCTTTGATTAGCTTCTCATATATATCTTTTCCTACTAATGACAGAGCCTGCTCTTCCAAATTTCTAGGTTTTTTATTTTTGAAGCCTTTTGTTTGATCCGCAATTATTTCTTTGGCTGCCTCTGGGGTTTCCACTCCCCAAAGTGCATAGAATGTATTCATATTAAAGGGCAAATTGTATAACGATCCTCTGCTTTTTGCTAACGGTGTATTGGTGAAGCGATTAAACGTCGCGAACTGATTGATATAGTCCCAAACTCGTTTATTCGATGTATGAAAAATATGTGCTCCATATTTATGAACCTGAATACCTTCCATTTCTTCTGTGTAGATATTGCCAGCAATGTGATTTCTTTTTTCGATTACCGTTACTTTGTCTCCACCATTGGCCATCTGCTCTGCAAAGACCGCACCAAATAGGCCACTTCCTACTACTAAATACGATGTCATCTTAATCGATCTCCATTCTTCTAAAGCCACCAAATTAGCTAGTGCCTTCGCCAAAAGTGAATGTAGCTTTTATTTCATACTATTCTATTTCTATGATTAAAAAATAATTTTTCCCAATATTGAGACGTTCTAAATCCAATGAAATGAACTATGAGATACTTGTTTTACAACGTCAAAATCTATTATTTTTTGAAAGGAGATTTTTTGAACAATATGGGACGAAAAGAAATGCGGAAACAATTAGAAAAGGATATGAAAAGAAAAAATAAAGATAATAAACATGGGAAAAATTGGATGTATGCCACTTTAACAGCTGTTGGTGGTGTCATCGGAGTCACTGCTGCCTCCTCCAGTGCTCAAGCAGCTGAAACTACTCCCCAAACTAATGCTGGAATAGAAGCTGATACTGAAAAAGTATTGGCAAATAGAAATACAGCCACGATTCCGGCCTCATCGACGGTACAGTCGACAAGCAACTCAATGGCTGCACCTACAAGTGCTTCAACTAGTAGTTCGACAACTGAATCAACTAGTGCTTCTCTAACAGAGTCAGCAAGCACCTCGACGACAACCTCTAGTAGCGACTCTATAACTGAATCAACCAGTACTTCAACAACCGAATCAACGAGCGGTTCTGTGACTGACTCTTCAAGTGCAAGCTTAAGCTCTTCTACCTCGGTAAGTGAAAGTACGAGCACGATCAATTCTGAAATCTTGAGTGATTATTGGAGTGAAAGCTCTTCAGAAAGTAACTCTACATCGTTTAGCGAAAGTTCGTCTGAAAAAAATTCGGCTGTAAATAGTGAAAGTTCAAGTACTCGTAACTCTGAAATTCTGAGTGAATATTGGAGTGAAAGTACATCTACCTCTGCTTCAGATAGCTTAAGCACTTCCAATTCAACTAGTGGAAGTACTGCTTTAAGCAAAAAAACAACAGCAAGTAGCACTACTACTGGAAAGAAATCCTCCGTGGCAGGAACAAAGACTTCTTCAAATAGCGGTGGTTCCAGTTCTAAAAATACAACAGCTTCTACAAATGCAAAAACTTCTGGAGGTACAGGAAACGAACTTCCTAAAACAGGTGAATCAAACAAAGTGAGCGCTGAATTATCAATACTTGGTTTTGCCACAGTGTTCGGAGCAGGCGCCTTTTTCCATCATTTAGAAAAGAAAAAAAGTTTATAGCTTCTATTTATAAAAGAGTGACCAGTTATCTAGATAATTGGCCACTCTTTTATTTGCTTAACGAAATTTTTTTACTCAACTACCTCAGAAGACAAACGAATGAATTCTGCAGCGGTCAAACGTTTTGGTCGAATCGCTTCAATTGCTTCTTGATCAATCCAAGCAGAGAGTTTATCAATAAAAGAGTCTACCGGCTCATTTCCAGAGATCGCAGAACAATTCCAGAATGGATATTCCCACCACTTCAATTTCAATAAACGACGACAGATATCCTCCTTAAATCGACAACGGATGACCTTCGCAGGTACTCCTCCAACGATGGCATATGGAGGAACGTCTTTGGTTACTACTGAACCAGCAGCAATTACTGAACCAGTACCAACACAGATACCTGATTTCAATAATACGTCTTGTCCAATCCATACATCATTTCCAACAATTATTCCGGTTTCATTGAATTTGTGTTGATTAAAAGGAATTTGAGTAAATCCGCCACTTTGAGCTTTGATATCAAAGTCCCATGATTGACCAATAATTTCTCCAGAAATGGTTACTGGAGAAGTGGTGAATCGAGTTAAAGGGTGTTGCGCTGACATGATTCTAACGTTTGGAGCAATGGAACAATATCTTCCAACGGTAGTTTTTGAAGAAAGCATACTCGCAGAATAGCTATACATCCCCATCGTTGGCAATGTTTTGTCAAAAGAATCCACTGTATATAAACAATTGCTCTCCATAAAAAAAGAGTCATCGATTGTTAAATAGTGACCATCTGCCAATCCTTCTTGTCGATAGACTGAGAAAAATATTTCTTGTCTTTTAAAATGTGCTCTAATTGCTGGTGTAATTTTAATAGTATGCATAAATTTCCTCACTAATCATCAATTCTTCCATCTACTAGTTTGTATAATCCATCTTTTTGATCATATATAGATAATCCCAAAAGTCTCTTTCCCATTGATCCCACACAGAAAAATGTTCCCACGGCATCGAATTTTTTTCAAATTCAACAAAGTGTCGTACTTTTATATTTTTTCGTGCTTTTTTGATTTCTAAAAATTTGTCTGGGCTCATTTCTTTTGCCCAGCCAAACAACCAATGATCATCTTTTTGGTAGTTGTATTCATAGGGCAACAGCTGGACACTTTCTTCACAAAGAATATTTAAAATTGTTTGATCTAGATATAAATATTTACGACCATGTATCCTATCTAAAATTTCTTCAGGGCGAATCACCTGGTTAAACTTCTCTACATTAAATAGGATAAAACCGGAATTAAAATAATTTTTCATTGTCTTGACCCCAAAGTATCTAGCGCTATCTTCTATTTCACTGATAATTGAAAAATAAAAATCTCTTACTGCGGCAATTGTATTTTCTTCCGAGACCAGCTTAAAAAAAGGCGTAATGTCCTCATATATTAACGTATCATTATCTAAATACAATAGAGTGTCATAATCCTTTAAGTAGGAAGGCAAGAACAATCGCCACAACGTAACTTCTGGAAAACGCGCATTTTCGTAATTCCTTATGCTTTTGACCATTTCAGGTGGATACCAAATATTAATTGAAATATTTTTATCTCCATACAATTTTGAAATATTTTTTAATTTTAAAATATCGTTATTATTTAGTTTGTCCACAATAATCACTAAGTCTATCGATTCTTTACTTTTATAATTTTTTACAATTGAAGCGATTGATACTGCTGTTAGCTGTATGTGCGAACCTGTAACGCAATAAACAACTGCATTCTTCTTCATTTTTTCACCTCCAACTAATTCTTTGAACTACCTTTTATAAGCAGTCAGCTAAGGTGCTCTACAATTCCGATTTAAAGTATTTTTTTCAAGTAATATTTTCTCCCATTTTTTGGAATACATTTAATAAACAGTTGATTTATCAAAATGGGAAATATAGTTATTGCATATGTTCTTTTACAATCGAGCAAAGGGAAAAATTAACTAACTTTCCTCTTTTACTCGCCTGATTTACCCGATAAGTTTACGCACATCTTTTGGACGTTAGTTTGTATAGGAACCTTTTCCACTTACCGAGCCTTGGTATCATTCTGTTCGTCGAGCCAAGACTTTGATACACGCTTCCCTCAGTCACATATTCACAAATGCCACCTTGCTTTTCTCAAGCGATTGGTCGATGTGTACCCTCGCAGTGGACTTTCACCACCTAATTAGTTGCTTTGCCTGGCACACTATAAAAAATCCAAAGGAAAATTTCCTTTGGATAAAAAGCCGTTTTCAATTATTGAGTAAGGTATAGAGTTCAATTATTGATCAATTGAACCCTGTACCTATTTCATTTATGAATATTAGTCTTTTTGTTCTTCATCTTTCTTTTTCATTAAGGCAATTGCTGCAAGGACACTTGCTAACCCAACGAATGAAAGTTGTAAACTTGATTCAAGTGATTCACCAGTTTTCGGATATTCTTTTCCAGAAGAACTTGTTCCACCTGAACTCGTTGTGCGTGATACTCCCCCTGAAGAGGCTAATCCAGAACCACCAATTTGTGATTTTGGCGTTGATCCTGTAGTACCTCCACGACTACTTGTCGACGTGCTTACAGAAGTCGGAGCAATCGCACTCATTGAAGCGCTGCTACTCATACTTGCTGACTCGCTTGTACTTAAGCTATTGCGCGTACTATCGCTAGTGCTTGCTGACGTGCTACCGCTATAGCTTTGCGATTCGCTTCTTTCACTTGCACTAATTGAGGTACTCAAGCTTGTACTGTCACTGTTACTAATGCTCGTGCTGATTGAGTTTGAGTCACTGATTGACGTACTCATGCTCGTGCTTTCGCTTATGCTTGCTGACGTACTTCCACTGTAACTTGCTGATAGACTCGCACTTTCACTATTGCTTGCGCTTGTGCTATCCGACCTTGAATCACTGATTGACGTACTATCACTTGCACTGTCGCTCGCGCTTACTGATGTGCTGCCACTATAGCTTTGCGATTCGCTTCTCTCACTTACACTGATTGAGGTGCTCAAACTTGTACTGTCGCTATTACTAATGCTAGTACTGTCCGATCTCGAATCACTAATTGATGTGCTTGTGCTTGTACTATCACTAAGACTAGTACTCGTGCTTGTTGAGTTTGAATCACTGATTGAGGTACTCAAGCTCGTGCTTTCACTTGTGCTTGCTGACGTACTTCCACTGTAACTTGCCGATAGGCTTGCACTTTCACTGTTACTTGCGCTTGTGCTATCCGATCTTGAGTCACTCGTTGATGTGCTATCACTTGTACTTTCACTTGCACTTACTGACGTGCTGCCACTGTAGCTTTGCGATTCGCTTCTTTCGCTTGCGCTAATCGAGGTACTTAAGCTTGTGCTTTCGCTTATGCTTGCTGACGTACTTCCACTATAACTTGCTGATAGACTCGCACTTTCACTATTGCTTGCGCTTGTACTGTCTGATCTGGAATCACTGATCGACGTGCTATCACTTGTACTGTCACTCGCACTCACTGACGTGCTGCCACTGTAACTTGTTGACTCGCTTGACGAATCACTCACACTTGTCGAAATAGATTCACTGATTGACGCACTGATACTTGAACTTTCGCTGTTACTGATGCTGGTGCTGATTGAATTCGAATCACTTAGTGATGTGCTTAAGCTACTGCTTTCACTATCACTTACGCTGGTGCTTTCTGATCTTGAATCACTGATTGAAGTGCTATCACTTGTACTTGTGCTCGTACTTACTGATGTGCTGCCACTGTAGCTGGTTGATTCGCTTGCCGAATCACTCGTACTTGTCGAAATAGATTCACTGATTGATGCACTGATCGAATCACTGATACTTGCACTTTCACTGTTACTGATACTGGTGCTGATTGAGTTCGAATCACTTAGTGATGTGCTTAAGCTACTGCTTTCGCTATCACTCACACTTGTGCTTTCTGATCTTGAATCACTGATTGACGTGCTATCACTTGTACTGTCGCTCGCACTTACTGATGTGCTGCCGCTGTAACTGGTTGATTCACTTGCCGAATCACTCGTACTTGTCGAAATAGATTCACTGATTGATGCACTGATCGAATCACTAATACTTGCACTTTCACTGTTACTGATACTTGTACTGATTGAATTCGAATCACTTAGTGATGTGCTTAAGCTACTGCTTTCGCTATCACTCACACTTGTGCTTTCTGATCTTGAATCACTAACTGACGTACTATCACTTGTACTATCGCTTGCACTTACTGATGTGCTGCCACTGTAACTGGTTGACTCGCTTGCCGAATCACTCGTACTTGTCGAAATAGATTCGCTAATTGACGCACTGATTGAATCACTGATACTTGCACTTTCACTGTTACTGATACTGGTGCTGATTGAGTTCGAATCACTTAGTGATGTGCTTAAGCTACTGCTTTCGCTATCACTCACACTTGTGCTGTCTGATCTTGAATCACTGATTGACGTGCTATCACTTGTACTGTCGCTCGCACTTACTGATGTGCTGCCGCTGTAACTGGTTGATTCACTTGCCGAATCACTCGTACTTGTCGAAATAGATTCACTGATACTTGCACTTTCACTATTACTAATGCTGGTGCTAATTGAGTTCGAATCACTTAGTGATGTGCTTAAGCTACTGCTTTCGCTATCACTCACACTTGTGCTGTCTGATCTTGAATCACTGATTGACGTGCTATCACTTGTACTGTCGCTCGCACTTACTGATGTGCTGCCGCTGTAACTGGTTGATTCACTTGCCGAATCACTCGTACTTGTCGAAATAGATTCACTGATTGATGCACTGATCGAATCACTGATACTTGCACTTTCACTATTACTAATGCTGGTGCTAATTGAGTTCGAATCACTTATTGATGTGCTTAAGCTACTGCTTTCGCTATCACTTACGCTCGTGCTATCGGATCTTGAATCACTGATTGACGTGCTATCACTTGTACTGTCGCTGTTACTGATACTTGTACTGTCTGATCTGGAATCACTAACTGACGTACTATCACTTGTACTATCGCTTGCACTTACTGATGTGCTGCCACTGTAACTTGTTGACTCGCTTGCCGAATCACTTACACTTGTCGAAATGGATTCACTGATTGATGCACTGATTGAATCACTGATACTTGCACTTTCGCTGGTACTAATGCTGGTGCTGATTGAGTTCGAATCACTTAGTGATGTGCTTAAGCTACTGCTTTCGCTATCACTTACGCTCGTGCTATCGGATCTTGAATCACTGATTGACGTGCTGTCACTTGTACTGTCGCTGTTACTGATACTTGTACTGTCTGATCTGGAATCACTAACTGACGTACTATCACTTGTACTATCGCTTGCACTTACTGATGTGCTGCCACTGTAACTTGTTGACTCGCTTGCCGAATCACTTACACTTGTCGAAATGGATTCACTGATTGATGCACTGATTGAATCACTAATGCTTGCACTTTCGCTATTACTAATGCTGGTACTAATTGAGTTCGAATCACTGATCGACGTGCTATCACTTGTACTGTCGCTCGCACTTACTGACGTGCTGCCACTGTAACTGGTTGATTCACTTGCCGAATCACTCGTACTTGTCGAAATAGATTCACTGATTGATGCACTGATCGAATCACTGATACTTGCACTTTCACTATTACTAATGCTGGTGCTAATTGAGTTCGAATCACTTAGTGATGTGCTTAAGCTACTGCTTTCGCTATCACTTACGCTCGTGCTATCGGATCTTGAATCACTGATTGACGTGCTATCACTTGTACTTGTGCTCGTACTTACTGATGTGCTGCCACTGTAGCTGGTTGACTCGCTTGCTGAATCACTCGTACTTGTCGAAATAGATTCACTGATTGATGCACTGATCGAATCACTAATACTTGCACTTTCACTGTTACTGATACTTGTACTGATTGAATTCGAATCACTGATTGACGTACTATCGCTTGTACTGTCGCTCGCACTTACTGATGTGCTGCCACTGTAGCTGGTTGATTCACTTGCCGAATCACTCGTACTTGTCGAAATAGATTCACTGATTGATGCACTGATCGAATCACTGATACTTGCACTTTCACTATTACTAATGCTGGTGCTAATTGTGTTCGAATCACTTAGTGATGTGCTTAAGCTACTGCTTTCGCTATCACTTACGCTCGTGCTATCGGATCTTGAATCACTGATTGACGTGCTATCACTTGTACTGTCGCTCGCACTTACTGACGTGCTGCCACTGTAACTGGTTGATTCACTTGCCGAATCACTCGTACTTGTCGAAATAGATTCACTGATTGATGCACTGATCGAATCACTGATACTTGCACTTTCACTATTACTAATGCTGGTGCTAATTGAGTTCGAATCACTTAGTGATGTGCTTAAGCTACTGCTTTCGCTATCACTTACGCTCGTGCTATCGGATCTTGAATCACTGATTGACGTGCTATCACTTGTACTTGTGCTCGTACTTACTGATGTGCTGCCACTGTAGCTGGTTGACTCGCTTGCTGAATCACTCGTACTTGTCGAAATAGATTCACTGATTGATGCACTGATCGAATCACTAATACTTGCACTTTCACTGTTACTGATACTTGTACTGATTGAATTCGAATCACTGATTGACGTACTATCGCTTGTACTGTCGCTCGCACTTACTGATGTGCTGCCACTGTAGCTGGTTGATTCACTTGCCGAATCACTCGTACTTGTCGAAATAGATTCACTGATTGATGCACTGATCGAATCACTGATACTTGCACTTTCACTATTACTAATGCTGGTGCTAATTGTGTTCGAATCACTTAGTGATGTGCTTAAGCTACTGCTTTCGCTATCACTCACACTTGTGCTGTCTGATCTTGAATCACTGATTGACGTGCTATCACTTGTACTGTCGCTCGCACTTACTGATGTGCTGCCGCTGTAACTGGTTGATTCACTTGCCGAATCACTCGTACTTGTCGAAATAGATTCACTGATTGATGCACTGATCGAATCACTGATACTTGCACTTTCACTATTACTAATGCTGGTGCTAATTGAGTTCGAATCACTTAGTGATGTGCTTAAGCTACTGCTTTCGCTATCACTTACGCTCGTGCTATCGGATCTTGAATCACTGATTGACGTGCTATCACTTGTACTGTCACTCGCACTTACTGATGTGCTGCCACTGTAGCTGGTTGATTCACTTGCCGAATCGCTCACACTTGTCGAAATAGATTCACTGATTGATGCACTGATCGAATCACTGATACTTGCACTTTCACTGCTACTGATGCTGGTACTAATTGAATTCGAATCACTGATTGACGTGCTATCACTTGTACTTGTGCTCGTACTTACTGATGTGCTGCCACTGTAGCTGGTTGATTCACTTGCCGAATCACTCGTACTTGTCGAAATAGATTCACTGATTGATGCACTGATTGAATCACTGATACTTGCACTTTCACTATTACTAATGCTGGTGCTAATTGAGTTCGAATCACTTAGTGATGTGCTTAAGCTACTGCTTTCGCTATCACTCACACTTGTGCTTTCTGATCTTGAATCACTGATTGACGTACTGTCACTTGTACTGTCGCTCGCACTTACTGATGTGCTGCCGCTGTAACTGGTTGATTCACTTGCCGAATCACTCGTACTTGTCGAAATAGATTCGCTAATTGACGCACTGATTGAATCACTGATACTTGCACTTTCGCTGGTACTAATGCTGGTGCTGATTGAGTTCGAATCACTTAGTGATGTGCTCAAGCTACTGCTTTCGCTATCACTTACGCTCGTGCTATCGGATCTTGAATCACTGATTGACGTGCTATCACTTGTACTGTCACTCGCACTTACTGATGTGCTGCCACTGTAGCTGGTTGATTCACTTGCCGAATCGCTCACACTTGTCGAAATAGATTCACTGATTGATGCACTGATCGAATCACTGATACTTGCACTTTCACTGTTACTGATACTTGTACTGATTGAATTCGAATCACTGATTGACGTACTATCGCTTGTACTGTCGCTCGCACTTACTGATGTGCTGCCACTGTAGCTGGTTGATTCACTTGCCGAATCACTCGTACTTGTCGAAATAGATTCACTGATTGATGCACTGATCGAATCACTGATACTTGCACTTTCACTATTACTAATGCTGGTGCTAATTGAGTTCGAATCACTTAGTGATGTGCTTAAGCTACTGCTTTCGCTATCACTTACGCTCGTGCTATCGGATCTTGAATCACTGATTGACGTGCTATCACTTGTACTGTCACTCGCACTTACTGATGTGCTGCCACTGTAGCTGGTTGATTCACTTGCCGAATCGCTCACACTTGTCGAAATAGATTCACTGATTGATGCACTGATCGAATCACTGATACTTGCACTTTCACTGCTACTGATGCTGGTACTAATTGAATTCGAATCACTGATTGACGTGCTATCACTTGTACTTGTGCTCGTACTTACTGATGTGCTGCCACTGTAGCTGGTTGATTCACTTGCCGAATCACTCGTACTTGTCGAAATAGATTCACTGATGCTTGCACTTTCACTATTACTAATGCTGGTGCTAATTGAGTTCGAATCACTTAGTGATGTGCTTAAGCTACTGCTTTCGCTATCACTCACACTTGTGCTTTCTGATCTTGAATCACTGATTGACGTACTGTCACTTGTACTGTCGCTCGCACTTACTGATGTGCTGCCACTGTAGCTGGTTGATTCGCTTGCCGAATCACTCGTACTTGTCGAAATAGATTCACTGATTGATGCACTGATCGAATCACTGATACTTGCACTTTCACTATTACTGATACTTGTACTGATTGAATTCGAATCACTGATTGACGTGCTCAAGCTACTGCTTTCACTATCACTTACGCTTGTACTATTGGATCTGGAATCACTGATCGACGTGCTATCACTTGTACTGTCGCTCGCACTTACTGATGTGCTGCCACTGTAGCTGGTTGACTCGCTTGCCGAATCACTCGTACTTGTCGAAATAGATTCGCTAATTGACGCACTGATTGAATCACTGATACTTGCACTTTCGCTGGTACTAATGCTGGTGCTGATTGAGTTCGAATCACTTAGTGATGTGCTTAAGCTACTGCTTTCGCTATCACTTACGCTCGTGCTATCGGATCTTGAATCACTGATTGACGTGCTGTCACTTGTACTGTCGCTGTTACTGATACTTGTACTGTCTGATCTGGAATCACTAACTGACGTACTATCACTTGTACTATCGCTTGCACTTACTGATGTGCTGCCACTGTAACTTGTTGACTCGCTTGCCGAATCACTTACACTTGTCGAAATGGATTCACTGATTGAATCACTAATGCTTGCACTTTCGCTATTACTAATGCTGGTACTAATTGAGTTCGAATCACTGATCGACGTGCTATCACTTGTACTGTCGCTCGCACTTACTGACGTGCTGCCACTGTAACTGGTTGATTCACTTGCCGAATCACTCGCACTTGTCGAAGTAGATTCACTAATTGATGCACTGATTGAATCACTAATGCTTGCACTTTCGCTATTACTAATGCTGGTGCTGATTGAATTCGAATCACTGATTGAGGTACTTAAACTACTGCTTTCGCTATCACTTACGCTTGTACTATTGGATCTGGAATCACTGATCGACGTGCTATCACTTGTACTGTCGCTCGCACTTACTGATGTGCTGCCACTGTAGCTGGTTGACTCGCTTGCTGAATCACTCGTACTTGTCGAAATAGATTCACTGATTGATGCACTGATCGAATCACTGATACTTGCACTTTCGCTGGTACTAATGCTTGTACTGATTGAGTTCGAATCACTTAGTGATGTGCTTAAGCTACTGCTTTCGCTATCACTTACGCTTGTACTATCAGATCTGGAATCACTGATTGACGTACTGTCACTTGTACTATCGCTCGCACTTACTGACGTGCTGCCACTGTAACTTGTTGATTCACTTGCCGAATCGCTCGTACTTGTCGAAATAGATTCACTGATTGATGCACTGATCGAATCACTGATACTTGCACTTTCGCTGGTACTAATTGAATTCGAATCACTGATTGACGTACTATCGCTTGTACTGTCGCTCGCACTTACTGATGTGCTGCCACTGTAGCTGGTTGACTCGCTTGCCGAATCACTCGTACTTGTCGAAATAGATTCACTGATTGATGCACTGATCGAATCACTGATACTTGCACTTTCGCTGGTACTAATGCTGGTGCTGATTGAGTTCGAATCACTTAGTGACGTGCTTAAGCTATTGCTTTCGCTATCACTCACACTTGTGCTATCGGATCTTGAATCACTTACACTTAGACTTTCACTTGTGCTAATACTTGTACTGATTGAATTTGAGTCACTGACAGATGTACTTAAGCTGTTACTATCACTAAGTGAATCAGAAGTAGACTCGCTTGTACTTTTACTATCACTTTCACTTATCGAAATAGACAACGATTCAGAATTGGAAATACTAATTGATGTGCTTTCACTGTCTGATAAACTACCGCTTTCGCTCTCACTATCACTAAGTGAATCAGAAGTAGACTCACTTGTACTTTTACTATCACTTTCACTTAGGCTTTCACTTATCGAAATAGACAACGATTCAGAATTGGAAATACTAATTGACGTGCTCTCACTGTCTGACAAGCTGCCACTTTCGCTCTCACTATTGCTAAGTGAATTAGAAATGGACTCACTTGTACTTTTACTATCACTTTCTGACAAGCTTTCACTCACTGAGAGAGATAGTGATTCAGAATTGGAAATACTCTCCGATGTACTATTACTATTCGAAGTACTATTGCTCTCACTGTCACTTAAGGAATCAGAAATAGAGCTGCTATCACTCTCACTATCACTGTCTGAAATACTTTCACTCACTGAAAGAGATAGTGATTCAGAGTTGGAAATACTTTCGGATGTGCTGCTACTTTCGGAGATACTTTTGCTTTCACTTTCTGAATTAGAATTTGATTCGCTTTCTGATATAGATTCCGAAATTGATAAACTTTCGCTTTCTGAGTCTGAATTCGACTCACTTTCTGAAATTGAAGCCGATAAGGAATCACTATCACTGTCTGAATTAGAGATAGATTCACTTGTAGAAAGCGATTCAGATGTAGACTCACTTTCACTGTCTGAATTAGAGTCAGATTCACTGTCTGAAATTGAAATTGACAACGATTCACTCTTAGACACAGATTCGGAGGAAGAAATACTTTCGCTTTCTGAATTAGAATTTGATTCACTCTCTGATATAGATTCCGAAATTGATTCAGACGTGGAGTCTTCGGATTCTGAAATTGATTCACTCTCTGATATAGATTGTGAAAGTGAAGTGGATTCACTATCTGAATCTGAGTTAGAAATAGAACTACTTTCGCTCTCTGATCTAGAAGTAGACTCACTTTCTGATGTTGACGTTGATTCAGACACAGGATCGACCTCATAATTTACAGTGAAGGCTTGTGGTGAACCATCCGTTGAAATACCATTGTTTGAAGTTGTATCAAACAAACTGTTATTTGCCAAAGCCTCAGCTAATGTCGCATAAACTTGTCCATCTGGACCAGTCACTGTATAGATATATCCATTTCTAACTAAATCTGCATCCGTTACACCTAAAACAATTGTCCCATTGGAGACACCGGCTGCACCGTATTGTCCCTCAGAAACACTCGTCGGTAATTGGTCATAAGGATTACCGGTTGCTGGATCAGTAGCTGGTTGGGTATTAGAGATGACCCCAGCCAATTGATAGTCAGGATACAATGTGATAGTTAAAGTTTGTGGTTCGGCATCTGTTGTATTGGTTCCATTCGCTGTAAAGTCAAAAATAAATGTACCATTTGCATCTGCATAATAACCTGCCTCAGTTAGATAACCGTATACCAAATCCGCATAACTAATTTCAGTTCCTGATGTTCCATTAATCGAAACCGTTGGAACTTGACCTACTAAAGGAGTCCCATCTGAATTAACAAAAGTTACGTTAACGGTTTGAATATCTGCTACAACATAAATTGTAACCAAAGTAGCATCTGTTCCAACAGTTGTTGAAGTTGGTTGCACAAAACCATTCAGCTCAGCCCCAGTTGCATAATGATACCCTGAAGCTACATTAGTCGTAGTATAGTACGTATCTAACCAATCAATAATATTTCCATAGTTCGCAGGTGGTAAGTTCGTCCCCGACGCTTCTTGTCCTGAGCTCAAGTAATCCGCGGATATCACCATTCCTGTTTTAGCATCTACGTATTGATATTGAACATTATTATTTTCAACACCATAAACGTAAATATTGTAAACATATTCTGTGCCCTCCATTGGAACAATGGCCACGTTCGCCTGTCCATAAGCATCACCATCATCAGCCGTTGTTGTGCTATCTCCGCCACTTTGTTTATCTACCAATGCAGAAGCTGGAACTTGGCTTGCGATTGCCCACATATAATTCGGCGGCATGTTTGTTAATGCGTAATCTTTATTTACTAAGTTAATATACTGCCCAATGTAATTCGCATCTTTGTCGATAGGAACGTCAATTGTTTTAATGACGTTTCCATACTGATCTACATAATTAACTTTTACAGTACCTGGATCTATGGCTACAGTTGCTAATTCGCGAGTACTACTATCAACAATATTAGATGTAGTTATGTTTCCAGCAGTATCCTTAATAGTAGTTGTACTTCCTGAAATAGTCATTTCAGCAAATTTATTATTTCGATTTCCATTAGGTGTCGCTGCTTGTGAATCGCTCCCTTGCCAGGTACTAATTTGTGAATTATTCATGGTAAATGTTCCCGCTCCAGTGAATATTGCACCATTAGTCACCGCTCCAGAGCTCGTTAATCTCGCTAAATGTAGTGCTTTCGGAGAGATAAAAATGATTTTCGAGCCACTATCTGTACGAACAACGGTATTATTATTCCACTGTTGCAAGTCTAAAATAGTCCCTGCATTAAAGGTTACTGTAGAATTATTTGTTGCATACAATGAATTATTTCCAACTGTTCTAGTTGCAGTCATTTTCAAATTTTGACCGAATGTAACTGTACGTCCACTTCGATTGCTACCAGTATAACGATCTAAGTCCAACAGCATTTGAAACCCATCTTGTGTCCAATTAACATTGTCCCCTACTAATATTCCGTTATAACCGTAATAAACTAGCGGATAGTTATTAGAATTATACGTACTTAATTCATTACCAATAATTGTCGCACCGTCTCCGGCTGTAAACGTATGGTCAAATCCTGTATCTGCTGCATTATTAGCCCTAATTCCCATAAAGTAGAACATAGAGTAACCAGTTGTGCCCACTGTTCGATTTAACTCGACATGTGCCCCATTAACTATCTCAACTTGACCTATCTGCATTAACTCTTGTTTTACGTCAGCCTTAACTGTACCCGAAAGAGTAACCTTGCTGTCTTCAGCATCTAATAAACGACGTCCTGAATCACTAGTGGTAGTGCCACCATTTCCTTTAAGGATTACATTATTAATATTGAAATTCCAATAACCATATCCGCCAGTCGCGTTTCGTGAATCAATTACTCCATCGGCCGCTGTACTATCACCACTATTAGTCCCACTTTGCCAGTGGATCAAATTAATATCGGTAATAGTAAATATTGATCCTCTCGTTGTGGAAGACGTACCCACATTAAACGCTGCACGCTCCATGTTTACAGTATGTCCGCCACCATCTATGATTATTCCGTTTTGACGCCAACCTAAATCTCGAACAGCTACGCCAGATTCTGCAGAAAAATCAGCAGTTACTTCAATATAGGTTATAGAATTATCCCCATACGCTGCTTTTAACGTCGCCCAATCATTTACCGCCGCATAGGTTCCATTAGCTATAGCTGTTTGTTTGTATGCCTCCTTATTTGTAACCTGATCAGAAGCTGTTACCGTAACAGAGGTCGGATTTTTAGGTGTTTGCCCACTGTTAATCGCATCTTCAAAATCCTCACGATTGATATCTGGATCTGAGGAAACATTGATTTTCGTAGACTTTCCATTAGCTCCTCGAACGGAGAAATACGCAATTAAGTCATTGGCAGCCGCATATTTTTGTGCGGCATGAATTAAAGCAGTACTTGGTGCCACCCCGGTTTTCATAGTAAAAACGAGTTCCTTCGTTGCTGAATCAACTTTTACTTCTGTACCATTTGGAGTAATTTGATCAAAAAGTTCTTTGGCCTTATTAGTATCGGTTTTACTTTGCTCTTGAACAGAAGGTTGCTTACTCTTTGCTTCATTTAATGAATTTGTCGCACTTCGTTGAACAGAGTTGCTCATTGATTCGGACAAACTGGTTGAAACCCACATACTAGAAGATTCTGAACTTTTCATAGAATCAGAAATACTTGTTGACTGCTTTTCATCCAATGCAGCAAGCTCACTCGTTGAAATCGACTCACTAACTGAAGTAGATTGACTCGTCGAATCCGACAAACTAATTGATTCAGATACGCTCATTGATTCGGATAGACTTTGTGACTCGGAGGTCGTTTCTGATTCTGTTTGACTCTCTGACTGTGTCGTACTTTCTGATTCTATTTGACTTGATAATTCTGTAGTGCTCTCAGATTCCACTGTAGTTGAATTTGTGATATTTTCCGAATCTACTACAGCTGTACTATCTTGGGTAGATGAAGCTGGAATCTGAGCGGTATTCTGGTTAGCGAGTACCTCATCTGTATCAATTTCCATACCTGTATCATCAGGACTAGTGGATGTTGCATGTGCATCTGGTGTGATTAAAGTACTAGCTCCTAGCACACTAGTAAAAGCAGTAATAGTAGCAAACATCCAATGTTTCCCGCTCTTGTACATCTTGTATCGCTCTTTTTTATTCGATCTCAAAAGCTTATACAAATTATTTTTACGACTCATAATTAAGCACAACTCCCCTTTCTTCTATATAATTTTGTTGTGTTTCTCCGTGGTGCTGAAGGAATTATCTCACAGAACATTATAAGTAGATTAAAATGTATCAATATTGGGAAATAAGTTTTTTATCTAAGAATATTATCCCTAACTTTCTATTGATTCTAATTAATAGATAACTAATATTTTAAATGTGATTCATTTTACGAAAAAAATTTCATCAATAAAAAATAATCTTCCATTCCAGAATAGTAATAACATTTTCTGCTAAAACAATAGTAGTTCTTTTTTTTAGCGAACTAACAAAGGTATTCATAAATGAAAAAAAAATTAAAATAACATAAACTTTATTTTTTAGATATCTGCTGTGTTGTTGACTAGTCCAACTTTTTTTGCTTATAATAAAATAGTCGATTGGGGAAGTACTCAAGTGGCTGAAGAGGCGCCCCTGCTAAGGGTGTAGATCGTTAACACGGTGCGAGGGTTCAAATCCCTCCTTCTCCGTAATCTGATAATTATATTAAAAGGCCCGATCCTCATTTAGAGGATCGGGCCTTTTAATATAACTAATGGCTAACATTTAGTGCAAAGGTCGCCACTCGTTGATCTCCTGAAACAAAATCAATTTCAACTTCATTGAAATCAGAACCTATTACTGGTAACTCCCAAAAAATTTGAGTGGTACTCGATTTTCCTTTAGGAACCTCATCTTGACCTTTTTGCTGATTTACTGGTGTCAATCGTTTGCCATCTTTCGAAAAAGCTTGAAAAGATTGCAAGTAGGGCAAAAATGGAGTGTCCATATCAATATTTTTATACTCAATTGTCACTGCAACCATACGCTCGATATTATAGTTTTCCAATTCCCTCATTCCTTTAGGAAAGGAAGAAGGTTTCGTGGTGGCCTCCACAATTTTCATTTCAGCCAACTTATTCTCTCCATCGCCAAACTCAATGCTTTCATTATTCGAGAAAGTTTTTACCTCCTCTGTGAAGCGTAAATCCTCATTTGTTGATTCTTCCTTCTTCAACGGTTTGTTTTCTGCTAGTTTCTTTTTTAGTTTAGAATTTTCAGTTTTTAAATGTGCTACTTCCTTTTCCAAGCTGGAATTTGCTGTAGTGGACCACTCGGAAGAACAGCCTGAGAGCAAAAAAATCGATACTAGCAACCAACTAATTACTGATTTCTTTATCATTTCAATTAAACGCCTCATTCTACGACCTATAAAGGATTGTCATCAAATCCAACCAATGAACTTAACAGGTCAGCTTGTTCTTTTAAAATATCTGCTACTTCATCTGTAGTTTCTGTTGGTTTTTCTTCAAGCATAGTCTCGCTGATAGAAGCTGGCTCCACTTCTTGATCGCTTACCGTCCCTAAGTCTGAATCTCCTTCATCAGACACCGATACAATACTTTTTTCAGTTTTCGTATCATTTTCTTCTGAATATTCTGAATCCGATAGCGATAAAATTGTTTCTGATTGCGTCTCTTCCTTGCTCTCATGACGATCGCGAAAGTTGTCTCCTAAAAAAATCGTTCCAAAACTATAAATCCCACATGCACTTTTATTGTCTAGCTGTACACAATTTAAACCAAAGCTTTCTAAGTACCGGTTCACACTTTTTTGATTAATAATCCCTGATTCCAAATCTCTGATAATGACATTATCTGCATACTGAACATCACTATCCTTTGTTAAATAAGACAATACTTTCTTCGTTTCCTCATTCGTTTCCTCACGTACCAAATCAGTCAAATCGATTTGTTGGCGGCCGTTAACAACAAGCAGTGATTCACTATTTGTAATAACGTTATAAACCATATCTTTATCAATTTGAAGCGGACGTTTGTCCGTTTGAACACAGTTTGTCTTATATTCCTGTACGATACGGTCTGAGAATTCATAAATACCATGTGAAATATTTTCGCTTTTAATTAATTCTCCATTATCATACACATCGCATTTTACATGGTGGTCACTCACGTCGATGACATAGTTAAGACCATCAAACACGCGAACTTTTCCTTCATCATGTTTATAATACTGTCCGTGTTCAATTTCCAATATTGAACAAAAGGTTTTTGGCACAAGTACAGCTTTTTCTATAATGATAGATAGCTTTCTGCCATCTACAGTGGTCTCAAATGATCCTTCAAAATGCTGTTCATTTTCCATTAATTCCTTTGAACTTTTAGAATTTACTCCTATGAAAATGGAACACTTAAGCTGATCTTCTTCCACTTCATCAAACAGATCACGACGATTTTTCGCTAGATAGGAAATGGCGCTTCTAACTAGATTAAGCGAATCAACTTCTTCTATTTGTTCAAGAACATCTCCAAACGTATGATAGGCGTTTGTCCGTCGACTCTGCCTTTTCTTGATCCCCCATAAAATGGTCTCGGACATGTCGGGTAGTTTAATCTCACTCCCTTCTATATCTGTTGTCTGATTGTTAAAAAAAGACGGTTTCCAGGAATTTTTTTTTACTCCTGAATACACTGAACTAAAAATCTCTTTATAATTTGTGCTAGATATCCCCACTCTAAACTGATCAATATCTAGTGCTATTATATTCTTCACCATAAGCTCCTCCAATAGTCTTTATTACGCCATTCCATTCTTAAAACAACTAACTTCTTATTATTCTGACGCTAAAATTGATGCAGAAAGAGTTCGCAACTGCTCCTCCTGCTTTTCAATCATTACCGAGATCGTTTCAACATCTTTTACCATTTCTTCTACTTGGTCATAGCAGGCAGTGAAGCCATTAATGTAGCAACAGAGTTCATCAATTTTAGTGTATTCTGAAGCTAATAGATCAATGCTTTCTCTCACTTGAAAAAAATTATCCAAAGTTATGTTCTTCATAGTTTTTATTTCTGAAATTAGTTCTGTTAAATCACTGATCTTTACATCTCGAACTTCAACGAGCGTATCGATACGTTGTAGTAGTTCATTTAACGTAGCTTTGCTAGTTTCAAGCTCGTTTTCTAAGCCTATCATCGTCATTCTATTTACTCCATTTCTTTAAGAAGAATATCGTGCTCTACTTGAATTAAAACTTGTTTTGTAAAAAGTCCTTCTCTTAATAGACAGCCGAATCGATTCACCCGTTGCTTTAATTGTTTTAACTCATCCTCTTCAATGCCTGCCATTAATGGATCAATCTCGGACAACGAACTGATGGCAAAACCTAGTCTGTATTTCACTACAAAATCTGCTATCGCTGAATCCTGCCACACAATTACAGGAAGACCTAACGCCAAATACAATGAAACCTTATGCGGCGAATTGTACTTTGTATATTCTTGATAGTTTCCTCCCTGGAATAAATCGTTGTCCCAAGCAATTCCAAATCGGTCCTTTGGTATTCGTCTAAGTAACTCAGGCTGAGAATACACACCTTTGTAATTTACCGTCTCACCCAAAGGAATATCGCCCTTAAGCCCAAAAGCATCAATTCCTGTTTGATATCTCCAGTCTTTTAAAAATACAGACTTCTGTAGATTTCCTGCGAAGACAAGTGAACGATTAAGCGAAGAAGTGAACAGTATCTGATGCTCATCTATTAAATAATCAAATAGTTCTTTTTTTATCATTGGCGTCAAAATGCCAAAACTTCTTAGCTTATTTTCCATCTTTTCTCCATGTGTAATAAGCATATCTGCTTTATTAAACAAATGAATCTCTTTTAGGAAACTATTATCCCTCAGCAGCTCAGAATCATGGATCAATAAAACAAGTCTTGCACCTCTTTGCTTTACTCGATCAACAAAGGTTTGCTCAAACTGAAACTGATTATAGCTAGGATATTGATAGACAATTAAATCTCCTTTAGCTACTCCAGCTGTAATTCCATCAATTCTTGCTGTCAGGGCTCTTTCATCTTCTCGCTCATCGAAGTAACGATAGATGTACAGTTTGTTATAACCAATTGACTCAGCTACGGTCGCTACATCTCCTCTAGCTTTAGAAACTGAATCGACAGACTGGCCTTCCACAATATAGGTTACCCACTTATTCAAAGACACATTTCTCCTTGATAGTTAAATTTTTGAAGAAATCAAATTCATTTCTTGGTAAATAAAAGGACGAATTAGCCATATCGGACTTGATTTTTTGAATGACGACATCCTCACTAGAAATATCTTTCTTTACATATAGATAAGCTAAAAATTGAAAAATTTCTTTTGTTTGCAGATTTTCACCATGCTGTTGCTTTAGAATTGATGTCGCCTTATTCAACAACTTAATCGCCTGTTTATGATTGTTCATATCCACAAAACATAAAGATAAGTCAATCACACAGCCAATAAGAATATCTTTCCACTCATTTGACTGATTTTTCAAAAATTTCTTCAGTATGCTATTTTCTAGGATAATACTTTCTTTCTCCATCACTGAATTGGAACAAGAAAAATTCAGATTCACCCGTAAAGTTGCTAAATAAAGCAAAATATCAAACATTGTGAAGTAATCAATAGATGAAAAATAATCGGCAATTTGTTTTACTTCTTGACTAGAATCATTCCCGTAACAACAATGCACTACTAAATCGGCATACGTTAATATAAGCTTATAGGAGATATTATCTTCACTAGCATTACGAAATTTTTCTAACGATTTACGGAGCGTTAAAAACTGTTTACACTCTCGTTCCTTGTTCGATAGAGAGGTATAAATTACTAATCCCAACATTTGAATCTGTTCATCTGTAGAAGAAACAAATAGGTTTAATAATTCTCGATCTGACATATTTAAAACTTTTTTTAGTCCCATCACCAATTCAAGCGGTAAATCTGTTTGATACCGCAGCCATCGGTAATATCTAGATTTTGAAAGATTAATCTTTCTTTCTAGTGTTCGAATTGGAATTCCTTTTCTTTTCCGTATTTCTTCGATCGCTTCTCGATCAATGTTTACCGCTACAACCGAGTTTTGTGGTTCGGTCAGAGTTGGATTCATCGTATTAATTAATCTGCAAATGCTCAAAAGACTACTTTTCATCATTCCACGCTCCTCAGACTCAACAGTAAAACTATTTCTCCACTTATCGTCTATTCTTTTATCATGCAAAAGGATTAATTACATACTTACCTTCCAATTGACTCAATCAAAGAATAGACAAGTGATCCTAAGATAACACTGGACATAATTACTGAAATAATAATAGTCAGCAATTTAGAATGTTTGTCCTTATCCTCAGCATTATCTATAACCTTATTGCTTTCCTGCTTAAATTTTTCTTCTATCTCTCGTGATAACTGATCTTTTTTCATTTGCTGCCCTCCTAAAAAATCTTCTCTAAAAGGATATAAAATTTGTTGAGAGGGATCCTTTTTAGAGAGTTCCATTTTCACTGTATCGAAAAAGGACCCTATGCTTCTCCAAGTACCTGTATATTTTCACTTAATTGAGCAATCTGTAAATTTTGATCAGTGGTCTTTTCTATAATTTTAGAAAGAGCCTGCTCACTTTCTACAAAAAAGCAACGTTTCAAAACATCTTTTTCCGTCTTAAATGACACCGAAATTGTTAAATAAATTTCCTTCAACAAAAGATATTCATCCATGTATTCTTTATGAACCTGATTAAAACACTCCTTCATCGTTTTAATAGTTTCAATAGTTGTGTCTGATTGATTAAGCATGTTCGTCATTTCTTGATGCAGCTTTTGTAACTGATTCACCTTATCATGCTGCTTAGTGACTATATCTGACGCATTTTTCTGCTCCGTTGCAAAATCTAGTAAGGACGATGAATGCTTTTCTATCATTTCATTCATACTTAATAAAAGCTCGTCTGCTGGTATCACTGTATCCATTATTTTCTCTCCTTCATGTCCTCAAAAAAAGCGTTTAACCTGAGGGGCTATTTTTCTATTTCATTCACGATACTCAAAATAATTTTTTCATTTTCGTTAATAACGTATTGCTTAGCGATGATCTTTTCGGTATCATATGAGACCCTCAACGTTAACAATATTTCTTGTAGTGCTGCATATTCTTGTTTGTATTCTTCGAAAAGACCATTAAAATCTGTTTTTAGCTGTTTAATTTGATCAATCGCTGCTTGGCTACCAGCTAATTGCTTGATTTGTTCGTTGATCGCCTGCATGATTGTTAATTGTTTCTTTTGCTGCTCTAGCAATGTTTCTGCTCTCTCTTGTTCCTGATCAAAATTTAACAGCGAATCAGGATTTTCATTGACTAGCTCTTGAATCTTCTTGAAAACTTTTTCTGCTGGAATCGTCATAGTTAGAAACTCCTTAATCAATAATAGTTACTTTATCTAAACAAACATTTTTATTTGTCAATTTTTGGTACTGTGTTTTTAACATCTTTACTTCTTTGATATAAGAAATCCTATTCTCAAGTATGCTCAATAAGTTTTCCTTAATATCACCGGTATTAGTAAAGGGAGATTCGCTCAAATAGAGCACATTGTCCGACTTTGTTTGGGACAACGAAAAAAGTTCCAATCCCATATAAGCGATCGACACACGGTCTTCTTCAGTAACAATATTTGCTACTTGATCCGCTAAAAACTGGACAAGACTGCTATATTTATTAGAAACCTTTCCTGTATTTTTATCTCTTATAGTCACTAAGTTAATTTGTCCCTCATAAAAAAAATATTGGACAATCGGATGTTGCTGACTATCAAAAAAATCAATTTCTTGGACAGCGTCGTTAAAAAAATGAATATTGCTATAAAGTGCTCCGTCATCTGCATACTCTTCAATGAAATCTGTCGTACCATCCCTATTCAGATAGTTAACTTCTTTCACATGGCGGCGTGTTTCTGGGTACGTCACGACCTGTCCGATTTCATCTCCATCATTAATTACAGAGATACTACGATCTTCATTCATATAAACTTCCGCTGTTGAAACTGTTGGAATTTGATTAAAAAAGAGAAAGGCATCTGAATGATGGTTTCGTTGAGTGAGATGATCTAAAAGATTTATTCCTTCAACGCCTTCAGATTCTTTTAACTTGTTAAATGTCGGGCTAGGAGAAAGTGAAATAACTTTTCCCTTATTAGTAATTAATCGCTTTTTTTGGCTTTGCCAGATATTATTTGTTGGTTTAATTACACTCACTAACTCATAATCCATTGATAAGCTCCTTCCATTGGTTCGCAATAATTGAATCCTGATAGTCCCTAACCGATATTCTTGTATTGTTGACTATTTCTTGATGATTTGCCTTCAGCAATTGAAGAATTCCCTCCTTCAGTTGTTCACGGCTGTATTCTTCATCTGTACGAGAAAAATCCTTTAAATATCCATTCACTCCGTTTTTTACTAGTTCTAACGCGCCGAATCTCGCTTTAAAAGTCACAATCGGCAATCCTGCATCTAATGCTTCAATATACGTTAGGCCAAACCCTTCAGAATAAGAACCAGAAATAAAGGCATCGTAATTTGGATAGACTTGAATTATTTGATTGGAATGTCCCTTTAGTTTTACAAAAGTCTCCGCCTTCATTTCTTTGATTACTTCGCGCAACTTATTATCTTCTCCACCCTGACCATAAATATCTAAAGAAATCATTGGAAATTGTTTCCTAGCATCACAAATCGCTTTGATAACAATATCGATATGCTTTTCTGATGCCAGACGCGAGACAGTGATAAACTTCTGAATCGGTTTATTTTTGAAAGGTTCGCTTTCTTGTTGAATAGCCTGATCTCGGATGCCTCCAACTGGAATCGCGCAAATTTTTCCAGTTTCCTTGGGAAAATCTATTAATAAATCTTCCCTTTGAAGTTTTGTAGCCACAACGACTCGATCAACCATCCCCATATGCGTCAATAGATACTCATAATAGTTATTCCATAATGGGGCAGAAGGAACATCCCGATCTGAGAGATGGTCTGCATGAATAATTTCAATAATATTTGTTCCCTCAGGCTTATGATTAAATAATGCCGATTCAGCTTCCTGCCCACGATCAACAAAATAATTTTTGACTCCTGAAAATTGTTTAGCCAAACACTCAAAGAAGAAACGCTGCAGCAATACTTCTGTTCGGAAAAATAAATGTTCTCCTTCGAAATCAAAAAGATGGATATTACTGATCAGCTTTCCTCGGTGTTTATCATCGATGTATTCAAACATTACTTTTCTTTCCGACGTTTTATAATCAAATATTTCCGTCTTATACGTGGAGACTAATAATAAGTTTTCCTTTTTTTTACTTGGCGATTTTTCCAAATGTTCTACAATAAACATCCCAGACGATGTGATTGTCTCTTTCGTCCGATGTGTATTTGTAAAATCTAGAAGAATCTCCTCTTTGTGTTCATATGTTTTTGTTGCTCCTTTTTTTAAATACTCATTTCCAAAAACAAAGTATTCCCACATGTTAATGACTTTGTTATCTGGTATACGCCAAGCTTCCATGGCTTCGTGTAGATTTTTTACCAGCTCCACAAATACATATTTATATGGAAGCTGAACCTTTTCGAAACATTTTGCTCGATAAAACTGTGCATGCTCCACACCAGAATTTCCAATCCCCATTGCTTTATTTATAAAAAAGTTCATTTATCCTTCCCTCCTGATCGTGTTTTTCTGACTATTTGCAGAATCACGAGATGTGGACATGTCCACAAACGACGAATTTCTTTTCTTAATCGAAACAATTGCCTGTAAAATAGTGGTTTGATAATGATTCAAAAATGCTTTTTCCTTCAAAAGAGCAGAACGATTCTCTGTGTTTATTGGCATCTCGTGCATTTTGCATCTAGGTATGAGTTTTTCTAATATATATGGTAACGCTCGATTTTTATGATCCAAATTATTGAAACGAAGACCTCTGTTAATCTCAATCGGTGAGCTTTTAGGGATTGATTGAAGTCGATCCACTACATAGGTTGCTGCTTCTAGCCAATCGCCTTCCGATTCATTACTCAATAGAAAAAAATAATTTCTGTACTCGTTTATCTCTAAACTCGTCACGTACCTTGAATTTTTTAAAACAACGACCGTCGTCTTTAATCCTTCATAGGAATGCTTGGCTTTAAAAAAAAGAACACTTAAATTCTTGTTTAATTTGAAATCATATTGTTCCTTGAGCGGCTCGCTAAAAATCAATAAATACTTAAAAATAATAAGCTCATGTTTTTTATTGACCAGCTGAACCTTGTACGTGACAGCGTTCTCTGGATAAGTAAAGTTTCCTGTTAAATCTTGAAAATGAACTTTATCAATTAAATCCTGATTGACATCAAAAAATTCAATGGTCAATTGACCTGCATCAGCATTATCAAACTCTGCCTCCAACACTATTCTGTATTCCTTTCCGTTCATTAAAATAGGAAGCATAGGCGACTTTCGATCTGCGTGGTATTCCGTTTTTGACTGCCATACTTTTATAGGCGTTCCTGCGGGCATAAATGGAGAAGAAAAACGAACAAAATCATTTTTTAACAGCTCTATTCTAGCTCCGTAATTATAATTGTCACTAAAATCAGTTCCCCACTTTATCATGTAAAAATTTTCCAAGACCTCACCCCGCTTGTTATTCAAAATCATCCATGATTCTTTGGAAACTATTGAATAAGATATTTCGATATTGTTTTAAAAACCACTTATTTATTCCGGTACTATTATCGTTATGTCTGCCGGTTAGCCCCTTGTACAACACTCTGGCAGTAGAACGGTTCTCTTTTAATACCTTAAAAAGTTGCGGAAAGGCATCCTTGTCATAGTCATCCTGTTTCATATACGCCACTGCAAAAGTAGTATGACTATAATCTCCAGCAGAAAACTTATCCCAGAACTTTTTATTCAATCTTTCTGCCGCCTGGATGGATGATTCTCCAGTATTGTAAAAAAGCATGTCTAAAGAAGTTGGAAACCCATTCGGTCTTAAAACGCGTTCATTCAATGCAATTGTTCCAATATTGGCTAATGGTTTACCGATAATGACACTATTCGGTCTTAAATCACTTGCATAATAAAGGGCACCAAATGTTCCCATAGATAAGCCAGATAAAATGAGGTCCGCAGATGTAAATCCTAAAAGCTTTAATTTATCCTGAATAGTCTCGACAATTTTCTGTTCAAAGGCCTTACTGCCTAAGTAAAAATTTCCACCTTCTAATCTAGGATCTGCAATCAACATATAGGGGCCTCCTCCCATGCTGCTCATCATCCTTCGCCCTTCAAATCCTTCCGCAGGTCGATAACCTGAGAAGTAAACGGCTAATGGTGGTTTCAAATCTCCCGCATTAAAATAGTAGAAAACTTCTCCCGTTAGATTTTCTGAATCAATGATTTTTTTTCCACCAGGAATCATTGAACTACTATCTGCTAATGCTTTCCGAACGTGTACTTGACTAACTCGAAGTTTTCCAGTACCTCCTCGCGCATACAAGGAAACGTTAATATACGTATTCACCTGCTCCTTAAAAGTAACTTTTTCTCCTTGCTGAAGCCGAGCTAATGGAACTTCAATCACTTGAACAACTTGCGAAGTATTCTCTTTCACTAGAAATATTTTGAATAATAGTTCTATTTCTCCTGAAAGAACACCTACCTCCGAAAAAAACTCCATTTTTTCATCTGCTTTGATGAGATTTGTCATCTTCCAAGAAATTACTTGTCGAAACTCTTTTGAAAAATTTCCATTTAGCTCCACGTAGGAATTTCCACACTTTTGGATAGTTCCATCAAAATTCGGTTGCACTTTGATAAAGTCATTTGACAATTTATAGCCGGATTGTCTAACTAAGTACTGTTGATTGATAAATTGAAAAACCTGGCCCATTTCCTTCATTTCAACAGAAATGGCTTGCTTTAAGGTCAGTATTTTTTCTATTTCACTCGAAATAACTGCCTCGTTGTCGTAAAAAATTTGATAAGCAGGCAACTGTACTAATAAATGACTATTTGATACAAGAAGTTCCGCATGCGATTCTAAAATAAAAATAGCTCTTCCAAAAGCTGTGTTAAACTGACCCTCAATAAATATCCCTGTCTCATTTTCATCTTGAGAAAAATCATAATTACTAGGCAACCACTTGTATTGAAATTTGGAGGACAGCTGATCTACATTCTCTGCTGCTTTTTTTCCGATGTGAAAAAGATTAATTTTCTTAGCCATTCAACGCCTGCCTCCATTTTTCTAGTATGATTTGTGGACTAAAATCCTCAATTATCGTTACATTTTTAACTAACGCATTGTTCCAGTTACTTAAATTTTCTAAAAAGTAACTCAATGCTGGTTCTAGTTCAGAGATTCTCCTTATAATACGACCATTTTTATAGTCTTCGATAAAATCAGTTTTCGCTTTCGTAATCTGAGGGATCCCTGCGCTGATCGCCAATGACTGCATCTGTAAATCGTATTTATCACTGATATCGATATAAAGTCTTGTTCTCTGAAAATCATTTCTAATGGACAAAAGTGTTGGCTGAACTCGAAATTCGATTCGATTATAAACATCAATTGCTTTTACCAAATTTTTCCATAAATCCGTTTTTCGAATTTCTTCAATAGCAAGTTCATCTGCCTTATACAAATGCTTCGTCCTTTTAGCTTCAATAAAGTGTGCTGCTTTTTTAAAATCTTCAGACTCACTATCGACATCAAAGTAACCATCAATAAAATCTTTTTGAAGTTCCTGAAATTTACTTTGATCAAGTATTGTGCTCACTTCGATAATTAAACTGTACTTGGTATTGCTGATTAGGTTCTTAATCAAAACCTCATTTGCTTCAAATAAAACATCCGATAACTGAGTTGCTCGCCAATACATAATCAGCTGCGCAACTGAATTACTCATTCCTAAATCCAATTCGGTATTGAACATTGGAATAGTATGAATTGAGGTGTTGCTTAATGCTGGATAAGCTTTTCTTACTGAAAGTAGCTCTCGATGCTTGGCGGATGTGTCTGTGACAATTGACTTTGCAGTTTTCATGCAATTTATAAAAAGTTCTCTATTATACTCACGAAGAACGTTGTCATCTGAGACAATTCGAACAAGTGATTCTTTCTCCTGAAGAACCTGTGTCGCTTTAAGTACATCCTCGTCCGTCGTTGTGAGAATCTTCTTGTCATTCTTTTTGTTTTTCTCAAACTCTATTTGCAGAACAGCCGATACGACCTCATCCATTGTGAAAAATTTGGTCTTTTTCAATTGATCGTTTCCTGCTTCTTCGATGATTATCTCCGGATTATCACCTAGGAGCTCTGTGACTGTTTTTTCACCGTACTCATTGAAATACTCTCGTTTATATATTTTATTTGATTTTGATGCGAATTCTTTTTGTGATAAAAACCCACGGTCATCGTAATAATCAATGAAGTAGCCATCTGATTCAAAAAATTTCACACGCTCAATACAGCCATACTTGTTATAGGTTACTTCCCCATAGGATTGATTGTTTTGAAGAAGCACCATCCCAAAAGGGGTATAGACACTTTCGACATCCTTTGGAAAGCATAAGTCCTCTATGCTCAGTGGATGCCCTTCTTCTAAGGAAACGTTTTGAATGACATCATAAGCTCGCCAGTAGCAGTCAGAAAGCAATGAATACTCCTGCGCCTTATACCTTAAAAAGGGCAGATAATTCAATAAAAATAATTTGTATTGCTCGCCACTTTCTGCAAAAAGTCTTGTAATATTTAAAATCCGGTCATTCTCTAAATTATTGTCCGCCTGTTTCCAATTCGGGATTAAGTAAATCATGAATTTGTACACTCCTGCTTCTCGCTAAAAAATATTGTAATTTCGTTTCGAAAAAATAAACCTAATTTCTTGGGTGAGCGTATCCAGAATGATAATCAACATGAAGACACTCCCAAAATAGAAGGCCAGATTTGCTATAATTTCTATTTTTAACCCAATAAATAATGGAACAAGGGAGACGATTACTAGATAAGAATTCCCTACCATTGCTATAGTCGATAGTTTCTTTTTAATATACGTCTCAGTGTCTGCACCAGGAACTATTTCATATATATAATCTCCTGATTCCTTTAAATGCTTAGCGATGTCATGAGGACGAACATTTATATAGCTAAACCCCATCCCCAATGCATAAAGAATGATCCCATAGGTAATTATTCCTTCAACCGTATTAAAAGAAAAAAGCCTTGAAAGGACACTAGAAAAAAGAGTATTAGTCCATCGATCGTTCAATAGCAATAATTGTGGAATTGAAAAAACTGTTACCGCAAACATAAAAGGCATGGCCCCTGCAGTTAATAATCGAATCGGAATGTATGAATGATTGAATTTACTATCTATTCCTGTTCGTTGAATAGCGATTCGATATTCTGAATTGTATAGAAATACCGTTACAACAATATAAATCAGAGTGATAATCAGCAAGCCGATAATAAAACTGCTATTAATTCTCAAGGTCCCGCTTTGTCCAGATACGAGCATGGCAGGAATATTAGAAATCAATCCCGGTAAAATAAACAAGCTTTGTGCTCCGACGCCCTTTTCACTATTGATATCTGATAGCCAAGAGACAAACATCGCTCCTGTTGTTAGTATGAGAATTGCTACACAAAAAAAGGTGAGCTTATTTACGTCAGGAAAGGATTTATAATCAATCAGATTTTCAAATTTGAACATCAAGGCAATCCCTTGTGCAATAGCGAAAATGAGCGTCAGTACTCGCTGAATATAGCCCCTTTGTTTAATAGAAAGATTGTTAATTCTATCGGTATCAATCATGCTTATTGTGGTCCAGATGATCAAAGCTGTCATATAAGGTCCCATACCAAGAGAGAGTAGTGTTGGTTTAGCTAAATTCCCTCCGGTTGTCGTTGATAAAAAGCGAATGATTAGGTTTTGTGATCCCTCTTGTGGAATAGTTAAAAATCCTGGAACATCAATTTTTTTCCCAAATTCCACTATTGTAAGCAGTAGGATGCTCCAACAAATTCGTTTGACTATTTCTTTATTGTTTTTCATGGTTACCGTCCTTTTTTTAATACTCATCTACAGCTGAACTAAGGAAAATCTACATCAATAGAACCATCGGAATTGTAAACTAAATCCGATAATAGTAAATTTCTAAGGATGTTTAGCCATATTTCCTCCTTCATTTCAAAAAAGGATCGTCTTGCTTCAATTTGGAATTCATAGATTGGTCTGTGCTGACCCCAACTTCTTCCATTCACAACAGATTTTAATTGCTGTAAATTATCTGATTGTTCGATCCACATCGCGTCAACTGCTTTCAAAATGACAATCCTCTTGAAGTAGAGCTGTTGAAAGCTGTCTGGAATTTTTATTTGCACTTCTTCAATTTGTCTTGCAATCAGCATATTTAAGTATTCAGTCACACTTTTCTTACTATATTCCTTAAGCTCCTGATCAAATAAAGACGAATCAAAGTTGTATTGAATATTGTTGTAAATGAAATCAATCAGTTCGTTTCTATTCAAATTATTCTTATTTGAAACAAACGCCTCGATCACCTGACTTTTTGCACGTTGGATGAGTTCTTCTAAAAAGATTATGGAGCCTTCCATCACATTATTTCGAGCGGAATAAATTTTTTCTCGCTGTACACTGATAATCTCGTCATATTCAAGAATATTTTTTCGACTTTCAACTTCCTGATTTTTCCGATTCGCCTGTGACTTATTAATGATTTTTTCGTACTTCTTTTCATTCAACGGTTGATTGTCGCTGCTTGGCGCATGTTCATTCTTTTCAATTAATTTTTTTCTGGACTTCGCTACCCATTTAGGTGCACTTTCTACAACAATTTTATCCTCCATCGAAACAAAGAAAATGGTATCGCCAGGATCTCCTTGTCGTCCTGCCCGTCCTCTAAGCTGGTAATCAATACGGTCACTTGTCATTCTTTCCGTTCCTAAAACTAACAAGCCACCATTTTTTCTCGCTTCCTCATCGAGTTTTATGTCTGTTCCTCTTCCAGCCATTGAAGTTGCAACCGTAACTGCACCCTTTCTTCCGGCTTCAGATACAATTAAGGATTCTTTTGCGACTGTCGTAGCGTTCAAAATATTATGAGGAATTTTTTGCTGAAGCAGTAGTAATGAGTATAGATTCGACATTGCTACAGAACCTGTTTCGACCAAGACAGGACGATCTTTTTGAAGAGCATCCTTTACAACTCTCAATGAAGATAACACTTTCTCCTTATTCGTTACGTATACCTCATCAGCATGATCTACTCTTTTAATAGGCTTATTGGTTGGTATCTGAATGACATTTACATTGTAAGTTTCGCGAAATTCTTCGGCATCCGTCTTTGCCGTTCCTGTCATTCCAGATAAAATTTTAAATTTCTTAAACAGATTTTGATAAGTGATGGAACCCATTGAGCGTGTTTCATTGGTAATTTCTACACCTTCTTTTGCTTCAATCGCTTGATGTAATCCTGCTTGTAATTTTGTTCCAATTAACTTCCTTCCGTTTGCCTCATCCAGAAGTAGTATTTCTCCCTCTTCAACGACATAGTCGCGATTTTCTTCCAATAGTTGATTCGCTCTTAGCGACAAAACCAGATGTCGATATAAATCCCGCCATTCTTCTGTAAGAATCCCTTGAATACCAAAATATGTTTCAGCTTTTACTATTCCATCATCTGTGAACCAAACATTTCTTTTATCTTCACTTCTTAAGAAATCCTCTCCTTCTCTGAGACTTTTTACAAACCAATCAGAGGTTTCAAACAGATTAGATTGCACTTTAGGTGCACCAGAGATAATTAACGGCGTCTGCGCCATATCAAGTAAGATGGCATCAATTTCATCAATTAGTACGTAATTAAACTTATTAACGTACTGTTCCTCTATAGTTGTCGCTAAGTTATCAAATAGATAGTCAAACCCTAAGGCGCTGTGTGTGGTGTAAACAATATCCGAACCATAGACAGCTTCTTTATCAATCTCTTCTTCGCTAGCGTCTTTTGGAACACCAACAGAGATCGTTAATCCTAACCATCTATAAACTTTCCCAACTTCTTCGGCATCCCTCCAAGCTAGATAGGAATTTGAAGTAATCAAGAAATTGCCTTTTCCCATAATGCCTCTTAAATACATCGGCATTGTAGCGGTCAATGTTTTCCCTTCACCTGTTTTCATCTCCGCTACATTTCCAAAAAATAAAGCAATCCCGCCTAATATTTGTACGTAGTAGGGCTCTAACCCCAATACACGTCTGTCCGCTTCGGCGACCACGGCATAGGCTGTTGGAAGCAATTTCTCTATCTTTTCGCCATTCTTTACCCGTTCCCTTAGCAACATTGTTTGCTTTTGTAATTCACTATCTGACATTGCTCGATATGTGGGTAAAAGTTTAATAATTCGATCTGCAATTTTTTTATACTTTTTTAAATGTTTATCTCTCATGTCAGTCTCGCTACTCTTTTTATTTTTCTAAAACTTTCTAGATAACAATAATCTCTAACAATTTAATCGCTCACTATTCGATATCCTTTTCCCCAAATAGTTTGTAAATCGCAATTAACGAAGCCCGATTCTTCAAGCTTCACTTTAATCCGTTTCACAATGGTTGACGTCTGAGCTAAGTTAGATTTTGTCACTTGAGACCAAACTTTTTCGCATATCTCTTCTCTTGAAATTAGTCCTCCCTTTGCGTTATACAAAATTTCAAAAACCTGTTTTTCTTGCTTGCTTAACAGCAACATGGTATCTAGATCTCTAATATCAAAAGACAAAACATTCAGACTATTTTTTTCTTGACTATTCATTTGGTTTCTCTTCAATTTTTTTCCTATTTCTTCTAACGGTTCGTCCATAAACAACATACTTAAAAAGTCACTGCTTTGACTTTTATAATTTCCCAAAAAAGTTGTTGCTTTCCTAAAAAAACTTGCTGCTTGTACCGTTTCGTTTTTTAGAATCTGATCTACCTCTTCATCAGATACCGTTTCACTAAAAACGATAATAGGAAAATAGTTAATCACCGGATAAATGGATGTTTTCACTGTTAATCCTTTTAATAATTTACTGCTACAAAATACTTCGTGCCCAAGCATACTTAGCTTTCTAACTAACTCTTCTTCCGCAAAAATACATTTTGTCAAAATCAATACATTCATTTTTATCTTCCTTTTTTCTTTTGTAGTTTCTTTTTTTATAAAACAGGTCTTTTTTCTCAAACACATTCCAACGATAAACATAAAACTCAATTGGAAAGAAATCCTTTTTGTTTTGTAGAGAATATTTGTTATTATATATTGAGACTTGTTGTTTTATTTTTTTCACCACATTCCAAAAAATGATTCAAAAATTTTACGTTTAAACAATTGTTTTGATAGTTAATCATTCATTCCATTTTTCATACTTATCTCAATAATTTTTTTGTTTTTAAGTATAAAAAAAGTTCTTGGTCTTATAAAAAACTAGAAAAAAAGCTCAACCTCTTGTGTATCAAGAGATTTGAGCTGAACATGACGTCGAATGACGGCTTAATTCTTTTTTTCACTATTGAGAAAAAAGGAATGCTATTTTAAATCAAAGAAATTAGATTTCAAAGAATCTATTTTCAAGTTTTACGGCACTTAGAAAGCGCTTTCCTAATAAAGTAAATTTTTTTATCCGAATATATACACCTTCTTTTTTTAAAACGTTTTACTAACTTGCCCAGTTCTCCATTTTTGCTATTACTTGATATCTTTGCTCTAATAGGGCATGTACGTAAGTGTCTAATGTCATTTGGGTAGAGGCATGACCCAGAAGGGCACTGACAGAAGAAATATCTCCTTTCATCTCTAGGCAACGTGTAGCAAATGTATGCCTTAATTGATGGAAGTGTATTTTAGGCAAATTCGCCTTTTCTCTGATCTTATGAAAATAGTAAGACAACAATCGCGGCTCCGTTGGTTGTCCATTAGTAGAAAAAACAAATTCACCTTTAACTGTCTTTTTATGATTAAGCAGTAATTTCTTTAATGGTCTTGTCATGGGGATCATTCGTACCGAAGATTCAGTCTTAGAATCAGCAAATATCAGTTGTGTACGTTTGTTTCCTAAAGATAGCCCTATTCTCTGATACGTGTTGTTCACATGAATTAAATTGGATTCAAAGTCAATGTCCGACCAACGTAATGCTGAAATTTCTCCAATTCGCATACCAGAATGTAAAGCTAGTAACACAGGTAGCCCTCTTTCATTTTTCTCTACGGATGCTATTTCCATTATTTTTTTTTGCTCCGAACGCGTTAAAGCACTCACTTTTCTTCTCTTTACCTTTGGTAGTTGGATCTGGGAAAAAGGATTTGAAAAGATTTTCCCATTTTTTTTAGCGTTGTTCACACATTTATTTAGAATTCTAAAAATCACTTGAATTGTTGAACGGGATAGCTTTCCAGAAAGTTCCTTAAGCATGATTTTTCCTTGCTCCTTTGATAATTCGTTCAAAGGTATATCTCGAAGTGTGGGCAAAATGTATTTGTACATTTTGTAGTAATAGCTTGAGAATGTGGCTGGTTTAACTTCATGCTGCACATTTCCGAGCCAATTTATCGCCCATTCTTCAAATGATTCGCAGGAGATACCATGAACTTTTTGCAGTGTGTGGTATTGAATTCTCAAAGGAAAAATTTTTTCTCGAACCTCAGTATAACTTTTTCCATAAACATACCCATATTTTATTTTTCCATCCTTTTTTCTGCCTTTTGAATATCTTCCTTCCCATCGTCCATCCTTTCGTAAGTATATGTTTTCCCCTTTTCTCATAGACAAAATCCTCCTATTTTTGACGGCTTAAATGACGGCACATTTTTTCTTCTATTGACTAATTAATCCTTTAAAAATATAAAAATTACATACTCTTTTTACAAATTAAGTTTTTGAAAACTCAGATATGATTAATTATATGGTCAATATTGCTTAATTCTAATCTATATTTTATAATAGCATTACAAAACGATTCCAAAACGATAAATAAATAAGTTAATTTAATTTTCTAGATAACAATCATTTTCTAGTTTTTTATAAGACCAAGCAATTGATGAATTAAAAAAAATTATTTTATTTTTCTAATCCTTTATATTTTTGGCTTTATAAAAGAAGCCTGTAGTTTTTGAAAATATACTCAAAATTTGTACTCCTTTCAGAATTTGCCTTCACTCATAGGTACTAAAAGTTCCTCGGCATAATTAAGCTAAAATTTTCTGTACATAAAAAATCCCTACTATCAACTAGTAGGGATTTAAAACATTCTCAGAGCTACTCAATTGGAATAGCTTTTTTGTGCTCCAATTTTTCTGCTGTTTTTGGCAATGTCACTTTTAAGATGCCATCTTTGTATTCTGCTTTTATCTCTTCTTCTCGAATATCCCGAATCGCAAACTGGCGATGAACACTGCTGAAGCTTCGTTCACTTCTTACCAAATTTCCTTTATCGTCTTCGGATTTCGTATCTGCCTGATGTTGCCCTTCAATTGTTAGCACACCATTTTCGTAGTTGATTTGAATATTTTCTTTTGGAATTCCTGGTAGCTCTGCTTCTAATACATATTCTTTGTCTGTTTCATGAATATCTGTTTTAACCATATTGCCTTTAAAACCTTCAAAAAAATTTCGTCCAAAGTCCTCAAAAAAATTGAAAGGTGTCATGTCAAATAAATCAGAGCGACGTGGAATCATATTGTTAGCCATCTTGACCATTCCCTTCCTTTTTTATCTTCCTTCACCTATAATTTTACTCGTAGCAACAGAAATTTCAAGAGTGAACAGTTGCGATCAACCGCGCGTTTTGTTTGCTTTTGCTGTCACTTGGTATAAAAGTTTGTAAAAAAAGGAGAACTAATTCTTACTAGTTTCCTTTTCGGATAGCTCATTAACCAAATTTTGAATCGCGACAATAGCTTGTGGTGTGACATAAGGATCCATTAAAACTAGTGGAAAATCTTTCGGCAAGTCTTCTCTTGACCCTGTAGTGATTAAACCATCATAGGTCAAAATTTTCTTGTTCATTTCTTCTTCGCCATACCACGCATCCTTAAAGTGATGGATCTCAAAATTCCCATAAACAATTTGTGAGATAACGTTGGTGATGAACTCCTCCTCTGTAGGCGAAAGATCCGAAAGAATTAATAAGTGAATCGTATTTTCTTGAGAAGCCAATCGCTCTAAACTGTCTGCTTCGGCAGTTAATAGCAAATAAGCATAATTAATAATAAAATCCTCACTCTGATAGATCTTGTATGTCTGTACAAACTCCTTTGCAATCCCTAATACCTTCTCAACCGACTGCTTGTGCATGATTTTTACCATTTTTAAAAAGATTGCTCGACTTTTCCGTAAAATAGTCAAAAATTCTCCCTTTTCATCAAACAAATAATGGTCATTAACTAACAACGTGGTAATTTCTAGTATTCGTTCTTCCTCAAAGGAGCCTACCATCAACTGAGTAAATTGCTCCGTCATTGTGCGATGTGCTGCAAATAATCTTTTGTACCGTGGATTATCCTTCAGGGCTAAATCTCGATGTTCTTTGCTGAAAACAATAGCATCAGAAAAAGAAAGCCACAGGCAATCGCGCATCATTTCTTCAGTTAGATTCAGTTGATAGGCTTCAGAGACCATATCTCTAAAAAGCTTTGCTGTTTCGTCTTTGGGCAGTGACAAACCATTTGTTCGTAACTCTTCTTTCGGAAATGGATGGCCATTTTTAATTCGCCAGAGACTGATAAAAATATTATAGGTCATTCGTTTTTGATAAATATATTTTTTTTGCAACCCATTAATTTCAGTAAACTCCTGAACAAATTTTTCAATTGTACTCAATTGATAATCCTTTATATCTGGTAGAACGGTTTTCAACGCGTATTGCTTCTCAATGAAATATAAGAAAAAGAAATGGCGTACCACACTTTCTCTACCTTCCAAACGCAATGGTCTGTAGCATAATTTAATGTCGACCTTCTGCAAGATATCTTCCATTTTTTTCAGGTATCGTTGTGTATTTGAAGAGCTTAAAAATAGCGCTTTTGACAATGAACCAATATTATCGTGTTGTTCGTAAAGCAGCTGTTCCAAAATTTGAAATTCCGGTGATGTCGTCAAAGCGGAAGAGTACAGCTTTCCTATACTGATGTCTCCCTTCAACTTGACCCGATAGACACCTTTTTCCTTCTCAACAAAAAAACTATCCTGTTGTGTATTTATCAAATTGATATCATTCAATAAAACCGGCAATGAACAATGTAATTCACTAGTCAACTGCTCACTTGAAGTTCCTTCCCGATTGTAATACAGTATCTCTACTAGTCTTGTTCTACGTCTGTTACTTACTCCCAAAACCTGGCGAAAATCCATTATTTCCCCTCCAAATTAGTCTGAATACGACTCTTTTAACCACTACAGGACGTTCCCTGAAAGCTATTTCAATGAATATAAAATAACTAACATCATTTAAAAGATAAATGGTCCTACATTATATTTATTTTACCCTTTTTCAATTCGTATATATAGTGTTTTTACACATAAACATGAGTATAATTTTAAAAGTTTTTATCTCATTAATTATTATCAATTTAATACTATTTACCAACTATTGTATATAAGAAATTTATGTAATAAAATGCTTTGAGTCTCCACTTCCAAAACAGCTAAAAAGGCTATTACATACTATTGATTTTTAAGCTAAAAAAAACGACATTTCTAAATTAAGTGAAATGTCATTTGATATTCTTAGATTTTTTAAAGTTTTTTAGAAGTCGCTCCAAACTTCTTCAGCCTCTGCTTCAGCTTTTTTTCGTTGTGCTTTAGTCTTTCGTGGTCGATCATAGTCCGCATGATACTGCGCATTTCTGCCATCCGCTTTGGGAATGATCAGTGCCAATAATATATATAAAAAGACGGGTGCTCCTACTAAAACGATACTGATGAATACAAAGATGACCCGGGCGATGGTTGGATCGATTCCAAAATATTCTGCGATCCCGGCAATTGTTCCGGTTATCATCCGATTCGTTTGTGATTTTGTCATTCTATTTTTCATTTTTAGTTATTCCTCTCTATTTATCATAATCTTTCAAGAAAATATTTCCTGCCTTAGAGGAGACTTCGATTTGTGCTGAGTCTCCTGCTTTTCGTTGGAAATGTAGAATTTTTTGTGTATCTCCATTCCTTTCCTGCATGGTTTCACAATTTGCAAAGCGATAGTTGATGGTTCCTATTCCTGTTTTTGCAGAACCTTCGATACCGACTGCTTGCGGCAGTGAAACTTTAACATCGCCGTTGACCGATTGCGCTTCGATTTTCTTCAAGTTATCATTTTTTGCAGTTAGTTTAATGTCCCCATTAATTACTGAATACTCTGCCCGAACGGTATCTGCTCTTGAAATAATTGTTCCTGTTACTGTTTCAATTGACGCGTCTAAAATTTCACCTTCACGAATCTCGACTTCATTGTTTGTTCCTTCAATTTCCAGCATCGAAGAATCCAGTGCTTTAATCAGTATTGTCCCACTCGTTGCTTTGATAGCAGCATTTTTGGCCATAGCTTCTTCAATCATTAAGTCCCCGTTTAATAGGCGGATCGATAAATTATTGTATTGTCGCTTTGGTAAATAAAAGGTCAATTTCGCATCGACTCTTTTATTGGGGACATGAAATAAAACTTGATAGTTATTCACATCGATTCGACTACGTTCCAAGAATGCATCGACAGGGTCTGGCTCGTCCATTTGCCCCAGCAGAGCAACGGATGCTTCAACCTTGATATCGTTGATTGATTCATTCTCCCAAGTTTTCAGAATGACCTTTCCCTTTGCCAATTTAATATCAATGGTCTGGGCATCAATGTCTTCGAAGGTAAACTGATGGGTGAAATGTGTTTTCGCTGTCCCATAAAATTTTTGATTAATGCTTTTCCAGTCAAAATCACTATTATTGACCGTATCATTCACCGTTTTTGCTGCACGATTCACCACTCGTCCAATCCGACTGGCCCAGTCGTTCGGCTCCACCTGTGGACGATCCATCGGCCGGTATTTTTGCTCTTCAAAATCATCGGGAACTTCAAAAAAGCCATCCGATACGTACGGTCTTTCTGGCGAAGCAAAGAGATCTTCATCTATCGCCTTTCGCTCATGCTTTAATAACTCGATTTCCTCTTCTAGTTCCTTCAATTCAACCTTCATTTGTTTATAAAGAACGTCATTTTCTGCTGAAATAATCCCCAATTCAGCCTCTAGATTTAATTCTCTAAACACTTCTTTTTTTTCTCGTAATGTTTCAACTTTGGTTTGCAGCGCTTCATCAAACTCATCAATTTTTGACCTTACTGGATCACTTTCTTTTGTCTCAGGCTCTGCGATATTTTCCCATTCATCGATCATACTAGCAACACTATCAGAGATCTGTTTTTTTTCTTCGATAGCTTCTTCTGGAATTTGTATTTCTGGTTCCTGTTCAAATGTTTCCTCAACGGCTTCTTCTGAAATGTCCAACTTTTCTTCGCTCAATTCTATTTCCGGCTGAAAGGAGTCAGAAAAATCCGTTTGTTCTTCAAATTCAGTTTTCTCTTCAAAGGATACCAGTTCTTCTATATTTATTTCATTTTCAGACTGCGGTACTTCTTCTAAATCAGATGATACATTAGTCTCCGATTGTGAGGCTGTTTCACCTTCACCCTCTGTTTCTTTTAATCCAAGACTTTCTAATAAATCCAATCCTTCTTCTGGAGATAGGATGCCTTTTTTAATTGATTCTAAGATTTTTGACCGTTCATTCATACTGATCTCTCCTCAACGATTTGTTCTATGTTCCTATTATGCACAATCATTTTCACCTCGTCATGGGTCGAAAGGACTATCTTTTATCCATTAACCAACTAAAAGAAAAAAGAGCAAACCGTTTTTAAACCGTTCGCTCTTAGATTTATTAATAAAGATTGAATAGATCAATCGTTGTTTTAAAAATTAAAAATCACTCCATGCATCGTCAGCGGTTGTTTCTGCTTGCTTCGGCTGGCTATTGGTTGTTTGAGTATAAGGCTGTCTATATTCATGAGAATTACTTCCCGCTTTTGGCATGACCATCATTAATAGAAGGTAAAGGAAAATCGGTGCGCCTTCTAAGAAAAAGACACTGAGAACAAAGGCTACCCGAACCATCGTAGGATCAATACCAAAATATTCTGCGATCCCCGCTAGTGTCCCCGTTAATACTCGATTGTTTTGTGATTTCATCATTTTTTTCATTTTCATTCTCTCCTTTGGATTTTTAAAAACACTTTTTTAGGGACGCATTTTTATGCTACCTGTTCATTGCTTTTCCTGTTTGCTATGTGTTTTTATTTTATGTCTCTATTATGCAGAATCTGCATTGATTCGTCATAGGTCGAAAGGCCGATTTTTTGTCTAGTTATTTGGTAGGAATTCTTCTAGTGCTCGGGCAAAACATTTAAATCTAGTTTCATTCGTAAAGTGTGGTAAAGTAACTTTTATAAATAGGAAGCATTTTTTTGAGAGGAAGCGTTTAGTTGATTCAAATCCGCGAAATGACCACGCAGGACAAGCCAAGACTGCGTGAACTTTATTTAGATAGTCGTAGAAAAACATTTTATTGGGACGATCCTGAGTTGATGCTCATGGAAGACTTTGATCGTGATACAGAGGATGAGCGTGTCTTTGTTGCCGAGTCGAACCAAGCAGTCGTTGGCTTTATTTCCTTATATGTACCAGATAGTTTCATTCATTGTTTATTTATAGACGACCGCTTCAAAGGACAAGGTATCGGGCATTTGCTTTTAAACGAAGCCAAGAAGCAGCTAACTCTACCAATGCGTTTGAAATGTCTGTCTCGCAATACGCCCGCATTGGCCTTCTATGAAAAGGAAGGCTGGGAGAAAGTGCACGAAGTAAAGGTGCATGATGCTTATTGGCAGATGATTTATCGCTAAGTATTTTGAATAAAACTGAACAAAAAAATGCATACGTTCAAAAAAACGCTTGCATTTCCATTGATATCATGTGAAAATAAACACACAAGTTCTTCAGGGCAGGGTTTAATTCCCGACCGGCGGTGATAGTCCGCGAGCCTTTTGGCTGACTCAGTGCAATTCTGAGACCGACAGTACAGTCTGGATGGAAGAAGAAAAGTGTGTGTTTGTTGATCCTTCAGATAACAAACGCTATTTGATGAATCAATACACCCTTTTTCTACTTTGACTGTGCCTTGCAAATGTTGTTGTAAGGTTCTTTTTTATGTTTCAAGAAAGGTGTGTTGAAATGAAATTTACTGCAAGAAAGTTAGTGATGATCGCAATTTTTGGTGCTCTCGCCTATGTACTGATGCTCTTCAAGTTCCCACTGCCCTTTATGCCGCCATTTATGGATTTTGATTTGGCAGGTGTCCCAGAATTATTAGGGACCTTTTTATTAGGACCTGTTGCTGGGATCTTTATCGTGTTAATCAAGCTCTTAATTAAACTAGCTACCGTGGGTACAGCCTCAATGTTTACTGGAGAAATTCAAAATTTTATTCTAAGTATCAGCTTCATTTTGCCTGCTAGTCTGATGTATCGGCGATCAACGTTTAAAAATTCTGCCTTAAAAGGAATGCTGACGGGAACCGTCGTCGTGACTTTTGTCGCTTGTCTATCAAATGTGTACTTTATTATTCCCTTTTATACCAAGCTGTATGATCTTTCAATGGAAGCTATTATTGCTATGACACAAGCGGTGAATCCCATGGTGGACAGCGTTTGGAAACTAGTAATTATCGGGATCATTCCTTTTAATTTGATCAAATACGGTGTCACCACTGCGATCGTTTACTTTTCTCTGGATCGCTTACGCTCAATTTTTCTTAGACGGGAGTTTTTATAGTGGAATTTCAAGCAGCAGTCAAACATTTTTATCAAAAACTTGGCCGAAAGAAGATTATGGCGCTAGCGACAAGTTTAAATGACCATGTCATGGTGCGCAATGTCAGCGTCATTATTCATGAAGGGAAAATTCTCTTTAAAACGGATAAAAATTTCAGAAAAACAAAACAACTATTGGAGAATCCTCGGGTAGCAATTTGCTACTGGGGCGTTCAAATCGAAGGCATCGCTATTAATCATGGATTAGTCGCAGATCAGCCGGACCAATCCTTTCAAGAGCTGTATCAAAAATATTGGGAGAAAAGTTACAACGCTTATCCTCACAAGGATAGCGAGATTTTGATCGAGGTCGTTCCCAAACTAGTTGAAATCTGGGATCAAGATAAGAACGATAAGGGCTTTCAATTGTTCATTGATTTTGAGCAGGAAAAAGCTGAAATAGAGAACTATGATTAGGCTAAAGCAAGGAGACCAAACAGTATAATTGTTTGATCTCCTTGTTTTTATTGATTCAATTGTTTCGCTTTATCGACAATATCTTTCGCAGTCAATCCGTAATGCTCTTTTAATAAATCAGGATGACCTGACTGTCCAAATTGATCCTGAATACCAATTTTTACTACCTTTGTTGGTCGCTGTTCTGAAAGAAACTCGGAGACAGCACTGCCAAGCCCGCCGATCACACTGTGTTCTTCAGCAGTAATAATCCAAGGAGTCTCTTCAGCTGCCTGTATAACTAGCTCTTCATCCAAAGGCTTGATAGTTGAAAAATTTAGTACTCGAACACTGATACCTAGTTGTTTTAACTGTTGTGCAGCGATCAAGGCCTCTTGTACCATTAGTCCTGTTGCGAGAATCGTTCCATCGTCTCCATCAACAAGTGTTTCGCCCTTTCCAATCTTGAAAGGCTGTTTTTTTTCATGGACTCTTTCGACAGCCAGTCTGCCCAATCGTAGATACACTGGACCTTCATGCCGTAAGATCGTTTCTATCGCGGCTTCTGTTTCGAGATCATCCACTGGGTTAATAATCGTCATCCCAGGAATTACACGCATCAAAGCAATATCTTCAATTGCTTGATGAGAGCCTCCATCTTCACCAACCGTGATTCCAGCATGTGTCGCGGAAATTGTTACATTTAATTTTTGATAAGCCACTGCATTTCGTATTTGTTCATAAGCCCTTCCTGCTTCGAAGATGGCAAAGCTGCTAGCAAAAGGACGTTTCCCACCTAAAGCTAAGCCTGCAGCTGTTCCAATCATGTCCGCCTCAGCAATTCCAATATTAAAAAATTTCTCAGGTGCTTCCTTCGCGAAACTATCTGTTTTTGTCGCTGCCGATAGATCCGCATCCAGTACCACCAATTCTTTATTCTCTTTGAATTTTACCAGCGTCTCACCGTAAGATTGTCTTGTTGCCTTTTTCACTTTAAAACGCCTCCTTCAATTCAGTAAGTGCCTGCTCCGCTTCTTCAGGCGAAGGCGCTTTTCCATGCCAACTTACCTGGTCCTCCATAAAGCTAACACCTTTTCCTTTGTTCGTTTGACAAACAATAACGGTAGGCGCTTCATCATACTCTTTGGCCTTCTTGATCGCTGTTGCTAACGATGAAAAATCATGGCCATCAGCGGTCAAAACATTCCAATTAAAAGCGGCGAATTTTTCTCCAATACTCGCTACACCCATTACCTCATCGTTGGTTCCATCAATCTGTAAACCATTATTATCAATAAAGGCGATCACACGATTCAATTTGTAATGCGCTGCAGTCATCGCTGCTTCCCAAACTTGTCCTTCCTGGAGTTCTCCATCACCTAGTAAAATATAGACATTCTTTTGGATTCCATCTAACCTCTGAGCCAAGGCTAAACCATTCGCAATAGACAATCCTTGTCCCAAAGACCCGCTTGACGTATCAATCCCTCGTGTTTTGATTCGATCTGGGTGTCCTTGTAGATGACAACCGAATTTTCGTAAATCAAGCAGCTCCTCTTTTGGAAAGAATCCTTTATCAGCCAAAACAGCGTACAAAGCTGGTGCCGCGTGTCCTTTCGAGAGAACAAAATGGTCACGGTCTTTTTGATCAAAGTTTTCTAAAGAGATGTCCATTTCTTGATAATAAAGTACGGTCAGAATATCAATTGCCGAAAGCGACCCGCCTGGATGTCCAGATCCCGCGGAAGCAAGCGAACGAATGATCCACTCTCGCAACTCACCTGCTTTTTTTTCTAAATTTGTCATCTATCTCATCCATTCTATTTTTTCATTTCCTCAAGAAAGACGTTTATCAGCATCCACGAAGATTCTGAGCCAGGATCTTTATGTCCAATCGCCCGCTCGCCTAGACGCATTGCTCGCCCTTTTTTTGCAATTAGCGGAACAGTTGATTCTGCTCCTTGTTTCATGATTGCTACAGTCTCTTCCATCACTGCAATTGGGTTCTCATCATTTTTATGCGCATCCAAGTAATTCATTCCAGGTTGTAGGGCATCAATCATGGTTTTATCCCCAATTTCAGCTTTACCACGCAACTGAACAGCTTCAATTCCATTTTTTAGCATATCGGAAAACTCTGAAAAAGAGACTTCTACTTTTCCAGCAGCATCTTTTCCCATTTTAATAAAGAAGCTGCCGTATAATGGTCCTGATGCCCCACCAACTTTACTCAACAGCAGCATACCGGATTTTTTCAGTAATGTCGTAACGTCTTCTGCCTTGTCTAAATTTTCTTCCAAGTTAGCCATTACAGCCCTAAACCCAATACTAAGATTAATTCCATGATCTCCATCGCCAATATCTGAATCTAATTTTGTCCAATAGTCACGATTTTCCTCTGCGAGCTTAGCCATGTTGGCTAAACAATTAGCGAAGAATTGTTTGTCTAGCACCATTTCACTCATGTTTACACCTCTTTTTTAGTTTAGTTCATCAGAAATATTTCTGCGTATCAACTCGTTGACGACGCGATGAAACCCCTTTCCTTAAAGTTTATAGTACGGTGTATCACAAGGTGCATCAAGTAATTCTTTCAATTCATCATCTAATTTTACTAAAGTTACAGACATACCAACCATGTCCATAGATGTTGCAAAATTTCCGACATCCGTCCGATGGATCTTGATTTGCTTCTCATTTAAGATCTGATCGACACGACGGTAGCAAACATATTGATCCATCACTGGCAAAGCTCCCAACCCATTTATCAATACATATACTTCATCTCCGTCAGAAATCTTGGAATCTTCAAGAATAATTTTCATCATTTCATCAATAATCACATCTGCTTTTTCAACTTTGCGACGTTCGATTCCGGGTTCGCCGTGAATCCCCATTCCAATCTCCATATCCCCTTCGTCCATTTGGAAAATCACCTCACCTGTAACAGGTAATGTAGAGGATGAGAGTGCTACACCTAATGAATACGTATTGTCATTAGCTTTTTCGGTTACTGCCTTTACCTTATCCAAGTCGTATCCTTTAGCTGCGGCACTTCCGGCAACTTTAAATACAGGCAAATCTCCCGCCACACCTCGGCGATCTTTTTTATCTTTTGCAGAATATACATCATCAGTAGTCGTTACCGTCTCAACTCGAATACCATCTTCTTCCATGGCCATTTCAGCACCCATATCAAAGTTCATTACATCTCCCGCGTAATTTCCGTAAAGATACAAACATCCTTTGCCGCTATCCACCGCCTTTACTGCTTCGTAACAGGCATCTGGTGCAGGAGAAGTATTCACGTTTCCTACAACTGCCGCATCAGCAAAATCTTTCCCCACATATCCTAGGAACATTGGTTCATGACCTGATCCTCCACCAACGATTACTCGAACGCGCGGTTCTTCACTCATTAATTTACTAACAACTACACGATTTTCCAGATCCAATGTGACATATTGCTTATTTGCTGCTGCATACCCTTCTAACATTTCTTCTACTACTTCATATCCATCGTTAATTAATCGTTTCATATCCCATTTCTCCTCTTCACTATTCATAGTTTTTTTCTAATATTTATAAGAATAAAGACAGTAATAGTCCACCTAATAGGCCGCCTGAAACTGCAGCGATAATTTTTGGAATAGATTTTTTTACATTTCCACCAACCAGCGCAGAGGCTACCCACACACCGACTCCAGCAGCTAACCCTTGATCTACCCAAGCTGCCCCAGATTGTGTGATCATTGGTGTAGAAATTCCATGATTAATACACCAAACCGTTCCAACAATAAATAATGCCGCCATCCATCCTCCGATGGGTCCCCAATGATCAACCATTTTTCCCCATGCCATGCGAATTACAAAAGGGAACAAAAATCCACCACAAAGCGTTGCAAGTCCTAAGCCTAAAGTCATTTATTTTTCCTCCGTTTCCTAATAAAGGTTATTCTTCGCCAACTAATCGATCCAATTCTTTTTCAGTCATACCAGGTTCAGGTGCTTTTTCTTCTCGTAATTCTTCTTTTGCCACACTCTTTTCAAAAGCGGCCGCAACGATGCCACCTAGTGTTGCACCTACGATAACAATAGCGATCGTAGGCAGTGACGCAGTAAATGCTGAAGCTCCTTGTATAAAGGAATCCCGAGCGATACCACAGACCCCAATCGCGAGTCCCATGTCTACAAACGCTGCGTCATCTTCGTTGCCGGTCAAATTGAGATAATGATTCATAAACCACATAGGACCGATAATTATACCCGCAGCTAAGTACCCGCCAAATATGCCAAAGCTCCCTAATTCATTCCAAACAGACATGACAATGGTTCCAGCGATCATGTATCCTACCATACTTCTTAGAAATTTCATTTTTCTCGCTCCCTGCTTTTTTTAGTTTATAATTGTGCCAATTCCTGAATAATTGTTTCCCTTTCCTGACAAACTGTCGCCTGCACAGCCGCCGCAAATGCACCTTCTACTAGTGGACAATCCATGATTTCTGTTTTTCCGGCTAACTCTGCGTCCTCAATCAAATCAATCGCGGTTTCCGAGCTAAGTATAGCGCTTCCAATATCACAAAAAATTAAAATGTGAGCACAATCACTATTAGCTTCAATCGCTTCCATGATCATGATTGAATTCGTCCCTAGACGCCCGTCACCTGTTCCGCCAGCGGAAGTAATCCTGACTGATTCAGAGGTTCCGGTCATTTCTTCAATCATTTCCTTTGTCCCATCAGTAATTTTTTGACTGTGAGAAACAAGAATAATACCAAACATGTTTACTCCTCCTTTGCTTTTTTTACCGTCTCAACGATTGAAGCATATTGTTTCGGATTATGCCCAAATCGACCTACAAACACACCATCAACATTTTCATCAGAAACAAGCAACTTAACGTTTTCCTGTGAGACTGATCCTCCATAAATTATTCGAATGTTCTCAGCGATTTGATTATCATAAAGCTCTTTTATACACTCACGAATCAATCCATGTACTTGATGGACATGTTTCGCACTAGCCGCACAAGTTTTTCCGACAGCCCACGCTGGTTCATAAGCTAAAATGATTTTTTCTGCCTGTTTTCCTTCGATCTGGAACAAATCCAAGAATAGTTGTTTTTTCATCAGATCTTTGATTTCTTGGTAATCCTCTGTTTTGTTGACCTCACCAATACATAAAACTGGTGTCAAACCATAATCCAACGCCAAACGAACTTTTTGGTTGATCATCTCATCCGTTTCTTGAAAAATCCTGCGGCGTTCTATATGACCAATCTCCACATAACCGCCTTTCATCTCGATTAATGATTCAATTGAGAATTCACCTGTATATGCCCCGTTTGGTTCAGGCGCCATGTTTTGTGATCCTAGACCTATTTCAGATTCCTTTAAAATCATTGCAACTGGGTAAAGAACGCCCATCCCAGGACACATAAACTGCTCAATCTTTTTCTCTTCACCAACTTCCTCGACAATGGCATGTGCAAAGTTACGCGCATTGTCAATTTTATTTTGATAAAGTTTTAAACTGATACCTACAATTGGTTTACGCATGATTATCCCTCCTTCTTTATAATTTTCTTCTTCTCTATTGAACAACCGAATAAAATGAAAACTTTTTCTACTATTTATTAAAAGATTCCCAATCTTTCAAAAAAGCTTGTATTCCAGCATCTGTCAAAGGGTGAGACCATAATTTTGGAAAGAGTGTTCCAGGTATTGTTGCGATATCAGAGCCTAATTCAGCTACCTCTTCTACATGCTTCAAGCTACGAATACTAGCTGCGATAATTTCAGTTTGATAGCCATAGTATGTTAGAACTTTTTTCATATTACTGATGAGAGCTAAGCTGTCTGTAGCGATATCATCTAAACGGCCAACAAATGGACTTACAAAGGTGGCCCCTGCTTTCGCTGCCATTAATCCCTGTGCTACTGTGAAGATTAACGTAACATTCGTTTTAATGCCCTCTTTTGATAGAATATTGACCGCTCGCAATCCTTCTTCAGTCATGGGAATTTTAACCACTACATTATCGGCCCAAGTCGCTATGTCTCTTGCTTCTTTCACCATACTTTCTGTATCAAGCGCAATTACTTCTGCACTAACTGGTCCTTCGATCATGCCACAAATTTCGGTAATAACTTCCTTGAAGTCTCTTCCTTCTTTAGAGATAATCGTCGGATTCGTCGTTACACCATCCACAAGACCTAATTCGTTGATTCGTTTAATTTCTTGCACATTTGCTGTATCTAAAAAGAATTTCATTTTTTCTCACTCCTATTTTGAATATTCCGCTTCTTTTTCCATAATCTGATCAATTTTTCTTCCAGAGTTGCCACCTTCAAAGGTAACTGATAAATACTCATCAACAATTTTTTTTGCGACATCTACACCGATAATTTTCGATCCCATTGTGATAATTTGCGCATTGTTACTCAATTGTGCCCGTTCAGCGGAATAAGTGTCGTGAACTTGTGCCGCTCGAACTCCTGGAATTTTGTTGGCTGCAACAGCCATTCCTATTCCTGTACCGCAGCAAAGAATTCCGCGATCAATTTCTTTGTTTACTACTCCGTTCGCTACATTAAAAGCAATATCTGGATAATCAACCTCCTCAGGAGAAAAACACCCATAGTCTTTCACCTCAAAGCCCTTCTTTTCTATATATGCCAATAATTCACGTTTCATTTCGAATGCGTTATGGTCTGATCCGATTCCAATTTTCATTTCTCTCTCTCCTTTTTCTTTTTGTATCCTCATAATAGTCGCTAGCTTTCGTTTTGTCAATTGTTATTTTCGTTTGTTTTCGTTTTTGTTTTTAAAGCGAAACATAAACTTGTTTTAAACGACAAAACGAAAGTAAAACAATAATTTCTTGTTGTTTTTTTTCGTTAATTGTTTTATACTATATTCAATTACTCATCCTGGAGGCGTTACTCATGTATACAAACCAACGAAGAGAGAAGATTTTATCTTTATTGCAAGAGCAAGAATCTGTCTCTGTCAATGACCTAACTGAATTGTTATCCGTTTCAAAAGCAACGATTCGTTCTGATTTAAATTATCTTAGCGAGAACAACATGCTGATTCGGACACACGGTGGAGCAACTCGATCAAAAGAAGATGAAACACTAAAAATCGATAAAAACTATGATATACGAAAACAAAAGAATATAGAAAAGAAAGCAGAGATCGCAAAGAAGGCTTTCCCATTGATTAAGAATGGTGAGTGTATTGTTTTAGACGCTAGTTCAACTTGTTACGAATTAGCGAAGCTTATCAGTCAATCTGACTTACGCATCACTGTCTTAACGAATGGTCTGCGGACGGCTTCTCTTTTAAAAGAAAATTTGAATTTAACTGTTGTATTAATTGGCGGTGTTGTTAAGGGTAGCTCAAATGCTATAGAAGGAACACTCGGAATAGAAATTCTAAAAAAAGTCAATATCGATACCCTATTTACTTCTGCTTATGCCATCTCAGCTACTGAAGGTCTCTCAGATTTCAATCTTTATGAAGTTGAATTAAAAAAACGAATGGTTGAACTTGCTGCTCAAACAATTGCTTTGATTGACAGCTCAAAATTTGAGAAAAAATCAATTGCAACGTTTGCTACACTACCACAGCTTACAGCCTTGATAACAGATGATGCCATTCTGAGTGAGGTTAAAGAGCATTATGGCTCTGTCGTGACATTTTTAGATTAAATTGAGAAAAAATTCTCTAGAAATCTCTTTATCATTCGACGTGGATTGCTCTGAATTTTGATTGATTTAAGATCTCCTATCCTGCTTTTAAGCTTTCTATAAGCTAAGGATCGTACACTTTAGTCGTGGATGAACTTGGTGTTTAAACTCAGAAATGGGACTTAAAACGACGGTTTGTTTCATTTAATACGAGGTGCAGGTTCGATTCCTGTCATCCACGTTGGCATCGTAAAAAGCGATCAGGATTGTAAAAAACAATCTTGACCGCTTTTTTGAGTCTCTAGAGGATATCCATTCTTTAGTTGCCTTCCCTTACCAATGCTATATAATTTTTATTGAGGTGAAGGAATGAAGATTGAAGAAAAATACGCTATTAAAAAAAGATTTTTAATTGCTTACTTTGTGTTGCTTTTTATTGGTTTACTGCTGACTATAGGCAGATGGCTTAGTGTGCTGATGCCAGCGTTTGTACTTGTCAATGCTGAAATCCATTCACACATCTCTAATCTATCCTTGAGTATGATTTTTTACTTAGCCATTGGACATACTTGGTTACTTTCTGGAATAAAGTTTCGTTGGATTACTCTGCTCGGTTTAATGATCCTGTTAGCAAATTTGATTTGCGAGACGTTGTTAGGCTTTATAAATACACCAGATATTATTGATGCCGTTTATGGTGTAATCGGCACAAGCATTGGCTTTGTATACCTGTTTATTACCTATAAATTTGGCTTAGTTGACCTGAAAGAAAAATAAGAGGCTCCTCGTTCAATAAGCATTCGATGCCTAAAGCCCCTCATCATTTTCCACCGCCATTTACAAATGAAACCATTTACATTACTTATTTGTGACTATAGACTTAAGGTAACACGACGGAGGATGTGATGAAATGGAGATTAAAGCAATCGTCTTGGATATCGACGGGACTTTATTAACTTCGAAGAAAGTAATTTCAGCAAAAACAAAACAAGCCTTGATTACCGCTCAGGAGAAAGGCATTAAAGTAATTTTAGCTTCAGGACGCCCTACTACTGGAATGTTCACACTTGCGGAAGAATTGGAAATGACCAAATATGAAGGTTATCTTGTCTCTTATAATGGTTCGCGAGTGACAGATTGTAAAACAAATGAAGTACTTTTTAATCAAGCAATGAGTGTTGAAACGGGACAATCAATTCTAGAACATCTGAAAAATTTCGATGTGCTACCGATGATTGACAAGGAAGATTATCTTTATGTAAATGACGTTTACAACAATATATTGAAATTACCCGACGGCGATTTCAATATTATTGAATACGAAGCGCGAGGCGGAAATTTTAAGCTTTGTGAAATTGATGACTTGGCAGCGTTCGCAACATTCCCAATCAATAAAATTTTGATTGCGGCACAGCCTGAGTACCTTCAAAAACATGTAAAGGCAATCCACGCGCCTTTTGATGAGACAGTTACCGCAGCTTTTTCGGCGCCCTTCTATTTTGAGTTTACTGACAAAGGGATCGATAAAGCTAAAGCTCTTAATACTGTTTTTCCTGACTTAGGTATTCATTCTTATAACATGATCGCATTCGGCGATGGACATAATGACCGGTCAATTATTGAATATGCTGGAATCGGTGTAGCGATGGGCAACGCTGTGGACGAACTGAAAGCGGTAGCTGATGATGTGACCCTTTCTTGCGATGAGGATGGTATTGCTGCAGGGTTGGACAAATATCTGTTCAATTAAAAAATTTAAAAAATCAACCAAGCAAAAAACTTGGTTGATTACTGGTTAAATGAGGGGCATTTTATAACTAGAAATCTTTGAAAAATGACGATACCTCAATTTTGATTGTGTATTCAAATTTCGTCTAAAGTTATAAAAAGACAATACTCAGTCGCATCACATCTATAATTATTTAGTACAATCCTATATATTTTTTTGATTGGCTTCCCAATATTGTATTTACTGATGTATAAGGTAGCTCTAGATCATTTGCAACGGCTTCAATTGTTAGTTGCCCCTTATAAGTATTCAGACCACGACGCAATGCTAAATTTTGATTTAGCAAGCTTATTAAATCATTATTCGCTAACAAATTGGCGTATTCCATTGTTGAATTTGATAGTGCATAAGTCGCAGTTTGAGGAACAGCACCAGGCATATTTGCAACGGCATAATGAACCACATCTTCTTTGATATAAGTTGGATTGTCATGAGTAGTTACTTTATCCGTTGTTTCAAAAATCCCACCTTGATCAATCGCCACATCAACAATCACTGAATGGAACGGCATACCGGCAACCATTTCTTTTGAAACTAACGTTGGCGCTCTATGACCAGGAATCAAAACAGCACCTATCACTAAATCAGCTGATTTCAATACTTTTTGAATATTGTAGCTATTAGACATTAAGGTTTGGATATTTCCGTCAAAAATTAGATCTAATTGTTTTAAACGTGGAACACTCACATCCATTATCGTTACATTTGCTCCGAGACCGGCTGCGATTTTTGCAGCATTCATGCCAACAACTCCACCACCAATTACAACAACATTCCCACGTGCTACACCTGGAACACCTGAAAGCAATACTCCGCGACCACCGTTAACTCGTTCCAAAAAATTTGCTCCTATCTGTGCTGCCATTCGTCCAGCAATTTCGCTCATCGGTGTAAGCAAGGGTAACGAGTTATCGGCAGGCTGAACATTCTCGTAGGCGATTGAAATTACCCCTGCTTCTAATAAGGCGATGGTTAAGGATTTATTTGCAGCTAAATGAAGATACGTAAATAACAGTAATCCTTTTCGAAAATAACGGTACTCTTCAGCAAGTGGTTCCTTAACTTTCATAACCATTTCTGCCGCCCAAGCACTCCTCGCATCTGGTACGATCATAGCACCAGCTTCTTCATACTGTTTATCTGTAATACCAGAGCCCACCCCCGCCTTTGTTTCAATCAGAACTTTATGACCACGGTTGGTAAAATCGAATACGCCGGATGGTGGCAAAGCTACTCGGTTCTCGCTATTTTTAATTTCTTTTGGAACTCCTATTATCATAAATGATCTCCCCCACCTTTTTTATACTACAGAAGAACGCGTATTGCTGTAATCCTCATAAATCTTTTTACTAACAATTTTTTTCAGCGTTTGAACAACCAGATTAATATCTTCATAAGATGTATATAAAGCAATTGGAGCTAGACGAATCACATTGGGTTCACGAAAATCTGGGACAACACCATTATTCCTTAACGCAGCAGCAATTCGATAAGCTTCTTCATGTTGCAGACAAACGTGACCGCCACGGACTCTATCATCTGTACTATTACCATAAGAATAGCCGTAATCAGCTAATTCCTTATCGATAAGATACATTAAGTAAGCGGTTTTATTCAAAGAATTTTCTCGAATTTTTTTCATTCCCAATTGATTGAAAATCTGTAAAGAACCTTCCAACCCTGCCATTGAAAAAATGGCCGGTGATCCAATTTGCCAACCACTTGCATCAGGTTGCGGGTCAAATTGATGTTTTAATTGAAATTGAGTGTCATTTCGATTGCCAAACCATCCTGCTAACCCGGGTTTCATATCAAAATGTTTTTGATTGATATATAATCCGGCAGTCGATCCAAGACCACCATTTAAATACTTATAGGTGCACCAAACAGCAAAATCTGGTTGAATTTCTTTGAAATCAATTTCAATTGCACCAATCGCATGACACAAGTCAAAGCCAATAATAATTCCACGTTTATGTGCTTCTTCTGTCAAACGCTGCATATCAATAATCTGGGCACTTCGATATAAAACCGTTGGCAATAAAATCACGGCTACATCATCTGTCATCGCCTCAATAACCGCAGCTTCATCGATAAATTCCCCATCTAAACTTTGAACAACCTTAACAGCATCATCAATTGAATATCCCTTTAATTCAACAATACTATCAACAGCATAGCGATCTGTCGGGAAATTTAAATCATCGACTAAAATTTTATAGCGATCTACCGTCGGTTGATAAAAAGTTGCTAATGCGGAATGAATATTAGAGGTTGTACTGCCAGTTACAGTAACCTCTTGAGGGTTCGCATTAACCAACGGTGCCATTAAAGCAGAAATTTTTTCGCCATAAATATACAAATCATTCCAAGCCTGAACGCCCTCTTTTTTCCAGCGCTCAATCATATTTTCAATACTAGCTACAGCTGCTTTAGAAGCCATTCCTAAAGAGTTTCCGTCCATATAGATTTCCCCAGGCTGAAGAAAGAACTCTTCACGATATTGATGCAACTCATCCTTTTTATCTAATTCTTTTGCATAATCTAACCCCGTTTGAAATGTTGTGTTCATATTGTTCCCTCCTAATTTTTAAACGCTTCTTTCGTTGTTAATAAATAGATAATTGAACCAGCCACGCCGAGAACTGCTATACTTGTCAGAACCAGTAATCCAGCCATCCAAGAGAAGTGCTCAATTACTTTGGAAATGACTGGTGCACCGATCACAATTGCTGTGTAATAAAATAAATTGACTAAACTCATTGAGTAGCCAACCAAGTTCTCCTTTCCTGCGGATCGTGGAACTAGGATGGTAATTGAAGAGGAAGCTAACATTGCAGCTGCCGATAAGAAAAAGACTTGGGCTATGATTAGTCCGCTGATTCCACCTAAAAACGGCGCAGCTAAACAGGAAAATCCCATTGTTATAAAAGCTGCTAAAATTACGAGTCCTGATTTTTTTACTCGGTCCAGTAAAAATCCTGCAACTACACCAAAGGGAATTCCAAATAGGCCAAATAATCCTGAATAAAAATTAGCCGTTGCTTGAGAAAGGTGATAATAGTCACTAAATAGAACTGGATATAACGCAATATAGGCATATAGTACAAATGCCATACATCCTTGTAAAATTCCTAATATCCATACCGTCTTATTCTTTATAACCATCCTTAATGGTGAATCTTCTACCTCTTCTTTTGCTAAGGTATCCTCCACAGGGGCATCCAAAAAAAGGAAATAAAGAATCCACATAATTATGGATAAGCTACCAATTAAATACCAACTAGCAAAGTTTCCAAATCTCTCAGACAATGGTAAAAACAAGTTCATTGAAATCAACGACGACAAAGCTGGAAAGGTCGTAAAAATGCCGATTGCTGTTCCTGAATGAGGACTATCCTTAAACCAATAACTAATTAGGACCACAGCCGTCATCACAATTGTCGAAAATGAGATTCCTTCAATTACTCGAGTCATTAAAAGTAAAGAGAATGATCTAGCAAGCGTACCTAAAAAATTCCCTACCGCTAATAATCCGATAATCACCAATAGCAATTTCTTTGCCCCAATTTTAGTAACGAGCGCTCCACCTGGAATTGCTATAAAGATGCCTGAAATCGTGAAAACCGAGGTCAATAAAGACATCTGTGTCAATGAAGTATGAAGGTATTGAGACAACGGTCTAATAACCGGGGCTATCTTCAATTGTGACATTCCGATCAATGTTCCACCTGCATAAAGCATGAAAAATTTCATCCATTTATTCACTTATTTCCTCCTTCCATAAGTAAGTCGAAAAGCGCTTTCAAACCTTGACCTCATTATAACGAAATGCTTTTTAAGTTGAATATGCAAAAAAAAAGTTTATTTCCTCTTTTTTTTCGTTTAAACTACAAATAGTCATTTATTATTTAGCTAAAATAATTATTTCAATAAATTGATACTATTATGCCTGAAAAGGGGGAATCGATTATGGATACGATTGATGAAACTGATATAAAGATTTTGAAACTGTTATCCGCTGACAGCCGCATGCGTATCAAAGATCTTTCAAAAACCGTGAGGATGTCTGAGCCAAGTGTCAAACGACGAATTGAAAAAATGGTTGATAACGGTGTTTTGCGGAATTTTACTATTGAAATTGATTATAGTAAATTGGGCTACAATATTCCTTTCTATATAAAAATCAGTAATTTAACGATTCACTTCAATGAATTCATAAAAAGAGCACGCCATCTCAATCCTACTTTATCGATTGATTCCGTCACAGGAGAAGAGAACTATATCATGCAGGGGCGTGCCCAAACAATTGCTGAAGTAGAGAAATTATTAGCGTCAATGATGGCGTATGGTAAGGTTTCCACATCAATTATTTTGGAAGAAACGACTGGGAAAAAAATAATTGAACTTTTATAAAATACAATCCCCATAACCAAGATATGAGTAATTGTGTCTTGGTTATGGGGATTATTTAGAATCGAATTAAAACGCTAACTTATAAATCAAACAAATGATTAAGAATTGAAACTACAAAAAGAACGTAGTTGGAAACAACAAAATATGATCCTTATTTCACTGACATCTATACCTAACAAATCGCTATATTTTTTTGTTTACTAGTATTTTAAGTGGATTAATCAGTTCCTTCGCATCTTCTTTTATTGTGTTACTCCCTTCAATAGTGAATTTTTCCTATCGGAAAAGCAGGCATGTGAGTCTCAGCGCATAGAATAGCTCAACTCGCACCAAACAAGCGTAGAAAGAACGAGTTTTCTACGCTTGCTTTGCTTTTTCATTTCTTTTCTGTATGATTTTTTGACCAAGATTGGCCCAATCTAACGGTCGTGGTGGCGACAGCCAAACGACACATTCTTTCTTATAAGTATCACCAAGCGCTCGAGAATCCGTCAATAATATATCTGCCGATGCAATATCTGTTGTGATTTTCGCGCCAACTAAATGAAAGAAGTTCAAGTTTTCCGTAATGAATTGATTGTATAAACTTCCGAAAGAAAAATCGACATATACATTGATCGGCTCAACCAAGATCTCTTTCGGAAAACTATCCAAAATCAAAAAGAGATATTGAAGAAGAACTTGCTTCTTCTTTTTATATAACTCTGGGTCTGTCTTCTGCAACTGTTTGACATAGGTTCGACAAAACTCCAATGCGGCAGGGTAATTTTGTTGAAAATACTGGATGTTGATTTCAGGCTGAATCGTCTCGCTGGCACTGCTCGTCTCTAATAATTGAAAATGCAGGAAGCGACATCGTATCAAAAAAATCTCATTACAATCAGAATGATCCCTCAGCTTAGGAAAAGAAGCGACGAGCTTATCTAACAAGTTCTGACTCCAATTTGCAATTTGTGTGTTTTTATCCAGTCTTAATCCGTTTCCTAATTCTTCTGAACGAGAATAATAGTAATAAAGGAAGGCAGTCACTTCTGCTTCCCGAAAGCCATCAGGAACAGAACGAAAAAAAGGGGCTTCCATTTCTCGTTTTATATCTGTTTCACCCAACAGCGCATCCTGCGTTTCTTTTTCAATATATTTCTGCTGTTGAATCCTTAAATTGGCGATATAAAGATAATGCGTTAAATTAATTTTTTGATGGACGGTCAGTTTCGATTTTTCCAGCTGTTCTTGCATTTCAAGCACACGATGCTCGTTTGTATGAGTAAAGACTTGGTAATGACACTTATAAATTCGAGAAAACAATTCCGTCAGAAACAGGCGAACATTTTTTTCGCTTTCACCAATTAGTCGAAACTTCTTATCGATTTTTATTTCATAAGGAGACAAGTACTGATTCAACAGCTTGAAGTTGTTGTAAACAATAGGATAACTGATTAGACGCTTTTCAGATAATTCATTCAATGATTTATACTTACCAAGTACTGCGTCCAATAATATGGTAAAACCGATGGACTCCTCTACGTATTTTTCTAAAAGTGTCTCTGAACTGGCCGTACCAGTAATCTGCAGCTGAACAAAAGGATCTTCTAGACAGAGTATGATTTCTTGACTCAAATCATACTTCTCAATGTCCTGAATTAATTGCTCAATCGTACTTTTTAGGACATAATTTGAAATCTCTAGATGATCCATTAGTTCCTTTTTTGTCAGCGCAAAATAAGAACTCCGCTCTAATAGCTTCAGCAACTGATATTTCCGCCATTCTTCCTTTGCTAATAAACTATCCAACAAGAGAATCACTCATCCTCGCTGTTAGCTGCCCATTCGCTTCTCCATATAAAACAACTCCAGATAAAAGATAGGCGGATTGAGCGATATCCGCAAAGTCATTCGGTGCACCAGCAGAACCGCCACTACTTTCTGGTGGTAAGGCAGGCGGATTGACAGAGGTAAAGAAATCATCATCCAACATTAATACTTGATTAAGAGGACGGGCTTTCGATTTTGGTAAATAGGGATCTGGTTTTGGAAACTCGTTAGGTTCTTCCTCTCGTTCTTCCTTCACAGGCCCCCCACCTAACTGTTCCTCTATTTTAATTGCTTCTTTTGGCGACTCATCTTTTTCTTCGCTTTCTAAGATTACCTCAGCCTGCTGCGTTTCGGAGACAGTGGATTCATCAGTATCCATTGTTGATGAGTCAGTAGTATTCGGATCAGTTGTTTCTTGGTCAGTATTTGGTATTGGAGTAATTGTATTATACGGATCCAGCGGGTCATAAATAGCGGTATTGGCAAAGACATGTTCCGAATAGAGAAAAATCGTTGCCCCAAACGCTACCATCAATGAACGTGTCACCATTTTCTTCATTCCATCACTCCTCTAAAAGCATTTACTTACTCTCTTACTTGGTTGATTCGGTATAAACCGACCCCTAAACAAGACAGGTATAAAAACAAAATAACCCCACAATAAGTAAGATTTTTTTGCTTGTTTTTATCTTGAATCGTACGCATTTTGCTTAGTATTTTTTCTTGCATTTTTTTGGTTGGAGAACGGACAAGCTCGCCCTTTACGACAAATCTCTGATCTGTCTGAGTTGGTTTGTCACAGGTTATCAGGGTGATTTCTGCTTTCGTTCCTTCCTCCAGCACCTTCAGCTCTGTTTGCTGAATTTTTTTCGCCTCGCTGACTCGGTATTGATAGAGCTTGTTTTGACGTTCTAAATAAATGTTATCGCCAACTTTGACCTTCATTAATTTTCCAAATAGCAGGTTTGATCTTCCTAAGTGATGTCCAACGATGACAACATTTTGATCTTCAACCCTTCTTTCAGGAAATAAAATTCCCGCACCAATCAAAAGCTGTTCATTCGACAGACCTGGGAAAAGCGGCAGAGCAATCTCAACTTTTGGAATAATGATCCGACCAGCCGCTGGAAAGTTTTGCTGTTCTTTGAATGCTAAGACATCTGATAAGTCAGGTGGTTGAACGGCTTCCAATGGGACTGTTTCAAACTGATTTGTCGTTTCAATCTGTTGCACAGAAGCTGTTTGTGTTCGGAAAATAATCAATGCTTGCTTCATAAATGGAAGAAACAGCAATGTAATTGCTACGCAGTAAACCAGACTGAGACTAATCCTGAGCTTTTTTGTCATTTTTCTTTTTACGCCAAACAAAAAATAGTATAAGTAATATCAGTAATAAAAGTCCAATCAAAAGATATACCCATGTATAATCTTTTTTAATCGTCACATCGGAATCATTCAGCTTTTTCGCTTCATCTGCTTTGATCTCGAAATCCTTTTCCAGCGACCAATGGTACCGGTAGTTTTCTTCCTTTTGGTTTCCCTTAGCTTTAAAGGCAAAATCTCCGTTTTCCTCTTTTTGTCCATAGGCTTCGATCTTCATCGTATATTTTCCTGCCTTCAGGCGTTCCCCCTTCAAGGGTACAGATAAGTTGAAGTTAGAATTTGGTGCCATCTGCATTTCAGACTGTTCGTCAGTGTACAACGCATCAGAACTTCCTTTTTTGGTAATGATCGTTTTCGTCGCCAATTGATTCAAATAGGTTGCATTGGGATTTTGCAGATTTCCTTGTATGACGTTTCGAGCATTTCGCTGATTTGGATTCACCTGCTGCAGCTTCAGATCTGGATCACCATTATCGGTTGTTTGACGCATTAACAGAGCAACCACATAGGAATACTCATTTTTGATTGCTAAGCCCTTATCATTTTTATCGGAGGAGGCATTGGTTTGCTCTGATTTTTTTTCTTTAAAGGTGATTCCACCAGCGTTGACCCCATCAAATTTTTCATTCGGCATATGTATTTTGACCTTGTATTCTGCTGCTGATTGAGGCTTTAATGTAACTTCCTCTGGCGCTTCTACATAGTCTTTTAGATTGTATTTTAATGTTCCGTCGTTTTTGATCTTATTTTCGCTGTACTCTACCACTCCATTATCATTCGTCGTTGCACTAGCGATTTGTGCTTCAACGACCACTTCTTTATCAGTATCATTGCGTAGATCAACGGTTAACGTATCTTCTTGATTTGGCGCTAATAATAGATCAAAGTAAGTTTTTTGTTTGTCAATTTGATTTTCTGACGGTTTAGGCGTTACAGCGAAATTAAATTCCGAAGCAAGACCTGGGGTTGCCACTAGCAAAGTACTTAAAAGTGTCACGATTAGCATCACAGTTTTTCTAAATTTCATCGTCTATTTATCTCCTCAGTGAAAGAAAGGGATGCTGAAAACATCCCTTCTTCGTCCTTGTTATTGATTAGTTTCCTGGTGTGTCACTAAGAACCCAGGTAAAGGTAGTTGAATATTTTTTCGCGTATTTTGTCGTTGAGCCAGGCACACTTAGTTCAATACTATCTGCACCTGTAGCCGCATCTGTTCCCCAATCAAGCAAGTAAGTTCCAGCCCCTTGACCATCCTTAGCTGACATTACATTCTTCAAGTTTCCAGCCGGATCAGCGACGATCGTTGCTTGACCTGTTGGTTTTGCTGAATCAGAGGCAGTGACGATATTTCCATTTTTAAAGGTAATTTCCGCACCTGTTAATTCATCTGCATCTGCTGTTGCAAACTGACTGTTTTGTTTCATTTGTAAGGTCCATCCTGTTTCAGATCCACGATTATCTGTTACTTGAACAAAGTTTGGACCCGTTTTTTCAACGCTGTCTTTATCAATGTATTTTTGTGCCTTCGCTTTGTAAACTTCATCTTTGGAAGTAATCTTTTGTGTGCCGAAATCCAAGCTAGATGCATAGTCAATAGATAATGGTCCGGCTGTCCCTGGGTTTGGTCCGCTTGGATCCGTTGGGTCAACTGGTGTAACTGGATCAGTTGGATCTACGGGATCAACGGGTTTTGTTGGATCCGTGTTGGGTGTAAAAGTAATCACACCGTTCGAATCATAGTTGCCGCCATCTGCCGCAAATGATGCTGCGGGCGCTAAAGTAATCCCCGCTAAAATTGCTGTTGCTAAAAATAAAGAACCAAATTTTTTCATGTGTATTTTCCCCCTAAGTTCGATTAATTTCCTGGTACGTCTGACAGACTCCATGTCAATGATGTACTATATTTCACTGCATCCTTTGGTGTACTTCCGGGTACTGCCAATGTCACTGCTTTCGTTACTTCTGCATCGACTGCATTGCCGTCTTTATCTGTTTCCTTGACTGTCTCAACCGTTCCCCAGCGGTCAGCGTAAGTCCCAGCTCCCTGGTTTGCTTTTGCGGACATTACAAGACTTTCTGTGCCAGCTGGATCTAATTTGATCGTTGCAGCAGCGGTCGGAAAGACGGCCGTTGAGTTGCTTGATACGGTTGGATTGACTAACTGAACCTCTGAACCTGTCAACGTATCATTTAATGTGCCTGTCGCTTTGAACTGCCCATTTTGTTTTACCTTCAATGTCCAACCGCCGTTATTCCCACGGTTATCTGAAACTTGGACATAGTTTGGCGTTGCAGCACGACCGTCCTTGAATTGCTGTGCTCGAGCATAGTAGACTTCATCCTTATTCGTGATTTTATTAACCCCAAAGTCTAAAGAAGAAGCATAGTCGATAGATAATGGACCGTCTGTTCCTGGATTTGGACCAGTTGGATCGGTTGGATCCACTGGATCAACGGGATTCGTTGGATCTGGATCGGTTGGGTCAACCGGCTTTGTCGGATCAGGGTTCGGAATGAACTCTACCACACCATTTGAATCATAATCCACTGCTGCTGCGTAAGAGGTCAAGCCTCCAGCTGTTGATAACGATAGTGCCGCTAACGTAGCGACTGTCATTAATTTCACTTTTTTCATTGTGTTTTTCTCCTTGTATTGCTGTATTTTCTTTAAGGTACGTTTTTTAAACTCCATGTCAGGGAAGTTTGATATTTTTTTGCATATTTTACAGAGCTTCCTGGAACTGTTAATTGAATAGAGCTGCTGCCAGTGCTCTGGTCTGAGCCAAAGCGATACAGCCATGTACCAATTCCTTTATCGTTCGCAGCGGTCACAACATCCACTTCTGTATCCAGTGGCAACTCGAAGGTTCCATTCGCGAGTGGTGAATAGGCACTTGAAAGATTAGAAACCATCTCCCCGTTTTTAAAGGTCAATTTTGCTCCTTTTAGCTCCTGACTCTGAGCCGTTTGAAACTGCCCATTTTGCTTCACACTTAATTGCCAGCCGGCACCAGTTCCTCGTATGTCTGTTATTTGGACATAGTTCGGTCCTTTTTTCTTCACACCATCAAAATCGGTATACTCCTGTGGAAGCGCTGTGTACGTTTCATCTTTAGTAGAAATTGCTTGACTGCCAAATTGAAAGCTGGAGGCAAAATCAAGGGAAAGACTACCACCGGTGCCCACCGGTGGACCCGCAGGATCCGTTGGATCAATAGGGATGACCGGTTTTGTTGGATCAGGAAGTAACGGATCAAGAGGTTTGATGGCTGAACCATCACCACTTTGATACTTCATATGGGTATTCGTATCATCAGCCTGTGCTGCCGTTCCCCCGACTGTTATCGTACACAGGAGAAGAAGAAAACTAGCAAATTGAATTTTTTTCAGCATTTTCAACCCCCTTCAGCTTAGAAAGGACAAGCGCTAATAAAGCAAATCCTAATAAGACTGGGAAGAAGCTGAACGTATCTCCTGTGAGGGGAAGGATTGCTCCGTGTCCCTTATATGAAGGAAGCGTCCCCGCCAGTTCGGCTGTCGTTCCACCCGCTATTTTTTGTCCTTCTCCCTTTACAGAAGTGCCGTCTTTTTCTTCTTTATTCGTCTGATCCTTTTTAGGGTTCTCTTTTGGGTATTCATATTTTCCGTAAAATGCGGTGACCCCGTTACTATCATAGTTAGCCTCTGTCGCGTAGGCAGGTATCGTAGTAAAGAGCACCAGCAATGTCAACAAACCTTTTATTACAAATCGTCTCATCTACTCACCTAATTTCCTGGGACATCTTCTAGTTTCCATGATAATTTTCCTGAATACTCTCCTACTCGTTGTTTCTCAACTGGGACTTTCAAGTTAAAACCCTTGCTGTATTGCCAATCATCGGAGATATTTTTAGAACCGTCAGAGGTAAATTCCCCGGATTCAACAATTTGAGTCGCTGTTGAGATTTGTTTTTCTCCTACTTGAGACGTGTAATACAAGGCCTCTCCCAAAGAAATCGTGCCGTTTTTCAACACCTCTGATTGACTCAATGTCAAACGCCATGGTTTTCTGGCTCCTCCTCGGGTATCTGAAACGACCAACTCACCATTGACTGTTGGGCGGTAATTTTCTGTCTTGTTTGAGACTTTATTACTCCCGAAGTCAAGTCCATCAGGAACAGAAGCTAGAGATAAATAACCTACGACTGTTGCTTTTGTAGCTGCTTTGAAGGTTGCATCATGATAAGTCATCTCATTTTTAGGATTGATATTTCCAATCGTATTGTTTGTACTTGGACGATCTGCTTCACTCAACTCGGTAATTGGTCCGCTTTGATCTTGTAAAAAGAATTGCAAAACATCGTCTTTTACAAGCTGCAAACCCGAGATATCTATTTCCCATTTTCCATCCGCTCCAACCAGCTGTCCCGGAATTCCCGATGGCTGGTCGTTAACGGTTAATGTTATAATGCTATTAGGTTCCCCAGTGCCCGTTAACTTTGTAGTAATACTTTGGATGGCGTCCGAATGATCTACTTTAGCGGGTTCTGGTGGAGTTACATCTATTACTGTCGCTTCAATCGGGTCAGGTGTTACCCATGGACCACGTTCGGCTATCCCTGAAATCGTCTCTCCTGCTTTTTGAAATTGAACTGGATCGCTCGTATCAGTATAAGAAACATAGCCATTGGCATCCGTTGATAAATCCGTTCGAACATTTCCATAAGTATCTGTCAATGTCACCTTCGCTTGATTTTCTGATGCATAAACTGGAATATACTTAATTTCTCCATTAACCAGACCATTATTATCTGGAACTTCCCCGATAGCTACACGTCCTTTAATCGTTTTATCCGCATCAGTGACTGGTGTCCACTCAATCTTAGGATTCTGGTTCATCCCCGAAATTCGTCGGTAGTTAGCTTGCTTAAACTGATCCAAGCCAGTAACAGAGGTAGCGATCGCTTCCCTGCTGCCACTTCCGGTTACCTGCAAGCTTGGTACTTTTGAATAGGTTTCATTTGATGGACCAAGCACCGGTACACCAACATTCCACAAATCAATATCGGAATCAAGAATTGAAAAGGTATTGTTCGCTTCATTTCCATATGCGATCTTGACAGCGGATTGACTGTCATTTAGATTTCGTAAATCATATTGTGCCGGACTATTTAATGTGAAGCTGTTCCCCGACCGACTGACACTACCTGTTCCCGTACCATTCGCAGCTAAATTGATTAAGGGTTGATTACTTGTTCCGATCACGTAAAAGTAACTGCCTGTTTCTGCGTTTAAATAGGTATTGTTCGCGCTGAATGCCACGATTGACCCTGCAGGCTGCTTACTAGTTAAATTCACGACTGCCCCTTTTTTGATCGTCATACCTGCTCCTGTATCATCAAAACGTACAGCATTCCCCGGCATATCGACGTTATAGACACTGTTTTCTCCAACGGTTAAGGCCAAATAGTGCTGATAGACAGCAGGATAAGTTCTACCGGAAGTCTGTGTCTGTCCGACGTCTACTCGACAATTCTTTCCTATCGTAAACTCTCGCGAGGCACCCGTTGAGTTGGCACCAGCGGTAACGTTGTACCAAAAGACGGAAAAGTTATAGTTGTTTACATTTCCTCGATAATCCGTCCCGTCCTCCATGATCATACTTCCCAAATAAAAATTTTCAGCACGAGTATCAATATCCATTTTGCCATAAACCCTTACTTCTGAATAAGAAGCTCTCGCCAATCGTTGTACCCCCGGTTCGGTTGTGATATTTCCAAAGCGGTATTTCCACTTCGCTCCGTTCGTGTTATTCAGTCGTGTACCAACAATATCTTCTGAAGAAGCGCCGACATAATTTTGATTCAGTACAATATCATGCATGTGGAAGAGTCCGGTTGTGTTAGTTGGACTCCCTAACTGAATTGAAGAATTTCTAAAATCTACGCGATACCCTTGACCATCAATTTCTAAGTCATTTTTACGTGAATAGCCTGAAAGACTCGAGTCAGAGGCGCTAGGATTACTGAAGCTCGCCGTTAAAATAATTTTTGTAATGTTCTCATTACGCACAGCACTAACAAAATCAGCCCATGTACCTACTGCTTCTTCATCTGCTGCCAACAGACTGATATCCGTTTTTTCAATTTTGGAGTCATCTGCTTCTATCTCTGATTGCTCCGTTTTATCCTCTGACGTTGAACTTTCGGTAGTCGCACTCGTTTTCTCTGAATCAGAGGAAGATTCTGGTATTTCACTACTTTCAATGCTCTTACTAGAAGTATCTAAAGTTTTCTCCATTTCACTCTCTGATTCATTCTTTTCTGAAATTTCCGTACTTGAGTCTATCGTTTCATTAGCTTCCGCTATAAAAATATTCGCATTTGGAAGTAAAATAATTAGTAATAAGAAAAAAATTAGTTTGCGTCGTTTCATTTTTTTCTCACCTCCTTCACATCCAAAATCCTAACATATCTAATAACCCATTTTTATAATTATTTTTAAAAAAAATGGCAATTAACTTATAACCAACGCTTTAATAATATATTTTTATTAAAACCAAAAAGAAATTTAATTAATGTTAAACAAGAAAATAATGCTTGTTACATTACAAATGAATCATGAAAAATAGTCACTTCTGCTAACATTTCAAGAATACTTAAATAACATACTATTTATAATCATTCTAATTTGAAAATCAAAATAATTCATATAGACCAAATATCCATTTTAGGAATGAGAATGTTTTTAACTTTTTCTTAATTTTTATTTACTTTTGGATATTTTAATTTTTTTCATCGTTTTCCTTTAGTTAGCTAGAACCGTGTTCAGCTTTTTGAGCTCTCTTTCTCCTTTTTCGCTAAGTATCTCTTACATTTCGATCAAAACATGTTGATGAACACCTCTTCAGTAAAAAGCTTCTATATAATGACTATTTCTATGAATATCTTATTTTAAAACCGAGGCATCCATATGTAATAAAACATAACATTGAATGTTCTGAAAAAATACTTTTTTCAACAAAAATACGTTTTCAGTCAATAAAAACCTTGACCAGTCAATATGACAAGCGTAATATGTTAGAAAATATAACATATACAGAAAGGGTTGGTTTTATGTATTCTTCAATTGATGTTGTTTGGACGCTTCTTGGTGCTTTTCTGGTATTTTTCATGCAGGCGGGATTCACACTTGTGGAGTCAGGATTTACTCGGGCTAAAAATGCCGGAAACATTATTATGAAAAACTTGATTGATTTCTGCTTCGGGACATTACTGTATTGGGTGATTGGTTTTGGGATTATGTTTGGGGGAAGCAGCGCGATTTTCGGTGGGATTCACTTTTTCGCTGGAAACTCTCTAGCTTTTGATCTTCCTACACCAACCTTCTTACTTTTCCAAACCGTCTTTTGTGCAACAGCGGCAACGATCGTCTCTGGGGCAATGGCCGAACGAACAAATTTCATCGCCTACTGTATTTTCAGTGCAGTGATTAGCGGGCTGATCTATCCTATCTCAGGTCACTGGATCTGGGGCGGCGGCTTTTTAGCAGAAATGGGCTTCCATGATTTCGCCGGTTCAACAGCCGTTCACATGGTTGGCGGGATTGCAGCCTTCACTGGGGCAGCCATCGTTGGTCCCCGAATCGGTAAGTATACCAAGGATAAGAAATCAAATGCCATCCCTGGTCATAATCTTACTTTAGCCGCATTGGGTGTCTTTATTTTATGGTTCTCATGGTTTGGCTTTAATGGTGGTTCAACCACTTCAATGACTGGTGATGACACCTTGGTATTAGCTTCAAATGTTTTGGTCAATACGAATATTGCAGCGGCTACAGGAACATTAACCGCATTGGTTATTTCTTGGTTCAAATATAAAAAGCCAGATGTCTCTTTAACTTTAAATGGAACTTTGGCTGGCCTAGTAGGGGTTACTGCTGGCTGTGACATGGTGAGCGCAGGCGGCGCATGTCTCATCGGATTGGCCTCTGGAGCCGCGATGATCTTCGCGGTCGAATTCATTGATAAAAAACTTCGGGTGGATGATCCTGTTGGAGCTGTAGGGGTTCATGGGGTTTGTGGAGCTCTTGGAACGATGTTGACTGGATTGTTGGCTTTAGATGGGGGACTTTTCTACGGTGGCGGCGCAAGTTTCTTCTTTACACAAATCTTTGGTGTGTTAATTACCGCTGCTTGGGTTGGTGCTTCAACCACTGTTCTCTTTTTCGCATTAAAATACACGGTTGGTCTAAGAGTCTCAGAAGAGGTTGAACTCGCAGGACTTGATGTAACAGAACACGGTCTGCAAAGTGCCTATAGCGGTTTTGTCGTATCACCCGATATGACAGACAGTAATGAGATTCCACAGACAAATAGCAACCTTGCTTCTCCAACGATGTTCGCAAAAGAACCTGCTTTGGCAACAGATATTTCAACTCTGCAAATGGAAGCAGTAGAAACAGCTGAAGGAAAAACGACAACAACGCAATCAGGATGGAAAAGAATGAGACCTGATGAATTAGAAACGCTACCAATCTCAATGGTATCGGTGGTAGTCAACGAAAACAAATTAGAAGACTTGAAAAAAGGTTTAGAAAAAATCGGTATTGAAGGTCTGACGGTGACACAAGTATTAGGTCATGGTATTCAAAAAGGCAGCACCGAATACTATCGAGGCTCTGTCGTTCCCACCAAACTTTTGCCAAAAGTAAAGGTGGATGTCGTAATCAGCAGCATTCCAGTACATCAGGTAATTAATACAATGAAACGGATTTTACACACCGGACAGCCCGGTGACGGAAAAATCTTTGTCTCTGCAATGGATAATGTGGTTCGCATCAGCAACAACGATGAAGGAACTGAAGCATTACAAGGGTACCACGCAGATTAAGAAACCCATCAAATCAATCCTTTTCTCAGAACTCTTAATCTGCTTGAACTGTCGATAAGATTTTTCTTATCGGCGGTTTTTTTATCCTTCACCGTTCGTTTCCTTCCTGAATTAATTCTCTCAGCTTCTGCGAATCAATCAAATAGCCGCCTTTAATTTTTTCAATATACCCCTGCTCTCGCAGGTTTTTAAAGGTATGCATCAGATGCCGGTAGCTAGTACCCAAATAATCGGCGATTTGCGTATTGTTTTCATGGTATTGCTCATTAACAGCAACCTCTAACAACAACGCCGCCAAACGATATTTCAATTCAAACGTTTGGGCGTTTGAAAAATGTTCCATTCTAAGCAGAAGTTTTTCTCCGATATATCGAGCGATGTATGTTGGAAATTCAGGCTCCTGCATCAGCTCCTCTTCTATTACCGTAAATGGGATCGCAAGGCACCGAGCAGCGCCGATTGCGATCACATCCTTAGGTGTCTCCTCCGCTTTCACCAGCGTCAGTTCTCCAATGAAGTCTCCTACTTCAAGAAACTGCAGAATCAAGCTTTTTCCATTTGGCTCTTGCTGGAGGATTCGTGCTTTCCCTTCTAAAAGAAGATATAAATAATCGGGCTTGATTGTTTGCTTGACGATTTTTTCATTGCGTTCATAGGTTACTAAGAAACTTTGTTTTAAAATTGATTCTGTCAAAAAAGGAAATGGACCGTTAAATTGCGGCCTATTTTCCATGCTAAATTTTTCTTTTTTCATTTTTTCTCCTAATTAGGCTATATCTCCTAGTGATAATTTTTTTATTCCGTCATACTCATCCTATCAATTAGTTAATGGAGGAACAATTATGACGAATCAAAAAAAATTAACTCTTTCTTTTTTATACTATCTTTTAAGTGCTTTCGGCATCAGCTTAACACTGAAAGCCAGCATCGGAGTGAGCAGCTTCAACTCCCTAAATGCGACACTGGCAGAATTTAGCCACATTAAAATTGGTACGATTACCGCTGGTTTGAATCTTTTATTCTTGATTGGTTGTCTATACCTAGATCCGAAGAAGAGGCTGAAAAATTATTTGACAATGGGAATTGCCCTGCTGTTTTTTGGCTCCACAATTAATCTCTTCACGTATTTTGTTTTCCCACTTTTTTCCCTGCATGCCTATATTCTAAGATGCCTACTCTTTATTCTAGGAACAATCATCGCTGGAGTCGGTACCGGAAAAGTATTGAAATATCAGTTACTTAAATTCCCAATCGAAACCTTTTGCCTCTTCCTCTCCGAGAGAACAGGGCATAGCTTCAAGTTCTATCGTTACAGCATTGATTTGATTTGTATTTTGACCGCACTACTTTTCACCGTTTTCTTCCATTTAACCTTGATGGTGCGTGAAGGTACAGTGATCAGTTTTCTATTATTGTCTCCCGTTATCGCTTGGGCAAAGGAATAACTAATTGTATGAATAAAATTATCGTTGGCGCTATGTAAGTATCACTCATGATAGAGCTGCTCCTCTAGCTCTATCATATAAAAAGCAATAAGCAGCGTTCGAAAAGTCTTTGGGTCTTTTAATGACAGCTGAAACACTTCCTCAATCCGTCCAATTCGATACAGAAGAGAATTTCGATGAAGATGAAGCTCTTTAGCTGTGATAGAAGTATTTAGCATGTTGTTCACATAGCATTTTAAGGTAATAAAAAGCTCTTTACTGTTTTCTCTATCATAATCGGTGATATCTTTGAGAACTTTCGGGACATAACTGACCCTAGCGAGCTCTTTCACTCGCGGCAAAAGGATCGCCGAAGTACGGTAGTCATCGAAATTGTATAATAGCTTTCCCTTGTCTACTTCTCTGCCTATTTCCAGTGCGTCCTCGGCTTGCCGTTGATAGATCGCCACCTCTAATAGATTTTCAAATTCTTGACTGACGCCGCACCGCGCTCCGAATATTTCTAAAATCGCATTGACACTATCCTCAGTATGGCTTTTTTGTTCTGCTTCATACTGGTATCGAAGGGTATACAGCATATTGTTCTGAATCAATAAAACCTGATGCTCCGAGAGCTTTTGCAACGCTTTGCGCATATAGGAGAGGACATTTTTTTCATGCTCGGTCTCGGTACTGATTACTGCAACCTGAAACGGCGGCTGTAGCTCATGCTGCATATTGTAAAACCACGTCTGCAATTGCTTTTCTGTTTGAATGCGGTTATTGAACAACTCACTAACGAATACCTTTCGATAAGTGTCATTCATGCTGCTCTCAGAATCATTTCGAACGAAGAAATAGGAGCAGATATTCATGATTATGTCCATTGCCTTGATGCGTGCAGGCGTGAGCTGTTCACGGCTGCAGCACATGGTTACATACCCTTCCACGATACCGTTGACCTTGATGATCCCCTGAATTTTCGGCTGCTCTTTACTCGATCCCCAGTCGACGATATAGGGAGCCTTCTCACTATCAACGGACTGAATAATTCCATCTTCGTAAAGAGAAGCGATCTGCTCCGTGTCAAGCCCGCCTCGGGAAATCAGATCATCCCAAAGCGGGTCCCCGGTCTTTTCCTTTGGTGCATTTCCCAAAACATTGTATAAGATATCAACAACAAGAATCGGCACACCAACGATCTCATAACAAACATCCAGTAACATTTGAATATTTCTATTGGGCAGACACTTGTATATTTCTTCATACAATTTGATAAAATCCAACTCTTTTTCCATTTCCAATACACCCCCATGTTTCCCATTTTAAAAACGCTAGATTGGTCTACCTTCTTTTTTAAAATTATATAGCACTTTGGGCATTATCACAAAATTCTCTTTTTTATTTTTGCTAATCCCCCGAAGCTGAAAGAACTAGCCTTGTGATACGATGAACGTACCAACTATTTTATAGAAAAGAGGAAATTTATATGTTTGATTTAACCGGGAATGTTGCAGTCGTAACTGGTGCATCGGCGGGACTTGGTCGCCAATTTGCATTAGCTTTGGCGAAACAAGGTGCCGATGTCGCAATCCTTGCAAGAAGAACCGAAAAATTGAAAAGCGTCGCTGAAGAAGTAGAAGCCCTAGGCGTGAAGTGTCTACCAGTAACTTGTGATGTAACCGATACCAATCAGATTGAAAAAGCAGTCAAAGCGGTAACTGACAAATTTGGTACAGTTGATATCTTAGTGAACAACGCCGGCGGAGGCTCTGGTGCGCCGATTGAAGAACTATCTGAGGAAACTTGGCACAAGGTTATTGCTCTTGATCTGGATGGCGTCTTTTATTGTATGAAGTATTTTGGTCGGGTAATGCTCGAAAAAGGCTACGGTCGAGTAATCAATGTTTCTTCCATTCTAGGTAAAGGTGGCTTGAAAGAATTACCAATTTTACCTTATGCAACTGCTAAAGGCGGGGTCGTCAATATGACACGTCAAGCAGCCGCGGAATGGTCGCCAAAAGGAATCACCGTAAACGCGCTTTGCCCTGGCTTTTTTGAATCAGAAGCAAACAGTTCAGAAGCGATGGAGGCCATGAATGAGTTTATTACCTTACGAACAGCGATTAATCGACCTGGCCGCGAAGGAGAATTGGATTCTTCATTAATTTTCCTTGCTGCAAAGGAATCTTCTTACGTCACAGGAACCATATTAACATGCGATGGCGGTTGGACAGCAATCTAACCCCAAAAGAAAAATGAGGTGCTTTAAATGACCTATAATTATCAGAAATTAAGATGGCCGATCAAGATAAACAAGATGCGAATAAAAAACCAATGCCCTATTTTTAGATAAAAAAATCTGAAAAACAGCACACTATTTCATAAAAAGTAAAACCGCTTGTATCGTTTCAATCATACAAGCGGTTTTTAGGATGTAATCCTTTAAGTTAGATAAAGCTTTTTTGTGAAATATTTTAATAAAAACGGCGACGATAACGTAGTGAATAAGATGACCAAAATAATAGAAGAATAATACTTTCCCGTAACTAGATGTGCTTGGAATCCTAGCTGCACAATAATCAGAGCCATCTCACCACGAGACACCATGCCTGACCCTACCATTAAACTGCTTTGCTTATCAAACCCGCAGAAACGGCTGCCCATAAATCCGCCTAACAGCTTGGAAAAAATAGCGATAACTGTGAAAAAAAGAATAAATAGCAATTGCTTCGCTAGATCGTCAAAAGTCACCTCCAGACCGATACTAATGAAGAAAACCGGAATAAACACTGCATAACCGATTGCCTCAATATTGTAACGCACATCCTTCCAAACGTTGGTTTGACCAATCGCGATCCCGGTAGAAAAAGCACCAATCACTGAACTTAAGCCTATGAAATCCGCGATAAAAGACATACTTAGACAAAGCGTTAAGGATACGATGATGACAGAGGACTGAGCGAATATTTTCTTACTTAATCCCATCAAGTAAGGCGCCCCCCAACGAATCAAAAAGAAGACTGCGATAAAGAAAAGAACCTGTGCGATCAGCATGAAGCCTAGCGGACGTTCACTTCCGCCTTCAACGCCTAATAACGGCATGCATAGACTAACGATCAAGACGACTAAAATGTCATCTACCACAGCCGCGCCTAATATGGTGGACCCTTCTTTGGTTTTCACGACCTTTAATTCTTTTAGAACTTCGACGGAAATACTAACAGAGGTCGCCGCTAAAATTAATCCGAAGAAAAAAGATTGGCTTATTGGAACACCGAAGAGACTCCCGCTCCCCGTTCCTAATAATAAAGGAAATAAAATCCCCAACAAGGCAACGTAAACGCCGGGCCGAAAATACTTTCGCAGCAGCGGTAAGTTGCTTTCGATTCCTGCTAAAAACATCAGTAAGATCACTCCGATCTCAGAAAAATCCTTCACTAGGATATCTGGATGAACAATCCTTAAGCCGCCGTTTCCCAAGAGAATTCCCACGAGCAATTGTCCGATCACTGCTGGAATCCCTATTCTTCGTGAAAAGTGACTAGCTAAGGTAACACTTACTAAGATCAAACACAAAACACCAATAAACTCCATCTCTTCGCCTCCACCTACGCAAAATGAAAAGCTAGCGTTAATTCAATTGTATCCGCTTCCAACAAGGAAGTCTATTGGAAAAAGCAAAAGAAAATAAAAAGAATGAGCACCTTTTTTGTTAGTGAGTGCTCATCCCTCGTTTCCATCTATTCGCGAGTATCGTCCGCTTCGTAATTAACGTTCCACAATTTAGATGCTAATCTCAATTCAATAAATGATTGTCTGTCCACTAAAAAATAGTATTCGGATAGCTCATAAAAAAGAGTCAGTTCCCACCCTGATAACCTAAAGGTTTTTTTCTTGGAAACGCCAGGCATCGGTAATAATCTCTTCAATCTCGCTATGAGCAGGATGCCAATTTAAAAGCCTCTCGATCTTATCGTTAGATGCAACTAAAATCGCCGAATCACCTTTCACACGGGGCTTCACTTTGATAGGGATCGGTTTTTTCGTAACTTTTCTAGCCGCCTGAACCACCTCTAAATTAGAGCAGCCCTTGCCGGAGCCCACATTAAGAATCTGGCTTTCCCCGCCATTAGTCAAATAGTTCAACGCTAAAATATGGGCCTCAACCAAATCTAAAACATGGATGAAATCTCTAATACACGTCCCATCAGGTGTGTCGTAGTCATCACCGAAAAGCAGCATGGTCTCATCCTTCAACGCCTTTTGCAAAATCATTGGAATAAGGCGCTGCCGAACTTCTCCAAGAGTCCCATCCTTTTTCGCTCCAGCAACGTTAAAATAGCGCAAGGCGATAAATCTCAACCCCTTCGCCTTGCTTTGCCAGTCCATCATCGTTTCCATCATCCGTTTGGTTTCTCCATAAGGATTGATTGGTGCTAAGGCGCTCGTTTCCTTTACCGGGACCTTTTCCGTATTCCCATAGACAGTTGCAGAAGAAGAAAAGACGATGTTTTTGACTGAAAATTCTTCCATCACCTCTAATAACACTTGAGTTCCACCTACGTTGTTACTAAAATAATCCAACGGTTGCTCCATTGATTCTCTGCCTAGCGATAAGGCGGCAAAATGCATGACCGCTTCAATATCTTCCTTTTGAAAAACAGAGCGTAGAAAAGATTTATCCCGAATATCCCCTTTATAAAAGCGCGCCTCCTTATGCACTGCTTCTCTAAATCCTGTCACCAAGTTATCTACTACAACAGTCTCATAGCCTTGAGCAATCAATGCATCCACAGCATTGGAGCCAATATATCCTGCGCCACCTACAACCAAAATCGTCATACGATCCCTCCTAAAATCTCTACAATTATTATTGTCATTCATTTATTTATGCAAATTTTTTAAAGTATATCGCACTTTCATCGGAAGTCCGTTGATTTTGCTTCGTCCAAGCAGAAAGAAAAGGACTAACCTGAATTCGCTAGTCCTTAACTATTGCTTTTTACTTTTATGATCAGGCCTGAAGTCCCTTTTGATACTTTCTCCATGAACCGTAATGTGTAATGTTCTTCTTTTTTTCTGCGGAATAATTTTGGCAGACAAACCCTAGTTTTTCTGTGCCATTTTCCAGCCTCACTTTTCCGATGGCTAAAGGGTAAGGAATCGTTTGAATAAACTGACTAAGCTGTTTATAAGGAATGCTCCAGACCTCTACTTCGATCGGTTGACCGCACTCCTCACTGCGAAACAAGCCAGGCTTGCGGGGGGCTGTGTGCAGCTCATATAAAAGATAATCAGAAGAAGTCTTAGTTTCATAGGCGAACTCTGCTCCATAAGCATGCATTTCCTTTTCAAGAGGAAACCCTCTCATGTGAAGACCGCATACAACAAGCTCCGTCTTCGCCTCGGTTGAATCAAGCTCTGACGCAAAACTTCTCAGCAGAGGTTCATCTTCTGGAGTTGAAAATAACGTGATTCCAAAAGGCATTTCACTAGCCACTGGCGCAGGAACCGCCGCAGCACTCAATCCTAGTAAATTGCAATGATTGGTATAAAGTCCCATTTGACTATTGGTAAAGAGAGGATCAGCGACAACTTGGTCGATTCGCCAAGTACCGGTGCAGGTCGGCAATACCAGCAGGCTGTCCGCTAGTTTATTTTTTAGGTAGCGTTCAACTCGTTTACAAACATGCTGGGCTTCAAAAAGTGCTTTTGCTGAATAATCGGCTTGTCTTGCCTGCTTTATTATCGTTGTTAATGGCGCCACAATCGAAGCTTTATGTGAATCCGCAAATTCGCCAATCGCGACATCCCGTTCAACTACAAAAGGCCCTTCATAAAGAGAACGCGCCACCTGCTGAAGCTGAGCCATTTCTATCGTCTCGACGTGCGCTGATTCTCTGAAATACTTTACGGTCTTTTGCCAAGCAGCTTCATACATTGCAGCATATGGGCCGAAAAATTCTACTTCATCAGGCAAAAGAAGCGTTTCAGGCTGCGGGTTTTGATTAGATGTTACTGTCGCGCTAGCGTTTAACTGCTGATCAATCAGGCAAATATCCTCCATCCCGCGAGCAAAAATTGAAACACAATCAAGAGATTCACAGGCCGGCACCACTCCTTCTGTCGAATAGCTTCCCAGTGCGGCTTTATAGCCAAAGATATTGTTCAATGCCGCTGGAACTCTTCCTGAACCGGCAGTGTCTGTTCCCAGCGCAAAACATACCTGTCCTAACGCCACCGCGACAGCTGAACCAGAACTCGAGCCTCCGCTGATTAGCTCTGGATCAAGAGCATTTTTCGTTGCACCATAGGGAGAACGTGTTCCCACCAAACCGGTAGCGAATTGATCCATATTGGTCTTTCCGATAGGAATCGCCCCTGCATGAATCAACTGCGCCACTACCTTGGCTGATTTTTCAGGTATATAGGAAAACTCCGGGCAGGCAGCAGTCGTCGGTACATGAGCCAAATCAATATTGTCCTTAATCGCAAATGGAATACCCCACAATGGCTTTTCTTCAAAATTCGGAGACGGAAGCTTATCTACATAGGCCATAATCTCCGTTTTTTCCAGTAAATAAATCCAGCAATTATAGTGTGCGTGTTCCTTCGCTGAGTCGAGTACTTGATCGACAACTTCCTCTACCGTGATGTTTTTCTCTTGATAGCACTTTTGCAGCTGACGAATCGTTTGTTTCAGCATTCTTCAGACCCCCTCAATGTACGCCAGTGATTCTCCCGAGCGTAAAATATCTCCTTGCTTAATTAAAATTTCAGATATTTTTCCGTCACAAGGAGCATGATAAGCAATCTCTGTTTTCATACTTTCTGTTACGATCATCGGTTCGCCGCTTCTGACGAAATCGCCTTTGTCGACCAAAATTTTCCAAACACTGCCGGGAATCGCGCATTTCAATACTTCATTGTTTTCAGGGACTGCCGCTTCAACTGCCGGCTCTGGATCCCCTGTTTCCGGAGTATACTCAGCCAAGCCTTTTTTCCGCCAAGACTCTCTTTCAGCTTCGAAGGCCGCTTGCTGCCGCTCTTTAACCTGAGTAATTTCTGAACGGTGCTCCGCTAGCTGCGCTTGGTATTCTTTGATCGAAAATTCTGTTTCCTCGATATCAAGCTCATAGTTTCCATTGAGAAAATCTTTACGGTATTGCAGCAGCTCTTCAGGAGAGACGAGGAAAAACTTCAGTTGATCAAAATAGTCTAGTAGCCATGGCTTTTCTTTTGAAAAATAATGCGTCTCCTTCTGCAGGTTCCACATTTGGATCGTTCGACCAAACAGCTGATAGCCCCCAGGACCCTCCATTCCATAGACGCACAGATAGGCTCCGCCAATTCCTACAGCGTTCTCAGGGGTCCACGTTCTTGCGGGATTGTATTTCGTGGTCACTAGTCGATGCATCGGATTGATCGGCACAGCGACTGGCGCACCTAGGTAAACATCCCCCAAGCCTAATACCATATACTTAGCCGACAGGATTGTTTCCTGAACAGCAGCCCGGCTTTTTAACCCATTGATTCTGCGGATGAACTCAATATTATCAGGGCACCACGGAGCATCGCTACGAACATTGTCCTGATAACGTTCCATCGCTTTAACTGCCTGAGGATCCTCCCAAGATAACGGCAGCTTGACAATTCGAGAAGGAAAGACCGCATTTTCCAGATTCGCCAATTCCTCATCCATTCTGACGACTTCTCGTAACACGGTCTTCAGGGCAATTTTTTGAGTATCAATTTGAATTTGCAGGCTTCGAATTCCCGGTGTCAGGTTAACAATCGGCAATGCACTTTCCTTCAACTGACGATACAGTGCATGAATACGCACTCTTAAAATAAAATCCAAAGCCATTTCACCGTACTCCAGCAGTAAATACCGATCACCAGATAAGCGGATGGTCAAATCAATTCCTGCCGGATTTTTTCCTTGATAAAAAATTGGATATTCCGGCTGCTTGACCAGTACCGCTGTTTGATCCGTTTTTCCATTACAATAAAGCGCCTGAAGCATTGTGGCACTTAAAGGACGTAGCAGCAGCTCTTCTTGCTCCTTGTTTAAGCGATTAGCCGTCTCAATATCGACTAAACAAAATTGCAGTGTATCCCCTGGTTTTAACTGACCGATTTTCCATAAATCACTGGAAATAACAGTCGCTGGACAGACAAAACCGCCCAAGCTTGGACCGTCTGGGCCTAGAATAATTGGCATATCGCCAGTGAAATCAATAGTACCAATCGCATAGGCGTTATCATGGATGTTCGAAGGATGCAACCCTGCCTCCCCACCATCCTCTCGCGTCCATTTTGGGGCAGGGCCAATCAAACGGACACCTGTACGTGAGCTGTTGAAATGAACCTCCCATTTGGCTGCGCAAAATTCCTGTAAAAACTCAGGCGCAAGAAATTCAGGCGTACAGTGAGGACCTGGTGTGACATGAATCTGCCAGACTTGCTCTTCTTTCGTTAGCTCAAAAGGCTCTTTTACTAGCGGCGTTTTGCTGGTTGCGACAGATAACGGATGCAATACATCTCCAGTTTGCAGCGAACGACCATTTTTCCCGCCAAAATTTCCCAACGTGAAGCACGAAGCACTTCCCAGTACTTTTGCGGCAGTGAACCCGTTTTTTACCGCTAAATAGCAGCGCATACCCGTCTTCGACTCGCCGAAACTCAAGACTTGTCCAGCTTTTGCTGTGACCACCTGATACATAGGAACTGGCTGACCATCCAGTGTTGGTGTCAGATGGGCGCCAGCCAATGCAAATTCCATTTCGCCGCGAAATAACCACTTCCCGCCTGAAAGGGTCAACTCGATGACCGGCGCCTCTTCCGAATTATTCAAGATTTTATTAGCAATTCGGCCAGATAAAGCATCCATCGAACCAGAAGGCGGTACCCCAACACCCCAATAGCCGACTCGCCCGGGATAATCCTGTAGTGTACTATTCAATCCACCATCAAGTACTTCCAACGCTGGAATTTCAATTGACAGCTGCTCCAGCGTTTTGGTTGTCACTGTGCCAGCGGTTATCTGTGGTTTCTGCAATACTTCCTGGAGGAAGAAAAGATTCGTCTCAATGCCTTGAATTTGCGTTTCCTTCAAGCTTGAAGTCAATCGATCCAAAGCCGCTTGCCGCGTCTTCCCTTTCGTAATCACCTTAGCCAGCATTGGATCATAAAACGGACTAATCTCTAAATGATCTGAAATGAAGGTCTCAATTCGGGCATGCTCGCCCCATTCGACAGCATCAATGTGACCAACACTGGGGCGAAAATCGTGATAAAAATCCTCAGCGTAAATCCGTGCTTCGATGCTGACTCCTTGTGGAACCAACACTCTTTTCTCCAAATCAGGACACTCGCCACCCGCTTCCAGGATCATCCATTCGACTAAATCAATGCCAAAAACTTCTTCGGTAATCCCGTGTTCTACTTGCAGACGAGTATTGACCTCCAAGAAATAAAACATTTCAGTAGATACATCATAGAGAAACTCGACCGTTCCAACACTGCGATAGCCGACAGACTTCCCTAGTGTTTCTGCTGCTTGATGCAGCGCCGAACGAACAGCGTCTGTAAGACCAAAGGCCGGACATTCCTCGATCACCTTTTGATTTCGACGCTGCAATGAACAGTCCCGCTCACCGATGATTATCAGCTCTCCCGCCTGATTCCCAAAAATCTGAACCTCAATATGCCGAGCATTTTCAATATATTTCTCTAAAAACACTCCGCCGTTCCCAAAATTCGCCTCCGCCTGATTCACCACTGAATCAAAGGAAGACAGCATCTCCGCTTCATTGCGGCAGATCTTCATCCCAATTCCGCCTCCGCCAGCCGTGCTTTTCAGCATGATAGGATAGCCGATTCTTTCTGCTTCTTTTTTTACTTGATACTTTTTACTTAGCAATTCCGTTCCATTAATCATGGGAATCCCCACTTTGTTCGCGTATTCTCGTGCCAGATGCTTCATGCCGAACTCTCTTATATGCTGAACCTCTGGACCGATAAATATCAAACCATTATTAGCACAGGCTTCAACAAAATCGGCATTTTCACTAAGAAAACCATAGCCGGGAATCACAGCCTGTGCCCCGCTTTTTTTCGCAATCGCTAATAATTGTTCCTGATTTAAATAAGTCTCATCGACCGTTTCTCCTTGCAGTAGATAACTTTCATCTGCCAGCTCGACATGTCGGCTCTTTTCATCTGCTTCAGCATAAACAACCACTGAAGTAATGCCCATTTTCTTCAATGTTCGAAGAATTCGAACAGCAATCGTTCCACGATTAGCAATCAATATTTTTTTAAACATGCCATCACCCTTTTAGTTGATTTTCTGCCAAATTGTTTTCAAACGCTCGTGTATTTTCCTCGCAGCTCGTCACAACTGAATCGAGTAAATCAGCCGACGTTCCTCCATAAACCTCTAGCTGTATTTCTCCTTTTGGATACTCCTTGACTGGGTTCAGAGGATGCGGCGTATTAGATAAGATCAATAAAACCGGTGCATCAGTCCGTAAAACGACTTCCTTATTGAAGGTATTTTCTGGCTGATAACTCAGCTCTCCCCCCTTTGAAGCTGTGACTTTAGAAAAGAGGTTGATCACTGAAGATAGATCCCGCTTATCCAAACCGCGTCGAAAGAGCTCAATCGAAAAATTCTCATAACTGCCTCGGTGACGCTGATTGCGATCTGTTTGATAATCAGAAGGACCATATTGTTCATTGATTTTTCGCAAAAGAGTATGCCCGCACACAGTGTCGTGCCAGCCATATGTATCATGCAGCATACTCAACAGCATCTTCCCATTATCACTCATCAATAAATTCCCTTGTGTCAAAAAGAAGGTATGCTGTGCTTTTAAAGAGTCCGGCATATTGTATTTTTCTTCGGGATGCTCTGCGTGATAAGCACCCATCACTACATTGCAATCCTCTGCTTTGGCTATCAAACGTATAAGTTTATTCGCGCCTAAATACTCAGACCACTTTTCTCCCGGCAATAAACGTTTTGTATAGACTAATTTCATGCGTCTGCTCCTTTCCAAATCAGCACTTCAATAGGGGTTGGATTGTAATCGTTACAGGGATTGTTCAATTGTGGGCAATTGCTGATCAATACGATCACATCAGCTAACGCCTCCAACTCCACATAATATCCTGGTCCTGAAACACCATCCTTAAAATCTAGCTCACCTTCTGGATCAACCGGGACATTCATAAAAAAATTGATGTTTGGAGCTAGATCTCTTTTCGAAAACCGATACTGGTCGAAAAACTGACTCATTTGCAGCATGAAGGTATCGCGACAAGCGTGCATCGAGACTTTTTCTCGTTGGTAGCGGACGGTATTGCTCTGACAGGAGCAAGCACCGCCAATAGTGTCATGCTGACCACAAGTATCAGCAGTTATCTTAAGCATTTCCTGTCCAGCTTCACTCATTAATATGGTTCCCGTTGTTAGATACAAACTTTTTTGTTCCTGAATCGTCATACAAGCACTATAGTGATCAGCCGGATCATTTTTTAGAAAAAATAAGGTGTCGGCGGCCTGATTCCCTGCTTGATCAATGATTCGCAGTGTATCGCCCTTATGAATGGTCTTCATCCAGCCGTCACCGGCTAAAATCTCCTTTTTATAATCTGAATTTTCTGACTTTTTATTGCTTACTGTTGGCGTAAATTCCATTTGTTTTCCTCCTACTCACAAATATCTACGTATGAATGATCTGATCGATTTTTTTCTTCGTTGCAATAAACGTCGGCTCATCCTTCAACGTTAACTTCCTTTTGTATGGCAGATAGATGGGCACCGATTGTTTGATTTCTCCAGGGCCCGCACTCATAATCACGACACGCTGCCCTAAAAAGGCGGCTTCTTCAATGTCATGAGTGATGAATAAAATGGTCGGACGCTCCACTTCCCAGATTTCCCGCATCAGCAGCTGCATATTGCTCTTCGTTTCTGGATCTAGCGCGCCAAAGGGTTCATCCATCAGTAAAATTTCCGGACTATTCGCCAACGCCCGCGCAATAGCCACTCGCTGCTTCATCCCGCCAGAAAGCTCCTTGGGCAAACTATGCCGGAATTTTTCCAAACCAATTACTTCAATATAACGATCCACAATTGATTGGATTTGCGCTTTCGGCTTTTTACTTGTTTTTAAACCAAAAGCGATATTTTCCTCTACCGTCAGCCAGGGAAATAATGAATAGCCCTGAAAGACCATTCCTCGATCTGCTCCCGGACCTACCAACTCTTGATCATTCAGTACAATACTGCCTGAAGTGATATCCTCTAACCCGCCGAGAATCCTCAACAACGTCGACTTGCCGCATCCGGAAGGTCCTACAACACAGAGAAATTCATTGTCTAAAATTTCTAAGTTAATGTCCCGCAATGCCGTTACTTTATTTTTCTTTGAGGTGTAGATTTTGTTCACCTGTTCAAAGGAAATTTTACTGCTGGCGACCTTTGCCTCCAGCCCAAGCTCTCCTGTTATCACTGCCATTTTCATCCCCCCTATTCTTCTACCCAACGAAACAACACCTTGTTCAGCAAGCCAAACAGACGATCCGTGATCAACCCTAAAAGACCAATCACCAATATCCCCATAAATATAGAAGAGGTATCCAAAAAACGCTGTGCCTTTAAGATGTTATAGCCTAAGCCAGAGTTAGCAGCCACCAATTCTGCTACTACTAAATATGTCCAGGCCCAGCCCATTATCATCCGTAAGCTTTCCATCAGCTTCGGCAGCATCGCTGGAATGATGACTTTAAAAATCACTGTGCTGGATTTGCCTCCCAGCGTGTAGGCGGCATTGATCAAATTGGAAGGAACACTTTTTACGTTGTCCGCCACCATCGGAATCAATTGAAAAAGAATCCCGAGAAGAATGACTGCCACCTTGGCATTTTCACCAATACCCACCCAAACCATAATTAATGGAACAAAGGCTGGGACCGGTAAATACCTAAAAAATTCTGTTAGGGGCAGAACAAACGCTTCGATTTTCGAAAAGGAACCCACTAAAACACCTAGCGGCACACCAAGGACAATCGCTAACAAGAAGCCCTTCATAATACGAGAAAAACTGATCCATGTATCAGATGCCAATGAACCATCCATCAAACTCTTTACAAAGGCTTCGACCACTGCAGCTGGCGCCGGCAAGAAAATCTGACTGACCATCTCACTAGTGCTCAACAGATGCCATAAGACTAAAACTAAAATGAAGGCTCCAGCTGCGATCATGCTGTATTTTGTTTTCGAAATCATTTTTCGCAGTCTAATTTTCGTGCCTGTTTTCGATACTGCTCTTATTTCCATCAAATCGCCTCCCGCGAATTCCTGCTAAATTACTCTGCCTGCGTGTCTGGAACCTTCATATCCGCTGCATCCTCATACAGCTTGTCAATATAACTGGAATCAAAGATACTTTCTGGGTCTTTGAGCTCCTCTGAAACCATCTTTTGATCCAAAAGAAATTTCGCGGTCTCTTTAGCTGTATACGGCAGATAAGAATAGTCCTCCGCCTGCTCGTGAAAGGCCGCATGGTTGTCCGCAATTGAGAATAAACGTGCTCCTGCCATCGCTGTTTTCATTTCCTCAGTACTAATATCTGCCTGCTTAGCCATATACCCTAACGCTTCATCTGGTTTTTCCGCATAGACCTGCATCCCATCAAAATAAGCTTTAACGATTTTTTGTACCTCAGCAGAACGATTTTTCAAGACCTTTCCACTAACCATTAATGTATCAGGAATTAAACCAGGAATTTCCGAGGAATCAAAGAGTAAATTTGTATCACCTTCAGAAGCTGCGTAGCTTAACGACGGTTCCCACAAGCTAGCGGCATCTACCTGCCCAGAAATAACCGCTGGACCAGCATTTTCAACTGTCATGTTCGTTAATTGAATGTCTTTTTCAGATAGGCCAGCTGTCTCTAAAGCATTTAATAAAAAGAAATGCTCGATCGTTCCAACCTCTGTTGCAACTGTTTTTCCTTTTAACTCCTTTAACGACTTGATCGACGATTGTGCCACGATTCCATCTGCTCCCGCCGAGTTGTCATTGATTAGTACTACCTTGAAATCAACGCCGTTAATGGCTGGCGAGATTGTATCACTTAAAGCTGCACACACCGCATCAATCTGTCCGCTATTGAAGGCCTGCAGCGAATCACTGTACGTATTAAACCAAACCAGTTCCACGTCCACATCATTTTTCTCGAATGCGCCAAACCCTTGAACAGCGTACCAGGTATACCATCCCGGAAACGCGCTGACACCGATTTTGATCGCTTGATCAGAGGACTTCTTACTAGAATTTTCAGCTGCTCCACTATCTTTTCCACCGCAGCCGCTCAACAGCAGCAACAGCAAATACATCGCCGTTAAAACACTCATCACTTTCTTCATATAGTCTCCACTCCTTACTTTTTACGCTAAAGCGTCAATGCCCGTTTCCTTGGTTCGAATGCGAATTGCCTCTTCCAAAGGTGTCACGAAAATTTTTCCATCGCCCTTGTTGCCGGTCTGGTTAACCTTTAAGAGAATCTGGATTAGACGTTCCACATCCTTTTCCTCTAGATAGATTTCAATGATTCGCTTGCTGACAAACGGATACTCTTTGACAGATTTTCTAACATCAGCATTCTGTACATCATATTGCTGCTGCTCGCGACCACGTCCCAACACTCGGTAGGTATTAAGGGAGAAAAAATTTTCATTCAATAAAGCGGCTTTTGTTTCATAATATTTCGTATCGCGTATGATCGCTGTTACTAATTTCATGACTTCATCTCCTTATAATTTTTCTTCACCGCTGCTGACGGTCACAGCCTTTTCTACTGGAAGAACAAAAATTTTCCCGTCACCAAACGATCCTTCAGAGCCTGAACGACAGATCTTTTGAATACAATTGATGACCTTTTCACCATCCGTGTCTTCCACGACTAAAACGATAGTCTCCTTGGGAATCTCATCATAATAAACATCTCCTAATTTCAACCCCCGCTGCTTCCCTCGCCCCAACACACTGTATCTAGTGGCCGAGACAAAGCCGTTTTCAGCCAACTCATTCATTACCTCGTTTACCTTTTCCGGTCGTACTACCGCGCGAATCATTTTCATACTCGTCATTCCCTTCTGAATTTAAAAAAACTGGTAGACCTCTCGCACTCAGAGGCCTACCAGTGCTAAGCATTCTCCATATGAACCATTCACCCCGGCAGGCAAATCATTCTGGATATTTTTTTACTATCATAATGAATTGCAGCATACTTTTCAATAGCATATGTTATATTTTCTAACATGATTTAAAAGTTTTTCTAAAAATGAGACATTTCGCGTCACTTTTCATTACATGGATAGGTATCGAAACACAAAAATCATTAAAAAAATGAAGGCCGCCAAAATTATTTTGGCAACCTCCACTGTTTTACAATTGAATCAATTCTTCTACTGATAGTTCCGATAGATCAGCAGCCCATCGGTCGGCGCCTTTTAATTGCTGCGTGTCGCCTATTCCAATCGCATACATGCCGCATCCTTTGATCCCATCAATCCCGGCTTGGGCATCTTCAAAACCAATGACTTCGGCTGGTTGAAGTGCCATTAATTGCGCCGCTTTAATGAAAATCTCTGGATCTGGTTTTCCCTTTGTCAAAGCTGCCGGATCGACCACCCCCACAAAGTAATCATTGATCGCTAATTTGGTCAGAATGAGCGGGGCATTTTTAGATGCAGAGGCAACAGCACAGGGAATCTCAAGCCGGCGGGCGTTCATTAAGAAGTAGCGCACACCTGGCAGAACCTCTTCCGGAGTCAGCTCTGCTAACAGCTCGACATAATGACGATTCTTTTTTTCCGCCAGCTCAGCTTTTTCAGCATCCGAAAAGATCTCGATTTTGCCGCCATAGATTAAAATTCGTTCCAGTGATTCCTCACGGTTGATGCCTTTTAATTGTTCATTGAACTGTTTGTCAATCGTAATGCCAAGTTCAGCTGCCAGCTGCCTCCATGCCATGTAGTGGTATTTAGCCGTATCGGCGAGCACACCGTCTAAGTCAAAAACAAAGCCCCTCATTACGCCTCTCCTTCTATTTGCTTTTCTATCGAATGTTCCTGATGATTGACATAGATCCGATATTTTTGATTTTTAAAATACGTATAAAACTCCAGCTCTTCGATTTCTGCAGGCAAATTTGGAGCCATGGTCAATGTATCATTCACCACCTGCAAATTGCAGAATCCGTAGACGATCGTCATAAACGTACCGCCCATCGAAGCCGTATGGATGCCGTCCTTAGTATTTTTATGACTATTATCAAGGTCAGTACGGGCATTTTTCAAGAAATAGTCATAGCCTTTTTCTACCTGACCCAAACGGCTATAAACAGTCGAAAACGTTGAATAGGACAAGGAAGAATCATGAGTCGTAACCTCGTCATAATAGGCGACACTTTTTTCGATCGTTGCATTGTCAAAGGTATCCTGAAACAGCATCAAGGCTAATACCGCATCTGCCTGCTTAGAAATTTGATAACGATAAATCGTTAAGGGATGATAATTCAGCAATAAGGGATACTTCGTTTCGGCCTTTGAATACGGCCAAGCACCTTTATTTAGGAAGTCGCGATCCTGCGCGATAATTCCCCTTTCTTCGTCAAATGGCAGTGTCATTTTTTCAGCGAATTGCGGGAATGCTTGAAGCTCCTCATCCTTCAGCTGGAGTTTTTCTGTTAATGCCCGCCAACTTTCAGGGCGTTGCTTCTTCAATATTCGCGCCAACCGATCAATCCACTTAAATTGATACGCCACTAATTGATTGGTGTAATAGTTATCGTTCACCAGCACCGTGTATTCATCCGGTCCGGTGACTTTATCAATGTGGAACTGGCCATTTTTCATATAGCCAATTTCAGTGAAGACGCGTGCTGTTTCCAGCAGAACCTCAAAGCCGTAATCCGCCATGAAGTCCAGATCCTCCGTGTAGCGATAGTATTGAATGAAGGCATAGGCAATATCCCCATTGATATGATGCTGCGCCGAACCACCTTCAAAAAATGGTGAAGACTCTGTTCCAGAAATTGTCCGCCAAGGGTAAAGAGCGCCTGTTTGGTATCCAAAAAGCTGACGATTCTTGCGAGCTTGGTCCAAACTATTGTATCGGTATGTCAGTAATTGTTTGGCTAGGGTTGGATTCAAGTGTAAAAAGACTGGAAAGACAAACATCTCTGCATCCCAAAAGTAATGTCCCTCGTATCCGCTCCCGCTTAACCCCTTAGCTGCAATACTAGTCGTCCCATTAGTCCCTAGAGATTGCAGCAGGGCGAAGGTACTATAGTTAACACTTTCCTCTAATCGTTCAGTACTTTTGATTCGAACCTTCCCACTTTTCCAAAAGGTGTTTAAAAAACGCGTTTGTGCTTGTACCAACTGGGAAAATGTAGCATCTAGACCCTCATGCTCCTGCTGCTGGAAGGCATAGCTTAGATTTTTTTGGTAGCTAGTCCCCTCCAATTGGGTGCGAATGACGATTCGGTCTGCTTCAATCGTTTGAGCTACAGTGTGATTATCAATCGACCAGGCCAATTCCGCTTCTAGTTGGGAACCTGTTGTACCGAAACGACATCGTTTTTCGGTTAAATCAATTGTCTTGACCGTGATTTTTTGCAACTCATGGCTCATTCGCGGGTCCTCTTTATCAATCGTACGGATAGGATAAAAATTCAAATGGATAGTTAATTCGATCTCCTCTTCATGGTTTAACCGTTGAAAATCAATTTTCATTGAGAAGAGATTTTTGTATTGAAAAGATGCTAACCGCGAAATCGTCAGCTTCGTTCGACGCCCCAAAGGCGAACACCAAACCAAACTGCGAACCGTGATCCCCTTTTCCATATCTAAATAGCGTTCGCTTTCGCTGATCGTGCCGTTATTTAGTGAAAATTGCTCGCCTCCGATCGTAATCAAGGTGGTCTGCCCATCAATAACGCTGATCATCGTTTCTCCTGTGGGGGTGAAGCCATACATTTTTTCAGGATAATGGATCGTCTTCGTTTCATAAAATCCGTTGATGTAAGTTTCACGATTGGTTGAAAAATGATCGTAATACTCTTCTTCCAGGTTTCCCCGCAGACCGATGAAGCCATTGCCATTAAACAAGAGACTCTCGGCCTTTTCTAATGTTTCAGTTTCATAATCATTTAAATAAATTTTCATGCTGTCCTCCAAAAAAGCAGGATGGAAGCTTCATCTCCCAACCTACACTCACGTTTATGAATTTGCTGCTAAGCCCTCAGCAGGTTTTTCCGCCGGTGAGGCTTCGATTTTCTCATCTTTTTGTAAAACAAGCGTCAGTACGAAGGATAGAACAACGGACATCAGCATCATTGCTAGACCGGCCACCACATTACTCGTACCTTTTTCACCTGAGAATCCTAAGATCGCCATCAGACTGTTTTGCGGTACATATAGCGTCACATGCATCAAACCGGCGAAGCAGCCAGAAATCCCGGCGCTGATACACGCTGCCACTAACGGCTTTTTGTATTTCATCGTGATTCCGTATAGCGCAGGCTCAGTAATCCCCATAATGGCAGACACTCCTGCCGCAGCCGCGATTGATTTGACATTTTTCTGTTTTGATTTGAAGGCCACCGCCAAAGTAGCACCACCTTGAGCTAAATTCGCACAGACTTGCGCCACTAAAATCAATGATTCTGTTCCAGTTGCGGCAAAGGAAGCCACAAAGATCGGTGTTAACGCATGGTGCATGCCGGTCATTACGATAAATGGCATCGCGGCGGCCAACAACGCCACCATGATAAATCCTAGCTGTCCCTGCAACAAATTGATTACCCAAGCCAGCCCTTGTCCTGCGAAATTCCCCAATGGACCGATGACGATTAATGCTAACGGTGCAGTAATCAATAAGGTTAAGGTCGGATTCAATAAAATTTTTAATGATTGCGGAGTGATCTTATCAACGCCGCGTTCAATATAAGACATCGCCCAAATCGTCAGCAGCGCTGGAATTACTGATGCCGCGTAGATCACGCCCTGAATAGGCATCCCCAGAAAAGAAATCGGATCTCCCGATGCTACCCACTGGCTAAAATTCGGATGCAGGAAAACACCTACAACAATAATTGCGATGGAGGTATTTACTTTAAACTTGTTTGCCGCAAAGACCGCCAATAAAATCGGCATAAAGTAAAAGGCGCCGTCCCCGATAAAATCTAGTACGCGATACGTGCTGGATTCATTGGACATCCAATGAAAAGTCGTCGATAGAGACAATATCACTTTGATCATCCCGGCAGCAGTTAAAGCTGGAATCATTGGTGTCATACAGCCGGTGATGGTATCGATGACTTGATTAAAAAGACTGGTTTCCTTCTTGGCCGAACCGGCTGCTGCATCAGATTGTTTACTTGGCTCCGCATCACCATTGGTTATACCTTGACGAATAATTTCTTCAAAAACCTCTCCCACATGACTGCCGATAATCACCTGTAATTGTGTCGGCGTCGGATTCACACCAACCACCCCGTCAATCGCCTTCAAGCTGTCCAGATCCGCTGCTTTTGGATCCTTTAAATCAAACCGTAAACGTGTCGCACAATGAACGGCAGAATTGACGTTGGCTTTTCCTCCTAGACCTTGAATGATTTCTTTTCCTAACTGTTGATACTTTCTCATTGATTTTGCTCCTTTCTATTCAAATACAACGGCACCATTTGATGCAATAACCTTTTGATAAAACGCAAAACTGTCTTTTTTATAGCGCTGATGCGAACCATTGTTTTCATCATCCTGATCCACATAGATCACGCCATAACGTTTACTGATTTTTCCTTCACTCACACTGGGAAGATCAATGATCCCCCACATGAGATACCCCATCAAATCAATACCATCTTCCTCCATCGCTAGCTTCATATTTTTCACATGTTCTTTTAGATAGTGGATACGGTAATCATCGTGGACCTTTCCATCCACAAAATCATCCTGCGTTCCAATCCCATTTTCAACAATAAATAAAGGTTTATGATAGCGATCCTGCAGCTGATTTAACGTGATTCTCAATCCCAACGGATCATCTTGCCAAACGCTCTTGGCTTTTGGTAAATACGGATTTCGCAGCGTGGTATACCCATTTGTAGCGACACGATCAATCCCGTTTTCTTCTGCTGCGGTACAAGCACTGGAATAATAGCTGAAGGAAACAAAATCAACGGTATTTTTCTGAAGGGCCTCTCGATCCGCTGGATAAATAGTTAGGTTCAGCTGTTTATCTTTTATGAAATGCGAGAAGAACCTTGGATATTCACCAAAAACTTGAACATCTGAGAACAGCAGATTTTCCTTTTCCTGCTGAAGCGCCGCAAAAACATCTTTAGGATCACAAGTGTAGGCATAGGTTTTCCCCGCGGCCAACATTGCTCCGAATTGATTGTCCGGATCTATTCGCTTGCCGGCTTCAATCGTCAAAGCATTCGCCAACAATTGATGATGTCCTGCTTGATATTGGATGGACAGATTGTCTTTTCCTTCTTCAAACAGGATGCCGCCACCGATAAACGGTATGTGCAAGACCATATTCATTTCATTAAATGGAATCCAATAGTTGATCCGTCCTTTAAAGCGCTGCATCACTGTTTCAGCATAGTGAAGAAATAGCTCAACCACTTTACGGTTTTCCCAGCCATTATATTTTTTCACTAAATGAAACGGAATCTCAAAATGCGATAGTGTCACGATCGGCTCCATCTGCAGCCTTTCCAGTTCCGTCAAAATATTTTCGTAAAACTGCAATCCCGCTTCATTGGGCGCCTCCTCCTCACCGGTTGGAAAAATCCGTGACCAAGAAATTGAGAAACGAAAACTATTCGCTCCCAACTCCTTCAATAAAGCGAGGTCCTCCTGATAATGATGATAAAAGTCATTGCCATTTCGTCCTGGATAAATTTCGTCACCTCGTGATTCTAAGATAGACGCTGACTGATTCTTATATACTGCCTTAAGACGTCGATCATCTAATGGCAAAAAATCAAAATTTGATGGCTGCCGCCCATCAGCCAGGTAATTCCCTTCACTTTGTGCGGCGGAGGTTGCTCCGCCCCAAAAGAATTGCTTTTCCTGCTTCATCTATTTCTTCTCCCTTTTGGTTCGTATTCGCTTTCATTCGTGTTGATACTTTTATTATAGCGGGGAATTCTTTTTTTCATTCCCCCATTTTTGTTCTATTATTCTCAAAAATTGTCTTGATAAAATGCCGTTTACGAAAAAAAGAAGATGACAAAGACATTGTCATCTTCCTAGAACTTAGTCAATTTTCATGGCATTTCGGTATTCCAGCGGCGCCATCTCCATAGATCGTTTAAACAGACGGTAAAAGGTTTTGTCACTTTCAAACCCTGTCTGAGTAATAATCTCTGACACCGGCAAATCACTATTTATCAGCAGCCACTTAGCCTTATCAATACGATAATCGTTTAAAAAGCTCAAAAACGTTTTGCCCGTGTTTTTCTTGAAAAATTTGGTGAAGTAAAACGAGCTATAGCCAGAAACTGCTGCGATATCCTGCAATGTCAGAACCTCTTGATAATTAGCCTCGACATAACTAAAAATATCATCCAGCTTTTCTAGCACATCTTTCGTTGCCAGCTTGTTCATTTTTTCGGATGACCTGGTCCTTTTCGGAATATCACGAATCAATAGAGTGAGAAGCTGAAAAAGCTGGGCTTTTAAAGCAACGTGATAGCCTAGAGACTGCTGCTTTATTTCCTGATTCATCCCTTCAAGTAAATGACGAACAGAAGCTTCTGTCTCTGACTCCCATTGAGGACTTACCGGTTGTAATTCCGCAAGTACTTTTTGAAGATCAGCCTGCTGCTTTCCTGCCGAAAAATACGGTAAATCAAATTGATAGACAAGCCGCTCACTGCCTGGCGAAGCCAACACATAGTGAATCAGCCCACCGCTAATAAAAGCGATCTCTCCTTCGCTTAATTTATAGGGCACATCATCGATTCCCAATGCTATGGTCCCTTTCGTCACGTAGATCAGCTCAACTTCGCGATGCCAATGGGGCGTTGTTAGAATATCACCATCATTCATTAGCATCCGAAAGGGAAACGCTGTATCTAAATCTGGCATTTCTAAATAGATGGCCATCCTGTTCACCTCTCACCTCATTTTGACTGAAAATAATGGGAATGTAAACGACCTTTTTTGATATGCCTGCTGATTCTAAAACTAGTTATAAATCAGTTAATTAGTATCCGAGGAAATTCAAAAAATTTCCCACGTTTCACTATAGACTGTAGTTACTACTTCGCTTCTTTATGTTTCTTCCTTTTATGATACTCGGCGAGTGCACGATTGAAATTTGCGATCACGGCAGTAATAATTCCCACCCCGATTAAAACATAAATAATCGTAAAAACTTTCCCTAAAGCCGTTTGGGGAGATAAGTCCCCGTACCCAACAGTAGCTAATGTCATAACCGAAAAGTACAATGCATCCAAATATGTCATCCCTTCCACATTATGATAAAAAATGGTTCCAATCGTCAGGATAAATAGCACCGCCAACATGATGGCCTTTTGTTCTTCCTGCCGAAATAAAATTTTTAAAATATGCCACAAGCTTCGAAATAATAATGCGAATGCAACCATGAGAACCGCCTTTCAAGCCAGTTTGTATTTCTGAATTACTGATCTAGCTGCTTATACTGTTTATTTTAGCAGATATTTCATAATTAGAACGAGTAACAATTAGCCGATCACCTTCTTCTTTCTACAAAATAAAAATAAGACTACGCAAATACTTCGAATCACGTAGTCTATTCTTTATTTGCTGACTACAGCAACACCAAAAATCAGTTTTTAAACGTTGCTCTTTCTATTTTTCCGATAAACCAACATGGCGACAATCAATATCACTAGGCCTAAAATTATAAATGTATAGTTGACGACCTCCCCAGCTTTGATTAAGGACGTTTGTCCACTAGCGCTGCTGCCCCGTTGAGGGCCACCAGTAGTTTTTTGATTATTTAGACTCGTTACTTTCGAAACAACTTCTTTTTTGTATACATAGGTAACTGCTTGGGCGTTTATCGTGAACTGACCCTTAGGATTTCCTTGCACTTTACTAAATGTGTACCCTTTAATTTCCTTTACTTTTGTAATATAAGGATCGCCCACTTTTCCAGAAATCGTCTCAGAGTCACTAAGTTTTCGACCTGATTCATCCACATAGTGCACCGTCACAGCACCGTTTTGCTCTTTAATGGGCTCATTTTTTATATATACATAAATAACGGTTTGTTCTACATCACTGAATACACCTGATGAAGCTCCTTTAACTTCCTTGAACGTATAGCCGTCAATCGCTTTAGGTTTTGTACTGTAGGATTCACCGACTTTATCAGAAAGGGTATCCGGCTCAGCAATTTCAAGCCCTTTATCATCAACATATCGTACGGTTACCGTCCCTTGGGCAAACACCTTGAATGTCACCGGAATTGCGATAGTCGTTGCATTGTTACTGGTAATTTCCAGCGTTGTTTCGTAGGTTCCCACGGTCAATCCTACTTCTGGTTCAATTGTAAAGTTCACACTCGCTCCAACAGCTAATTCAGGAGCGTCAATTTCCCCTAATTGAAAAGGAGCTTTTTCTGTGCTTGCAACTGATAAATTAGTGACGGTTTCTTCACTAGTGTTTGTGATAGTCACCTTACTTTTAAGTGATGCAGGTGTGAAGCCAAGTGCCGCCTCCAAATTTAACTTTTCAGGATTTACAGATAACCTATCTTCCTTTTCTGGACCTGCCTTGATCTCGTATTCTCGTACTTTACTAGCGAAAGCTGTATTTGAAACAGGGTATCTAGCTTCGTAAGTACCTGGCGAAAGATTTTCTGTTGCACTTCCCACTACCGGTATCCATTCTTCTGTCCCTTTTTCTCGATATTCAACTGCCATCGTATTGTAATTCATTGTAAGTTGTCCATCGTTCGCACCCGCATAGGTTTCATGTTTAATAGTTATATAATTTGCTGGCATGTTATCACGCTGTGGAATGTTCAATGTTAGGGGATCACTATCTTGTTTTGTTGTGTCACTGGCCAATCGAACAATTTCCCAGTTTTTCCCTCCATAATTCGCACCCATCATCTCTTCTGTGATCTCATAATCGGATGCTTTAGTGACTTCTAATTCCTTATTTCCATTGGTCATTTTATAGCTCGCCGTTGGGTCAAATCCAGTCAGTTTTTCGTTCTTGTAGTCAATCTTAATTTCCGGTGTAGCTTCTTTTTCTAAACCTGCCTTGATCACACAATGTCTTACGCTACTTGCGAAATCTTTATCTGTGGCTGGATATCTTACTTCATAGGTTCCTGGGTCCAAGTTACTTATCGTGCCAGTAGAAATATCCCATTTTTCTTCACCTTCTTCTCGGTATTGGACAACTACGCTAGATGAACTCATTTGTAATTGACCATCGTGGGCACCTTTATAGGTTTCATGCTTGATTGTGATTACATTTGCCGCAATTACTCTGCGCATTGGGATGTTTACTGTCTGCGAGTCACTATCTTGCTTTGTTGTGTCACTGGCCAATCGAACAATTTCCCAGTTTTTCCCTCCATAATTCGCACCCATCATCTCTTCTGTGATCTCATAATCGGATGCTTTAGTGACTTGTAATTCCTTATTTCCATTGGTCATTTTATAGCTCGCCGTTGGGTCAAATCCAGTCAGTTTTTCGTTCTTGTAGTCAATCTTAATTTCCGGCGTAGCTTCTTTTTCTAAACCTGCCTTGATCACACAATGTCTTACGCTACTTGCGAAATCTTTATCTGTGGCTGGATATCTTACTTCATAGGTTCCTGGGTCTAAGTTACTTATCGTGCCAGTAGAAATATCCCATTTTTCTTCACCTTCTTCTCGGTATTGGACAACTACGCTAGATGAACTCATTTGTAATTGACCATCGTGGGCACCTTTATAGGTTTCATGCTTGATTGTGATTACATTTGCCGCAATTACTCTGCGCATTGGGATGTTTACTGTCTGCGAGTCACTATCTTGCTTTGTTATGTCACTGGCCAATCGAACAATTTCCCATTCGTATCCATGGGATGTCATTCCCATCATTTCATCGGTAATTTTATACTCTGAGACATTATTAATGGACAGATTTTTGATTCCACGGGTCATTTCGTAACTCGCTGTTGGGTCAAATCCAGTCAGTTTTTCGTTCTCGTAGTCAATCGAAATATTGGGTGTCTCTTCTTTCTCCTTGTTTAAAATAGTAAAATTATTTTTTTGCTCTGGTTCTGTATTTGTCGCAACTGAAGCTGGTTTCGACTCCTCAGTGGCTGATCTGCTTGTTTCTGTAATTGACTTACTTGTTTCCGCTGTTGCTACTGTTTTCGGAGGCTGACTTGTAGTCGAGCTGATAGGCATCGTACTCATTTGAGTTTGTGTGGTTTTATCATCTTGTTTCGTAGTTATGCTCGTATTCGATGTTTCACTATCATACTGCGCTTCTCCAATCACGTTGATTGGGACACTGGAAAGTCCTAATAAAAGAACTAATAAAATGGTGATTCCCTTCTGAAGCTTTTCCATAAGCTCACTCCTTGCTTTTTATTTAGTAAACGAAAAGCAAACAACGTTCTGACTCATCCACGTTTCCTGCATTTTCTACTGTATCCTTTAAAATTCAACGATCAATTGATTAGTTACTGTTCTCTCTCCTCCATTCAACCAAGGCTGCGTGGTTGTTTATTGATGTACCAACCTTTCTTATCACATTCTTTCATTTCATTAGTTAGACAATCCACACGAACAATATAAAGCTTCTCATATCTTCATTCTAATTAGTTTTATGGCACTAAACGCGGCATTGAGGATTTTCTCGTCCCAAAAAATTCGTATTTCATATAAAAATAGGTTTTAATTAAACGCTCAAAGTAATAGAGAAAGTCCCTTTCCTATTACTTTCTTTCCTATCCTGCTAAACTAAGAACAAAGGAAGTGTAACAAATGCTGCAAATAAAACGAGCTTACCTCCCAGCAAGTTTCTCAGATGGCTATCGCGTCTTAGTGGATCGCTTGTGGCCGCGAGGAAAATCTAAAGAAACGGAGAAAATTGATTTGTGGTTAAAGGAAATCGCCCCGAGTCCAGAGCTGCGGAAATGGTTTAATCATGAGGCGGATAAATATGCTGAATTTACAGTCAGATATCGTAAAGAATTACAAACCGGTTCATCAAAAGAAGCGTTAGAGAAATTAAAGCAGGTGTTGAAAGACCACGAAACCGTCACGCTGGTTTATGGTGCGAAAAATGAGACACAAAACAACGCACAAGTCCTATATGACCTGCTAACAAAAAAAAAGTCCTAAAACCAACAATTCTCTGTTGCTTTTAGGACTTTTAGTTGTTTAAAAATCACTTCTATTTTTTATTGTAGACTGGAAAATTACTTGACTCTCCGTAGTTTTCAATCGGTTGAATGGCTTTCAAAAGCTCCATATCTTCTTTAGACAATTCAAAGTCTACCTCGCCATTACTTTGTATATGAGCCTTATTTGCTGATTTTGGCAATGGCAGCAAGCCTAATTCTAAGCAATAGCGAATCGCCAGCTGGGGTACACTCACCTGATATTTTTCCGCCATTTCCTTCAGCTCTGGATTTTTCAATAGTTCCCCATGTCCGACTGGAGAATATGCCTCAATCAAGATATCATTTTCTTTACAATAATCGATCAATTCAAAGGGCGTATTGGAAATGTGCGCCAAAATTTGATTCACTGCGGGTTTGATAGTTGCATGCTGCAAAATATTTTCAACATCATGCTGATTGAAATTCGATAATCCGATTGCTCGAACCTTGCCTGCCTTGTAGGTATCTTCTAATGCACGCCACGCTTCAACATTTCCCTCGTCATAATTCGCTTCTCTGAACTCAGCCCATGGCTGTGGTGCATGAATGATCATCAAATCAATCGTATCCAACCCTAGTTTTTCCAAGGATTCGTCGATAGATTTTGAAGCTGATTCATACGTTTTATGTTCAGCGGCGACTTTGCTAGTCAGGAAAATTTCTGATCGTTCGATGCCAGAAGTACGGATGGCTTCTCCTACACCACGTTCATTTTCATAAGCCTGCGCAGTATCAATGTGGCGATAGCCAATCATTAAGGCATCCTTAACTGCTTGAACGGCTGCCTTATCTTCGATCATCCATGTCCCAAAACCGACCTTAGGGATTTTTACCCCATTATTTAATGGATAGCTCTCTTGTAAAATCATTGTTTTGTTCTCCTTTCGATGTTTAAAAACTTACACTCTAGCTTCTTTCAAGCATACTCTTTAAAGTAAGCTTTAAGTCAAGTAGTAGCTTCCTCTTGATTGATTGTTTTGTATCGCAACCATATGGTGTCCTTTTCGATGATCTCAACTTTCTTCAAATTGAAGCCTATCATTGAGGACGGATCAGTCATACTCTTATTTTCAAAAATTGTGTTGGTGGTTGGCAGGCCATCTGTGACAGGGGCTACCACGATACTTACTTCATCAACGATTTGTTCCTTTAAAAAAGCCCAATTGATCGCACCGCCACCAGATACCATCAGTGTTTTGATATTGAACAACACAGCTAATTTTTCTGAAGCGAGTGTACAATTGATTTGTTTCTCTCCGGCAAAAATATAGGAAATCTTTCGTTTTCTCAGAAAGGCAAGATAGGCATCGCTCACCTTCTCCGTTAATACCTCAATAACATGGACTGCTGGCCTTTCAGCATAGTTGACTGTGTTCGTCTGCCAGCCAACTTTTCCAGAAGGATCCGCTGAAACAATATACATCTTCGCATCTGAAACAGCTACATAATCTTCACGAGGATAAACTGGCGCAAATTCATCTAAAACCGGTGTTTGATAATGGGTAAAGTTTTCTTCCATCGTTACTCTGCCGCATAACCAAGCTTGGCTATGATACTGATCATTCGTTCTTTCATAGGAGTTACTTCCTATTTCTGTGTAATTTGAACGCATGTAAGGGCCGCTGATTTTTCCATTGATCGAGGTAAGCATGTGACAAACAATATGGGGTCTAGCCATTTGTTCTCCTCCCTAATAAAAAATGAGTTGTACGAGCGATATACTCATCGTACAACTCATTTTATTATTCGTCTAATACCTACTTTATATATCACTATGCCTTCAAAGCATGGTGAATCACACATTCAAATGGACATCAAGGACTACTCTCGCTTGGACAAAGCCGCCGTTCACCAAACATTTTAACCAGAAAAGCTAGGCGGAAGGCACAGAAAAACGTCAGTACACCTGTAAAATTATCGTAATTTACGTATAAATCTTTCTCGTAAAATACTTTAATAAGAACGGTGATGACAGCGTCGTAAACAGGATCACCAAGATAAAGGCCGAATAATACTCTTTGGTCACTAATTGTGCCTGAAATCCTAATTGGACAATAATCAGCGCCATCTCGCCTCGTGAGATCATCCCTGAACCAACCATTAGACTACTGTGATTGCTAAATCCAGCAAGCTTTCCGCCGATGAAACCGCCGAATAATTTTGAAAGGATCGCTAAAACAGTGATTGTCACGATCAGCAATAATTGATTTCCAATCCCGTTGAAGGAGATTTCTAGACCAATGCTCACAAAAAATACAGGGATAAACACTGCGTACCCAATCGCTTCGACGTTGTATTGAACCTCGTTCCAAACCTTGGTTTGACCAATCGCAACGCCTGTAAAGAAAGCACCAATTACAGAACTCAAGCCAATAAAATCCGCTAAATAGGACATGCTTAAGCATAGGATCAATGAAACAATAATCACAGATGATTCGGCTAGCAATTTCTTGCTAAGCCTCATTAAATACGGGGCCCCCCAGCGAATCAAGAAAAAGATCGCTACGAAAAATAGTACTTGTTCGATCAACATAATTCCCAACGGACCGTCATTTCCACCCTTTGCTCCTAAAAAGGACATACTCAAGCTGACGATCAAAACGACTAAAATATCATCAACGACAGAAGCGCCGAGAATCGTTGAACCTTCCTTCGTATTAATCACATTCAGTTCCTTCAACACCTCTACGGAAATACTGACAGACGTTGCCGCTAAGATTAATCCTAAGAAGAAGGACTGATTCATCGCGATATGAAAAACATTTCCACCCAACGTCCCTAAAACCACTGGGAATAAAATCCCCAACACAGCCACATACATCCCTGGCCGAAAGTATTTCCGCAGCAGTGAAAGATCACTTTCGATCCCAGCTAGAAACATCAATAATATCACGCCGATCTCAGAAAAATCCTCGACCAAAATATCTGGATGAACAACCTTTAATCCTGCATTTCCTAATAGAATTCCGATTAGTAATTGTCCAATCACCGCAGGAATACCAAACCGACGTGAAAAATGGCTGGCAATCGTTGTGCTGATTAAAATCAGACATAATACACCAATAAATTCCACATTCCTCATCCTCTCTCAAAACATTCATACTGATTAAGAATAACGAAAAAAAGACAGAATGAAAAATAATTCGACTGATAGAATGATAGGTATTCTATTTGATAGAGCAAAATCTTGAAAAGAAAAAACTTCTCAAAATTGAGAAGTTTTAATTACTTAACATGGATCATTCCCATCCTTGACTATCCGTAGTCTCCTGTTCTTTTTTTGATTCTACATTCTTATCTGTTTCCTGTTCGATACGATTTTTAAAATATTGATCCAAGTATTTTGACATCTGATTCCCATCAAGCTCGGAAAGATTGGGAACTTGATCGACCTCCAGAGTAACATTGTCCAAACCATATTCTGGTAACTCCTTCTGTAGTGCTTGAATACTGGCTCGAGGCAGTCTTTCCCCGGAAACAGTCAAGATAAGCTTTCGTTTTTCCTTATCATAGGTTTGATTTAAGATAACATACTCCGAAAATTTCTCATTTACAAGCTGGTTGATCGCTGATTTGCGGATACTCTCTCGCACCAATGTTGACGCGGAAAAGATACTTGGAATCACAATCAGGAGAGAAATCAAAATTAGGTAACCATTCATCTTACGTGCATCCTTATTGGTCAAACGAGCCACTACTGGAAAGCGCATGAAACGTATACCGATAAAAGTCGCGATGACGATGAACGCGCAATTGATAATAAACAAGTAAGACGCGCCCATAAAGTAAGTGAGATTTTTTGTAGCGAGTGAGTAGCCGACGGTACAAGCAGGCGGCATTAACGCTGTAGCAATCGCAACTCCCGGTACAATATTATTACTCCCCTTTTTTCTAGCACCAATAATTCCTGCAAGACCTCCAGCAAAGGCAATGATGACATCCCATATTGTGGGAGAGGTGCGTGAGATTATTTCGCTACTGGGATAAGTGATCGGCGAAAGCGAAAAATAAATCGTAGCCACAGCCAAACTGACCGCTACCTCTAATAGCAATAGTTTCGCGGCTTTCTTAACAACCGCAAAATCAAAGACAGACAGTCCATAGCCTACACCTAACAAAGGTGACATGATTGGAGAAATCAACATCGCTCCAATAACCACCGGTATTGAATTCATATTTAGACCAATCGATGCGATCAATATCGCACACATTAAAATCACCGAATCGTTTGTCTTTATCTCAATATCAGAAAGGATCTTTTCGCGAAACTCATCGGCTGTATATTCTTGTTTTCCCATAATTTCCCTCCACACGTTTTCTCTTAGTATTATTTTAGCGTGTAGGTGTTAGAAAGGCACATAATATACTCGATGATATTGATTTCACAATATATTTTCGAGAGATTGTCCTTGTCTCCTGATAGATTTCGGTGATTTCCTGTTTTCGCAATAGCCAGCCTAAATGTGTTTCCTCATTCAACTTTGAATTTATATAGTTAGTCTTTCCTATAAAACAGGAATACTTTTATCCCTCATGTATCTAAACTTCTTTAAAAACTATACTTTTCTTTTTGGAATTTCAATGGATACAATAAACGTCTCTGATCTAACCTGGAATTGAAGATTTGTATTTGGATACTTTTTTAATACTTTATTTAAGTTTGATAGTCCTAATCCTGTGTGTCCCTCCTTCGTAGAAAAATTTTTATTCAAAATCTTCGTGACGTCTACTTTGGAAGTTACTGCATTCTCAATCTTAAAATTCCAAAAATCTTGATCATTTGTAAGTACAATATGGATATAAGGATTTGGTTCATCTAAACTCGCTTCAAAAGCATTATTAATTAATATCGATACAATCCGTAATAAATCAATCTGATTAAAAGGTATCGGATCTCCTTGATCATTCACAATAAGCTCAAAGTATATATTATTTTTTTTACATTTTTCGATGAATTTTGAAATCAATCCACGTAAAGCAGCATTATGAATCGCTATTGTTTGTGAATGATGATAATCCTCTAAATAGTCAGAAGTAACCTCTGTTAGTTCGGATAAATACTCTTTTGCTCCTTGAATATCATTATTTGCTAGATACTCACTTAGTCCCAACAATGCAGAATTGAAATCATGACGATACTCCCTCGCAAGTTCGTAATTCCCCCTCTCCTCCTCGATAGACAGACTTAAATCTCTTAAAAAGGATTCTCTTTGATAATTTTTATTAACTAAAGTGACTAGGGAAAGTAAGGTAAAGGATAAAAGAATGATTAAAACGATTAGAACAAAAAGTGTAAAGTGATACCTTTTTACATATAAATATAAGTGGCTAGTGAGTAATAAAAAGAATAGAATTAATAAAAGAATACCTTGGAATGATATGCTACCCCTAACTAGGACAAAGAAATAATTAAGTCCTAGTTAGGGGTATTTATTATGGGAAAAAGACAGATGAAACTTACTGTGGAAAAACGAGTACAGTTTGTTAAGCAGTATTTGAATGGAGAACGAGGATCAGCTCGAACCGCTAAAGAAGCTGGAATTAGTTCCACTACGTTGAAACGATGGTGCGCAATTTATGAAAACGAAGGTCCTGCTGGGTTGATTGCCACAAGAAAGAATAAGGGATATTCAAAGGAACTAAAACTTGAAGCCGTTCTTGATTATCTGAATGGCTCAGACAGCCTATTGAGAGTAGCTAAAAGATACGAATTAAGAAGTACAACTCAACTTCGAGACTGGATTAAGAGATATAATACTCATGGAGACTTCAAATCAGAAAGTGGTGGAAGCAACGTGAGACAAACAAAAAAATTCAGTTTGGAAGAACGTGTAGAAATGGTCCTGTATTGTATCGCAAATGACTATGATTACAGCGGGACCGCAGTCAAATACCAAGTGAAATATGCCAATCTCTACAATTGGGTAAAGCGTTACGAAAAAAAAGGCAAGGCCGGTTTAGAAGATCGTCGTGGACAACGAAAAGCCAAACAAGAAAGTCGCACCCCAGAGGAAGACGCGCAAATCAGAATCGCTCAACTCGAAGAACAAGTAAAATACCAACAGATGGAGATCGACCTGTTAAAAAAAGTAAAGGAATTAGAAAGAAGGGATCGCTAGGACAAGTCAGAAAAGTAGTTGCTTACGAAGCAATCAAAGAACTTCACGAAGAAAAAGCCTATGCCATCTTACCCATGTGTAAAATCATGAGTGTCACTCGTTCGGCTTATTTGCGGTGGATCGAACATCCCTATAGTGAACGGACGCTAGAAAACATGGAATTGGCGAAAGTTATACGGATCATTCATAATGAACATCCTGAAAAAGGGTATCGCGGGATTAATAATGACTTGCTTCGAGAACACGATATTCATGTCAATGACAAACGCGTGTTGCGTATCTGCCGACATGAAGGGATTCAGTCGACCATCAAACACTCTGCCAACAGTATTACAAAAGGAGCGAATCATCCCTACCACACCGCCGAAAACATTTTAGATCGTAAGTTTACTGCCGAAGCGCCGAATCAAAAATGGCTAACGGATGTAACGGAATTCAAATATTATGAGGGACCAGAAATCCACAAGGTTTATTTAAGCGCGATTTTAGACCTCTATGATCGTCGGATTGTTTCTTACGTCATTAGTGATACCAATGACCTGAATATTGCCTTTGATACCTTCGATCAAGCAATCGAAACAGAACCTGATGCTCACCCGCTCTTTCATAGCGATCGTGGATTCCAATATACGCATCAGAATTTTTATAACAGAATCATTGAAGCTCAAATGACGCAAAGCATGTCTCGTGTTGGAAAATGTATCGATAATGGTCCGATGGAAGGGTTTTGGGGAATGATCAAACGAGAAAAATATTACGGCAAGAAATTTACGAGTCGTACAGAGCTAGTCACGATGATTGCGAATTATATGGACTATTACAACAATGGGCGCTATCAACGGAAATTGCATGTGTTGACACCGATGGAGTATCACAATCTGTATTACGAAGCAGCCTAATCATTCGTGCGTTTCAAACATAAAACGCCCTTTGTTTTGTGTTTGAAACGCATGACCAACCAAGCGGCAGCGCGGTAGTTGTTTCTTAAAAAAGTTAAAAACTACTCTTCAAGAAGCGAAGAGTAGTTCTAAAAATTATTCATTATTTCATTGTCCTATTGACGGGTAGCCCACCAGAATGGATAATTCTTTTTTAACTCTTTTAGCATGGGGGCAACTCTGTATTTCTTATCTAATCTTTTCAGAATATACGAAATACACGCTATAAGAATGGCTTGAATACACGCAATCAAAAAAAGATCGTACATATTTGTAAAAATGGAATTTTGGGAAAAATAGACAGGGAGGTAAAAAGTGACCAATCGAACAAAAGTTACTAACATATCCTGTAGAATAATGAGTACAGAGGGCAAAAGCCAACTCGATAAATAATGCCTCATAATCAAATACTCTATTACATACAATACGTAGATATAAATTACGGCATATAGATCATGGAAAAAGAAACTTATGGCAAAAGAAATGATCAAAAAAATGGTTAAGAAATTCGTCCCCTTCTGAAAAATAAATTGATGGTTCAATAGAGTCCACAAAATGATCATATAATTCAGTGCATAGAGTGCAATAGAATAGGTATTGGTCATTTTAAATCATTCTTTCTTAAATATTGATTTATTTTTCTCGTACCAGTAATGCCTACGTCTAGAATTGTTTTATCTTCAAACTGCACAATCCCTTCAATTTGATTAATTATTTCAATTTTATTTAAATTAATGATAAACGACTTTAATTCTTTAAAAAAATAAGGGCCATTTAATTGTTTTCGAATGTCCTTGAGCCGACTGGATACTAGCATCTCCCCCTCAACGATCTTTATCAACAGCATTTTTTTATATCCTGGTATCGTTGATACGTATAGAATGTTCTTTTCATAAACAATAACTTTTTGGTTATTCGACTCAACTGTTATTTTCATTTCATTACTCTCTCTATCTTGAACAGTTCTTAAATAACTGTCGATTAATATTCTAGATCTTGCAATAAGTTGATCCATTGGCAAGTTTTTGCTTAAATAGGCAAAAGGCATAATCTGACGATTAATCACTTCAATCCCATAGGTTTCAAAAAAAGTAATAAATACAATAAAACAATCAGCGTTTTTTCTCCTAATTTTTTCGGCTAAATCAATTCCATTAAAATAATTCTTTAATTCAATATCAATTAAAAAAAGATCCGAATCGGTAATTTCAAGAGCATCAAGTTCCTGATAGAAGCTTCGTTCATTACTTACCTCTACAAATTCAAAGGACTCACGATTTAGTTCACTGACAATCTTAATTATTTTTTTTCTTATAGCAAATTGATCATCAATTACAAAAATTTTCAATTTTTTCACCCACTATAATTAACTATCTCACTCATTTTTATGATACCAAAAAAAGATACATTCAAATAATAATACGACCTTTTATATATAGCCTTTTTTCAGAAGATAAAATTGAAAAAATTTTGAGAAAATTTTTATACTTGATTGAACAGAGTTTCATTTTTAAACCAGCCAATAAATAGCTAACATTATTAATCACTAAAAAGACGAACTCTTAAAATTAGTAGAGTTCGTCTTTTGAAAATTATATTTAAAACATGAACCGCGTGCACGTATATGCTACGAAAACTTAGTTTATTTCCCTTCATCAATTCCTACTTCTACATTTTCACGCGTCCCCCAGCTCGCAACTTTCCATACAGTGAGTAAGCCGTATATCTGTAAAATACTACAAATTAAAAGATTAATAATCGTTGAAAATGGAGAGAAAACAAGGTAGGAAATAAACTGGGAGAGTTTGCTCATGTCATTTCTTTCAAAGGTTAACGTACGAATATTTCTAAAATAGCCCAATGCAATCATATAGAGCAAGACAATAATTGGTAATTGTCTATTCACAATAGGATAATAAAAATAGACAGCAATGAACACAGGAGTATATGCACCAAAAGAGATGTAATGACTTAGCTGTATCCACCACGCAGCTTTTTTAGGGCTTTGATTTTGGATAAACCAAAGTCCACCCCACCAAAAGCTTCTCCACCACCTTGTACGTTGTCGTAGCAGATGACTTAGTTTTACTGGATTCAAGGTATAGCCGATTGATGTTTCTTGATAGACTGTATCTCCCATAATCGACGCATATTGAGTTAGCATGCGATCATCACCAAATTTAGCTTTCTGCGAAAAAATAATTTGTGACAGATAATGATCAATATAACTGTTAATTACTTCAGAGCGATAAAAAGCTAAACAGCCATGGTTCACATTGACAGCCTTCCAACGAGAATAAGCAGATCGACCATTTGAAAAAGCGGAAACAAAAGAAACCCCCACTGATCTCGTCAAAAAATTATCACTGTTGTTATAATCTAAAAGTGCCCCTCCTACTGACATAATTTCTTCGTCAAAGAAGGGATATAATCCTTGTTCTATAGCATCGACATTTAAAATTGTATCACTGTCTATCGTTATAAAAATATCTACTAAATCTTTTAGTTCATTAAAAGCTACCGCCTGAGCCTCACGTTTACCAGCATTTTCTTTATAAATATATTTCGTACTATTAGGAAAACGATCTTTCCACTCATTGAATAAGTCCTCACACTTGTTTTCTTCAAGTGATCCATCTTCAATCACATATACGTAGTCAGGTAAACTGGTTTGAAGAGACAGGCTATTCAATACTTTTTTGAATAGCTCCCTATCTTCGTTATAAACAGGAATAATAACTGCTGTGCGAAATTCTTTTATGGATCGATTTTCAGGACAAATGTAAATTGGGTTGAAATAGGAAGAAACTGTTAGAAAACTATTCCATAAGAACGCAATCACAACAAAAGGAATCGTCCAAAACAAAATAGTGTTGATTGAATAATGATGATAGATGAGAACTAATACAAAGGAGAGAAGGTACATCACCAACGTGATCTTGTGCCATTTATTTCGCTTTAAACTAGTTTTGGAATCATTCGCAAAAGTTCGTATCCTGTTTTCTTCATTTTTCTCTCCTAGCAATGAGAGGATTAACCCACATAAAATCATTACAGCTACATATAATAATGACAGAAGCCAAACGTACAAATTAAAACACATCCTTATATATGATAGTTAGGACTTTAAATCCTTTTTCGATGATTAAGAGCTACCTATAAACTAGAAAAATTATTACTTCCTATTTTGAGAAAGGATTTTATCTGCAGATTCTCATTAATCCCGACCAAAAATATCTCTTGAATAGACTTTATCCAAGACATCCTGCAGATTGTTATCCATTCGGTTCGACACAATCATGTCCACCGTTTTTTTGAACGTCTCTAAGTCATTAAGAACAAACGCCTCCATATACTTGTTTTCTTCAATACTTGGTTCATAAATAATCACTTTGATTCCTTCCTTTTGAAGGCGCTTGACTATATGCTGAACTGAAGACTGTCTAAAGTTATTGGCGTTTGTTTTCATAGTTAATCTGTATATACCTACAACTTCAGGCTTTTGCTCTAAAATTTGATCTGCAATAAAGTTTTTCCTCGTTTCATTTGACGCAACAATTGCCTTAATTAAGTCATTTGGTACCTCTAAATAACTAGCTAACAATTGCTTACTATCCTTAGGCAAGCAATATCCACCATATCCAAAGGAGGGATTATTATAAAAATTACCAATTCTTTTATCTAACCCAATACCTTCAATAATACTGCGAGTGTCTAAGCCATACTGTTCCGCGTAGGAGTCCAATTCGTTAAAATAAGCTACCCGCATAGCTAAATAGGTATTTGAAAATAATTTTATTGATTCTGCTTCTCTAGAATTTGTCAGCAAAATTGGTACATTATCGATTTGTGCATTTCGCGAAAAAAGTTCGGCGATTTCAGCTCCTCGTTGACTCCGTTCGCCAATAACTATTCTTGTAGGAAATAGGTTGTCATACAAGGATTTCCCCTCTCTTAAGAACTCGGGTGAAAAAATGAAATGATCTGTTGAAAAGCGCTCTTTTAAGGAATCTATAAAACCGATTGGTATGGTAGACTTGATCAAAAAGAGTGCCTCAGGATTGATCTCCAAAGCACGGCGGATAACCATTTCTACTGAAGAAGTATCAAAGCAATTCGATTTATCATCATAGTCCGTTGGTGTTGCAATAATTAACAACTCTCCGTGCGTTACAGCTTCATTAAACTGATCAGTAAAATGTACATTTAAATCTTTTGACAAAAAGTCTTGAAATTCCGGCTCATCAATTGGACTTTTCTTCTTTTGTAAAAGTTGAATTCTTTTCGAATCTACATCGTATCCAACTACACTTTCATTTTGAGCTAATAGTAAAGCGTTTGAGAGACCTACATACCCTAATCCGAAAACGGAAATATTCAATAACTAACACACCTCTGTTCTAATATGAACTGTATAAAAATTTCCAAAGTGGCAAAAATTTGCCATTATGTCCATTTATGCTTTTTTGCTAATTTAAGTAATCTTTGATCATCAAAAAGCTCTTGCTAAGGAGTCATCCTTTAAAAAACCGAAAATCAGATATTCTTGAGATTTTATTTTTTCGATTCTCAAACAAACTAGCTTGACTAAAAATTTCTGATACAGCAAACTCCTCAAAAACCATTGTAAAATCTAATCAAATTCCTAATTTGTATGAGTTTTCTTGGTTAGTAGGATATGATATTCTTAATGCGGTAATATGAATGTTGAATTTATCCTGAGATAGTCTTCATCGTTTTTTTTTGATTTAAAATGGAATTTATTTACTTTAATCAATGTTCATGTGCTAACTCCTTCATTTTTTCTATTAGATAAAAATCAATAATTCTTTTGTTATCTTGACTAATATCTAGTGGTTCCAATGAAACTTATTTTTTCTTGGATTGATGTAATCTAAGAAAAACAGAGATTTTAGTTACTAAATAGCTCTTAAAAAAAATTGCTGACGGCTAATTGACGGTATAAAAAAAGAATAAGGAATGATTTTTTCTAAAAAAAACGTTATTGAAAATTGCATAAAACGCTTCTTAAAAACGTGCATTAGAAAAAAATCATTCGTTATCTTTAGTTTTTTAGTAGATAATCAAACAACCCTCTCCATCATTTTTAATGAACTATATTTTTCATCAAAGACGGTTCCGGCATATATATCTAACGTCATCTGTGTGGATCTATGTCCTAATAATTCGCTAATTGAAGTGATGGTTACTTTTGATTCCAGCAATCTTGTTGCAAACGTATGTCTCAACTGATGAAAATGGATTTCTGACAAACCTGCCTTCTCTCGAATTTTATGAAAATAGTAGGTAATTAAACGCGGTTCCATCGGTTTGCCTCTTACTTGAAAAACAAAGGACCGTGAATCATCTTTTTTTAAGTTTTGAAATAGCACAATCATTTGATCCGTTAATGGAAGAATACGATTGGATGAACGCGTTTTTACCGGCCCAATAGATAACGCTGTATTAGAAAGCTTATTTAGACGTTGATAGGTTTCCTTTACATGGAGCTGCTTTTTTTCAAAATCAATATTTTCCCACTTTAAGGCAGATATTTCACCAATACGCAAGCCTAAGTGAAGAGCGATAATAATTAACTCTCCATTTTTTTCTAACCTTGCAGTTTTTTCTAAACATTTTTGTTCAGTTAAAGATAATGGATTCACTTTTTTCAGTTCTTGCTTTGGTAAGGTAATACTTGTACATGGATTTTGAGAAATTAATCTATTATTAAAAGCATCTCGAAATATTCTACTAACTAGTTGAAATAACATATGGATCATCTGCGCTGATAGCTTTAATCCTTTCCAATTTTCAATTAATTGGCTTAGCTGCCTCTGATTCACTTCAACTAAACGTTGCTTTCCTATATACGGAAGAATGTACTTTTCTAATTTATATTTGTATGTATTATAGGTAGAATCCTTAATCGTAGCCTTCCAATTTTCAAGGCAATTTTGACTCCAGTCCTTGAATGAACATGGATAATATTGGTTAGCTTCTTCTTTTTGAACCTTTCGGTATTCAAATTTCTTTAATAGAAGTTTTTCTTTCGTTTCTTTATAAGAATGGCCATAAACATAGCCATATTGAATACGACCAGATTCTTTTCTAAATTTAATGTAGCGACCTTCCCAGCGTTGGTCTTTTCTTTTATAAATATTTTCTCCACGACGACTCATAATTTAATCCCCTTTTGCACTAAAGTGACGGCGTTTCTGACGGCTAAAAATTAAGTAGCCAGTTTAAGGCAATTGCTCCACATTTTTTTCTAAAAAATCATGAACCTTTATCTACATGGGTAATTTTTTCTCTTTTTTTCGAAAAATTTATAGTTTATATTGAAAAAAAATGATTTGTATTTTATACTAAATTTACATTTTAGAATCATTCTAGTTATTTTTTCTTGAATTACATCAATCCAAGAAAAAATAACTTTTTTTTACGCTATGCTACAAAAAAATGGATATCTTTCATTTGTGTCTTTTCTGAAAAACCCGCCTTTCTCTCTGATGTTTTTTATATTTTAGCAACAAAAAAACACCTCCAAACCATTTTGGAGGCGTTTTCATATTGTTTTGGTTTCCTTTCTTATTTCTACATAACTAGAGAAATCAGCAACGCACCCATTAAAATCACCGAATTACTTGTCTTTATCTCAATATCAGAGATGATCAAAAATACCTTCTCACCTTTGTCTGATATTGACGGTATCGCTCGCCAAATGTTTTCAGTAAAAACTTTTCTTCTCCGTGGATTTGTAAATCAAATAGTAAAATTGCAATCAAAGCGGTCAGAATCATCAAAAAATTTGGAAAGACAAAAGCAAAGCCGATATATAGCAAATCAAAGGCGACAAAGGCCGGATTGCGACTAAGCTGATAAATCCCAGTTGTAACTAGATTGGTCTTCTGTTCCTCATTGAACCCTGCCCGCCAATTCAACCCCATTGCTTTTACAGCAATTAAAAACAGCAGAACTCCTAAGTAAATCAGGAACACACCTAGATACCCCCAGCTAGTCGAATTCCTTTCGAACAAAAACGGTGCCACAAATTGAATAGCCCCTCCGAACCCAGTCAGAGCCCGTAAAACGATTTCAAAATACTTTTCGCGAGAACGACGTTTATCTCCTAATAGGTTCACGGTGATTCCCTGTTTTCTTAATAACCACCCTTTTACCAAATAAATCAAATAAAACAGTGCCGCTCCTAGCAACGTTAAATAGTTGATGATCATCTTTTATCCTCCTTCAAACACATGATAAATTATTCATATGTTTATTATTTCATATGAAGAAGGACAAGTCAAAAGAAAGTGACAGAATGGACCCAATTTCTATACACTTTCTATTACTATCCTATACTAGAACATGTTATCCAGAGATACGTGTTGATCTATTTTCTATCATTTATATACCTTTGTAAATGCTTTGCCGTGTAGGAGTCTTTCATCTTTAATAAATCAATTGGGTACCCTTCAAATAATACCTTCCCACCTAGATTACCTCCACCCGGTCCCATATCGATAATCCATTGGGCATTACTAATAATTTTGAGATTGTGCTCTAAAACGATTAATGTTTTCTTTTTTTCTAAAAGCTTATGGAATAAAAGAAGCAATTTATCAATATCGCTTTCATGCAGCCCTGTTGATGGTTCATCTAAAATTAATAAATCAGATGCCTCTTGGTAAATTATCTTAGCTATCTTTAACCGTTGGCGTTCTCCACCGGAATACGTATCCAAAGACTGACCTAGCTTTATATATCCTAAATTGACGTCAATGAGAGCCTGCATAACTCTTGTTAGTCCGTCATCGTCAAATAAATCTATCGCTTTATTAACTGGCAATTGCAAGAGTTCATAAATATTTAAGCCCTGCCATAAAACAGAAAGAGCCTCAGCGTTATATCTTTTCCCATGACATGCTTCACAAACCTGCTCAACATCCCCCATATAAGCCAAGTCTAGTTTAATGTATCCTTTCCCTTTACAGATAGGACAAGCTCCTTGACCATTGTAGCTGAAAAGCGATGCGCTTTTGCCTGAATGATGAGCGAATATGCTTCGAATCTTATCGAATACATTTAAATACGTAAGGGCATTTGAACGAACGCTGCCAATTATCTGACTCTGATCTAATATATTTGCTTCAGGATATTTACTTTTAAAAAGGTAGCGAATGAGGGTGCTCTTACCTGAACCGGCTACTCCTGTTACAATTGTTAAGGACTGCTTGGGTATCTTTATCGAAGCTCTTGTAACATTGTGTAAGCTGACCTTCTCTAAGGTATACTGAGAAGAAAATTTCTTTCTTTCTGGATTAATCGTTAGATTAGTAGATAACACTTTCCCGGTCACTGTATTTGACTTCAACAGTTCTTCATACGTGCCTTCAAAGGTAATATGTCCGCCTTTCTCACCAGCACCTGGACCAATTTCGATAATATGGTCCGCAATTTCGATAATATCTGGATCATGATCGACCAGCACTACCGTATTTCCCTTGTCTTTTAACCCCTTAATTATTTTTGATATTCCTTGAATATCTTCTGGATGAAGCCCAATACTTGGTTCATCAAAAATATATAGAACATCACTAAGAGCGCTGTTCAGGTGTTTGGTCATTTTTATTCTTTGAGACTCGCCTCCTGAAAGGGTTGTCGTTGGACGATTAAGAAATAAGTAGTCTAAGCCAACATCCTCCAAACTCTTCAATTTTTTAATTAGATCCTCTAAAATTATCTGAACGGCAGGAGATTTGATCTCTTTGACGAATGTTACTAGCTCAGAAATAGGCATGGTTACACAATCTGCTATAGATTTATCATTAATTTTTGCAGAGCGAACTCGTTTATTCACTCTAGTTCCTCGACAGCTAGGGCATTCTTTCACTTTTAAAATTCGGTTTAACTGTTCAGTATATTTATCGTTTTCTTTTTCAATGAATTTTTTTGTAATTCTTGGAATAACTCCAACATAATTGGCAGTCTTTGGCCATTTTGCAGATGGATGAATCGGAGAGCTTCCGAGATCATTTAGTAAAAGATCCAATTCTCTTTCATTATATTCCTTAATTTTTTTATCATTATCGAAATTACCAGATTCTGTATATCTAGTCAGACGCCAACCGCCGGGCTGAAAGGTAGGGAAATCAATCGCTCCATCATTTAAAGACTTATCAAAATCAATCAATTTAGATAGATCAATCTGCTTCGTTTCACCTAATCCCTTACACATCTCACACATTCCTTGAGGATTATTAAACGAATATGTCATAGAGTAGCCAATGAAAGGGGTCGCGATTCTTGAAAATAGGATTCTCAAGCTAGAATATATATCTGTCACAGTACCTACTGTCGAGCGAGCGTTCCCTCCTATTTTCTTTTGACTAATCACAATAGAGACTGGCAAATTTTCTATTTTATCGACGATGGGTTGAGTATAATGTGGAAGCAACTGTTGAATATAACTGGAGTAGGTTTCATTTAATAATCGTTGAGATTCAGCAGCTAAAGTATCAAATACTAATGAAGACTTACCCGATCCAGAAACACCAGTAACGACACTTATTTGATATTTAGGGAATTCAAGAGAAACATTCTTTAAATTGTTTGTTTTAGCTCCTTCTATTGAAATGTACTCATTCATGATATTCCAACCTCTCTAGCTTAAGGGCATTCAGATACTTTTCTGCCAGATACTTGAATTGCTCTTTTTCCTCCGCTTCAAAAACTGAATTTGCAACTTGTAAAAGATGGGTGTGCCCATTGTCAATTTGAGCTAGCAAATGGCGGCCGTCTTTTGTTAGAGAAGTAAGTAATTCCCTACCATCTTTCTCACTTGGCTTCTGTTTAATATAGTTCATTCTTTTTAATTCCTTTAATGCCTTTGACAGCTTTGTTCGATTTGTTCCAAGTAAAATACTAATTTTGGATGGCAGCAGCCCGGACTCTGAATTTAGAATATTTAAAATATCGTATTGAAGCCAACTAATCGTTTGAGGATTAATCCTTGTTCTTTCTGCCACCAATTCACATTGCAAATTTTTTAATACATTCTCTAACTGAGTCAATTATAAGTCCTCCTTGAATATAGTTTCTATATGGAAATTATATAAAAAAAGAAACTATACGCCAAGTGTTTTGACCTAGAAATCTATTCATTAGAAGCTGTTCGTTTGCTGAAAAAAATGTTTTTTAGCAATAGATTTTGATGCCATTTAAATCCAAAAATAATCCCATGGATGTACAGAGAATAAGCAAAACTCCTTCCCCTTCAGTAATAACACTTAGTCATAACTGAAGGGAAAGGAGTATTGCTATTCATTACTGAAACTTAATTACCTCATGCGACAGGGATACGGCATCTGCTTCTTTTGCATTAAATCCAGTGAGTCTGAAAGATAAATCGAAGGCTTCAAAAGTTGTTCGATACTTCTCCAACTGCCATTGCCCACAGGAATAGCTTCCTAATGCATTTTGTTTGTAATCGACATTCATGACAATGTAGTCTCGTTCTTTTAACTCACACGTATGCTTGGCATGATCCAGATCCGATTCCTCGTAATAGGAAGTACTGAAGTTGAATCCAGTGGTTGCTTCCGCGAAAAGGCCTTGTCCGCGATCATCTGTAAGAGCTACCCAGCTTGTATCCATTCTATTTCCATTAGCTTGAGGAACTACATAGTTCGTAAACATTTTTTCGACGGTTGAGGTGTAGACCCCAAGATAGCCTGCCTCTTTTGAATCCACATAATTCTCTCTTGGTCCGCGTCCTAAGTATTTCACTTGATCCAAGTCCTTGTTCACGTGCATAGACACGCCTAATCTCGGAAGCATGTTTGGTGCGGTATCGATTTTTCCACTTGGCGTTCCTTTTAGGTCAAAGAGAATATCTCCACTGCCATAGATCGTATAGGTGTATTCACACTTGTAATGCCACGCGCTGTTTGTAGTTGAATTGATCGTCTTCACACGGACTTGCACCGCTTGATCGATTTCTTCCCACTCAAAAGAGTTCACGATTTCATGCTCTAAATGCAGAAAATGCTTCTTCTTCATTTCATCGATAATTTCCATATCGTTACTAATTGGTGCCCGCCACATCGTGAATTTCGGTCCTCGCTCAATGATCGATTGACCGTCTTTTACTAATTTTTGAAGCGTTCCCCGAACTGTATCAAAGGTTACTATAAAGTTTTCCCCTTCTACACGCAGCAGCGTTTCTGTTTCATTTATACTCAATTTTCCCCTTGGTACAATTCCTATGCCTGCAGTGTGAATGGGAAGTTCAAAATTCGCAGAAGCTAGTTCATATCCTCTCACTGCGTAGGCTGTCGTTGCTCGTAATTGGTAAGAAATATTCAAGAAATATCGTGCTCCTGCTTTCGGTGCAAAATCCAATTGATAAGGCAGCGTGAGTTTTGTTTTCTCCCGTGCTGGAATCGATGGCAAGGAGATCGTGCCATCTTCGATTAAGGTTTCATCTTGGAAAATCGAATAATACAAATCAAAAATCTGCAGATTCTGGAAATCGAAACGGCTTAATAGCTCAATTTCCCCTTTACTCAAATCGATCGCTGTGGTTTGGACTGGTTCAATAACTTTTTTGTATTCGTACAGACTTGGAGAAGGGGTTCGATCCGGCATTAACATTCCATCGATGCAAAAATCCTTATTCGATGGATCATCACCAAAATCACCACCATAGCGATAGTATTTTTCCCCATCATCAGTATAGGATTCAATCCCATGGTCAAACCATTCCCAAATAAATCCACCTTGCAATTTATCATGTTCATAGAAAAGATCTTGATAGTCCTTTAAGTTACCTGGACCATTTCCCATGGCATGACAATATTCACATAAAATATGCGGCTTTTTCGATTCTTCGATAATTGTTCGCATCAGTGGTTTCTTTGTTGGATGCTCTAGCCAAGTGTACATCGTTGAGTAAATATCTGCCGCTTCTACCTCAAAATCCCCTTCGTAGTGAACTAAGCGAGTAGGATCCATTTCTTTTGCGACCTCAGTCATTTTGATAAAATTATGACCAAAAGCAGACTCATTTCCTAGCGACCAAAGAATGATAGACGGATGGTTTTTGTCTCGTTCGATCATTCTCACCATTCTGGAAACATAGGCCATTTCCCATTTCGGATCGTTGCTGATCCAATCGTATTTTCCTGTTAATTCGAAGCCATGACATTCCAGATCTGTTTCATCAATAACATACATCCCGTATTCGTCACATAGATCGTACAAATAATAAGAAGCCGGGTAATGACTGGTTCGAATGGCATTGATGTTGAACTGCTTCATCAAAATAATATCCTGTTCAATTTCCTCTTTTGATACAACACGACCATTTCTAGGATGATAATCATGGCGATTGACTCCTTTGAATTTGATCGCCACACCATTGACTAAGAACACTTCTCCCGCCAGTCGAATATTTCTGAAACCAACCTTTTGCGGAATAACTTCAATGAGCTTGTCGCCTTCATAAACGGAAACCAGCAGTCGATACAGTTCTGGTGTTTCCGCCGTCCAATGTGCGGCATTAGGAATTTCCGCTTGAAGGAAGTCGCCTTCCACAGATTGAGTGAAGACTTTTTCACCAGTAGAAGCCATCAACTCGACCTCGAGGCGTTGCCCTTGTTCTTCACGGAATTTGACCGACAGTTTCAACAAACCGTTTTTATAGTCCCCATCCAAATCAGCGACAACCTTGATATCGTTGATACCGGCATAAGGAACGCCAAGCAATTCCACATCTCTAAATATTCCACTAAGCCACCACATATCCTGATCTTCTAAATACGTACCATCCGACCATTGATACACTCTCACGGTTAGATCATTTGTGGCATCCTCTTGAACAAACTCGGTAATATCAAATTCCGCTTCATTTCTAGCACCCTTGCTGTAGCCCACTTCATTCCCATTAACCCAAACGTGAAATGCTGAATCAACACCACAAAAACGAAGAATGATTTTCTTTTCTCTAAAGCTTTCATCAATCACAAATTGTCGCTTATAGATTCCTGTTGGGTTTTCAGTTGGAACATAAGGTGGATTAATTGGAAAGTTGTACCACAAATCGGAATAATGCATCTTTCCATAACCTTGCACCTGCCAATTGCCGGGGACTTTGATATCTGCCATCTCGTTCGTATCAAAATCCGGCTCATAAAACTTGCTTGGACTATATTCCGGCGCATCTACCAGCAAAAATTTCCATGTCCCATTCAAATTTTTAAAGGCATGTGTGTATTTATTCTCATTCAACAACGCCTTCTCTTTTGTTGGAAACGTTAAAAAATGCGCACGCGGTTCTAAACGATTGATCTGATCTAATTGATAGTTTTCCCAAATTTTCATTTTCCTGTCACCTCTACATTTGTCTCTTCTTTAGTAAGCAAGTTTGTCTTTCTTTCATAACGATTCCAGCAGATCCACGCAAAGCCCATAAATATTACCAGCCCTACGATATTGTAGACCAGCATACCGATTGGACTTGCTTCACCCACAGGCAATGTGCCATTTACCTCTGCTATGATTAACTGAGGATCTGGAACCGTCGACATAAAGAAGACAAAGATAAATATCAGCAGCAAAACAATTCCTGCCGCAATACCAAAGGGGCGACTACCAAAACGGAAACTGCGAGGCATCGCATCCTTTTTCAATCGTAAGCCAATATAGGCGATCAATAAGAACAATACCGGCAATAAGGATGTAGATGCTGTCATATTGATCAATGTTGAAAGAAAACTGTCCATGTTTCCGATTCCCAATGCAGGAATGATCAAAAGCAATGTTACGATAAAACCTTGAACAACTAACGCATTTGTCGGATTCCCTTCCTCATTCGTCTTCACTAGCCATTTACCAAATACACCTTCTGGAATTTCAGAGAAGAAGACTTTCACAGGAGCTGCTGTCCATAGCGCTAAAGAACCTAAACTCCCGATAAAAAGAATCAATCCTACTAGTCGTACCATCACCCCGTTTGGTATATGAAAATGCGTTCCTAAGATTTTGAAGATATCAAAGATGCCATTTGAGAAATTACCTTTTAAGACTTCTGACGGTACGATAAAACCTACTGCAACCGCGCCTAAAACATACATGATGCCGACAATAATCGTTGCACCGATCATCGTACGAACAAAGGTGCTATTCCCGCCCTTCACGTCTTTGATGTAAACACCGATACTTTCGCCTCCACCGACCGCCTGTAGAATCCACGCCATCGTCATGAAGAATGTCCAGTTGAAACTTGGGGTGATTGACTGCATCGTAAAGTCCTGTGCAGGTTCTTTACCAAAACCAAATACAACCACAAAAGCCAAGACAACAAAAGCTACACCCATAAATAGCCGCGCACTGCCAGCAAAGCTAGTTACTTTGGAAATCCATGAAACACCTTTAATACAGACCCATGTCATCAGCCAAAATAGCAAGATTGAAATAATTGCAATAATCACCGTACTCTTGCTGCCTTGAAACACATTTCTTCCAACAAAAGCATAAGACCCGTAGATCAACGTATTCGGCAACAAGGAGCAGAAGAAAAATAGATTCACGAAAAAATAAGACCAAGCACCTAGGAATGCCCATTTCTCTCCCAGAACTGATTGCAGCCAGCTATGGACCCCAGATTCCTTCCCTGAATTGGCTGAAGCGAATTCCGCAATCATCAAAATAAATGGTAAAAAGTAAAAGATCGTACCAAATAAATAGCCTGGAATTGTTGCTAGACCAATTTGGATACTATTGTTGACAATACTTGGAAATGCAAAAACTGCAGAAAAGGTCATCAACATTAATGCAACCGACCCCAAGCGCTGTCTTGAATTAGAGTTCTCCATCTCAAACATCCTTTCAATATTTATTTACACATTGATTTTATAGCGCTTTCATGATATAAAAAATAAGAAATGTTTCCAAAAACTTGTAATAATGTTGCCTATTCAAAAAATGTGAGAAGGAGACTACCCATGTACAACTCATTACCTAGCGATATCAGCATCTTGATTAACAACAATCAAATAAGCTCGGAGTTTCATATTTGCGAAGTCGGATTTGAGAAATGTCGCTCAACCAAGCCAACAGAGTACGCTCCTATCGATTACTGGGTAATTCATTATTGTGTCGAAGGAGAAGGATATTTCTCGACGCCCTCTTTTCCTGAAAGAAAGATTACAGCAGGTGATTTTTTTATCATCCCTTCAAATTGTAAAAATGTTTATTATCCAAATCGTGAGAACCCTTGGCACTATCGCTGGGTAGGCTTTTCGGGGAAACGAGTAGACCAATGCTTCTCCAAACTAAATTTAGCTAAGAATCACTGCGTCATCAGCCATTCCTTCGATCATCGTATCGACGTCTTATTTCAAAATATTTACGAGGCCTTTAAACAGGAAAATCATTTCCGAACGATGGCCTCTTCCTTCATTCTATTCGATACCATCGACCGAATGAACTTAAAAAAACAAGATTATTCGCAAAGTGAGCAGCTCTTTAAAAACATCCTGAATTATATCGATGAGAATATATCAGAAAACCTAAGCGTAAACCAAATCTCAGAGGCAAACAGCATCGATCGGACTTATCTCTACAAACTTTTTCAATCTTACAAAGGCATTGGTCCGAGTGAGTATATCCAGGATTTGAAGCTGCAAAAAGCCTGCTCCCTGTTGCGAAAAAGTTCGTTGACGATTACGGAGATCGCCTATGAAACCGGATTTTCTTCCTCTTCCTATTTTTCGAAATTTTTCCATTCTAAACTCAATATTTCACCCTCCACATATCGGAAGAAGTTTATTATCAAGTAAAACAAACAGAATTACATTTGAAGTAGACTGTTGCCATTTCTACAAAAAATAGTGTTGATAGTTTTCCACTAACACCAAAAAAAGATCAGAATCTTAATAGCTTTAAGCGCCGCCTTTCTAGCCAGCATGTAAAAAGCGATGAAATTCCTCATGAAGGAATTTCACCGCTTTCTTAATTTCTGCTTTCTAATTTTAAAATTGAAACAGTTATACTGATTGCAAGTTGTTCCTATAAAAATGGAACGATATCCAGCACATCGCTAGAAGTCAGTTGGATATCCTTTCCGGAACCGCTTTCAACATTACCAGGTATTGCACGGTCACTCACTATTTGAATTTTATGCTCTTTATCCTCTGTTTCAATAGTCATCACTTCCGCAAATACCGTAGCGGTCGTCTCCGTTCCCATACCAACCATTTCAAAATCACCAATAACTTTACAGCTTTCTTCTGCCTTATTGAACACATCTTTAACCGCGTCACGAAGTTTCGTGTCTCGTACTTCAGTATTAATAGTTGTTTGATTCCTATACTTATCGTAACTTCCTCCACTGGCAATCCCAAATAGACCAAGCAGCCATGAGGTCCTTCCCTCATTATGTCGAGCACGCTCTTCTAATTGCTCGTAGTGCTCTCCACGATAAGTATTCGTCACTTGATGGACAATCTCTTTAAAGTTTTCCTCACTGATGGTGGTCACTTTGATGTTAACCTTCAACTTTCCCTTTACTCCACGAGAAATTCGAGCACCGTCCTGTACCAATCTCCCCTTTCCGCGTTTAATAGAAACTTTCTGTAATTCCTCCGAGCTGACACTGGAATTGGCTGTCGCATCTTTGGTCGGAAAATCCTCTAAAATACCACCTAATACCTCAAGCTCTACTGTCTCATTCATTTCCATCATATTAATATTTCCTCCGATTTTTTTGTTTTTTGGAATTACTGACACCTAAAATTCAAAATCTTTTATTTCTACTAGCGAAACATTGTCTTGAGGATCTTGGTTGATCTTATAGACCACCCATTTTTTCCACCTTCTGGCGAAAGTCCCTCAGCCATACATAAAATCCAATAATTTGTCCCAGCCACCAACTGCATACCTAATAAAACTTGGGGAGTAACTTTATTCCCATCCAATAACGATTTTCGTGCTTCCTCCACCAACCGCTTGTGCTCATCCGTGATGATTGGTGATTCTGGAATAATAATTCCGCCATACATGTTTGCCATCAATCTATCCTCCTAAAAAGAATTTTATAAAGCGCTTTCACTTTATAAAATAATGATAATATTGATTATAAAAAACATTAACTATAACCTTAGTTATAAATAAAAAAGTTTCAAGGCTTCTCAAATAAATAGAATATCTGATAAAATATTATTAATATAGAGGAAATCTGCTTTCACTCAAATAAGAAAAAAAGTTTCCCTACTACTCTTTTTTCTTCATAGTCTTTTACAATAACAGGTATTATAATTTTAGATAACGATTCTTCATTTTTTAAGCACCCTTCTTCTTTTAGTTTTTTTTGCCACTCATTGAACCAGTTTTCGGAAAATTCAAATATCATTTCTTTTTGCGAAGGGAACATGATGTTTTGAGAATTTTTCATGGCAATCAAAAATACTGCCGCATTCGGATATTTAGTTGCTTCAACCTGAATGCTTTCCTGATATTCTTCCTGACAAAAAATCCAGTTACTTTCCTCCATAATCACTAGAGAGCCCACTAGACTTATTTCAATACGGTTAGAATGGATCCCATCCAGCAAAATACTTTGCTGCTCCTGTTCAAATAATTCAAACTTTACCTTCATAAAATCTCTCCATTTCTTTTGTTTCCACACTTCTCCTTATTGATAGGGATATTATGGAAGTATTTTTTAAATCGTTATTTAAATTCATTTATTCAAAGGATACCTCAATCATATCAAACATTAATATTTAATGATCATCAGAAAATTAAATTTTTATAGTTATTTTATAAGTAGTCCACTCTACCGGAATATCAAAAATTTTATCGCCTTTTTTATATCTTGATTTTAAGTGTCTTACATAAAAATGACTCAGAATCAATATCCAACTAGAATCGGTGCATCGAGTACATGAGAGGAAAACGCGCTCATTTATTTGTTGCAATACAAACAGAAGAAGTCTGCGAATGTCATTCAACTGTTCTGATTGTTTAGAAAAGGCACCTTTAATACCCCGTGGTTGTCAATAAAGGGACAACGTTACCCTAATTACGCATTGGACAAGACAAAAAGCAGTCAACAATTGACTGCTTTTTGTTTTTGATCTTACTAAGCTGGTTTTATCCATATTCGCCAGAAAACCACTAATGTTTTTTTATGATCGCAGGCTCAAATATATGGCATCAAGTATCTTTTCGCTGGCATACCCATCTCCGTACGGATTGACTGCTTCGCTCATTTGTTGATAAAGAACAGTGTCTGTTAGCAATTGTTTCGTGGTCTCATATACCTTTTGCTCACTGGTTCCAACTAGTTTCAGTGTTCCAGCTTCCACTCCTTCAGGTCGCTCAGTCGTATCCCTCAAAACCAAGACCGGTACGCCTAAGGATGGCGCTTCTTCTTGAACACCGCCTGAATCTGTTAAAATCAGAAAGCTTTTCGCGGCAAAATTATGGAAATCCGTCACATCAAGGGGCTCGATTATTTTGATCTGATCTGACTTGTTTAATACAGAATTAGCAATTTTTCGAACAGCTGGATTTTTATGGATCGGAAAAATGATTTGAATATCTGGAAAATCAGTGATCAAACGATTGATTGCTCGAAAAACTTCTACCATCGGCTCACCCAAATTTTCTCGGCGATGCATAGTTAGTAAAATATTTTTCTTCTTTTCATCTAAGTTTTCATTTTTATAATGCTCAGTAATTGTATACCGCATCGCATCTATCGCTGTGTTGCCAGTTACAAATATTTTTGATTCAGAATGATTTTCTGCTAGCAAATTGTTTTTGCTCACTTCTGTTGGGGCAAAATATAAATCCGCTAGAACATCCGTCAATTGTCTGTTCATTTCTTCTGGGAAGGGAGAGTATTTGTTCCAGGTTCTCAAACCAGCTTCTACATGCCCCATCGGGATTTGATTATAAAAAGCAGATAAACCAGCAGCAAATGTTGTTGTCGTATCTCCATGAACTAAAACAATATCTGGCTTTACCTCCTTAATCACTTTATCTAATTCAACTAGGACTTTGTTGGTGATCGATGACAAGGTCTGTTCTGTTTCCATGACCTTTAGATCAAAATCGGGAGTGACCTCAAAAACCGATAATACCTGATCCAACATTTGTCGATGTTGCCCTGTAGAAACGACTGTCGCTTCAAACCGCTCATCTTTGGCCATCACCTTTACTAAAGGTGCCATTTTTATCGCTTCTGGTCTTGTTCCAAAAATGATCATCGCCTTAATTTTGTTCTGCAAGATCTTGATCCCCTTTACCTATAGACTGATTAAAAAGAAAGCAATAATTCCAATTACTAAGCTGACAAATGATAAATTTCTTAAACTCAAATGCTTTTCCATTTTCTAACCAACCTTTTCGAATTTCGCGTTATGAACGGTTTTATTCCATTTGTTTTGTGGTCTGAACCACGATACAAACCCAAAAACTTGGGCAATCATATAAGTGATAGAATTGTAGATGAAACTATAAACTAAGCGGAAGAAAAGAATTATTTTTCTCCAAAAATTATTTTGTGCCTCAAAGTACGGTGTCGCTTCTTCTAGGAAATAGACTGTTGGGATAATCAAAAAATTCAAACATTCCATAGATACCCAAAAAACAAGCAATGAAAAAATATGTGGAAGATAAACAAAGAAGCGATTGTCAATAAGTGAGAACGCTAAAATAATTAAAAAAGCAACGGGTCTTACCATCGAATAAGAATAGAAAAGTGTTTCAATCTTACTCATTAATTCTGGTAAACTTCGTGATTTGAACCATGAGATCAACTGTTTAAACGTCGTTGTAAAGGCAACATACCAGTGTCCCTGCGCCCAACGCAATCGTTGATTATGACTAGCTATAAAGGAATTCGGTTTTTCATCATGAACAACTGCAAAATGATTCCAGCCACTTTTCATTCCTTCTATGGACAATTCCACCTGAAGCTCAAAATCCTCCGTATAGCTTCTTGGGTTCCATCCGCGTTTCTCCAAGTATTTTGTATCTAGAATAAAACCCGTGCCGCCGATGGCAGAATTCCACCCTAAAACATAGTTTGCATATTGTACGGCTCTATTTGTAATGAAATAGACAGCAGCATAGCCCGATGCAGTTATCGAGCTGACAACATTTTTCATACCAAGATACCCTTGTATGACAACAAGTTCAGGATGAGCGATACTTTGAGAGTTCATTTCCGTAAGATAGTTAGGCTCAACAATGTTATCTGCATCAATAAACGCGATAAAGTCATAGCGCAACCAGTCACCTGTATCAATATACTTGGCGATCGCATGGGGCTTGCCTCTGGGTTCGTCTGGTTTGGAGACATTTTCAAAGACTTTGGCTTTCCCTAAACTTCTAACAATTTCCGCCGTTCTATCCGTGCAATTATCTGCAATGACCACGATGTCAAATAGATCTGGATCATACTCCTGATCAATGAGTGACTTTACTGTATCTGCAATAACATCCTCCTCGTTATGTGCAGGAACTAAAAAGAGAAATCTTTTTTGCGGCGAAACGATTTCATAATCTCTTTTTGGTTTTTTTAAGCCGAAAATGGATAGAGCTGTAAAAAATAGTAGATTCCCAAAGACAATAATGATCAAGATGATAGAAATAAGTACTAATGGTTCAAATAAAAAATTTGGTAATCTAAACATAATGTAACCTTCTTTCCATATATTTATGAGTTCATAGTTTACACGAAAAAATATAAACGACCATAAATTAAATGGATTTCAATATCATAATGTGTGTTTTTTTATTTCCTTCGAATTTATAATTAATATTAAGAAGGATTAATCACAAACTAGAGTCTTCAATCGTCTTCCGTATGAACTCATTTTACATAAATAAGTATACTTATTTATTTCAAGCTTACAAATAATTAGTATCCTTGTGTTTTTTCGTTTAAAAAATAGTATTATTATTATTTATTCTGATGAATTCGTTATATATTTTAATTTTCTCATTTAGCAGAACTTTCTAATATTGATAAAAAAATCACACTTATGACCATTTCAAAAGAAAAAGTCCTGATACATTTTGTATCAAGACTTCAGATTCTCTTTATTGAATGATCAAATAGCCTACGCCATTTGTATTTATTAAACTCAATTGTTTCCCATTGCCAATATCGTTACTTTCAATCTCGTTAAAGTTTGGATGGTAGTCTCCAATTGTTCGTGTTGTCGCTCCAACATTTAAATCTTGTGTTACATCCACGCCATCTGTTGTTTTCAAATTGATTGAAAGCTTGTATTCCCCACCTTCAAGCGTATTTAATTCTGTGTTTTCTAAAATCCCTTGATACCCGTTGAACACACCGGAATTGTACCAATCGATATTCGTACAGTTAAAGGATTTTACAACTTCACCTGCATCATTTACTAGGTTCAATGTTTTTGTCACGTTTTCATTATTGGTCAAATCAAATTCTGCGTTATCGATTGAACCTTCAAGAACCAATCCATAGGGCTGCCAGTAGCCTAGTTTAAAGAAGTTCACCGTTTCCGTCGCCAGATGTGAAACGGTTTGAGAAACTGTTGGGCTTTCGTTGCCATCGATCACTTGAATGACATCAATTACAGTACCTTCCACCTGCGGATTAATCGGCATTGTCCATCTTAAATCAGAACCTACAGTAGTAGTACCGAGTAGCTGTCCGTTGATAAATGCATTTATTGTAGCACCTGCTTCACCCAATCCCGTCAATTGCTTATCCTTGTCATTCACCACATTCAAAACAGGCGCTGGGACAATCACTTCTGGTGTTTCGATAAGTAATTTGTAAGGATCGTTATAGGTCATTTTTGCTTGTAAATCTGGGATGTTTGAGTAAATCACATGACTAATCTTGCCACCGTCCATTCCTAACATCGCATCAACCGGCTCATTTACTGAAAAATCGGGCGTTTCAATAGTGCTTGATTCCCATCCACTAATTTTTTCAGCTTGAATCTTCATCGTTCCAGCTTCTGGGAAATTAGTCGCAAGGTTGCCAACTTTTGAGGTTAATTCGATTTTTTTAGGGCTATTGAATTCAACCACACTATCTTTTGCGAAATGCAGGACATCTCCTGTTCCATTCGCACCGTGATTTACAAGGAAGCTCGCTCCTTCATTTACTTCAAGCAGGCGATCGATATCTACAGTCGCTTCAGTAGCATGTGCCTCTGTTTGTCTATTTACTGTAAGTGCAGCATTGCTTTGTACGGTTAAATCACCAAACCCATTCACATCTGTCAGCTCACTTGCACTATTTATTGTTACATCCGCATTCGGCTTGATAATTAAATCTAGCGAATCATTGGCGTTGTTAAACACACAATCATCTTCATTCGTAATCGTTACTTTGGCGTCATTATCAATCACTAAGTAAGGAACGCCAATATTTCCACCATTGAAGCTAAAGGTCGAAAGTGTATTTTTTTCGTGCATTAAATCAAACTCACCGGAAATCGTCACACCTCCTACTTGAGCAAACTCTTGTACAGGAGAAGCAGAGCCCACGTCCTTGATATTGATTTTACTGCTGCCTGAAAAGGACACATATCCCTGTTGGTTATAAATCATTTGCGGACCAGTGTAGGTAATATTTTCATAGCTTAGAGTAACCCCAGCAAAACTATCGGCAACTGAAACCGGACCATAATAGTTTTTTCCTTGTATTGCGCCATTTTTGATGGAAATTGTCTTCGTTGCGCTTTCTGTCGCTAAATGGATTGTATTAGACAGACTCGTTGAATTTACATCTGTATATGTGTGTCCTTGCAAATCGATAGAGAGACTCGCTTTATTCTTATTAATTGCAATCCCGCCAGTTGCCTCAATATTCGCAGAAAATTTAACCGAGGTTATTCCATTGTCCTCTTCTAACGCGCTTTTTAAATCCTCGAAGGTTGAAACTTCTACTTCCGTTGCTTTTGAAGTTTGTTCAACAGGTATTGCAAATACCGTTTGAACACTGTTAATGGCTGCCGTACCTAAGCTAGATACGGTTATTAGTCCCGCTAAGACCTTCACCGTTTTTTTTCGATAACTATTTCTCTTCATAATTTTGTCTCCTTATTAAAAATTTTTTATACTACATGAATACCAGCATAACCATCTAATCGCTTTGATCCATCACCACACTTTTGTTATTTATAATTTTTAAAAATCATATTAAAAATATCCTTAACACAACATAAAAATGCATTTGACCAATCAAATAAATCATCCTACACAAAAAAATATAAAGCAAAAAATAACTATCCACCCGAAGTATTGTATTAGTTTTCTAAAACAATAAAGCTTTAATACAAGCTATGATAGCCTTCACATTTATAATTAAAACATTCTTTTTAATAAAAATCAACCAATTTCAAAAAGAAAAATATAACAAAATATCTACCGGATAAACAGATTTTTATTATAGATTCAATTTTTCTAAAAGCTCCATTAAATAACAAAAGTATAATTAAAATAAAGATACGCAAACGTTTTTTATTTTACATTAGAAAAGTTATTGTTTTTTTTGCAGAACAGCGTCGTTCCTATTTCACAAATCCCCTTCAACTTGGATGTTGCATTTGGTTTGAATCACTTCCTATTTTCGGAATTTTGCTGAGGAGTTCCATTTAAATATCTCTTAAAGCTGACAAATACTTCGTAATAAAGAGGAGATACATGGAGTATGGGACTCTTAATACTTGATTCTGATTTCTTTTTTTGTACATGCTAAAGAAAACTTTCTAAAGTTTTTAATTCGTTTTACTGTAAATTATTCAAAAAAAGACTTTGGATTCCTTATTCAGAAATCCAAAGTCATCTCTACTCATAAAATTTTTACCTGTCTCTACCCTAACTGATACGTCCAATTGTCATTATAGAGCGAGAATCGTTCTGCTCGATATGCCCAAGCGCTCGTTGGAAAGTCTGTTAAATCAACATCCAGCACGGTCTCGCCATCTTCGGTCACCTCTATGATCGAGCTGGTCTTCCCTTCCTCACGGTAGCCAAAGTTGACTAGGCGGTTGCCGTTATCGGTCAGATAACGGGCGCTTCCGATAATTTTGGTGAAGTAGGCTTCCCCTAGGTCTTCGCCGAAGGTCCATACTTCTTCGATCGTCCTATCTTCTTCGTTGATCCGGACTTGCCGAGCCTCAGAGTATTTTTCGGAGTCGGCTTCGTCGCCGCGAGTGACGGAGATATTGTTGTCGTAATACAGGATATCCGTAGTCTCTGCGTTGTCATCCTGATCGGGCAGGACGATCGCGGCGTGTTGTCCGCCACTGGCTTTGATGTCGCCGTCTAAGAAATATTTCTGATAGCTCTCAGGCCAGCCGCTGCTGTCGCCCATGATCCACTTGATCTCGTTCGTGGAATAATCAATCTTCATAATCGTATCTTGATGCCTCCCCGAAATAATAATACTGTCATCTGCCTCATCGTATTCTACTGAGTTTTGGTGGAACCAATCGATCTTGCCGTCCTCACGACTGGTTGAATCATACTCTTCGTAAAAGGATTCTGGTAAGATATCCTTTAAATCAATCGTTTTCTCGATCTCCCCTGTTTCACGATTTAATTCGATCATCGTGTCTTCAATGTAGTTACTGCCGTCATTGACCGTCAAGAGCAGGTTGCCGCTCGGCAGCTCGATGCCGTCATGATGGATCACAGTCATTTCACCTTCGCTTTTACCGGTATCGTTGGAGGCGCTAGAGCTGGAAAAATCGTAACGGTTGTAGATTTTTCCTAAGTAGTCCGTCTCTAGCAGCACATTGTAGGTATCGGCGTCATTGCTTTCTTTTGTAAGATATAGCAGATTTCCATTGGCTAATTCTTTGAAAATATGACTGTTGTAGCGGGTGGAATACCAGCGAACATCGCCATTTGCATCAAAGGCATAGGCACGTTTCGTACTTGGAACCACAAAGGTCAGTTCACTGTCTCCTAGCGCCATTTTTTCCGTATCGGCGTCATTGACCTCGATATCAGCGATGGATTTCGCTAACGCTCCTGTTTTTATCGTTACCTTTTTCTCCATGCTGGTACCTGCTTCATTCGTCAGCTTCACCGTTACTTCATTGTCCGTATCAGCATATAAGCCTAAAACGGGAATACTATGGTCTGTCGTATAGTCATCAAAATTATTTTTGATTGTACTCTCATCGTCCTTGCCAGCCACTGAAATTTCTACCTTCATTGCTTCTTCTGTCTGGAAAAGCAGCAGTGCTGACAGCGGGCTGGCATCGTAAGGATCGACCTTGGCATAGATATTGTCTGCATTGTAATCGCCGCTTTTCAGCAGTTCTTGATATTCCTTTTCTTTTTCGCTTTGATCCTCCTGCCACTCTTCATTCAGTGTGACCGATAGCTCTTCCGGCTCTGTCTCATTGGACACCGTGCCGCTTACACCGCATCCTGCTAGGCAAACTATCAATCCGATAAAAAAAGTCGTTCTCTTAAAATATCCCTTCACGCGCTTCCTCCTTCCTAGGAAACCTGACTAAATTCTTTATTTTTCAGCTCATAGACCACATCGCAGGCCTTCGCCACCTCCTGTTCATGGGTAACTAAAACAATACATTTTTTCTGCTTATGAGCGATTTCCTGAAACAAATTGACGATCTCACCTGAAGTCACTTCGTCTAAATTTCCGGTTGGTTCATCCGCGACGATCAGGTCATGCTCACAGCACAGAGCCCGTGTGATCGCGACCCGTTGCTGCTGCCCACCAGATAGCAGCGTCACTCTTTTCTCCCCTAATTCTCTGGTGATGCCGACTTTTTCTAGGTTCGCCAGCGCATAGGCCTTTTTGTCTGCCTGCTGGCTTTGGGCGATCTCCATCGCTGTCACCACATTGTCCACAGCCGATAAATACGGCAGCAGGTTGTAGGCTTGAAAGACGATGGATACATCTTTACGACGGTATTCTCGCAAACCGATTTTTTTCAACGAAGTGTCTTCATAGAGAATTTCTCCGCTTTTGGGTGTATCTAAGCCTGCGATCAGGGACAGAAACGTCGTCTTCCCTGACCCGCTAGTGCCTAAAATCGCGTACATCTTGCCCTTTTCAAATGTCAAATTCACGTTTTCAAATAATGGACCGCTATTTTCATACCAGTAGCCTAAATCCTTTGTTGATAGTGTCATAAATACTTCCTCCTTCTTCTATTCGCTTACGAAATCAAAATCTTTTTCGGGTTCAACCGCAGAATGCCTGCCGATGATAGGACAATCGAGAATAGGCTGATGCCTAAGCCAATGCCTGCCAGACTGAGAATTTCCATCGGTTGGACAGAAATGTTTAAGTCTTGGATTTCCTCTGTTTGAGTGAATGGATTACCGCTCATTTGACCGCCGCCACGAGGTCCGCCATTGCCGCCTCCTGGCATTTGTCCTTGTCCAGGGCCGCCATTATCTGCGGCATCTGCCTGACTATCCGTTTTTTGCGAGGTGGTTTGCTGGCTTAGTAGCTGGTTTCCTACGGCGTTTCCGACAACGTTCCCGCTGGCTGCTGCGATTCCTAAGGCAAAGACCATGCAGACAAAAATTTCAACGAAAAATTGAGAAATCACCTTCATCCGTGATTCGCCTAATGAGAGTAGGACGCCGATTTCATATTTCCGTTCTCGAATCGAAAGCATGATGATCAACGTCAAGATGATCACGCCGGCTGCGGCTACTAGGATCACGATGTTTTTGGCAAAGCTTGACACGTTGTTCAATGGCTGCAGCATTTGCTGATACATTTGATCATTAGTCTCTAAGCTGAAGGTATCTGTGTCGATCAGCTTGTTGGCTTTCTTCACGAAGCTGTCCATTTCCTTTGGATCATCCAAGTTGTAAACAGCCGAATCGATGGTTTTTCCATCTGAACCAGTCAAGGTGCTCACCATGGTATAAGAAGAAAAGATCGTGTTTGATGGGTTCATAAAGTTGAAGCGTGCCCCCATGCTGTCTCCTGAGCTGCTGGTTTTGTAGATTCCTTTAATCGTCACTTCGACATCCTTGTCGTCGCTGTCTTTGATCTTGAATTTATCACCAACACTCAAATCATTGGCCTCTGCTAGACTTTGTTCGATCAAAACATTGTTGGTTCCTTCATCTTCAGCCGTAATGGCTTCCCCTTTTACGAGGCTAGCTGTTCCCGCTGAGAATTCACTATAAGAGCTGCTTTCTGAAACGCCTTTGATCTGAAAATCCCCTTGGCTCATCCCGCCAGGTGCACCCTGTCCACCGAAGCCAGCTGCCTGCTCATCAGAAGATTCCTCGTCACTGTCGCTGTCACTAGATATCGGTGTGATCCCTGTACTTTTATCTGCGGAGGTACTTGCCTCAAAGGAATACGATTTGACATTGGCTAGTTTCGCGATTTTTTCCGCATCGCTCAGATTGACCGGCGTCTGTTCGAAGCTTCCGGGATCTGGTCGGCTGCTTTCCCCATCAGAATCTGATTCGGCATTTTTAAACATCGCCTCCCGATTCGTCGATAAGGTGACCGTCGCTCCGACACTCTTTTTCGCGTTTGTGGTCGCTAAGTCTGCGCCGCTGCGGATCGTTAACCCCGCCAGCACAAAGATTAATATGGCTGAAAAGACAGCGATCATTAAAATGCTGCGCCCTTTCTTTGCCCAAAGGCTTTGGATCGCCCGTTTGATATAGTTCATAATGGTTCCTCCTTCATTTGTCTGCCTGTAGAATAGTCAAGCTGGCTTAACCGAAGCTTAAGCGAGAGATAAAAAGTTTTAAGGTTGATTTAGGAAAGCATGGTAAACTGAAGGAGGAATAAAGATAAGGGGAATAAATATGATAAACCTATTAATAGTAGAAGATGAAGTGACACTTTCTGATAACATCAAAGAAATCTTGTCAGACTTAGGAGAAATCACTCAAGTGTACGATGGCGAAGAAGGACTGTTCGAAGCAGAGAGCGGCGTGTATGATCTGATTTTGCTAGATTTGATGCTGCCAGGTAAAAGCGGCTATGAGGTCTTAGCAGATTTGCGAGAAAAAAATATCCAGACACCCGTATTGATTTTAACAGCCAAGGATAGTCTGGAAGATAAGGTGACCGGTTTTCAAAAAGGCGCGGACGACTATTTAACCAAGCCCTTTTATCGCGAAGAGCTGATCATGCGTGTCAAAGCCTTACTAAAGCGCTCGTTGGGACTGTTTGCCGAAAATCAGGTGATGTATAAAAATATTACCTGCAACCTCGCAACAAAAGAAGTCGCTGTAGAGGAAGAAATCCTGCCGATCCAAGGAAAGGAATTCGATCTGCTGGTCTACTTCATCCAAAATAAAGGTGTGATCCTGACCAAGGAGCAAATCTTCGATCGGATCTGGGGCTTCGATTCAGATACGACCATTACAGTCGTAGAAGTTTACATGAGCCATTTACGAAAACATCTCAAGCCGGCCGGTGTCGATCAGTACTTCAAAACACTACGGAATGTCGGCTATATTTTACAAAAGGATTGATGCAATGAACACGGAAATAACACGAAAACAACGCTTAAAATTTTTCCTGATTAATGCAGGCGCCTTTGCGGGAATCTTCCTGCTGTTGGGCTTCATTACCCTGCAGCTGCTCCAAAGCTCAGCCTATCGCCAAACAGACCTTTCATTAGAACAAATGGCGAAAAATGATCATTTGATTGAGATGGAGATCAATCGTTACCAGCAGGACAACCCCTTCCTCGCTCAAATACCTGACGAGCAGAAGATGGATAAGGGCCCTGGCGGAAACAACCGTTTCAATACTCAGATCATTTTATGGTCAGAGCACGGGGAAATTTTGAATAAGGATGTTCTGGGGGGACGCTTCACTGAACTGGAGTATCTAACCTTAGACAAGGAGAACTTGGACACGATTCAGTCGCTAAAGTTAGAAAATTCTTCTGATTCCGATGAGAAGCTGGCCTTTCACTCCTACACGATTGCGGCGGATAAAGAAAAAAAAGCAGACGGAATTGCCTATATTCAATTTTTAGCCAATACGAATCAGATCGTCGATTCCATGAAAACCTTCGAGACAACGCTTATTCTGTGTATGATCGTTTTCTGGCTGCTTTCCATCGGCTTAAGCTTTTACATTTCAAAAATGAATATGCAGCCAATCATGAACTCTTGGCGCAAGCAGCAGGAATTTGTCGAAAATGCCTCCCATGAATTACGGACGCCGCTGGCGATTATCCAAAATAGTCTGCAGCAATTGTTCACTAAACCGGATCATACGATTTTGGAAGAATCCGAACCGATTGCCCAAGCCCTGAATGAGACCCGACGAATGAAGGGCTTGACTGAAGACCTATTGACCTTAGCTCGCAGCGATTCCAACCAGCTGCTTTTACAAAAAGAAGCCATCGAACCGAAAGTCTTCATTCAACAATTGGCTCAGCCCTTCCAGGAAATCGCGGAAATGAACGAAAAACAGTTCATCTTGGAAAATTTCGCAGATCAGCCCATGATGATCGATGAGAAACGTATCCATCAAGTGCTGGTGATCCTGCTGGATAACGCCTTGAAATACACCGATACCAAAGAAAAAATTGTCCTGCAATCGGAAGTTTCCGGCGACAACTGGCTAATCGAAGTCAAAAACAATGGGCCTTCCATTAGTGACGAAGACAAGAAGCACATCTTCGAACGCTTCTATCGCGAAGACCGCTCCCGCTCCAAAGAAACCGGCGGCTACGGCCTCGGCCTCGCTATCGCCAAGCAGATCATCAGCCAGCACAAAGGCAAGCTGACGGTGCGAGATTGGGAGCCAAGAGGCGTGGTGTTCCAGATTAAGCTGCCGATGAAGTAAGTATGTAAAAAACGCCCAATCGACTCCAGATCGATTGGGCGTTTAGTATTTATTGTCTATTTGATTATGCTTCATAGGTTGTTTTATCCATTCTGTCGATAAAATTACCAAATAATCGGGTGTAAATGTAAAACTAACCCAGTAATTTGAAAAAAGGCATCGATTTTATGCGATACCTTTTCAACACTGATTATTCAATTCTTATTACCCAAATTTCCCCCGTGGTTTTCCAACCACTGCTTCACCTCAGCTACCAGGGTTTCCGGATAAGCATACTGATAATGGGTCGCTAATTTGCGTGACAGACCTTCGTATAATGACATCGTCTCCTGCAGCGCACGCCAGCTGTCTTCCGCATCGAATCTGCCAAACACGCCATTCAATTGGTCAAAAATATCCTTATCCACCCATTCATAGATAAAACGACCGGCATGCCATGTATCATAGTCATCGCCGTGAACCATTTTTTCATACCATTCAATCGTTTGCAGCAGCACCTGCTTGCATTCCGCTTCCCGCAGCTTGACGGTCCACAATTCTTTCCGCAGAATCTGCTTTGCTAAATAAATCGCTAGGAACCAAAACATGTTTACGGTATAGTCAAAGCTTTCAGCTGAAATTGTGGACGAACCAGAGTGCTCAAAATGTTGAGGTATCAGCCGCCCCGCGTCACCAGTCTTGTCAAAGAGCACCCGTGCACCACGACAAAACCATTTTAGTGGAACATCCCGCTCGGTTTGTGCTTGAAACGTCGTCAGCGAATCGATCACAAAATCAACCTGGTAACCGCCTTCAAAAAGCGTCAGCCATTCCAAACCACCACCGCCATTTTGAAAGGGTATTGCCGTGTTTAGTTTTCCTAATTGCTGAATCCAGCTGCTGGTATCAAGATAACGCTTCGGATCATCCACGTACATTTGAATATCCAGATCAGAATACTCATCTGCACCATGATCTTTTCTTGCCCGAGAACCAGCTACATAAGCAACGTGAACATCGTCCTGCGCCTGCCCCCATTGAATAAACCGCTGTTCAATTTTCTGGTAGAACTCTCCGCTTTTCATCCCGCTTTCCTCTTTTCTCTTGAGTGATCATTTCAAAATAAATCAAATCCAGCCGAACTTCCGACAGGCGTTATAGATCCCGTCATCCACATTGCGATCCGTCACATAATCAGCTCGTTCCTTCAGCTCATCTACCGCATTTCCCATCGCGATGCTGGTCCAGCTTTTATCGAACATGACCAAATCATTCACATCATCGCCAAACACAACGACATCCTTTTGCGGCCGATCAAAGTAATCCAGCACATCGAGGATACCCTGCTTTTTGTTGTCATGCTGGCACATCGTATACTCTGGAACAAAGCGCAGCTTGGCAAAATTCTTCGGTTCAGGAATCAAATGATCCTGCTCCTTAGGCAATGCCAAATAGAACTTGAAAATATCCACTTCCTCCACGTTAAATGCCGGGTCAATGAAATACTCCGTCGGCTCCTGTCTCGGCCCTACCTGTTCTCTAAATAAATCATTCTTGGCATAGACCTTCTCCGAATCATCTATCGCAACAAGGACACCGATGCCTTTTTCCTCGGCTTGGCGGATCACCGCCAACGCTTCCTCTTTATCCAATGGCGTATTTTTCACCAATTTATTGTTAATAACCACACCCATACCGCCGGAACACACCATATTCTCCAATCCAAGCTCCGTCAGTAATTTCCGACTCTTATAATGCGCTCGCCCGGTCGCGATTGAGACAAAATGACCGTTTTCCTCCAGTAACTCCAGTGCCCGCTTCGCACTAGGAACCACCTGCCCCGTCCTTCGATCCGTCAATGTCCCATCGATATCAAAGAAAAATAGCTTCTTTTCCATTTTTACCCGCTCCTTCAGTTTTGTAACACTTGTCAATTATTGTATCACACTTGATTGAGCAGAAAACCTGTCTGTATTAGCAGCCTCCTAAATTTGTCATATTAGATCGTTTACTTAGTCATGACTAAGTTAGTTACGACTAAGTTTGCTAAATAGCATTTATCAGGTTCTCAGAATGCTTATTTACAGTCATGATGACTCCTCTAAAGAATTTTTAATCCAATATTTCCTCCAAATGTGTTAAACTCAGAAAAAAGCAAACAGAGGAGAATTCTTGTGACTGAATATACTGGCTTCGACAAAATTTATCGCGACATCGTCATGGATATTATTGAAAACGGCACGGATCAAGATCCTGCCTTGGTTCGCGCAAAATACGCGGACGGCAGCCCCGCACCTACTCGTTTCATTCAAGGGGTCAACTTCAAGATCACCCCGGCCGATGGGATCCCTATCTTGAAATCAAAACGTGTCTTCCAAAAGACGCCATTAGTCGAATTGGAATGGATCTGGCAAGAATTATCCAACGACGTCACTTGGCTTCAGGAGCATAAATGTAAAGTCTGGAACGAATGGGCTGATGAAAATAATACTATCGGCAAGGCATACGGCTTCCAATTAGCGAAAAAATGCCGTAAGCTGCCCGATCATGAAGAAAAGCTCAATCAGGTGGAATATGTGTTGCATCAGTTGGAAAACAATCCCGGCTCTCGTCGCATCATGACCAGCCTGTGGGATGTAGATGATCTAGACGAAATGACTCTAGAGCCTTGTGTATGGGCAACGAACTGGAAGGTCAATAACGGTGTCCTTGATCTCCACGTGAAGCAACGCTCAGCCGATATGGCGCTAGGTCAGCCTTTCAACACCTATCAATACGCTGTGTTGCATCGCCTGATCGCGGATCAACTAGGCTTCGAACTTGGGACGATGCACTGGTGTATCGACGACGCCCATGTATATGATCGCCATATCGATGCCTTAAAAGAACAATTGTCGCAACCAGTGCCAGACAGCGAGCCAACCCTTATCTTGCCTGACAAATACGATGAAAACGGCAATAAGCGTACCTTCTTTGAACGTCGCCTATCCGATGTGAAATTGGAAAACTACGAAAACAACGGCGTATTCAAATACGAAATAGCAGAATAAAAAGAGAGGAGTCAACGGTTTTTGAATCGTTGACTCCTCTTTCTATCTAACAGAATACAGATGATTATTCTCCTTCCATCGTTTCTTCACTCCTTATCAGCTTCACGACAAATAGCCCACAGGATAGCGGGCTAAAAATTTTACTACATCCTAATATTTCGTTTTTTCAATCCGCCCCATACCAACGTTGGATTTTTGATGAGGCGACATTCATCCGCTATTCTCGTTTGCGAATGCGGTCAATGAGTCGCTTTCGTCTTCTTTTCGTTTTTTCTGGCGGCGATTCGTCGATATCCGAGGATTCCGTCTGAACCGCCTTATCCTCAATCGCCTCTGTAACAATCAGTCGCGCCGGCACGGACTGATCGTCGACTTCGATATTTAATAGTGATGCCCCTGCTGGCATGCAGGACAGTATTAAGCTAAAGGCTTGTTCTTCATTCAAAGACCAAGGATCACACCCTTTCGGTAATCCGATCGTCTGGATCAACACGCCCGGTTCAGGACGCTCCTCCATAAGGGTCAAATCTTTGGGAATCTGAGGAGTCGCTAAAGTTGGCGCAGATTTAGGCTTTTGTGCCTGCACCTCCGCATTTACTGGTGATGGCACCGTCTTAGTCTCCATACCTTTCCTTAATGAATCTGCTTGTTCATTGATTCTTTTATCAAAGATCGTTTCTTCGATCTTTTCGATAATGGTCGCGTGGCGCACCTCTTTAAATAAGCCGACCCCGTCTTTCTCAAACAGGTCAAGCTTGGTTAATTTAGTCAAGGCTGTCTTGATTTGATCCGCCGTTTTGGTTGGATCAACGTTTTTTAAGCGGAGATGGCGCGCTTTGCCATCACTATCCGCGAATTCTGCATCTAATGTAAAAGTTCGTATCATTTCGTTCAATCCTTTCTTTTTATTTTTTCACCTTCCTTTCTCGCGGTACGGTCATGATTCAGCTAATCCTGCCAAGGGTCTTTTGATCACTTGGGTATAGAGCTGCTCAAGCTTTTCCACGATAAATGTTTGTGCTGGAAATAATTTCACTGACAATAATTGCCAGTCTTTTTTGCCGAAATAATCTGTAAAATATAAATAATAGCGTCGCATCGCGGCGGTAGATCGTGTTTTTAAAAAGATATGTTGAACCATTCCTCGTAGGATATTTGAAAAATCCGCCTCACACAATTCTTCCCTTACCTGCAGTGTAATCAACATTTCGATGGTGGCCTTCTCATCTTTTGTTTGTTGGTAAAAATGGCGAATACGGTTCTCCAATGTCCGACGGGAGAGTCTGAATAATTGCTGGTTGCTTAATCCATGTTCGATCAAACATCTTCCTCCTTTCGAGTTAGATTTTAGTCATTATTAGTTGAGATATCTACACCAACAAAATACGCCATTTGTCACGTCTTTTACACTCCAAAAAATTAATTTGAAATAAATAATAATGATTTTCAACTGCTAATCACTGTCATATCAAGCTTTATTGAAGGATAAAATAATGAAAACCCTTACAAAATTATTCTGATTTTTGGTATTCTTTTTTAATAAGACCATCAAAAAAAGAGGTCAAACAGCCCTAACTGTCTAACCTCCTAAGTTTCGATCCTACTTTCCGTCAGTTTCAGCAATCAAGAAGCACATAGCCCCTGATCTTAGCTAACACCAATCGCTCGGCCGTCCCATTCCTTGGCAAAGTCGGTAATTGATACCCATGCCATCGCGCCTCGGTCATAGGTCTTATTGGGACCGCCTGATCCAGCCTTCGCGTTTGCGCTATAGTACAACGGATCGTAGACCAAGAATTTATTGTCCTTATAGCCTGCGATGACCTTGCAGTGATTGCGGATCGTATTCGCTTGATACGAAGAATAGCCATAGTACAGCACCGGATTGCCATTGATGATGCGATCTACGATGTTTTGGGTGCTGACATTGCTGATGTTTGAGACATTCTTGTACCATTTTTTGGCATAATTCGCTAAGGAATCTGGGGTGATTACCCAGCCAAAGCCGGCGCCAGTGTATACATTCCCCTTTTGACCGCCTTTATCATTCGGATACATTGGCAAATTGTCCTGAACATATTTCAGATCGACTGTTTTTCCTTTGTATCTCAGCAGCATCGTCATGGAAGCCCCGGCACAACCCCACGGACTAAATACAGGTACATATTGACTCACATATGGCACATTCAATGTCCGTTCAACCGGAGCGATCGGCTGCGCGCCGCCTAAGGTGTACCAAGAAATCCCTTCATTGCGCCAACCCAGCTTCAATAGGTGGTTCCGTTCGCTCAGCAGCATCGTATAATGGTGAGAACCCGCACCTCTTGAATTCGGATTAAATACCCGATACATCGGCATTCCAGCCCAAGGCGTGTGCCAAGCAATCCCCTCATAACGCCATCCAACACGTTTCAAATGGTCTCGCTCTTTGGCATCTAGAGTAAAGAAATGTTCACCAGAATTCGGGTTATAAATTCTAAACAGCTGTCTACCTGTCAATGGCACCCGCATACTGATCCCTTCATAGCGCCAGCCCAGCTTCACCAGATAGTTCTTCTCATGGACATTCATCGTATGCAAATGCTCACCAGAGTTGGGATTATACACACGGTAAATCGCGATCGTTTGCGCTGGAGCAGCCTTGGCCGCAGCTTTCGGCGCAGCAGTAGTCGCTGCTTTTGGTGCTGCCGCAGCTACTTTTGGCTGTGTTGTTGTGGTCGCAGCTGCAGCCTTATTACTTACAGGTTCATCCTTGACTGGCTCTTCTTTACTGCTACTATCTACCGTTGGTGTTTCAATCACTTCTGTAGAATCAGAAGCTGTAGTGTCCTCTTTTTTTCCTTCGTCTACCTCCGTAGAATCCGTCGTTTCCTCTTGATCCTTCGGCTGCGTATTCGTTGTCTCACCTTGCTCCTCTTTCGGAACCTCTGGCTCAGTCGTTTCGCTTGTGCCTTCCGTTTCAGCAGGTTTACTTGGCTCTGTCGGTTCTGTTGAATCGCTTGTTTCAGTTGCCGGTGGTGTTTCCGCAACTTCTCCTTGCGCATCATTGGCTTGATTCTCGGTTATTGGAGCAGCTTCCTCCAACGCTGCCGGCTCCGGCTCGACAACCTGAACCACCCGTTCCTTCCCAACTTCATCCGCGTAGACAGCCTGCTCGTCCGTCGCAAATACCGAAGCACCCAACAATCCAAAGAAGACGATCGGTGCTACAACCCACGTTTTTTTCTTCTTATACATCTTAAAACGCTTCTTCTCCATGTTCACCCTCCTATAAAATAATAATTATCATTATTATTAAAACATGAACCGCTCATTAATAAAAGCCCTTTCAAGAACATTAGTTACTTTACTTGTTTATTTTTCGATTTAAAAATATTTTTTAAATATTTTAGAAAATGCGTATCTTCAATCTCAATAATTAATTCGATTCTACATTGAAATCCATATTAAAAACTATTTAATTACCTTTGTGGTAAAATGATCAAAAAGAAGGATCCCAATTAATGAAACTTATTATTATCGGTAACGGATTTGACCTGTACCATGGTCTTCTCACTAACTATAGAGAATTTATTTTGTTTCTAAAAAGTAATTATCTAGATGTTTATGAGGGACTCATTAAAGCAATAAGAAAATATTCCATATCTCATTTTTCAATTGACGTAGCCCATAAAAACTATAATTGGGCAGAATTAGAAGCTATAATAGGCAGTTTTGATCCTTTGGAATTGGTTGAGGAATATAGAGACTGGGATTCTCCAATTGACTATAACGGAGAGCCAGATGCGGAAATTGAAGAGATGCTAAAATTTGGTATGAATATAAATACGTATCTTACTTCATGGATAAAGGAAATCAATTACATTTTAAATGCAGTGGAAAAGAAAGAAAAAATAGACAAAATTATTAGTGCAACTGATCTCTTTTTATCTTTTAACTATACGCTAACTTTGGAACAAATATACAATATACCTGACGTTCTTCATATTCATGGAACGCTTCCAAGAAAACTAATTATGGGACATAATGAACTTTATAATATCTACTATAGCGAAGAATATGGTATTAATTCAGTAAATGAGAAGTACATCAAAAGATATTTTAATAGAACTGAAAAAAAAACATCGAATATTATCAATAAAAACCAAACCTTTTTTAATAAAAATAGTTTAGAAAAAATTACACATGTTTATATATTAGGACATTCAATGAATCAAATAGATATACCTTATTTCAAAAAAATTTTAGAACTTACTAATAGTGACGTCGTTTGGTATATCACTTACTACGATTCTAAAGACATTGACTTTTTTAGAGAAACCGTTACTAAGCTTGGAATTAAAAAAGTAAAGTTTATTTCTTGGGATGATCTATAACAAAATCTTTAGATACTCTTTTATAAATGGGTAAATACAGGTTAGTGTTTCTTGTCTACCTTTAGATTATTCGTTTCTTGAAATTAATTTGGATAAATAAAAACCGTGTAATACCCACACAACTGTAATTAGTCTGGTCCTTACACGGCTTTATATTATACTTTTCTAAAAATGCTAAGCATTAAAATCTAGTTTACCTCAACTCGTCTTCCAACGGGATCAACTCTTCATCAAGAACCTCACGCCACGCACGTTTCATATCTTGTGGATATTTGAATGGCTTAGCTTCTGAATTTAGCGATTTATACCCTTCAAAATTTTTACTCTCAATAATTCCTTTGATATTTGGAATCGGATCTTCACCAATGATATATTGCACTCTTGAAGACTGGAGTTCATCACCTGAAACAAACCAATCCTCAGCAAATTGACCAACGATTTGATCAATTGCTTGAGTAAAGTAATGACGTTTAACCACAAAAATATCTTCATTCGGCTCAATTTGTTCTTCATCAAACGCATTCAGAATCTGACGATACACATCTTTAACGCATTCGGTTTTGTTTAATTTTTTCAGAGCTTTTTCGATTTCTTCACGAACGTCTGGACTATTGGCTGCATAGGTCCCTAGAAGCTGATCAATATATGAAGAATCAATATCGTATAACTTGATTGAATTATCACTGTAAAATTCGATTGATGAAAGATCCGTTTTTTCTACACCACCAGGGACTTCATCAATTAAAGAGCCCTTTACCGTCTGATAAACACCCACTTGTTCTTCCAAAATAGAAACTTGATTTTTCAGAGAATCTGAACTTATGATATCCTCATTGTACTCATCATAAGTCACCAATGCTTCATAGGAGTTATTCATTTCCTGAAAAGCTTTTACGTAATCCACACGTGTTTCCAATGGCGTATCTTCACTAACACCTGGTACAAATGTAAATTCTTGTAGTTTTCGATAGGCTTTTTTGAAACGTTTTTTTGATTCATTATATGTTGGATAAATTAGAGAAGATTCTTCATTGGATTTAGAATAAAGTATGGTTGCATCTTCAACATTCTTTTCCATTGTATTCGGTTTTCTAAAGGTCACGATTAACCCTTTAGTCTTTTCAGGATAAGTTCGATTAGTACGGGAAAAAGCTTGGATCAAGCCAGCATACTCTAAGTTTCGATCAACAAATAATGTTTGAATCGTCGGTGCATCAAAACCGGTTAGCAACCGATCGACAACAATGACTAAATCAATGTGGCGACCGAATTGCTTAAACTCCGCTTTTTTTCGAGCCAGACGATTATTAATATCGCCATTGTAACGTTCAATCTCCGCTAAATTCCAAGCGGTACCGTAATAGGCATTGTAATCATTGATAATCCTCTGCATTTCCTCTTGTTGCACTTTGGCGTTATCCTTATTTTCATCTAAGGAATACGTAATCGCAATTCGTGGAAAATCTGGATCATCCATCGTACGACCTTCACGGATCGGTTGGTTCGGGTATTCCCGTTTCATCCAATCTGATTCTTTCATCATTTCCTTAATTGCTTGGTAATACTTTTTCGCCATTTGAATGGAACTGGTTGTCAGAATCGCTGATTTGGTTGGACGACCATTTCGAAAATCAAATTTTGTGTAAGCATTATTGGGACGGAAGATTTTATGAATCACTTTTTGAATGTGTTCATCATTTTCATAGATCGCTGGCTCAATATAACTTTCCTTCTTAATAGGATTCATATTATCAACGATTAGATTGATTTGCTCAGGAGAATAATCCATGTATTTTTCAACTTTACTTAACTCATTGTGAATCTTGTTATCCAATGAAGTTGTTTCGATCGTATTCTCATGTTCTACCTGAAACCCAAGAACAGAACCATCTTCTAAGGCATTTTTGATGGTATAAGTGTGTAGCACTTCGCCATATTGATCTGTCGTTGTCCGTGCTAACTGTCCTTTCGCTTGCTTTTTATTCACTTCAAAAATCGGTGTCCCTGTAAAACCAAACCAAGTCGATTGTGGGAAGAACGCTTTGATTTCTTCCATGTTTTCAGCACTTAACGCACGATGACATTCATCCACCACAAAGACAATATGTTGTCCCATTAATTTTTGATAGCGATTGGTGCCGTTCTTTTCTTCTTGCTTCTTAGCATATTTCAACGCAGCATCTAATTTCTGACGCGTTGTCACAATCACGACATTCGCATTCGCATCAGCTAAAAGCGTATCGCCTAGTTCTTTTGCACTCCCTGTTCCAACGATCAAACTATTCGATTTAGCATTTCCAGAAGAGATGCCTGTATTGTATTCAGAGGCAAATTTGGTAAATTCGCTGGTAGTCTGACTATCTAAATCTTTTCGGTCGACCAACATAATTGTGCGATCGATCCCAGTTTTTCATGCCAGTAGCTTCGTTGAGACAAAACTTGTCAAGGTCTTCCCAGAACCTGTCGCATGCCAAACAAAACCCGATTTATGTTTATTTGCAGCAGTAAATAGCTTCTCAATCGCATGAATCTGATAAGGATGAAGTACCATCAATACCTTATTGTCTTGATCCTCGCTGACAATTGTATAGTCCGCGATTAACCGATGAGCTTTGGGTATATTCAGAACTTGCTTACAAAACTCATACAAGTTCTCCACTTTTTTATTATCCGTTGTCCGCCAACTGAATAAGAACTTCTTATGCATATCTTTCGGCATCGCATTAGCAAAATATCGCGTCGTTTGTTCATTTGAAATGACAAATAATTGCAACGTCGAAAAGATATTATTCCGAAACATCCCTTCTTCCGCATACTTCTTGATTTGATTGAAGGCTTGGTACACACCATCTTTAGCCGTCGTTTGTTTCAACTCAATCTGAACAATCGGCAACCCATTAATCAACAAAGTCACATCGAAACGACGATCTCGTGCATCCGCACTACTCCCTTGTTTCGCAATCTGATTAACCACTTCATAAGTAGAAAGTCCACCACCAATATCTTGATTGGAATAAATTATTGGTGAAATTGATCCTAAACTAGCATCTTCACGCTCAATCGTAATCCGCGCAATCCCATTCTCGCCTTTTAACCATTTCGCCGCATCAAAAGGTGTCTGAGTACGTAACAAAATTTCCGTCTTAATCGTTTCAAACTCTTTATCCGTAAGCGGATGTTCACCAATTTCAGATAAATTATTCTGAACAATTTTTTGACGTAAGTTTTGCCAAAGATCCGCTTCTGATTTTAACTCTGGTCGAAAAGTCCACTGATTGTGACCTTCACCTAGAACATCAATTAAATGACGTTCCACTTCTGCTTCTTCTCGATGAGGAATTTTCATTATGACACCTCCTAGACAAATAGTTTCTGTAAGAATGCTTTTTTGGTTAATTGGAGAAGTTCTAGTTCATGTTGGTGAAGAGCGATAGTTTCGTCCAAATATTTGAAAAATGAGCCGATTTTTTGTTGTTCTTCAACCAACGGAATATTTACTTTGATACGATAAAAATTTGGATGTTTCAAATCAGGAATTGTAGATGCCCCAGCACCTACCTTTATTTCTTTTTGAACATATTTTGTATTCAATAAGTAATACAAAAATAATTTATCGGTTTTCAATTTATCGTAGGAAATTTTAAAAAAATTATTATGGAAAGCTCCAATCACATTCGTTACAACTTTTCCAGTATTACCAGTGCGCGTCATCAAAATATCGTCAATATTAGCAATAACAGATTTTGGAGCATCCTCTATATAGTATCTCACCGTCGAAGAAGGATTTAAAAACTCATTTGTAATATAGAAAAGACGATTTTCTCCCCCTTCTACGAAACGGTCAGAAATTGCTATCTGCAGACCCTGAGAAATTTTCGTGAAATCTTTAAATCTAACCTGCTCCCAATCATCAGTAAAACCTGGAAATCGTACTTCTGGTACTTTCTCTCCTTCTTTTGGAAACATCTTTTGCAAGAAGCCTTGTTTTGTTTGTTTTAGAGTAGTGAGTTCTTGCTGATTAAGGGTAATAGTTTTATCAATTTTCTCCAATAGAATTGCAATCTTTTTTTGTTCAGATTTTATAGGAATAGAAAGTGGGATATTCTCAAGATAGGAATAATAAAGATTTGAAACGTTTCCCCCTTCTACCCTCTTTGCAAACTCATATCGCATTTTACTACGAAAATAATATGCAAAAAACTGTGGATCTTCTTCAGTATTATAAACAGAAATCATTTCTCCAATTGCTACATTTGGTATGCTAAGCCAACTGCACTTAGCAAAATCAAGTGGGTCTTCTCCTACCCGCGGAACTAATACTTCTTTTCCAGAACTAAATTTCAAATTTTCTTTAGGAATATTCGTGTGAGAATAAATTGTATCTATTTTTGCTCCATATTTTGTATATAATTCACCATATCTTACACAAGGAATCGTAGCATCTTCAGTAACAGACCATTTAGGAGCGCTCTTCCCATAATAAAAATAACCATACTCGCCTAGGAATTTTTGTTCCCATTCTTCATCAAAACCACGGAAACGTAGTTCTGGCTTTTTCTTATTCTCCATGATCAAACACCTCTAATGCACCTTTTAGCCACTCCTCGTTTTTTGGACTGGCCTGCAAGTTAGAAATCGTTTCAAAAAGACTTTTTTCTAATACTTCTTTTTCCTTTCGAAGTTGTTTGATTTCTTTTCCAACAGTAACCATGTTAACAGGCTCTTCTTCTTCAAAGGTATCAACATAACGTGGAATATTTAAGTTATAGTCATTTTCTTTGATTTCATCAAAACTTGCTAAATGAGCATATTTTTCAATATCTTTTCGTTCAACGAAAGTAGAAACGATTTTTTCGATATTTTCTTTTGATAGTTTATTTTGATTCTTACCTTTAATAAAATCATTGCTAGCGTCAATAAATAGAACATCACGTGTTGTCCGGTTTTTCTTCAAGATAATTACGGTTGTTGGAATTGATGTACCAAAGAATAGATTGGCTGGCATACCGATGACTGCATAAATACTACCGTCTTCCAACAATTTCTGACGGACGGTACCTTCTGCTGCACCGCGGAAAAGCACACCATGAGGTAAAACGATTGCCATTGTTCCGGTTTCTTTTAAGTGATAATAACCGTGTAATAAGAACGCAAAATCAGCTTTTGATTTTGGTGCTAATTTTCCATAGCGGTTAAAGCGCGAATCATCCAAGAAAGAAGCATCTGCTGACCATTTTGCTGAATATGGGGGATTCATAACGACTGAATCAAAAGTATACGGTTCATCTGTCGGCCAATCTTTATTCAAAGTGTCCCCGTTACGCAAGTTCATATCTTCTGAATCTACACCATGTAAAATTAAGTTCATTTTGGCTAGGTTAAACGTTGTTGTATTCAATTCTTGACCATGAAATTTCACATTTTCTGGATAAGTTAAATACTTTCGAACATTCAACATTAATGATCCAGATCCCATCGTCGGGTCAAATACACTAAACAACTTTTTATCCTTTTGATCAATCGTTACGATTTGCGCCATCATATCTGAAACCATACTAGGTGTGTAAAATTCTCCTGCTTTTTTCCCAGCCTCAGAAGCGAACTGACTGATTAGAAATTCATAGGCATCACCGATAACGTCTCCGTCATGTCCGATCACATCAACATCATTTAATTTCTTCAAAACTTCAGTAATCGTTACATTACGTTGTTGGTCATCTGAACCTAGTTTTCTCGACTGCAAATCAACATCGTCAAATAAGCCATTGAACTGAGCATATTTTGAAGACAAGTCCACAAAGGCTTTGTTTAAATCATTCAATTGAAAAACATTTTGTTTTGCCTGATCTGCTAATACATTAAATAAATAGGTTGGATCGATGTCATAACCCAATGTGTCAACGATTGTTGCAATTAAATCTTCTTTTGAGTCTTCATCAGATAGTAGCTCTTTATATAACTCTGTTTGCTTTTCTGGTGTGTCATATTCCTCTAGTGATTCGTCGGCTAATAGCACGACTTGTTGTAACAATTTATCTGATAAATATTTATAGAAAATCAATCCTAATAGATAATTTTTATATTCTGATGCGTCCATTTTGCTGCGAAGATTATCCGCCGCACTAAATAAACGTTGATTTAATTCTGCGCCCATTTATATACTCCCTTTTTAAATAAAAATTCAATTATTTGCGTACTTTAGTATTTTATCATTTTGAGTCTGTAATCTCATGGATTATCTTGTATTAATAATGCTAGTTTCCGAAGTATTATTAACTAATCATAAATTGAGTAAAATTCTTCTTTTACTTGTCTTCTTTCCATTACAGTTTTTCATAGAGTTTTTCTATTCCCATGTTCTGGTATAGTTTATCTTTATTTTCTATTTGTTCCTTTCTTAACCGATTAAACTCAATTTCTATTTGTTTTTCTTTCTCCTTAAAAAATGAAACAAACTTTAATTGTTGTTCCAGAGGAATGTTTGGAATTCTATAGTCTTTCAACTTAGCAATTGGAAGCTGACGAACAGTAGTTCCCATTGAAAAACTATTAAATTGTGCCATTCCAACCGGGCTTTCCATAAACAATTTGACAAACTCAGGCAAGTAATCATTACTATTAACACGAATACGTACTAAGTTTGAATTAATTATCGTTGGTAAATCAGGATCATCAGCGATTGCTACCTTTGTTGTCGCTCCTCTAATAGATAGAATAATGTCCTCATGTTCAATTTCATAATTTTCTACTTTAGTACGTTCTTCAATATTTACTTTAGATGTTGTTTGATAATTTATATGATCTCCATCAATATCTGAGATTTTTAAAATTCGGTACTTACCATTTAAAGCTTCATTATCTAAAGTCATATTAAACCCACGACTTATTGAAGCTATTTCAGAAAGAGCTTGCGTTTTGCTTGTTTGAAACTTTTTCAAATCTACTCTGAAACTTTCTCCCCCTATTACAAATTTTGAATCAGTAATATAGTTTTCTACTAACATTGAACTGGGATCAATATCATCGTTTGAAACAACAACAGAGTAATTTTCTACATCTATAAATGACTGATAGGTTTTAATTATACTTGTAACTTCTTCTTCAGATAGTTCATTTATTGAACCTCTCTTCACACATGTTGCTTCTGAAACCTTAATGAACTGTATTTTATTCTGACGCTTTCTATCCTTATCGCGATTAAAAATTAGAATTGTAGTGGGGATAGTTGTATTATGGAATATTTTAGGTGGTAAAGAAATAATTGTTTCAAATAAATCATATTTCAACATTCTCTCTCTTATTCTCTTATCAGCACCACCTCTAAATAAAACCCCGTTGGGAACTACCATAACAACTTTTCCAGAATCAATTTTTGTAGAGCTGACAGCATTACTAATAAATGCCCAATCAGCAGTCGATCTAGATGGTTCACCAAAAGGAAACCGATAATATTTATCATTAAAAAAATCTGTTTTTTCTAAGCGGATACCAAATGGAGGAACCGTGACAACTTTGTCAAATTTCATCAGCTCTCCTCCTTCAACATATTCAGGATCAGCTAATACATCGCCACGAAATACTTTACTATTTTTTCCCCCACTAATTTCTAAAAGCAACTGTGCAAAAGCTGCATGTTCTGTATTTATATCTTGTCCTACTACAACCTGTTCTTTTTCTTGTAAAAGAACCCTAAATAGGGTTCCGCCAATACCCACAGTAGGATCTAATACTGTATCAGATTTCTTAATGTCTGCTAGTTTAACTAATAAATCGTTGATGATACTAGGAGTTAATGACCCTTCTGCTGTGTATCCAACCTGTTCAAATTGATAATAAATTTCAGAAGCAATTGAATCTTCAGTGATTTGATCAATACTAATTTCTAAAACTTTTAAGTAATCGTCATCACTTATCTTTTCAAAAATATTCTCAATAGATTTTATCAAACTTGAGAGAACTTTCTTTTTCTTACTATCGTGAATGATGTCTGAAAAATAGCGGATAAACTCTTTTTTTCCCTGAAAAGGAAGTTTACTTTTTAAAGAGAAGTCATTAAATATTACGTAGAATATTGCTGAAACCAACAATAGTATTTGATCAAAGTCCAAACTTCTGCTTAATGAACTTCTTAATTGCCCAATCTTCATATGTTTCATGTTTTCTTTTCATCTCCTCAAAATAAAACCTAGTATACCATATACTCCTTTATAAAATTCGAAAAATACGAATGATCGTCATTTTTCTGCATATGATTTCTCTCTGTAAAATTTTATTGAATCCAATAATGCATTCTCAAAAGTTTCTTTTGAGATTCCAAAACTTCCACTACTATGTCGGAGTGGATGAACCTTTGCATATAGCTCTTCTTTGTGCTTAATCAAAAAGCGATACGGACTAGTGCATCCATCGATATTCTTACAATTGTGAGGTGTTGGACCAATAAAAATATCTACATATCGACTGGAATTAATTAAACCTTTAAAGTTAAACTGATTAAGTTTATCATATGGAACGAACTCAAAATCAGAGATGTCCATTCCGTATAAATTAATGACCTTACAAATGGCTTTCTGTGCGACTTCGTAGCTCCCTAAAACCAGTACTTTCCCCCCGCTAAAACTCTTTTTCATATCGTTCCACTCCTAATTATTTGATAAACATATTAAAACACAAAAACGGAATACTGTCAAAAGGTATTTAAATTAATTTTGAATAGTATATTGAATACTATTTTAAATAGCGTAAGATTATTACTTAACTTTTTAAATCAATTCGGTAATAGCTAGCATTAGCGAGTTAAAAATGTCTTTCATTTCTAGCTTGATTCACATTTATAATTTAAACAAACCTTTCAAAAAAAATATAACATGGAGATTCGCAATAAAGATAAGCACCCTTCAAGATAAATGGATAATCATGTTCAACCAACTATCTCCAAAAAGAAAAAATGATCAAGAATGCATGAGTACAAACGGCAGGCACCTTCATGAACTTCTTTCAACTAACTTTGTACCAATTATACTAAAAGCTTCTATGCGTTTTCGGGAAAAGCGGCACCTATCTAAGAGTCGTCTCCAGTAAAAACATATCGTTTTAGGTTTTAGATAAAAATTAATGCTCTCAACTTCCCCATTTAATTTCTTTTTTTTATCAAGGAGTTTGAATCAATGATTGACAACGTAAACCTAAAGGATAAGGTGAATTCAATTCCAGAAATTTTTCAGTATCAAAGAGTCAGGACCTTGTATAATCGTCAACTAATTTTGAATAGCCTTCAATCAGATAATGATCGTTCCTTTTCAATAAAAATTTGAACTGAGAGTCCCTTGATTTAAGAAAGAGTATTCTTTCTGCGGAAATTCTAGGAAATCAACTCGAAAAAAACCGAACACATCATTCATGTTCGATCTCATTATCCTCAACTAAGCTTTTCCAAAACATTGGCTATCTCAATCAAGACTTCTGAGTCAGTCTCGGTTTCTTTTAATTCTTGCAAAAGACTAATCGTTTCCTCAGGCGCTTTTTTAGTCAGCTGACCTAGTGCCCAGACAGCAGTTCCTCGAATGACTGGTCGCTGGTCCTGTAGACAGGCTTTAATTTCTGGTATTGCTTCTTTCCCACCGAGATTGGCTAGGGCGATCAGTGCATTGCGCTGCAGCGGCTTTTTCCCACGCCAAGAGCCGGCTAAGTGTCCGAACTGTTCCTTGAACTCGCGATTTGAGATGGATAGCAGCGGTGCTAGTTTAGGATGGACCTCATCGACTTTTGGCTCCATTTCTTCGTGAAAATGAAAATCTTTGCCACGGTTGTATGGACAGACAAGCTGACAGATGTCACAGCCGTAAATGACGTTGCGCATTTTCTTTCGATATTGCTCTGGCATCATGCCTTTGGTTTGTGTTTGATAAGAGAGGCATTTTTTCGCATTCATCCGACCGTCTCCTAATAAGGCACCGGTTGGACAACCGATAATACAACGTGTACAATCGCCGCAGCCGTTAGACACTGGCTGGTCTGGCTCGAACTGAATATTGGTGATTATTTCGCCAAGATACACGAAGGAACCATATTCTTCTGTGATCAACAGGCCGTTGCGCCCGATAAAACCCAGACCCGCTCGTTGCGCGACTGCGACATCCACCAATTCACCTGTATCAACCTGTGGAGTAAAGCGCCACTCTGCTTGAACCTGTTCCGTTTCAGCCTGTTCTTTGATAAAGGCAATCAGCTTCTTCAGTCGTTCTTCTAAAATGAAGTGATAGTCTGTGCCCCACGAAGCTCGCGCAAATTGTCCACGTTTTTCATCACGGGGAACTTTTTCGTGGATTTTGGTTGGATAGGCTAAGGCAATCGCGATGATACTTTTGGGATCTTCAAAGGTTTCTTCTGGATACAGCCGTTCTTTAATATTTTGATGTTCAAAACCAGAAGTATGCCCCAACGAGCGCTGCTCAATCAATGATTCCTCCAAATAATCGAAGGGCTCGGCGGTTGTAAAACCAATTTTATCTATCCCTAGCTGCTTACTTTTAGCGATGATCCGTTCTTTTAAGGTTTGCATAGTTCCACTCCTAGTTCGTATTAACGTAATCATTTTTCAAAAACGGAAAAATGAATCTGATTCTCTCCACGTATGTCATTCTACTAATCCCGCTGAAGCCGGAAGTAGAACTGAGATCCTAGTTCGTACTATGGTAATCATTTTTCAAAAACTGGAAAAATGAGTCTGATTCTCTCCACGTATGTCATTCTACTAATCCCGCTAAAGCCGGAAGTAGAACTGAGATCCTGATACGAAATTACAGGCTTACTATATCATATGTGTCTTGCTTGCAAAAGAAATCACCTGTTTTGACCGAGCCCTGTGTAGTAAATTCATCGACATTCACTAGTTAACCATTTCTACAAATGTATTTACTTACTAGCAATTCCTTAAAAACCAAAAATCCACCCATTAATTAGGTAGCATACTAGTCAAACAGTGAGCATTGAAAAAGAAAACCCGTGTAAATATCAATGCATGATATTTACACAGGTTATTGTTAGCCTATTTATTTTGCTCCATTAATTTCAACGCTTCTTCGACAATTCGCTCTACCGTAAAATCATACTCTGCCAATAACTCATTAGCAGGACCCGATTTACCGAATTGTTCGATCCCAATTGATTTCCCTTTAGCCCCTACATATTTTGACCAGCCTAAGGTAGATCCTAATTCGATGGACAACTTATTGTCGATTGATGGCGGCAAGACGGAGTCTTTATATTCTTGACTTTGAGCATCGAACAATTCCCAGCTAGGAAGAGAAACAACGTTGACCGCATACTGATTCAGTTGTTCTTTTGCCTTCAAAGCCATTTCTACTTCAGAACCAGTCGCGATTAGGATAATATCCGCGGTATCCGAATCTTTTGAAAGGATATACCCACCTCTTTCAGCTCCTTCGATCTTCACATCAGCAATGGCTGGAACATCGTGACGACCTAGAGCAATAAGAAATGGTCTGTTTTTGGATTCCACAGCTAACTTCCATGCAACGATTGTTTCATTCGCTTCTGCCGGACGATATACGACTAGATTTGGCATAGCTCTTAGTGATGCAAGGTGTTCTACTGGCTGATGTGTCGGCCCATCCTGTCCAACTTGCAGACTGTCGTGTGTCATGATATAAGTCACCGGCACACCCATTAAGGCTGAATGACGAATGGCTGAACGCATGTAATCTGAGAAGACTAGGAATGTTCCACAATAGCCTCGCAATCCTCCGTGCAAAGTGATACCGTTACATATTGACGCCATCGCAAATTCTCGAACGCCAAAGTGAATGTTTGGTCCTTCATGGTTCACTTCATCCATAAACGGCCGACCTTCGATAGTTGTTTTGTTTGAAGACGCCAGGTCCGCAGAGCCTCCTACAAAGTAAGGCAAATCTTGATAAATACGATTCAACATTTTTCCGCTGGCTGTACGTGTCGCCATCTTTTCCTCAGTAAAAAATTGCAAGGTTTCTGAACGAAGCCCCGTTTTTCCTTCAATCATTTTTATCAATTCAGCTGCTTCTGCTGGATACGCCTTTTTATAGTCGTCAAAGCTTTGGTTCCATGCTCGCTCTTGCTTCTCACCTTCTGTGATAATCTGACCAAAGTTTTCTTTTACCTCTTCTGGAATAAAGAATTCATCGTACTCCCAACCAATCGCTGCCTTAATTTTCTTCGCTTCTTCCGCTCCAACTGGATTACTATGAATTTTCTCTGTCCCCTGTAGACTTGAGCCGAATCCGATGATATTCTTCACTTCAATTAAAGTTGGTTTACCTGTTTCTGCTTGCGCTTGTCTAATTGCTTCAGCAACTTCATCGGTGTTATTTCCATCCTTTACTAACAGGGTCTGCCAATTCATTGCTGCAAATTTTTGATGGATGTCTTCATGAGAAGAACAGCTTAACGGTCCATCTGAAGTAATGTCATTTGAATCATAAAGAACAATCAGCTTGCCTAGACCTAATTTCCCAGCGATTGCAGCAGATTCTAACGCCACACCTTCCTCTAAATCGCCATCACCACAAATCGTATAAGTGAAATGATCAATCAGCTGGTGTTGTTCTCGATTAAACCGCTCACGTAAATGGGCTTCGGCAATCGCCAGTCCGACTGTCATGGAAAAGCCTTGCCCTAATGGTCCTGTAGTCGCTTCTACGCCTGGTGTATGGAATACTTCGGGATGCCCTGGCGTTTTACTGTTTAATTTACGAAATTGTTTGATATCTTCCATTGATAATTCATAACCAGATAAATGAAGTAATGAATAGAGCAGCATCGAGCCGTGACCAGAAGTCAATACAAAGCGATCTCTATTGAACCAATGAGGATTATTAGGGTTGTGCTTTAAATGATAGCGGAACAACTCGTAGCCCATCGGCGCCGCTCCTAAGGGGGCTCCCATATGACCATGGTTTGCATTTTCGACACTATCTACCGTCAAGTTCCGTATTGTCGCGATTGATTTTTTATCAATAGTATTCATTAGTAATTCCTCCAACAAATTCTTTATTTAAAATATACTTTGTAATAATTGTCCGATATAATAAATAAGTAGCCCTACAATATTAAAGTCTGTTTCTGGGAACGATGTACCAGTTAAGCCGATATTTTCCATAATTGGGTAGATTAATGCTGGGCCAACAGCAATCAAGATACCCACCACAAAGGAACCAACCACGCAGCCTTTCCAGCCGCCAGTGGCATTTCCGAATACACCAGCGGTTGCACCAATGAAGAAATAAGGTACTGCTACCGGGATAATCACGATTGTTCCAATCAGTCCCATAATGATCATGGTAACTAGCCCACCTGCATAAGCTGCCAGAAAACCAATGACAGTCGCAGTTGGAGCAAATGGAAAGACTACCGGACAATCTAAAGCTGGCCTTGCGTTAGGAATAAGCTTTTCTGAAATTCCAACAAACGCGCTGACGATCTCTCCCAGAAACAGTCGTACTCCGGTTATGATTACATAAAGAGCTGCTGAAAAGCCTAAGCCTTGAAACAATGGATAAACTAACCAATTCACCCCGCCAGATAACTCTTCAACGGCTCCTTTTCCAGCTGCGATCGCTGCGATATAAAAGAAGATGATCATCGTGATGGAAACCCCTACGACATAATCCTTAAACATAGTTAACCAGCCCGGTAATTTCAGATTCTCCGTGCTATCCTCCGGTTTACCGACTTTCGAGCCAATCCAACCTGAAATCGCATAACCGACTGTTACATAATGCCCCATTGCCAGCTCGTCATCGCCTGTAACTTTTCGCATGTACGGCTGAGCGATTGCAGGAAACAACCCGGCACAGATACCTAAAATAATTCCTCCAAAACCGATTGTCAGTGAATTGTTCATTCCTAAAGACTTGAACATGATGGTTAGCAACGCCGCTAAATATAGATTGTGCTGTCCTGTTAAGAAGATATATTTTAACGGCGTAAATTTCGCTACCAGCAAATTACACAAAAACCCGATCAACATAACCAATGAGACAGTCGTACCGAATTTGTCCTGCGCCAGCGCTGTTACCGCTTCGGCTAATGGTAAAACACCTTTTAAGCCGAATCCTTCTGCAAATAGTGCCTGAAAACTATCCAAAGAGGTAACTGCCGCTGCCGACCCAACTCCAAAAACTAAAAAGCCAACAATCGTTTTTAAGGTCCCTGAAATTACTTTATCTGCTGGCTGTTTTTGCAGCAGCAGCCCTGTTAAGGCAATAATACCAACTAAAATAGGTGCTGAAGATAGTAAATCAAACACCACTACCTTTAAGATTCCCATTATTTTTCCTCCTTTTTATTGCTTTTGACTGTCAAAAAAAGCCTGTAATTTTGTTTCAATCTCTTTTTTGTCCATCAAATTATTAATCCCAATGATGTAAGGCACCTGACCTTTCAGCTCATCCGCAACATCTGCCATTGTAATTAACAGATCTCCCTTAAAACTTTTTACATCATCCAATGTGCTATGTTGAACCTCCAACGGAAACTGGTGTGCTCGCACGACTTGATCCACTTTGATTTTCAACATCATACTGGACCCCATTCCTGTTCGGCAGGCAATAAGTGCTTTCTTAATCATTTTTGCATCCTCTCTTTCTCAAAGTTTGTGATGAAATCAATAACTTCCTCTGGTTTTTCGGCATTATCCAATATTTGATAAAAAGCTTTTTGATCCAATAATTCGGCCAATTCAGACATAGCAGTCAAATGAGTTTGATTATCCAATGCACTTAACCCAAAAATGTATTTCACGGGATCATTCTCTTTGTTACCGAAAACGACTGGTGTCTTTAACGTTGCAATGCTTATACCGATTTTTTTTGCTCCAGATTCAGGACGAGCGTGAGGCAGTGCAACATGTTTCGTAATGACGATATACGGTCCTGTTTCTTTCGTGGTTTGAATCATTCCATCTATATAGCTAGGTTCTGCAACTCCCGTACTGACTAAAACATCTGTAGAGTTACGAATAGCCTCTTCCCAATCGGCAGCTTCGACTTGCAATTTCACCAAGTTCTTATTCGTAATTTCACTTAACAACGGATATTCACCTCCTTCTTCAATAACAATTTTAGAATGATTGGTATCTGCCAGAATCAGCAACTCATTTTCAATTTTTTCATATTGCTCACTAGTAACATGTTTTTTAACAACCTTTAGAGCATCTGCTAGTATGGGATCTAGTAATGATTCATCGTTCAATAGTCCGTACACACGCCCGATCAGCTCAAACTTTTCCTTTGCTGTCATGATTGGATTCACCACAATAAAGGGAATACTGATACTTAAGATATTTGGGGTAATCGTTGTGGTAAAAACAATATCGAAATGATCTGTTTGTAGTTCTTTATGGTAATCTTGAACAAAGAATTCGATACTCGGAAAGAGCGATTCAAGCTCTTTTTGCAAAATGATCGAAGTACCAATTCCATTGGGACATAAAATTAACCCTCGATTTCTCTTTACTTGTTCCTCTTGTTCCTCAAATGCAGCAGCAGCAAAATGAACCGTCAAAAATGCAATTTCATCTGCAGGTAGTTCTCGCTTAAACAATGGCTGGAGCGGCCTAATTGCCTCATTCACGAGAGCATAGGTTTCTGAATATTCTTTTTTTATTTTTGGTGTCAACGGATTAATAATTGGTAAATGATAAAATAATCGATAGTAGGTTGGTCTAAAATGTTCATACAATCTGCGAGTTACCGCTTCCCTGTCCAAAAATCTAATACCAGATAAGCTCTCAAAACGCGCAATCAATCGCTGAACAATCTTCTTGATCATTGAACGGTCAGAAGTAGCACTATGGATATTTCCAGTGGATAATCCTAAAATCCATGCAGCGATATAATAGATATTTTCTATTCGTTCAATGTCAAAATATTCGCAGATATTCAGACTAAACTGATATTCATTTGACTGCTTATCAATAAAATCACTATTTATTCTTTGGAAGCTTTTCTTTTTGAAGCGTTGGATTAATAAAATAAAACAATACGTAAACTCCTTAAATTTATTCTCAAAAAAAGAAATTTGATGTTGCTTACTTGCAGCTAAAATCTTACTTTCAAATTTTGAGTAATCAATGCTAAACTGCTTTTTCAAATAGCTTTCCAAAAAAAGCTCCCCATTATCCTGATGCAAAAAGGTAATTATTGTTTTCATTACCATGTAGCGAATATTTGCCTCATCACCGGATAAATAATACCCTCTAACTCGAGTGTATTCGACATTAATATCATTCCTTCGAAGCTGCTGTTTCACCTCCTTTAAATCACCAACAACTGTAGACCGACTGCTATCCAACATTAGAATCAAATGATCGATCGAAAGATATTCCAATGAACAAGATAAGGTTAAGAGAATCATCAACCGACGATTTTCTTTTGAGTGATAAACATCCGAAAAAAATTCCATTTTTAGCAAATAATTTTGCAGATGTTTTTCGGCCTGACCGTTAATCCTCAGCTCGTTGCCACTGACTTTAATCAACTCTTCACTATCAGAAAGCAAATCATTGATTTTTTTGATCGAATACGTAATCTGTCTTCGTGTTAGTAAAAATTTGCTTTCCAATTCGGCGGTATCCCTTTGATTTCTAAAAGCAATCTCATGAAGAATTTCTAAATCTTGACTATCAATCATTTTCCTCAGCTCCTAAACAAAATATACTGTCAGCGCTTTCTCTATTCAATATTTATTGAATTCATCTTTTGTTTCAATGCCTTACAAATAATAAACAGACAGGTGTGAAAGAATTAAAAATCTCATCCTTGTTAACGTTTATTCTGCACTAAAGATAGAATAAAAAAACAGTATGTAAAAATCTGTTTATTTCCAAAACTTCCCATCTTTCCATATCTTGAAATCAAAATGACTTAGAAATAAAAGAATGGCATTCTGATGATCGACATGCAAAAAAAGGCACATTCTTCTCGAATGCACCTTCTTTGTACGTGTGCTAATATATTTTTTTAACAGTTCTGCTAACATTTGACTGGCCTATTTGCTGCCATAACATTCATTAAGTAGTAGTAGTATTCATATCACTTTTAAAATATTCTAATGATAAATTTTTACTTCAAATATTTGAATTTCGTCTCGATTTCCCTTCATAATTCTACCAAACAAAACAACCCATGATCCAATGATCACAGGCTGCCTCTTCCTATCAAACGCTAGACAATCGGGATATAAATATCTGTCAAACTGGTGTCCTTCATATTTTTCGGTGGTTCCGTTACATATAGTTCAAATGGTACGGCATCGCGGGACTTGGCTTTGTCTTTAAATAGCCATTCCTGATACATATACTGCCAGGCCTCGCCGTACTGCTTGGCGTTCATCTCAAAGTGTCCAACGCCAAATTTTCCTGAAATGCTAGACTCGCAAACATTTCCGCTTTCAATTACTTGTGCCTCTTGCGGAATGGTCATCGCAACACTGGTGCGCAGCTTCTTTTCCTGCGTGACAAAGGGATTGTCATCGTAGATCGTTATCACCTTGGTTTCGTCTTGAACGATCAAGTCATTTTTAGTTGCGAAGTCAAACAGCTCCTTGAACAGCTTCCTACTTTGTTTTCTGAATTCTCCATAGCTGCCTCGAAAGCGAATATAGATGATTCTCTGATTCGATAATTCCTCTGTGGTGATAGCAATTGGTTCAATCATGGAATCTCCTCCTTGTTTTTTTCTTTTACATGATTGATTATTCCATGAACCAATCAGGATTTCTTGGCATTTCTTGCTGTTTTCGATAGTTCCGCGGACTAACACCAAATTGTCTTTTAAACGAGCGGCTGAAGGAACTGGAATCTGTATAGCCATATTCCATCGCAATCGTCGTTATCGACAGCTTTGGATTGACGCGTAAAAAAATTGCAGCACGCTCTAGCTTGAACCTCGTAACGAATTCATTGACGGTCTCAGAGGAATACTGTTTAAAGATTCGATGAAAATGAAAGTCGGACAAATGAGCATTTTTCGCCAGATCACTTAACGTAATCGTTTCCTTGAGATGACCCTCGATATAATCTTCGGTTTTGTTTATTAATCGGAGATAAACCTGCTTAGAGTTCGTCATCGTCTCTTTCCTCTCTTAAATCACTGATATGCAATTATTATAGCAGAATGGAACCCTCCATTTTTTTCGTCGAACAGTCTTCTAAAAAACTTCGTGAGGATAAAGATATTGGTTAGTCGTTTTCGATAGCAAGTTTTTCTGTTTGTAAATAATTTTTTAGAAAGTATCTATGCAACAACGACTAATACCATCACAGAAATAATTCCTGTTTCCCCAACAAGAAACGGCCGCTGGTCAAACACTTCCTGAGCGCAGCATTACAGCAGCCATTGGATACGCTAAAGCCAAAATTAGGATGAATAGGGTTGGCAGCTGGTACCATAAAGGGATCGCCGAAACGTCGCTAGCTGAGAAGACTGGGAGATACCAGAGGAACTAGAGAATGCCGTAAATTACTGTTCCTTTCTCGAATACATAGAGCGCATTTAGTTTAGGCATCATTTACCCCCAACAGTCAATTTCTTCACCTAATCCTGTGAAAAGATAGGTTAATAATAAAAAACAGCTGCGGTCGCTTCAGAAGCTTGAACAGCATGTTCTCACCGAGGACAGAGCTGCCATAAATCAATGCATAGATCGAATAAGAAATCCCCCAATATATCAGCGGTAATAAAAGAGCATAGAGCAAGTACTTTATTCGTACTTTTCTGATCATCAGCGTCTTTTCTCCTCGGTGATAGATCAAATGCGGCAACACCAGGACACCACATGAGGAAGGGGCTGGCATCAAGCACGTTCTTATCGGTAATCAAGCAATAGAAAATACTGCTGAGAGTTAAACAGAGAATAGTAAAAAGAAGCAATGTTTTTTCGTTTTTGTCATCTATTATTCCATCCTTCAATCATGTTGGAAGCATGAACCGAGTATGCCATTTGAAGCTTGTTCTTTCTAAAATAGAGTAGTTAAAAAACCGAATGAAGACGGGATATCCCAACTTCACTCGGCTTCTTAACACAAAATTCTATACCAACTCATTTTCTATATGAAACATTCACTGTTGACCTTTGAGACAATCAGCAAATGGAAATTTCTCGGATATTAGGTAATATCTGATTTTGAATAGCTCCGTAGGCCAAGATACAAAATAAGCCCGTCTAAGACCATCCAGAATAACAGCACCAACCCTACATAAAGAAACGGAAAATCCCAAAATCTCGCCATCATTGAAAAGGACGACAGCGGATCGCATAGCTTTAACCATTCAGCTTTTGGAAACAGCTGATAGATTTGATAAGTAACGGATGGAAAGACGATCAAGCCAATTAGATAAGCAGCTATAGTAATACTCGTTTTTTTGGAGAAAACCAAGAGAACGTATCCAATGGCGATCATCCCAATATAAAGTGGGACAGACAAAACTATTTGAATCATCATTCTTAGTAATAGACCAAAAGTAAAACCGCCAAAGCCAAATAGAATGATCCCTGCGACCGCACTAACAAATAAGCAGCAGACTGTGTAGGTAAAACAGCAGAGAACTCCTGTGATGCATTTTGCAAGGTATACCTGCTTCCGATCAACAAAATAAGACAAGCTGTTTCGAATCGTGCCGGCTGAATAATCTGCACCTAAAATCGCTACCGCGAAGGTTAAGATGAAGAACGGGAATAGACCATCGTCACGCATCTGTTGAACAAAGGCACCACCGTTTGCTGGGAGTGATCGAGCGGCGCTCGCTGTAGATTGAACACCAACACCGCCAAAGCCGCTGCCAGAATTCAGCATATTCATTCCGGTAATAAGAATAATCGTCATGCCCGCCAGTAGTACATTGCGAACCGCCGATCCCCGTTTCAATCGGTATACATCCGCTCGGATCATATTTTTCAAATCCATCTCTTTAATCTCTCCCTTCGATAATTTGGATGAAATAATCCTCCAAGTTGATTTTTACTTCATTAGTAGAATAGATTTTTATCCCATTCTTACTCAACTGTTCTAGGGCTGCCGGCAAGTCGTTCATATAGTCAAACAATCGAATTTCGTTTTTAGGGTAAACTTCAAATCTATCTTTTTTGATCATTGATTGAAGGATAATCCTTGATTTATCAGCATTATCTACCCTCATGGAGAGGTGTCCTTGCGTATTTTTTTCTAGTTCTTTTGAGGTAAACTCTTTTAAAAGTTGTCCATGGTGAATCACACCATAGTGAGTCGCGACCTGTGTCAGCTCAGAAAGGATGTGACTTGAGAGCAAAATCGTAATGCCGTGTTCCTGATTTAATCCATGAATAATGTCACGGAATTCGATCATACCAGTTGGATCTAAGCCATTAATGGGTTCATCCAAAATCAGCAGCTCCGGCTCACCCATGATCGCTAGAGCCAACCCAAGCCGCTGCTTCATCCCAAGAGAAAACTGATGAAACGGTTTGTCGCCAGTGTCGCTTAGATTCACCTGCTGCAATACCCGTTCAATTTCCTGTTCTTCAGAACTCCCTCGTTGAATACGGTAATACTCGAGGTTTTCTCGAGCCGTCAGCTTCGGAAAAAGGCGGGTGTCTCGATCATGGAACCGATTCGTTTGCGGGCTGAAATCAACTCATTTTTTTCACTGCTGCCAAAAAGTTCGATACTTCCGCTCGTAGGCTGGATTAATGCGGTGACCAGTCGCAATAAGGTCGTTTTCCCCGCGCCGTTCTGCCCGATGAAGCCATAGATTTCTCCCCTGTTCAATGTCATTGACAGGTTATTTACCGCCCTGCGGCCTGAATACTCTTTAACAAGCTTATTTGTTTTTAAAACTATTTCGTTCATTTTATGGCTCCTTTTTTCGTTCGATACTGCTATTACTATAGCCCTCCAACCTATACCGAACCTTGAATTTTGAGCCTCGATTGCCCTTAACAAATGGAAATCGAACTGCAGTGTTTTGAGTGTTTTTGAAATGAGGAATTTCCTTCATGCAGAAAAAAACACCCACCATAATTGGCGAGTGCAGGGGGATCTGTCTTCAAATTTGCATTAAACCTTGGTTTATTGCCCTTGGCTATCAAACCATGCTAAAGCGTTCTTCAATACCTCAACAAATTTTTCACGATGTACTTCTTTTAAAACGAATGTGTTCTTATCAGCTGAAGCAATTCTTCGAAAATCACCATAGGTCAATCCTCGCGCGGGAGACTCATCTGTAATGACATGAATATCTGCGAAGCTTCCTTCGAAGATCTCTGGTTTTAATAGATAGACTATCGCGCATAGATCATGAATCGGAGAGTCTATAAAGCCGAATTGACGACCCGACTGGTTATAAAAGGACAACAGCTCATACGCTAAGTGACTGACTTTTCCTTTATTCTTAAGCTGTTCAATCTCAGTAACGGTGATCTCAGCCTTTTCCGTCACGTCTAAACCAGACATGATAATTGGGATACCGCTTTGAAAAACAATCTCCGCGGCATCTGGATCAACGTAAATATTAAATTCGGCTAGCGGTGTTTGATTGCCGTGATGAAGCCCGCCCCCCATCAAAGATATTTCTTCAACCAGAGGAAGGACCTCGGGATAATTTTTGATGAGCAATGCGATATTGGTCAAGGGACCTAGGGCAACCAATGTAACAGGTTCATTGGTTTTTAGAATCGTCTCCGCTAAAAACTGAACACCGTTGGTTGAACAGATCGGGTAATCCGCACCATCAAAATAGGGCCCATCCATTCCAGAAGCCCCGTGAGCTTCAGGGGCAGTCTGGAGTGCCTTAACTAAAGGACCTGCTTGTCCTGATGCCAAAGGAACCTCAACATTTAAAAAGCTTAAAACATTTTTCGCGTTATCTGTGACCTTCTTCAGCGTTTGATTGCCGCCGATCGTAGTGATTCCCAACACAGTAAAATGCTCTGGATTCGCTAGAGCGGCAATGAGCGCCAGCGCATCGTCATGACCTGGATCGCAGTCAATCAGAAGATTTTTCATGCGGTAACCTTCTTTCCTAGTTCATCCATCGTCATGATGCCTTCAAAGCCCAACGCTTTCGCTAATTGACAAATATATGGCTGCTTTAAGGCACTGACCCTTAGGATTTTTTCATCCCAAAAAATTTCTCTCGGTGTTCCTTCTTTTTGTAATTGCTTCTGGGCAAAAACTAACACGCGTTGAAATTCCTTAATTACAAACTCCATATCATGTGTGATGGTAATAACGGTTTTATTCTTGGCCGTTAATTCCTTAATTAGTTGACCTAACAATTCTGTCGATTCGCGGTCTTGACCAGCCGTTGGTTCATCCAGTATCACAACCTTAGGGTCCATAGCCATAACCGCGGCAATGGTGATAAATTTTCTCTTTGAATAAGGTAAATTATAGGGATGTTCCTTCAGGACTTCTGTTAAGCCGCATAACTCGGCTGCTTCCTCCACCCGCTCTTTAACAATAGAGGTAGATAGTTTTTGCTTTTTCGGACCGAAGGCGATTTCCTTTTCAATGCTCTCTTGAAAAATTTGATCGTCTGGATTTTGAAAAACATAGCCGACGTGCTTTGCCATTTGAGCGGTAGTAAGTGTGTGCGTTTCTTTTTCATTAATTAAGACTCGTCCTTTAGTTGGTCGCAATAGACCGTTCATTAATTTGACCGTTGTTGTTTTACCAGCACCATTTTGTCCTATGATAGCCACAGATTCTCCTAATTGAAAGTCCGCCGAGATGTTCTGGACTGCCTCAAAGCCATTGGGATAGGTAAAGCTGACATTTTCTAAGGTTAAGACATTCATGATACGGCGCCTCCTTTTAGTTTTCTGATTGCTTCAGCCATCGTAATTGGCACAGCCTCTGTTTGCTTTAGCTGCTTTAAATAGAACAGCGCTACCTGCGGCAAGGAACCACCGTGTATTAAAATGTCAGGATCGCTTAAAACCTGGTGGGCGGTCCCATGCTTTATGACTTGTCCCTCTTCTAATAGAATAATTTCATCACAATACTCGGCTAATAGATCCACCTTATGTTCAATCACGACGATCGTCTTTCCTTGTTTTTTTAGTTTGGCGATAATTTCAAAAACTTCTTCCGTACTTTGTGGGTCTAGCTGTGAAGTCGGCTCATCAAGAAGAATTACCTCCGGATCTAACGCAACAATCGAGGCCAAGGCGACACGTTGTTTTTGTCCGCCGGAAAGCTCGAAAGGGTTCTTTTCTTTTAACTCCTCTAGCTTGAAGAGTGCTAATAATTCCTGTACCTTTTTGCCCATGACTTCTACGGATAGACCAATATTTTCCATCCCGTAGGCCAGCTCTTCCTCCACTGTATCCTTTACTCCAGAGATTTGAGTGAACGGATTTTGTGAAGAATAGCCGATCTCAGCTGCCAGTGCACCGATATTGTATTTTTGAATAGATTTGCCCTTATAAGTAACCGTGCCCTTCAGCTCTCCTAAAAACATCGCAGGAATGAAGCCTCGCATGATATTACACAGTGTGGTCTTCCCTGATTGATTGTTGCCGATCAATCCATAAACTTTCCCTTCCTCAATGGATAGGTCAACATTTTTGATCGTCGCTTCAGCATCTAATGGGTATCGATACGTAACATTTTCAAGTTCAATTATGCTCATAATGGCCCTCCTACAAAATATGCGATTAATCCTGATAGACAAAGGATCACGACAATATAATCCACTGCGGTTTTTTTAACTGAGTAATAGGCCGTCTTCCGGATTGGCGCAGAAAATCCACGAGCCTCCAAGGTCAATACGCGTTCATCTGTTTGCTGGATGGAGGTCAACACTAATGGTCCCATCATAGGGATAAACGCCTTCATACGAACAAGAACAGAGCCTTCTGTCTCTATCCCTCGTGCCCGCTGCGCGTCTGAGATCGTGCGCGAAAGCTTGCTCATTTGAGGAACCAATTGAATCGTCGCAGAAATAACAAAGGTTACCTTCTTTGGAATCCTAGCTTTTTCTAACGCTGAAACGATATCCTTCACACTAGTGACCTGAAAGAACCAGATAATAATGGAGCTGATCGCTACAATTCGTGAGGATAAGCCAATGCTTGTGGCCAACCCGATTTGAGAATAGCCGATAAACCACCAGATCGATTGACTGTCCTCGTTTTGCACGATAAATACCTGAACTAGAAAAATAAACAACACAATGATAAAAATAGATTTAAAAAAGGTAGCTAAAAATCGGCCTATATTCCCCGAACAGAGGCTCAATAAGAGAGAAAGTCCAAACAATACATACTGCACCACATTAGCTGTCGAGAACATACTGATGATGATTACTGTCAGAACAATCATTAATTTTGTTGATGGGTACCATTGATCGATCGATTTAGCCATGCTTCAGGACCTCCTTGCTAATGTAAGGTGCGCCATAATTCAGTTTAATTAAAAAGCGTGGAGGAATACGTTTGACCACTAAAAAGCTGATCGCAAAATTCAAGATCGTATTGATCGTACCAGTAATCATATTTGTTGAAAAAACGGAGTCCCATAGCTGACGGCCAGCCGCTAGAAAGGCCGCGGTCACCAAGTCTGTCCCTGCTCCTGTAATCCCGCCAAACATAAATACAGTCACGACTGCTGCTGTCCCAGCAGAAACGATCGTTAATACTCCGCAAGCCACGATTATCCCGATTAGATGATTAAAAAATTTAAAGCGTGAGAAAAAGCCGGCAAAAAGGCCAATACTCATAGAAACTAGACCATAAGGAATCGCAACTGGATTCAGCATGCCGTTTACTACATTTCCTAAAAACCCTGTCATCAACCCAACCCACGGACCAGCGACCATTGCTACCAAATATGTACCAATTTGATCAATAAAAACTGGAAGCTTTAATATCGTACACAGTTGATAACCTACAACATTCAATGAAACACCTACAGGAATCAGCATCAATGCCTGCAGCCCAAAGTCATATCTTAAACCTCGTTTCATTTCTTCTCCTACTTTCCTTTTTTAGAAAACAAGCCGTCTCTGTAAGGGCTTCCTTCCTTTTTTTCTTAGTATAGTCAAAATGAAAATACCACGAAAGGTCACATGTCCTTTCGTGGCGGAAATACCCAATTTTCAAATATGGATCAAATGCTCCTGTAATCTTTGCCGTTCATTCGGCCCGATATAAATTTTACGGTTTCTGCTGCTGATTTCTTGATTGTCTCGCAGCTTCTTTAAGGAGCGCCCGACGGTTCGAACACTCATACCCAGCTTATTCCCAATCTTTTCTCGGTTTTCCTTCACCTCAATGAAATCAGTCGTAGTACCCGCCTGCTTGTCATAGTACTCAACGAGAAAATAGCGGAGTCGGTCCACGCCTTCAAGCTGATAAAAAAGACCATCATTTCCTGAGCGATGATACAAATCCTCTGCTAAAAGATTTGCGCTTAGCCTTAATAAATCTAAGTCCTGCATGATCCATTGATAGACTGTCGCAGATGGAACACGTACCGCGTCAACATCAGCGGCGCAAGTAACCGTCGCGATGATTTCCTCTTTCTGAGCTAACGTTTCCAGAAGCCCGATGCTGCCATTCGTTTCATCAAGTTGGAAATAGTCATACTCGCTGCCGTCTTCATATTCTCTTATCCCGACGGCTACGCCACTACGAATAAAATAGATATATTCTGGAAATTCACCACGTGTGACGATCTGCTCATTGTTTTTAAACTTTACACTCGTATACTTGTCGCCTAGCCTATCTTGGATTTTAGTATAGTTAAACCGCTTCTCACTCCCGTAAAGCTGCCACATTTTTTTTAATCGATTCCTCTCCAATAGCGTCTCCTCTCAATTTTCCATCATCCAGTTACCCTCAGCATCCTGTTCATTGACTGTTTTAATGACTATAGCATACGCACGTATCCTGACAATACCAACAGTATCTCCTTACCCAATTTTTCTGCTGCCGTTGTGTCCTTCCTTTTTAAGGGGAAGTCGAAGAGTGAACTTCGTTGTCTCATTTAGGGTACTCTCCACCTTGATCGAACCATCTAATTGCTCTACGATACTTCGCGCAATAGAAAGGCCTAACCCATAGCTACCTGTGTGCTTTTGACGAACCTCGTTGGTCCGATAAAAGCGATCAAAAAGCTTGGGAAGATCCTCCTCAGTGATCCCAGCCCCAGTATTAGTAAAGGTTATTTTGATTTCCTTCGCTTTTGATTCCATCAATACATCAAAGGTTCCCTTTTCATCGGTGTATTTCCCAGCATTCTCGATGAAAATATCGAAAAGCTGCTGTAGCAGAGCTGCATCGGATTTTACGACTACTTTGGTCAGCTTTTGATTGACCGTAATTGATTTCGCCGCAAAGATCGTCTCGTAATTCGATAATGTATCCCTTAACAGCTCGTCAATAGAAAATTTCGTGAAGGTCATTTGCTCAAAAAGATTGTCCGTTTTCGCAATCGTCAGCATTTTGTTCACTAGTCCATTCATCCGCTCTGTTCCCCGCGAAATATTGTCCAGCCAGTTTAATTGTTCCTGTATCGTGTCTTCCTGACTAGAATAGAGAACACCAACATTGGTGGAAATAATACTTAACGGCGTCTTCAATTCATGGGAGGCATCTGCGATAAACTGTTTTTGCTTTCGCCAAGCTTCCTCCATCGGAGCAATGGCACGATTCGTGAAATAAATGATGATCAGGAAAAAGAAGAGCAGTAAGCCCACTCCTACAACCACTAAGGTCATTGAAAGAGAAGCCAAGCTCTTTTTCGAGTCTGTTATATCTAAAAAACGCATCAGGTAGGTCGCATCATTTTTGCTGATATTCTTGTCCGCGTCCTCATAGTCAAAATCTGCGATAGCCGGTGCAACCATGTATTGCCATTCTCGACCATTCATTTTTAGAGTACCGCCTTCTTGATTCTTCCATGCGTATTTAGCTGCTTTTTTATACTGTTTTTTTGACAGCTCTAAGGCAGAATCAATCATGATCGGCTTGCCGTTTTCATCCACCAGCATGTTGAAATAAACCCCTGCACCAGTGACAATCCGATTTATCTCCATGGTGTCGGCAGGTTTCTCATCAAAGGTCACTTTGCCGCCGGTGATTCGCAGCTGCTCCGCCTGATTCAATTTATCCAGATTATCGGACTGCTGCTTCAAGTAGGTCGTGATAAAAATTGTTGTGAAGGCTGCGATCAAAATGATCGCCACAAATCCTGTCGTCATCAGGATCAGGCGTTTCTTAAATTGATTAATCATTGATGTCACCATTTGAAAATTCTAGACAATAGCCTAGATTCCGTACCACCTTGATCTGTGTCCTACTGTTAACCTGTCTTAATTTCTTCCTTAAAAGAGAGACATGCATTTCCACATGATTGTACTCAGCCTCTGAATCATAGCCCCACACCTTCTCGATGATCTGATCTTTTGAAAACAATCTCGGATAATTGGTCACTAAAATTTCTAAAATATTTGCTTCCTTTTTCGTTAAACGAAGCGCTTCGGTGTGCGTTTTCAAACTCAAATTATAGGGATTTAGTTCAAAATCACCAAAAGTGAGAATTCCATCGATCTTGAATTCTCCTTTTCTTCGTCCTAAGGCTTTTAGTCTTGCGATCAATTCCTGATACTGAAACGGCTTGCACAAATAGTCATCCGCTCCACTATTCAAACCATCAACACGATCCTCCAGCTCGCCCTTTGCAGTCAGCATGAGTATAGGAATATCAATGCCCGCCTCTCTTGCTTCTTTTAACATTGTCAATCCATCCTTTTTCGGAAGCATAATGTCAAGAATCGCTAGATCATACACCCCTGAGCGTAAGCAATCGCCCCCATACTCTCCGTCATCGGCTAGATCAACTAAGTAGCCTTGTTTTCTTAAAATTTGTGCCGTCGCTTCTGCAAGCATCGACTCATCTTCTACAAGTAAAACTCTCATTTACTGTCCTCCTTACCACTCAGCGTCTCCCTCATTATATAAGATGAAGCTCTAATGAAGCTTGAATACTAAAAAGAACACCTGTAACGTTTGCTTTTTTAGTAAAAAATAAAACTTCCGTTCATCAAAAAATCTTACCTAATAAAAAATAATTTTTCTCTTGCGATTACAGCTTCATTATAGCTTCATCCCCTACACTAAACTCAGAAAAATGAAATGAGGTAGATATTATGAATAACAAGAAGTCAATGAACGATCATCCGAAGCAACCGACCTCCTGGTACGCTATTTTAAGAAACCTGCCTTTTACGGTCAGAGTATTCGGTCTCACTATTTTAATTGGTCTTTCACTTGTGTCCTACAACATTGGGAAAGCCGTTGCTGAGGCAACCGCCTATAACCAAACGGACGTTTCCTTCACAAACAAGAGAAAACAAAAAACAAAACTGGATGATGTGAAAATTCGTCGGAACAATGGCAAATGGGAATTCTCTTCCGATGAAGGCGTGTCATGGTCTACCACTCCGCCAGAAGGCCTCTACGAAGATGAAGATGGGCGTCTGCGTTACAAAAATTCTAGGTCAGAAAGCATCAGCCGCTCCTCGACTGAAGACATCGTCAACTTTCCATTTAGTGACAATTCCATCAATGGGACGATCATGAAGCGCAAAGACAATAAATGGACCTTCTCCTCTGATGGCGGAAAGACCTGGACAGAAGAAAAGCCAGCAGGCGTGGAAATCGATAAGGATGGCAAATTGACTTGGAAAAGTGAGGATGAGAAAAATGTCTCAACGTTTGATCCGAACAGCAATCAATGGAAGTATTCTGAAGATGGAGGGAAGACTTGGTACGATCCATTAGAAGAAATTGAGGATTGGCTTGAAAAAGGCTTTACCGTTCCGGTCGAAGGGGGTGTTTCAATGAAGGTTAATGATGGGAAAATCCAGTATTCCACAGATGGTGGAAGGACCTGGTCCGAGGAAGCACCTGAAGGCTTTGAAGACAAGGTGAAATCCGTCATCACTAAACAATCAGAAGACGGGAAGACCCTCTACTCCACTGACGGCGGGAAAACATGGAGTGAAGAAAAGCCAGAGAACTTCACGATTCCAAATGTCGAAGATCTGCTAGATGACCTTCCGGATGAACTATTACCTAAGTCTGAAGATATAACGAGTAACTCCACGGCCATTTAAGCGATTGAAGCTGTAAAAAAGGCAGAGACTGAACGGATCGGTCTCTGCCTTTTTGCAGCTTCTTTTAACTAAAACTTATTTCTTCAACTGCTCCTTCAAAAGTCCCTGAACTCTGGCTAATTCATCAGGTGAAATTCGTTGATAGGATACACCGTCCTGCATGAAGCCTTCTCCCTTTGCTTGTTCAGATTGAATCGTCCGGAAGGCACCACGATAGTTTCTTGCCAGCAGCTCTAGATTTTTGAAGGAGAGGTCTGTTTGGATATTGCTGTCTAGGCTGGCTAGAATTTCCTGATAGCTGCTTAGTCCCTTGATACTGACCGCCTGCTTCATGATTCCTGTGATCACCTGCCGTTGTCTGGCTTGCCGTCCGTAATCCCCTTCCGGATCATCGTAGCGCATACGGGAATACTTTAATGCCTTACTGCCATCTAAAAACTGTGGTCCATTTGGAAATTCGGTTTCCTCGTAGGTAAAGGCGAAAGGGTTAGAGACCTCAATTTCTCCCACGGCATCCACCAGCGATTCGATGCCCTTCATATTGATCGTCACATAATAATCGATGGGAATAGCCATTAATTTCTCGATGGTGGCGATTGTCATGGCTGTCCCGCCAAAGGCATACGCATGATTGATCTTATCCATCGTATCATGTCCGACAATCTCGCCATAGGTATCTCGTGGAATACTGACTAGAACGGTTTTCTTAGTAGCCGGATTGACTGTCGCTACCATGATCGTATCTGAACGTCCCTGCTCTGTTCGGCCCAAAGAGCCTGTATCGACCCCTAATAGCAATACGCTAAAGGGCTCCTGCTTCTTCAAATCAACCGGATCTAAAGCCAGCGTTCTCGCTACGGGTTTATAGGCTTCATCGGTCGTTTCTTTTACATCATACAGAATCTTTGCGCCGACAGCCGTCAGCAGCAGGACTAGGAAGAGCAGGATACTCACTAACGTAATCAGGATTTTCTTCAGCTTCTGCTTACGCTGCTGAGTATTGCGCTTTTTCTTTTTCCCCATTTGCTTCCTCCATTACTTAATCGTCCTATAAGCTCTGCGCCAGGATGTCAGCGATTCGTTCGCTGGCTTGGCCGTCACCGTAAGGATTCACTGCCTGAGCCATTTTTTGATAAGCTTGCTTGTCTTCGAGCAGCTTCAGGGTTTCCTGATAGACCGTTTCTCGATCTGTGCCCACGAGCTTTAAGGTCCCTGCTTTTATTCCTTCTGGTCGCTCCGTCGTTTCACGCAGGACCAACACAGGAATGCCAAGGGACGGCGCCTCTTCCTGCACGCCACCAGAATCGGTCAGAATCAGATCACAGCGCTGAGCGAAATTATGAAAATCAAATAGGTTCAACGGTTCGATCAGCTGAATGTTCGTTAGTGTCCCTAGCTCTTTTTCGGCTAATTGACGAACCACAGGATTTTTATGCATTGGGAAAATGATCTCTAGCTCTTCTTTTTCCTTCGCCAGCTGTGCCAAGGCTTGAAAAACACTCGTCATCGGCGCTCCGATATTCTCTCGACGGTGCATCGTTACTAACAATCGAGTTTTATCAGGAGCTGTCAAAGCGGGGTGGGAATAGTCTTCCTTCAGCGTATACTTCATCGCATCGATCGCAGTATTTCCTGTAACAAAAATCTGCTCCTGCGGATGATTTTCCTTCTGTAGATTTTCAGAACTTTCCTTGGTCGGAGCAAAGCAAAGGTCCGATAAAGTATCGACCAGTTGGCGATTCATTTCTTCTGGAAAAGGGGAATACTTATCCCAGGTACGCAAGCCCGCCTCCACATGACCGATAGGTATTTGCTGGTAGAAAGCGGACAATGCCGCCGCAAAGGTCGTGGTCGTATCGCCATGAACGAGAACAATATCTGGTGCTTCCGCTGTCAGTATCGGCGAAAGCTGTTCAATGATCTGTGTCGTTATCTCACTTAAGCTTTGCTTTTCCTTCATAATATTCAGATCTGCGTCCGGTGTAATCTGAAAAAATTCCAATACTTGATCCAGCATATCGCGGTGCTGACCTGTAACCACTACTTTTGATTGAAAGCGCGGGTCCTTTTCCAGTGTCTTCACTACGGGGGCCATCTTGATCGCCTCTGGTCTGGTGCCAAAAATTGACAATACTTTCATCGGCATATGTATCTCCTTTTTATGCGTATTCTTCTGCTATAACAAAGAATCTTGAAGGAGAAGCGTTCCTCCTTCAAGATCCTTCACTTTCATACAAAACTTAGCGGATTAAGGATCTAATCAATAAAAGATCCATTGCTCTTTGCGAAATATCGGACAATGAAAAAATCAATTATTTTAGATTCCATGTTTTAAGGGCTTTACCTGCTGGAGCATATTGTAGCTGCTTCGCCTTTTCTCCTTGCCCGATCAGATAATACAACTTGCCCTTAGCGGTTTCATCTGGCTTCAAGACACCGCCAAATGCCTCCATTTCCTCAGTGACGCTGTAGGCTTTATCCTTTTTATCGGTCACCAGTCGAAAATCGATCGCTCCCATACCTTTATCGTCGGTACCAATATTTTTGTACTCTACCGTAAAGGTGATCAGCTGCTTCGGCTTTTTGGCTTGGTCCACAGACTCACTGCTGGTCACGTCAGTAATTTTCATTTCAATCCCATCCGCTGTGAAAGGTTCGTTCAATCCATCTTTTACTGCTACTTTAGCAACTGGAGCAGTGCTTTCTCCGCTGTTATCTACTTGCTTATTATTCGCAGATTCGCATCCCGTTAAGAGAAAACAAACCGCAACAATACTTAATAATAATTTTTTCATCCAAAATCTCCGTTCGCTAGTTCACTTGAACTGTTTTTCTATCTAATTCCTTGCCATCTGGATCATAAGCAACCAAGTAAACACTGTCGCCCTTTTTGATCGCATTGCCGACATAATAGCTGAAGCTACCATTTTTGAAGGTTCCGCCAATGGATACCAATCCGCCATTTACATAAAGACGTGCTTGCTTCACATCGCCGACATAAATCCCAGTGATTTCAACCGCGCCAACTGTGTAAGCATTTGGTGAGATGCTGCCTGTGTAAGAGGAGCTAGTGAAGGAAACCTTCACGTTTTCTTGTAACAGGACATCATTTTCTCCATAAGCATTTAATGTAACAACATCGCCTTCTTTAATGCTGCTGCCGACATAATAAGTGAAGGTACCATTTTTAAAGGTTCCGCCCCAAGAAATGACATTGCCGTTTACTGATAGACGCGCTTTCTTCACATCGCCTGTGTAAGTTCCGGTAATTTCTCCATTTCCAACCGTGTATTTATTTGGTGTGATCGTGCCCTTTTGTGCAGCTGCTTGATTCACAGTCACACGATTGTTTTGCGTCAATACGACATTGTTTTGATCGTAACCATTGATAAACACGCTGTCGCCTGCTTTGATGGCGTTTTTGCCAACCCAGTAAGTGAAGCGTCCGTTACTGAAGGTACCGCCTAGAGACAACACCGTTCCGTTTACGATGACTTTCGCTTTCTTCACATCGCCACTGTACGTACCAGTAATGTATTCATCGCCAACTGTATAAGCATCAGCTAAAAGAGTGCCTGAAGTAGTAGACTCTACTTGTACGACTTTGCTGTCTAATTCCTTATCCTCAGCAGAAAAAGCAACTAAACGAACATTTGAGCTTTTTGAAATGACATTTTGACCCACATAGTAAGTGAAAGTACCGTTCTTGAAGGTGCCGCCTTGTGAGATCAATTTGTCATTGACGTACAATTTCGCCTTCTTCACGTCGCCTGTGTAAGTTCCGGTAATTTCAACCGCACCCACTGTGAATTTGTTTGGTGTGATCGTTCCTTTTGCTTCTGGTGCAGCAAGAATATTCACTTTGTTGTTTTGACTTAGCACATCGCCATCAACGTCATAGCCGTTGATCAATACACTGTCGCCCGCTTTAATCGCGTTTTTGCCAACCCAATAGCTGAACTCACCATCTTTGAAGGTACCGCCTAATGACAGAACTTTTCCGTTAACGATAACTTTGGCTTTTTTCACATCGCCAGTATACGTTCCACGAATGTATTCATCACCGATCGTATAATCGTATGCTGAAATTGTTCCGCTGTAATTAGACAATACTTTGACTGTTTTTTCATCTAATTTCTTTTTGTCCTTGTCATAAGCCACTAGAACGACTTTCGAATTTTTCTTGATCAAGCCGCTGCTTACTTCATAAGTGAACTTGCCATCTTTTAATGTACCACCGCTTGAAACCAAGTGGCCGTCTACATAAAATTCAAGATAAGAAACATTTCCTTCATACGTACCCGTAATCATACCTTCTCCGACAGTGTAGTCGCTCGGTGTGATTCCGTGTACGCTAGCTTTTACTTCTACTTCAATGTCTTTTGTCGCAATCCCTTTGTGGCTGTCTTCTACTGAATACGTGATAAAGTATTTGCCAACAACATTGGTATTGACGGTATTTGATTTAATAATGATTTTTGAAGTCAAGTCGCCGTCTTCTTCATCGTGAGCGGTAACGCCTTCTAATGGATTAAATGGTTCACCTTTTTCGATGACTTTGTTTTCAGCGTTGATAACGGGTAGTGAATTTTCACCAACCGTAACTTCAATCGTTTTGGTAGCTGTCAATCCATGACTGTCCGTAATTTTATAGGTCACAGGGTAAACACCTGGTACATTACTTCTTACTTGATTGTCAGTAATCACGACATTTTTAGTAATATCACCGTCTTCTTTGTCGATCGCTGATACACCCTTCATAGCAAATGAGCCAGAGAAGTCATCACCTAAAATAATTTTGCGGTTTTCAGCTGTTAAAACAGGTTTTTCTGTTCCATAGGCTGGGTCAAGCTGTCTGTATTCCAAGTAGCCGCTAGATTCTTTTCCGCCACCGACAGTCCAGTCAACGATATTGTTATCCTGCGTCAAAGCTGTGTTGAAATGGTATTTACCATCCAATGAGTTTGGAATACGAATTTCTGTATCCGTCACAAATCCACCAAGGTCAATATTTACTGAACAGTAAACATGTGGTAAAAGCCCAATAATGGTCGTGATTTTAGGATTTTGGATGATCAATGAGCAGCTTTCTGGGTCTACCTTGATATCCGTTGATTTGTAGGTATAGGATTTGATTGGAATACCTAGATTGTAGGCCTTCATTTCTCCTGATAAATAATTAATAAAGCGCGGATCTTCTAATAACGGTTTGAATTCGTTTGGTAATTTCACTTGATAGAAGGTTTTATCCGCGATCCCCATGTTGGCCAATTGTGTGATGTTTAAGTCAACGGTTAAGATCCCCTCTGTTTTTTGGTTATTGATCACTAGTTCTTTGTTTGTAGAAGTTTTTAGGCCGATTTTCCCCCATGCGATTAATCCAAGATCCATCGGTTGGATAAGGCTGCCAGAATCTGCTTTTTGTTCATTGTCAGCAGTTGATTCCTCTGTCGTTGCTTCAGGCTCTTCTGTTGTCGCAGAAGGCGTTGTTGCTTCTGGTGTTTCTTGGACTGGCTCTTGAGTTTGTTCTGGAGCTGCTTCAGGCAAGCTGTCTGTTGTCAGCTTATCTGCTTGTTCTGGTGCTACCTCTTCTGTGTCTGCTGTCTTTTCTTCAGCTAAGGACACGACAGGCATTAATCCCGTATTCAGTAACATTAAACTGCTTGCCCCAATGGTTATTAATCTCTTTTTCTTCACTATTTTTTCCCCTTTCTTTTCTCCTGATCTTCGTTGAAACGCCGCCTATTCATCCATCACCCCCTCTAATACTTATAGTATTTATAGTTTCCAGCCCCCATGGATTTGGCCCCGTTATAAACAACACCAATCAGATGTGCCTTCGATCGTTCGAGTAAGGTTTTGCACTTTATCAAATTGTTTCGTTTCGTACGATTCTCCCGAACAACTAAGATCACTCCATCGACTTTAGAGGAAAAAATCTGCGCATCCGTCACTACCAATAACGGTGGTGAATCCACAATAATGGCATCGTACTGATCCTCTAACTCGCTAAAAAGCTCATTCAATCGAAGGGAGTTCAGCAGCTCCGATGGGTTTGGCGGAATCGGCCCTGCAGGTAGAAAATCTAAATTTTTCACCTGGGTCCGTTGAATCGCTTCGTTCAATGAACTTCTTCCGTTGTTTAACAAGGTGCTCAAACCCACGGCTTGGTTAGAACGCATATTAAAATATTTCCCGGCAGTAGCTCGCCGCAAATCTCCGTCAATCAATAAAACCTTCTTGTTGGTCTCTGACATCACAACAGCTAGATTGGCGGCTAAGGTGGTTTTCCCCTCTTCCTGCTCCGTGGAGGTCACTAAAAGCAGCTTTAAGGGGTCGCCTGCAGAGGCGGCAAATTGAATACTGGTTCGTACATTTCGGTATTGCTCGGTGATTGGTGAAAATCTATTTTCAATCGAAATTAACCGTGTTTCTCTTACTTTCATGAATACGCCCGCTCCTAAACTTTAGACTCGTTTTCTTTGTCTTCTCGACACACTAAGAGAATCCTCTGACAAATTCTTTTTCAGAAGATCCTTGTCTTTCGCAGACATCTTCATGTCCACATTGGTGGTATGGGGAATGATCCCTAAAGTATTGGTGCCAAAAATCTCGTAAATCGCCTGCTCTGATTTAATCGTCTGATCAAAGCTCGCCCGCAGCAGAATAAAGAGAAAGCCTGCCAAACCGCCGACAAAGAAGCTCAGCATCAGGTTCAATTTATGATTGGGAGAGATTGGGTTTCTGCTGGCGGTCGCACCTGAGGTAATCGAGATTTCACCAGGGATCTGACTTTCTGCCAAAGCCTCCTGAAACACCTGTGAAGTTGTGTTCGCTATATAAGCCGCCAATCTTGGCCGATCACTCACGGCTCGAATGGAAAAAAAAAGCGAGTCTTGCTGCTGCTCTAAGGTGATGGCCTCTCGCAGATCGCTAACGGAGAGGCTTTGATTCTCTTCACTCTTCAGCTTTTCCTGTACTCGCCCTAACACAAGATCGCTCAACACTAATTCCTTATAGGTCTTCACTAACTGCAGGTTAGCGGTAATCTCGTTGGACAAGTTTTCTTCTGTCGACTTGGTCGTAGCAATCATCTGGGTCTGGGAGCTGTATTGAGGGGTAATCCAGAAAAAGGAAATATAGCCGCCAATCAACAACCCGCCGATACTACAAAAGATAATGATAGGTAATTTTTCCTTAATGGTTCGAAACAAAAAGGAAAAATTGAATTTTTCATCCATAATGGTCAGTTGCCTCCAATAGTTTTTGTACTGGTTTAATAAGCACCGTAGTGAGTAACGATCACCAGTAAGGTTTTAAGCATGATTTGAACATCTAAAAGGAAGCTTCCTCTATTTAAATAGCGCAGATCCAACTGAATCATTTCTTCAAAATGAAGCTTATTACGACCACTGACCTGCCAAAGCCCTGTACAACCAGGCTTTACTCGCAAACGTAAACAATGGTAAGCGGAGTATTGCTCCACCTCTCGAGGCAGAGCTGGTCGAGGTCCTACGATCGACATTTCTCCTTTTAATACATTTACTAGCTGAGGAAATTCATCGATACTGAACTTTCGCAAAAAGCCACCTACTCGAGTGATTCTCGGATCACGCTTCATTTTGAACATTGGTCCTTCAATCTCATTTTTCGCCATTAAATCAGCAAGCTGCTTCTCGGCACCGACATACATCGTTCGAAATTTATAGATAACAAATGGCTTACCGTTCAATCCGACCCGTGTTTGGGTAAAAAAGATCGGACCTTTAGGATCTTCCAGCTTAATCAACAGTGCCGTAAAGGCTAGTGGTATCAAAAGGATCGCTAAACCCACAATACTTACAAAAATATCGATGACCCTTTTTGTTCTCCTGCCAAAAAAGTCAGAAGTACCGAAATCGTCTTGATTAGATAACACGAATTCTTCAATCGAAGAATTATTTTCATAAATATTATTCATCTTTTCACTTCCAAAGGATCGGCATCAATTCCGATGTATTTTTCTTTCCTGCAAAAATATTCTTCTTTAGAATAATTACAGCTAACTATTTAATAGTAGAACAGAAGCGAATCATCCAACCGTCAATTAATTGTCGCTTTTTTGATTTTTTATCATCAAAAAACACAGTCTATTTTCGGAAAAATGACTTTATTGTGGAATTACCTTTCTTTTTTTGTTTCTTTTTTGAATTTTCCGCGGTTTGGGTTAGTCAACCTCTGTGACAAGCATTTGATAAAATTCATCTGAAATTTGATACCCTTTGCCCCAGGAAGTATTGATCGGGTCACACTCGACACCGCTTTTGACTACCTTTGATTTGATATTTCGCACACAGGCGGATAAGGCGGACATTCTTGAATTAGTGGCTCCCTCGTCCTCCCAAATTTTTTCGCACAGCTCTTGGCGTGAAAGGTACTTTCCACTGTAATCATATAGACAGGTCATCAGCAGATTCTCTCGTTTAGACAGCCCAAAATGATAAAGATGATATTTCTTTTTTTGTGTACGTTCCCTTTCTTTGCTAAAAGAAGTATCCTTAAACTTCGTTGGATCTTGGTGGTTGATGGTCTGGCACATCTCACGAATTTCTTCTAGTGAAGCATTCCCTCTGATCCATTGATCAATGGCCGAATCTGTCTGATCCTCTTCATAGCTTTTCGTAAAATCACTCTCGTATTTCCTGACAATCGCAAAAACACAGCCACGAAGCTTCGGCATCAGCGCCACGATCTCCTGATAAGCGATCGTTTCACTCAAAATGACCGCATCAAAGCAAGAGAACAGCAGTCGCTTTTCCTGATCCATCGAGTAGCAATCCTCTAACAAACAAGTACTGCAGAAGACTTCATTATTCAACTGCTGCAGCTTGCTCTGGAAACCTGATTCCGCCAACAAATTTTTGGTTAAGATTAATATTTTCATTCGTGCTCTCCTTCTTTCATGCCATTTTGGCCAATGAACTGTCTGATACTTGAAACAAACTCTTCGTAAAAACGCTGCTGGGAATGCCGCTCTCGTCCACTTATGGCCGCTTCACTCATTTGACGACGTAATGCTTCGTTTTTAATCAATTGCTTTAGGCCTTGCGCAAATTGCTGAACATACTCTTGATCATAGGGAATCAATACTGCTCCTTTTTCACTGATATATTCTGGAATCCCGCCGATTTTTGTTGCAATCACGGGTATCCCCATCGCCTGTGCTTCAACTGCAGAAAGGCAGCAGGTTTCATGGAAGATAGAGGGCACTGCACAGATATCCGCCGCCCTCAAGTAAAACGGGATCTCTTTTTTATTGATATATCCGGTGAAGCGTACCTCAATCGGCAGCTTCTCAGCTTGCGCCAGAACCTTATTGAAATAGGCATCTTTCTTAGTAGAGCTATAGGTGGTTCCTCCTAGCACCAAGACCTTTACATGCGAGATATCGTCGAGTCTGCTTAGGGCTTCTAGAAGCAGATGAACCCCTTTTGTTTCGGTAATGCGACCCGAAAAAACAATGACGCAATCTGAATCCTCCAGACGAAGCTGCGCACGTGCCTCTTGTCTTTCAGCCTGTGATACTGGCTGAAAATCCTCTAGCTGAATACCGTTGTTTACCCGATAAAAAGCCGAACGCTCCTTAGGAAAATCTATCTTTTGAGCCTGTTGATTCAGAAAATCACAGACAGAGAACACACCATCCAACTCCTGCAAAATCTCTTTTCCGTCCTTTGTCTCAGGATTCAAATAGTCATTATGCAAATACGTGCCTAATTTCCCTGAATAAAAGGAACGCAGCAACGGAATACGTTCTGGACAATTCAGATCCAGCACCCCATCAACCTCTGCCTCCTGTAAATACTCCTGCGTTTTTCTTATTAGGTCAGGATAAGGAATCAAGTTTTTCCGTTTTCCCGTCAGAAGTGACTGTCCTTTATTCCAGCATTTCTGGATGAACCACCATACGGGACGTTCTCTGATATCCACAGGTATAATTTGAGTCTGTGTATGGGTTTGGTTGAAGGCTGAAATTGCCGGGTCTGCTCGAGACACGATTCGTAGTTCCAGCTGTTGATGGGTTTCATTTTCTTCTATTAAAGAATCCAGCAGCGTTTCGATCGCGCCGCCTTTCACAGCCGGAACAGGTAAAGCCCCATAGGTTAGCAGCAAGATCCGTGGTTTCCTCATTTGACCTTCTCCTGCATCGTTAAATAAATAAAATAAAGATTTTCAAAGATGTAGCGTTTATAGAGCCGTCGCGGCTCCTTCATGAAGCGGTGCAGCCATTCCAATCCATTTTTCTGCATCCAGACAGGTGCTCGAGAAATGGCTCCTGCTAAAACATCGAAGCTCCCTCCCACACCCATGATTAGGTTGGCATTCAGCTCAGTTTTATACTTATTGACAAACTCCTCTTTATAAGGTGAGGTCATGCCGATAAACAGCATCTGCGGCTGACAGGCGGCAATCTTTCTTACGACCTCCTCCTCATCTTTAAAATAGCCGTGATGAGCGCCCGCAATCTTCAAACTCGGATACTGCTCCTTTAACACCTCTAGCAGTCTATTCAAAATAGCTTCTTTGGTTCCTAAAAAGTACACCGTCATTCCTTTTTTCTCTGCCTGCTCCAGAAGTGCCATCATGGTATCAATCCCGGTCACCCGATCAATCTTTTTCTTTTTGATCCAGCGGCAGGCGCGTACCACCGAATAGCCATCCGCGCTCACCATGTCCGCCTGTTGAATAATCTTTTTTATCTCGGTATTTCGATGGCTGAGGACGACTTTATTCGAGTTGACGCCGACATGTTCAATGACTTCATTTCGCTGGATTCGTTGAATGATTTCAGTCACTGTTTCCTCCAAGCTGCCATCATCTATCATCAGATCAAATAACTCTACTTTATTCATTTATGCACCCCTTTCTTGCTTATCCCTCCATGGAACAAATCAATAAAAATAATGAGAACCAATAACAGACCTTGGCTGAAAAACAACCCTCCGCCAGAAAGTACGCCTGATTGGTTGAGGACAATCTGTCCGATCAATAAAGCAACTTGCAGCCACATTGCTTTTGTGGATAGTCGCTGTTTCATGAAGCGATCGGTTTGCCGTTTTCGTAAATAGAAAATTAGGAAGAAACCGCCGCCCGATGCAAGTGAAGCACCATTAATTCCTATCAACGGAATCAGCAGCAAGCTTGCTAAAACATTGACTGCTGCACCTAACAAGGAAGTAGTCAGTATTCCTCTTGTTTTCTTCACAACGATATAGGTCGTCCCGAAGAAACCAGAAATACAGGAAAAGAAATTACTTATCAATAGCAACGGAATATAGGACTTGGCAAAGTAAAACTCTTTTGATAGCAACAACGATGCTAGTGGATCTAAAAACAGCAGGATCAATCCGGAGAACAGCAGCAGCAGCGTGCTGTAATGGTTAAACACCTTTTGATAAAAGGCCGCCGCCTCTTTTTTGTGATACTGTTCAACCGCCGACAGCTGCCACGCCTGTAAAAAGATCGTTCCGATAACGGACAATAGATTCGGAATCTTACTAGCCGCCGCATACATCCCGTTACTTGCTACACCAAGATAAAAAGTCATGATAAAACGACTAGAGGTGGTAAGAATCCACCACATCGCGGAATTCGGAATCAACGGCAAACTGTAGGCGATCAACTGTTTCCGCTGCTCAGAATTTACTGTTTTTCTTCGTGTAAGCAATGCTCGCCAGGAAATATTGACAGCTAGAAAACCGAGTGAGAGTAAATTTGCTAAGACCAGTGACAAGAAATAAGCCACGATCATGTTCTTCAGACGCTGAAACAGCAGCAGGTTAAACAGCAAGGTTAGTAGTGACAGCAAAATCCCGTTAGCCGCGTAGGTCTTCAGTTTCCCGACTGCTTTGATGTACTGCATCAGAATCAACTGGAAGGATTGAATCGTTAAGAGACAAAAGCTAAGCAGCCCCACACCTGAGGAAAGATCTACCCACAGCCCAAACAAACGCAGACCGCCCAACAGCAAAGCTAGACCTCCGAGTCCCATCACATTGGTGCCCAAGGCGGTTCGCAGCCAATCCAGCTTTTCCTGTTGGCTCTTACTATCCAGCACAAAGCGCAGCACCCCTTCAGAAACACTGAGACTAACAATTGGAAGAGCCAAATTGATGGTATTCAGCAGCAAATCTGCTGTACCGTACTCACTTTTAGTCAAATAGTAGGTATAAAAACCGACAAGGAAGAACGTAATCAGCTTGCTGCCGAAGCTGCCAATCGCAAAAATCAACGAATCGTTGAACAATTTCTTATATTGATTCCTCATTCGACCAATCCCTGCCGAAAGTCGTCCATTAGCTCATGATTGATTGCAAAGGCTTGCCGCATCTTCTCCTTTGCCCGCTTCATCTGCTGGGAGGCTTCATGATTCTCAACAAGCTTTTCATTTACCTTTTCCAAAAGAAGTACTCGCTTTTTCGGTAGTTCCTCAATCGGTAGTACATCTTCTTCCATCTCAAGATTTTTGAACATCTCGACTACCTTCTGCTGCCAAGACAAACCGATAATTGGAACAAATTGAGAAACAGCTACAATCATGGAATGCATCCTGGTACCGATGATCAGACTTAATCCTTGATACAGCTCTAATAACTCTTCTTTATCTGTGGTAACGATCAGCTGCACTTGCGGACACTCTCGAAACTCGGAATACACACTTTCGACCGTTTCGTAATCCTGAATCTCTGAAGAAAAGAGAACGATCTCTCTTTTCGAAGAAACCAGCTCGCGAATAAGATGGCTCATTTCCTCTAGGTACTGCAGGTATTCTTTTTGCGGACAGCCAGTAATACGGTAATCAATTACACAAATTCCAATTTTTTGGCGAGTCGCCCTTTGTGCCTTTAGCGCCTCAAAGGATTGCTTTTCCGGCAAAAGAAAGACAGGATCCACAGAGGCATAGGCAGCAGAATGCTGAGCATTTTGCAAATAAGCGTAGGAACGCTGATCACGAAAGGTCACAGCATCGCATTTTTTTAAGGTAGCGATCGCCGCTTGTTGCTGTTTTTCTGTACAAAAGGGACCAATTCCGATTGAACTGACGAATATCTTTGTGTGGTGCTTGTTCGCAAGAGTCACTACCTGATCAAAACGTTGCGCGGACAGCGTCGCAGGTGATAAATCGAAAATCGCATTTCCACCGCCAATTATCAGCAGATCCGTTTCCTCTAAAGCCGCTTCAAATGCTCGAATGTTGGCTGGCTCGTACATTTTCTTTCGCGAACGCAGCCATTTCCCTTTACTGACAAGATCCCTAACAAACGGCAACTGGCGAAAATATTTGTAATAGTAGTCATGAATTTTTGATCGTCGAATCAATTGGTTGTTTCGTTTAATCTGTGATTCTTCGATCAATTTGTAACTGTATTTTTTTGTTTCAACATCTGTTAACAGTTGGTCTGACAGCGTTTCAGCGATCAATCGATCCCCGATATTCGAACTATCAATGAAACTAACTAGGATTGCTTTCACTACGGCCACTCACCTTCAACTTTTTTCTAACATTGCTAGCATTCATAAAAATCAACCACACCGATAATTTCCGTATCCATCAACGAGGGAACGAGCTCCGGCGTTTGAATGATTGCTCTTGCCTTCAGATAGTAATAAATAAAACTGCTTGAGGTACTCAGCATCAAACTGATCAAAAAAATTCCCGCAAATACCTTCGTCAAACGAGGAGACCGCATTGTTTCAAAAGACTGCGCAGACAACAGAAAGACATTCCGCGGCAGCTGACTCTGTTCAACGATCTCTGGATACTTTTCACTCAAGCGAATCGCCAGTTCTTTGCTTTTTTCTGGTTGATCGGCGGTCACACTGACTTTGAATATTTGTGAATTGATGCTGTTGGTCACCGTCAAGGACTGACTAATAGTCTCTCTACTTAAATGCGGCAACTCCTTTTGCAGCGCTTCTATCACAGCATCGCTTTTGATCATTTCCTTGTAGGTCTCCACTAACTTGATATTGCTTGCCACCGCTTTGTTTTCTATCTCTTGCTGGTCGTTATTCGCCAGCGACTCTGCCTCGCGTTGCTCTGTTGCAGGCAGCAGGAAGGATACCTGTGTGCTGTATTTAAAGCCTTTCATGTAAAATCCCATACTTCCCAGTACAGCAAAAAGTACGGTCAGTACGATAAGCGCCTTCTTACGCAACCAAAGAAAGTAAAGAAAGTCCTTAAATGAATACATGACGTACTCCTTTCATCCACGAGATAATGAGTCGTAAAGACTCTCCCAATTCGCAATATACGCATCCAGCGAAAACTGCGCCTCGATTTTTTGTTTCGCCTGTTCCGACAGCTCTTTACGTAGCTTGTCGTCTGAGAAAAAAGAAAGCAGTCGCTCTTCCATTTCATCAATAGCTCCTGGCACTACCAGAAAGCCATTCTCTCTATCCGTGATTACCTGACTGATCCCCCCAACATCCGTTGCCAGGTTGGGGATTCCAGCGGCCATTGTTTCTAAGACTGCCATCGGAATTCCTTCATGGTACGAAGGAAGGAGATGTAGACCGCAATCCTTTAAAAGCTCCTGTTGATCACTAGTCCAGCCATGGATTTCTGCATTCGTACAGCCCGATTCTTCTAATCGCCGAAGAATTGCTGGGGTCGTTTGATCACTGTCTCCGTATAGATGGAAACGAACCTTAGGCAATTGCTCTTGTATTCGCTTAGCGAGCGTAATAATGTCGTGACTGCCTTTTCTTTCGCATACACGTCCGAAGGTTAGAATATTCATTGATTGCGGGTGATAGCTGCTCTTTTCTGGTACGAAAACCGCATTATTTATCACGATCACTGTTGTTGTCGTTAGTGTGCGATAATAACTAGCCCATTCCTCTCCCAAAGCGACAATGATATCCACTTTGTCTAGCACCCTGCGGATATAGTTCTTTTGTTTTGTAGAGGCTTTTTCGTAAAATTGATCAAAATTAGGCGCGTGCATATGAAAAATCGTTTTAGTCTCCTTTTTCACTGCCCTCAGCAGCAGTGCTTTGCGATAGAAACTCGCGTCCTGAGAAACATGAAAATGAACGATCGCTAGCTTTTGTGTATGAGCGGCAATGAGTAATTGTTGAAAGGATCGCAACGCGTATCGAAGCTTGTGTTTTTCATTCCATGAAAATACGTATTGAAGTTGCCAGTTATGATCCGTAGGAAAATACTGACGGAAATTTCGGATTACTGTAGAAATTCCACCTTTGCCGGTACTTTCCGGACCTATCATGATTATCTTTGCCATCCCTGCTCCTTTTTTATCACTTGGATCAGCATGCACATAAAACCGAATACCGTTGCCGATAGTGCGGAGAAAAATACATGTCCCACCAAGAAACTGTAAATGATTGTAAAAATTAATAAGAATACACAGAACTTATCGGCACCGTGATACACAGCCAGTTTCAAGAAATAGCCCACCACAGCGATCAGAAGGAACGTTCCAATAATTCCATAAGAGAAAAACATATCGAAGAAGTCCATTTCTATCAGACCACCCTTTCTTCCATACCAATCCCAGCGATTCTCAAAACCGGCTCCGAACAAAAAGAGGTACTGATTTTTCGGTGCCTGTAAGAAGTTATCCATCGCATCCTTCAGATACACATTTCTAGAACTAAGCAGCAGCCTCGGCCAATCATCCTGATAAAGCGTGCGAAAGTAAGCGAACCGCGCGATTACACCTGATAAGGCGGTCAATAAAAATTCTTTTCCCTTCATTAAAAGAAGAAAGAGCCCCAGTAACAGAAATTCAAAAACAAAAAACTGAGCAACTAAGGAACGGCTCCGATAACGAGAAAGAAAATAAAAAATCAAATAGAAGGTATAAAGGACACCTGTCAACAGACCCGACTTTGTTCCTAAGATCAGCAGGCAATACATGTTCAAGAAATACAAAGCCAATAATATTCCGGCTGGAATCAAGCATTTTTCATGATGGATGAGAAACCATCCAACAAAGAAGAGCAAGATCAAAAACGCAAAGGCAATGTCATTTGTCGCGAAATAGAACCCCTTAAAGCCAGCCGTATCGTCATAAGTGCTGTTTCCTAGCCCAAGAAAGTAAGGAATAATTAATCCTCCAATCAAAAATAAATCTAAAAAAACTGTTACCTTCGATAGCTTTCTAATAGACAAATAATCAATGTATTGATTCGCAAAAAACGGAATCAATAGACACAATGAAAAACGAATCACATAGGACAATTCCTCGATAAGTAATGAAAAACTCGTTTTGAAATACACCGTCTGAACGATACAAAGAAGGATCAGCAAGAAAATGGAAATCAGTAGTAATAGATAGTCACCTGTGCGCTTCACCCCTTTTGACAAAGCGCCATAGAGAATATAAGCAATAAAAAGAACTCGATAGGCTGTTCCTAGCGGGATATTGTGTCCATACGAGATAAAAACGCCGTTAAAAATATCTATTAAAGGAAAGATGATGATCATTATTAAAAAAATATGGATTTTAATCCGGTCAACCAATATATTCCTCCTCTGTCTGGGTATTAATAAAATCGTTTTTTTCGTTAAACGAAACACAATTAATGTTAATTCAATTAATAAATAAGCAAACATCTTTTTTTGTTAATAAATTACCTATTTTTGACTGATTAAAAGGGGTCTCAAAGTATAAAATAGATAAATATCAATCAAAAAATAAACATATTATAATTTTGATATTTTTTAATCGTTTATTCGAATTTATATTCATTATCATTTGATTACTTATCCCCTTCTTAAGAAAATTAATTGTGGGTATGTTGGAAGGAGTAAAAATAAAAGATGTTTCTAATTAATCAAATCGCTGATCTTTTTGACAAAGAAACGGTGACAAAAATAAAAATCATCTATTTGTTGAAAGAAAAGAAAACGTGGGTGTCGATTGATGAGCTGACCTCACAGTTAGAGATCAATCAACGAACAATCACAAAATATTTAACGTTTATTGAAGAAGATATTGATACATTCTCTTCAAACAAAGAAGTTGTGCTGAAGAGCCATAGTAAGAAAGGATATTTTTTGTACTATGATTTTGAGCCGGTTTTAGAAGATCTGGTCTTTCGTATCATTGAGGAAACAATCAATTATCAGTTATTAACGAAAATATTTTTCTCAAAAATTCCTTCGATCATACAGTTTTCTCATAAGTACTACGTAAGCGAATCTTCCTTATGGCGCATGATCAATAAATTCAGAAAGAATTTGCTACCCATTGGTATTTCTATCGAACGGAGATCCCTAGAATTGATTGGTGATGAAATTCAAATTCGTCGATTGAGTTTTGTGTTGCTGCAAAATTCTTATACACGGGGAAAATGGTTATACGGAAGTACGACAAAAATGGTGACAGAAAAACTGATGGAACGACTTGTCACCTTCTTCCATCTATGTTTATCAGATTTTGATTACAAGAATCTTTTCTGTATGATTGCGGTAAGCATTGAACGGACGAAACAAAAAAAGCACCTTCGTCTATCGAAGGAGCTGTGGGAAAATATCGAAAACAATGAATTGTTCGATCATTTTTTTTATGAAATGAGAGAGGTTTCACCCAAGGATTTTTATGATCGTGAAGAAATTGGGTTTCTCTTTTTATATGTTTTTACTATGGATGAAGTCTTTAACGACACATACATCCGAAAGAATTTTATTGCCTTTCATCACGAAAAAAAGACCCAGCTCTTTCAGTCGGTGGAAATGTTTAAACAGCTATGGTTTGAGGAACAGAACCTGTTTCTCTCAAAAGATGACCTGATCATTGTTGATAAAAGTCTCTATAGTGCACACCTGTACTGCCAATTATTCTACAATGATAAACAGCCAAATACTAAATCTGAAGATTCTTATTGGCAATCAAGCGAATACATATCTTTTCATCTGAAAAGTTTAGTCAAAGATTTCATACAATTACTGTACAACAAAACGAATTTTAATCTTTTCAGAGAAAGAAATTATCTTTTGTCTATTTATCCATTGTTGATTGAAACTGTCACACCACTCCAAAAGGTAGAAGAACCCTTACAAGTTTTTTTAGTCTCTGATTTATCAAATCTCGAAGAATACCAATTGATTAAAATGATCGAGAACGAATTCCGAGGGCGGTTTAAACTAGAAATCTATACCCATCATGATAGCCTGTGTGAAACGAGTTCTTTGGATTTGATCCTTTCTACTAGAAAAACATTTCTGCCGGAACGTCCACTATTGCCTAATATCGTCATTCCAAGAGAACCATCCAAACTTGATTTTCATACGTTGGAAATCAAGCTGCGAGACATTTATGCCAGAAAAAACCAGCAACCGACTCTTCCTTCACTGAACCATGTACCAGCAAACAATCCAAAATCAACCTATTAACATTTGTTAGAAACATCTCTGCAGCTTTTTGAAAAGAAAGTGCAGAGATGTTTTCTCACTCAAGCCAATGAACTTAATGGAAAAACCAGCTTTTTTTCACTTCTTGAAAAACGGGTCGCCGCACTGGATCCCCATTTAATAAATCCTTTGTCATTTGCTGCATCTCCTCCAGATAGCCAGTCCCAAAACATTCTTCGATCTCTTGATACGCTTCTTTCAAATAAAAACCACGCTGGTGGACACTATGCGCATCTGAGGCAAGCATATACACAAGTCGATTTTCCAGCATCAGCTTCGCCGTCCGTTGAATCTTTTTACCAAAAAAACCGATAATACTGGGAGCCGTCACCTGTGTCAAAGCCCCCATCTCTAAGTAGGGAATCAAACGATTCGGCTCCTTTGCAAAAACCACATTTCTCTCTGGATGAACAATCACAGGAATATGTCCCTGTTCAATCAGCCGAAGAAATAATTTTTCTGCGTAGGCGGGAACCTCTATTGTAGGAAATTCAATCAACAAATAGTGATTCGTCAAATCCGTAAATAAAATATTTCCATGATGAATCTCTTCTAATAAGTCCCCCGTTAGTCGTACCTCCTGCCCTTCAAAAAGAGTCAGCTTTAGGTTTCGCTGATCCAGTTCCTGCTGCAGCTTTTGAACGGCTGATATCACTGTAGAGGCGGGATTTTTGTATCGGCCATTATTGTGATGCGGGGTACATAATATATGTGTAATCCCCTGTCGTATAGCTTCATGGGCCATGGCTAGACTTTCCTCCAACGACTGAGGGCCATCATCAACACCAGGGAGAATATGACAATGCAAATCAATCACACGTATTCCTCCAAACAAATTAACTTCTCTATGAATAGAAAATTGACAATGACGCATCCCTTACTACACCAAAATGCTATCAACGCCTTGAGCATTGTCAATTCCTATCAAGTTTTTTTCTTTCGTTTGATTCTACCAAATACGCTTAAAAATGCCGCATCAAAAAATGTTGTTTTTGTGAAAAAAATTCTTGTGGGAAAGTCTCGTTCAGAATACTATCAGCCTAGGAGAAAATTGGTAAACAACCACTGTAAATACATCTAAATCTGTCAGAATGGAGCCCCTCTCTTTATGCAACCACTCCAAAAAGAACCGGAAGATATTTAATACATTGAGTTCTGACAAAAAAATCTGTCGTGCTCTCACTCTCTTCTTCATGGACGCAGGGCCCTTGAGATTAATTTAATGGGAAATCATTATTTTGGAATACTGAAGCGCTTTAGTTATTTGTACCGAAAAAATAGTATCCTAATTGAGCATTGCGGAACAAGTGAACGCTCGCATTCTTTGCTATGCTTTTCTTATTAAAACTAACTGAAATGAGGAAAACTTATGGCAAGAATTGCAGAGATTGTGATTAAGCAACTACCAAAGCAGCACATGCTGACTATTCGACGAACCATCAACTTTTTCGAGGAATACGCCGATTTTATGGGGGAAACGATCCGTACAATTCTTCAACACATCGAGGAAAATGAGGCGTGGCCCAGCAGTGGGCCGATCGTCTGCTTTCATAACATGGATCTAGAAAATTTAGCTGTAGAGATTGGCTTTGTGACGCCACGACCGCTTGAACCAAGTAACGCTGTTCAATCCGTGACACTGCCAATTCGCAAGGTAGCATTGACAATTGATTGCGGACCTTATGAAGAGCAGGACCCTACTCTGGAGGCACTCATGAAGTGGATTCCTGAACATGGCTTTGAAGCCTGTGGTGGAATTTATTATCATTACTTAAATGGCGAAGACCAGCCAGAACAGGAATATCTTACTGAGATGTTTCTTCCAATAAAAAGTTCGTAAAATTCTTATATTAAATCGTGAATCACTCTTTTTTAGTAGGAGTGATTTTTTTAATGCTTCAACATCCAAAAGATTGCATTCCAAACTGTTGACAAAATAAATCTACAGATATATTATATCTACAGATAAATTTAATCTATAGATTTATCCTAATAAGAAATTCAATGATACAAGAGGCGATTATTATGAAACGTAAAAAGAAATTTTTGATTTATGCAGTAGTTTTCTTTTTGACCCTTATTCCGATCCTTTATTCCGGTTTATTTTTAGGTGCTCTAATGGACCCTTATGGAAAAGTCGATCAGCTTCCTGTTGCCTTGGTAAAGGAAAATGACAATCCGATATACAACAAGCTGGTCGAGAGCAAGCTGTTTGATTATAAGGAAGAAAATGCTAGTAAAGCGAAAAAAGATCTAGACAAAGGAAACGTGTATGCGATCATCACTTTTGATGAGGGCTTTACAAATAAACTAACTGCCTTTCCGGTCACTCAACAGCAGCCGACGATGACCTTGACCACATCGGAGGGCCTAAACTACTCTGCCGCCAAATTAATTGTGACAACAACTGAGCAATTTGTTTCCAAAGTCAATGCGGGCCTTTCCGCCCAAATGATCAGCCAGCTAAACGCGAAGCAAGTTCCGACGAATATAGCCAGCGTCATTCATTTAGAACATAAGGATATTCATCCAGTGAAAAACAATGGTGAAGGGATGGCACCCTACATCTTCTCTTTGACCCTATTTGTCGGCGGGATTTTTACGAACCAGTTCATTATGAGAGCATTGACGAAGAAAAAGGAAAAATATCGTATTTACTGGCGAGAACAGTTTCTATACCCGATGGTGATCGCTCTACTGCAGCTGATCTTTTTGCTACTGATCAATGCGCTGTTCATTCACATCTCGATCACAAAACCTTTGGACTTCGCACTATTTTCAGTCGTCGTTGCGGCAGCATTTTACAGCATTATCGTTGCCTTTAACAAGCTGGTTCCAGGTGTCGGAAGCTTTATCGTCTTGCTATTGACTATGATGCAGACCTCCTCATCTGGAGGAAGCTACCCTATTCTATTGTCTTCACCCATTTTCCGTACGATCCATCGATTCATTCCCATGACTTATAGTGTCAATGGGTTTAGAAATTTGATCAGCTTAGACAATTCAAAGATCTTTTTAGACTACGCCGCACTGAGTCTATTTATCGTGATCGGTCAAATCGGGATTTATTTCAGCTATCGAATTCATGAAAAGAAAAAAGCAGCGTAGCAAAAGAGCCAATCATGTGATGAATCTTCAACACATGATTGGCTCTTTTCTTTACAACAACGTCGCGATATAAAGCAAGACAGCAGAAACAATTAAGAGGATGACAAATATTTTGGACCCAACCTTCAACCATTTAGAGAAATTGATCTCCGCTATGGCTAAACCTGCCAGCAACACTCCGCCAGTCGGTGAAATCAAATTCATCAGCCCGTTGCCAAATTGATTACTCAAAACTACGACATCACGATTAATATGAACCAAATCTGCTAGCGGTGCCATAACCGGCATCGTCAACGCTGCGGCTCCCGAGGAGGATGGAACAAAGAACGTAACGATGACTTGCGCAATCAATAAAATCGCTGAGAACATAAATTTCGGTAGTCCGCCTAAAAGATTCGCCAAACAATTCAAAATCGTATCAATAATCATTCCGTTCTCCAAAATGACTAGCACACCTCGAGCCAAACCAATAATTACTGCCGCATAAGCAAAATCCGCACAGCCTTCGACAAATGCCTCGGCGATCTCTTTCTGATTAAACCTAGCGACAAGCCCGGCATAAAGACCCATTCCTACAAACAATGCTGAGATTTCAACCATATACCAGCCTTGCGCGATGATGCCCCAAATCATGATCATCAACCCAATAATGAAGCCGCCAATGATCCATTTATCACTCGTACTAAATGGTTTGTCCACTTCAAAATTTTGAAACTTGTGCTTAACCTTTTGGTCATTTTTATAAACAATAGAGGATTCTGGATTGGCCTTGACTTTTTTCGCATAATGCATGGTAAATAGGATAGAAATAAGTGTGATTACCGCCCAGCAGACTACTCGATAGACCAAAAGAGGATTCCCGTGTACATCGGCTACTCCTTGAGCAATCAGTACGTTGAATGGATTTATCGTCGATCCAATGTACCCCGCCTGCGTTCCTAAAAATAGAATAAGAATTGCCGTCATTGAGTCAAAGCCTAAAGAAAACATCAGGGAAACGAAGACCGCAAATAGCGGAATAACCTCTTCACTCATCCCAAAGGTCGATCCTCCTAAGCTAAAGAGGATCATAGATAAAGGGATAACTAAAATTCCTTTATCTCCTAAAGATTGTGCCAATGTAAATAATCCACGGTCTACGGCACCCGTTTTTAAAATGATTCCAAAAGCGCCACCTACAATTAAAACAAACGCAACTACTTCAACCGCATTGATTACTCCCGCTGCAGGGGCTTCTAACACAGCGCTAATCCCTTGTCCGTAGCCCGCTTTATCAATCTGATGATACGTACCGGGTACGACCGTTGTTTTTTCCATCCCATTAATCGTTTCAACAACCGTCTTAAATTGCCCGCTTGGAATAAACCACGTAAGTAACGCTGCAATAATAATTAAGAGAAATATCAATGTATAGCTATGGGGAAATACAAACTTTTTTCTTTTTAATTCCATTTCTTCCGCACTCCTTATATCGTATCATAACGTTATGTCACAAATTAGTCTTTTTTATACACAATCTCACCATCGATGCAGGTCATGATTGTTTCTGCTGCCGCAACCTCATTAAAATCCTCAGTCGTAAGGTCTTGGTCAAAAATAGCAAATGTGGCCGATTTCCCTGCTTGCAGAACACCATAGTCTAATACACCGTTTGCTACAAACCCATTTTTCGTAAAGCTTTTTAATATTTCTAGCGCTGACACGCCATTTTCCTTTTTCCACGTTTCAGCTCCTGTTGGAAAACGACGGAAGCAGGCGCGAAGAATGGATTCTGGCAGATTCGTAATGAATAACGGCAAATCTGTTCCGCTAGTCAGTAGAATGTCCGCCTCATGCAAAAGCCGATAATTGAAAAAAGCTTCGTCCTCACCAAGAAGAACCTCTGGCATATAAGCCTCCTGATAAGAAGGGTTCAATCCTAAAATTTGAGGATAGATTTCCGCAGCGATGTTTCCTTCAGACATTTCTTTAGTCATATCCGCTGTAATCATCTCTAAATCACTGATTGAGTTATACACGCCTTTCGGTAAGCGCTTTCCAAATTGGTTAAGTATTTTCGCGGCTTCGACTCCTGCGCGATCCCCTTCTGTAGTCAAACAACAAGGAACTGATCGTTCATTCCATTTTTCTACTTCATTTGCTAATGCTGGATAATCAATTGTTGGGCCCTTCTTCCCCGAGGCATAGGACCCAGTGATGTCCCCTGTTTCATCTGCGACGACACCATCCACCATCATCTTGACTCCTCCAAAGCGAACCTTCTCTGGAAAATGCTCGGTTTGATAGCTTTGAACTAAAGCGGTCGAGATCGGCTCTTCCACTGATTGAAGGTAGAAGGTCGTCATCAGCTTTCTATAACTCACGTTATTTAAAAAATCAGCAGTATCAAAGACGATTTCCTTGATTGAGACGACTCCTCTCGAAAGCAGCAGCTCCTCGAATTCATGGTACACTGCTTGTACCAATGCCTGATTCGCTAACATTTCTTTGATTAAGCGGAAACGACTTTCCGCACTTGTTTCCGTTTCTTGAAAACCGTAACGATCTTTCGCCTTCTGATTCATCCAGCAATAGGACCGATCCTTCGCGATAGCAGTTATCGGTCCTGGATAGTTCAGACGATCCAATGTTTCTTGACTTGGAAGTGTTCCCCAATCCTGCGGTGCCCAACCATAGGCATAAACAGGCTGTCCATGTTTTTTATCAAGCTCATTTTGAAGCATCTGCAGTGCTTCATTTTCAGAGCTTGTCTTTTCTAAGTTTACTCCTGCATGCATACTTAAATATCCACTAAAAAACACATGGTTATCGTGCAAGCCCGGCATCACAAAAGAATTATCATACTTTAGAACGGTAGTCTCTTCATCTACTAGATGCTGATAATCCCAGCCGCTCTGTACTTCTTCAATCGTCTCCCCCTTAAAAGCAACATAGCCTTTAAAAGGAAGGTTTTCGCCATCGAAAATGGCGTTGGAACGGAGAATTTTACGCAATTTTTTCACTCCTAATTACGGAGAGCCTACAAGCTGAATTTATACACTTCGCCTAAATAATACTGATGGCCAACATGGATAGGCTGATGATTTTGGTCATTTATCAACGTGTTCACATAAAAGAAGGGCGTACCGATCCCTACCTCCATAACCTTAGCTAATTGGTCATCTGCGATTGCCAGCTCAAGGATCGTTTCACCTGGATTGATCGCCAAAATATCCTCCTCAGCCAATAACTGATACAGTGATCCTGTCAAATCAGCTGTCAACAATGACTCAAAACGCTGCTTATCAAAGTAATTATTCTCCAATAGGATGGGCGTGCCATCAGCCATACGCTTCCGTTTTGTATAGATGACGTCATCACCAACATTGATCTGGAGTTTCTTAGCCAGTTCGGCAGTCGCGGGAATAATCTTTCGTTCTAAGAGCTGATTGCTCGGGGTGAATCCATTCGCGCGGCAACTTTCACTGAAGCCAATTACATATTCGATTTTTCGGAAGACCTTGTGTTGATTGACAAAGGTTCCCTTTCCCTGCTTTTTGATCAAATAGCCCTCTTTCACCAGTTCTTGAATGGCCTTGCGAACAGTGATCCTGCTGACAGAATAGACTTCTGTCAATTCCGGCTCTGGCGGAATTTTCTCATTTTCCTTGTACTCTCCGCTACTTATTTTATTTTTTATGATTTCCTCTAATTGCTTATATAAAGGCACCTGTGCTTCTGCATCTAACATACATTGATCCTCACTTCTTTGGATTATCTCTCTTTTGTTAGAGTATCAAATGCCCTTTGATAAAACAAGCTACTCGTAAGAAACACCATAGCCGAAAGAGCCTTCCACCATGCAAGATTCTCCCGCAAATTCATTACCCTTTTTCATCGCAGAAGCAATATCCTCACCGCTTAAGTAATGGATCAGGAAAGCTGTTAGGAAAGAATCCCCTGCTGCCATCGTATCTACCGGTTCTCTCAAAACAGGATTCACTTCATAATAATGCTGACCATCATAGCCAATGGCTGCTTTGTCTCCTCTAGTGGCGATCAATACCTCATTGCTAGGAGTAAAATATTTTTTCAAGAAGGCCTTCGTCTCATCCTCTGACAAATGACTCACTGAAAAGAATCCAAAATTCACTTTATCAATCGCTCGCAGGATCTCCTCCTCAGAAAAATCATCCGAGAAATCATAGGAGACTTTCCCTGGTAGATCGATTAATTCTTCCAATAAATGATTGACATGACTATATAACCCCATGTGAATCAAGGCAAACTGCTCTAAATAGCTACGATCCGCTTGTGTAAGCTGGATTGGATGTTCACGCGTGACACCGCCTTCATTACTCCCTAAAAATATTCGATCGCCCTCTTTTATCTCTACACGGGCACAACCATTTTCACCTGACTCAAAGCGGGAGTGACTATATTCGATACCTAAATCTTCAAGCGCAGATAATACGTGCTTTCCTTCTGCATCCGATCCGAAAACACCCATGAAGCTGCTGTCTTGGCCAAGCTTTTTGGCAAAGACAGCAAAATTCAACGCATTTCCACCAGGATACATGATTTTAAGGTTTACATATTTATCAACAACATTATCTCCTAAACCTAAAACATTCATGCTGCTTCCTCCTAGTAATCAACTTTTCCCATATAACGTCGAACATCTAAATCGTGATTCCGATTATCAGCCAATGCAGAACGATATTCTGACAATACGCTGTAAAACAGAATTGGATTGAAGAACTCGGAAACTTCATCTGGGATTAAATCTAATCCTAATTCTTTTGCATCAACAATTTCAACTTTTTCCGCATATTTATCTAGAAAAACTTTTGCTCGCTCATCTAGCACACGCGTACGTCCTTGACTCATTAATAAAATGAACATTGTATCCTTGTCCGTTACTTCAAATGGACCATGGAAAAACTCTCCCGAATGAACCGAGGTCGAATCCAACCACTGCATCTCCATCAATGAACAAATCGAAAAACCATAGGCATGACCATAGCTAGGTCCGCTACCTAAAATGTAATACATTTTTTCTTCTTGGTACTTATCCGCAAAAACCTTCACCCGATCCTGAACCTGTTGCTTCGCATTATCTACTACTGTATCAATGATTGTCATTCCTTCACGAAATTTATCAAACGCCTTATAGCCCTCAGTCCCATGAAGCAATGAGACTGTCAAATCCAAGATAATCGCCATCGGATTGTTTTGAACCTGTGCATCACCACCCCATTCATATAGGAAGCTGTAATCAGAAACCTTTAATAGCTCCGCCTTCTTATTATGCGTGAGACCAATCGTGTGAGCTCCTCTTTTTTGTGCAACCTCTCCTGCTTTTACCGTTTCTCCTGTGTTTCCACCATGTGAGCAAAGAATTACGACAGATTTTTCATCTAATCGCTTAGGCACTACTTGTACAAATTCATTTGCAGTATAAAGACCTGTAACTGCCTTCGAAGCTTCAGATTTCATGAAATAGTCCGCAACATACATATCAACCAGCGAACCACCACAAGCTACGAAATAAATGCCCGATAATTCTCCCCCATTCTTCTCGATGATCTCATTTACAACTTTTTTTACGTCCACCAAAATTCCTCCTTTTTTATATAACGTTATATGACGTTATATCTATGAACCTCATTTTAGATTCTCTCAAACAAAAAGTCAACAAGTTTTTAAAAACGTTTTCTAAAAACAAAAAAAGATTGCTCTATTGGGCAATCGTCACCCAAAATGAACAACCTTTTTTAATCATCTTGCTGATCGTTTCGCTTTTTACCTATCCATTACAACAGGTAGCTCTTCCAAAGAAGCTTCGACTTCAATCAATTAAGTCGAAGCAACTCCTGTAGCTTTTCTTGTGCCGCATGATCTTCTGAGATTTGAAAATCTACATCTGGCGTATACGTTCCTTGCCTTCCATCATCGTCGTACTCACCAAAGCCTGTATTCGTACTTACTGGTGTGCCATTACCTGTCTTCAATTCATAGACCACACCGTTATCCCCTAGTAAATACTTGTTGACGGGACGAGTAAAATCCATTTTTACAGAGTAGTTCGCCGCGAAAGAATCCGCAAATAATTCTTGCTTGCCGACGCCGCCATCCTTTGCCGTGTAAAAAATGCAGCCTCCAATCGCATGGATAGGAAACGCACTTAGTCCAGGCATGTTATTGTTTTGAACTTGAACCTGCCCATCAGGGGTATTCGCATACCAGTCACCGTGTCCAGCTGCCCCGTGATCAAAGAACCAATCACTCACCGCCATATTTCCTATTGCCGCACGTTGTCCTGCCCATTCAAGAAAAGCCTGATTGATTTGATCTTTTTGCGCATCGCTCAATTGAACTCTTCTATTGTTAACAGGATTCGTTTGTTCAGTACTTTGCGCCTCTTCTGTATCAGAAGAGCGAGCAACTCGCGTTTTTGAAGTAGAAGACATGCTATCGGATGTCGCCGTTACCTTGATTTCAACAGAACTTTCCGAAGCGCTCTTATCCTTAACCGCCGTTGAGCTACAACCGGACAATAAAAACACTGAACAGAGTCCAAAGGCGAGAAAGCTATTTATTTTCATTATAATTCCCCCAATACAAAAGCCTCTGGCTCAATTCTAGCACTAAATTCATTAAAAAAAAGAAACCTTTAGTTAGAAAACGATTGATCTTTCTCATGCGCATGCTTCGGTCTAAAGAAAAATCTCACGATCGAATGATTGCTACTAACAGTTAATGCATCCGTAGGGAGCAACGTTAAAATAAAAAAGAATAGCCCGATCGCGTAATTTAGATAGACAAAAATAATGTCCGCTCCAGATCGATAAGAAAAATAGACAAGAGCTATATTAAGAAGAAAATCCATCGCAGCCAATAAACCTGATACTAATGAAACGATCCATAATACGAAAAAGCCTCGACCCTTTAATCCAACATCCCGACAGCGTCTTGTGAGCAACGCCAAACTCGGGACAAAAAAGAACAGGAAGTAAATCACTAGTACAACGAGCATCATCGTCATTATATTGTTCGTAACATATAGAATAACTTGCTCCTCATCTACGTTTCGAAGGATCATATCGATCATACTCGCGAATTGATACACACTAACAGGAATGAATAACAGGGATAAAATAAGATACCCCACCATAACCCACCAATATCCCGCCCGCGTTGTTCGACCTTTAAAATCAAAATAACCAACAAAAAAATCCTTAATTGCTGTTGGGAAACTTACATAACTTGCACGCTTTTTAATCTTTATCACTATGTTAACTCCTTTGATGTTTTGACGACGGAAGTTTGATCATGTCAATATACATATTCTGTCGTCGTTAATACTAAATGTAACTGTTGCTTTGATCGACATGAGTGATTATTGATGGAGGGGATTCCTCCTTCGCTGAACAGCCACTTAAAGTAGCAAACAACACTAATAAAATGAATACGGATTTCTTCATTCATAAACCTCCAGCTATTTTCATTCTCTTCAACCTAATCGTATCCAATCAGGCAAAATCTACTCAATAGAAATCATTATCACCTGCAATTAGTAGAGCTGCTTATATAAAGAATCAGAGTTCAATTTCTTATCTTGAAACCAAACTCTGACTTGCTTCTCTATTTAAATCAAAAAATTATTTCAGGGAGTATTATCACCAAATAGAAAGTAAACAAGACAAACTATTGCGATTATAACAACCACAATCATAATGGCCCTTTTGCCATTCCTTTGCGCAGATCTATCTTCTTTCACCTCTAACGCCACAGCTAAACTTTCAATCTCCTGCTCACTAAATTCATTGTTTACCCGTAGTAAATTGATTTTTTCTGGATCAATAGTTGTCATCCCAGACAGCTCTTCATTCGAAATATCCGAATGTTGAAGGGCCTGTTTTACATTCATAAATTTTTTATTTTTTGGAGCGATTAAAAAAGAGTAATAGACATACAGCACTAAACTGAAAACTCCAATGACAAATATAGAATTTCCAAAAAAGGTCAGTGATACTCCCAAAAGTGCGGCAAGTGAAACGAAACCGATGGAAATGATTTTATTCTTATTCAAATTTTTAACTCCTTTTATTTAGTTATTTTACTTAAGTTATCTATGCTTACCTTTCCAAACTTACTTCACTCAATTACTGAAATAAATTTTTAGAAAGACAGAGAAAAGGTGTCGGTATTTCTTATAACACTGACGCCTTTTCTAAATGCCAATCATATGCAGTATCTACTTGTACGACTCCGATTAAAAATAGTAACACTTGTGCTACTTCTCTTTCCAAAAGAAAGATGTATCTTCCATTTTTACTTCTTCAACTAAAATATTTTTACAGACTATAGTCATCGTCATTATTGACAAATCAAGAGAGCATTTAATAAAATCATCTGTTCCTCCAGATTTCTCGATCGAGCGTTTAACAGACTCGTTCGTTTCTACATATTTCTCTAGAGATATATCTTGACCATAGTATCCAGAAGATGGTCCTACATTTTTAACTTTGAAATCTCCTCGCCAATTCGCATCCGTTTCATAGTTTAATTTATAGCAGGAAGTAAAACTGATTCTGTAGCAAGCACCTTTATCTTTTTCGATGTACAAAAAAATTTCATCTCCAAAGTATTTGATTTCTAAATCAAGAATTAATAAATCCCAATAGCCTGTTTCTTCAATCTTTTTTTGAATCTCATTAATGTCCATTATATTTCTCCCTTTACTTATTTTTCCAAGGTATATGTCCACTAGGGTCTTTTGTTCCTACAGTATTACCTGCTTTATTCAGTGAATTTCCCTTATCATCATATATATGCATATGTTCGTATTTCGTCACTTTATCAGCCGGATCAATTCGAACTCTCATCTGCCCACTTGAATCTTTTATATGCACTCGACCATTATTTTCAAATAGTTTCCATCCGTCAGGAAGGTTATTGCGCATTTCCTCTAAAGACATCTTGTTAATCTCTTCTGGTGTCCTCTTATCGATTGTTTTTGATCCCTTACCTCCACTGCTATTTCCGCCAGAACCACCAGGATCTTTTTCATACAAACCTATTACTACTCCGCCAGTACCAAGAACTCCCGTAAAGCCTTTCATAGATACTGTGCTACCTACAGCCATTGTCGCAACACCATCGCCTAAATATAATGTAGTAAGACCTTTAGGAATGGTAAACTGCGGAGATAACATAATCGCCAATAGAACTGCAAAAGGCAATCCCCGCCTTAACATTTCTTTTTTTATATCTGTATTGTGCAAAGAATTGACATATTGTTTAGCCCCCTTAGGACTCATCAAGATTCCCTGACCACCAGGTCCTCCCATGGAACATAATACAGATCAGCTTTATTCGCTGGACCAAATAATCTTTCTAAGTCTTCTCTCTCTTTCTCTTTAGATGTTTGAGCTTTCTTGGCTTTTGGAGCTGTTTTACAGAATTTTGTCCACCTTTCCTTCATTGATTTATTCCCGGCTAAATCATAGGAATAAGCATAGTTTGCCAGTTCCTTTTTCTTATTCTTATCAGAAACGGTCATCTGAGTCACTTGACCAAGGCTGTCATACTCATATTTTTGCACGACAGTCTTGCCTTCTTGTGTGATCACTTCTTCAGAAACGAAATTGTCGGCATCATTTTTCAAAAACAGTTTATTTTGTACAGCATTGTTAAAACTAAAAATAAATTACAATAATTATTATTAACCAATATAAAAATATCATATTTAGATAAAAAAGAGAATTTATTATTAAAAAACGATTCTAAAATATCTTAAACGGTTATAAAACAACCCTGAACGGTAGTTTTTCTTGTATACAAAGAGCTTTTTTACCTTTCAATTGTTCTGGTGAAGAACTCCGTTACAACAAAAAAAGCCCAATCATCCGTTAAGACGATTGAACTTTAGTCAGAACAATCAGCAGCTGGTGTGCTCCATTCCTTTTCTAAGTAATATTAATAGGCAGTATTCGCCAATTTTGTTTGCTTAAGAACATTCTGATTTTTTCGTCAAATCAGCTGCCGTTTTCTATGGAATAGCTAGGTCGATCAACAATTACATTTTTCTCTGACCAATCGTTTCCTGCTCCTTTTCCAGAAATTCCTTGAACCAATAAAAGCTTTTTTTAGGGACACGTCTCATATCGCGTAAATCATGGTTGCCTCGGTTTACATAGACCATGCCGTATCGTTTTTCCATATCGCCTTTAGAGCTTGGCAAGTCAATTAATCCCCACCCGAGATAGCCTAACACTTCACAGCCATCGATAGCCATGGCATCCTTCATCGCTTGGATGTGGGTCTCATGGTAGTAAATTCGATAGTCATCCTGAATTTGAGTCCTGCCATCCCATTCTTCCTTCGTCCCTATACCATTTTCGACTGGAAAAATCGGTACATGGTATTTTTGGTACATCCTATTTATGATGTCTCTAAATCCAAGAGGATCAATGCTCAGCTGCCATTCATTATTTGAAACAAATGGGTTTTCAACCTCACCAAATGTTAAATAATAATTGGGTGCCACATCTGACGGGATGTTTTTATGACTGATCGATCCTGTGCAATAGTAACTGAAGGCTAAGTAATCACTAGTGACTTTTTCTATTTCTGCGAGTTCTTCTTCTGAGATTTCTAGGTTCATTCGTTGCTTCTCGAAAGTCCTTACCTGTCTAGAATAGCCACGTCCGCAAAAGGCGTCTAATAGGTTTTGATTGATAAACTCGTCCCATTCTCTTGCGACTAGAATATCTTTGGGATCATTGGTTGCTGGATAGATATTCGAATAGGCTAACATTCCTCCGATTTCACCATCTGTCGTCTCATGGATGTAATTCGCAAGCCTAGCATGAGCGACCATCACATTATGAGCAATTTGATGGATATTTTCGGCAGTATCTTCTGTAGTTAAAGTACCTCCATACAATAGTGCTAACGGAGTGGCGTATAAGTTTTGTTCATTAAAGGTGACCCAATACTTCACTTTTCCTTTATAGCGATCGATCACTTTTTTCCCATATTCAACAAACGCCTCTACGACATGTTTACTCATGAAGCCTTCATAGTTCTGCGCTAAGTGCAGCGGCATATCGAAGTGGTATAAGCACAGCATTGGTTCGATGCCCCGTGCCAGCATCGCGTCGATGTATCGATCATAAAACAATAATCCTTCCTCATTGAAGGTCCCGTCTCCCATCGGATTGATCCGTGACCAAGAGGTTTGGAAACGATAGAAGTTCATTCCCATTTCCTTCATTAAATCAAGGTCCTCTTCGTAGCGATGATACCGATCAATCCCGTGCTTCCAGTCGGATGTCTGCTCACCCGCCTCGCGTATATCATACACTGAGGGCCCTTTTCCCCCTTCATTCCAAGCACCTTCTGTCTGCATACTTGATGAAGAGTCGCCCCAGTAAAATTTCTTTTCTACCATTCTCTCATTCCCATCTTGAATCATTCTCTCTGTTCTCCTCGGTTTCTTTTCTTATTAAAGAACCTAGGAAGCTGAAGTCTCCGCGCTTGCACGAGCCACTCGTTCACTGATCTTCAGGAAAGGCAAATAGAAGAAGATCAAGGCGACGATGATGACTGCTTGAACAAGAATCGCCCGCCAATCCCCGGCTGTTGCTAAAAAGCCGCTGATAAATGGTGGCGTCGTCCACGGTATCGTGACCACACACGGATTGACCAATCCGGCAGCAGTCGCCAGATATCCGATAACGGTTCCAACAATGGGTGATAAAATAAAGGGAATGATCATCGGTAAGTTAAACACGATCGGCAACCCAAAGATCACAGGTTCATTGATATTGAAAAGATTGGGCCCTAAAGCTAATTTCGACAAATCCTTGTATGCTCGATACCGGCTAAATAGTAGGATCGCTATTACCAGGGCAATCGTTGAACCGGTCCCGCCCATTAAAGCGCCATAAACTTGGTGAAAGGCTGAATTGATAATGTGTGGCGCGTGTTGTCCCGCAGCTGCCGCGTCCATATTTTCATTCATATTCACCATCAACAATGGATCTAGAATCGGTCCTGTAACCACCGATTGATGGATACCAAAAGAAAACAGCAGGTTTCCAAGACAAACTAGGAACAAGTAACCAAATAAAGAGGTCCCTACACCACGCAATGGCTCTTGAATAAATCGTTCAATGATTGACATAAAATCATTACCGGTCAACTGAATCAAAAACGAAGCAAAGGCAAAAAGTGACACAACAATGATCAACGGAATCATCGTATTAAATGATTTTCCGACTGCTGGTGGAACATTGTCCCCTAAATTGATTTTTAATTTTTTCGATTGCGTCAGGCGAATATACAGTTCCGTTGCTAATAATCCAGTGATGATGGCGGCAAAGACACCCTTTGAGCCAATATTACCGTAACTAATGACGCCATTAATCTTCACAGCGGTCTCGGAATCTATCGGCGTAGTCTCGATCATGATTGGCAGTAATGTCAAAAATGCTGGAACAACCGCGATAATGACACCGATTGGATTCTCGTAGTCTCGATTTTTCGCTAAGAAATAGCCGATCGCGATCACCAAGATGATCCCTGTAATATTCAATGTAGCATTCGTAACGATGTTTCCCCAATTTTGCGCTGTCGCCATCGTATCTGCATTGATCAAGCCTTTGAACCAACCAGTCGGGTCCAACACAACAGAATTAATTAAAATGGCAATCCCGGCCAAAATGAATAATGGCATGATCGTAGCAAAGGAATCGCGTAAAGTTCTCAAATAAACTTGGTCTCCAATTTTCTGCGCTGTCAAAACAAATTTCCCCATCAAAGCTTCTCTTTTTTGCTTTTTATCCTCATTCATTCGTTTCCCTCCAAATTTATTTAAAGCTACGCGCTAACTTTATCTGAATAATACCACCTGCAAACGTTTTTGTAAACACTTATTTAAATTTGTGTATACTAATTTTTAAAAATAAAAAAGAATGTACCTAATACATAAGTACATTCCTCTGGATTCTTAGTTTATATCCGCGACTATTTTCCCTGATGTATAGGGGTATCGTGTCTTAGATAAATCAAAGGGCGTTCCGTCATCAAAAAACACGACCTGATTCGTTTCAAGTATTGGTTCTCCTACTTCGATATTGAACTCTGCACTGTCTAGTTCATTCGCCTTCGAAGCAATGATCACACGCTGCGCCGCGCTAATAACAAAGCCCAATTCATCTCTAATATAATTATAAATAGAGCCCATTAAAATTTCTTCATCCAAGTCTCTTACATACTTCAAAGGCATGACAGAAGTCTCGATACTCTTCGCTTCATCCTTTACATATCTGACACGTTTAATATCATAGACAGGATCTGTATGCTTTATTTTCAAGGATTCTGATTCATAGGCTGTGGGAAAGCGCACTTCGAAACGAATAATTTTACTTGTGACCTCTTCACCCTCCTGAAGAGAAGTCCCAAACACGCTATTAATTTGAGTAACATCTTTATTGTTCTGTTTGATATTCGTTCGGACATAGGTCCCAGAGCCACGTCTCGTATACAGCAACCCTTCATCGATCAGCAGCTGGATCGCTTTTCGAACAGTTACCCGACTGGTTTGATACATCTTCGCTAGCGTTTCTTGATCTGGCAGCAACTCGCCTTCTTTATACTCGCCTTCCACGATTTTTTTCTTTAGAGCAATGGCAATCTCTTTGTATTTAGGCATATCCACAGGCCTCCTGAAATTTGTATATACTTATATAGTAATAGATTACACATAAAATGTAAACCTCCTATACAAATAAACAAAATGTGGACTATGACTAATACCACTGCCTCTATAGCAAAACCAGTCTTATAAGCTGTGTAACTAGCTTATAAGACTGGTGTAGCCATTTTATTGTTTTATAACTTTCCCAGAATCCTTTAGATGCCCAGCAACGTTGGCTTTTAATTGATCAAACTCGACAGAACTCGTCGTAATCGTAAGAAGCAGTGATACCGCTTCTTCTCTGCTAAACGTCGTCTTATACCCATTCATCATGAAAAATGTCATCATTGCTACAAGTGCGGTTCGTTTATTCGCGTTTTGAAAAGGATGTCTTTTCGCAAGATTGATCGACAAGATAGCAGCCTTGTCATAAATGCTTGGGTAAAGCTCCTCACCAAAAACAATCTGCTTCGGTTGCTCCACAGTCCTATCCAGCGCGGGCGCATCTCCGACACCAATCATTTCTCCTTTTGATGTCTTTGTAATTAATTTTGCATTGATTTTAACAATATCTCGTACCGTTAAATAATTCATAGCTCAATTAAATCCTTAATCGCATCTTCATATTGATCCATCACAGCATCCACGATCGAATCAATATCAACCTTCTCTTCTGCCTTTACGATCTTCACTGTCCCATCTTCTAAAAAGATATAGCTGATTGCGCCACCAGTTTCAACACCTAGACGCTCTTTCACCTCGGCAGGAATTGTAGTCACATCACTATTACCTGATCTTCTGATTTTATAGCTCTTTTCTCCCACAATGTTTACCTCCATTTTGTATATACTTTTTGCCAATATATACAAAAGCAGAGTATTCACTTTTGAAATCGCATCATAAAAAAACGTCTCAAGAAAGACTTCAACTTTCTTGAGACGTAATGATTGCATCGAATGGAACATTGTTTCTTTCACGAGCAAACAATTTATTGATTTACCTGCTTTTCTCTTCCCTAGAATCAATCAATGAAACCCCCAAATAATGAGCTTTCTTCCGAATTTCTCTTCTTAATTGTTCGCCATAGACAAAAATTTGTTGTCGCCATGGATCTGTCAAATATCCCCAAGAGAAATCTTTGGAAAAGAACAAATAATAATCTCCGTCAGGATAGAACTCTGGAAAGTACGCGTAGTATCCACCATCGTAATAGTTTTCATCCGAAATAAATGTTGGCTTCTCTTTCCGCGTCTTTACCTGCGGATAATACTTGTAACAAGTATGCTGCCAATCCAAAACATACATATATTCTTGGTCTTTTAAGCAGGTACAAAAAATATCTTGGATCGTTTCTCGCCATTTAGGATCAGAATTAGCTATCGCAACTACGCCCTTACAACTGTAGAGATCGTAAGGCTCCTTCAAGGTATAGCGAGAATCTTCTGCAGAATAATCTGGTTCAAAGGAGAATCGCTGGTCGACGATTTTCCAAAGTTCATTTTGTTCTTGACCTGTGAGAATTTCCCATTCCTCTTGATGGTTCATAATAGCCCTCTTTTCTAGGTTAAGTTGTAACTAAAGTTCTATAGACAGTATTTTTAAAATTTTAAATCTAGCATGCGCACCTATATAGCTAAACAAAATCCGTCAAAATTAATTTTTCCCTCAAGCACTTATTTCTGTTTAAGGTTCAATTAAGCTAAGCTCGCTATAGTGTACTCAACCTAAAACTTTTTCATTATGCCAGTCGCTTCGGCGGCTGGCAGCCCTTTTTTTATTTATGTTCACTAACTGAAATCACTCAAAATCAATCTCTTGCTCTTTTATTGGACTCTACCAGAGCTAAGGAATCAGTTTAAAATCATAGCTAGTAGTCTTCGCGCAGAAAAAGACATCGACCTATGAACCGAAACATGGTTCATAGGTCGATGTCTTTAAAATAATGTACACAATAGGTTAGTCTAATTTGGCAAAATCGTATAACCGATCAGCTTGTCGATTCTTCTGATCTTCGACTTCAAACGTTACCATACAACAACGAATAACATCAGATATTAGTGTAAAACAAAAGAAATGGTAGAGCTTTTATTAATTAAAAATTTTTTTCTACACTTCTTTCACTCAATTAGTAACCGAACTTTTAAGAGTTCATTAATCCATCAGTCGATCAAGTAGCCAATCCACACCATACGTACAAGTTTTTTGTGCTTCATTGTTCCCACAATGAACGTTTCCTTCAATTTCATAGTATTCTTTATCTGTGCTTGAGACCTTTTCGTAGATAGTCTTCGCCCCTTCTATGCCGATAACAGGATCTTCTTCTGTGTGCTCTACAAGCACTGGACATGTGATGTTCTTCAAGTCCGCTTCAAAATTCATGCGGTGAGAAATTTCTGCTGCTTCATCTAATGATTCTACGTTAAATTTATTAAGGAAATTATACAGATAGAACCGATCAATACCTGCAAAGGTATGCATGGTCAATTGATCAAGCTGTGAGCAGCCCCCTCTAACTACTAATCCAGCGAACTCATTCGGATAGCGACAAACTGCGCTGGTAGCTAAGTAACCACCAAAACTGACTCCCATGATCCCGATCCTGTTTCCTACGGCGGGATTTTCCTTTAGATAATCAACAACCGCTAAGACTGCTCCATCGTAGTTGTTCTCAGTTAAGTAGAGTTCCCTGTTCAAATTGCATTCACCCTGTCCCGGACCATCGAAAATCAACGCTGCACATCCCCGGTCAACCACTGTTTTGGCAATGACAAAATTCTCTTCTTTAAAGCCTGTCGCACCGACCACACAAATAACGACTGGTGTATCTTTCGTTGCATGATTAGGTAGCGCAAGGTAGGCTGGCATCCATTTCCCTTCATAAGGAATTTCGATGTATTGAACATTTTCATTTTTGGCTAATTTTTTATGCAGCTTAAAACTACTCACAAGTTTGCCGTAAATGCGATACTTTTCTTCATCAAAATTTTTTATCCCATAATCCCCCAAACGATAGAGTGCATTAGCATTAAAATAGTATTCACTTGCTGTTTCTGTATGTCCGGCTTCCTCATTCTTTTTTGCATAGCTATATGCATTGTCACCTAATCGTTCACATACCTCTACAAAATCATGCGCTTCTTCTGGTGATACTTTGTCAAAAGTTTCCAAGTTGATCTCTGTTTCCGCCATCATTTTGATAAAATCTTCTGGTGACATGCCACCTCCTAGAATTCTTCCAACATCTTGTGCAGGGGGTCTTTTTCGAATTTCCATAACGACATCTCCTTTTCTCATTTTTAGTACAGTGTACTGTTTACGCTTTCATAGTACACTGTACTAACAAAGATGTCAATCGTTTATTTTTTGGTGTATACTGTATCTCATAAAAAGCTATTGTGCCGTTTTAACAGCTAAGTACATAAAAAGAGGGGTTCTCCATGGCGGATACTAAAACAAAAATATATTTAAGTGCTAAAGAGTTGTTTAAGGAACGAGGCTATAGTGCCGTTTCCTTAAGAGATATCGCGGAACACGCCGAAACTACCATAGGAAATCTGACCTATCACTTTCCAAAAAAAGAAGATTTTATGTTACGTCTTCAAGAAGAGCTTTATGACAATTTCTTCAACTTTATGGACGCGAAGATTACAGAGGACAATGCATTTGACTTACTAAAGGCTTCAATTAAAGAAATTCAAGAAATCCGAAATACGAATATGTATTATTACAAGTATATCGTGAACATCCACGAAGAGTTTCCTACAATGAATGGAAAACTCATGCAATTTAGAAAAAGACTGACCTCCTTTTATCTCAATATATTCCTCACGTTAAAAAAGACTGGTATCATGCGAAAGGATATTCCAGACAGTGAGTATGAAAATTTAACTGTGCTTATTTCGCACTTAACATATAGCTGGTATCAATTGACCAGCCCTTACTATGACAGTGAACATGAACTGTCGTTGGATGAGGCATTGAAGACATTGCTGAAAAGATATTTGACTGAGGACGAGGCTATCCGTTAAAAATCAACAATCACTTTTTCAAAAAAACTCAGGATATTTGAGAATATCCTGAGTCGTAATAAAAAAAATCGTATGCTTAAATCCGCGTTCACTCTTTATCCACGAAAAGTTGACGATTTGATACTGCGAGTAATCCGTTCAAAGCAATGGAGTACTTATTTTAGGCCTTTTTAATGAAAAGGTCTTTTTATTTTGATTATCTTATCGAATCTCTATCACTGACTGCGTTTACTTCCCCTCATGGTGTAAAACCACGATTACGCTATTCTTACTATCTTAACAGCCTTTTTCCTCTCCTATTCATTTACAAGAAATTGTCCAGTCCTTCTATCCTATTGATTTTATATATAGAAGATCCTATCTATAAAAAACAGTAAACAGGTTTTGAATTTTCTAAACATGTTCATAACTTTTAGGAAACACTTACATTTCCTCTTGTACTATTTATACTAGGAAATGAAGAAACAGTGGCCACATCGTTCTTCTAATCAAAGATAGACCTTAACGCTTCGCTTAATAATATCTCGAATTGATTCAACGTAGTTCCAAAGAAAAGATTTGGCTGGTATTCCGACAATACTTGCGGCGCATAGGTGCCTGTGCTGATGGTCAGTGTTGCTAGCTGCCCAATACGGGACTGCTTCTCTCCAACGAAAGCAATGAGATCAATCTGATGATCCTTTGCCATTTTCGCAAGTTCGGCCAAACGAAAAGTATCGCCTGAATTAGAAATGATGATAATCAATACATCCTTTTCAACTCGTTCTCGAAGAAATTCTAAATGACTGTTAGCCGTCGCGCGAAAGCCGTAAAGATTTAGCTTCTCAGAGAAATGGTTCGCGATATTTTGCGAAAAACCGGAGCCCAAGATCATGAGTCGCTTATCACGGTATTTAGACAATAGACGAATAAATTCATCTCGTTCTTCGTTTGAAAATTTCTTAGGAGAGCTAGTTGTTGACTGCTTGTTTGCATAGGCAAAGACCAGCTCACTATAACCGGAATAGCCGATTTTTTTCGCCATATTGATGATGGTAGCCGTTGAAACATAAGACGCCTTCGCTACCTCTCGAATGCCTAGGCTTTTTAGGGAATCACGATTTTTATCCATAAATCGTAAAACCGCAGCTTCCGAATCATTCAACTGATATTTATCGATTAGCGTTTCTGTATCCATTAGGTCCACCTCAAATTCTTTCGTTAGGAGTATTATAGCATGACAGAAAAAAAATTTATTCAAGATCCTTGGGCAAAGATGACTACCCGAAACGGCTTACGCGGCGATGAAGTAATCTCCGCATTACAAAAATCTATTCGTCGAGGAAAAGAAAAAGATGCCTGTGAATTTGCCTACGAGATGTATATTACCTCACCACAATTTGAAGAAAAACTATGGAGACGCTTATTAGCAATCAGTGTGGAGGACATCGGTATGGGGAATCCTATGGCGGCACTGATGATCAACAACTTGAATCTGATGCGTCAGGAATTCCAATACAATGAATCAGACCGTGCGATGTTTTTCTTCCATGCCATCCGCTATTTATGCGGCTCAGAAAAGGATCGTTCCTCAGATCTTCTAAAAAATATTGTTATTAAAAGCTTCGCTATGGGATATGTCCCTGAAATTCCAGATATTGCCCTCGACAAACATACGACACGTGGGCAAGAGATGGGACGTGGCTCCGAACATTTCTTACATGAAGCAAGTAAAGTTATTCCTCAAGCAAAAGTAGAGAATGACTACAAAGAACAATATGAAGAAATCATAAAAAAATATGACCCGAATCATGTCGTACCAAGCACGTTTGACTTTAATCCTTGGCAGGTATAGGAGGACACAAGTATGGAAAACTCTACGTTCATCATGAAACTTAATGACCTACTAAGTCCAGTAGCGGCAAAAATTGGAAATCAGCGACACCTCAAAGCCATTTCTAGTGGGATGATGTTTGGACTGCCCTTCATCGTAATTGGCTCTTTTTTTCTAATTTTCGCCAATCCACCGATTAACATTGATCGCTACAATCCAGAAACAGCCAATTTCTTTATGAAATTTATGGCTGGATGGAAGGATTTTGCAGTCGCTAATTATGATTTGATCACTGCTCCATACAACTTGACCATGGGAATTATCGGACTGATCAGTGTCTTCGGTATTGCTTTTTCTCTTGCTAGTGAATACAAAATCAATCCATCCATGAATGGCATGGTCGCATCTGTCATTTTCCTAATGGTCTGCACACCCGTAATGGAAGGAACAATAAACTTAAATTATTTGGGAACAAACGGTCTTTTCGTAGCCATCCTAATCGGTCTATTAGTCGTTGAAGTGAACCGAGTGTTTGAAGTGAGAAATATCAAGCTAAAATTGCCAGATACCGTTCCACCTATGGTAGCCACTTTCATCAATACACTGGTTCCACTGTTGACAAACATCATCCTTTTTTACGGCATCAATCTGATCTTTTTACTAACAACCAAAAAGATTTTTCCAGAAACAGTGATGCAGATTTTGACTCCCGCTACAAATATCGCTGGCAGTCTTGGTGGGTTCTTATTGATCGTCACTTTGGGAAACATTCTATGGTTATTCGGCATCAATGGCTCGTCTATTATTTTTCCAATTGTCTTTACTTTAGGAATGGCGCAAACAGGTTTGAATGCCGAACAGATGGCGAATGGAGAAACAATGACTCACCTGATGAATCTGCAAATGTTCCGTATCTCTGTTTTAGGAGGCGCTGGTGGAACCCTTGGTCTAGTGCTTTTAATGATACGAAGCAAGGTTTCAGAATATCGAACAATTGGAAAACTTTCCCTTATTCCGGGGATCTGTTCGATCAATGAACCCGTTATTTTTGGGCTTCCGATTGTCTTCAATCCAATTTTGGCAATTCCATTTTTAATTACGCCGATAATTTCATTATTATTGACATATGTTGCGCAAAGTGTCGGTCTGATTAGTGTCGGATTCATCGTTGATCCATCCTTCACGCCCTTTTTCGCACAAGCGTATCTTTCAAGTATGGACTGGCGTAATATCGTCTTTTGCTTCGTATTGATCCTTATAAGTGTTGTTATCTACTATCCGTTTTTCAAAGTAATGGAGAACAACAAGACGAAGCTAGTGGAAGAAGAACAATAAAAGCGAGCTACTAAAAAACAGTCAAGTAACGGTATCAATACCGTTGCTTGACTGTTTTTCATCTGTCATCTTTTCTGTATCTATCTCGCTATACTCTCCCTAAACTCTTCCCCCAAAGCGAGCAGATGCTCCTCTGAGAAATTCTGTGCCAAGCGATAGCCGACAAAGTATGGTGAGACGATAAAACGAGGGGTTATCTTGACGATGTATTTGCCGTTCTTTTCAAACAGAAAAAGATTGTAGCTATCACAGCGTCCATGATGATAGGTGTTCAATATGTAATCAACTGTTTTTTGAATGAAATCAGCTAATTGAATAATAGCTTCAGGAGCTTCAGCATCCACTAGGATATTGATCTCTAAAAAGCCCATCACCGGCATGGTGGAAAAATTAATCTCGATATTCTTTTCTGAAAGAACAGAGATTCCTGTAAAGTTCCCAGAATGAATATTTTTCTCACCATCCATCTCCTTTAATCCGACGATTTGCATATGGGGATGCTTCAAGCTGCCGCCAGATAGAGGTCCATGATTTTTATAAAAGAGCACGGATTCGAATTGCGGATCGTTCTTCGTTTTTGTCCAGCAGTCGAAGGCGAAAGCAAATAATTCTCTATTTTGTTCCTTTGTATAGGTCGAGATGTCCTTATTATGATCGTTGCTCTCGATTATAATGGTTTGGAACGTGTCCTGTAAGGTCTGATATTTATTGAGAATCCATAGCATTTCCTTTTCCCTTTTCAGGATGTTCTCTTCTTCTGCATAATCGCAAAAGGGGCAGCCGATCTTTTCCGATCCATGATGCTGCGGTTTGCCATTGGCCGCTAACGGCAAGAAAACCAATGCTTGTTCCTCTTTTTTCTCTTTCATCGATAAGCAACTCCTTATAAACCTGTTTAATGGTTAGCATACCATTTTCTCTTTCCCATAATAGCATTTTTTGTCTTAGAATAATTCTCTTTCAGCGGTTCTAATTTAAGATTAGGGAAATCAAAAACGAAAATAGCCACCCGATAGGTGACTATGAAAAATTTTCTTTGTGTACTCTTTGATGTAGCTAAACTCAATGTTTTATATTCTTCTCTATTTCCGAAGCAACATGCATTTTCAATTGTTCAAAATCATCCTTCTCAAAAGTAGCGATAGAAACGAGCAGCTCTCCCCCGTCTTTGATACCCAATTGCAGCTCAACATTATTCTTTTGGAGAAAAATATCGACAGCCATTAGCGCTGTTCGCTTATTGGCATTGTGAAACGGGTGCTTCTTTACTAGATTGATCATTAGAATAGCCGCTTTCTCAGCAATTGTTGGATACAATTCTTTGCCAAACACTTCCTGTGAAGGTTGATTCACAGTCCTTTCAAGAGCATTGAAGTCCCTTACTCCTAATTGTTCTTGTGGGGAATATTGAGTAATTTGAAAGGTGTTTATTATTGAAACTTCACTGGCAGTCAGATAGTGCAGCATTATTTATCTACCAGTTCCTTATAGAGTTCATTATGTTTTTGGAAAGATTTTGCGATCATCATTTCTAGTTGTAATTGATCCGCAGATTTTTCCTCTTTCTTAGTAAAGGCTTCTTTTAGTTTTTCCTCATCAATGTAAACAGTGTCAGACTCAGAGACGTTGATACTCTCTAAAAATTCTTTGGATAGGGTCACGACCATTGAGTTCCCTACTCTTCTAATTTTTCTCTCTTGGATTTTCATCTTTTTAGCGCTCCTTTTTATATGCACATCCATGTGTATATACTGTATACACAGTATATCATGCTAATTGCTAAGCGCAAAACTGTGGCCTGTTCTCCAACGAATGACAAAAAAAAATCTATTCTAAGAAAGAATTTTTCGTCTCTTAGAATAGATTTATTCGTTAAGAAAAAGGGATCCAAAGCTACTCTTTATTAATGGTTACTTTACTATCAAACGCATTCGTACCTAATTGACAGGTGTTAGAAATTGTTACACTCGTCAGTTTATTATTCCAGAAAGCATTATAGCCAATCTCCTGAACACTGGATGGAATTGTTACATTCGTCAATAAATTATTTCCAAATGCCCAATTTCCAATGGCTGTAATGTTTGATGGAATCGTTACGTTCGTAAGTAGATTTCCTGTAAAAGTTCCAGGACTAATTGTTTGGAGATTTGACGGAATGGTGATACTCGTTAAGCGATTACTTCCAAATGCATCATCACCAATCGCTGTGACTTGATCTGGAATATCTACTGTCACTAGCCTATTGACATAAAAAGCAGATGTCCCAATCTCCTTTAGATTTGCAGGCAACGTAACGTTTTCTATTTGATTTTGTGCAAATGTCGCATGCGCAATAAATTCAACACCATCAGGAATGACCACATTTTTTAATTTATTTTCGCTAAAGGCTCTCTCTCCTATTGATGTCACACCTAGTGGAATTGTTATAGCAGTTAAGTTGTTATGTGAAAATGCATCATCCCCAATGGTTTGAATGCTCTCTGGCAATGTCACATTTTCCAAATCATTACTTACAAACACGCCGCTTTCAATAGAAGTGATACCACTCGGAACAGTGACTTCCCTCAAGCTATTATTTGCAAAGGCATAATTTTTGATCTCTTTTACCGTTTCGGGGATCGTCACACTAGTTAAATTTTTATTTCCCAGTGCCCATGAACCAATTGATGTCACTGGATAGGCAACACCTTCACGAACCACATATTTTGGAATCACAGGCTCTGTACTTTCTTGTCCACTTTTAAAACCAGTAATGATTGCTTCTCCATTTTTGATTGTTGTTGAAAAGATATCAGTTACATCTGGAACATAGTGGAACGTGATGACCGTATCCGATTCCACCTTATTGATCGTCTGAGAGGCCTTCCCTTGGATAGCATATCCGGCGATAGCAGGTGCCATAGTGGAATAACTGCTGCCTTGGACTATTTGTGTCACAGTCGCTGGTTTTATTTCTAATTGATTGGAATCAAGATATTTAACTGTAACCGTGTATTTTTTAACTTCAGGTTTTTTCTCTAACCCATTAAATGCGTTTTGAAGCTGCGTCTTCGCGCTGTTGACCTGAGATTGAGTTGCTTTTCCATTGGCAAGCACACTTTTTGCATTGTTTAACGCGCTCTGGAAGGTTTTCCACGATGCGTCTGTATAGCTTCCTTGGCTCGTGCCCTTCACTTTGTTATAAAGTGTTTGTAATTCTGTTTTGTTCACTACAGGAGCAACGTCTCTTTTGGCTCCATACCAAGCGATGTTCTCATCTCTCCAGCCGACTTTGATTAAGTGATTCTGCTCCTTCTTATCAACCGTATAATTATGACTGCCTGCTTTGGCATTTGGATTGTAGGCCCGATACAATGGGATCGTTTTCTTTTTATCTGAATACCAGCCGATGCCTTCATATCGCCAACCAACTTTGACTAAATGATCGCGTTCACTTTTATGGGGTGTGTAGTGATGATCGCCAGCATTCGGATTATAGACGCGATACACCGGATCACCACTCGTTGGCGCGTACCAACCAATGCCTTCATCCCTCCAACCAACTCGTTTCAACAGGTCTCTCTCATGTGTATTCGCCGTGTAAAAATGTTCCCCACTATTTGGATTGTAGAGTCGATACATGTCATTTGTCGCTGCTTCGGCATGTGAACTGAAAAAGAAACTGAACAGTAAAACTAAAAATAATACACTGAAGCTGTACCTTTTCTTCATATCTCTCGCTCCTTTTCGTTTTACAAATCATTTCAAACAGACAGCTGACGTTAAATTTACTGTATAAAATCAGAAGCAGTTGTCTCTTCTATTAAAAAGTGCCTACGAATCTATTATCGGCAACAGAGATAGTCACTACTGTTTCATTCCAAATCCTTTGCCTTTCTACGGCTGCTCAGCCATAAGATACTCGTTGCGCCAACAAGGAGCACCCCAAGACTCGCCAGCCCCAGATCGACCGCCATGCCGGTGGCTGGATACTTGCTGGTGGTTGTTTGAGCATTTGCCTTAGGTTTGGTTGCATTCACAGGAACCACCCCACTCGTTTTTTTGCGCGGAATCAAGCCTTGTATGGCCTTTTTCAGATCAATCAAGGCCGCAGTGACTTTTTCCTCGTCGTAAGGGGTGTTTGTCAGAACTTCTTCGGCCTTCTGCAGCGCTTTTTGGTAGGCCTCCCAGCTCGCCTCGGTATAAGTCTCTTTGTCACGCAGCTTTTCCTTCTCCTCTTTCACCAGCTTTTCCAGCTCTGGTGCTGCTTCTGCCGGAATGGTAAGCGTCAGATCCACGGACTGATCCTGCCCATAGACCCTTGGCGAGAACGAGGTAGGGACCATCAGACACAGCAGGAACAATGACAGAGCCTGCAATATTTTCTTCATCGTGTTCCCTCCTCGTTTACTCAAATGAGCTGGTAAAGATGATTTTTCCTTGATATTTTCCCGCTTTGGCTTTTGCCCAGTCTTCTGAAGTGATGTTGACCTTTAAGGGGATTTCTTTGCCGCTATTCGCCTCAGCTTCTGTCCAAAATCCTTGGGTCCACTCCGCATTTTGTTCATCTTTGAGTGAGAAGGGAATGGATTGTGCATTGTACTTCAGTGGTATCTTGGTGGCTGTGACTTTTACTTTTTGATCAATGGCCAAGTTCCCCTGCACCTTCAAGCTGCCCAACTCTGTCAGCTCTTGGTTGTGTTTAATGTCCTTTGTCGTTGCCGGAATCGTCAAGGTATACTCCGAAGGGATCTCCACGGTTAGTTCCGTGCTTTGCTCTTCTGCTAAAGCAACGATCGGAAATAGGGCCAAGCTGCTAAGTAACAGTGCTATTCTTCGCTTTTTCATTAGATTCCCTCCTACTTGATCTCTGCTGTAAAGTTGAGTTGTGCCTTGTAGGTTCCCGCCTGTTTGTTTCCTGCAAGCTGTTCGAAGCTGATCTTTTCTTCCTTACCACTATCCGATGTGCCAGCTACCTGAAGTATTGAACTTCCTTTGAGAATTGTGCTTCCGTTAATCGTCATTTTTGTGGTTAATTTATTGGTACCTGTATCTTGACTCAGTGTCACTTTACCTTCATCGTCCATTGCTGTATTTGTCAATGATAAGCCGATATCCAGCTTTTTTCCTGGGGCGATATCATGTTTATTCGTACCGATCACCCATTCTCTATCAGTATCTGTTAAGGTTTTTGCTGGGATAGATAAGGTATAGGTGCTTGCTACGTCATAGGTTACGGTCGCATCTTCTGCCTGAACTGTCGCACCAAATCCAACGGCGATGATCGCTAACAGTGTTGCTCCAATTATTTTTTTCATTCTTCGTTCACTCCTTTTTTAAAATACTTCTAGGGTTACTTTTATTTCAGAGCCGTTGAGGGGCTCATGATTTTCTAAACTAAAACACTCGTACTTGACCATCGCCTCTTCATAGCTTCCCGCAGCTATTGTTTTATCTAATGTAAGCTCGTAAATGGCTTTGCCAGGCGCTAATAGTTTGGATTCCCATAGTTTCGTCTCGGGGTCTTGCCACAAAGAAATCTTGAAGTAGCAGGTATTGTTCTCCGGGTTGTGGAAGTTGACGGTTTGCTCCAAGCTATCGGCTTTCAGCTGAAGCTTTTCATAGCCAGGAATATCGATGGTAGGAGAAGGTTTTTGTGCCGCCTTCCGTTCGCCTGTCCAATCTTCTGCTGATTCCACGTCTGTCAGCTGTGCCTCTAAGGGCTCACCGAACCAGTTTTGCCAATTCATCCCAATGAAAATGCCCGCAACAATTAGAAAGAGTACGCCAGCAAGTTGTCCGATTTTTTTCTTAGTCATATATGATCGTCCTCCTTAATTGCTAAAGCCTGCTTCAAAGGTCAAGGTTCCTTTGTAGCTGCCCGCTCGAATCGGGTCTCCATCAATAGACGAAATCGGGGCAGCGAAGGTAATTTGATTTTCATTCTTTTCTGAACCTGCTTCCATCCTCAACTCATCCCACGCGACTTTGGTACGAATACTCTTGCTTGCATCCGTGGTATCCGTTAATGTCAAATACTTCTCATTATCTAAGGAACCTACTTTAAGCTTCGCTGTGACTTGACGGGTGTACCCTGGCACTTGATAAAAGTCATTTTTCAGTTCAACTGACGCTGTTTTATCACTAGCCTCTAGTTCGACTGTCTGAGGTATGGTTAAGGTATAGGTCGATGCTGCAAGAAACTGATTGGTTTGCCACTCAATATAGAATTCTGCCTCTCCGACCTTCACCACGTGTTTGTTTTCTGGCAGGTAGAGGTAGAAGGACTCATCTCCATCGTGTTTGCCGCTGACATTAAAGTCTTTATTCATAGCGGTAACCGTCTGATTCGATTGATAGTTCGTGCCATCAGCTTTATAGGGGTGAACAGGATCGCTGCCATCTGTCGGTGCAGGATCGATATTGTTTTTGGTCGCTTTGACACTGCCGCCGTTGATAGTGACCAAACCGCCAGAGCCATAGTTCCCGTTGCCGATATCTGGACTATTATTTCCCCCAGTTGATTGAACTGTCCCGCCACTTATGGTTACTTCACCGTTTCCAGCCGCTCCGCCGCCTATACCCGCTCCAGAATATCTACCGGTTGCGGTTACATAGCCGCCACTTATGGTTACTTCTCCACTACCGTTCCATCCGCCGCCTATGCCCGCTCCACCTGTTGCTGTTACATGACCTCCATTTATGGTTACTTCACCGCTTCCACCAGCTTCTCCGCCTATACCTGCTCCATTCCCCCCGTCACATCGCGCGATCAACCTCCCAGCATACCCATCATAACTGCCAGAATCACTTGTAATCACCAGCGAATTCTCAGTAGTATTGTTGTTTTGCAGCCCAGCATATCCATCAAGTATATTTTTACTAACTAATTCGTTCTCACCATTCAAGTCGACAGTCGCGGAAGCACCGGTATTAATTAAGAAGGGGGCGTTACTGGATGACTCAATTTTCACGCCATTTAGCTTCACCGTGACGTTGGTTCCTGTGACTTCGATCCGGTCAGAAATGGTTGTATAATCGGTTGTTTTCATACTGACGTTGTAAGTTTGACCATCGCCGCCTAGCTTCAGTACATTACTTTCATAAGTGACACTCGTTGAGTTGTCTATAAGAAAATCGCCGTAGGTTCTTTCTGTAAAGGTCTGTGTGCCGACATCCCATTCGATGTCCCATGTTTTGGTTTGCTGGTCGCTTTGCATCGAAAGGGTGTGGTCTTCCTTGGTTAGATAGAGATAGTACTGATCATCTGTAGGCTCGTGTTTGCCACCAATATTAAAATCAATCCCGTCCACTTTCAGCGTAGGCTGCGGGTTAAAGGAGACTGGATTCTTAAACTTGTAGCAAGCCACTTCTTCACCATCAGTATTTTTCGGTAGGGGTTTAAGAGTGTTATTAGTCGCCTTGACACTGCCGCCGTTGATGGTGACCGAGCCGCCAGTGACACCTTCCCCGTTGCCGATATCTGAATTATAATTCCCCCCAGTTGATTGAACTGTACCTCCGCTTATGGTTACTTCTCCACTACCACTATCTCCGCCGCCTATGCCCGCTCCATAATCTCCACCAGTTGCGGTTACATGACCGCCACTTATGGTTACTTCACCAGTTCCGAAAGATCCGCCGCCTATACCTGCTCCATAATCTCCACCGATTGCGGTTACATACCCGCCATTTATAGTTACTTTACCGCTTGCAGACACTCCGCCGCCTATACCCGCTCCATTATTTCCACCGGTTGCGGTTACATACCCGCCACTTATAGTTACTTTACCGCTTCCACCAGCTCCGCCGCCTATACCCGCTCCATTATTTCCACCGGTCGCTGTTACATAACCGCCACTTATAGTTACTTTACCGCTTCCACCAGCTCCGCCGCCTATACCTGCTCCAGACATCCCGTCACATCGCGCGGTCAACCTCCCAGCATACCCATCATAACTGCCAGAATCACTTGTAATCACCAGCGAATTTTCCGAAGTATTGTTGTTTTGCAGCCCCGCGTAGTTACCCGTACTGATCAATTCGTTCTCACCAATCAAGTCGACAGTCGCGGAAGCGCCGGTATTAATTAAGAAGGGGGCGGCGTTACTGGATGACTTAATTTTCACGCCATTTAGCTTCACCGTGACGTTGGTTCCTGTGACTTCGATCCGATCGGTGGTAGTCGTTTGTCCAGAGATACTCATCCTGACGGTGTATAGTGCATTTGTCCCACTCAGTTCCAAAGTACTGTCTTGATAGGTAATTCCACTAGATTCTCCATCTACTAGAAAAGCTCCTATTTGGATAAGTTTTGGACTTTTACTTTCTATTTCTGGTTGTTCTTCCGGCACCTCTCTTTGTTCTGCGACAGTCGCTTCTGATTCTTCAGTTTCTACTGTATTGGACTCCTCCGTGTTCATTCTATCGCTAGATTGGGAAGAGAAACTCTCTGATACTACTTCCTGACTAAAACTTGTCACCGGTTCTTCCGAAGCTATTTTTTGAAATGACTCACTTGACTCCACAGGAACCGTCTCAGTCTCTGCTAAACCTATGGCAGTTGAAAAAAGACTTCCAGCAGAAAGCATGACCGTCGCAGCAACTCCTATCACCTTTAATTTGTTTTGCACCCTCATATTTTGTGACCTCCTTTCGTAATAACCTACTCAAATCAATTATAACAAACAATTCACTCATTAAAATATTTTCTTTTATAATCGGCATTAAAACAACGATGTTTTAAAACCCAATAATTTGATTATCTCTTTAAAATAATGGATTTTAAATACTTCATAATAGGTATATACATTTAAATAAATATAAATCAAATTTTCTAATATTTATTATCAAAAAGGAACTATCCTTTATTGATAGATGAGATTTTCCCTCAACATAAGCTTCATAAACGTTTTTCTTTCATTAGTCTCGCCGATTACACATCATTTTCCTCACAACGAAAAAGCGAGCCTTCAAATCCTCTCAAGTGATAAGCAGACTGGCAGGTAAACGTAAAAGAACCCTCGAAAATCAAAAAATGATTATCGAGGGTTCTTCTTTTTTCATATGACTCATCACTATTTCTATCCAGAAGACACTGCCTGATGGTCATGACTGCTGAGACTTAGGATACATGTGATAAAATTTCTTGTTCAAATGATAGCCTTTTCCCCAGACTGTCTCAATAGTATCTGATGGAAAGCCTTTATTCATGAGTTTCTGGCGTAGAGCTTTCGTTAAAACAGAAAGCTGCGCCAAATTGGATCGTGTAGGTTCGACGCCCCAGATAGACTGACAAAGCTCTTTTCGTGAGACGAGAGAAGAATCTGCTTCATACAATGTTAAAAAGTATTTTTTTTGATTCTTAGTGAAATCCATGATGAGCCCTTCAAACGTTTCTTTAGATAGATAGTCACTAGGTTCAGTAGTACTCATTACCGCGCACTCACTGATCAATTCCCTTAAAGTATCTATTCCAATTTCTCGTGATATCCAGCGATCGATTTCCAATGCTTTTGCCGCATCTTTTTCTTTATTCAAGGGCTCACATACGTATTTCCGAAAAATTACAGCGCGCCGTTCCTTTAATTTCGGGACGATCACTTCTAATTCTTTATTCGATAAGGATTCACTAAGGATAATCAGTTGGTAAAAAGAAATGTTCCAGGGATCTTCTTCGTGTAAAAGCATGTCAAACATTGTTTTTGAGACAAATACTTCGTAATTAAACTTCTGTAGATTTTGCTGTATGGATTGTTCATTTAAAATATTATGAGTCAATAATAGTATTCGAATTTTTTATCACCTCACAGAATCTCCTCTAGTATTCGAATTTGATTTTGTATATCAAAAAATAAGTAAACAGCTAAAATTACACATACAACAACAACAATCAGTAATGACAAATCTAAAAGATAGTACATTTTAGAGAGTTTCCGTGCCTGTATTTGTTTCATATCTCTGAATATGAAATAGAAAAAAACAATTAAGCTGATCATGCCTATTATTGTTAAAATGATCATCCAACTATAGCGTCCCAATCTTGTCATCCTTTCAGGAATGGTGAGAAAAACACTCTCACCATTCCTAATTTATAAAAAGAAAAAATACTCCTTGTGGGAAATAGAGAATAACTACTAAGGTTCATTTACCATTAACCATTCTATCTTCCCTTCGTAAAACGCGCCTTTTTGAGCCACGTTTCCCGGAATAGACAGCTTGACAGACTCAAAGCCAATCATTGTTCTAAATTTCCCTTGCCCTGCAGCAATACTCGTCGACTTCCATAATTGAGTCGTCGTATCATTGGCAGGGAGGCTCGCCGTTGGTTCAGACAATCCTTCAAAATCTTGAGTTATCGGCTGCCAATTCATACCATCTGTTGTGTGCTGCAACTGTTTCTCGAAGGAAAGCTGTGCGCCTGTTAGCTCTTGATTACTCCCATCCTGTGTTTGTAATGAAGCGACGCGAGCCGCAAAAGACCAGTTAGAATTTATTCCTACATTTTCCATCTTTATTCCAAAATCAGCGGTTCCTTGAGCAGTTGACAATCCCGTGGCTATCACGTTTGAACTGACCGATTGAACACCGAAGTTAAAGGTCGGTGTTTCTGAAATATAAAAACCCGCCTGTCGTTGATTGGTAGTAAATGCTCGTGTAGGGGTTTGTTCAGACTCGCCTCCCTGATTAACAACACTGCACTTCACATGATACGATTGTCCGGCGATCAAGTTCTTGATTTTCACAGTTGCTTTTTTATTCGTTGTATCAAAATTATACGTATCGATTGATGGAGAACTCGACTGAGTGCTGACTTCAGAAAAATCTACACCATTGGTGCTTAAATACACCTTTACCTTACTTGGATGGGCTGCAGGTTGATCTGGATGATCGCCCGCGGCTTGATAATCCACTGAAAATTCAGCGGTCGCCTCATTTTCCGCTACAGGTGTATTTAATGTAGGCATACTTAAACTGGAGACAGTATTTTTCGTATAGAAATATTCGTTTGCAGCACCGGCCGGTTGCCCTATCGGTCCAACAACAGTCCCTTCGAAGTTTTTGAGTTGCACCCACCCTCTGTAACGAGTTCCAGGAGTCAAGCCGTTCACCATCGTGGCAGCGTACGTTCCGTTTGTTGTGGTGGTGTGTTGTAGATTATTCACCCGTGCGGTCCAGTCTTTGTCATTGGTTCCGTTATTATAGGATTCAGTAAAAATGACCCCATCATTTGATGTTTGTGAAATATCTCCACTGTAAGTCCCTTGCTTCAATTGAATACTTGTTGCTGTGGCAGTCGCTTGATCGAAAACAGGTGGTGAGATTTGTAGAGCGATCCCGTATGTTCGAATGGATACAACACTAGAATACTCAGACCATTGATTGCTATCATTTTTCACACGATACTGTACTTCATACGTAGTGTTTGCTTCCATATGTCCGAGTGTGAATTCAACCCGTTTACTTGTCGAATTAATAGTCAGCGAAGTAACAGTAATGGGCGAGCCAACTGTTCCTATTGCTTTTACACTTTTCCAAGACGTGTAATTAGTATCTTGGGAAGAACGTATACGAATATCTACACCTTTTTGACCATCATAACCATCAGTAACCCCCGATTCTTTCGGGTGCGCTTGCCCTTGCGAGTAGTCGGATACTTTATAGACTCCGACCATTGATGCGCTGGCACTTGATGCTGTTTGTGCCGGTGTATAGGTGACATTGGTAACACCATCCACTTCATTTTTTGTATAAAAGTAGGAATAGGTATTATTGTTCAAGCGCCAAGATTCTTGCCACACATTATCAGTATCACGAATAAATATGTGGGAACGATACTGAGTTCCTGGCATCAATTCATCGGGTAATGTATAGCCACCAGCAGCATATTTTCCACTGCCGTACGGTATTTCATGATGCACACTACCTCCGCGTACGCTAACCCATGCACCAGCATCGTTTTTCACATGCATTCCTTGCTGCCCATTAGTTGCTCCACCATATATATCACCGTTATAGCTTCCTTCATTCAAAATCATTTTTTTTGCTGAAGTCGTATAGCTAAAGGTCGGGTTAGATATATAAGTTAACGGGACCCCTTTTGTCGTAAATTCACGAGATGTTGAATAGCCGGACCAAATATTACTGGCATTTCGTACACGATAACGTACATAGTACTTCGTTTTAGAGTTGAGCTTTGATAGGGTAAAGCTCACACTTTTATTTCCAGTATCAAAGACTCTGTTTGTAATTGCTGGCGTGGTATCCGCTGTAATTGTTGTCCAAGTCGAATTGTTGGTACTGATCTGAATATCCGTTGATGTTGGATGAGCAGCTACGTTCCCTACATTATAAGTAGCGCTCACTTGAGCTGTTGCATTGTTCGCAGCCGTTGGCGTATTCAGGGTTGGAACTGCGGGCTGATTGACTGTATTTGCGGTATAAAAATACGCACTCCATGCTGAATATCTCCACGTTCCGCCATAATCCTTGATGGCAACTCTACCTTTATACCTTGTTCCAGCAACTAAGTTAGGTACTGTTACATTGTGATAGGTTCCTCCTCGAGAAACAGTGTGCGTTAAATTCGTCACCTTATCCTGAACCGTCGCTCCATCATCAGAAGTTACTTGCACTTTTCCTTGCCCACTCGTTTGGAAAATATCTCCCGTATAGGTCGTTCCCGTCATATAAATGGCATTATGGGTGGCTGTTGTCTGCGTGAATGTCGGGGTTCCAATAGATAATGTCATTGCTCCCGTGGTAAATTCCCGAGCAGTTGAATAGCCTGACCACACATTACTGGCATTTCGAACACGATAGCGCACATAATACTTTGTTCTAGCATTGAGCTTTGACAGGGTAAAACTTACACTTTTGCTACTAGTATTAAAAACTCTGTTCGTAATTGCTGGGGTTGTATCCGCTGTAATTGTTGTCCAAGTCGAGTTATTAGTACTGATCTGAATATCCGTCGATGTAGGATGTGCTGCCACATCTCCAACATTATAGGTAGCACTCACTTGTGCTGTTGCGTTATTTGCTGCACTTGGTGTATTCAGCGTTGGAGCTGCAGGTTGATTCACTGTATTAGCAGTGTAAAAATACCCGCTCCATGGAGAATAACGCCATGTTCCTTCATAGTCTTTTATCGCCGTTCTTCCCTTATATCGTGTTCCTGCAGTTAATCCCGACACAGTAGCACTGTTGTAGGTTCCCCCTTGAGAAATTGTATGACCTAAGTTTGTCACCTTATCTTGAACGGTTGTTCCATCGTTTGAAGTTACCTGCACTTTCCCTTGTCCACTCGTTTGGAAAATATCTCCAGTGTAGTTCTTTCCAACCATTGGAATCGTGTTGTGAGTCGCACTTGCTTGTGTAAAAGTCGGAGCAGCGATAGATAATGATACCGCTGAATCTGTCTTAAATGTATAGGGAGAATAAATACCTTTTGAATCAACGGAGGAAGTCTCTTGAGGATGATAAAATTCCGCTCGTCCAGGTGCTGGTCCCCCACCCTCATAGGTTTTAAAAAGCCAAACATAATATGTTGTGTTTGGTTTTAGATTTGTCATTGTTCCTCCCCAATAAGCTGACGGTGTTGAGGCTCCACCTGTATGATTATTTATCCACGGTGTGACCACATTAGTTCCTTCACCCTTCAACTGTAGCCACAAATCTTTGGGTATTCCGAGAGAAACACTAGATGTATTGGCGCATAAATTTTTAATTCGATTAGGATCAGTACTCCATACCGCATAACGCGTAGAACCTGCATCTTCATATTTATGACGAAGATATTTAATAGTAGCTGTTCTAGAAGTTATCCCAGATATTGTGACATTCGCATATGCCTTATTATAATATTGCCCATTATATACTACATCACTTACTGCTCGCGGACCAATAAGAGTCGGTGTCTCGTCTTCACCTTCATTCTGCGATGCTGGTGTCGCCATTTGAACTTTTTTATCACTTGCTTCTTCCTCTTCAGTTTGGTACTCATTATCGGATCGTTCGTCTTGCTCTAAAAGACTGTGTCCTTTATGAATTGTGCGTACTAGGGATTGCTCTTCGGCCAATTCTTCTATCACATAGTCCAAAATAAATCGATAATTTTTATCTTCTGAAAGATCACTATACTCAAAGTGGAAAGCCTGCTCATTTAAGACATGATTCTGTCCAGCCTCAAATTCCTTCACTTCATGCCATTCGGTGTTTTCCTCTTTAGCCTGCAAAACCATTTTTTTAATGATTGTTGTTGACTCATCGGAGGATTCAGAGCTTCGTTGAATTTCTCCACTTAGCCCTTTCTGATCTATTTCTGCTTGGACAAACGGTTGTGAACCATTTTCTTCATCTTTTTTTGATAAATCCCGCTCATCATAGTTTTTCTCTGCATAAATCTCTTGCTCCTGCGCTTCGACAATTGGTTCTTCCTCAGAATCTGCTGTTTCGTTTGGCGCTCCCAGCACATCACTAGACATAGTCGTCAGCGTATTAGTAGAGGCTTCTGTTTGACTCTGGGAGTTCTGTGTCCCCTGTGAAACGGCTATACTAATCGCCGGATGAATCACCGTACTAGATAAAAAGCCTACGAACATAAAAAATGAAACCCATTTTTTATTCACATCCATCCCTCCTTCTTCGTTCATAATTGCCAATGAAGAAAAAGAGCAAAGTAAATAGGAATGTTGTCCATCCTAGACAAGACAGAACACTATTATATTCTTCCCCAGTGGTGGGCAATCTTCGCTGACCTGAATAGGCTAAAAAAGATTCATCTCTCTTTTTTTCTCTTGTATGTTTAATCAATGGTAGATCAGTCGTTGACTCACCCTCTCTCTCTCTTTCTTGACTAGAAAAAGTGATTGTCATCGTTGTACTAGTGGCACAAGACTTTATAGGGTCTATAAAAAGAACGAGGCTAATTATTATCCCAATGAAGAAAGAAATTGCCATTCTCTTTTTTTTCATCTCTTCACCTTCTTTTTGAGATTTTTTAAGGTACATTCCATTTTTTACTCCGCACATAAAGGCAACCTATCAAGATAATGCTAACCACTCCTATCAAAATAGTGACAAGCGGTACCCATTCCGGGAAGGTAATCGTAAAGCTCGCTTCCTCGTTGATCTTTTTCGCTTGCTTTTCTCCAATAGTAAAGTCTTTTTTCCATTCCCATGTATTTGTCCCTGACTGTGCACGCACTTGGAGAGTATATGTGCCGCTTTTGATCGGATCAATCCCCCAATTCGTTGAAAAATCAAATTGAGAATTTGGTGCCATTCGCATATTATTGGCTGTTCTCTTCTTAATTACCTCACGGCTGCCCTTTTTGTATAATTTGGTCTCAATCATTAAATCTTTCAATACTTTTGGTTCAGGATTTTGCATTCGAGCTTGGATCACCCGCTTCCCCTGATGCACTGTGGAACGGACTTTTAAGAGGTTCAAGGAAGAGCCATCATCATAAACTTCTGAGTCTTCCGTAAGCAGTAATCCGATACGATATCCAAACGTGGAACTCAGTCCTTCTTTTTCTTCTGACGAATCAGCTTTCATGATGCAAATCGTTCCCCCTTTAACCCCTGAAAATTTTTCATTGGGAGGATTAACACTAATTGTTACAATTTTCTCTTCATAATTTTTGACGGTTACCTCTTTCTCGGAAACGGACGTTAATTCTTCGACAGAATCTGTCAAAGTGGCATCTCTTTCATAGTCATCACTATCGTAATCAATCGAACCGTTTTGATTGGTATACGCATTTTTTACATAGATACTGACAGTTGCTGGCGCGACGTTTGTACTCCTGATTTTTATCGATAGTTCTTGCGGCTGATTCGGTTCAACCTTAATAAAATAAAAGCCCTTTTGAGAATCGATTTGTGTAGCAGTTTGTACAGGCTCTACCGCAAAGCCTACATCATTTTCAGGTTGTGTTGCTTTTTCCCCCGAGCTCCCCGCTTCTTCTGCTAAACTCACAGTGCTGAATAGAAAACAACTGGAAACTATCAATAAACAACAAAAACTCTTTTTAACTAGAAATAAAAGATCTTTTATGAGAAGCTTTTTTTTCATTTAATGGTTCTCCTTAAATAAAAGAAAGAGAAGAGAACAATCCTCTTCTCTTTCACTCAGTAAAGTAATTAGAATGAATCAGTTAACGCCCAAGTGATATTTCCTTGGAATGATTGTCCGGCAAACGCAGTATTTGAATCGCCGGCAGCCAATTCTAATGTCATTGAATCGATTGGCAACGCATAACCATGATCACTAATACTTGAGTCCGTCTTCGCTAACTCAGTAGTCGTTCCATCCAAGGCTAACTCCGCAACACCTGCTGTGATGCCACTGCCTACAGTAATATTTGCGGCATTGGTTGTTGTATTCGCAGAAGTAGGAGCACTAGGCGCGCCCCAATCTTTCATACTTCCTACTGCAACTTTGATCTTCCCTGAGTTGATCACTTGTGCAGGAGCGACTGGGTTGGTTAAGTTAGAAGCACTGGCAGATAATGTCCACTCATTATTTGTAAGAGCAGTATCTCTTCCATCATATAACGCAACATACTTTCCGCTTGTGCCGATTGATTGTGTCAGTGCATTTCCAGCAGTATGTGTATTACCAAAATCGACAAGGTTTGGAACAAAGCGCAATTGTAATTCATCCGGATCTGGGTTGGGGTTAGGAATAAGCCCCTCTGCCTCAAATTGAACCCGTACTGGTGTGTCCAACGTATCCGCAAATCCTCCTATGCTCCCAGCAAATGCCAAACCCAGAACGGATAGGCTAGCTAAACTAACGACTAATTTTCCTTTCAAATCTTTCATTAAAAAACACTCCTTTTTTTATTCTAAACAGAAAGAAAAGTTTCTGTTTTAGCAAATAGATGACTTTCTGTTAAAATAGATCCGTGATACTGATACGCTATCTCCATTCGTTTACTTTTCACTTGGTTTTGTTAAAACCAAGGTAGAAGTCAAAAACACTGATAGATAAACACATTAGAGGAGATGCCTGACGGAAGTTGACGGTAAATGAGACCGCGATAACCCTTCACGAATGATCGATAGCTCTATCTACTATAAAAAGAATCGCTCGCATTTCAACAATAAACAAGTAAGCGCTTTCACGAATTTTAAAAAAAGCTCTGCCCGAATATTGCCTTTTTTAAAATTTTTTTGTTATTGGTTAACAAACTAATGTAAGAGTTTCTCCATTTGATAGACCACTTGGACTCGCTGCTCAATCATGGAATCCGCATACGTGTCTAGCGTCAACCGTGTAGAAGTATGCCCCAACATCGCACTCACAGATAAGATATCGCTTTGTGCTTCCAAGCAACGTGTCGCAAATGTGTGGCGCAATTGATGAAAGTGAATGCCCTTGATCCCTGCTTGTTCACGCAACCGATGAAAGTGATACGTTAGCAAACGCGGTTCGATAGGATGATTCTTATGGGAAAAAACATACCGACTCTTCGCGTTTCTTTTTTGTTGAAGCAACAGCTTCCTTAGCTTTGACCCAAAAGGAATGATACGAACAGCCGCCTCTGTCTTAGCCGTGTCATAGAGTAGTTGTGTTTTTCGTTTCCCGACTGATAACGCGAGCCTTTGATAGGTGTGGCTCACTTGAATCACATTTCGCTCAAAATCAATATCCGACCAGCGTAAAGCGGCGATTTCCCCGATTCTTAAGCCTGTGTATAATGCTAAGTACGTTGGTAGCCCTCGTACTCCACCTTCCTTTAGAGCGGATTTTTCCAATCGCTGCTGCTCTTTTTTTGACAATGCTGGAATTTTTCTTTTCTTCTCCTTTGGCAATTGAATAAAAGTAAATGGATTTTCCTTCAAATACATCATTTTTATTGCTCGGTTCAAGCACTGACACACTATTTGTAGGATCACTTTCATCGTAGAGACCTTCAACCCCCGACGGCTCCACTGTTGGACCATTTCTTGACCATCCTTTGAGGTTAATTCATTTAACTGCTGACTTCCCAAAAAGGGAAAGACATACTTCGTTAATTTGTATTGGTAATTGGCAAATGTAGCAGGCTTGACGCTGGATTGGATTTGCAGCAGCCATTGATTCCCCCACTCCTGCAGTGGGATACACAGCTCTCCCTGTGTATTTTGAATGCTTTGATAGCGAACCTTCAATGGATAGAGCTTCATACGTACTTCTTGCAATGATCGACCATACACATAGCCATACTTTACTTGTCCATTAGCCTTACGACCTTTTCGATACCGACCTTCCCAACGACCATCCTTTCTTCGATAGATATTCTCTCCTCTGCGCATACGATTTCCCCTTTTCTTTGACGGCGAAATTGACGCTCTATATATAGGGTCTTTTCTCCGTTTTTTAATTGTTCATTGTATATACCGATACTTTTTATTTAGCAAAAAATGAACTTTAATAACTTTTCGCCAAAAAAACATTGAAATGTGACTTTAATTAACTTATAATTACGTCGACAGTTAAAAATAATCTGATTTTCGTTTTTTAAACTTAACTTTTTCACTTGGTTTTAACAATACTAAGAAATTTTTCATTATAATTATTACTTAGGTAAGTTTCAGCTTAAAAAGTATCTCCTCATATTTGAGGGGATACTTTTTATGTATTCATTGGTCCGTTTATTCTTACTAACGCTATGTATGTCTAGTAATATACCGTGTGAAAACTTATCGTTGGTTTACAAAATAATCGTAGATGTATATAGATAAAACTTTATTTTCGACAAATAAAAAAGGCATATCCGATGGATATACCAAAATAATGATGGTTTAATTTATAATTATTTATTAATCTGACCTTCTTCAGAAAAGCGAGCGTGCTATTCATACTATTGGGAACGGGTATAAAAAAAGAGACGCCGATTGTTACCGGCTGTCTCATACAAGATTATAAATTTTTGACTTCCCCATATGTCATGATCAATGAATGGTTTCCTAGGATTTTTTTCTCTTCAATTTTCAGCAAAAAATCCATACCCTAAGGTAAGCTTCTGTCCATTTCTTTTAACCGCTTTTTCTTAGAGAATTTCCGCTTATGGTCTTTCAAAACGAAATGGAGCGACGGGATAACCTACTTCATTAAAAAGAACTACATCGGGTGCATTCTCCCAAGCATAAGAAATTTTATGACTGCTTGAGGTTGTTTCAATGAAAATTTTGTTTTTCTCCAAAGTTAGCTTTTTAATGGATGTATCAAGTTCGAAAATTTGATGATCCTGCAATTCGAGTGAATTGGCGTATTCTACCTCAATACTGAGTCCCGTTTCACACCAATCAGCAATTTTTGCGACAGGCGCGCTAGGATAATATACCTTGTCTACTATCTCACCCACTCTTTGTCCCAAAAGAGCTTTTTCTTTCGGATGAATATCATCTACTTCACCACAATCAAGTCCTGTGATTAAAAAGAGACTGTCCAAATCTTGAATCGCTTGCGCTTGGGCCTGTCTCACAGTCGCCCAATCATGCTGAGGTTTATCCTGACACAAAGGAAGCTGGATGATATAGAAGGGAACTTGTTCCATTAAATCCTTGCGCCAGCGATGAATCAATCGATTAAGCAGGACGGAATAAAGATGTCCTTTAGCGGTGTCCTCTTCTCCCTGATACCAGATGACTGCTGAAAAGCTGAAGGGCGCAATTCGTTTAAACATTGTTTGATATAACCCTCCAGGCCGATTGAAGAGATAGGGATTTGCTGGTGGTGGCCAAGGAGAATGACCGATCTGTTGTTTAATTTCTCCTAAGGTCAACTCAGGATGCTCTCTTATCCACATAGCTCTTTTTTCCGAATACTGTTGATAGGATTGAATATATTCCTTGAATTCCTCGTCAAAGCTTTTTTTATTTCGACCCTCTATTGCTTTAGAAAAAGGACTCATGATCTCTTCATTCAGCACTGCTTCCTCCGTCAGATCTTCCTCGCTGATCCAACAACTAGCACTCGTCCCCCCTTTACTGCATACAACGATTCCAATAATTCGATCGGGATGATTCTTCTTATGCTCTTTCATTGAGTAATAAGCGATCGCTGATAGTTCACCCAAATTGTCAGAAGTCAGTTTTTGCCAGTTGCCATGTGCTTCTTCTATTTTGAGCTCATACTCAGGCGTATCTACTACGTGAAAAAAGATTTTTTCATCACTGATACTTGAGCGCTCTTCTAAAAAATGCTTTTCCTCTGCCATTGTATATTGCATATTTGATTGCCCGGCGAAGAGAAATACGTCCCCATATTGCACTGAAAATTCTTTTGATTCTTCTTCTGCAATAATTCGTATCCTCATAGAGGTTCCATAATCTTGCGGAGGTAAGATAAATGAAAACTCACCTTTGTGATTGCTCCGTCCTTCCAAAATCAAGGTGTCTGCAATTAGCTTGATTGTCTGATTTGGTAATGTTCTGCCACCAACAATATGATTCTTTTCTGCTTGAAAAACCGCATTGTCAGTAACTAATGGATTCATTTTTAACATAGTTCTCAATTCCTTTTTATTTAAAATTATAATGATGGATTGTTTTTCTTAGCAATACGTTTTCTATTGTTTCTGTCAAGTCGGGTTGAAACATGTTTCTACATCTATATTCAGTTTGAAATTTGTTACTTTTATTGTTACGATAGTTTTAGGAAGACGAAGAAAGGCGGTACAATCAATGCAAAACATTGAAGAAGCAATCACGATTCACTATACTAAGATGTCAAAAACAGATAAAAAGATTTTTGAAAATATCATGGCGGACCCGCCAAAATTTGTCGGACTCTCTATTCACGATATGGCGAATCGCTTTGATGTTAGTTCACCAACAGTTTTACGAGCAATCAAAAAAATCGGTTATAGCGGATATCCTGAATTTAAGTTAGCCTTGGATGCATTTGTAACAGAGAAAAAGCAGGAAGAAACGCCTGTTAAACATTCCTTATTTCAAGAAATTATTGGTACCTATGAACGCTCCTTTGCCAAATTAAAAAAAGAAAATATGGAGAAGGACCTTATTGAGGTCGTCGAGTGGATGATGGATTCACAGGATGTAAAATGTGTGGGCTTTGATAATACTGGTTTGGCCGCACAACAACTCGTTTATTCATTATACTCTCAAGGCGTTTTCTATGAAGCGATCACTACAGAGACACAGATGCATTATTTGAGTCAAACGATAAAAAAAGATTGGGTCTACATCATTTACTCTGTAACAGGCATGGCTCTCTACAGTGAGTTAATAGAAGCCGCAAATTCGGCGGGAGCAAAAACTATCCTAATCACAATGAATAAAGACGCTGAAATTGCTGATCAAGCAACGAAAACCTTTGTTTTACCAGCCGCTTCAACTTACTTAAGAGATGACGGTTCTTTGAGACAATTAGATGTTCGCTTTGAGCTATTTCTATTTTCTGAAATCATCTCTTACTATTATAATTGGGTAAGCGACCAACGAGAACAAATGATGGATTAGAAAAGACCGTAAAAAACGCGAATTTGTTTTTTACGGTCTTTATTGAAGAAAATCCAACGAATTCTTTTAAACAATTTTTCTTATTCGTTTACTTGAATAGCTGCTAATTCTTCGCCCCTTTTTCTGCATAACTCATATCATTGACTGATTCTACTCTCCATTTTCCGTCATGATAGATAGCTTTTGAAATACTTGCATTTTCTAACCCAGACATTGGAATTTTACTAGAGACACTCGCATCTAGTTCATTTAGCAGTGTCGCTAAAGTCATTCCGTGAGAAACAATTAAAATTGATTCATCGCCATTTTCACTTGCTTTGTTTACGATCTCCTTCAATGCTTCAGTAGAACGCTTCGCAACTGTTTCATAATCTTCAGCCGGCCAGTTACTATCTTCTTGAACATTTTCTTTGTCGATCTCCGCTAGATCATCTGAGAGTTCTTTAATGAACCCTGTATAGCCGCCACCTTCATTCGCTGCTTTTTTTGTATATTCATCTGCAGAAAGATTCTTTCTCTCGGCAATCGCTTTTACCGATTCTGCACCTGACGTGGCTTCAAAGGTACCGAAGTTGAACTCACGTAGACGTTTGTCCTTGAGAACCTTTTCATTTTGCCCTGCATTATCCATAATAATTTCGGCTGTTTCAATAGCACGTCCGCTGTCGCTGCTATATACTTTGTCGAACTTAATAGTATCCCCAATCCCTTTGCCAACATCCTCCGCCACTTCAATGCCTGCTGGTGTTAATGGCGAGTCACTCCACCCTTGTGATCTTCCAGTTGTATTCAACATTGTTTTTCCGTGTCGGGTGAAATAAACCGTGACTTCTTCCCTCTCTGTTGATGGTACCTCAGTAGAACCCGTACTTTCTCCACTAGACGAACAACCGGACAGTATCCCTATGGATAATAGACCAATAATAATTTTTTTGGCTAGATTCATTCGTTTCTCCTTTCACAGCTACAGTGTTTCCCCATTACTCTCAATTACTTGCTTAAACCAATTGAAGCTTTTCTTTTTGTATCGCTTTAAGTCCATTAGATCTGTTTCATCGCGATTTACATAAATAAAGCCATAGCGTTTCTTCATTTCTCCTTGTGAGCTGAGGATATCGATAGGTCCCCAGGTAAGAAAGCCCATCAAATCAACGCCGTCCTCAGCGACTGCCAATTTCAGCTGTTCAACATGATCCCGCAAATAATCAATTCGATAATCATCTGCAACAGTTAGATCGTCATTCAAGCTTTCTTTGACTCCAATCCCACACTCCACTGTGAATACGGGTATTTTGTAACGATCATACAGTTCCTTTGCCGCTAATCGTAATCCCTTTGGATCAATGATCCAACCCCATTCACTCACACCCAAAAACTCATTTTTCGGTTGTGTACCATCTAGAAAAGAATCTAAAAAAGAATTAACGGTAATATCTGCACCTGTTTTAGCCATTGCGCTTTGATAATAGCTAAATGGTAAAAAGTCTACCACTCCTTCTTTTAGATACTGTTTATCTCCAGCAGTGATTTCTGGCATAATCCCATTTTTCTCCCAATCATGAAGCAAATCTTGCGGGTATTCCCCATAAACAAAAACATCCGTTGATTGATAGGTCATTCTACGATTTGCAATTTGTGCACTCAAGATCGCATCAGGATTACAGGTTTCTGGATAGAATGGAGAGAAGGCGACCATCCCCCCTACCTTTGCATGAGGGGCAAACGCTTTGACTAAGTGCTTCACTGATGCTGAAGCCAAGAATGAATGATGCTGCGCCTGTGCTTCATACTTCGCCAATTCTTTAGGGTCAATACCCGCTGGTAATAGATCGCTCGTCAATGTATAGGCGACATTTTGCTCATTGATGGGGATATAGTAATTCACTTTTTTACCAAAATGTTTGATAACGACTTCCGCATATTCCTGATAAGCTTCTAAAACTTTTCTCGATTGCCAGCCCCCATATTTTTCAGCCAACGCATCTGGCAGGTCAAAATGATACAAACAAACGATCGGTTCAATCTGATGAGCGAGCAATTCATCGATCACGCGCTCATAGAAGTCCAAGCCTGCTTGATTTACCTTTCCTTCACCATCAGGTAAAATGCGCGCCCAGCTTATTGAAAAGCGATACGAATTGAAGCCCATTTCAGCAAATAGTGCGATGTCTTCTTTATAGTGATGATAAAAGTCTATGCCGTTTTCCCAATCAGATGACGTTTTTGCATACGTTCGTTTCTTTTTTGTATCGTATACAGTGAGACCTTTTCCATCCTCATCCCAAGCACCTTCAGTCTGCATACTTGAGACAGAGCCTCCCCACATAAAATTCTCTTTAAATGTAGTCATAATCATTCTCCTCAATTTCGAATACAATTTGTTCCTATCGGTTAAGCAACTTCTTCATCCTCTTTCCAGAAGAAATAGACAAGACCAAAAGATAGAACAAGAGTGACGATAATTCCAATCACTAATCCATAAAATCCTTGATCGATTCCATTTGGCCCGATGACACTTGGCAGCAAGAAGATTCCTGCGATCAGCGCATAGCCTTTTGTCCCCATCAAACCAACAATCAATCCGCCGACAACAGCACTAACACATCCTAGAATAAATGGTCTTCTTCTAGGTAAATTAATTCCATAAATCGCTGGCTCTGTAACTCCAAAAATCCCAGAGATAAACGCTGGGTAGGTCAGCGCCTTCAATTTCTTATCCTTCGTTTTCAACATAACTGCCAAAACTGCTCCAACCTGACCAAATATCCCGATGGTCGTCGCTGGAATCGTCATATCATAGCCGAGGACCGCCAAATTATTCAACGTGATCGGAACGATCCCCCAATGGATTCCAAAGATCGTACAAATCTGCATCACACCTGCTAATACAGCAGAAGTAACGACTGGGCTCAGGTTATACAAAGCTTGTGTTCCTGCGCCAAAGAGCTGTGAAGCCCATGTTGCGATCGGTCCAATAATGATGAAAGTTAATGGAATGACGATCAACAGTGTTCCAGCAGGTACGAAGAAGGATTTCACAACATCAGGGACCATTTTTTTCAGTCTACCTTCCACTTTAGCAGCAATCCAAGTAGCGATAATAATCGGAATAACACTTGACGCATAGCTCATCAAGATGACTGGTATACCTAAGAAGGTCAAATGAACAGGCGATTCAATTATTGTTCCAGAAAATAAAGTATAAAGTGGTTTTTCCGCCATGATTCCAGCGAGTGTCGGATAAACCATTGATGTCCCAATCGCCATACCAATAAGAACATTTCCCTTAAATTTTTGTGCTGCTGTATAGCCTAAGAACACTGGGAAAAAATAAAAGAAACAATCTCCGATAACCGTTAGAATCTGATAGGTTCCAGAAGTCATGGTTAATAACCCAGTCGCTACAAATACCGTACTTAATCCCTTGATCATCCCAGTTGCAGCTAAAATACCTAAGGTTGGGGTAAACACGCCCGAAACTAGATCAATGAAACGGTCGAAAATCGAGGCGTTCTTGTTTTCTTTTTTTGTATCGTCGACACTTTTTTCTTCATTAATAGTAAAAATGGTGTTGATATCGTTATAAACATCGCCAACAGAATTTCCAATAACCACTTGATATTGTCCACCGCTTTGAACCACAGATACTACTCCATCAGTACGTTTTAAGATACCCGTATTCGCTTTCCCTTCATCCTTTAATTTGAATCGAAGGCGAGTCATACAATGACTCAGGTCAATAACGTTCTCTTTTCCCCCAACATTTTGCACGATCGTACGTGCCAATTCTTCATATTTCATTGTTCATTATCCTTTCCATATTTATCATTCAATTAGTTGAAAAATAAGTGCATTTACTTGTTTTCGTATACCTTTTACCGAACCTAAGCCGCCGACATAAACCCTTTTTCATCGAAAAACACTTTGCTCAGATGTAAACTCCTTTCGTCATTTTAGAAACTTATTACTTAATATCGAAAACACATGAAATATATTACATTTTCATGATAGCGGTTTCCAGATTGGTTGTCAATAGATTTTGAAATTTTTATCTGCATTAATCTCAAACATGTAATTAATTACAAACATCTAGAGGACTGGACTTCTTTCTTTATCAAAAAAAATACTATTCTAAAAAAGCTCTTCTAAACAAAAAAAGAGACGCCGATTTTTAGGCTGTCTCTCATGAAATCATTTTTTATTTTGAACCTATTCAGATTTTGACTGATCAATCGCCTCGCTATTCATTAAGCGATTGATATGGACGGTCAAATAAGCGACCTCTTCTTTTGTAATCGGTGTTTTGTGCAGCAGCTCGACATAGTCCTTCGCTGTAAAGGCAATCGTGAGTGCCTTGGGGTAAAGTGTCGCTATCTGTTCAAAAAAGGATCGGTCCTCCTCCACCAGCATTTTCTCTTCAAAATAGCGTTCCACAAAAAATTTTAAATGGGTTAAGAATCGCTGGTAATGAATATCGCTTTTATCAAATTCAATCCCTAGCTCATACCGAACAATGTCTGAAATACCCGAAACTAACTTCGCATACTCCATCCCTTTACGATTGGTGTAATCACTGCTTTGGGCATTAATGATATGGAAGGCAATGTTCGCTGCTTCCTCTTCTGGCAAGACTACGCCTAATCGCTTTTTCAAGACTTTTAACGCATAGGTTCCTACTTCAAACTCTTTTGGGTAATAGTTTTTTATTTCCCAGAACACACGATTCATAATTTGCACATCATTTTTTTGGCGTTCGATCGCAAAGTTTAAGTGATCACTCAAGGTGAAATAGACACTGGAATTCAGCTTACTATCCAAACCTTCTTCTGCCTTTTCCACAATGCTTTGGGTGATTTCTAAAAAGATTGGCGGGATGGATTCCAGCAGCTTCACATATTCCTGTATTTGAGAATTTTCTACCGGAATAAAGACTTTATTAATCACATCTTGTTCTACCTGTTGGCCGATTTTTCTTCCATAACCAATCCCTTTTCCAAAAAAGACATATTCTTGGTGTTCTTCATCTTCAGCCAAAATCGTATTTGCATTCAATACTTTTTTGATTTTCATACCGAAGCTCCTATCCTAACTCTTCACCATTTGTTTCAATAACCTTCTTGTACCAATAAAAAGAATCTTTTTTGTATCGTTCTTGAGTCCCGTTCCCTAGATCATCTTGATCCACATAGATATAGCCATATCTTTTACTGATTTGAGAAGTTGAGGCACTGACTAGATCAATCGGCGCCCAGCTTGTGTAGCCAAATAGATCGACACCCAGCTCGACAGCTTCCTTCATTTGTTGGATATGCTGCTTAAGATAGCTAATACGATAGTCATCATGCACCTTCTTATCCTCTGTCAGTTCATCCTTGGCACCCATGCCGTTTTCAACAATAATCAATGGCACTCGATAACGATCGTAAAGTTCAAGTAGAGAGATTTTTAATCCTATTGGATCAATTTGCCAGCCCCAATCCGTCGAAGGAAGGTATGGATTTTTCACACCCATGACCGTATTTCCGGCTGCTCGTTCTTTTGAAGTATCTGCTGACTCTGTTCGGGACATATAGTAACTAAAGGCTAAATAATCGGCGGTATTTTCTTTTAAGAGTTTATCATCATTTGGTTCTTTTTTGAGTTCAATTCCTTTAATTTCTAAATATTTCTTGTATAACGGTGGGTATTCGCCTAATACTTGAATATCCGCATGAGAATGATTGTCTAAATTGCTATTTAAGGACAATAACACATCCTCTGGATTACACGTATTAGGATATGTCGTCAATTTTGTCAGCATACAGCCCATTTGACTGCCTGGAATAAGCTCATGACATTTCTTAGTAGCAATAGCCGCCGCTACATATTGATGATGTAAAGCCTGATAGATCGCCTCTTCATAAGAATAACCCTCACACTTATCCTCCACGATTCCCGCTGTGGTGAATGGATGTCTTCCCACACTATCTACTTCATTGAAGGTCAACCAATACTTGACATACTCACCGAATTCTTTAAAGCAGACTTCCGAAAATTTCACGAATAGCTCTACCAGCTTGCGGTCTACCCAGCCATTGTATTTGTCCGATAATTCCAAAGGCATTTCATAATGAGACAGCGTAACAATCGGTTCAATCTTGTATTTCTTTAGCTGTTCAAAGACTTTCTTATAATAATCAATGCCCAGCTGATTTGGTTTTTCTTCTTCACCCGTGGGGAAAAGTCTTGTCCAAGCAATTGATAACCGTAATGTTCTAAAGCCCATCTCCGCGAAAAGCTCGATATCTTCCTCATATCTATGATAGAAGTCGATTCCTCTTCTTTTAGGGTAGTATTCTGTCGTTTTATCGCTTTTGGCCTTTTCGATAATTGCTGTCGTAATCGTATGGTGCGCCGAATAGTCTTTCACATCTACTTTTGGCTTATAGCTTGCTACATCCGCCACAGACAGCCCTTTGCCATCGACATCCCAAGCTCCCTCGACTTGATTGGCCGCAATCGCGCCGCCCCACAAAAAATTTTCCTTAAAACTCATTAATTCTCCATCCCCAATCTATCAATCGCAAATAAAGGTAATTCCTTACTTACTTCTTCTTGTTCACTGATTTTTAGTTTTACATTTTTCGGATTTGTGACAATAATCATCGTGGTCGGATCAAATCCTGACTCGATAATTTTTTCTAACTCAAAGGAAAGCAACAGGTCGCCTTGACTAACTTTCTGCCCTTCTTGAACATAGCTCGTGAAGTATTTTCCTTCCAGGTTCACTGTATCAATGCCGATATGGAAGAGAATTTCCACCCCATCCGCTGTTTTCAACCCTAATGCATGCTTTGTGCTGTACACCATTTCAATGACTCCATCGATAGGAGCGAATAGCTCGCCTTTAGAAGGAACGATCGCCACACCGTCACCCAACATCTTGCTAGAAAAAACGTCATCCTTCACCTCTGATAAAGGCAAGACTTTACCAGCCAATGGTGCGTTAAAAACGAGTTCATTTTCATTTTTTTCAACGTTTTCTTCTTCCAAATCACTTACTGGCTCTTTCCATAAAACAAAGGCTGCGATAAAAGATGCCGCAAATGAGACGACTAATCCGATCACCGCATTCATTAAGTTTCTAGGAAGCTCATCGGATATGAACATTGACAAACTGGCAAGACCAGGTCCAACCGCTACATACGCTTCTACGCCAAGTATGCCGACTGTCGCTCCGCCGATCAGACTTCCTAGCATAACACTGTATAAGACGCGTTTGTGTAAGATCGTTACCCCGTATAGCGCAGGTTCTGTGATTCCAAATAGGGCAGAAATAGCTGCCGATACTGCCGTAGCTTTCATTTCTTTATCTTTAGAACGGAGTGTCACTGCAAAGCAGGCACCAGATTCTGCAATGTTATGCGCCAATGATGCCGCATTATAGATCAATTCTTTCCCTGTTTCTCCAAGAGAAGTAATCACATATGGGATCATCGCTTTATGCATCCCTGTGACTACCATGAATGGTAAGAATGCCGCCAGTAAGGCAACGGCAATCCAGCCAAAACGAGCAAAGACAGCCATGATAACACTTGCGAAGCCTTGACCAAAGGTATAGCCGATTGGTCCAAGAATGAATAATGTTAATGGAACAACAATAACAAGTGACATCATCGGAACAAAGAAGCTTCTGATCACTTTTGGACTGATCTTCGTAAAGAAGCGTTCAAGATACGCATAAGAAATCGTACATAAAATAGCTGGGAACACTTGATACGCGTAATTGATATTTTGCAGGGACAATCCGAACAAGCTTGTTCCTTCTGTTAACATGGTGGTCAGACCCGGAATCAATAAACCACCAATCGCTGAAACAGCGACTAAATTGTTCACCTTCATTTTATTGGCAGTCGTAATCGCAACTAGCATGGGTAAGAAGTACAGCGGCGCATCTCCCACAAAAGTAAGAATCTGATAGGTTGATGTTGTTTTATCTAATACACCGACTAGATTCAAGAGCATCAATACTGATTTCAAGATCCCTCCACCGGCAATAGCTGGAATCAATGGTTGGAAAATACTGATGACAAAGTCGAGAACAACAGCTGAAGGCTTCTGATTTTTCTTTTCTTCTGTTGTTGACGTTTTCCCTTTGATCATCTCTTGCAGCTCATTATAAACTTCAATCACGGCATTACCGATGATAATCTGCGTTTGAGCTGTCTGGTTTACTCCAAGCACCCCTGGAATTTTTTTGATTTTTTCTACATCAACCAGTTCATCCTTCACTATAGTGAATCTCAATCGTGTAGAGCAATGCTCCAAATGAGAAATATTCGACGGGCCACCAACCGCGTCCAGGATCTCAACCGCTACTTTTTTTTCATCCATTTTAACAACCTCCTGATTTTTTTAATAAAAAAAACCGAACTAGACCTCCAACAATTTGTTTGGAAATCCAATTCGGTTATGCCTGTAATCAAATACAGTTACATGCCTTTTATTAAGTTGCCTAATTATAAACACAGAAAAATGAAACCGTCAACATTTTTTTGGAACTTTTTTTAGTCGAAGCATCGATAGTACGCAAACAGCCCTTCAATAAAGGCCTCTTCCACTAAATCCATAGGAATATCCTTACGAAAAACACTCAACACTAGCAGTAAAGCAACAAAAAAAAGAGACGCCAATATCTATCAGCTATCTCGCATAAAATTATATTTTTTTGTGTATCTATGAACCGATGACCAATAAAACCTATCCTATGTTAATAGCTCCCCCTTGTGCTAAGCCTTGACTAAGTAATCCTTGTCAAACACCCCTTGTGTCAACATGTAGCCGCTCCCCCAAATTGTCTGCAGCATCTCTGGGTCGAATCCTGCGATCTGCAGCTTCATCTTGATCCGCTTTATCAAGACAGAAGTTTGCGAAAGATGCGAATTATTCGGTGCCTCGTTCCAGAGACGTGCGCATAATTCTTCTCTTGAGACCACGCCGCCTTTTGAACGAATCAGACAATCCAGCATGGTCTGTTCTCGCTTAGTCAGGCTCTTTTTCAATTGCAGAAGGTTGCCGCTTGGCATGGCTTGCTCGTTCTTATAGAGAAACACGATGTTCGTTTCATCCTTTTGATACGGTGCCAGCTTCTCTGACAGCTGCTCGCGTAAGAGATCAATCGACTGATTGCCAGACAACCAATCCACCACACCCAATTTCTTTAGATGCTCTTCTTCACTTGCGGAGGGCTTATTGCCAGATTTTCGCAGCAACGCCCGTTTGTCCGACTTTAAGATCGGCAACAGCTCACGAATTTCAGAATCCGCCAGCGTCTCACTCAAGATGACCGCCTGATAATTCAACAGGTAGCCCTTCAAGGCTTCCTGCTTAGCTTCTGCCTGATAGACACTGGACTTTAAACATTCCAACAAGTCCACAGAACAAAAGACTTCGTAATTCAGGTGTTGGAGCTGCTGCTGCAGGGGTTGCTCAATGACTAAATTCTTGGTCAAAATCAAAATAGGTTTCATTCATCTGCCTCCTAAAACTATTTTTTAAAGGAAGTAAGTGGCAAATTCCACTTACTCCCCTCATTTTAATTTCCTAAAAAGTAATTCAACTGCGCTTGCCAATCAAGGTAAAGGAAGATCGCCGCACCGATCGCCACCAGCATGATGAACAACAAGCCGCAATCGACTAATAATACCATCGACTTCTTCCCATGCTCCAAGCGTAAGCGACTGTCCTTGATGAAGAACAACAAGAAGCTGATCAATCCCCCTAAGGCAATCGCGCCGAAGACTCCCAGCCATACTGGAATCGTCATTTATTATTCCCTCCTAAGGTGTGTCGTCTAGACTCCAAACCAAGTTTCCAGCATACATTCCAGTTTGGTTCGCTGGTACATCAAGCGTCACACTGCTCCAGTCTATTTCTGTTCTGAACAGACCTTGTGCATCATTCGGATTTGCAATGCTCCATAAATCAATCGCTGGCGCACCAGAATTTATGTTTACTGTTCCTGGTGATCCGGTAACACCCGTCGTATAATTTGACCAAGTCACACCATCATCGATGGAGTTTTGCAAATTGATGTCCATGGATAAAGTAGCCCAAGGTAAGAGAACACTTGGATTGTCACTGCGTTTTAATTGATCCAGTTTCGCTGTTAATTTCCAGCCTTTTGTGGTAATCGTATTATCTACTTCTACATGATTCTTTTGACTAGCCGCATCTAGGGTTGCTGTCTGCTGGAAAGGTTCATTCTTCAACATACCAAAATCAAATTTAGGCGCATCAATGAGTTCCATGCTCGCAGGTCCTAGTGGCGTTTTGAATGATTCAGAAGCTGACCATGCAGACCAACCGCCCTTGTTTTCTACTCGATACTGTACATAATAGTCGGTATCTGCCTTTAGCTTACTGATAGCAAAAATGCCCTTCGTACTTGATGTATCAATTGATTGACTGTCCAGCTGCGGCGTTGTACTACCATCAATTTCTTGCCACGTAGCATCATCCCGACTGATCCTAACTTGAACTTTATCCGGATGTGCTGGCGATGTACCTGTTGGTCCAATGCCATAAATACCTGAGATATTTGCATAGGCATTGTATTTCCCTGCTGGTGTTGGTAAAGAATCTACAATTGGTTGGTTCACTGTGTTTTTTGTATAAAATAGCCCAGCGTTTAAAGAATCTACATACGTACCAAGATCGTTTTTAAGTCCTACCTTCGCTTGATAGGCAGTCCCTGCTGTTAGACCACTAAGTGTTTCCCCCTTATACTCCCCATTAAGTATTTGATCATGTTGCAAATTACTAGTAACTAGTGTCCAAAGTGTTCCATTATCATTAGATATTTTAATCTGGCCTGTATTAGAATTTGACGCATCAATCGAAACATGTCCGGTATATGAGCCGGTATTCATAGTGATTTGATTCGTTGTTGCATTTACTTGATCAAACGTTGGTGTGGAAACACTTAAAGCTAATCCCCGAGTCGTAAATCCTGATGAAACAGCCCATGGAGACCACGCATTACTAGCATTTTTAACTCTATAACGAGTAAAATATTGTGTACTTGGAGCCAAACCAGAGATTGTATGCGTTACTGTTCTTGTCGAAGTATCAAAGCTGCTTGTAGACGGAACTGTTTCCCAACTATAATTTTTAAGTATTTGTACCTCTACAGAAGATGGATGGGCTGCTCTAGTACCAACTACATACTCCCCTGTTAACGTTGCTGAGGCATCATTACTGGTAGTAGGAACATTTCGAGATTTCAAAATAGAGGATTTTACACTATTGGGTGTATAAAACGTTCTCTGTCCGGATTCCCGCCAAACATCCAACCAATCAGGCAATAACATTTTCCCATAATACTCATTTCCAGCGGTCAAACCACTGACAGTTCTTGTAACATACTCACCACCAGAGAAGCCTACATCGCTTATATGATCTCCCCAAGATGAAGTTCCAAAAAGTTGAAGCTTTCCTCCTGTACTCCTAAAATTGAAGGAGGTGTCTCCTGTGTAGGTACCTTTGCTCATTACAACAGCATTAACAATTCCATCCGATGCCGTAAATGTAGGAGTAGAAATATATGTTAGTTCTTTTGCATTAGATTCCACAAAATCATAATGAATGTAAGACGATGCGTGTTCCCCATTGTCAATTTGATGATCACAAATAAGGTGTGCACCAACAGGGACTCCAGTTATTTCTACAACTGTGCTATTATAAGACCAAACAGTAGTTTTAGCGGTACTGACGTCAATTTTTTTTATTATTCGACGATTATTCGTCAGACTATTTAAGTACCCATGCTCTGCTGTACCAGTCTGATTTAGCTTACCTTTAGTCAAATCTCCATAAATTTGATTAGAGCTCCATCTAGTATTTGAAAATTGAATGTAATACGAATATGGTCTGCTATTTACCCCATTCTGCATCTCCTGATCAGTAATACTAGAATTTGCTGCCGTAAAAGAGTAGTAATTCCACCCTAACTTTACATACATAGTCACTTTTGTTTTACTGGTATACCTTGCACTAACAAGAGATGGATCATCAACAACAGCCTTCGATACATTGGTACTATAGTTATATTGTTCAGAAGTTGCGGGAGTTGCAATTGATAAGTCTTGGCCCGATAACGGCATAATCCCCAACCCTCGTTGAAAGGCCTCACGATACATCTCTTGCATCTTAGGAATTTGACTATTGTTTCCTAAGGTGTTTGGACTAGTTGTATGTACCGCTGGATCAATCATGATCGGTTCTTCTTGTGTAGATTCTCCTTCTGGTCCACTGCTCTCGACGGTACGGTCTTCGGTGGAATCAATAACTTCTTTAGTTGATTCCGTGGTCTCTTCTGGAACAACCTCTGTACTTTCTTGTTCCGTAGAAATTTTTTCCTCAGATTGTTGAGACTCTTCTTTTTCTACTTTGGTGACTGTACCGATCTCTAATGACGCTTTTTGGTTCTGCTCATCATTCGTTGCATACTTAATCGTATACTCCGCAGCTAATCGAAAACTTGCTTCGCCTGTTTTTTCTACTCCTTCTGAATAAGCAAAAGGAAATGCTGATTCGGTGACATTTATTCCATTGTCATCAATGGGAAAACGATGAACCTCTTCCCAACTGCCATCTTCTGCTCGACGTTGAAGAATCAATGCCGATAAGATTGTTTGGCTTTGGTTCTCTTCTTTTGATTCTGTTCCAGCAGAGACATCTCCTTGAATCGTTAAGCCATTTTCCAACTGCTTTTCTTGAAACACGATAGCTGGTATCGCAGAATCGTTTGTTGCTTCATCCAACAATTGCCGATCCTCAAAGGAAAGAGCTTTCTCTTCTTTTGGCTCAACTTCACTAGAAGTAGGCGCTGGATCAGGAATCGATGGCAGGCTTGGAGAGTCGCTCTCTTTCGTCGGTGAGTTCTCGGTTGTTGTGGTTGTTTTTACCTCTTCACTTGGCACTGTATCCGCAAAGACTGCTCCACTCATCACCATAGTATTGAGCAACAGATAACCCACAGTAATTAGGTTCAAAACCTGTTTCTTAGTTCGTTTCATTTCTGTTTCCTCCTTCCTTCGAATCCTCATCATCCTTGATTCGGAAGAATAGAAACAGCCAGAAACAAACCGCTAAACACAGAACACCTAGCCGATTTGCCCAATTCGTGTGAATCATCCCTGTTTTTGGCAAAGTGCCATATCGAGTAGGATAAGACTTATAGCCAGAAGTCAAAGGCAAAACATTTTCTTCTGGTAGAAACGGTACTTCCTTTGGCGCTGGTTGATTTCCCGCAAAGCCAATCCCAATATCTCCTGTTTGATTTTCTGACGCATAAGCAGATATCGGCAAGAATAAACTAACTATCACCAACAAAAAGAACCCCTTTTTATGCTTCACACTCCTCACTTCCTTTCATGCCAAGTTTGTTGCCGACGCTTCAAATAGACGGCCAAGCCAATTAGACTAAGCAACAGAATCCCTGCTGTCCAAGGAACCCATTGTGGAACGACTAACTTAAAGACGGTCTCTTCATTGATCTGATCTGCTCGCTCTTTTCCGACTTTGAAAGTTTCTTCCCACTTCCATGTCCGGCCATCTCCCTTGGCTTCCCCAGTAAATACATAGGTTCCTGCTTCAAAACGTTCCAAACCTAAAGGCAGTTCAAAGTTAAAATTCGAATTTGGTGCCACCGAGAAATTTTCCATTTGATGTTTTGCCAGAACTTCGGATTCCCCTTTTCGTGTGATCTGCCCGTTGATAGTCATTTCTTGCAAAACCTTTGGTTGATCATTTTGAATTTTCGCAGCAATTACCTTTCGCCCATTGGATAAATCCAAGCCCACTTTTTTCAAATGCAACTCCGAACCATGGTTGAATTGCTCTTCATCTTCAGTTAACATCAAGGCAATCACACGCGCATATTCTGGAGTCAATCCGCTTTTGTTTTTCTCGGATTCTTCCCCTTTGCGTACAAACCGCAAAGAACCTAGCTTTACACCAGAAAAGTTCTCTTTAGGCGGCGTAATTTCATACTCAACAATTTTTTCTTCAAAGTTCTTGACCGTGACTTCTTTGACATTGTCTTTGACTTTCACCAAACTAGTAATTGGATTCTGTAAGCTTTTATCCAGTTTTGGCTTTGGATTCGCATAATCAATCGCACCAACGGAACTGCTGACCGCATCATGAACTGCCACACTGATTGTCACTGGTTCTTTCTTTGTACTTTTTACCTTTACTTGAATTGTTTGTTTCTGTGCCGGCTCTACAGATAAATAATAATAGGTCTTGGTCTTATCTACCTGATTTTCAGGGATAATACTTTCTACTGTAAATCCCGCTGGATCTTGTTGTTTTTTTTCTGCATGACCAAGTATTGGGAATAAGAGACTCCCAATAATCAGCAGAAGCAAGCTACCTTTGATGATCTTCAAGCGCTTCGTCATGACATCCTCCTCCAATAAAAAAGGGAGAGGAGACTCCTCCTACCCCTCTTTGTCTTTCTATTAGATTGTGTCGTCCAATGACCAAGTTAATTTACCTGCATATTGTTTACCTGCTTCTGCGGCATTTGCAGGAACATCTAATTGAATATTAGCCATTTCTAACGCTGAGAACCCTTGATGTGTACCAACTCCACCGGTACCATCTTCCATAACTTTTACCGCTGTAGCACCTTGTGCTAATGTGAAGTTAGCTGCTGTAACAGCTGCAGAACCTGTTGGTGCAACAATTGAACCAGCTGCTTCAGGAGCATCTGTTCCTTGGTACCCTTGTTTAACAGAATCAAATTTTAATTGTGCGCCGGTTAATTGCGTTGCACCACTCATCAAGTTACTTAATCCCACACTTAATTCCCATTTATCTGTACCGCCGCCACGTGTATCATCAACAACCACATATTTTTTCAATCCTGATTGTTCATTGAAGGTCGTTCCTGCCGTACTGTTCGTCGTACCAAAATCCAACTTGATTGGCGCCCATTTAATTTGCAATGGTCCAGGATTGACACCGGGGCCATGATTAGTAAAACCAATCCCTACTTCAGAATCTTTACTGTCTACTGATGCGGCTAATGCCGTTCCTCCTGCCACAAACATGCCTAAAACGGTCGCGCTGGCTAACATGCCAGCTAATAATTTTTTCTTCATTTCTTTTCTCTCCCTCTTTTTTATTTTTTGAGATTTATATACCAAACAGCAAGGAGCCATTGATACCAAATAACTGAACTTTCTACTAAGAGAAATGGTAAACTTAGTCCATGTGTGTGATTTTCTAACAGTCAGAGGCTTTCCTGTTTTAATTAAAAATAAGGGGTTTTTATTTAGGAGCTTATTTTCAAGTGGATCGTGAGATGACGGCGACATTTGACGGCTTTGCGGTGAATGCAAAACTTAATTAAATAACAAAAGTGGAAATTTACGACTTATTAATCTTAATATTTTCTTAATAATTAAGCTGTTTTTAGAATAAATGTGCCCTCTTTTGTTCCTCAATTCATGGTAACGCTTACTTGGGATGGACAAAAAAAGTGCTTTCCCGAAAAAGAAAATTAACTTATTTTCATTAAACTTTATTTGATATTTAATAATTTCTAACCAGCAAGTGCCTCAATGGCGTAGACAGCTGTGACCCGTTCCTCCATCATGGAATCCGAATACACATCTAACGTCATTTTCGTGGAAGAGTGACCAAGCAACGCACTCACTGAGGCAATTCCAACATTGGCTTCTAAACAACGAGTCGCAAAGGTATGACGGAGTTGATGGAAATGAATGTTCTCCAGTTTGGCTCGCTTCCGAACTTGATGGAAATAATGCGTCAATAGTCGTGGCTCGCAACCTTTTCTTCCTATAGAAAAGACAAACTCGCAGGTTTTCTTTTTTTCTAGTCTCTTTAGTAGTTCCTGAACTTTTTGATTCATCGGAATAATTCGATGTGACGCTGCACTCTTCACGGAATCATAGCTTACTTTTGTCTTCTTTTCTTTGCTCGTTTGAATACGAGTACAGGTTTGATTCACCGTGAGAATCCCTCTAACGAAATCAACGTTCTCCCATCTCAACGCCGCCACCTCGCCAATCCGCATCCCTGTGTTCAGTGCTAAGGTTGCTGCTTGTGCTTTGTCATCGTTACACCTTTCAACGGCTTCCATTAAATTCCTCTGTTGTTCACGAGTTAACGCACGCACTTTTTGAACTCTTCTTTTTGGCAGGTGCACAGAATCACAAGGGTTTATGTACAACAGCCCTTGTTTTCGTGCGTCATTTAGCGTCTTTTTCAATAAACAAATAATGATCTGAATACTAGTTGGTGATAACTTATTTTCCGCAAACTGATCAACTGTTTCTTGAATTTTTTTTGTTGTCAATTGATATAAAGGAATGTCTCCCAAATAAGGAAGAAGATACCGTGACAATTTGTAGCTATAATTTGAAAACGTTGAGGCTTTAATTAATCGTTGAACGTCTTTTTTCCATTGAATAATCCATTCGTTGTAAGTCATCAAACTTTTTCCATATAACTCCATCATACGTTCCGCTTGTTTTTTTAAGGGGAACAGTTTTTCTTTGACTGTTTGGTAAGATTTCCCGTAGACATAGCCGTATTTTAGCCGACCATTGCTCTTTCTACCGATCGCATAGCGACCTTCCCAACGTCCGTCTTTTCGATAGTAGATGTTGTCTCCTTTTATTGTTTGGTTGTTCATAAAATAACCACTCTTTCTCTTAGATTTGACGAGCTTTTTTGACGGTCACTGAAATTGTTACTTTTCATTAAACTTTCTTGGAGATTTTCACCTTTTACTAATCCAAAAAGTTAAATTCAAACAATAACTTTTAAATTATTATTGCATTCTCCTTTATATTATTTTATAATTTGTAATGTAAAGTTAGTGACACGCAAATCTATGATGTTTTTTTCTGGTTATTTGTCAGATTTCTTATTTTTAATTAAAACAGGAAAACTGAATATTAATATTTTTGCGATTTTCGCTTGTTTTTTATTTTTTTCACAGAACTATTTCAACCACCAAAGAAGTCTATTTCTTTGGGGATTTTTTGTGTGTTTTTTTCACCTTCTGCTCTCTCCCATCAGACAAGATGTATTTTTTTATCACTACATCCTACCCAAACAATAACACCATTATAAATGACTTCCCCACATTTATTAATGTTTTATTTCATAAATAAAACGCTATTATTCTATTCTTTTAAATTAATTCGTTTAATTATATACAACAAAGCCCCTTTCATTGCATTATTTTTTGATTTTATTTGAAAAATTTGATTCCTCATTTTCGGCTATACTATAGACATTAAAGATTGAGGAGTGATGCACATGTCAAATGAAACGTTAACTGGGAAAATTTTGTACAACAAACGGATGTCTGAAGATTGGTTGGAGGTAATGGAGGATGCGCCTGCTTTTGATCGTTTTGATTTGAAAGCGATCTCAGCGTTAGTGATCGCGCCTTGTGAGTTGGGGACGCTGATCGTTCGTGAAGAGGAACGTTCTTTTTGTGAGAGTAACCCCTTAACGACTCTTCGTGAATTTTATCGTACTCATCGCTTATTTGATTATTCCATGACGCGGCGGTGTTTTTCGTTGATGGATGGCTTTTCTTCCTATAAAGCCCCTTTTGTGAATTGGCACTATGCCTTGTGCCCTTTGGAGCAGCCGGAGAATGGTACGTGGGTGAATCCATTGGCTGTCTATGAGGTACAGACGGTTCAGGGCGTCTGTTTTGCGGAATTAACCAATGGTCTGGTGTTGGAGCTGCCGATTCAGCGACGCAGCTTTCTGGAACAATCAGAAAAGGCGCTGTACACTCTTGGGTATTTGCGGAGAGAATACACCCTCACCTTGAAATATGATGGTGTGCCATTGGACTATCTGTCTCTGCCGAATACTCCATTTCTAAATACTTTACGAGAGCGGCCATTGTTGCAGGTGTGGACAACGAAACGCGGGGTGTTCCAACAGAGGTATCTTAGTGAAGTCCTACAGCATAAAGAGAATAGCCTTGCCATTAAATAAAGGCTTCTAAAATAAATGACACCTTTTTGAAAGGATAATTAACGAGCATTCACACTACTCTTCATTCAGTGGAGAGTAGTCTTTTTTCAAACAAAATACCCCATCATCGCTGGGATGATAGGGCTCTAAATAGTTGTAGAATTTTTTTCTATTTCAAGGCCACAGGAATCATGCTCAATAGATCAAATAGATAGTGGCAGATCCAAGAAACCCAAACAGAATTCGATCGCTTCCATACGAAGTTAAGAACTAGGCGAATCGGCATCAAGGTCAATAATAATTGAAGCGGATGGAAACCATATGCCGTAGTATGCCAAAAAGCAAACAGGATAGACACGATAACAGACGCGACCTTAAAGGACAGTCCTTTGTTTTCTAACGCGATCAGCAAATTCGTAGAAAGTAGTTCTTCTCCCATCAGCATGAATGGCACTTGGGTAAAGATCATCATCATAGAAAGTGTCGAATCTATCGTGTTCGTGGTTGGTTTTCCTGCAATGGCATGAAAGATAATTCCAAATACGATCCCAGTCACCATCGTCAACGGAACGCCGTACAATAAGACTTTGAATTTGAAATGCTTGAACTGCTGCAGGAACTGTTCCTTGAAAAAGACAAAGCCGATAAGTCCCGCAAATACCATATTAAACAAAAAACCAACTGATTGGATCAGCTTGATTATTGGTGAAAGAAACACAAGTGCGACAAGAATCGTGAGTCCAATCGCCAGATTTGCTCTTTTTTGACTATCCATCGTCTCCATTTTTTTCTCCCCCTTTAGACATACTTCACTGCTGTACCGTAAGCAGCGACGGTCTGCATATCTGTCCCAATCGAACCTGAGTCAAAGCGCATCATTACTATAGCATCCGCGCCTAATTGCTCCGCGTTCTCTATGAGTCGTTTGATCGCAAACTCCCGCGCTTCCTCCAGCATCTCCGTATAGGCCTTAATCTCCCCACCGACGACATTTTTCAGGCTTGCGCCAATATTTTTAAACACGTTTTTGGATTGTGTTGTTAGTCCGAACACCTCACCGATAATTTCATAGTTTTGACCTGGAATGGTTTCTGTCGTTGTCACTAGCATATGCGTAATCCCCCTTTATCATTTATTCTTACCGCTTAAAATAAATCCGAATTGTTTCTATACGTTCTTATTTATTAAAGACAGTATAGTATGAAGCAGGTGAAACACCGTGCATATATGCTCAGGCCGTTTTTGAGGATGTTGCAGATTTGTTGATGGTTCTTGCTTTTTGTCACTGTATTTCTTTTTTTCTGTAGGAGGAAATATTTTTGAAGAGACGTTCTTAGATGGTTGTATTGGTAGGTTGATGTACTATGAGATCATGGCTTCTCCATGGATATTTTCAGAGTAAAGAAAAGCCTTCCTGTTAGCTCTTTGGTGTTTCTAGATATGATTTTTGTCTTAAGGGGATTTACTGTATTAGAAATAGAAACATATTTTCAAAATAAAAATGGCTTGAACTAGTTTCATATCAGACCGTCATTATCTAATTTTTTTGATGTTAGCTTCATAGCGCTTTAAAAGATTACGGATTCTTTTTTCGTTCTCTCTCTTACTTTTCAGAAAAGTTACTGCTGATTGCCCCATCAGAACAACTGATTTTTCTCTTCTGATTACTTCCTTATCAAACACTTCCTCTCTACTTTTGACTCTACATGATTTCTAAACAATTCCGAGAATTCCGAAATTTCTTATTAAAATCCAAAATATTCGAATGGATTAACAAGTAAATCAACTTTCGTAGGAATAAAGCTGAATGTCTCTGATATGCCGAAGAAGATCAACTACCCAAAAGAGTAGTTGATCTTCAACTGTTTTTTCTTCTAAGAGAGTTCTAAGACCATCTCCTAGAAGAAAAGCTATAATATATATCCTGGATCTGTGTCAATAAAGTGGACTCATTTATTGAGAGTTTTTTTTGAAACCAATCCACTCTCGAGTTGTTTCATGATTTCAGACAATCGTCAAACCAAAACCGTTTGACCCTTCTCTGAAACCACGAAAAGAGATTCTCGTAGATTCGTTCAAAAATTTTGCGTAGTTATTGCGCGTGCTGCCGAGCTAGATCTTCTGCCTGTTGTGGTGTTAGATAGCCAATTGCTCCATGTATTCCAAAGTTTCGAGTACCGTATTAAGCTTCGTGGTTTTAATTCTAATCCTCCCTCATTTTAAATAAAACAATTTTGGTTCAGTGGAATTTTAGACTTATTTGTTGGTGCGAATTAAGCCACGGTACGTTACCTTTGCATTATTCTTTTGTTTCGTTTCTATATTTTTGTAAGGCAATTATATACTCAATGAGTTCATCTATTATTTCGCCCCAAGAAAGTGATTGAGCATATTCTCTATTAGTAATATAGTTTTGCCACAAGCCTTTTTTGAAATTCTGATTGTCTTTAAGTTCATTTACCAAGTATAGCCAATCCTCAAAATCTGCATCTTCAATTTGGTCATGTCGGAAAATCCATGTTTTATTGAACGCTTCATACAGATTTTCTAATGAAGGTTTGTTGGGATCGTTAAGAAGTAAGTGAATGTCATAGAAATCTTTCATACGTGTGTTTTGAATCCCAAGTGCAAAGATTGTTTCGACTTTCTCAGCTAACACAGTTTCAATAGGATAAGAATATATAGTGATTCGCTCATTCTCTCCTTTTTGTTCTTTAAAGGTCAAATTGAAGGTAAGCACTTTAGGTTCCGGCGTAACAACGTCCCCTACACCTAAATCCAAATCAAAAGCGATTTTTGCTGTACTATTGAGGTGCTGCATAGTTAACTTTGCTCGAAATCCAGTATACTTTCTTTCATGTTGTGAATCGCTAAAGTTCCCAAGTTCGAATGAAACGTCATCGTTTAAATCTATAGTTATTATTTCTTCCAACATTGATTTTACAGATTCTCTATCCGCAGCGATGTCCTTTACAAGTGCATCCAAATCTTTGGTCGTTCTATTTCGATTTTATAAATTGTTCCAAGTAGGAATCCACCTTTTAGAATCAATTTATCTTTGTATGGACTGGCTTGCACTCTTAACAAAAAGCGCTCAGTAGCATAGCGAATCCGTAATTCTTCTGCACTGGCTATACTACCTTTTTTAGCTTTAATTAAGTCTCTTAGTCGATCCGAATTCATTTTATTTCACCTCGAGATCTCAAAAGAGTTAAACATTCGTCTAGTCTTTTTTTTACACCTTGCTCATCAGCTATGCGGCGCAGTCTAAGTTCCTTACTTTGGGGATTATTCATATATCTTTTTACAGCATCAAACATAACCTCAGCTTCAGTGTACGAAGAAGTTTTTAGAATGTCAGCGATTGTTCGTTCAGGAGTGGTAACTCTTACTTGATTTCCAAAAGTAGTCTCAAAAGTTTCTATTTCAGAAGCCTTTATCTCATTATTTCTTGCTATATGAATCGAATCGTTTCCTGAGTAATGGACGATTACTCTAACTTTGTTATGAAAAGTACTTGGTGCCTTTGATACAGTCAGATGAGGGCTTTCTCCATCCCACACAAATAATTGGTTAAGGTTGTAGGTCTTCGGTAAACTCATGATTGTAGTTTTAGGAATGACATCTGTTAAATCATGGAAATATAAAGCAGTTTCGTGTGAAATTACGGCTTTTGAATATTGTTGTTGAAAAATGTAGACTCCATCTAAAGCATTTTTGGGTGAAATATATACACTTCCTCCATACATGGATTGAAATCCATACTTAGATAGAAAAAGTTTGGCTTTGTAATGTGTTAGTCCAACGGTGCCCAATCTTTTTTTGATAATAATTCCCTTTGAATCGACGACTAATTTCAAGAAGGTAAATTCGTCAGTATCTTCAGCAGGAAGCTCATCAAAATCAATATAGCGGCTCAATCGATCGCCCAGCGTAAGTTGTTCTAAAAATTCTTGTACATCTTTTAAGGCTTCAGGGTTCATTTCTTTTACTGTATCTAAAAGCCTATTAATTTCTTCTGAGTGATCGAGATTACTTCTGTTAGTCATAGACTCCCCTCTTTCCTCTAACTAGATGATTTCCGTACTATATATTTAATCGTTTGAAAAATTGGGAAATACCTCTATTTATTTTAACACAAAACTACAATTAGTTGTGAATATATAGTTAGTGATTTAAAAGTTTAATTATTGTTCTTCAATTTTTGTCGCTTTTATTTTGTCGAAGTTGATGAACACCAGACTTTTACGTATTTTTACAAGAAAATCGGATCACCCATTCCAGATCCAGCCTATAATAAACTGATGGAAGATATTGAATCTGGAGAATTTGAACCAACATTGGTTCAAATTATAGGAGTGGGAGTAGTTGGAGTCGCCGCACTAGCGCTAGTTTTCTTTGCTGCTGACGTCATAGCTTTTGTTGGAACAATAATTGTAGGGATTACAGGTGCTGTTGTCACAGTTTCCGAAGCATTATTGGTAATAGGTAAATCAATAATGGGAATTTTTGCTCAAATAGTGGGATAATTAAATGGAGTCGCCTTTGTTGAAATTAGGCGGCTCCCTTTTTTTAGACTGAGAAGATATATGTAAAAGCTATGATCAAGAATAGTATCACAAATAAAATACCATTGATGTATTTCAAATACACTTTTCTTATGTAGCCTTTTTCTGACTCATTAATTTCAATCAGAACATTCTGTTTTTTTACTTTAGTAACGATATAGTTTTCCTTTATTAGAGTATAGGTATAAATAAACTTTTTATAACTAATTAGAAATCCGATGATGGCTAGAATAAATGAAATATAGCTGAATAAATAGTATCCTCTTAAAGCAAAGAAACTCATGGGGATTATTAACAATATGGCTACCATGGCAAAAATATTTGTCAGATTAGTATATCTTTTGTATTTAACTAGCCTATGATCATTAGATATAAAATTCGGTATTGCTTTACTATTGTCTAATTTCCCTTCAATTAATTTGGATTTTGATCGTAGGAATTTGTCATTTTTAACTCTATAAATCATAATAATTATGTATGAAAAACCAAAAAATATTGACGCAATATAAAAAAGCAAAATGCTCTCTCCTCTGCTAATTCGTTCTGTAAATTAAGTATATATCATCTAATGAATAAGCATACATCTACACTCTTGAATGGACTTGAGTCAAGATCTTGGACACATTTTTGTAGAGTCGATTACAACATTTTTCTTTTTCATTTTTATCTTCAGTGCTATAAACAAGGGTAAAAACTTCCATCTTTAACACACTACTTTTAAATTTTTAGCTACGGTATGGAATAGCAGCTTTTTTTTTTGACAAAAAATTTAACTACAGGTATAAAGCGAACATAAATTTTGATGTGGGGTTATGAACATATATACGAACGTTCAACATTTGTATAAGATAGTTTGCATTGTATAATTGAAGTAAAGGGGGTGATACTATGTTGACTACAAAATCTAGATTACAGGGAAGTTCAGTTGTAATTACTTTGCCGTCGGATAACGGAAAGATGCCTCCAAAGAACCAAGAATATATAGTTGTTTATTCTGAGGATGGAACAATTACGTTAGTTCCTAAAATTGAAGATCCATTTAGTGATGGAGAAGAAGCAGAGTATTATGAAAAAGATGAATGGAAGGATTTGTCTCCTGAAGGGAGAGAACTCTTGTAATGACTGAAAAAATTAACTACATACCTAAAAAAGGTGACATTGTTTGGATCGATTTCGATCCGTCAGCAGGAAAAGAAATTCAAAAAAGACGCCCTGGACTAGTTGTATCTAGATATGACTTTAATCGCAGAACACTGTTTGCAGTCATTTGCCCAATCACTTCTACTGTAAAAAATATACCCACACGATATTCTTTGCTTGAGGAATTAGATACAAAAGGACAAGTAATAATCTCTCAATTGAAATCATTAGACTTCAAAGTGAGAAAACTGAAAAAAATTGAAAACTTACCGATACAAGATATGGCAAAAATTGATCAAATAATCGAGTATATCTTTTAAACATAGTAATGAATGCCTTTTTCTGTAGGCGTCCATTACTATGTTTTTGTCTCTGACCTAAAGCAAATAAATCTCATTTCGCATCCTATCTTTCATACGCGGAATTACAACGAAAAAGTATATAGAATAGATGGTTATATTCGCTGTTGAGAGCAAAGATGCAAAATTATGAAACTCACTATTACACCAATTATAGGAAAATCTTTTATCCAATCATCTATAATAGCTCCCCGAAAAAGTATTTCTTCCATGATTGGAGCAGCAATCGCCATCATTCGAACATTTATTATTGGGCTTTCTTGACCACAACGATCTATCATTCGCTGTCGCATTCCCCTTAGTTTTCTAATATTCACTTATCTTCTATAAGCAAGCATTCGAAATATGTGCAAAATTTCTTTTAGTGAGAAACCCTTTGTAAAAACGAATAAACCCTAGATTTTTGATAAAATAGACTTATAAAACAAATCGGGGTGGTCGATACGTGTAAAAAATCTATAGTAGCGCTGTCACTAATTCTTTCTGTATTTGCCTTAGCAAGTTGTACAGCGGATAAGGAAAAAATTACTGAACAATCCGAAACCATTTCTTCGTTGCAAAGCCAAAATAGTTCATTAAAGAAAGAACTTTCAGATCTTAGGGAAATTAAAAGAGGTGAAACGGTTGAATTATCTGGAATCGTTCGAGTGGGAAAGACGATATCGGCAGGGTATTACAATATAGAATCGAAAAGCGATAAGGAAGACAGATTTTTTTTCTATAAAGACAAAGAAGCTTTTGAAAAAAATGAGTCAAAAAATGAATTGCTAATCCCTGATTCGAGTGGACAAAAGACAAATATGCGGTACAACTATAAACTGGAGGAAGGGAATATACTAGAAATTCTAGACCCTTTATTTTTTTCCAGAACGGGATAAAGTGCAGGCTAGTCTGGTAAGGTGAAATTGAATTCTACCGAAAACGATCGTTATTTATGGTGTGGTGTTCCCTCAGCTCTATGGATCGTAACCTTATGAACAATAGAAACCACTATTATAATGCTTAAAATGCAACTTATAATAGTGGTTTCTACTTCCGCTATGATTAGTCTTTGTTTACTGCTCTAAACTCAGCATATCCTTCATAGTACTAGCATTAGTTCTCTTGAAGAAAGTATCATGATCATCAATTTAGTCTGTTAAGGCTAGTTTTAGTAATTCGTTAATTAGAGACCTGTTCTCTTATCACTGGATCATTCTAATCTGAGGTGCGACGTATGAACTTACTTAATCTCAGAATGAATGAGCTTAGTCAATAGTTGCTTCAATAACTCTGCGTCTTCTGGAGAAAAATCTTTGAGGACCTGTTGATTCATTTTCTCGGTTGCCCCTTCAATCACCTCTCTCAGGTCATCGGCTTTTTTCGTAGTACTTACAAATATAACTCGTCTATTGTCAGGATCAACGTCCCTATCGATAAGTTCTAATTTCTGCATTTTATCGAGAAGACCGGATATTGTGGGGGCTTCTAGATAAAGTTTTTTTCCTATTTCTTTAGGTGTCATTTTACCGTTAGGAGCGGACCAAATGCAGGTTAAAATCCCTGCCTGCGCAGAGGTAATCCCTTGTTCTTCTAACAATTTACTATAATATTTGAAAACTTTATGTTGAGAGACACTCAATAAAAAGTTCATACAATTTTCTACCATCTTAAATCCCTCCATCAATCGTTGACAGAACCATAATATCATGATAAGTTCTCCTTGGAAATATTTTTGTTACAAAACTATTTTGTTGAAGAAAGGAATTTAAACATGGATACATTTAAAGCATTGGTAGTAAGGGAGAACGAGGAAGAAATCAGTTATCAAGTAGAAGATCAAACAAAAGAGGATATGTTGGACGCTGGGGAAGTTCTGATAAAAGTTGCCTATTCTTCCGTCAATTACAAAGACATGTTAGCCGTACAAAAAAATGGAGGCGTCATCCGCAACTATCCTATGATTCCCGGTATTGATTTAAGCGGAACAATTGAAGCGTCCACGGACCCGAATTATTCTATAGGACAGCAAGTTTTAGTCACTGGATATGATATGGGGATGACACATACTGGCGGGTTCGCTGAATATGCGAGAGTTCCTTCTTCTTGGGTCGTACGATTACCCGAAGATTTATCGATGAAAGAAGCAATGATCTTTGGGACTGCTGGCCTAACCGCTGCTCTTTCTGTCTATGAGTTAGAAAAAAATGGTATGACACCTTCTCTTGATCAAGCCATTTTAGTAACTGGAGCCACAGGCGGTGTGGGTAGTATTGCACTACAAATTTTATCTAAAGCTGGATACAAAAATATCACTGCACTGGTTAGAAAAGAAAATCAGATCAACGTCGCAAAACAATTAGGTGCACATACGGTGATTCTTTTAAGTGACTTTGAATTCACTAAAAAGCCACTGGCTAAACAAACCTTTCATTACATTTTGGATACTGTGGGTGGAGATTTGGTATCAAGTTTACTGCCTTATGTTTATTATCAAGGAAGTGTTTCCTTATGTGGTAATGCTGGCGGGATTAAGTTAACTACAACTGTTCTCCCCTTCATCTTACGTGGAATTAATCTTATTGGTATTGATTCAGTGAACATTTCTCAAGAATACAGACAAATGATTTGGTCTAAATTGGCTCAAGAATGGAAAATAACTGATACTACACTATTTACGGCTATTTCATTAGATGAACTTCCTAATACTATTCACTTGTTAAAAGAAGGAAAACATCTTGGTAGAACCATTGTAGATATCACAAAGAAATAATCCTAAAAGAATCAGATAGAAAATGAGAAGTTTTCATTTTCTATCTGAATAGATGAAGGCCTTCTTTCTATAGATGAAATAAAGGCTCGGATGAATGAAAAAATATAAACGACATCTATCTTCAAGTAGAACGAGATTTATCTGAAATTGTGTTTTATATACAAGAATTCGGCATCTATGTTAGCGATAGTACCAAATTTCTAGACAGAATCTATCTTGCTTTTGATTTTTTGCAAATAACACCATTGTTGGGCCAATCTTTAAAAATTAAAATTGATGTGCCAACAGATAGCCATGTTCCAGATTCAAAGGACGGAGACAAGCAATAATGGGTTGTCTTTTTTTTTGCTGATTTGTGAGTGTAATATGGATGCGATAATTTCCCAGCAAAAAAGCTTATAGCGTGTGAATCCTTTGTCTTCATGTAACCATTTTAAAGAAAAAAGTCCTATGAAAGAGATGATCCATTCTACCTCAGACATTTCCCGCACTTCTTATTTGATGAAATAAAAAACAGCCCAATCATCGCTAGCGATGATTGGGCTTCATAGTAATTATAAATAGACAGAGTTGGTGTGTGGATAGTTTCCAATGATGAGTTGGAGATTACATCCACTATTTATTGCGTCCTTTTTTTAGGATATATAACATCAGTAGTACAAGAATAATCCCACCAATGATGGTCCACCCACTTGTTTTTTGTTCTCCAGTCTTAGGATACGTCTTATTCGTTACTTCTGAGTTATTAGATTTTAAATGCTTTTTCCTAGGTGTATTCGGGTTTCCTGGCTTATTAGGTATAGTAGGTGATAATGTATTGGTAATTTTAATCTGATAATGATTATCCGCAATTTTTTCTAATTTTGAATAGGTTGTTTTATACCCATTAACAGTTACTTCGTCAATTTTGTAACGATCATCTATTGCCAAGTCTTTAAAAGTTCCTCTCCATTGGTCCTTCGCAGAAAGCTGAAGGGTAGCAACTTCACTATTTGCCGCGTTTTTATTCTTTCCTGGCAACGATAACTTAACTGTTATATCTTTTGGTAACTCTTTTCCCTTCGTATTTTTCCATTCTTTTATCACATCTATTTGCATCTTTGGTTTCTCAGGTGTAGGCGGTGTTACAGCAGTATTCGTGATGGTCAGCTGGTAATTTTGATCATCTACTTTTTCTAGATCTGAATAGGAAACATCATAACCAGAAACCTTTTTTTCTTTTACTTGGTACTTATCATTGACTGGTAGATCTTTAAAACTGCCCTTCCATTCATTTTTTTGAGTGAGAGTTAATGTAGCAATAGGTGTTTCCTTATCAGGTAACGTTAGTTCTACCACGATCTCCTTTGGTCGATTTTTATCATTGTTATCTTGCCATTTTTTCAGCACATGAATGGTCATTTTATTCTCTTTCGTAGGCGGTGTCAGTGCTATTGGTGAAATGGCTGATGGTAAATCAGGAATATCTTTCGTATCAAAAAGCGGTGTGTCCCATTGATTGAGATATTGCTGCGATTTGTTATCTTGAAATGGATATGCGGCAGTATTTAATCCTTTCACCGCTTCTGCATAATCCACTAGCTGGTCATGCTTACTGGTCAAACCATTTTGCAAAAATTGTTTATACAACTTCACGAAATCATTATAAAAATCAATTTTCTTTTGACTAGATAATCCGTCGATTACCTCTATTGATTCCCCTTTATACGAAGCATAGAGAGCATTCAGATCTTTCGTTAAATCTTCGTTCAGTGTTTTGATTACAGGATCATCCGCCGCTAAATCACCGGAAGCAGTCAAATTGGCGATACTCTGATTCAGGGTGCCTATATCAGCTTGTATTTCTGATTTCAGCATACCTGCAATTTTTTCATAGGTAGCCAGACGCTCTTGATAAGTTCCTTCTCCTTTATTGTAACCCGCGACAGCTTGATCTAAATCTGTACTTGCAATGGCTCTTTGAGCGCTGAATAACACCCCAAAGACAGCGAAAAGAGCGAGGAAAAAGGCAGAAGCTATTTTTCTTTTCATTTTATCTCCAACTTTCTTTATGAGTCGTGGCTTAGTAAAGGATTACTTACAGCTAATTTTTGGTATCACTTACTAGTTAGCCGGCGAACTAGGTTCGACACTACCACTAGGCGGATACTCTACACTAAAATCTGAAAGATAAGCAGCCACTGATAACTTTGGCAAGCCGCTAAAGTAAGTCTTTTCAGAGACTCGATTTGCGCCCATTGCCGCATCAAAGATTGGTTTATTATAAGTCGTTAACCCTGCATAGCCTTTCTGGGTAGGAGATACGGCTATCCCAGCAGAATCTGTCGCTCCAGCCGAATTGGTGATTTTTTGGAAGGTTGTGCTTGCTTTTCCAAGCGCGTCCCAATCAGTACCGTCTGCTAGTCCAAACTGTGCAGCTATCGTATTTCCACTGATATATTTTTCTACTGTTCCTAGTTTGTTTAAAAAGGTGCCATTTATTCCATTTGAAAGAGGTGTTCCAGGACTAACATCCATGGGCAATATTTCCGCTGTTTGACTCGTTTCTACCGGTTTATTAGAACTGGTGAGTGTTGCATTCTGATTACTTACTAAGTAATCATACCGTACTCTGTTAAATACAGCGTTTAGATCATTCATTGTTCGGCCAGAGATAACAACATAATCAAATGGATAGATGTTCCCAGTTAACAGATATTTCTCATTGACGGATACTTTCGAGTATTTTCGATTCAACGAATCAGCAGATTGATTCATTATAGCCGAATAGAGATCAAATGAAAGATCCCCTCCTTTTGCTGCATCAACATAATTCACTTTAAACGTGTAATTATTCGTTTCTTTATTGACTTGTACAGTGACTTCAGATGCACCAGATTCAACGATTTCTTGGATCATTGGGTTTTCTTTTTTATTTTTGTCATAGTATTCAGCTAAAGAAAGATTGTGGAGCGCACAATACTTTTCAATGACGTTCTTTGCTTTCGCGACAGATTCTGAACTGCGTAAGCCCGTCACCAAGACCGTTTTACCTTCTTCAATAGGAGTTACTTTCGATAAGCCCCCCTCTGCATTAAACTCTGCTATGTACGCTTTGAACGTACTAATATCGTCGCCCGTAGAAAAAAATTCATAAAAACCAGACATATCCAGCTTCACTGCTGATCCAAATATCAGCGCATTCGGATAGGTATCTGCTGGGATGGAACGTAAATATTCCGGTTTAATCTGGTAGTCATCAGTGGCTTGCTTTAAATCGAAAGATGCTTCCGTGGGATCAGATGACTCATCTTTGAGACGATAAACAGTTCTTCCTCCAAAATTGTCGCTGACTAATCTTCTATCACTAGCAACAAAATCTAGTGCCTGCTGAATCTGTGAAGATGTAGACTCTGCAGCACTCGTTTGTGAATTATAGAACAATATTGCGCAAAAAAAAGCAGCAATAATCTCTAACTTATAAATTTTCATGCTAACTCTCCTTTCGATAATGACAACTTTATTACTATTAATAGTTAACAAAATCTAACATCAAATCCTTTTATTTTCAAATAATTAGACCTTTTTCTTTTACAATAAAATAGGTGTCATTTTTCTGTTTTAGTTTAATGAATAATGACTAATTTATTCACAAATGATTTGAGTAACGTTTCGCAAAAGAAGATGGGAAATTTTCTTTGCTTGATTGATTATTTCAACCAAATTTTCCTCTCCAAACAAAAAAACTAATGACCTGTATCAGTCATTAGAGTTAATCTTGATCTTTAATATATCCTTTTTTCATAATAGTTACCCCAAAAAATTGATTGTGATGCCGTCAGGAAAATGACTTTACTCTATCAATTTTTTGAGTTTTTTTACTGCCACACTCGTAGCTTTCTGAAACCATTCGCAGAGCAAACGAGTTCTAATACATATTGATTTTTCATTGCAGGTGATTAATTAGAAACTATTTTTAGGCTCATCTTATAACCTGGTAGGTGTTGAAGTACCTGTGGTCTTCACCAATATTTCAGTAGCACCAAATATTACTAGTATCGTATGATAGGGTATGCTTTAACACTGTTTGCTCTTTTTTTCGTTGGCTATAAAACTATTTTAACTATCACTTTCCGTTTTTATAGTTGTTGGATCATCTGTAAAAGCGGAATTCACATTCTTATCTTTTTCAGATATCGTACATGTAAACAGAAAGAAGGAAATTGTCATCATATTCTAATTGGTATTTCTTTTTAACCTTTATCTTCTCTGTGTAACCACGCTACAACATAATAGCCTTTACCTAAAAACTAATTGTGGTAACCGCTATTTGCTTTAAGGTCGTTTGGTTTCTAAATAAATGTAATTTTTAAATAATTTATTTTTCTATTTCACCTTACTTTAGGATTTCAAAAATTTTCATATAATGAGATTTACCCAAAATTCCAAAAGTATTTTAGGATTTTCTATTAGTAACATTTGATTTACTTATTCTTCCCTTCTCATCTCATCCACTGTTCAAACACTTCTTGATAATCGTCTTTCTTATTTTTATCGCCATACACCTTTTCGCTCAGTGCGGCTTGCAGCCAAAAAATATCAGCAAGGACTTCGTGGGATGATTTGGCTTTGGGAATATCAGCCCAAACGGAAAGAGCGACTCCTTTGGTCTGATTTTGTTTCTTCATTTTTTGATCACTCGCAAAGGTCGTTAATTGAAAGTGCTCGTTGATTTTTTCATATGTGGGATACTGGTAGCCGGCTGCTTCGCCGAGCACGTAATAAAGAAAATTGTCATTGTGATTTATCATGGTGTATCCGCGAGTTAAATATGTTTCGATTGCAGCCATGTGCGGATTCCAACGTGTCCAATAGGAAACCTCGCATTGGTTCGTTAAATGAATGTGTTCTTGGTCATCGTTTCGATAGAAGCCGTCGTTCCACACTCTAACGGTGAATCCAAATCCATTTAGATAATGAATCAGATCGTTGACGTACTGGATGAAGGGGTTGATGCCGCTGGCGGTGCTGCCAAGCTTCAAAGCTGTCGAAGTTAGACTTGGATATTGGTCGAGTTGATCAAAGTCGACAAATTCATCGGCGCCAATATGAAAGTACCGGCTTTCTTGAAATAATTCCGCAAACTCTTGATAGATTTCCTTGATAAAATCGACCGCCTCGGGATTTAATATATCCAGCGCGCTGGTTTCGCGGCTACCATCAGTCTTCGGTAAACACCATTCAAGATGATGTGTTAAAAGCTGGCGTACATGTCCGGGTGTGTCTATGTCTGGAATGATCTCTAGATAAAACTTCTCTGCATATGCGATTAATTCACGAATCTCCTCTTGACTTAAATGGTTGGGGCTGCAGATTTCTGGGTGAAGGAGTGACTCGATGCCAAAGCCTTCATTTTCCGAAAAGTGTAATTGGAGATGGGTAAATTGAAAAAGTGCCAGGCTGCGAATCAAACGTTTGAGCTTGGCTAATGAATAGTATTTTCTGCCAATATCCAGCATCAGAATTTGTTCTTCTAGTGCAGGCTGAATTGTTTGAGGCTGGCTTTTCCCCATTAACTGCTGGAGAATCAGGCGAACGCCCCCCCGAAACAAGCTGCTGGGGGTTTTCCCTGAAAGACGATTTGATGTTAGGCTGATCTTTGTCTCTAGCGTTGGCTCAATCGCTAAAATCAGGCTCGTCTCCGGTCGGCTTCTAAATTGATAGCCTAGTTCAGTAAATAGCTGTATGATATTTTGACGGACTATTTGTGTGGCGCTGTTTTCGGCAATCAAACAACGGTCGATCGTTTTCATCATTATCTTCCCTCAATCAAAAGAAGCTGAACGATTCATTCCTAGTTCAGCTTCTTTGTTTTTTAGTTTAGTGCTTCTTCTGCTAGTAAAAGGCAGCCGATAATGCCGCTCTCATTTGGCAATCCCCAGCGAACGATATACTCGCTGGCTGGCGGAGTTTCCAGATAGCCGGACATTTGGTCGACAAACGATTGACGTATTTTCATCAGCATCTGATTTTGATTCATCACTCCACCGCCTAAGACGATTTTTTCAGGCGCTAAAATTAAGCTATAGCTCATCAATGCTTGCCCAATGTAATAGGCTTGAAGATCCCAGATAGGGTGATCCTCTGCCAGGTCTTGACCTTTGATCCCTGTACGAGCTTCCAATGAGGGGCCGGCTGCTAGGCCCTCCAAGCAGTCTTTGTGATACGGACAGGTGCCATCATAATCGTCATCCGGGTGACGTTTTATGTGCATATGACCCATTTCTGGATGACCGATTCCTGAAAAAATGTTCTCATTAATAACGACTCCGCCACCAATGCCTGTACCGACAGTTAAGTAGATACAACTTTTCTTGCCCTGAGCCGCTCCTTTTTTCAATTCGCCATAAGCCGCCGCATTCACATCGGTTGTCCAAGCGACTGGAATGGCATACCGTTCCTTGATTTTGCCTAGAAAATCTACTTCTGACCAGCCTGGTTTCGGCGTTGCCAAGATGTAGCCGTAGTTGTCTTTGCTGGGATCGATCCCGATCGGACCAAAGGAACCAATTCCCAAAGCGGATAGCTCATATTGATCAAAGAACTCAAAAACTTCCGCAAAGGTCGCTTCTGGAGTCGTCGTTGGGATACTGATCTTCTTTACTAAGTTTTGTTGCTGATCGCTGACGGCGCATACAAACTTTGTCCCGCCTGCTTCTATACCACCAAAATACATTCTGCTACTCCTTCATCTCTAGGGTTTTAATTTCATATGGCTGCAGTTTGGCTTCGTATGCGCCGCAGCGTTCTTCTAAAAGATTCAACAAATGAACGGGCGATTCTCCGGCTTTTTCAATCGTGATATCTGTTGGCTGATCGCTTAGATTGTAGCCGCGCAGAATCAGTGCCTCATCGGCTTTTCGCCGTTTTAATGCGGTGACTTCAAAACACTCGCCGCTTACTGTCAAGTAGTTTTGAGCTGAATTCAATCGACCTTCGTGAATAGACGTTTGCTGTGTCACAAAAGGCACTTGTGCCCCATGGGCTTGCTTGTAAGTCTGATAACGAGTTGCTGGCGCACCGTGGAGTTCGATCCCGAAGTTGAAGGTGTGGTTTCCGATACACTGTGCTTCAGGTGTTGGGAAATAACCCCAATCGCCTAATTCACCGACACAGCGCAGCAGCGTCAATGCCAAAGTATCTCCTACGACCTCGTACTCATTCAAGCCAAAATTAGACAGAGTGACTCCAAATTCTTGATCGTGTAAATTAACAAAAGCGTGTTGGTGTTGTGGATTGGTTGGGTTTTCCCAATGTTTGGCGACTGTATTCGGACGAACCACCGTTTCATAAATGCTGTCTGCTTCATGGGTAGCTGTCTGAATCGTTGTTGGAAACAGCACTCGTAAGCGATGATCCTGTGCTTGATTATTGACAGTCGTTTCAAAGGCTACTCGGCGGTTATAGGCGTCCATAGTGATATCCGTTCTGATTGTAAAGGAGATTGTCTCATTGGAGCGCTGCGCCTTTCTTTCTCTAAAATCCACCACCATTTGTTGTTCTAGCGTCAATCGTTCTTCTGCTGATTTAGGTATCTCCATTTCGTGGATCACGCGAATCGTCGCACGTAGCGGTGTATCTTCGACGATTTCAACGTGATGTGCAAAGGCCGTGGATAGGATCGCGTGATCGTTTTTTGGTTGTTTGAAAATGTACTCATTGGCAATATCACCAACGTCTTCAAACACTAACAAATCTTCCAAGGTCTTCCCTAATTCTTTGTCCGTCAACCGGAGAGAGCCGTCAGAAGCGACCGTTAATTTGACCCACTCGTTTTCTAAAACACGACCGTCTTCTTTAATCAAGGTTGCTTCCGAAACGGGGGCAGCACCTTCAACTAAGGCGAAGCTTTCCCATGAAAAAGCAGCTAAATCTTTGACTTCAACGGAAAGGGTCACGTATTTCTTCATATAGGGAATCCGAAAACGATCCTTTGGCAGATCATAATCAAAACGAATCTGTTCTTCAGAAAGAAATGCGGGAACGCTCTGCCCCTGATGGTTGACCACGTGATACAGTTGTTTAGCTTCTTGGGCCAATGTCTCATAGCCCTCTGAAGGGTATTGCTGGTGGAAAGGAATTCGTTTCACTTCAACATCGACCTGAGCAGTGCCGCTTTTAACCGTGCCCGCCGTATTGAACACCACAAAGGGACGGCTGCCTTCTGGAAATCCGCTCGTATCGATTGTCGCAACCAATTGTGCCACGGCTTCTTCAGCCAGGTATTTTCCCACTTCATTGGCTTTTTCAAAGCGAGGCAGCATTTCCCGATGAACTTCATCTACCGAGCAGCCGCAAATACTATCGTGAGGATGGTTTTGCATCAAGGTCTTCCATGCGTAATCCAACTGGTCATGAGGGTACTCGCCAGTTACTTCATAAGCCATTGAGGCTAAAGGTTCCGTAATGTTTTCTAATTGCCGGCTGACTTTCGTATTCCATTGTTTTAGATACACTCGAGCAGAAGCCGTATTGGCTAAGGTGAACCAGCCGTCGGTCTCCTGACTCGTCAGCTCTCCTGTTACCTGTCCGATGTCTTCTGGCAGCTCCTTTTGAACTGCTGCCAGATACTCTGGGAAGCTCGCGTGGATGAATTCATACTCTGGATACAACCGATTGGCCAAGGCAATCGCCTGCGAGAGATCCTTTTGAACCGGCTGATGATCGACCCCATTCATCATCAGTAAATGTTGAGTCGACGCATACTTTTCGACATCTGCCAATTTTTGATCCCAAAAAGCTTTTGCTGCTGTTTCTTCCGCCGGAATTTCATTGCCGTTGCTGTACCAGTTGGCAAACAATAAGCCAAAAATTTCCGTTCCATCGGGACCTTGCCAGTTCATTTCTGAATATTGCGAAGTGTATTGATCCTCTAATACCTCATTATCAAAACCGATTGGTTTGACCCCGCGACCAAATGCTGCCGCGTTTAAATTTGCTTGCTTCATCATTTGCGGAGTTTGTCCCATATTTCCAAAGGTATCTGGAAAATACCCCAGCATCACGGGCGTGCCCCATTTCTGGCTTTCTTCCATCCCAATCAACATATTTCGTACATTGGATTCCGAGCTAATCAAGAAATCATCCTGCAAAATATAGAAGGGACCAATTTGTAGTTTTCCTTCTGTGATCGCCTGCTGGACCAAGGCTCTTTTTTCTGGTCGAACCTGTAAATAGTCATCTAAAATAATCGTTTGACCGTCTAAGTGAAAGCTGTGGAACGCCGGATCCTTCTCGAAGAGCTCTAACAAGTCATCCATGAGCTGGACCAAACGCATATGATGCTGTTCATAAGCCATGTACCATTCGCGGTCCCAGTGGCTGTGAGAAATGATATATACTTTTTTCTTCATCAACGAATCTCCTCTACTACTTCTCTACTCGAATATCGAAATAATCCATTACTAGTTCACAAAACATCATGTTTGCCCACGAGAACCATTCTCGCGTGTATTGATTGGGGTCATTGACATCAAACCCTTCGTGCATCAGATGCGTTCCACCGTCTGTCGCCACCAGCTGATCCAAAATCCGAGCTTTTTCTTGTTTATCCGCAGTGGTCATCCCTTCCATCGCCAAAGCGATCGGCCAAACATAATTTTCTGGTGTATGGGAAGAACCAATCCCCTTGGCAAATTTTCCTTCATAAAAATAAGGATTTTCGGAACTTAGCAAGGTTTTTCGAGTCGCAAGATAGGTCGGCTCATCCAGTTTTCCGTAACCAAGATAAGGCGCTGAGATCAAATTCGGCACATTGCTGTCATCCATGATGCTTCCATTGCCCTTGCCATCTACTTCATAGGCGTAAATCGTTTCGCCTGCTTGATTGACCGTTCGTCCATGCCTTTCGATCCCCTGCTGAATCTCCTCCTTTAATTTGCGAGCTCTAGCTACGATCTCTTCGTCTATCAACACTTCGCTAAAAAGTTCTTCCAAATAGCCTAAAATGACAACGGCAAACATATTCGATGGAACCAAATAGCCGTATTTACACGCATCATCACTTGGTCTAAAACCTGACCATGTCATCCCAGTCGGTACCACCTCTGCTCCCCGACCTTGATTGATCAGCGTGTCTTCTTGACGGGTCGTATCCCGTTCAAAAGTATACGGTGAATAGTGATGGTCCTGCTCTGTCTCGAAAACGCTTAAAATTTTGGTCACGCCGTTCACAAAGTCTTCATTGAACTGATCTTGTTTTCCAGTATTTTTATACAATAAGTACGCTAACTGAACAGGGTAACACAGGGAATCAATCTCATATTTACGTTCCCAGATCCAGTCATTCATCTGTGTGTGGTCCGCTTGATGACCGGCCTTGTTCGCCGTTTCGTTAAAAGCATTGGCATACGGGTCAATATTAATATAGAAGAATTGTTTCTTGACCAAACCAGAAATCATCGCGGCTAACTCTTGATCTTCTTTCGCAATGACTAAATACGGGCGCACTTGAGCGGTCGAATCTCTTAGCCACATCGCTGGAATATCGCCAGTCAATAGAAACGTTGTCCCATCTTCTTGGCGCTTCACGGTGGTCAATAAGGTATTGGCAAAGGCCGCGTTAAAATTCTCTGCCCAATCAGCATGATCATTGCCACATTTTTCAGTAATTTGTTCCATAAACCGAGTAACCGACTTTGGTATACTTTTATAAGTCATAAATCATCATTCCTCCAAATTTGATATATCATTTATAGAGATGATTATAGCTTAATGTTTGTCCGTTGTCTACGCTTCCATTCAAAAAAATGCCTCTTTACAGAAATAATAAGTATGGTAAGATATTCATATGATATATCAAATAGGAGGGAACTATGGAACCTTTATATCAAACAATCCTAAATGATCTTAAAAATCAGATTACCAACGGCAGCTTCCCGCCCGGCAGTCAACTTCCCACGGAAAAGGAACTGTCTGACACTTATGAAGTCAGCCGCATCACCTCTAAACGCGCATTAACCGAACTAGAAAAAATGGGGTTGATCGAGCGGACACGGGGAAAAGGGAGTTTTGTCAAAGAGCAGACACCGCAAAAAACGACGACCAAAAGAATTTTATTTCTGTTGCCCTTCTCCAATGATCTATCCCTAGGAAACTTTTCTGCCGGCCTGTTCCCTGTACTTCAACGGGAAGGATTTGAAGTGATGATGACGAATTTTGATTATCTGACCAGTCATCAAGCGAATGATATCGTACAGGAATTTGATGGAATGATCTATTATGCAGATGACGAGAGTCAGTATTTAGACCTGTTGTATGATCTTTCTTTCCAGCAATTTCCGATTGTTGCCTTAGATAAGCAGCTCCACGACTTGTCATTGCCAACGATCCTGTCAGACAACTTTGCTGGTGGAAAAGTCGCTTGTGATCACCTAATTGAGAGCGGCCATCGACGGATTGCTTATATTTTTGGGAATAGCCATCCGCCGCAATCGACGCGCCAACGTTACTTAGGCTACATTCACAGCCTAAAAGAGCAACACCTCTCCTTTCATACGACGTTAGAAGATCAACAGGCAAATCCCGATCACTTACTGGAATATATCACGGTAAACGAGATTACCGCTTTGGTTTGTGAGAATGATCTAGTCGCGATTGAATCGATGCAAGTCCTAAAACAAGGCGGCTTTGAGCTTCCACAACAGCTGTCCGTTGTCGGATTTGATGATATTCAGGCTGCTTCACTGGTGGATCCGGCTTTGACGACCGTTTCTCAAAATTTCAAGCAGATCGGGGCATTGGCTGGCGAGGCCTTGATGGATTGGATTCGCACTGAACAACAGCCGGAAAGCCAAAAAGTCGCCGTCACTTTGATTACACGACACTCAACAAAGGAGCTTTTGACAAATGATTGATACGATTGACACTCGTCACGGAACTGCTAATCAACATAGCTTTTCAAATGGCAATTGCCTACCCTATACTGGTGTTCCCTTTGGCATGAACTATTTTGTTCCACAAACCACCGACCAAAAAGGCAGTTGGTTTTTCCATCCTGAAGATCGGGTCTTTCAAGGCTATCGTTTGACCCATCAACCTAGTCCTTGGATGGGGGATTTCAGCCACATGGTGATGACCCCGTTCAGCGGCGCGTTGCCGGAGCTTTCTCTGTTCCACGCCCAAAGCTCTTATCGACCTGAAGAAGCTGTCTTCTCTCCTTATCAATTGAATATCCATCAATTACGCTATAGTCTCCATTCGACTTTGGTTCCCAGCATGTACGGCGGTCTGTTAGCGTTAGACTTTAGTCAAGAGGAAAATGGCCTACTGTTGACACTACCGGGGCTTAAAGCCGTCCGACAGGTAAATGCCCATGAACTTCAGATCAGTCTCGTGAATTACAGCGGCTGTGAAGACCCAGATTTCACTATTTACCTGACTTTCCAATTTGCTGAGCCTGTTTTATCTTTCACTGAAGCGACGAAAGAGGAAAACACCTTTATCCAATTAACTTTTGGGTCCGTGAAGCAGCAAGTCGTCCGTTTCGGGACATCGTTTATCAGCCAAGCACAGGCTTCTCTGAACCTAGAACGTGAAAGAGCCCACGACTTGCAGGACTTTTTAAGCAGCAGCAGACAAGCATGGACGAGCTATTTTGATCGTATTCAAGTGGAACACACAGATCCGAAACAAACAAAAACCTTTTATCACAATTTGTACCGAGTCTTCTTGTTCCCTCAAACCTTTTATGAAATAAACGAAGAGAGCGAAAAAATTCACTACGATACCTTCAATCGGGAAATCAAGCCGGGGGTTTTATACACTAACAATGGCTTTTGGGATACCTACAAAACGGTTTACCCGTTGTTTTCGTTGATTGCTGAGGAAAAATACGGTGAAATGCTGGAAGGCTTCTTGAATAGCTATGAAGAGACAGGCTTTCTGCCAAAATGGTTGTCGCCTGATGAACGGGGCTTGATGCCGGGAACATTGATTGATGCCGTGATTGCAGATGCTGCCATGAAAAAGATTCGTCCTGATTTGATGCCCCGCTTTTTAGCCGCCATGAAAAAAGGCGCGACAGTCCAAAGCGAAAGAAACAATTATGGGCGACAAGGAACCTTAGATTATCTGAGGTATGGTTATGTTCCTAGCAATTATCATGAATCCGTCAATCATACACTGGATTATGCCTACAGTGATTTTTGTATCAGTCAAGTGGCCAACACACTTGGAGAAACTGTAACTGCCACGGCTTACGCGGAACAATCCTTGAATTATCGAAACATTTTTGATCCTACTGTCGGCTTCATGCGGGCAAAGGACTCCGAAGGCCAGTTTCGGAAAGACTTTTCACCGATTCGTTGGGGGAAAGATTACGCAGAAGGCAGTGCGTGGCAAAGCAGCTTTGCGGTTTATCAGGATTTCCAAGGGTTGATTCAGCAAATGGGTGGAAAAGCCGCGTTTACAGAAAAATTGATTGAACTCTGCAACCAACCCCCGAGATTTGATGTGACCGGTTATGGGTTTGAAATTCATGAAATGAGCGAAATGGCCGCGATTGAATTTGGACAATTGGCCCTTTCCAATCAACCAAGTTTTCACTATCCTTATTTATTCAGTTATGTCGGCAAACCTGAAATGGCTCAGCCACTCATCAAGAATCTACTGACCGAATGCTTTAGCTCCGAAAGCGATGGCTATCCGGGGGATGAGGACAATGGTAGCATGGCCGGCTGGTATTTATTCAACTCGTTGGGCTTTTATCCAGTGACACCTGGAAGCGGGGAATATGTTATCGGTATGCCACTAGTCAAACGTGCCGTACTGGCCCTCTCTAATGGGCAAACGCTAACGATTACGGCAGAACCCAACCAGCCGCAGCAACAATTTATCCATCAAACCACTCGCAACGGCATGCCTCATCAGCCCCTCTTCTTCACCCACGAAGACCTGATGACCGGCGGAACAATCGATTACCAACTAGGGATCGTTCCAAATCCGAGAGACTATCAAAAAAATGAGCTGCCCTTTTCGTTAAGCAACTAAAAACAGACCGGAAAATCTTACAAGATTTTCCGGTCTGTTTTGGGTTTGAATTCCAGTTATCCCTCCTGTTCCGTGTCTTCGCTAATAACATTTGAATATTCCTTCAAATACTGCTCACGAAATTCTTTTGGGGTGATGCCGTTGAGTTTTTTGAACATTTTTGAAAAATAGTTGGTATTGTTATAGCCAATCTCATCGGCGATCTCATTGATATTTTGATTGCTGTAGAGCAGCAATTGTTGCGCCTTTTTAATGCGGATCTGGTTTAAATATTGTGAAAAGCTGTTGTTCATTTCTTTTTTGAACAGCTGTCCCAAATAGACCGCATTCAAATGCAGGGTGTCAGCGACCATTTTTAATGTAATGTCCTTGGTATAGTCCTTACGAACCATTTCGATGACCTCTTGAGTAACTTCTGAAATCTGTTTTTCTAGCGGTTGTTCACTTACCGCTTGCAGGACATTCTCCAAAACTTGCTTCAAGCGATAGACGGTTTCGCTTTGGCGAATCTGCTGAATCGTTTCTTCATAGATGACTTTGGTCGCCGTCGGGTACTGACGCGAAATGTCAGTGAACAATAAAAAGGCAATATACCGCGCATTTTCCGGTTGAAGGTGCTGCCGATGAGCTTCTTCAAAAATAGTATCCATCTCTTGTTGAATTGTTTTCGCATCGCCGATCATCAAAGATTTATTAAACCCTAAAAATGAAAATTCCTGTTCATTCAAGTTCTCTACCAAATCCTGCTTATGACTAGGCAGTAAATCAGGATAAAAATTTTTTAACGCTTCGATTTGTCGGACTTTTTCATAGCTTTCATAGACGTTTTCCCAATCGGGGATCGTTTCTCCCGTATAGATGACGATATCCCGGTATTGCCGTTTTATCTCAGCCAAAAAACGTTTTAATTGTTCTGCATCCCCTTGGAAAATCAAAGTGATCTGTTGATTTTGCTGAGAACTTCCAGCGATGATCAAACGCTGGTGGTTCTCTTTTAGCTGTTGTGTGATTGCCTGTAGCTGTGGAGCATCACTCAGTAATTTGATTGCTGTGAAGGGACCCTGTATGGGCAGCTCCAAGTCCGCCATCAGCTCAAGAAACTCCTGCTCATTCATCTCATCATTCAGCCAACGACCGATACTGCTTTCACTATACAACTGCTCCTGTTCCTTGCGATGCTGGCGTTCGGTCAACTCTTGTTCTATCTTCGTCACAACTTCCGTGAGTTCTTCTTGATCGACGGGTTTAACTAAATAATCCTTCACTCCTAGTCGGATCCCTTCCTTTACATACTCAAACTCTTGATAGCCTGACAAAAAAATGGCGGCAAATTCATCTCCTCGTTCATACGCCGCCCCGACCATTTGGATGCCGTTCATTTCTGGCATCGTGATGTCGCTTACGACAAGGTCAACCGAATGAGCCCTCAAGTATGTCAAAGCTTCGGTACCGGTTCGAGCGGTGGCGACAATTTCAAAGCCTAGTTCCTCCCAAGGAATGATCTGCTTCAATCCCTCTAAAATCATATATTCATCATCGACTAGTAGAACTTTATACAACATGTGCTTTTCCCCCTTCCACGCGAATCGTAATCGTCGTCCCTCGATCTATCTGGGATTCGATAGACATTGAGAATGTACCATCAAAACAGTTTTTCAACCGTTCATAGACATTTCGCATCCCAATTGACGACGTTTGCTGATCCTCAGGCATCCTTAGATTTGCTTGTAATTGCTGTAAGGATGTTGACTCCATTCCTTTACCGTTATCAATCACCTGAATCACGATATCTTCCCCTTCAAAAAAGGCTTTGACACTGATAGCATTGTCATTGCGGGTATAGTCGATCCCATGAACAAAATAATTTTCAATCAATGGCTGCAAACTAAATTTCGGAATCACCAGTTGCTCCAATTCCGGCTCAATGGTGAAACGATACGCAACCCGATCCGGATAACGCATTTGATACAAGTAGACATATTTCTCGCAAAAGGATAGTTCCTTTTTCAGGCTTGTCGTCTTTTCTTGAGTCGTATTGTTCCGCAGCAATGCTGAAAAGGCATAGACCACATCCGCTAATTCCTTTTGTTGCTTACTTAACGCGTACATACGAATATACTCCAAGGTATTGTACAGAAAATGCGGATTAATCTGGGATTGGAGCGCCCGCATGTGAGCATCCCGCTGCTTAATCTCCAATTCATAGTTTTCCTTGATGTATTGATCCAAGCTGTCAATCATATAATTGATCGCTTGCGAAAGATCAAGCAACTCATCTTGGACTAACCCAAGATCGATTCGTTCTTGCAGACGCCCCTCCGCAACACTATGGGTAATGCCTACGATCGTCTCCACTTGCTGAAAATAGCGTTTAAAGGTGCGATGCAGGATTAGCAAAAGAAGGCTCGCCAGTAAACCGCCTAATAGGATAATCAGGCTAAAGGTCTTTACATTTTTCCACCAAAGAACCTGTTTGTTCGCGACTAAAACATACGAATAGGTCTTGCTTGTTTGCCGATCGATCACATAGTAATTCTTACGAATCGCTTGCGGAACAGCCCCACGTCCTTCAATGCCTTTTACCAGTGCTTGATATTCCTTGTCGGTTACTTGATGATGGGTAGAGAATTTGACTTGATCGGCACTATCCACGATAAATGCGTCAATCCCTTCATCGACTAAAGATTGAGCCAAATCGCCTAATACAGCGGACTCTGAAAAAACACCGTAGATTTGGCCGATCGTCTGAAAACTATATTGATCCACGATTGGACGATTGATCAAAAAGCTCGTCTTTTTCGGCAGCTTACCTTGTAGCTTTTGCCCGTTATGATTCCTTTGATCCGCTTTCAAATAATTGTTTGAGCCATCCAAGGTGACGAATAGTTCCTCCAAATCAGGAAAGGCAGTAAAAAATCCGCTGATCGTGGAAGAAACCCGCGTATCCTTTTGATAATCGTCCCAGTATTTTTGGGTAAACTCAAAATATTCTGATGGAGACAAATTTAAGTATTTCCGAACATTATCCACCGCCGCATTGGAGCTGGCTAATTCCATGTAAAGGTAGCTCATGGTATTTTCCTTATCTGTCGCATAGCTGTGAATCCGGTTTTCTAAAATGTACATATCGTTCATCAATTTCTTGTAATTCGAATCTGCAGTAAAAACGCACAAAGCAGCCACTACCAGCAGGATGATTCCCACTAGCAGAAGGCTGTATACTTGCATCAAACGATTCATTAAGTGTGTTTTCTTCGTCAATCGAAATCTGCCCTTACTCATAGGAATTCAACTTCTTATCCACCAGCTGACGATTGTCCTTCGTAGCATACCCACTCCAGATTACTAGCAGTGAACAAGTCGCAAATAGCATCAAGCCCTTGAAGTACCAAGTCAGCACAAAGATGCTGGCCACGCCAAACAAGACTTTTAAAAAAACACCAAAATTTAAAAAGACACTAATAAAGGCTAATTTCAATAAATTCCCGGTAGAAATATCATAGCTGGTCTCATACTGAGTTGTATAAAGAAACAGCACTCCGACTAGCAACAGCACAAAGAACAATAAAAACGTAATGATCATCCATAACAATCCTTGGATCTGTGCCGCTAAATAGAGGTTGTAGGCCAACACGAAGGTCAAGGCTGCAAATAAACTAAAATGCAGATTCCCCCGTTTAAAATTCTTTTTCCAACTGCTCAAAAAACGTTTGAAGGTGATTTCTTGATAGTTGATCCCTTGCTCTGTCAGGAGGTCGTTCATCGTTTGAAAGGCTGGTCCGATGCCAAAAACTACGCCTCCCATTAAAGAAAACAAAAGAAAATATAGATTCAATTTAATAATCGTCCAGATTACATAAAATAGCCGTTGAATGCCTGTACTGGCCATGTCTTTCACCTCATCATTTCTGAAAAATGTTCAAATCTTAATCCACAACAGGAGTGTGAACTAAGATCTAGACATTTGTCATATAATAACATGAATCTCATAATAAAGAAGAAATAAAAGCCTTTTCTTAGAGAACCGAAGAATTTGCTTCCAAGATCGTTTTGACCTTGAAAGCAAATCTACAGAATTCAGTTCAACAGGATGCGTTTCATGTTTGAATAACGTTTATTGATTGTCTTTCATGTATTGATCCAATTGAGTTTGCATTTCTTTTTGGGCTTTTTCCCAGCCTGCCGCTTTTAATTCTTTGATCAATTTTGGCAGATTTTCTTTTGGATCAATCGAACCAGTATTCAAGTTCGCTGCGTAACGGTTCATGACATTCATCACGTTAGATAGCTCTGTTTTGAACCCGTCTGTTTTAGCGTTGAAGCCTAAAATTGGGGACGTTGCGGCTTCTTCAATACTTTGATCACGTTTTTGGATCATTTCATCCGTCACTGTTTCGGAAGTATATAGAAGCATATTGTTCCCAGTATTCCAAGCATCCATGTGGGCCTTTGGTTTGTAGCCGTCCAACAACTTGATCTTCTTGTCGCCGACTTTTTCCCACGCTTCGCCTTCAATTCCCCAAACTAAGCCATTTAACAATTTAGGATCGGTATTCAACAGGTTTAAAAATTCTACTGCTTTTTCTTTATTTTTCGAAGTATTCGATACGACGAAGTTCGCCATTTGGGCTTGAGCCGTTGTTTTCAATTGGTTCGTGATCGGACGAGAAGTAAGTGGTTGACTAGCTGCTTGAGAAATAATCGTATCCCCATAATCCAACGGTCCTTGTGTTTCTTCACGCATGAACCACGTGTTTCCTTCTAGTGGGTAAGCTTTTGTATCTGTTGCCGCATCTGAAGGAATCAGCCCTTCTTGATACCATTGATGCAACACTTCTAAATTCTTCTGGAATTGAGGATCTTCGTATTGATTGATGATCTTCGGTGACCCCTCCGCATCCACCTTGACAGCAAACGGATAATCCTTGCCTAATGGATAGTCGAAGTTGCCAGATGCTTTAAAGTTTTGACCAATCGCAAACGCCGCGATATTTGGTTCTTTTTCGTGGAACTGTCTTAAGACGTTGGTTGCTGATTCGTAAGACCCGTCAACTTTGCTGATATCCAGATTGTATTTCTTCACGAACTGGTCATTAAAGGTCAATACTTGTTGCGCCCACGTATTTCCGTATACTGGAATCGCGTACAATTTTCCATCAACTTCATTGCCTTTTTTGTAGGTCTCTGGCAATTGATCCATGTATTCTTTGGCATGGGTCTTCGAAAGCTCCGTCAGATCTGCAAAGGCACCTTTTTGTGCATTCGCAACGTATTGGTAAGCAAACGCGAGGTCATAGCTCTCTCCCGAGTTAATGATCGTCGGCATTTTCTTTTCCCAGTCACCCCAACTAATGTACTGTAAGTCAATCGTTACGCCGATCTTATCTTTGATCTGCTTGTTGGCGATCTTCATCAATTCATCATAGTTATCTGGCTTATCTCCTACCTGATACATCAACAATGTTTTTGAATCTCCGCCGCTGGCTTCCTTTGAATTTGCCGAGCTGCAGGCCGTCAAGCCAACGGTCGCAAGTGCGATGGTCGCTATCCCTAGTACTTTTTTCCACGCTTTCATTTTTCCACTTCTTTCTGTATTGTTTATTCTTTGACTCCGCCAATTGTTAAGCCTCCAACAAAATACCGTTGGAAGAATGGATAGGTTAACGCAATCGGTAGGGTTGAAACCACTACGATTGCCATCCGAGCCGATTCGCTCGGTAACGCCGCTAGTCCTCCTTGAATCTGAGCACCGAGACCAGCGTTTCGCGCCAAGAAATCCAAATCATTTTGGATCTTCATCAACAAATATTGTAATGGAACAAGACTATCTTTTTGGATATACAGCAACGCATTCAACCAGTCATTCCAATAGCCTAAAGCTGCAAAAAGACTAATGGTCGCAATTCCAGGAACCGCTAGCGGCAAGACGATCTTAGTAAAAATCCGCATCTCACTAGCCCCATCGATTCGCGCAGACTCAATAATACTATCGGGAACCGTCTTTTTAAAGAACGAACGCATCACTAAGATATTGAATGGCCCTAATGCGAGGGGCATGATCAATGCCCAAATCGTGTCGTTCAAGTTCAACAGATTTTTAACCACTAAGTAAGTGGCCACCATCCCTGGCGTGAACAGCATCGTGATTAAAGCAAAAATCGTGAAAAAACGCCGGAAGGGAAAGTTAGAGCGAGAAATGACATACGCATATAGCGACGTCATCGAGGCGTTCACCACTGTTCCCAATACTGTTACAAAAACGGTGATGCCAAATGCCTGAAAAATTTTCTTGCTCATTTCCCCCGCAAAAATATAACTATAGGCTGCCATCGAAAATTCTTTTGGCCAGAAACGATAGCCCATCTCCGCTAATGAGGCTTCCTGCGTCAGTGAAATCATGATGACAAAGAAAAACGGCAAAACACAAGAAATCGCAAATAACGCCATCACAATATTAAAGATCAAATTGACTGTCGGATTAAAAGAGCGAATTTCAACTTTATTGATTTTTTTCTTCTTCATTGAGTGCCTCCTAAAATAGTGCTGAATCTGGTTCAACTTTTCTAACGACAAAGTTCGCCATCAGCAGCAATATCGCACCCACAACCGATTGATACAGGCTGGCCGCCGAAGACATTCCCAGATCACCCGTCGACGTTAAACCGTTGTAAATGTACGTATCTAAGACCGATGTCACTTGATACAGCGCGCCGGAATTTCGCGGAACATTGTAGAACATTCCGAAATCCGCACGGAAAATTCCTCCGATGTTCATGATTAACAAAACAAGCATCATTGGAACGATTTGAGGAATGGTAACATTTTTGATCTGCTGCCACTTGCTGGCGCCATCTACCATCGCCGCTTCATAATACGTCGGGTCGATTCCCATGACGGAAGCATAATAAATGATACTATTGTAGCCGAGACTCTTCCAAACATTCATGATGACGAAAATCAACGGCCACCAAGTCGGATCATTGTACCAATTGATTGGATTTTTCCCGCCATTGGTCAACCAATGATTGATGATCCCTTTATCGGGGCTCAAGAAGGCATAAACGAAATACCCGATGACTACCCACGATAAGAAATATGGCAGCAATGACATCGTATGGTAAACCTTCACTAATCTTTTATTTCGCAACTCGCTCATGATAATCGCAAAGGAAATCGCGAAGAACAAATTAAATGCCAAGAATACTATGTTGTATAAAAGTGTGTTGCGAGTAATCAACCAGGCATCCTGTGAAGCGAATAAAAATTTGAAGTTATCAAAGCCGACCCATTCACTCGTCATCAAACTATCAATAAAGCCGTTTGGTGAAATGTGAAAATTCTTAAAGGCTACGACATTGGCGAACACTGGAATATAAAAGAATAATATGAACCAGAGGAAGCCCGGCAACGCCATTAAGATCAACGCTTTATAGCGCCAGACATTCTGCCAAAAACCGACTTTCTTTTTTTTCTGCATCCCTTCAACTCCTTTCGAAAGTAATGATATCGCTTTCTATCGGTAGAAGTAATGAACAAATTTAAGGTATGTTGCAACAAATTAAAGGAAAGTAGAGAAAGTCATTTTTGATCGAAAGTAATTGTGATAAAACGTAGATAGCTTCTTTTTCCATTTTTTCTATTAAAGCAAATGAAAGCGATACCTACTATTAATTTGTTTTTTTGAAGAAAGTGGGAAAGAATAATTGAAGGATGAACGAATTGGAGGAACCACGAATGGTTGAAATGGCTTTAAAAAATGTCTATAAACAATATGACAACAATCCCAAATACTCAGTAACAGACTTTAATTTAGATGTAAAGGATCAGGAATTCATCGTCTTTGTCGGTCCTTCCGGCTGTGGAAAATCAACCACTTTACGCATGATTGCCGGATTGGAGGATATTTCAGAAGGCGAATTTTCGATTGGTGGAAAAATCATGAACGAGGTGGCACCGAAAGACCGCGACATTGCTATGGTTTTTCAAAACTATGCCCTATATCCTCATATGACGGTCTTTGATAATATGGCCTTTGGTCTAAAATTACGGAAAATCAACAAGCAGGAAATTAAAAAACGCGTTGATAATGCGGCGGAGATTTTAGGCTTGACGGACTATCTAGACAGAAAACCTGCAGCTCTATCCGGCGGACAGCGTCAACGGGTCGCTCTAGGCCGAGCTATTGTCAGAGATGCTCAGATTTTCTTGATGGATGAGCCTTTGTCCAACTTGGATGCCAAACTGCGGGTAGCGATGCGAGCGGAAATCGCGAAATTGCATCGCCGTTTAAAAACAACGACGATCTACGTGACCCATGATCAGACCGAAGCAATGACCATGGCGGATCGAATCGTGATCATGAAAGATGGCTTTATTCAGCAGATTGGTTCGCCGATCGAGGTCTATAATTCTCCAAAAAATGTCTTCGTGGCAGGCTTTATTGGTTCTCCTGCAATGAACTTCTTCAATGTCACCTTATCGCGAGGAGTCATCACTGACCACCAAGGATTGCGTCTAACCATTCCTGAAGGAAAAAATAACCTCTTGGTTGAAAAGGGCTACGAAGGCAAAGAATTGATTTTCGGTATCCGCCCAGAAGACATCCATACTGAACAAATCGCGATCGATACTGCCCCAGAAGCCACCGTAAAAGCGGAAATCGTCGTTTCCGAGTTATTAGGTGCTGAAACTATGCTCTATTCTCGTGTTGGCGAAACCGAATTTATCTCGCGGGTAGATGCTCGTGATTTCCACCACCCTGGAAAAAAAATCGATTTGGCCTTTAACTTGAACAAGAGCCATTTCTTCGATAAAGAAACAGAAGAAATCATCGAGGTGAGTTAGAAGCCGCTTCTTAAACTCTTTATTACCAAAAATCAAACATCCCTAGTAAACCAAAATCGAATGAAGATTTTGATTTTGGTTTACTAGGGATGTTTTACTATCTTTTTTTACTATTTGAATCAAGTAGTCAATAAAACCGTCTGAAAATATTCACCAAATCGTATTCCTCCATGAATTACTCCACTCTGAAATAACTTATTGGTTTTGAGACCCCTTCTGTTTTCTCTCTAGTTGTTGCTGAAAAGAAAACTATTTCATTCTGGGACAACTGTTTAAGATTAAATCTAGAATCTGTTCTTTTTAGTGGTTTTAGCATCCACCGATTGTCTGAAGTTAAATGTTCAACAACTTCAAACTCAACCCTTTCATCCTCGTTAGGATTCTTCGCATTTTTTATCTCAAGAATAAAATCATTGTCTATTTTTTTGAACTCAATTACCTGAGATAGCTCCTCTGATTCCCATTTTCCGGAAAGACTCTCCAAAAATTCAGATGTGTCTATAGGTTGCATAACCGAGGAGGAATGAACAGTTGATATTTTTTGTGTCGTCTTATTAGGCGAATTCTTTCTTGGTACCACAAGCAATAGTAAAATCAAGAGCAATAGAAATAATAACCCTAAAAGTTTGTTCCTGTATCTCCCCATACTAAACCTCCTGATTTCATCCAAAGGAATACATATTGTTCGCGTTACCTTCATAATTAAAAGAGCGATTCACACCAAAAAATATCGTTCTTTCACCTTAAATCGGCCTACGCAGCTGCAGAACCAAAACTTCTCGGCGGATGTCCACCAACACTTTTTCAGCGAAAATATTCGATGATACTAGGAATTTTAGGATTATTGCTCTCTAATCTTCCTCGTATGATATACTAACACAGGCAACTTGCCACGTTGGGTGGTGAGGTTGTTGAAAGATTTAATTTCGTTGGTTGTCGCACCTATTTTCGTAGGTATAGTTAGTAAACTATTTTCTTCATGGCTAGATAAGAAGGACAAAGACGATAACTAAAAGCAGGTTGCTATTCTAGCCTGATCGTTCGTACTCGCAGCGAACGAAAAAATAGCCGTTCCCTTTCGTCGCAGTCAGGGGACGGCTTTTTTTAGTGGTGCTGAAAGATTTAATTTCGTTTCGCAAATACATTTTATCATGAAAACAGTGAAAACTCAATTTCTCACTTCAGCCATAAACAATTCGTGTCTTCGAGTATCTACACGCTTTTAATCATCATTATAGTACAACTAAACTACTTGGCAACTACAATCCTTATAAAAAAGATCTGCCTCTATTTTTTTATTAAGTAAATGCCACATTTTAAAAAGTGAAAAGCGGTTCATACATGTTTTTCATTGATTTAATTCATATAACTTCAAATCGGCCTACGCAGCTGCAGAACCAAAACTTCTCGGCGGATGTCCTCCAACACTTTTTCAGCGAAAATATTCGAAGGCACCATGAGCTTCTTTGGAATCTTCTGACTGTTCACCACATGACGCAGCTGTTCAGGGATTAAATAGATCGTATCTTCCTCAAAGACCTTTATCTTGTCGATGAAGGCGGATGTCACTTGATAATTCTCGCCAAAGTGTACCTGCATCTTCGCAATCGGTTCACGATACTGTGAGAACACAAACATTCGGCTGCCCGCACTGCTCACTACTGTCGAAGGCAAAATGTAGACTACCTTTTGTTTTGAAGGTTCCGTTTCGTTATCCATCGTTTGTCTCCTTGTTTTGCTGGCTCTATCAAATGACAATCATGTTCCATACAATGCCGTATTTGTCTTTAACTGATCCATGGAAGGGGCTGTAAAAGGTCTTGGTCGGTGGAAGATAGACCTCACCCGCTTCTTTCAGCGCATCAAACATCGCTGCCGCCTCTTCAACACCGCTTGGATTTACCGTCAAGTGAACGTTATTCCCCACTTGAAACGGAATTGAAAATTCGTCCGCAAAGGTAAACGGCGAACCAAACAACTCCATTTCTCCATGAAGAACATAGTTACTCACGTCTTCCTCCACGCCTTCTGGGATGTAGTCTTGGTACCTTTGGATTGTTAGTTTTTCTCCGGAAAAGACTTCTTCATAATACCGCATCGCCTCTTCGCATTGTTTGTTGAATAGAATGTACGGTGTTACCATGCTTTATCGCTCCTTTGGCTTTGTTTTTTTACTAAGTTATCGTTGAAATAATTAGCCACCAACCCACACCTTATCCTCAATGCCAGATCCGTATACGTTTCTTCAATTGCGTATGCAGCGAGTTGCGAAAGCTTACAACCACCTGTGAACGTATGGAATTTTTCTGAGACAGCTATCTTTTTAGGTAGTAGGGTTTATCTTGTTTCCAAGGAAATTCGATCAACTATAGCTAGGCTGTTGGTAGCGTATCCATTTTATCTTGAGACTCTATTTTACTATATTTCGTGAGAGATAAAAATTGAATTCCTCCTCTTTTCATGAAAGCTAAATATTAAGAAAACATTAAGTACAATAAAAATAATCAGTTTGTCTCAAGTATTTTTTAAGAAAAGTTCAACAGAATTCCTCACTAAAAACATTGATATATCAATTTTTATCAACTAAGCATACACCCCTCTTCGTTGTCAAAGTGCCGAATTCTGCATTTGGCCCTGAATTTTGCAGGGGATTGGGTGCTTCTTTTTTTCAAAAGCCTATGAAATCGGGATTCTTCAAAAAAATTTGGTCGCTAACCCTGCAAAATTGACCCCTAAATGTAATTTTCGCGGTTTTGACCTAGTTTTGTTTTGTGCCTTATCGTTAAGTCACCGGCCGGAACAAAAAACACATGGAGGAATAAACATGATCCAAAAACTAAGCACCAAATTGCAAGTCCAATTGTCTGTCCCTGGAGTGGAAAAACTAAAGAAAATCACTTTTTCAAACGTTGTGGACAACCCTGAGGAAGCAGAAATCATCAAACTAGGGGAAATCATGACGGAGCTAGACCAAGACGACACCTTGTTAGATGGCGTGATCATCACCAGCCAATCTCGTGTGACAAAAAATTAGGAGGAAACTAGATGAAAAAACTTGTATCGATCTTTAAAACCAGCGGCGGACGTTCTCAAACGTGGAGCTATCCAAATCCAGGAGAAGGTAAAGCGCCAGAGGATATTCGCAGTATCTTAGAAAAAATGACGTTGCTGCATTTGTTCAATAAGGATGGCGAAAAGTTGTATAACGAAGTCGTCAGTGCTAAGTATGTAGAAACTGTCGAAACAATCATTTTCTAATCAATGAATTTGAGGAGGCGCGGCTTAACAGTCGCCTTCCTCTACAAAAAAGGAGGAGACCTTATGAATGAACTGACCCTTTCGTACCGCCAATTGTTCCATTTGAAATCAACCACCTTGGAAAAACGTATCAAAGAGTATTACTACAGTACACAAAACAGCAGCCTAACGATTAAATACATTTTAGCTTTACGTGTGAGACACCAACTCGGTGCGGAAGAGTTTGCTTTCATTCTGAAGGATCTTGTCCGTGAGATCTTTATGAACACGAAAGCTACTCGCACCATGAAACGCTTCTTTTACTATTTCCAAGATTACTTCATGGCACCTGAGTGGCAAGCATTAAAAATGAGAACCTTCCCTGTCCGTAATTTCGGTGAAAAAGCCGTGTCCCTTGTCCGTTCCTTGATCACAAAAGTACGTCCCAATGAAACGAATGAACCTTGATAGAAGATGACCTACGCTAAAAAATTGAGAAAGGAAAATACAGCTATGAGACAGGATTTAGTGGCAACCTTTACCAACGGTTTAGGAAAAACACATGACTGGAAATATAACAATCTAAAGAATGATCTGCCGATCCCCGTCATCAAAGAAGCTTGCGAACTCTTAACGACATTAGACATTTTTGAAGAAAATGGCGTAAAACTATTTGATTCCGTGGTTACTGCGAAGATCATTACCACCAAAGAAACCGAGATTTTCGATAAAGAAAAGGAACCTAAAGAAGAAAAAACGGTTCCTTCTCCAAAAATAGAGAAAGAACCGGAAATGCCCGCTGTTAAATCAGGAAACAGCTACGATTATTTGTTTAATACATCGAGAACTGCGATTGCTAAAAGTTTGGAAGAACCAGCAGAAACAAGAAACGACTTCCCTTCATTAATAATACCTGCACCACAAATCGGAGAAAAAACAATTACATCATTAGAAAATACTGCTGCTGAGAATTCTTCTGATCTTTCGGCTGCGCAGTCGAATGTTCCCGAACAAGAGAGTCGGCAAAAAGGCTTTTCCGCTTGGCTTCGTCGAAAAATCAATCGAAACAAGGACGACCCAGACATCCGCTCTCGAAACGGTGACCCCAGCAGCTAAATTCTGCCCTTCTCAAATAAATAATGCGTAGGTCTATCTTGCTCAAGTCGTCAGCCTCCACATCGGAGAGGAGGTGATGCACCTTGAGCGAGCTGATTCGATATGTCCTCGCTCCGCTCTTTGTGGGGCTGATCATTGCCCTGGTCAACCACTGGTTGAGCGGGCGTGATCCGTGACGACTGAAGATACTACATCTGCGATCCTGCGATCGCAGATGTTCAATTCTGAATTTTTAAACTTCTTCTTAGTAACTCATTGATTATTTACGATCGCAGGCTTAAATATATAGCATCAAGTATCTTTTCGCTGGCATACCCATCTCCGTAAGGATTGGCTGCTTCACTCATTTGTTGATAAAGAACATTGTTCGTTAACAATTGCTTTGTAGTCTCATATACCTTTTGCTCACTGGTTCCGACTAGTTTTAGTGTTCCAGCTTCCACTCCTTCAGGTCGCTCAGTCGTTTCCCTTAAAACCAAGACCGGTACCCCTAAGGATGGCGCTTCTTCTTGAACACCGCCAGAATCTGTTAAGATCAGAAAACTTTTCGCGGCAAAATTATGAAAATCCGTTACGTCAAGGGGTTCGATTATTTTGATCTGATCGGACTTATTTAATACAGATTCAGCAATTTTTCGAACAGCTGGATTTTTATGAATCGGAAAAATGATTTGAATATCTGGAAAATCATTGATCAAACGATTGATTGCTCGAAAAACTTCTACCATCGGTTCTCCCAAATTTTCTCGACGATGCATGGTTAGCAAAATATTTTTCTTCTTTTCATCTAGATTTTCATTCTTGTAGTGATCAACAACCGTATACCGCATCGCATCTATCGCTGTGTTGCCAGTTACAAATATTTTTGATTCAGAATGATTTTCTGTTAACAAATTGTTTTTGCTCACTTCAGTCGGTGCAAAATATAAATCCGTTAGCACGTCTGTCAATTGTCTGTTCATTTCCTCCGGGAAGGGAGAATATTTATCCCAAGTTCTCAAGCCAGCTTCTACATGTCCCGTTGGAATTTGGTTATAAAACGCAGACAAAGCAGCAGCAAATGTCGTAGTCGTATCACCGTGAACTAAAACAATATCTGGTTTTTCTTTTTTAAGCACCCCGTCCAATTCCCTCAGGACTTTGTTGGTAATAGACGACAACGTCTGCTCTGTTTCCATCACCTTAAGATCAAAGTCAGGAGTAATCTCAAATACCGATAATACTTGATCCAGCATTTGTCGATGCTGTCCTGTAGAAACGACGATTCCTTCAAATCGATCGTCTTTAGCTATCGCCTTTACTAAAGGTGCCATTTTTATCGCTTCTGGTCTTGTGCCGAAAACGACCATCGCTCTGATTTTACTCACCAAGATCATGTCCCCTTTACCTATAGACTGATTAAAAAGAAAGCAATTATTCCAATTACTAAGCTAACAAATGATAGATTTCTTAAATTCAAATGCTTTTCCATCTTCTACCCCACCTTTTCAAATTTCGCATTGTGCGTTGTTTTATTCCATTTATTTTGAGGTTTGAACCACGTCACAAACCCAAAAACCTGTGCAATCATGTAAGTAATCGAATTGTAGATAAAACTATAAACTAAGCGGCAGAATAGCAATGCTTTTCTCCAAAAATTATTCTGCGCCTCGAAGTACGGTGTCGCTTCTTCAAGAAAATAGACTGTTGGAATAATCAAAAAGTTTAAACATTCCATAGATACCCAAAAAACAAGCAATGAAAAAATATGTGGAAGATAGACGAAGAAGCGATTATCAATTAAAGAAAAAGCAAGAATGATTAAAAAAGCAACAGGTCTTACCATTGAATAAGAATAGAAAAGTGTTTCAATCTTGCTCATTAATTCTGGTAAACTTCGTGATTTGAACCATGAGATCAACTGTTTAACCGTCGTTGTGAAGGCAACATACCAGTGGCCTTGTGCCCAACGTAATCGTTGATTATGACTGGCAATAAAGGAATTCGGTTTTTCATCATGGACGACTGCAAAATGATTCCAACCACTTTTCATTCCTTCTATGGATAATTCAACCTGAAGTTCAAAATCCTCTGTGTAGCTTCTGGGGTTCCACCCACGTTTTTTCAAGTATTTTGTGTCTAGTATAAAACCTGTGCCGCCGATGGCAGAATTCCACCCTAAAACATAGTTTGCATATTGTACGGCTCTATTTGTAATGAAATAGACAGCAGCATAGCCCGATGCAGTTATCGAGCTGACAACATTTTTCATACCAAGATACCCTTGTATGACAACAAGTTCAGGATGAGCGATACTTTGAGAGTTCATTTCCGTAAGATAGTTAGGCTCAACAATGTTATCTGCATCAATAAACGCGATAAAGTCATAGCGCAACCAGTCACCTGTATCAATATACTTGGCGATCGCATGGGGCTTGCCTCTGGGTTCGTCTGGTTTGGAGACATTTTCAAAGACTTTGGCTTTCCCTAAACTTCTAACAATTTCCGCCGTTCTATCCGTGCAATTATCTGCAATGACCACGATGTCAAATAGATCTGGATCATACTCCTGATCAATGAGTGACTTTACTGTATCTGCAATAACATCCTCCTCGTTATGTGCAGGAACTAAAAAGAGAAATCTTTTTTGCGGCGAAACGATTTCATAATCTCTTTTTGGTTTTTTTAAGCCGAAAATGGATAGAGCTGTAAAAAATAGTAGATTCCCAAAGACAATAATGATCAAGATGATAGAAATAAGTACTAATGGTTCAAATAAAAAATTTGGTAATCTAAACATAATGTAACCTTCTTTCCATATATTTATGAGTTCATAGTTTACACGAAAAAATATAAACGACCATAAATTAAATGGATTTCAATATCATAATGTGTGTTTTTTTATTTCCTTCGAATTTATAATTAATATTAAGAAGGATTAATCACAAACTAGAGTCTTCAATCGTCTTCCGTATGAACTCATTTTACATAAATAAGTATACTTATTTATTTCAAGCTTACAAATAATTAGTATCCTTGTGTTTTTTCGTTTAAAAAATAGTATTATTATTATTTATTCTGATGAATTCGTTATATATTTTAATTTTCTCATTTAGCAGAACTTTCTAATATTGATAAAAAAATCACACTTATGACCATTTCAAAAGAAAAAGTCCTGATACATTTTGTATCAAGACTTCAGATTCTCTTTATTGAATGATCAAATAGCCTACGCCATTTGTATTTATTAAACTCAATTGTTTCCCATTGCCAATATCGTTACTTTCAATCTCGTTAAAGTTTGGATGGTAGTCTCCAATTGTTCGTGTTGTCGCTCCAACATTTAAATCTTGTGTTACATCCACGCCATCTGTTGTTTTCAAATTGATTGAAAGCTTGTATTCCCCACCTTCAAGCGTATTTAATTCTGTGTTTTCTAAAATCCCTTGATACCCGTTGAACACACCGGAATTGTACCAATCGATATTCGTACAGTTAAAGGATTTTACAACTTCACCTGCATCATTTACTAGGTTCAATGTTTTTGTCACGTTTTCATTATTGGTCAAATCAAATTCTGCGTTATCGATTGAACCTTCAAGAACCAATCCATAGGGCTGCCAGTAGCCTAGTTTAAAGAAGTTCACCGTTTCCGTCGCCAGATGTGAAACGGTTTGAGAAACTGTTGGGCTTTCGTTGCCATCGATCACTTGAATGACATCAATTACAGTACCTTCCACCTGCGGATTAATCGGCATTGTCCATCTTAAATCAGAACCTACAGTAGTAGTACCGAGTAGCTGTCCGTTGATAAATGCATTTATTGTAGCACCTGCTTCACCCAATCCCGTCAATTGCTTATCCTTGTCATTCACCACATTCAAAACAGGCGCTGGGACAATCACTTCTGGTGTTTCGATAAGTAATTTGTAAGGATCGTTATAGGTCATTTTTGCTTGTAAATCTGGGATGTTTGAGTAAATCACATGATTGATCTTGCCGCCATCCATACCTAGCATAGCGTCGAGTGGCTCATTTACTGAAAAATCAGGTGTTTCAGTAATGCTTGTTTCCCATCCACTAATTTTTTCGGCTTGAATCTTCATCGTTCCGGCATCAGGGAAGTTAGTCACTAGGTTGCCGACTTTTGAGATTAATTCGATTTTTTTCGGATGATTAAATTCCGCCACACTATCTTTAGCGAAATGCAGGACATCGCCTGTTCCATTGACACCGTGATTCACAATGAAGCTCGCCCCTTCATTTACTTCAAGAAGACGATCGATATCCACAGTCGCTTCAGTAGTATGGGCATCGGTTTGTCTATTTACAGTAAGCGAAGCATTGCTTTGTACAGTTAAATCACCAAATCCGTTCACATCAGACAGCTCACTTGCACTATTTATCGTCACATCAGCATTCGGTTTAATGATTAGATCTAGAGAATCATTCGCATTGTTAAACACACAGTCATCTTCGTTAGTAATCGTTACTTTAGCGTCATTATCAACCACCAAGTAAGGCACACCAATATTCCCACCGTTGAAGCTAAAGGTTGAAAGTGAATTTTTTTCGTGGGTCAGGTCAAACTCACCAGAAATCGTCACCCCTCCTACTTGAGCAAATTCTTGGACTGGAGAAGAAGCATTTACATTTTTTACATTAATCTTGTTCGTCCCGCTAAAATTTGCAAACCCTTTTTGATTATAAATCATTTGCGGACCTGTATATTGAATGTTTTCAAACTTAAGAGTGACTCCACTTAATGAATCTCTAATACCAATGGGACCATAGTAGTTTTTCCCTTGAATAATCGCATTCTTTAATGAGACTTTCTTTGTTGTGCTATCCTGTGGAAGATTGATTGTATCTCCAATAGAACTAGAATCTTTTTCTACTAGTGTATTCCCTTGCATATCGATAGAAACGTTCTCTTTATTCTTATTCACTACGATTCCACTAGACAGGACGATGTCTCCTGATACCTTAATATCCGTTATGCCATTATCTTCTTCAAGTGCTTTTTTTAACTCACTAAATGTTAATACCTCAGTGGCATCATTTTTAACTGCGTGTTGAACATTTTCTTCGGCAAACACCCTACTTATAGGAAAATGGAGTCCTCCGATTCCTACAGTTAAAATCGCTGAAGTAATGAATAATCTTTTAGTAATATTTTTTTTAGCTACCGAACACTTCATATTTTTTGTCCCCTTTTACTCATTTTTAATATTTTTAATAACCGCCAACAATTTTAGAAACATCACCAGTGTTGTAGTTATTTGCAAAATCTTGATTATTACTTGTCATGTTTTCTTGTTTGACTGTATTTTCATAGCCATCTAAGCTAAAAGAAGCCTCTAATGAACCTTCATAGCTATTTGTTGGTTCACCTGTGGGGTCAGAACCACGTTCCCAAGTTCGGATACCTGTCGAAGATTTAATGTTGACTTTCGTTTTAGATAGCCAACTTCCCATAACAGCGCCTTTTCCTTGTTCGTTTAAATTGGTCATACTAAATCTTGACCCTTCTTCAAAGGTCAATTCATCACCAGTTATTACAGTCCCTTGGTTTCCGCTGCTGGTAACATCAAAAGAAGCTCCTGACCGTACAATAATTTTCCCATTTGTAGCCTCAGCACCTTCCTCCACCGTTCCATAAGAGATACCGATGAATTCACTACCATCTAAAAATTCAGCAGTGCTCTGATTATCCATATGCAGAGCCGCATTCAAGCGCCCTCTGAGTTTTAAGAACCCTTCGTTTGTAAGCTTGAACTTGCTTCCCCCTTGCAACCCTTTGTTTATTCCGTATGCTGATAAGTTTCCGTCTTTCGCTACATTTAGCTCCGCTCCTTCACCAGAAAGATCAATGCAACTCGTCAAAAGTCCAAAACCGATCATAGTAACATTTGCATTTGGTTTTATGGTCAATTTGTTCCCTTGATAGACTTCTTCCAAATACGCAATGCTAAAGCAGACTCCTTCCATAATAAGCTCTCCATAAGGTAGATAAGTCATTTGATTCCCTGTGACATGAATATTATTGTAAGTGACCCTTACTCCCTTTTTATCGCTCCAGAAAAAACCGAAAATATTTGTTTTCTCAACAGATAAATCACTAATTTCAGCTTCTCCATTTTCCACATCTAACTTAATATCGTGTGAATTCATATCGAGTTTATGCCCATTCCCCATTACTACTTTTCCTGTAACTGGAATATAAATATTCCCATCCAATGTTATATCCGCAATAATATTTACCTCTAAAAGTTCAGTAGTAGTCAATGCTGCTTTTAACTCTTCAAAATTCGATACGTTAATTTTCTTAACACTATCATTGTGAGAACTGGAAGGATTTAAATTATTGTTATTTCCTTGTACAGCCTCAGCACAATCTGGATCAGAGTTCATTTCATTTAATGCCTCTGATATTATGGGGTTCGTTTTAATTCTTTCCCAATCTGGGGTATCAAGAGTATTTTCTGCATTGGATGATATTCCTGAATGATTTGTATTTTCTTCAGCAAAAGCTGTATTCATACATAGAGCATTCTGAAATAACATAATACCTAGCAAACCCATTGTGATTCTTTTTTTCATTTGTTATCCTCCTAGTTATAGTAATCGTTTACAAAAATAATTATACCACATTAAATCAACTAAAAGTAAAATATAATAAAAAAATTAAAGTTATTTTATTATTTTTTTCAGACAAGTCGTTTTAATTAAAAATAACGTATTTTTTAAAGAAATTTAGTTAATAAAAAAGATTTCCGTAAAAAAAGTTTTGAAGGTGCAAATACTGTTTTTTCTTTTCGCCAACCAGCAGCAATTTTCGCTGTTGATTGCTTGATTCTTATTTATTTTGATCTTTGTTTTTATCTTTGTCATTGTCTTGATATATCGCCATAGGTGTGTGTTATTTCATACCTTCACGCTTTGCATGTATTTACTTCGTCTGCTACTTATATTTCTTCGAAAGCCAAAGGACGCCACGAAAAAGACCAACGAATCCTATCGTTGGTCTAAACGTATTATTGAATTTTTTGTAGAAGAGAGACTCTTTAGAAGCTTAAAAATCTACCTGATCAGGATTTTTAGCACTTCCCGCTAATCCTTTTAAGCCATCAATGATTGCCATGTCCTCTGGTTTTATTTCAAAGTCAAAGACTTCAAGGTTTTCTTGAATACGCTCTTTGTGAACTGACTTCGGTAATGGTAAGAACTGATGCTGCAGGCTCCAGCGTAAAACAATTTGCGCAATGGAGCGATTGTATTTTTCAGCGATTTCTTTTAATTCGCCTACTTTAAAGATTTCACCCGTTCCTAATGGACTATAAGCTTCACTTAAGATGTCATGCGCCTGATTGTACTTCACAACTTCTTGCTGCTGATCACTAGGATTTAGAAAGATTTGATTGACCATTGGTTTTATTTTCGCTGTTTCATACAATGCGTCTAAATGGTGTGGCAAGAAATTAGAAACACCGATGGCTCTGATTTTTTTCTGTTCTACCGCTTCCTCCATCGCTCGCCAGGCTTCTGCGTTCCCTTCCTTCCAATTTTCACGAATGGCTAAGGGACTTGGCCAATGAATCAAGTAAAGATCGATGTAATCTAGGTCTAAGTTTTTTAAAGAGTCATCAATCGCTTGTTTCGCGGCATCATACGAATGTCCTTTACTTCCCAATTTTGTTGTGATAAATAATTCTTCTCGAGGGACTCCAGAGGCTTTTATTCCACTACCTACAGAAGGCTCATTCCGATAGGCTGATGCGGTATCAATATGGCGATACCCTGCTTCGATTGCCCATTTTACCGACTCTTCAGCAACCTCGCCATTCGGTGTTTGCCATGTACCAAAGCCGATGACAGGAATCTCCACTCCATTCGATAATGTATAGGTACTGTTTTTGTTCATACTCGTTCCTCCTAAATCTATTGTTTTTTTTCGTATTCCCGTTCCAATAAGGACAGAGCTTCATCTAATGTTTTTCCGGCAAATTTCTGAGCAGAAATCCACTCACCGCTTACTCCCTTTTTAACAAAAGCGCCCAGAACCATTCCTGGAATTACACTGCCTACTTCATGATGAGCCTCCGCACCCCCAAGATCTGTCCGTACCCATCCAGGATCTGCTAGATTGATTGTGACATCTTTCGTTGCTAATTGATTCACTAGATCCTTTGTTAGTTTATCCAAGGCACCCTTTGATGCTGCATAGGCTCCTTGTTCAGGTTGATTCTTAATGCCGCTTGTTGTGTTGATGATTCTGCCAAAGTTTTGCTCCAGCATTTTTGGTAAGAACCCTTCTATTAAAAGCATCGGTGCAATGACATTGACCCGATAAGTACTGAGATAATCATCAACAGCTACGCCCCAATAATTTGTTTGTTTTTTCGGCTGAACACCGGCGTTATTGAACAAAATGTCAATCGTCACCTTGCTTGAAACGAATGCAATCATCTGTTTAACCTGCTGCTCGTCGGATAATTCCGCCGCAACAGAAAATGCTTGAACACCCAATTCTTCTAACTCCTCAACAAGTGGGCTCGTATGCTCCAGCTTACGACTGTGCACGACAACATTGACACCCTGCTTTGCCATAAATAGCGCTATCTCTCTGCCTATTCCCCTGCTTGCGCCTGTAACAAGCGCCCATTTGTTTGTTAAATCCAACATTCTCATTCCCCCCAACAGTTCTTTCGATGTTTCTGTATAATCCTATGTAGAAGGTATTCACGAACCTATCGAACACCTTCGTAGTAACTCTCTCACTTTCCCTTATAGAAAAATGAAAAGCGGAAAACGGTTCCTAAAATTGATTATACACTTTATCTTTTGTTTGTAAATAACTATATAGATATAATTTTTTAGAGTTGTTTATCCATGATAAAGCATATGATGGTTCTTTTTTAGAACAATACAAATTTACCTAAAAACACTAACTTATTAACATTTTTAATCTTCTTTTTTTATGATAAATAAGTCCGGAACTCTTTTAAAAACATATAGTTTTTCGTTATTCGTGATTAAGATTTTTATTTAGCCCTTCATTAATACTAATCTCCTAAAAATTGATCGACGTTCAGTTACTAATTCTTTACCAAACCGAAAAGTTCACCACCAACTTCTCGATAGCAATCTAGCACAGCACCTTATATACAAATTTTGAAAAGATTGCTTAAGGAAACGGCATACATAACGTTTTTAGATAAATACTACAAACGATATCGTATACAATGAATAGCCTGGCTATACGAAAACATATTAATCGCCACTCAGTACTTTACTAAATAAAAAAAAACAGCTCAAGGAAGCAATTGCTTTCTTGAGCTACGATAATTATAAAACACCTAGTCTCTTTTATCAGGGGGAACACTTTATTTTATAAGTCTACAGCCTATTTCCGACAGACCAGCACCGCATGATTGCTGGTTCCCGCACAGGAGCTGCTGTTGTACATATAGTCCATTATTTCGGTCCAAACCGCATATTTTTCCTCGTCCATACTGTTTATGCCTGTTGGATTGAAGAAGAAATCTACACCCGCATTACGGACGACCGTTAATCCCTCGTCTGTTGCGTCTTGCACCATCTCCTCTGGCATAGTGAAATAGAAAACATCCGGAAGATGGTCATCTATCCCCTCTACAAATACTGAATGATTTGTGGCAGCATTGGGATAGTTTACCTTCATATCATCGTCAAAGCACGCTCGCAGATAAGCGCCTACTTTATTGATATAAGCAAATAGAATTAAGCCGCCCTCTTTACAGACTCGCTTACTTTCTGCGATTACCTTCTTGCGTTCATTGGGCTGCAAATGGTACATGGGACCAAAGACTAACACAATGTCATAGGTGTTTTCTTGAATTTCTGGCAAATGAGTTGCATCTCCAACAGCCGCCTGAACATTCGGGAGTTGGTGATCGACTATCTTTTTCTGGAACTGTTTGATGTGTTTTGGCACAAGATCAATTCCCTGATAGGACTTACATTTCTCTGATAAATACAGTCCATAATAGCCTGTTCCGCAGCCTAACTCAAGCACTGTTTTTGAGGAGTCGATATAAAAATCAAGCAATCGTTTTGTATAGATAAACTCGATCTGATCAGCTCTACTGCCGAAGGCTCTCTGTTCTTCTTCAAAGTGATCATAGTTTGAAATAATTGGATTGTGTTTCATTCTCTGCTCCTTTTTGTTTTCACTTTTATCGTTCTTTGTTTATCTTCAATCACTAGATTTTTTTACAGAAATCCATATTTCCGATAAACTGTCTGGGTAGCTACCGGCTCCTTTGGGATAAACCTCTAGCTGGCAGCCTGCCGGCTCATACTCTGAAGCCGGAAAAAAATCAGAAAAGATCCAGGTCCAGCAGTCTTTATCCGCCGTGTTTTTAACATTTAAGGAAGCACTGCGGAACTTTATCCATAATGAAGAAGGAAGCGTAAGAGTTGTGTATCCTGAAGGAACCGTCTCTGCATGATAGGGTGTCGCAATGTAATACATGTAACCTTCCCCATCGAAAGATTCGCCATCAGCTAAGCCAATCCATTCTTTCTCATCAGAAGTAGAATAAGTGGTTAGTTTCGCAAGCGTCCCATCTTTTTGACACTTCTGCCAAAATAAATCGGCCTTCACCTGACCAACTAATTGCATCTCACCCTTGCCCAACAGTTGGAAGTCTTCCATCGTAACAACTTGATAATCCATTCCTTTTCCTCCTCTATTCAGTAAAGACATTACTAACCTTTATTTTATGTACTATATACAAAAACAGATATTATCTATAACCATTATAATCTAATAAAACATTGTAAACCATAGGAGGAAAAGCCACTCATGATCGCTTCAAGCACTACTGGAAAAAGATCACAGCTAATTTTTATTGAATTTGTCTTCTAATTCTCTCGTGATCGTTCTTCTTTATCTATTCAAATAGATAGTATAGTATGAATTTATTGCAGGAGGAATGGTTGGCATGGACTTTAGATCATTATTAGATAAACCCTTATTATATGAGTTTTCTATCTTAGATGTATTGTTTCAACATGATAGTTGGGTGACCATCAACGAGATTGCCGCTGAAACAGGTTTTAATAGAAAAACAATTATAAAATACCTAGCACTTATTGATGAGTATCCAGAACTTAGCGGATTGATTAGGAAAAAAGGCGCTGGTATTCAACTGAAAATGAGTAGGATCGATTATACCAAAATAAAAACCTCTATTTTAAAAAGAAGTGTTCCATTTGCTATGATTGATAAAATTTTAAAAAATGGCTCTTTTTCTATGTCGGATATTTCCAAAGAAACGTATTTAAGTGAATCAAATATTTATCGCTATATGAGGAAACTAAAGAAAATTCTAAACTCCTACAACATTGATCTGGTAAAAAAAAGAAACCAATACAGATTGATAGGAGACGAGAGAACCATCCGTTTCTATTTATACTTATTCTATTGGCAAGTGTATAAGGGGGTCTCTTGGCCTTTTTCTGAAGGACTGAGGAAAAAAGTAGCAGAGGATCTGCAGATAGTCGCTCAAAAAGCAGGCATGTATCTAGCTGTTCCTTTCGAAAACCAACTTACTTTAATCGTTTCCATTAATTACCTACGCTATAGAACTCGTTGCTTCATTCATAGAGAGGATGCCTTCGAGCAGCTATACGCCTTGAATGAAACGATCCCTGCCTTCAACCAACTAAATCTTTTATTTACTACAAACTATCATATGTCAAAGGATGAGACGCATTTGTTTTTTTTCTATCTTTTAACTCGGCCCTCCTTCTACCATTCATGGGACTATGCGGACCACTTTATAGAAAATCATCAACATGATAAAACCGAAATAGCTAAAGCCTCAGAGCGAGCCGCAAAAGAGATGAAAAAACAATTTCCGTTGCTACACATAAAAACGGATGCAGATTCGTCTTTTTTTAAAAGTTTATTTTCCATTCATTATCACACGATGCTATTCAAAGAATTTACCACTGATATCAGTAATTACAAGCTTACGCCATATATAAATAGGAATTTCCCACAGCTAAAAAAAGAGATCGTGACAGTGAGCCAACACTTGACGACCACCGATAAAAATCCCTGTTTTGAACAAGAAGACTATTTGATTACCCATTATTCAATCCTATTAGCAAATATTCTCTCAGAAACGCACTTTGAGAAAAAAATTTATTTAAAAATGGAGACGGATTTTCCTTTCTTCATCGAACGCATTGTGAAAAACCAGCTGCTCAATCATTTCAAAAATACGTATCATTTGATTTTCACCGAAAATGAACAAGAGTACTTTGATCTACTTCTTACTGTGCCCGGTAGTCATGTGTTAGAACAGTCGATTGCTAAAGAAAAAATTATATATATAACTCCAGAATTAACCATTCAAACCTATAAGACGATTTCTAGAAAGTTAAGAACCCTCATTCAAAAATAATTATTTGTTCCTTCAGTCTAACTAGACTGAAGTTTTTTCTTTTTTTGGTCTGTTCTTTATGCCATTTAATAATAAAAACAACCAGTTTATCAGTGTTATCCTATAATATGAATAAAATAGAAACGAGGGAAACAATGGATTTTACATCATTATTAGATTATTCATTACAATGCGAGCTCAAAATTTTAGATACACTCTATCAAAATTCCGGCTGGATTACACTTTCCGATTTAGAATTCCAAACTAACTATAATAAGAAAACCATTAATAAGCATTTGAAACTGCTCTCTGAAAAAGAGGAGCTTTTAGAGACTGGAAAGCTTTTAATAAAAAAAGGCGCAGGAGTAAAACTTTGCCTGACAGAATTTGAATATAAATTGCTGCTAAATAGCGTTTTAAAGTCTTGTGTGCCCTTTACTCTCATTAAGTTGCTCACAGAACATGGTTCCGTCTCTCTCAACAAAATCAAAGCAGAAACCTTTTTAAGTGAATCATCGATTCAGCGACAGATGACAAAATTAAAAAAGCACCTTCACAAGTATGGCTTAACGTTGATCTATTCTAAAGGGCAGTATTTATTTTCGGGAGAAGAGCATACTTTACGATACTATCTTTATTCTATTTATTGGAGCGTTTATCGGGGGATTACTTGGCCCTTCTCCTCACAGTTATTCGATAAAATCTCTTCTGATGTTGAGGTCATGACTCAGTCTCTGTCAAAATCCCTCGCAACATCTACCTGCAGCCAGCTTTCACTTATTCTAGCTATTAATTTTTTTAGGTATAAATCAGGGAATCCAGTCGTTTTGAAAACAGAGTGGGCACTCTTAAAAAAAATAAATACGACCTACTTTGCACCGTTTAAGATGGTTCGCGCGTTACTTGTTCGCTCCTATCGTTTATCCGTGACAGAAGCACATTTCTTTGTCTTCTATTTGTTGACGAATGCAGATTTTTACTCCCAGAATATGGGCATACTAATTATGAAGGGACATGAGGAATTAGCGACAGAAATAGCCTCTAGTGTAACAGCCGTTTATCATCATTTAGAGCCGCTTGTTCGTGCTAGCTGCTCAAAAAGAAAAAAAGCACGGATAAAGGAAACCTTGTTCTCAGTCCATTACCACGCAACGCTCTTCCCACAATTTTCTTGCGACATAACGAACTACGACTTAAATTTATACATAAAAGATAACATCCCCTCACTTTATCAAAAAGGCCAAAAAATATATGAACAAGCGAAAAAAGAAGCAGCTTCTCCTATTTTTGACGCTAAAAACTATCTTGTCACTCATTATTCGATCATCTGTGCCTATTTGACTTATGAAACTTATTTTGAAGAACCCTTTGTCCTTTTTTTGGATACCGACTTTCCGGCGCTTGTAAACGAACTTATCAAAGAAAGCTTAAAAAATCATATCAAACGATATTTCAATATTGTATTTGCGGATTCTTTTTCTGATCCTATAGATATTTTACTCACTGTCCCTTTGAAAGATCGATCTACCTACACCATCCCAAAAGTGTTCATTTCTCCCCAAATTAAACACAGTGAACTAAAACAAATTTATCTAAAAATCAGCGAACTGAATGAGCTGCGAAAACAAGAGTATAAGAGCTAAGCTTTTTTTGCCCTTATACTCGATTACTAAGTAATGAATGAACACCGTATTAAAAAGTTTTTTCTGCTACGCATAGAAAAAGGCAAAAAACAGGCTCATTCACATGGAATAGAGCCTGCTTTTTAGCTTGCGAACAAGCCTCTCCTTTATGCCTCTCGTACTCCTTCAGCTTTAGGAATTGCTGCCTGTTCAGACTTTTTTTCGATCCGACTTCCTAAGCGAGTAATCAACAAGACTACTGCCATAAGACCACTGATTACGATCCCTGCAAGATATGAATTGGTTCCCGCAGAAATTTTTGTTGCGGCAAGGAGCATCGGTGCTGCAAAACCGGCTAAAGAGGAAATCAAGGTGTTCATAGCGATGGCTACTGGAAATTGTTGATGATTCGCCAAAATTGATAGTTCAAACGGAATCGTCGCATTCACCATAACGATCCCCATCCCTGAAAACATATTACCAACGATATGCAAAACAGGATTGTTGAAGAAGACAATACAGATATAGGACAATCCAAAGGCGACAAAGCCCCAAGCCATTGTGTCTGTCTTCGTAAGTTTACGAATGTATTTCAATCCGAAGGCGGTGCAGATTCCCCCAACATTTCCTAAAGCAGTGACCATCGCGGTATAGGCGGTCCCATTCCCCTTTGAAGCCAATAAAATTGATTGATTCGCCATAAAGATCATTAGACAAAGAGAGGTAACAAAGGTAACGATCAGCATCACATATATATAGCCATTTAAACTTTTCACTGTTTTGCCAAAGCTGACTGAGTGTTGCTTGGATACTTCCTCTTCAGATAATTTTCGATCCTTAGGTACCAGGACTAACACCACCAACAAGATAACAATGGCTGCACCGTAGACCCAGAAAAGATTTTGCCAGTTTGTACTTCCTAAGACACCGCCAATAGCAGTAAAGCCCATCATTCCTAGGTTGTTAAAGCCCACTGCCCAACCCATGACAGTCGCTCGTTCTTCTCCTTCAAAATGCTCCTGAAGCAATACCGGACCAACATTACTGATCAAGCCAAGTCCAAAGCCTAAAGCGATCATGCATGCTAGAATAATATTCAGGCTGCTGTTGTAAAAGATCGGCAATAACCCACTAATGGCGACAATAGCGACAGACAGAACCCCGATATTCTTACGAGTTATTTTGTAGGTGAGCCAAGTAAATAGCAGCGTGGCTATTAATTGCCCCAACTGGGGAATTGAACTAAGCATTTGAACCTTTGAGATCGGTTCCTGTGGAAAAGATTTCGAAATAGCGGCAATCGCCGCTCCTACGACAGAACCGGACATCAGTAAAAGATTCATACTTAAGATACCTAAAGCTAGAGATATTTTTTTCTTATTCATAATAATTGCGCTCCTTCATCTTTTTTGTTTCCGCTTTCAATTGATAACCAAAGTATAGGCTAGAAAAAAACGCCTCGCCATATGCAAAATTCATGCGCTTTGTGGTCTTTTCATAGGTGGTTCTTTTCTGCCTACTACTTTGCACGCTAATCTTGTAGTGTCGCTTTGATCTGACTAGCCTTTTCTCCTGAACGAACAATCGCCAGGGCTTTTCCTTGAAATAAACGGACACTTTCCAAACTATTCGCCGCTTGATTTATTGGATCTCCATTTGCCAAACCGACAACTTCTCCGTTTTCGACACAGATAGACAGGTTGTTATCTGCTGTGGGAACCACTCGCTGTTGCTCATCTATTCCTTCTAACTGATAAAGACTGTACTCTTTTCCTGTAAAAATCCGTTCACAGCGAATGGCTTGTACCGTACCACTTGTTTCACGACTCACTTCAGCGATTCTTTCATCCTGTTCGTACGCTATTGCGGTTAATGTCCCTTCCTCATAAGGAACTTCCCAATCCGCGCGGCAATCCTTTACAGGTTTTCTGCCATAGCCTTTTCCATTAACAAATACCTCAACCTCGCTCACGTTGCTAAAGACACGAATAGCTACTTGCTCATCAGCAGTGCGTTCTAGCCCCTGCTGATTCCAATGAGGCATCACATGCAGAACCGGTTCTTTACGCCAAAAGGCTTGATAGTAATAATAGTAATCCTTGGGAAAGCCGCATAGATCAGCGATTCCAAATTGTGAAGAAATAGCCGGCCAGCTAAAAGGAGAAGGCTCGCCATAATAATCAAAGGCTGTCCAAAGAAATACGCCGCCCATATATTGATGTTCAGCTAAATATCTCATGACCTTTTCCGGCTTCGCTGTTCCTCCCGCTCCAGGGTCTTCCGGTCGTCGTTTTCCCGGTAAGACCATAGAAAACAGCGAACCAAAATTCGAACACTGACACTTCTCTTCATCGTCTTTATACACACCTCGAGTAGAAAAATAAGACGCACTTTCCGTACTCATCATCGGCAAGTCTGGATGTTTTTCTTTAATTTTAGCCGCACCTGGTCCCATCACATCGGCTTCTGGATAATTGACGCCCAGGACATCATAATTGGCCAGATACTCTTCATTTACTAGCCCCGCGGGATTAAGCAATTCTGCCGAAACAACTAAGCTTTCATAGTTGTTGCTTTTAATACAATGCACCAGCTTTTTAGCAATCCGGCTGCCCATAGTTGTATTGCCGATAACTTCCTCATTCGCTGCGGACCAAAAGGCTAGTGAGGCGTGCATCCGACTTTTCTTCACCATTTTTTCCAAATCGGCTATTCGCCAAGGCGTGCTTTCTAGTAGGCGATTTTCATTCATCAATAAAATTCCGAAACGATCACAGGCAGTTAACAGCTCCTCAGAGGCAAAATGATGGGCGCTGCGCCAAGCATTTACTCCCATTTCTTTCATTGTCTTTATCTTATAATCTACGATATCTTGGTTCAATGCGACCCCTACTCCGGCAAAATCTTGGTGTTCACATACTCCCCGCAGCTCATAGGCTTTTCCATTTAAATAAAAGCCTGCTGTGTCGTAATGAAAGGTACGAATACCAAATGATTTCCGGCATTCGTCTGTCTCCATTTGAAACACCGCTTCGTAAAGATGAGGATTTTCTGGGGTCCAAAGTGACGGTTCCGGCAATTGAAAGGTTTCTTTTAATAGCCGTTTTTCATAGGGCGCTAAGGTCTGGATACCTAGTTGAATCACCTGATCGTTGATTTTTATCACTGGCGAAACAGTCACGGTATCCGCTGACTCGTTCTCTACCAAGAGCTCTGCGCCTAACAATGCTTGCTTCTCTTGAATTTCTTTCGTGTAAATATAAACACTGTCATAGTCAAACGAGACCAACGGCAAGTATTCTACCCACACGTCACGATAAATCCCTGCCCCTTCGTACCACCAGCCTTCTGGGCCGGTCGTCGTGTCTACCCGCACCAGCAATACATTCGTGCCTTCTTCTCCGTATTTAGCCATCTCGGTGACATCAAAAGAAAAGCTCGTGTATCCGCTATCATTCTTTCCTAAATAAGCGCCATTCAGCCAAACTTCCGCTGAGCGCATCACACCCTCAAAATGAAGGACAACTCTACTAATATTTAAAAGACTTGATTCTAGCTGGAAAGTCTTACGATAATATCCGATCCCCTCTTCCTTTGAACCTGACATCAGCAGTTCTGGGTCTTGTTTAAACGGCTGCCTCACTTTCCAGTCATGAGGCAGTGTTAATGTTTGCCAATGCTCATCAAGACCAGAAGTAAAATCGGTGCCAGCTAAATTTTTTAATCCTTGAAGGGGATCCCCCTGCGCGATCAGCTTGAGAAAGTGCTCGCCTCCTGCGCCATAGGTCACCGCAGCTCCAGTTTCTCCAGCTAATGGCGCGGTTAGTCCGCCTAACGCATGGGCTTTTTTCGCTGTTCTTTTCGGGATTCCTACTTCCCCGTAATGAAATTGCCAATGCTGATTGATTTTTTTCTTTTCTCGCATCTTCGTTCCTCCTCTGATATCCCCCATTCTAGTTCGTCAATCCCTGTGATATAATGAAAAATACCGACTTGAAGAAAACGTTTCCTGCATTTTTCCGACCTTATGGAGGTGTCCAATGACAAACGATCCTTTTTCTGAACTGCATTCCACGAATAGCGAGCTGCCTCAGATCAGTACCCGCTCTCCGATCGCGATTTTCTATAAGCAAAAAATTGGTGAGACGATTCTTTATACTAAAGTGCAGGATGGCGACATTACGGCCTTTGAAGATGAAGAATATCAAGCATTGCACAAAAACCAGAACTTTGAATTGATGTATGTCCTACAAGGCGAGCTGACTAATTTCATCGAGGACAAGGAATATCAATTTCACGCTGGCGAAGGCTGTTTGCTAAATACTCAAATACTGCATCGAGAGATTCTTTCGGAAGGCTGCAACGTTGTCTTTTTAAATTTATCTCCCGCGCTGCTTAGAGAGCTGCTGGCTATTGACTCTGGCGAGGGACCAATCTTTCAATTCCTGCAGCAAAATTTGCAATCCGATTCTCAATGGAAGCGCAGCTATATTGAATTTTCTCCCTGCTTGCCTTATCAAAGCGAAGGCTTCCACGTTATCATAGATTCCCTGCAGTTAGAAGTTGCGACTTCCAAAATTGGCCGCGCTTATTTTCAACGAGGATTGATTTTACGCTTATTAGACGCTTTAGAGAACGCCAATCAGTTTTCTTTGCAGCAGGTGGATCTGGATTTGTCAAAGGAGGATTACCTCGTAAATCGCGTGATTCATCTAATCGAAAGTCGCTTCGGCAATATTTCCCGCAAAGAACTCGAAGCGTCTCTCCACTATAATGCAGAATACTTGAATCGCTTATTAAAGCGCCAAACAAAAATGACCATTGTCGGATATGCGCAGAAGATCCGCACACAAAAGGCGCAGCAATTATTACAAACCACCGATCTGACGATTCAGCTCATCGCTGAGCGCTTGGGCTTTTCCAGTGAAGCTTATTTTTATCACTATTTTAAAAAGCAAACCGGACTTTCTCCCAATCAATACCGCCAAAAATTTACGCTCTAAAAAACCGATTGACGCATCAATCGGTTTTCTTCGTGTTAAAGGAGTATTTCTCACGATATTCTGTTGGTAGGATTTTTAAATTTTTGCGAAACATCTTATAAAAGTAGGAGGGATTTTCATACCCCACTTTTAAAGCAATCTGTTCAATCGGAGCATTTGTATAGGTTAGATATTCAGCAGCTACATTGACCCGCTGCAGATGAACCAATTTGATAAACGTAAGACCTGTGTGTTTTTTTAAGTAAGAGGAAAGGTAATTGGGATTAAAGCCAAAATGCTGGGCCATCTCCTCCAAAGTTATCTGAGCGTAATTCTTTTCAATATACAACAGTAAGGACAATAGATTGACCGATCCATCCTCTTCTCCAGAGATGACCTCCTGTTCATTTGCGGCTGAACGAATGAGTCTAGCAAAGAGGGTCAATAATTCCAAGCGAATGAGTTGATTCGATTGTGCATCTGGATAGTAATATTCCTGAATGATGTCGTCCACCAGTCGATGAATCTTAGTGTCCTGATGTGTTCGAAACAAACGATAAATATTTTCTCCCTGTGTCTCATTTGAGAGGAGGGAAAAGAGCAAGGAGGAGACTTTTTTCGTCACACGATCCTCATACATAAAATGATAATCATTCAACGTGAAGGCGGTATCCTTTAGGGTTAGATTAATTACAATGCTGTCTGCTTTAATCGGCTCAACTCGATGAATCGTGTGGTTGCCAATGATAATTAAATCATTTTCTCGCAGATGCAGCTCATCATTTTTTGTAATGACTGTGCACTCGCCTACAATCGGAACGATGATCTCTACATAGTCATGGATATGATAGGGAATAAAAGATTTTACCGGCTGAACAGAAATAGCGATTGATTGCGGATTCACCTCTAACGAATCATCCAGCGTATGAAAAAATTCATACACCGGCTCGTTTTTCAACACACCCGCCTTTTTAGGCTTCATTTCCGGTCCTAACTCATCCCAGTTACGTGGCTGGTTTTTCTCCTGTAAAATGTTTAATACCGTTTCCTCCATAGTCTCCTCTCCTTTCAAAAAAAACGCTCATTTCCTGCACTAAGTCGAAAAATTACAGGTTTGCTCTTCTTAAGTTGTTTTTTTCTATGACGTCGTCTTCTGACTTCGTCTAAACTATCTCATGAATGAATCCTTCAAGCAAGACACATTTTTCGATAAATGAAAGGAGCTGTGAAATGAACACATACCAGATGTTTTTTCGCAATGGTTGCCGTCTTTTTTCCAAGCTAGAATGAAAGCGTGAACACGTATAGATAATAATAATGGGAGGCTCATCATTCATGGTAGATTTAACGAAAAAACCGTATTACTTAACAGAAAAACAGGTTCAATTGCTGCAGCGCAAGCTTCAGGAGATGACTTTGGATGAAAAAATTGGTCAGCTCTTTTTCGTCATTGGTCAGGATGAAGACCAAGTAGACATTAAGGAATTTGTCCAAACCTATCGTCCTGGGGGCATGATGTATCGCCCCGCTTCAGCAGACAAGATCAAACGACAATTAGCCACGGCTCAGGAAGCCAGCGATATTCCATTATTTTTTTCCGCAAACCTAGAATCAGGCGGGAACGGAATAATTTCTGAGGGCACATGGTTCGGTATGCCTTTGCAAATTGCGGCTACTGATGAGCCAATACATGCCTACGAATTGGGAAATGTTGCCGGGAGCGAAGCCGCTCAGGTAGGCTGCAACATGTCATTTTCACCCATTGTTGATATTGATAAAAATTTCCGCAATCCAATCACCAACACTCGGACCTTTGGCAGCGATCAAGAGCGAGTCCTTCAAATGGCTGCGGCTCAAATCAAAGGACTCCAGGAGAATGACATTATCCCTGTCATTAAGCACTTCCCTGGCGATGGTGTCGACGAACGTGACCAGCACCTTTTAAGCACGGTCAATTCCTTGTCTGCCGATGACTGGATGGCTTCCTATGGTAAAATTTACCAAACATTTATTGATCAAGACATCACCAGTATCATGATCGGGCATATCCTGCAGCCAGCCTGGGAAAGAAAACTTTCACCAGAAATCACCGATGCAGAGCTGCGACCAGCCTCAGCCTCAAAACGATTGATTGACGGTCTGCTGCGGGATGTACTTGGCTTTAACGGCTTAGCAATCACCGACGCTACCCCAATGATCGGCTATAATGCCATTCTCCCTCGAGAAGAGCTGTTGCCGGCGACAATCAATGCAGGCATAGACATGATTCTCTTCAATAAAAATATCGATGAAGACTACGCCTTTATCAAAAAAGCAGTGGAAAATGGAACCTTGAAGCTGGCTCGAATCGAGGAAGCGGTGTTGCGGATTCTGGCTACTAAGCTGACTCATGGCCTATTCGAAGCAAAGCCCCCAGAAAAAATGACAGTGAACCTTATAGAGCATGCCGAAAAAGCAGCAGCGGCAGCGAAAAAATCAGTGACTTTAGTCAAGGATCGCGATCAGCTGTTGCCAATGACGGTGGCGCGTTACCCTAGAATCCGGCTAGTTGTTTTAGGGGATTCAGATGACGGCGGATTTAAAGAAGGCGGAAAGGTTTCCGATCACTTCCAAACCCAGCTGGAAGCACTTGGTTTCGAGGTGAGCCTATATGACCGCCAGCAGTTAGATTTTCATGAGATTTTTGAAGAAGGCATTGCAGAAATGAAGGAAAAATTTGATTTAGCGCTTTATGTCGCAAACATCGAAACCGCCAGCAATCAAACAACGACTCGTTTGGATTGGATTCATTTGATGGCGGCGGATGCACCATGGTTTATGAAATCCGTTCCAACTATTTTTGTCTCAACGGCCAACCCGTACCATCTATTTGATATTCCAGCCGTTTCTACTTATATCAATACCTATACTGGAAATAAAGCTAGCATTGACGCAGTGATCAGAAAAATGACAGGGACGGAAGCCTTTGAAGGGATCAGTCCTGTTGATCCCTTCTGCGGAGATTTTTCTACAAAATTATAAGAAAAGAGGCGTGTAATTATGAACATTTCCACCATTTTAATCAATCACATGATCGAACCGATCGGGTTTCAGCTTGATTCGTTGCGAATCGACTTCACTGTGGAAGCAGATCAGTACACAGAAGTAACCAAACAGCTAGTCATTTGGACAACCTCGTATGAACAGCCCATCTACAAAAGCGACAAGGAAAGTTTTGAAACGAATTTCTTTGATGTACCATTGGACCTCACTCCTCGTACTCGTTACCACGTCGAGGTCTCCCTTTATGATTCAGACACGCTTCTTTGCGCCAAAGAAAGCTTTTTTGAAACCGGGAAAATGTCTGAGCCCTTTGAAGCTGAATGGATCGCTCATCCAGATAAGAACATTCAAAACACACTTTTCAAAAAGGACGTTTGTGTTCCATCGAAGGTCACTAATGCACGACTGTATGCTACAGGATTAGGTATTTATGAAACGTATATCAACGATGACAAGGTGGGCGATGAGTACCTATCTCCTGGAGTTACGGCTTATGACCAGTGGGTTCAAGTTCAAACCTATGATGTGACCGAAGCCTTTCAAAAATCAGATCAGATCAAACTAAGCTTTTCTACTGGAGATGGCTGGTATAAGGGAACTTTAGGCTTTGATGGCGGGAAAAAGAATATCTATGGGGATCAGCAGCAGGTTATCGCAGAATATCACCTTCGCTACGAGGACGGCAGCACAGAAATCATCTCTACCGATGCCACTTGGCTGACAACTAGCGGCAAGGTTACAAAATCGGAAATTTACTATGGCGAAGATCTAGACGATACAATTATCCCTGCTAATTGGCAGCCTGTGATCGTCTCAGAAAAAGACAAGGCTCTTCTACAGGATCGGTTAAGTTTACCGGTAAAAATCATGGAACGCCTCCCTGTTCAAGAAATTCTTGAGACTCCTGCAGGTGAGCAAGTCCTTGATTTTGGTCAAAATCACACCGGCTGGCTCGAGTTTTATAATCGCGAACCGAAGGGAACAAAGCTTGTTTTCCAAATGGGGGAAATTTTACAGGGAGACAATTTTTATCGAGAAAATTTACGAGAAGCGCGTGCCGCCTTTGTCTATACTTCTGACGGAGAAGAGAAATGGGTGCGCCCTCACTTTACCTTTTATGGCTACCGCTATGTGAAGGTCGAAGGCAACACGCAACCACTGGAAAAAGCAGATTACCAATCAGCAGTATTATACTCCGACATGACAACGACAGGTGCCATCAAAACAACGAATCAAAAAGTCAATCGACTCTTCCAAAATATTTTGTGGGGACAAAAAAGTAATTTCCTAGACATTCCAACGGACTGCCCCCAAAGAGATGAACGCTTAGGTTGGACAGGCGATGCGGCAGTGTTCTCTAAAACAGCAGCATTGAACATGAATGTCTTTGCTTTCTTCAAAAAATACGCTAAAGATGTCGCCGTCGAACAAAAAATTTATGACGGCATGGTTCCTATGTATGCTCCCGCAATGGGAAATACAGATGGCGGAGCGGCGGTTTGGGGAGATGCCGCTACGATTATCCCTTGGAATATGTACCAAGGCTATGGCGATCCAGCCATCCTGCAGCAAAATTATTCCGCAATGAAGGATTGGGTAGAATGGATTGGCCGTAACAGCAAGAGCAATGACCTGTGGACAGGCACCTTCCAATTTGGTGATTGGCTTGCCTTGGATGGTGAGAATCCTGCCTTGCCTACAGGAAAAACGGAAGAAGACTTTATTGCCTCGGTTTATTATTTCTATTCCAGCAGTATCGTAGCCGAAACCGCAGAAATTTTACAGCGTTTTGAAGACACCGTTTATTATCAAGAGCAGGCACAACGAATCTTAGAGGCCATCAGAAAAGAATACATCACAGCAAACGGTCGATTGGCGATTGATACACAAACTGCCTATGCGCTTGCATTACAATTTGGACTAATCCCTGAGTCACAGTGCTCACGTGTAGTGGCAGATTTAGTTGCTCGTTTGAAAAAGGACAACGATCATCTGAAAACAGGGTTTGTTGGTACTCCCTTCATTTGTCAGGTCTTATCTCAATATGGCTACCATAAGCTTGCCGCAAAGATTTTTCTTTTAGAAGATTTCCCAAGCTGGCTTTATGCGGTAAATCTCGGCGCTACTACGGTCTGGGAACGCTGGAACTCTGTCCTGCCTGACGGTTCCATGAATCCTGAGGGAATGAATTCTTTAAATCATTACAGCTTCGGCGCGATTATGGAATGGGCCTACAAGTATTTGTTAGGCATTCAAGCTGCGGCCCCAGGTTATCGTGAAATTACCTTCGCTCCACAATTTGATTATCGTTTAAAACAAGTGAGTGGACATTTTGACTCCCCTTATGGAAGAATCGACGTCGCTTATCAAATTGAAGCGGACAAAGAGCACACTATCAAAATCAACTTGACTGTTCCCTTTGGTGCTTCTGTAAAGGTCACGTTGCCTAGAGCTGAGACTACTTCGATCACGGTAAATGATCAATTAAAAGAAAACGACGGCTTCGTGTTAACCTGCGGTACCTATGCTATCAGCTATATTCCCACTGAAAGCTATGTGGAGCATTACAGCAGTGAAACACCTGCCGCGGAAATCATGGCGGATGATCTTTTGGTTAAAAAAATTGATGCGGTGGATCCTGTGCTAAATTTCTTTAAAGCAGACCCTGAAGCGATCAAAGGTGGACTAGGTACGATGTCATTGACTAAACTAAATACACTGTTGCCTTTTATTCAAATCTCACCAGAAAATCTTGCAAAGATTAATGACATTTTGACCACTACTCCTATTCTCAGCGAACGGGAGGAGGTCTCTCTTGTTTAAAGGTGTCTTATTTGATTTAGATGGTGTCATTGCTGATACCTCCACGCTGCATTTTGAAGCTTGGAAAAAACTCGTGTATACGTACTTTTCGGTGACTCTTCCAGATTCTATAGAGGAGAAAACAAAAGGAGTCAGTCGTACTGACTCCTTAAAGGTGATCTTAGAATCTCTCGATGTAGTTGTTTCCGACAGTATGATCCAACAGCTGCTCCAAGAGAAAAATGAATGGTATTGCAACTCGCTGAATACCTTGTCTTCCAGCAATATTTTACCTGGAATAGCCCCGTTCATTTCCGAATTAAAGGAGCAGAAAATGAAGCTTGCCTTGGCCTCTGCTAGTTTGAATGGCCCTTTGATTTTAGAAAAATTGGCCTTAAGTACTGCCTTTGACGCTGTCGTTGATCCAAGTAAAGTGGCCCACGGAAAGCCAGCACCGGATATTTTTATTGCCGCGGCAGAAGCCCTAGGTTTGACTCCGACAGCATGTGTCGGTATTGAGGATTCTGTTGCTGGCGTCTCGGCTATTAACAGCAGCGGCGCCTTTTCGATTGCAGTCGGGAAAAATCCTCAATTGCAATCCGCTGATCTCATCCTTCCATCAACCGCGGAGTTACGCTTAGACACTCTTCGTATAGCTTATTCGAACTAAAAAGGAGTTTTTCATATGATCGAAAACTATCAAAATCCGATTCTAAGAGGAATGTACCCTGATCCAAGTATTGTTCTAGTCGAAGATACGTACTACATGGTTAACAGTACTTTTGAATATTATCCAGGCATTTCTCTCAGCAAAAGCACCGATTTATTAAACTGGACAAAGGTTCCAGGCATCGTCACAAAAAAAGAACAAGCGGATTTATCGAAAGCAAAATCGAATGAAGGCATCTTCGCTGTCTGTATTCGTTTTATCAATAATCATTTTTATGTCATTACAACAAATTTCGCGGAGTTCAAAAATTTTATCATCAAAGGCAGCCTTAATGATCGGGGCGAAATCATTTGGGAGGATCAGCGAATCGAGATCGACATTATGGGGATCGATCCTGACCTATACCACGAAGCGGATCGAACCTATGTCACCTTTACAGGCTTCATTGATGATAAGGGGACTAAGGCGATCCAACAAGTAGAAATCGATCTTTCTACTGGAAAAATTCTGCGAGGACCAGAAGTAATCAGCATGGGCACTGGCGGACGAGATGTGGAAGGTCCCCACATCCTCAAACGAAACGAGGCTTATTATCTTTTAGCAGCTGAAGGCGGAACGGGTGTTGGGCACATAATCACAATGTTCAAGTCTACGAATCTTTGGGGACCCTTTGAAGACACGTCTGGCATCAATCCTCTTTTTACCAATCGTGATCGCGCAAACGAGCCTTTGCAAAACATTGGACATGCGGACTTGTTCCAAGACACTGAAGGAAATTGGTGGTTGACCTGTTTAGGCACGCGTCCATCAACCATTGGGTTTAAGCAAATAACGAATATGGGCCGTGAAACACTCCTCTATCCTGTCATCTGGGATAAGGAATGGCCGGAAATCAATCATGGACTTCCTAGCGAAATTGTGGATATGACCTCTTTTCCAAGCCATCAACGCGTTTTAGTAAACCAACAAAAGCTACCATCCTTTTACGATAACTTTGAACAGGAAACGTTGTACCCCGAATGGCTCAGTCTGCGAGATACACTTGGCAAAGACGTATTATTAAAGAACAACACCTTAACGATAAAAGGGCGTCCCACAACCGTCGAACAAGAAGCTACACCCGCATTTCTGGGCATTCGACAAACCGAAAAAGCGGAATCATTCACTGTCAATGTTGCTGAAACAACAGCCATCAATGATGGGCAAATCGGCCTACTCAGTTTGATTAATGACACGCATTTTGCTGCTATTTTAGTGAAGCAGCAGGCGGATGGGTTCATCGTCTCTCGTTACCAAAAAGTGGAAGATTTAACCATTGAAGAAATACTTGGTACGCTTGATTCAACACCAACACAGTTCAAATTAATCAATCGTCCCGCAACTAAAACCTTCCTTGTAACGGATGGACAAAAAGAACAACGCTTTGAAACAAGCGCACTTCATTTTTCAAACGAAGCCATCGCCGCTTTGAACACCGGCGACATCCAAGGAATGTATGCCTTAGATAACGCTGAATTTGTCATTGAAAATGTCCAACGACAGACAGTTGATAAAGAATAAAGCAAAAACCAAGGCATTGTCTTTGTCGACAGTGCCTTGGTTATTATTTATTCCTCTGCAGCTCAAAATTCAATGCGGCACCGATTAGATTCGCATTGTTTTGAAATCTGCAGCACTTGATTGTCGGCATGATTTCTTCGACGCCTTCTTTTTTCAACAGCTCAAACAGTCGATTGGATAGCTCCTCTGCCAATTCAGGACGCTTGGAGATACCGCCGCCTAAGAGAATTAGTTCAGGATCAAACATGACTTGTATAGCATAAAGATTATTGGTCATGATTTGATATATCTCGTCTAAAAGGGATGTAGCCAGCAGATCCTTCTTTTCTCTTAATATATAGAGTTCTTTTCCATCAACACAAGTATGTGTCTGTTCCGAATAAACCTTAGCCGCTTTCACCAGTGTCCCATTTTGACTGAAGGTCTGTGTCTGTTGACTCTTCAGCAAGCCTATCTCACCGCCGAATAGGTGGCTTCCTTTATATAATTTCCGTTGAACAAAAAGCGCCCCGCCAACTCCTGTCCCTAAGACAACAAAGGCAATATTTTGCGCGTTCTTCCCCTCACCGAGTTCTACTTCAGCAATTCCAGCGCAATTTGCATCGTTTTCTATGGTTACCGGCAGATTAAAATACTGTTCCAGCTCATCAAAAATTGGTCGTTGGTGAATATAATCCACTGCGCTAATCCCCAGGATCTTTCTCTGCTCCTGATCAACTGCACCTGGGGCACTAATCGCGAGACCTTCAAATGTTTGATCGTATTTTTCAATTGCCAGCTGAAGATTTTCTAAAAACGCCTCAAAGGTATCTGGGGTGGAAAATGCGGAAACTTCACTTAACTTGTGCTTTTCCCAAACGCCATGCTTCACAGTAGTTCCACCAATATCAACTACAACTAAACTCATCTGCACTCACCTAGAATCCATTATTTTCACTTACTTGTTGAATCCATCGACCACTTTTCTTTATAGAACGTTCATGTGTCGTTAAATCTAATCGATAGAATCCATACCGATTTCGATAGCCATTTAGCCACGACCAGCAATCTATGAATGTCCATGCATGGTATCCAAAGCAATGACTTCCTTCACTAATCCCCTTATGCAAGTAAGACAAATGTTCTTTCATAAAAGCGATACGATAGTCATCTTCAATTTCTCCAGCGTCATTCATAAAGCGTTCTTCGTTCGCTACGCCCATACCATTTTCACTAACATACCAAGGAATATTGTTGTACTTATCTTTCATCATCATAGCCACATCATAAAGCGCTTCAGGATAAATTTCCCATCCACGATAAGGATTCATTTTTTTATCTGGCCAATCATACGCCGCATAAAAATCTGAAGGCATTTTTGCGGGAACAGTTGGAGATTCAGGAGCTTGTACTCGTCTTGGCTGATAATAATTTAATCCGATAAAATCCACTAAATTTTCTCTAATTCGCTGGTCATCTTCCTCCTTCACCTCTGGCAACAGACCATTTTCTGATAATAACGTGACTAATTCCTCAGGGATTGTTCCTAATACTGACGGATCTAAAAAACTTCGAATATTCAATAAATCGGAACGAAAAGCCGCCAACTGATCTTCATCAGAGGCACTTCTAGGATAGGTTGGAGAAATATTTAAAATAATGCCGATTTCTCCAGTTTCTATGACCTCTCTAAACACCTTTACCGCCGCTTTATGGGCGAGCAAGGTGTGATACCCCACTTGAATCGCACGCTTGAAATCAACAATAGCGGGATAATGATATTGATACAAATATCCGCACTCTATATGAACAAGCGGCTCATTGAAGGTCGTCCATTTCCCAACAAGATCACCAAACAACTCAAAACAAGTTTTTGCATAAAAGGCAAAGGCTTGAACAGATACTCGGTTTTCCCATCCCCCCTGTTTCATTAGCCACATGGGTAGATCAAAATGAAAGAGGTTAATAATTGGTTCGACACCATTTTCCAGCATCGTTGAAAAATAATTTCGATAAAATTGAACAGCTTTTTGATTAATCGCCTTTCCATCAGGGAGCAGACGCGCCCATGAAATGGATGTTCGAATGGAGTTCAAGCCAATCTCCTTCATTCGCTGACAGTCTTCTAGATACTGGTTATAGATATCAGAGGTGACACTTGGTCCTTGATTCTCATAGAAGTTTTCAGGGGACACTCGAAACCAATAGTCCCACGTTGTCTCAGTTTTTCCAAAGCTCAAACTTTCCCCTTCTGTTTGAGGGGCTGACATCGCCGCACCCCACAAAAAATTCTTCGGAAATTTTTTCATGTTTACTCCTTTTATTTGTGCAATATTTGTTCAGACTCTAACCACTGGGAGATCGCATCTGAATATAAGTGAATATATCTTTCATAAACCATGTCCAGTTGGATAAGAATTGGGATTTGCGGAGAAATATTTCCCAACGCTTCTTCTCGCGTAAAGCTTGCGGCGATTAAAACAACATCCGCATGAGGAACTAGCTGAGAATAACGATTGGACGTGATCAATAAAATCGGGACCTTTCGATCTTTGGCAATCTTCATAGCCTCTAGTAGTTCTTCGTCATCCCCTCGTAAACTCGAAACCACGATTAACTCATCCTTATTTGCAAAATGTGCGGACATCAAAATCGAATTTTCATCAGCAATCACTCGTACATATTTGCCAACCCTAGAGAATTTGAATTGAAAGTCAGCACCAGCATAAGAATTGAACCCTTTCCCAAAGAAATGAATAATTTTATGCTGATGGAGCACCTCACAGAAAGCGTCGACTACTTCTTGTGAATAATTACTATCGCTGCGAGTTGCCAGCGAATGATACGCTGCGGTTATTTTTGAAGAAACAGAGACACCGGAAGCTTCATTATCTAACGACAGCTTGTAGAGAAAAATCAATTCTTTGTAATTATTCAATCCAATTTTTTTACAAAATCTTGTAATAGACGCTTTCGATACAGCTAAATGCTCGGATAACTTGTCGATCGTCATGGACGGCTGTTTACTTAGTAAATAATCAGCGATCACTTGCTCAACAGAAGTAAAATTCAAGCGACAGGATTCGATTAAAATAAAAATGTCTTCTTGCATAGAGATTCTCCTCAATCAACGATATGGATCGTTTTTATTTGGCCTGGTTTAAAGGTACCTAGAGGAATAGTATCATTTTTTTCAGTTGAAGAAATAGCCTTTCCTTTAAGATCGACAAATGTGTAACTCATCTCATGCGTTCCTTTAATCGTTCCACCCTCAACTTCCAGACGAACATCCGGATTGTATACACGAACATCAAATCCCGCACCTTCTGTCGTCTTCGTCAAGGCACTAAACACAAGTGTGTCACTATCAATGGTGATCCCTTCCTTTGAAGTTACTTTGTTTTTTAACGGATTCGACACAAAATATTTCAGCGTCGTTGTAAAACGATTCAGTTCCTGCAGCTGATAATAAGGGCAGCTTATCGCATAATCTAAATACTCTTTAGCAAGCTTTGCCGGCTGATATTCCTTATTCAGCTGAAGAGAGAATTTGAAGGTCATTTTTTTCTGCAATTGGCTGTCAGGCGTCGGAATATATTTGAATTCATTTCCCGAAGCCACACCAGGCCGTCTCAAGAGATCCGGTCGACCAAGATAACCGACAGAGCGGAATAAAGTCAGTGCTATGGTTTCAAATCGTTTTCCCACAAACTGGTATTCTTTAATCCCCTTGCTGAAAACTGTCCAGCTAGAGTTGGAATTATGACTGTTTACATACGTCAGCATAGGAAATATTGCTGTTGGTTCTTCTCGCCAGCCTAATTCTTTCCAATCATGAATATGCGGATCTTCAACCTGTCGCTTCACTGTGCCGAAGGGCGTATCCGTGTAAGAAAAATCATTCTCGTGTGGGGTATTGATCAGCACTCTCATACGGTGATCACACGCCTGATTGTCTAGCTCTAGATGGAATTGAATCTGAGAACTTCCTTTCATCAACTGAATCGTCAGCTTATACGGGATCGCCTGTGTTCTCTTTTTCTCCTGACGTTCCTGTAAATCCTTCGCGATTTTCCACTCCCCAGATATGGTTAATTTTTCCATTAAGGTATTTTGTACTAAGTCGCAATTGGCTTCCTTTAAATCTAGTGAGTAGCTATGATCCGCATATGGAGGAGAAAAATCATAGGTATCCCCTTCATCGCCACTGTCTTCAAAAGCCAAAAAGTGACTATAGGTTTTTCCATTTCTCTTATCTACTAGTACTAAAGCGCCTGCTTCATAAATAATTTGATAGTATTCATTTTCGATTGAATCAACTGGCGAGGCTTCGCTAGAGCACTCAGTAGATTCTTCTAAGCTCTCTACTACTTGATACGTAAGGAAGCTAAGTGCTGGAACTTCTGCTTCTAGCAATACTTCATGCACGAAGTAGTAGTCATCTGTATCCGCCAGCTTTTTCTCCCGACGAATAGAGCCGGAAAATTCTTTTCTTGTATTCAACACCTCAAATGGGACTTCGTTGCCATCTTTTTTCAGTGAGATAGAGGAAAACGGTGTGGATACTTCACACTTCATCACTTTTTTGTTTTTCCATGGCAAGGTATTAAAAACAACTAGCTCTCCTTCTGAAATAATCGGACGGGATTCCGCAATTTTTCTCGTCAAATAATCCACTAAAGAATAGGACAACTGATCGGCTTCGACAAAACGCTCCAGAATGATTTGATTGGTTGGGTCACTATTGCATCCGCCAGCCGAATCATGTGCCTGATTTTTATTCAACAGCTTCCAAATCCGATCTAGCAACCCTTTTTTATAGGGAATACCATAGGTTTCAGCCATCACCATTAAAGGTTCCGCTTGATAAAGCATACGTCTTTCAACCTTGTCATTTAAATATTTATGGTCGTATCGTGAAGAATAGATCGATCGATGTATTTTTGAGACAGAGCTGGAGATAAATTCTCCTTCGACCGTTGGAAGCTCTTTCTCCTTAACGGCCTCAAAAAACAATTCATAAGTGCTCTCCATCAATTCCACATCGGTCAATTTATCATTGTATCGCTCTATTCGATCACGCAAATTGAAATCGACATAGCGTTGATCACCTCCTACTGGTAAAACTAACGACTCACTAACCGCTCCCTTGGAGATCGTTTCAATCAACGATTGTGCATCATCTGAATAAATCAATCCAACTCCGACAAAATAGCCGTCCTTTATATTGGAGGTTAATACACTTGAACCATCTTCCGCTTTCCAATGAAATTCTCTCTTAGTAGTAATCTCATTAGGCACACCACGCCAAAAAACTGAATGCTGAATACCGAATCCGTTATATATTTTAGGCATGTCCTTGCTTTGTCCAAAAGAGTCTGGAAGGTAGCCAATATTCATATAACCTCCTAAGGATTCTGCTAACTTGATCCCTAGATTCAAATTTCTAACAATCGATTCTCCCCGAACAATTAATTCATCCGTTTGCGTGTACCAGGGACCAATGGCTAATTTTCCGTTTTTTACCAATTGTGTCAAGCGTTCCTTTTTCTCTGGAAAGCTTGCTAAATAGTCATCTAAAATGCTCATCTGACCGTCTAATAAATAATAATCGATTTGATTTTCTTCTAAAGCCTGCATTACTTCATCTAAATGATAGACCAACTGTACAAATGACTCGTTGGTAGTGAAATACCATTCAAAATCCCAATGGGTGTGATGTATTACATGAACTTTTCTTTGCATAAGTGCCATCCTACTTCATAAGTTATTCTTCTCGGTATTATCTGACGCATTAAGAGAAATCAATTTGATCAATAATTTCTGCTAGTAATTCTGGGTTATCCTGCTTTAGAACTCCGTCTCTAAACTCTTGATCAATTAATTTTCTAGCGATTAAGCTTAGCAATTTCAAATGCTCTGTTGCCCCTTCTTCTGGGATGGTTAAACCAAATGCTACTTTTACAGGCTTCTTATCCAAAGAATTCCATGGAATATCATGAGCAAACTTCAGGAGAAATAAACCGGGCTTCTTATTTACACTGCTTTTGCAGTGAGGGATAGCGATATGATCTTTGAATCCTGTCGTCGCCTCCTGCTCTCTTTCCTTTAATCCATTAAAATAGCTCTCTTCATCAGATACGAATCCAGCGTCATAAGCAAATTTCGCAAGACTCTTGAATGCCTCTTCCTGAGTGGTGGATGTTTCATCAAATAATATATGCTCTTGATTAAATACTGCTTTATTCATTTTTTCTACCTGCCTATTCGTTTACTGTTTCCATCATTTGATCGTGTTCTTCTTGCTCTTCTTGTTCAATGATACTATCCTCAACTATCTGCTTTCTGGTAAATCCAATAAGCAGCCCCGTGGTTAAAATTCCAGCACTAACGCATAAAATCCATGTGATAAAAGGAATCGGCTGTTCTATATAGCCAATGAATGTTCCTAAGGGCGAGCCAATTCCGCCATAGAACTTACATCCTGTCGCGGCCACTAATCCGCCAGCAACGGCTGAACCTACTACGTTAGAAAAAATCATTCTAATTGGATCTGCAGCGACGAAAGGAATCGCTCCTTCTGTGACCCCCACGATCCCCATACCAAAAGCGGCACTTGCGGCAATTTTTTCATTTTTAGAGAATTTCTTTTTGAACAAAATGGTTGCTAACCAAACCCCTAGAGGCGCTACTGAAATCGCTGCTTGCGTAGCTGTACCGGGTACAAAATTTGCGCCATCAATCCCATACTTTGTCAACGTATCCGTAAAAATAGCCGTTCCAAATACCAGTGCTGTTTTATTAATTGGACCGCCTAAGTCAAACCCAATCATGGCGCCGCAAATGGCACCGATCAAAATAGGCGCTCCAGCATAATTATTATTTAAGTTCGTCAACCCTTGATACATCGCATCCATGCCAATAGCAATTGGATTCCCAATGATATAAAGGACGATTAATGTAATAATAGCCGTAGCGATAAATGGAATGATCATAATCGGTACAATTGGTACTAATAGCTTCGGCCATTTGATTTTCTTTAGCCCTTTTACAAGATAGCCAACAATAAAGGCAACCACAATCGCACCAATGAACCCTCCTCCAGCTTCCGTATTCAGAAACTCTGGATCATTTACGAGGTACGCACCAATCATAGCTGGAGCGATTGCTGGTTTGTCGGCAATCGAATTCGCCACAAATCCGGCAAACAGCGGAATCATCAATTTAAAACCAATTTGTCCAACGTAAAACAGCTTCGACATCAAGAAACCCATTTGTGTTTTATTGTCAAAGCCCCAATTAACAATCCGGCCTAGATCATCTTTTTGAAACGCATACAAATTGGCGATGGTCAAAATCAAACCAGCCGCAATGACCATCGGTACCATGTAAGAAATACCACTCATAATATGGGTGAAGAAATTCACCTTCTCCTTATCATTTCCTATTTGGATCTTTCCGACCTTTGATCCTTTTTTCCCAAAGACCTGCGCCTCTTCAAATGCTTGCTTGATCAACGCCTCAGAATCCTCTATCGCAGGAATCGACTTCGTAACAAATAACGGCTTTCCTGTGAAACGAAGCGGATCGATTTTAATATCCGAAGCGACGATGACTACGTCAGCCTGTTCAATGTCTTCAGCAGTCAGAACATTTTCTGCCCCGATCGCTCCATTCGTTTCCACCTTTATTCCATAGCCCATTTTCTTAGCCGCCTGTTCAAGTGATTCTGCGGCCATATAGGTATGAGCAATACCAGCCGCACAAGCAGTTACAGCAACAATTTTTCTCTCCATCTTGTTGTCCCCCATCAATTTATTTTCCATATGAAGAGTAACTTACTATTGTCTATAATTAAAGCGGTTTCTGTTGTTTGGGTACTAGTATCAGCTTTTACTATTTAATTTGAGATTTCTTTCAATTCATCATTGATAGAAAAAATGGGCGTTTTAAGCTTTAGAAAGCCATACATGGCACTGTTTCCATCATTCGTCCATTCCTGAACAAGCTGATGTTTTGATAATGAGAGCGGTTCATACTATGATGTTTGGACAACACAGGAAAGAAGGAATTGATATGACGGAAAGAATTTCTTTAGAAAAATCTGCTTTAGATTTTAGTATTGCCAATGAAAAAGAACCTTATATTTATCAATTACCCGTAAATGACGCACGCGCACTGTTAGAGCAAGTTCAAGATTCTCCTGTAAATAAATTAGAGGCCGATACAACGGACGAAAAATGGGACCTAGGTAATCACGGAATCATTAATGTACGAACGGTAAAACCAAAACATACGACGGAAAAATTACCGGTTATTCTTTATATTCACGGCGCTGGCTGGGTGCTAGGGAGTGCCCACACACATGATAAATTAGTGCGAGAATTGGCGGTTCGGACAAATTCTATTGTGTTTGTTCCTGAATATGACCGTTCCCCAGAGGCAAAATATCCTGTCGCGATCGAGCAAAGCTATGCGGTTCTTCTAAAGCTTGTGGAGGAGGCAGAAGGACGATACGATACAGATCGGCTCACCATAGCTGGCGACAGTGTTGGCGGAAATATGGCGACGGTTCTCACGATGTTGGCGAAAGATCGCAAGGGTCCGAAAATTAAGCAGCAGCTGCTTTACTATCCTGTAACAAATCACGGATTTGATACGGAATCCTATCATCAATTCGCCACCGACTACTTTTTGGCAAAAGAGGGCATGAAATGGTTCTGGGATAATTACCTTCCTGAGGGACAGGACGCATCCATCAAAACAATTTCTCCTTTACAAGCGACCAAAGAAGACTTAACAGACCTTCCAGCCGCGATGATCCTGAACGGTGAAGCGGATGTATTAAGAGATGAAGGTGAAGAATACGCTCGTCACCTGCGAGATGCCGGCGTGGATGTCACGCAAATTCGATTCCAAGGCATGATTCACGACTTTGTAATGGTCAATTCAATGGATCAAAGCAATGCGACTAGAGCAGCGATGGATGTCTCTACGGATTGGTTGAATAAACGAAATAAATAGCTTGTATACGTGAAAAGGGTCGAGAAAAATTTTTCTCGACCCTTTTTACTGTATTCTATTCTAAAAAATTTGTGACAATATCTTGCAGCACTGCCTCGCCATTTAACGTTTCGTAATCTTCTTTTTTGATCATTTTATAAGCTACTGCTTTATAATTTAAAAAGTCTTTCAATCGATTCACTTCGTATTCTGACTGTGGGCCTATCATCAGACCATCAATGTGCTGATTTTGAATGGCTTGTTCCGCGATAATGGCTGGAGCGGAATACACTCGAATAGGAATGTTTTGCTCATCTGCGGCTGTCTGGATGTTTTTTACCAGCAGACCAGAAGTAATCCCTGCTGTACATATGAGTAAAATACGTTTTTCATCAGTCATAAAGTTGCTCCTTAAGAGATTTTGCGTTTTTTATTATAAATATCTAGTACTACGGCAAGAAGTAAAATCAACCCTTTGATCGCTTGCTGCCAGTCCACACCAATCCCTAAAATCGACATCCCGTTATTCAGAACACCCATCACCAAACCACCGACAATTGCTCCAGTAATTGTACCGATCCCGCCTGAGGTAGACGCACCACCGAAGTAAACAGAGGCCATGGCATCTAATTCAAGAGAAGTCCCTGCTTGAGGTGTCGCCGCGTTCAATCGCGCCGCTAAAATCAATCCAGCTAAAGCAGCCATCATCCCCATATTTACGAAGACCCAAAACGTGATTTTTTTCGTCTTGATCCCAGATAATTGCGCCGCTTTTAAATTTCCGCCGGTCGCATAAATTTGACGCCCAGCAACCGTGCTATTGGTTAAGAAACCATAGACACCAACGATAACGCCTAAAATGATTAGGATAACTGGGAATCCTTGATACGCGGCGAAAATGTAGCTTAATCCTAAGACAATCGCGACCGTCAATACTGATTTAAAAATGAAGGCATTCATTGAAGGAACTTCAAATAAATTCTGTTTCCGTTTTTCCCGCGCCTTCCATTGGAAGAATACTAAACCTAGGGCCAACACCGCTCCCAAAATCAGGGTCAAAAAGTGCATACCTGAAGAAGAAACAAAAACTTCTGGCAGATACCCTGTAGAAATCTTTTGGAAGGCTCTTGGGAAGGGCGCCAACGATTGTCCGCCTAAAACGACCTGTGTCAGTCCACGGAACATTAGTAATCCAGCCAGTGTAACAATAAATGCTGGGATCCCAACATACGCGACCCAGAATCCCTGCCAAGCACCAATCAATGCCCCGATTGCTAAACAGATAGGAACAGCGAGCCATGGACTCATATGATTGTTCACCATCATCATCCCGGCGATCGCGCCAACAAAGGCCATAACCGAACCAACAGATAAGTCAACAAATCCCAACAATACAACAAGCAGCATACCGGCTGCTAAAACTAAGATATGGCTGTTTTGCAATACGATATTGGTGATATTTAACGGTCGTAGAAAAATGCCGCCGGTCATTAATTGGAAGGCGATCAATAACGCGATCAAAATAATGACCATACTATATTTACTAAAGATATCCAATACTTTTTCTTTGATATTTATGGTACTTCTTTCTTTGCTTTCCTTCGTTGCATTCTCCATTAGGATACTGCCTCCTCTTCCATCGTCATCAAGTTCATCAAGGTCTCTTGATTTGCGTCTGCTCGTAAGACTTCCCCAGTCATAGTTCCTTCATTCATCGTATAAATACGGTCACACATCCCGATAATTTCCGGCAGCTCCGAAGAAATAATGCATACGCACTTGCCTTGTGCCGCCATTTCTTCGATGATCGTGTAGATCTCATATTTGGCTCCCACATCGATCCCACGAGTCGGCTCATCTAAAAACAACACATCGGGTTCAGTCATCAACCATTTTGCTAAGACGACTTTTTGCTGATTCCCACCACTTAAGCTGCCAACATTTTGAAACACGTTATTGGCTTTTGTCCGCATTTTCTTTCGATAGCTTTCCGCTTCCGTGACTTCTTTTTCTTTATCTAAAACACCGCTTTTGCTTATTTTTCCTAAACTGGCAATGGTTGTATTTTCACGAATGTCCATTAATAGGTTCAATCCCAGTGCCTTACGGTCCTCAGATACATAGGCCAATCCATTATGTATGGCTTGAGAGACATCTTTGATTTTTATTTCTTTTCCGTCCTTATAGATTTTTCCGCTGATATTGCTGCCATAGGAATTGCCAAAGACGCTCATCGCAAACTCTGTTCGTCCTGCCCCCATCAAGCCCGCGATTCCAACGATCTCTCCTCGACGAATAGTGAAATTGATGTGATTATTCATCACTCTGGCAGTATCAATTGGATGATGCACTGTCCAATCCTTCACTTCGAAAAATACTTCGCCAATGTTTGGGTGACGATCTGGGTAGCGGTTCGTGAGGTCTCTTCCCACCATTCCTTTGATAATCCGTTCCTCAGTAATGTCTTCATTTTCTAGGGTTTCAATTGTTTGACCGTCACGTAAAATGGTGATTCGATCCGCGACATCAACGATTTCATTTAACTTATGAGAAATAATGATCGAGGTGATCCCCTGATTCCGAAATTCTTTGATCAATTCCAGTAGATTGGCGCTTTCCTCTTCATTCAAAGCAGCCGTTGGTTCGTCTAAAATCAATAAGCGTACATTTTTCGAAAAGGCTTTTGCGATTTCCACAAGCTGCTGATGTCCTACCCCTATTTGTGAAACAAGCGTATTCGGGTTAATTTTTAAGCCGACTGTTTTAAGTAAGTTTTCTGTCTTCCGTTCTGTTAAGTTCCAATCAATAATGCCATGCTTCGTCTGCTCATTGCCTAAAAAAATATTTTCCTTAATCGATAGGTACGGACTTAATGCCAATTCCTGATGAATGATGACGATGCCCTTCTCTTCACTGTCTCGCAACCCTTTGAACTGACAGGTTTCGCCGTCATAAATAATATCGCCTGAATAATTGCCATATGAGTACAAACCACTTAACACATTCATTAATGTCGACTTCCCAGCGCCATTCTCTCCACAAAGTGCATGGATCTCTCCTCGTTTGATACTTAGGTTGACATCATCCAAGGCCCGAACACCAGAGAACTCCTTCACGATGTTTTTCATTTCTAAAATGTAATCGGCCATTTCTCCACTTCCTTATTAAGAGGATCGAGAAAAGTACGAAGACTGCTCATACTTTTCTCGTTCCCTTTTTTATTCGCTTAAGTCTTTTTCTGTATAGTATTTCGTATCGATCAATTCCTGCTTGTAGTTTTCCTTATCTACAGACACTGGCTTCGCTAAATAAGTAGGAACGACTTTTTCTCCGTTATCATAGGTTTCTTCATCGTTCACTGGCACCTTCTTGTCGTCGTGAATCGCTTCGATCATTTCCACAGTGTTGTCTGCTAATACACGTGTATCCTTAAAAATCGTTTCGGTTTGATCACCAGCGATAATTGATTTCACTCCTGCGATCGTTGCATCTTGTCCAGTAATTACGGGAAGCGGCTTATCTGCTGAACCATAGCCAACACCTTTCAATGAAGAGATAATTCCTAGACTGATTGGATCATAAGGTGACAACACAGCATCCAATTTTTTATCGGTATAATTAGCACTCAATAAGTTATCCATCCGTGACTGAGCGGTTGAGCCATCCCAACGCAAGGTCGCGATTTGATTGAATTTCGTTTGACCAGATGGGACTGTTAGCTGTTTACTGTCAAAATAAGGTTTGAAGACGGACATGACTCCGTTGTAATTAATCAGTGCATTATTATCATCTGGCGATCCGCCAAACAGTTCAATATTGTAAGGGCCTTTTCCATCCTTCAATCCTAATTTTTCTTCAATATAAGATGCTTGCAGAACACCTACGCCGAAATTATCAAAGGTAGCGTAATAATCAACATACTTAGAATTCATTAGTAAGCGGTCATAAGCAATTACTTTGATATCCGACTGATGTGCTTTTTCTAAAACATCGGTAAGTGCGGAGCCATCAATGGATGCGATGACTAAAGTATCGACACCCTTCGTAATCATGTTCTCGATTTGCGCTACTTGATTTTCGACCTTATCTTCTCCATATTGTAGATCTGTTTTATACCCTTTCTTTTTCAATTGCTTCACGATATTGTTGCCATCAGCGATCCAGCGTTCTGCTGATTTGGTCGGCATAGATACTCCGACATAGCCTTTGTCGCCTCCTGAAGCGTTTCCTTTACCGCCGCAGGCAGCTAGCGTTGGCAGCACCACTAGTAAGGCAGCTGCGACTAACATTTTCTTGAACCCTCGTTTCATATTTTTCCCTCCAAAACATATTTGATAGACTTAGTTTACGATTAACAGCAAACGCTTTCATTAATATTCTTATTTGATTTCTTGAAATATTCTGGAAGTTTTTTTCGAAATTCTATATTTCTTGGATTTTTTTTGGTGATTCTTGACATTCTTTTGAAATGCCTAAACATGTTAGAATTAGAAATGATAGCGCTATATAATAGAAAGAAAAAGGAGCAAACAAGTGAAAAAAATCCAAGTTATTCTGTTGGTACTTTTGGCTCTCCTGCTTACGGGCTGTCAAAACAACGAACCCTCAGAAGATCAAAATGAACGCACAATTGGTTTTGCTCAAGCTGGTACAGAAAGCAATTGGCGCAAAGCACAAAATAAATCCATCACCGAAGAACTTGAAAAACAAAATTATCAAGTGATGGCACGAAACAGCTTTTCAGATCCTAAACAGCAGTTTCAAGACGTGATGACCTTTATCGCTTATCAAGTCGATTTGATCGTTCTCTCACCGATTCAGGAAAATGGGTGGGAAACCGTTTTAGAAGAGGCAAAAAAAGCGGGGATCCCTGTAATTATTGTTGATCGCAACATTGCCACGGAAAGAACCGATCTGTTTCTGACTCATATCGGCTCAAGCTTTAAAGCTCAGGGGGGACGAGCAGGCTTATATGTCTCGAATTATTATCAAAAAAAAGAGAAGGAGTCCGTAAACGTTTTTGAAATCAAAGGGTCGGACCATACTTCTCCAACACGTCTGCGCCATGATGGTTTCGCTGAGACGGTCGGACGTGATCCTAGAATAAAGATCACCCAAACTATCACTGGTGATTATATCCGATTAAAGGCAAAGGAGGCTTTTTCGGAGGCGATCAAAGCAGGAAAACTTCAAAATATTGATGTCATCTATTCTCATAATGATGAAATGACGTTAGGTGCCTTAGATGCTCTTGAAGCAGCGAAAATGGAGAACAACTTTGTGATCGTAAGTATTGATGCCCAAAAGGAAATGATTGATTTGCTGAAGCAGCACAAAGTCAATTGTGTAGTGGAATGCAATCCTTTTATGGGCGAGCTGGTGGCAAATACCGTTAAACGCTACTTCGCTAAAGAAACAATTTCTGAGGATATTTATGTTTCTGATACTGTTTTTTCTGATCAAAATCCTCTTTCTACCATCCCACCAAGAAATTATTAGGAGGCGGCCATGAAAAAACAGTTAAGTATAAAGGCACTTCTTCAACGAATCAGCTGGCTGATGTTGATTTTATCCATCGTTCCACTAATTATCAGCGTCTTGATTTATACGCGTTACCTCTTCACCTATGAACGCAGCATCAGCAATATCTCTGAAGCAAATCGAATTGCAAACGATGTGGAAGAAAATATTATGGAGGAAGCCTGGAGCCTCACCTATGGCCAAACGAAGCCAAGTGAGTTTACCGAAAGCAATAGTGTTCGCCGAGTAAAGAAAGAAATCCGACAAATAAAAGAGAACACACAAAGTGCTCAGGAACGTGCGACATTGAATATTGTGATTCGTTCGTTAGACAATGTGAACAGCTTCTTAGAAAAAATCGTTGGAAATGTCCAGCAGGATGCACCATTTAATGAAAATCAAGAATTAATGAATCAAGTCGAAGCCGCTACCAAACTCGTTCATGATATTCTTCAAGATTTTGTTACCGTCGAGATTCAGCTAGCTGCCAATCATAGTGAACAGGTCCGGCGTTCCATCATTGTTTTGTCTATCATTGAAGGCGTGATCATCTGTTTGATCATTCTATTTACAAGAAAAACCAATCAACGACTAGTCAAACAAATTCAACAGCCGATGGATGAAATGATCAAAATGGCAGACGCCTTATCCGATGGGAAGCTCAACTATCGAATTAAAACATTGCCGGGCAACGAACTGTTAAAGCTAAGCAACAGCATGAACGAGATGGCAGATAACCTCGTAGTGCTTTTAGAAGAAAATGCCTTGAAGCAATACAACCTTGCGCAAAGTGAAGTACGAGTCCTTCAGGCACAGATCACCCCTCACTTTATTTATAACAGTTTAGATGCCATCCTTGTCTTGGCGGAAATGAATGACGTGGATAAAGTCAAAGAGATGACCTATGCCCTCTCCGATTTCTTTCGAATTTCTCTGAGTCAGGGGCAGGATTGGATTCCCGTGGAAAAGGAAATCAAGCACATTACCGATTATTTAGTCATCTTACAAATTCGCTATGGAGATTCCTTGACCTATTCGATTGAAATTGAAGATAAAATCAAGAACTACTCCATGCTGAAAATGATCTTACAGCCCCTTATTGAAAACGCGATTTATCACGGAACAAAGCTGGTACGAAGGACTGGAAAAATCATTGTACAGGCCTTTTTAGATGACCAAAGGCATATCCACTTTTATGTTATTGATAATGGAAAAGGCATTCCGCCAGAGAAGCTGCAGGAAATCAATTTAGAGCTGAAAAATGGCTTGGATACTGATTTTAATGCTGGCTATGGCCTGTTTAACGTAAATAAACGCCTGCTGCTTTATTATGGCAAACAAGCGAAAATTGAAATCACAAGCATAGTAGATACTGGGACGACGGTCCACGTAATTATTCCTATTATGGAAGAAGGAGCCCTAAAAGATGTTTAAGGTATTTATAGTCGAAGATGAACACTTGATTCGTGAATCGTTAAAGCGAAACTTAAATCAGCTGGCAGAGACACTTCCCCTCGAAGTTGTTGGGGAAGCAAGTGACGGAGAGGTAGCCCTTTCTCTGATCTTAGAGGAGCAGCCAGATATTCTATTAACAGATATTCGCATGCCCTTTATGAACGGTATCGAACTGTCTCAGGAAGTCAAAAAAAGCTTTCCTGCTACAGAAATTATCTTTATCAGCGGGTTCGATGAGTTTACCTATGCCAAAGCCGCGATTCACTTACAGGTCGCGGAATATTTACTAAAGCCCATCAAGCACGACGAATTAAAAAGCAGTCTCGAAAAAGTAATCGCACGATTGGAGCAAAAAAAGCAGCCCATTCCTGTTGACACTTATTCCTTCGATGTCCAAAAAAATCTTTTTCTAAATGCGATTTTTGGCAATCAGTGGTCTACCTCTGAAGCAATCGAAGAGGCGCGTCGTTTAAACAGACAAATCGCAGGTAAAAAATACATCGTACTTCTTGTCACCAACTATCTCAACAAGAACTTTGCGGATTATGAACGCTTTCGAGAAAAACTATCCCGACTATTTCATTCGGATGAGGAGCTGCTCTTCTCCTGCCTCTCCTCCCGCTTCATTAAAATCATGATCTTTCATCCAAACCAAGCGACACTCTTAAAAAAGGCGGAGGATACAGCGATCAAACTATACTCTGAACTAAACACAGGTGAATCCAATCTCGTCGTGGCGATCGGTCACCCGGTAGAACGAATCAGCGAAATTGAAAATAGCTATGAAACAGCGAAGCAGCTGTTGGAATATTCCGTGATCAAAACTAAGCAAAACGTTCTTCATTATCAAGATTTTAATGAGCAATTCCAAAAATACCAACAGTCGCTTCCGTTAAAAGAGAAGCTCGAACAAATCAGTAACAAGGAGCTTCCGCACCTCGTCGAAGAAATTATTCAGAAAACAGAGAGGGACGAAAATCCGTTATTATTTAGGCTATTTTTACTAAACCAACTAAATCCGCTGATCAGCGAACGAAATAAACAATCAAAAGAGCCTTTCCCGCTTCCTTCACAAGGAAAGCTGTCAACGATCGTTTCCGACACGCTTTTATTCCGTACCTATATTGAGCAATCGCTGGCCTTTTTAAAAAGAACAATCATTAGTGACAGTATGGGACAATATCGCGAGCTTTTAGAACACTCTATCACTTACATTAAGCAGCATTTCTCAGATTCAGACCTGACCTTAGGCAGTGTGGCGACACACATTAATTTAAGCAGCTCCCATTTCAGTACAGTATTCTCACAGGCACTCGGGAAAACGTTTATTGAATACTTAACCGAACAACGACTTACAGAGGCAAAACGCTTATTAAAGGAAACGGACTGGAAATTAGCAACGATCGCCTCAGAGATCGGCTACAATGATCCCAATTACTTTAGCTATATTTTTAAGCGGAAAGAAGGCCTTTCACCAAAGGAGTATCGCAAGAAAATTCAATAACAAGAAAAAAAGAACCGCAATCCGTCCAGTAAACTGGCGATGATTGCGGTTCTTAGTCATTCAGCTATTCTTAGCTAAAATGATATTCTTTACGTTTCAAGGCTTCCCATTTCCAGTCTTCAACTTCTGGAATGTCTCGGCCTTCTGTTCGAATGAAGTCATGGTGCTTTGTTAATGTTTCATCCATTTCGTTAGAGAACGATTGTGCTTCTTCTCCGTAGACAGCGTTAGCCGCATCCTGTGCTAAGTGGAAGCGATCTAATTCGCTGAAGACACGCATATCAAACGGTGTCGTGATGTCCCCATTTTCACGGTAGCCATGGATACGCAAGTTATGATTGTGACGATCAAAGAAGATATCACGAACCATCCCTTCGTAGCCGTGGAAAGCAAAGACGATTGGTTTGTCCGCAGTAAAGATTGCATCGAATTCTTCATCTGTTAATCCACGAGGATCAATATCTGGATGACGTAATTTCAAAATGTCCACTACATTGACAAAACGGATCTTCAAATCAGGGAACTGTTTGTTTAAGATCGATACAGCGGCTAGAGCCTCTAAGTTTGGTTCGGTCCCTGCGGCTGCGATCACAAGATCTGGTTCTTGCCCTTCGTCGGTACTTGCCCAGTCAATGACCTTCAAGCCTTTTTCAACGAGTTCTTCTGCTTCATCGGCAGAGTAAAATTGTGGACGTGGGTGTTTACTTGAAACAATTAGGTTGATAACTTGTTTGTCTTGCATCGCTTTATCCATTACCGCCATCAAGCTGTTAGCATCGGCTGGCAAGTATTCACGGATAAATTCAGGTTTCTTTTCAGCTAAATGAGTCAAGACGCCTGGATCTTGGTGCGTATAACCGTTATGGTCTTGTTGGAATACAGTAGATGTCGCGATCAAGTTCAATGCTGGATATTCCTTATGCCATGCATGGGCACTAGCCTTACGCATCCATTTGAAGTGTTGTGTCAACATAGAATCCACCACGCGCAAGAACGATTCGTAGCTAGCAAAGAATCCGTGACGTCCTGTTAAGACGTATCCTTCTAAAAAGCCTTCCGCTTGGTGTTCAGACAATTGACCATCAATTACCCGACCGGCAGATGATTGCCATTCGTCGGTACTGTTTTTTGGTTCCATCCATTGACGATCGGTTACATCAAATACTTTGTTTAAGCGATTTGATTTTGTTTCATCTGGTCCAAAAATTCGGAAGTTCGTTGGGTTTTCTGTAATCATATCGCGAGCCTGTTGACCAAAGACGATCATATCTTGTGCCATTACCGCACCCGGGGTCGTTGTATCAATCGCATATTGCTTCCAATTTGGCATCTTCATCGGTTTTGTATCGATCCCGCCGTTTGTAATTGGATTGGTTGACATGCGACGATCGCCCTTTGGTGAGATCTCTTTTAATTCATCAATGATCTTTCCATTTTCATCGAATAATTCTTCTGGACGGTATGATTTCAACCAATCGACTAATTTATCGGCATGTTCCATGTCTTCTGAACCAACTGGAATTGGCACCTGGTGCGCACGGAACGTTCCTTCTAATTGTTCGCCATCCCACGTTTGCGGACCTGTCCAGCCTTTAGGGGTACGGAACAAGATCACTGGCCAGTTCGGCATTGCCGCATCTTCCGCTTTGCCTTTGCGAGCTTCTGCTTGAATTGTTTTGATTTCAGTAATTACGTTGTCTAATGTTTCAGCCATAATTGGGTGAACTTTTTCTGGATCTGTTCCTTCAACAAAGTAAGGTTTCCAGCCAAGTCCTTCGAAGTATTTCTTCAAATCTTCATCGCTTTTGCGAGAAAGAATCGTTGGGTTAGAAATTTTTCCGCCATTTAGGTAAACGATTGGCAATACCGCACCGTCGTTTACTGGATTGATAAAGACATTTGAGAACCAGCCGCCAGCTAATGGACCTGTTTCTGCTTCACCATCACCGACAACTGTCGCAGCAATAACATCTGGGTTGTCTAAAATTGCGCCGGTCGCATGAGACAAGGCATAGCCCAGCTCGCCGCCTTCATGAATAGATCCAGGAGTTTCTGGCGCCGCATGAGAAGCGATCCCGCCTGGGAATGAGAACATTTTGCATAATTTCTTCAAGCCGGCTTCATCTTCAGTGATTTCAGGATAGATCTCTGTATAGCTGCCGTCGATGTAGGAATTGGACACCATTACTTGTCCGCCGTGACCAGGGCCTTCAATGTAGAACATGTTTAAATCGTATTTATTGATTGCACGGTTTAAATGCGCATATAAAAAGTTTTGACCTGCGATCGTTCCCCAGTGACCGATAGGATGCGTCTTCACATCTTCTTTTTCTAGTGGTTTTCTTAACAGCGGGTTATCCTTTAAATACATTTGCGCGACTGAGATATAGTTCGCTGCACGCCACCAAGCATCGACTTTTCCTAAGTATTCCTTTGAATCAAAATTAGTTGCCATGAGTAAGACTCCTTTTTAGTCATTTTTACTTTTATTATTTTAGTACAATATACCTTTAATTACCAGAAATGTAAATACCTTTTCGAAAATTAATAGTGATTTTTACTTTTATTAGTCGAATAAAATATTGGCTCAGAAAAATCCAAGCCAATATTCTTATCTCCTACTTGATAGTAACGTATTCTAAATCAACCAATTTCGCCCAAGTAATGATCTGTTCTGTCGTCAAATTCAACGAAACAACCGTATGATGTCCCCCACCTGTTTGAATCCATTGGCCGACACCATCATGGAAGTTTGGTTTTACTTTCCACAATACGCGGGCAACTGGCAAATTCGGCGCAGCTTCTGTCGGTTCAAAAGCTTCAACCTCATTGATCAATAATTTATAGTGGGTACCAAAGTCCGCCATTGAAACAACTACACCGTCCCCTGCTTTTCCATCAAATACTAAGCGCGCAGGATCTTCGCGGTCACCCATTGATAATGGGGAAACAACAATTTTTGGTTTGTTCACGGCTAAAGTCGGATCGACCTCCATCATATGTGATTGCAGAATCGCTTCTTTGCCGGCAGCCAATTCGTATGTGTAATCTTCCATGAAGCCAGTGTTTTCGTTGTGGGCCATTACTTTCATTAAGCGATCCAAGGCCGCTGTTTTCCAGTCACCTTCCCCTGCAAAGCCGTAGCCTTCAGCCATTAAGCGTTGAACAGCTAATCCAGGTAATTGCTGCATGCCGTACAAATCTTCAAAGTTAGAGGTGAAGGCGTTGTAATCACCCGCCTCTAGGAAACGGCGAATCCCAATTTCTTGCTTTGCCTGTACCTTGACATGGGCTTCCCATGTGTCATGATCATAATCACCATAATCAAAATCATATAATTTTTTGTATTCAGCAAATAGCTCATCGACTTCTTCCTCTTTGACAGCCTCTACATACTGCACTAAATCACCGATACCAAAGTAGTCAACGACCCAACCGAATTGAATTTGCGCTTCGACTTTATCCCCTTCAGTGACGGCAACATTACGCATATTGTCCCCAAAGCGCGCTACCTTAATATTGAAGCTTTCATTGTATGCGACAGCGACATCCATCCAGTCAGCGATTTGTTGTTGCACACTATCCGTTTGCCAGTAGCCGACAACAATTTGATTTTGTTTTTTCAAGCGGGCATTGATGAAGCCGTACTCACGGTCTCCATGAGCCGACTGGTTCAAATTCATGAAATCCATATCGATCGTATCCCAAGGAATGCTTTCATTAAATTGTGTCGCTAAATGCAGCAAAGGTTTTTGCAATAATTTTGTGCCGCGAATCCACATTTTTGCTGGTGAGAAGGTATGCATCCAAGTAATGACACCTGCTACATCATCACGATAATTGACTTCCTTCATGATTTTTGTAATCGTATCGGATGTTACCGCTAATTCCTTCAAGACGATTGAGTACTTCATTTTCCCGCTGTCATTCAGACCCTTAACGATTGCTTCTGCGTCTGCCTTCACGCTCTTTAATGCTTCTTCTCCATATAGATGTTGTGATCCTACGACAAACCAAAATTCTTTTTTGCTTACTTCTAACATTCCTGTTCGCTCCTTTATAATAGTGAGTTTAATTTCCTTGCCCGTAATAGGCATTTTTTCCGTGTTTTCTTAAATAGTGCTTATCTAAAACTCGTTGCGGCAGCTCCTCTGCAAAGCTGTTTAACTGACGCGCAAAGAGATTCATCTTCGCTACTTCGTCCAAAACGACCGCATTCATAACGGCACTTTTAGCATCTTTCCCCCAAGTAAACGGCCCATGTCCGTGAAGTAAAACACCAGGGATTTCCATCACATCTATGTCTCGTTTCTTGAAGGTTTCGATAATGACCTTGCCTGTTTCATGTTCATATCCGTCATCTATTTCTTTTTGGGTTAAAAATCTGGCACATGGCACCGTTCCGTAAAAAGTATCTGCATGCGTGGTTCCCATCGCTGGTAAATCCAATCCTGCCTGCGCCCAAATCGTTGCCCAAGTAGAATGCGTGTGACAGATACCGCCGATTTCAGGAAAAGCTTGATATAAGACCGCATGGGTTGGTGTATCTGAGGAAGGATTTAATTCTCCTTCAATGACAGTATTCTCTAAATCAACGACCACCATATCCGAAGCCTTCATTTCGTCATAGCTTACGCCGCTAGGCTTGATGACAAAATAGCCGGTCTCCTTATCAAAAGCACTAACATTTCCCCAGGTATACTTGATTAATCCTTGCTTTGGTAGTTCTAAATTCGCTTGAAAAACTTCTTCTTTTAGTTGTTCTAACATGGGACTCTCTCCTTATTTCAACGCTTGGATGGCTTCTGCTTCAATCTTCAGACCTTTTTCATACCGTTCAATAAATTCGCTATAGCCCTGCAGATCCTCTTCCTTCGGCTCAAGTGTTACTCCTTCACTGCCTGCGAACACCTTCTGCTCTAAGAATTCTGCTAGTGTGAGCACTTCCTCCGACTGATAGGCCGCTAGCAAAGCAATACCCCAAGCACCGCCTTCGCCAGCTGTTTCCATCACGGTCACAGGCGCTTCCATTGCTGAGGCTAAAATTCGTTGACCGACTTCAGGGGTCTTGAAGATTCCGCCATGTCCGACTAATTTATCAATTCGAATTGTTTCCTTTTTCAAAATTTCCATCCCGATTCGCATCGCTCCAAAGGCACTGGATAAATGCAGACGCATGAAGTTCGCTAAGTCAAACTTGCTCTCAGGTGTACGGATAAATAATGGTCGTCCTTCATTCATTCCGGTAATATTCTCACCAGAGTGATACCCATAAGAAAGCAGCCCTCCACAGTCAGGATCCCCCTCCAAAGCCTTTTCAAACAGTGTGGTATACAGCTTTTCTGTACTAATATCCAATCCCAACGCTTCAGAAAATTCTTTAAATAAATGGACCCAAGCGTTAATTTCAGAGGAACAATTATTGGTGTGAACCATCGCCACGAGATCCCCCATCGGCGTCGTCACCAAATCTATTTCTGGGTGAACTTCTTTTAACTTCTCCTCTAGGACGATCATGGCAAAGGCCGAGGTTCCAGCTGAGACATTTCCCGTTCTTTGACGCACACTGTTCGTCGCAACCATCCCAGTTCCCGCATCTCCTTCAGGGGGACAAAGCGGAATCCCTGGCTGCAATGTTCCTGTAGGATCAAGCAGATATGCGCCTTCTTGCGTCAACGTTCCAGCGGCTTCTCCTGCAAGCAGCACCTTCGGTAATACTTGACTTAATTCTTGAGTAAAGGCCGTTCCTTCAGTCAACTGGCTAAAAATTTCCACCATTTGTTGATCATAATTCTTTGTCTCCGTATCAATTGGAAACATGCCGGAGGCATCGCCAACACCCAAGACTTTTTGTCCGGTCATCTGCCAATGAATGTAGCCTGCTAAGGTGGTCAAGAAGTGAATCTCGCTTACATGCTCTTCCTGATTTAGAATTGCTTGATAAAGGTGCGCGATACTCCAGCGTTGTGGAATGTTGTATTGAAAAGCCTCCGTCAGCTTTTCTTCCGCTTCGGCTGTGATGGCATTGCGCCAAGTTCTAAAAGGAACCAGCAATTCATCGTCTTTATCAAAGGCCATATAACCATGCATCATGGCACTAAAGCCGATCGAGCCGATCGTCGACAAAGTTTCACCATACTCCTCGAAGACTTCCGTTGCCATTTTGCGATAGCTTACTCGTAAGCCCTTCCAAATATCCTCTAATGAATACGTCCAAATTCCATTTTCTAAGGCATTTTCCCATTCAAAGCTTCCTGCAGCAATCGGCACCAAATCTGATCCAATCAAGACTGACTTGATTCGTGTAGAACCAAACTCGATTCCTAAAGCTGTCCGGCCATCCATGATATCCAGTTTGATTTTTGCGATCATTTCCTTCGTTTTGATAGGAATCTCCTCCCTTGCTCTCTATTTGTTACCGTTATCATACAATTTATGTACGTACATGTCAACCGATTATTTATTTTTGTTCGTACAAATATTCCGTTGAACACGCAAAAAAAGCAGCTCCTACTACGAGCTGCTTTTTTGATGATTTATAATGGTGTGACTGAATCTCTTTCAATTAACGTTGGTTCATAGAGGATATTCTCTGGATCGCGACCTTCTTCGATCGCTTCGATGATCCAATTAGCCGAATCCTGTCCCATCTGTTCCTTCGGATGATTCAAGGTCGTAAGCTTCACATTCCCTATTTTGCTCAAGGCAGAATTATCATTTCCAATTACCGAAAGCTCTTGAGGAATCTGTAAGCCATTTGCACTTAGACGATCGATTAAGCTGCTAGCCACCTGATCGTTGTAGCAAACAAGCCCTGTAATCTGAGGCTCTTCTTTCAATCGCGCCTGGACCTGATCGAAAATGGTTTTTCTTGTTTCTGTTTCAAAGGTAATGATGTCCTCTGGAGAAAATTGGATACCAGATTTCTCACAGGCCTTAATGAATCCCTTCATCCGATATTTCCCTTGGAGGTCATCTATTTTTGTGACTAACAGCAGCTTTTTATGATTGTTTTTGATCAAATAGTCTGTCGCTAAAAAGCCGCTCTCAACATCATCTACGCAAATAAAAGGCGCACTGATTTCTTCGTAAACAGCATTGATCATAACCATCGGAATCCCCTGCTCTCTTAAGCGAACATACAGTGCTAGATTCGGATTGTACTGATTACTTTTGGTCGGTTCAACGATCAACCCCTCCACCCCTTGAGTGATCATTTTTTCGATACATTGCTTTTCTTGTTGAAAATCATTATTCGTGCTAGCTAATAAAAGCGAATAGCCTTTTTCCCTTAACGTCTTTTCAATGCCGCGAATAATCGAAGGGAAAATGTAATCAGATAAGTAGGTGGTAACAACACCAATGGTTTTATGATTATTGCTTGGCGCTTTACTTTCTTGTTTATACTTTATATCTACGTAAGTTCCCGAACCCTTTTCTTTTCTAAGAAAGCCTTCATTCACAAGCAAGGCAATCGCTTGGCGGATCGTGTGTCGGCTTACCTGATAATCTTTTTGTAGCTGTAATTCTGGCGGAATCGCCGTATTTTCTTTGTATTCACCAGAAAGAATCCTTGATTTCAATTCATCGGCGATCGTCTGATATTTTGATTGGTTCATAGCCTGCCCTTTCCTTCACTAAGTATTTGTATACAGAGTAACAGAAAATTCAAAATATCGCCATATATGTCCGAACAAATTTTCATCATTCAGTTCATTTCCATACATATCTATGAGTATTTCTTTCCTTGTTCTTACGAAAACTTACTCTAACTATCAAAATAGCCTTTTAAACAATTGGCTTTTATTCCATGGCAAAAACACGGACAGAGACAGTATCACCGATATCTTTTTCGATCTTCTTTCGAATATCCTTCCGAATTCCCAAAATATAGCAAATACTGCCGTCTTCGTTTTTTACGCCCATGTTTACGATACTCCCTTGGTAGTCAAAACCATCAAAGGTGGCGCGGACTTTGACACGCCCTTTACCAAATTCTTCTCGAATGTCGTAAGGAAAAATAATATAGGCGCCCCCTTTACCGACTTCAGAAGCATATATCTGGGATTCAAATTTGTATTCCTTCATTACTTTAATCTCTCCAATCCTTTAAAAAATAAAAAACCGATGCTCCTCTACTTAGAAAGAATTCTAAATCTAGCAACATCGGTGATTAAGGTCATATTGGCGGGAATGTGTGGGAATCGAACCCACCCAAGAAGCTCCTAACTCCTCATACTGGTTTTGAAGACCAGAGGGAACACCAGAACCCATCCACTCCCGAAACAAAATAATCATACCACTCCTTCAAGCGGGAATCAATAACAAATCGCAAAGAAAAAAAGAAAGAAATAGTCTTCCATACGTTTACTTCTTTCTTTTAAAAAATTACTAACTTATTGAGTTATCCTTCCACATCATTTTCTTTCTATCTCTTCGCTTCTTCATCAGAAAATTCACTGATTTCCTTATTTAAAAAATAAGAAATCATCGTTCGGATGACGACAATCAATCCCAATTTGATAATGTCTTGAAAGGTTGGATTAATGATCGTTTCAATTATATCCGCCACGATTAGAAACTCTAAGCTTAACAAAATATAGCTGCCTAAATAAGCCTTGATGTATTTATTTTTTTGTAAAACAGAAGAAAATTCATTGTTGCTTCCGTGATGAAGCAGCTTCACAAAAGCAAGCACTGCTCCCACGATAATAATAGCAATTGATAGGACATCCAGTAATAGAACGATCGGATGAAAAAATGTTTGAATAATATGCTCAATAGCTGCCATACCCACCCCGCCTTTTTCCACTATAGTTCTATCTTAAGCCGAAACAGTCTCTGAATCAAATGGATCGATTGTTTTACGTTTTCTTAGAACCTTTTAAGCAAGCGATAAGCTTCACTATCTAGAGTAGGTTTTATCTTAATTTTGAAGGGATGATTATTATGCTGAAAACTTTAAAGGAACGTACCCCCGCTTTTTTAAAAGATGCCTTTTATGACTTACTGATTTTATCGCTTTCCCATTTGTTTTATCAAATAATCAGCCAATTGCTGAATCACTAGATTGGCGGGAATGTGTGGGAATCCAGCCCTTTTTAAAGGTTCTATCAACGAGAAATAGACGTAGAAGAAAACGCGCGTTTCTATTTTCGCTTCACAGTTGCTTCAACGAAACCTGTCATAAAGTTCTATCCTCTAAATGCTTTTTGGCTTTTCCGAAAAGTTGGGCACAAAAAAGAAGCATCCTTCCATTGGATACTTCTTCTTGAACTTACTGTATTGGCGGATAAAGGTTGGCGGTCGTTTTGTTACCATTCTTCGAGTAAAGACTGGTTGATTGACTACCCTTTTCTTTTTCAATCGCCGTATTTTTCTTATCTAAATCATGATAATCGTATTTTTTCGGATCGACGGGCGTGAAGCCTTCTGGTGTGTAGAAACGCAAGAGATTTTCTTGGTTCAACTTATCGGATAAGCTTAAGGCTTGTTTGACCTGCTTCTGCTGCTTATCGATCTCCGATTCAATATTCAAGGCTGTTGGATCAACCTTCTCACCGGTTTTATTGTCATAGGTCTCTCCGCCTAATTCCGTGTAATTTGGTGAGACAAAGTCCCCGTTTCGAAAAGCAACGGTTTGATCATGCTGAGGTGAAAATAAATCCGTCCCAAATTGAATATATTTTTTCGTATCAATGCCCATTAAATGCAGCAGCGTTGGTAAGACGTCAATTTCGCCGCCATATTGATGCTGGATACCGCCCTTTGTATAGCCGGGAATATGGAACATCAATGGTACTCGCTGCATCTGCGCATCATCAAATTTATCCCAAGTCGTTGGATCTTTTCCTAGTGCTTTAGCCAGATCCTTATTATTGCTGTCGGAAATTCCAAAGTGATCTCCGTAGATCATAAAGATCGAGTTTTGATAGATCCCTGAAGCTTTCAGATAATCAAAGAATTGACGCAAGGATTCGTCTAAATAGTGAGCCGTGCGCACATAGTCATCCACTGTACTGTTGCCTGTTTTTAAAGCTGGGAAGTTGAAGTTCTTATCATCCGTTAAATACGGTGTATGATTTGTTACGGTTAAAAATTTCGTATAGAAGGGCTGTTGCAGGTGCTCTAAGTGCCCCACCGTTTCCTTCAGCATGTCCTTATCCAAAATGCCATAGCCTAAACTTTCATCTGACTGATTAAAGTAGGAACGATCAAAGAAATTTTGATACCCTAAATTTTTATAGACATGGTCGCGATTCCAGAAGCTGCCAACATTCCCATGGAAAACTGCACTGGTATAGCCGGCTTGCTGATTCAAGATTGCTGGCGCTGCTTGGAAGGTATTGTCTGAACCTAGTTGCGTAAACAATGACCCCTGTGGCAACCCAAAGGTCCCTGTTTCCAGCATGTTTTCTGCATCGCTGGTCTTGCCTTGACCAACCTCATGGAAGAAATTATCAAAAGCCAGCGTTTGCTTGTTGTCATTTTCCAAACTGTTCAAAAATGGTGTAACCTCTTGTCCATCCACCTTCATATTGATCAGAAATTGTTGGAAGCTTTCCAAGTGGATCACAATAATATTCTTTCCCTTGGCGATGCCGTATTTGCTTGGATCAGGAGCTGCGTAATGACTTTTCGTATATTTTAAAATGTCTGTTAATCCATTGCTTGATGCATGGGCACGTACACTGTTTGTCTGCTCCGTTTTGATCCCATCGTAAACAGTAAAGGCGTCTAATCCTAAATATTTAACGATATAAGACCGGTCAAAGGTTCGTTGCAGTAATTGTGGGCGATTCGCCTCACTTAACGATAAATTGATTGAGAAGGTCAAGGCTGCTAAACAGCTGACTGCTACTGCGAAAGTTTTTTTGACGGGCTTGCTGACGATTTCCTTTCGTTTCGCAAAAATATAAATCAATATTCCTAAGAAAGCGAGTATATCTACCCAATAAAAAATATCATGGGGTTTCATTAAAGCGAAGGAGCTGCCTGAAATTCCCTGTGATACCTTTGAAAATCCTAAAATCGATTTGATCGTCACAAAATCAGTAAACTCGCGATAAAAAATCACGTTCAAATATAGGATCAAGGTATTTAACAGATCCATCAAAAACAATACGATCAAGGCTGGCTTAATTTTTTTGACGTAAAGAAACACCCCAAAAAGCAGCAATGTCGTAGCAATTGGATTGATCCATAAAATGAAGTATTGAATGGACCCTTCCACACCTAATGAAAAATCTACATAGTAGGCTAAGATCGTCTTTGCCCAAAACAGCACGCTGACCGTCAATAAGATAAGCCAACGATTGGTAAAAGCTTTTTTTACCCGGTTCATCCGGAACACTTCTTTCCTTATTAAATTGTCCGCTATTACTATAGAGCAGAATTAAAAAATATGCATTTTTATATGGGATTCGGTAGAGAATTTTATATTTTTTGAACGAAAAATGATCTTTCCTTCAAATTTTAAGGAATGAACCGCTAGTTAATTGACTTTTCGTCGTCAAATGAAAATTTCCTAAGACACAAAAAATTCATAATCTTAATAATTATCCATAAAATAACAAAATAGTCCAGCCTTTATCACTCTTTTTTCTAGGGTAAGACAACATTCCTTGGGAAATCACTAGAACACTCCTAAATGATTCGAATCTCTTATTCGATATATTTTTATCGTTTTTCGATAAATTTTTATTGACTTTGTTTAAATCGATGGGTATAGTTAACTCAACAAATAAATCAAAGAAATAAGGAGTGTATGAAAATGAATTCAGAAAAAAGTGTATTTAAAGGGTTGAAATGGGTATTTAGTTTTTTTGTTGGTATTATGGGGATCGCGGCTGTAGGATTGCTGGTGATGGCCGTTCTCTTTAATCTTCCTACTGTCTCACAGGAATTATCTGTTGTCAGTGTAGACAGCCTGCCTTTTGGGCGCTATACCTTTGATATCTTGTCTTCACCGATTTTTCTCTTGCTGCTGATAGCAAACATTATCTTGTATGGTATCCTGTTCTTGTTTGTCCGCAACTTCTTTAAGAATCTAGAAATGGACTATATTTTTGTAAGAGATAATGTCGAAATGGCTAAAAAAATCGCTGTCATCATGTTGCTATTATCTATAACTTCAGGTCTTCCTGATTTATATGCCTCTTTCCAAGGCTTTGCTACAGACAGTGCTCTCATGGATTTGACCTATATTGTCGGTGCGGCGATTGTTTGGGCGCTGGCGAAAATTTTGGAAAAAGCCAATTTGATCGCAGAAGAAAATGAATTGACTATTTAAGCGAGAGTTACAAAAGGAGGCAAAATAATGATTCAAGTAAATTTAGATGTCATGCTGGCAAAAAGAAAAATGTCGTCCGGGGAGCTGGCAAAGAGAGTCGGTATGACCAATGCCAATATCTCTGTGCTCAAAACCGGCAAAGCAAAAGCCGTCCGTTTTTCTACCCTTAATGAGATTTGCAAGGTACTGGAATGCCAGCCAGGAGATATCTTAGCCTATATTGAAGAATAGAAAGGGTCTGGGACATAAATCCTAAGCTCAACTAAAAACAGGGATCAAAATCGCTTTTTCGATTTTGATCCCTGTTTTTTTATAACTTGATTTCCCCGTATTGCTCTCATGTTGCCTATTAAGCATCATTTTCTTCATATTGACTGCCATTAAGGCGATCCCTACTTCATTTTTTACTTTGTCTTTCCCTCGAACGGAAAAGCGTGTCCATTTCAAACAAGCCTTCAGATGACCAAAAGTTGATTCCACGTCAATCTTACGCTGGGCATAGATTGCACTGGTTTCTGGTGCTGAAAGCAAGTCTCGTTGTTGCGCTTTGAAATATTCTAATGACGGATTGACTTTGATTTTTCTTCGATAGCCGCCTGGTGTGAATGCCTCTGGTAGTTTCTTCTGATTAGCATCCTTTGCTTCGGCCACATATTCTTTGAACTCTCGTTCAAATCCGTAGTCATCTGTTTCTGTACGATAAGTGTTGAAGTTGAAGCGAACGCCTTTAGGATCGACGTAGTAATCATCCGTTTCAAAATAGTCCCAGTTCATGACTTTCTTTTCGTCGGCTTGCCATTTCTTACTCTGTTCCTTGATCATCGTGCTATAAGGAATCAACGGTGTCTGTTGAGGAAGCTCATCCTCAAAGAAGCGATAATTACTTTCTGAGCCATAGCCTGCATCCGCTACAATGTAAGGGGGAAAGGGAGAAATTGCGCCTGCAACGTTTCTAAAAAGGGTTGAAGGGTTCGAGTATCTGTAGGGTTCGCAAAAAGATCATACCCTAATACATATCGGTTGTTCGTAGCGATTTGAAGGTTATAGCCAGCTTTCAATTGCCCATTACGCATGTGATCCTCTTTCATTCGCATGAATGTCGCATCTGTATCTGTCTTGGAATAGCTTTTGCGATCACCTAGAATACGATACTGGTGCTCATATTTTTGAACACGTTCTTGATGGGAGCGGAAATGTTTGAGCTGAGCCTTTGGCAGTTTGCGTTTGGAGCGAAGCTGCTTACGAACAGAACCGACAGGTTCTTGTTCAATTGCTTCGTCGTATTGTTCGACTGTTTCAGTCAAACGAGTAGTGAGCGCATGAATTTCCTCTTTTGATAATTCACCATCAGATTCCCGTTCAAGTGCTGGGATGATCTCTTGTTCGACGAGCGTTTGATAAGCTTCTAAGGATTTTTTTTCTAAATTCTTGTGATTTTTCTCTATGGCAGTTTTCCAAACAAAGGTGTATTTATTGGCCGCAGCTTCAATTTTTGTGCCATCAATAAAAATAGCTTCTTCGGTTATTTGATTCGTTTCTACCAAGTGCGAACGCAGTTGGACAAAACAAGTCTGAATCAGAGGCAACACCCGAGAATCGACTCTGAACCGATTGATTGTGCGATAACTAGGTTCGTGCCCTTGCGCGAGCCACATCATTCGAATACTATCTTTCATCAACCCTTCAATCTTACGACCAGAGGTGATTGATTGCGCGTAAGCGCATAGAAGCAACTTCAACATCATGCGCGGGTGAAAAGAGCTCGCCCCGCGATCATGTTTGAAAGCCTCAAATTCTGAATCCGGGATGCTCTCAATAAAAGAATCGATGAGTCTAGCAATATCATTTTCAGGAATGACAAGTGTAAGATCTAGCGGTAAAACGACCTGATTTGTGTTATACTTTTTAAACATAAGAGAACCCTCCAGACTTTTTGTTTCGACGCTTTAAGTTTATCAGAGAGTTCTCTTTATTTGTAGGGAAAATAAATAGGCATCAGAGAAAATCGATGATTTTCTCTGATGCCTATTTTTATGGAGCTGGATTTATGTCCCAGCCCCTTTTTTAGTCCTCGTGTTTCATCACAATTCCTGTGTAGATCCATACTGTCAATAGATAGTAGATAAAGTACAGGACAAAGAAAATCAAGAATGGCAGCCAAATGTTGCTGTAAGGATCACTCATCAATGTTTTAAATAGCTGCAGACCAAATAATACATGTGTAACGCCCAACAATCCCGGCACTAAAAATAGAATACCGATCTCTTTACGAATCGATTGTTTTAAAAGCTTACGACGTGTTCCAATTTTTTCCAGCATACTGTAGCGTTGAATATCGCTTTTTGCACCAGATAAAATTTTGAACATCAGACAGCTGGCCAACATTGTTAAAAAGGCGATACCTAGGAAAAAGCCCATAAATTCAAAACCTGAGAATAACGCATTATACAATTCATACACCAGCGCTTTTTGATTCATACTGCCCATATCTTTATTAATGGTCGGGTTTTTAACAAAATTCTCTTCCGCTAACTGTTTTAAAGCGGCTTTATCCTTCGAAAAATCTGACACATGAATCAGACGGAGTTCTGTGGCTTTCATTGGTAACGCCGCAAATTCTTCACTGGACAAAAATTGATGCTTCTTCGTACTTTGCTCGGGTAGCTCTAACGAACGCAGTTGATCCGAAGCAGTCAGATCCTTCGCCAGTGTTTCTCCATCATAGCTCTTCTTTTTCGTTTCTCGGCTAGTAGTAAATTCCTTCGCCATGAACGGCGTTTGATTGAATTGCCCGCGATCATAATAAATAGTGTCCTTATCTTCCTTTTGTTGATAAGCCACATCCGAGGTCGCGTCAATCTTCTCCAACTCTGAGGTGTTGAACGCTTGACCATTATTCAAAACTAAATCATAAGCGGAGGTTGCATCTGTCATTTTCATGATCTCATTGTGGAACCCGAGTCCCACAGTGATTGCTCCTAATGCCAGCGCAAAAAGCATCGCTACCATGGATAATATCCGCGTGTAATCTTGGATACGGAAACTTAGCTGTGACAGGGTAAAATTGTTCAATTTCTTCAAGGCGATACTGTCGCTGCGCTTCAAAAGATCCAATACAAAAATCAGGATCGAATGAAAAACAAAGTATGTTCCTAAAACAATCGTAACCAACGCAATAATCAAAGCTAAGAAGGCTAAGGTCATTACCTGGGTCATCATGTAATAGCCAATCCCTAAAAAGGCAATACCCGCAATAACTTCAAGAATCAAAGTAATTACTTTACGGTTTGCAGGGAGCGGTGTTTCACTTGCCCGCAGCAGATTCAGGATCGGTTTTCTCACGATCGTCATGGCATTGACAAAGGCCGCTATTAAGAAAATAACGGTGAAAAAGATCAATGTAAAGAGAACTGCAGAGGAATTAACCGCTGTAAAATGAGTGATCTTAATCTCTAATTGCTTGACCAATAACTGCTGTACAACACCACTCAAGCCGATACCGAGAATCACTCCGACTAAAGTAGCCCCAACGCCCACGACAAAGGTTTCAATAAAGATCAATTGAGCAATCTTTCGTCCTTTTGCACCAAGCATCATAAACATCGCATAATCCTTTTGTCGCATCGACATCAAAAACGAGTTCGCATACAAAATATATACGAAGGTGATGATCGAAAGCAGTACCGTCCCTAGATGGAAAATCATAACCACTGAATTAATCATAGAATTGTTTTTCAAAAAGGCCTCGTTCGTTGCTAAGCCTTCGAACATATAAAAGATTCCTGAAGCGACAACTAAGCCTGAAAACAGCACCACGTAATCTCTCAGGCGTCCTTTGATCCCAGTAAGTGATAATTTTAAAAGCATCGAAAGTCCCCCTACTGTTCCAAGTTACCGAGAATGCTTAAAATCTGACGATAGAAAGCTTCTCGTGTTTGATTTTCACGTTTAACCTCTTGATAGATCACTCCGTCTTTGATAAATAAAATCCGTTGACAGTAGCTAGCGGAGAAAGGGTCGTGAGTGACTAATAAAATCGATACCTGATCCTTTTGATTCAATTCCTCCATCGTATCCAATAGATCGCGAGCACTGTTGGAATCCAGTGCTCCTGTCGGTTCATCTCCTAATAGGATCGTTGGCTGCGTGATCAAAGCCCGAGCGGCAGCGACACGTTGCTTTTGCCCTCCTGAAATTTGAGCAGGATAGCTATTCAAAATACTGTCGATTGACAATCGTTTGGCTACCTCTGAGACTCTGCGATGTATCTCTTTGGCCTTCACGCCTTGTAAAGATAAAGGAACCGCGATATTTTCCGCTGCAGTTAAATTTTCCAGCAGGTTAAAATCTTGAAAAATGAATCCAATTTCGCGACTACGAAAATCAGCTAGCTTGTTGCCTGATAATTTTGTTACATCCGCTTGGTTGATTCGAATCTTCCCATCTGTAGGCTTATCCAAAGTAGCCAATAGATTCAATAACGTTGATTTACCTGAACCGGATGCTCCCATAATTCCGACAAATTCGCCTTTTTCAACTTCAAAAGAAATTCCCTTTAAGGCTTGCGTCTTTTTCTGATTGCCTTTTCCATAGGTTTTCTTTACTTCATTCACTGATACAATTTTTTCCATACTTTCACTCCTAATTGCTTCTTTTTCTCTGTACAGTCCGCGAAATGATCAAACACCTAATTTTTCCGCGGCCTTTTTCGGAACCTCTTTTTGTTGCACCTCTTCGTAAGAAGTTACGCCCTTCTTTTCGTTCCAGGTAACTTTAAGAAACGCTTCGCGACGTAAAGGACGAGATTTTGAGGCATTGAAATCCAGCATTTTTTTATTGCCAGCTTTGTCATAGCCCGGCAACGAATAGCTATAGTCTACATATGTATTTCCACTCGTATCCTTCTCTTCAATTCGTTGACCGTCTGTCGTGATTTGGACATAATAATCATCGCCGCCCTTCACGACTTTATCTGCTATTTGTAAGCCTACATAGGCGATGACAATTAAACTAACTAAACCAATCAAAATTTTTTTCATCACTGATTGCTCCTTTTTATTTCTAGGGCTACTATAAAATATTCCTAGACTATCAACCATTGAAACAACCTAAATTCGTCTAACATTTTTGTCATTTGGCAAAAATAGGCAAAAAAAATAAGCTAGTCTCAACTGTTCTGGTTGATCCTAGCTCACCTTAAAATTTCCAGACTAAGCACCTTAGTCGTAGAAGCTATTCATACTCATTTTACTGCAAAGCGTTTCATTTGCGGTAATTTAACAAACCACGCGACTAGCAGACACGAAACAATCTTATCGACGACATTCCCCATAACTGCACCCCAGTAAGTTGCACTGATCATTTCCTTCCCAGAAGCTCTGAGTGCCATGATCACGATATCCGTACCTGATCCAGTAAATCCACCGAATAGTGCTAGACGAATCGGGGCACCGATCATTGGACAAATAAAGGCTAATAAAATTCCTGCAATCAACGCTTGTTTATAGCCAAAGCCATTTTTCGCCAATAATGCTACTACAATGGCTACCGCTACATTTACCAACGCAAAAGGAATGGAAAGCGGCCCGCTAATTAATCCCATTAGTAAATTGGTTGTTACACCCGTGATGATTCCATACCCCATCCCAAAATTGGCGGCAATAAAAATCGTGCCCATTGTATCTAAAAACAATAATGGAATCTTCAACATAGATACCGCTTCACCCAGTACTACATTTAATACGACTGCAATGGCACACATTGCGATCACTCTTGCTTTACTGTTCATTCTTTATCCCTCTTTCTAAAAAAACGTGTAACTGTTCTTCAAATTCTCCCTGATCGTCCTCCCTGTACCAAGTGGGTACCTCTAAATATTGGGTCGCGATTTGCCGCTGCTCGCATTCCGTAAAAAATTCTTCCATCAGAACACCCCGCTGTCCACTGATAGAGCAATTGGGACTTTCATTGATCCCGATAATTCCCAGATACTGGTAGCCCTCCGCTTGATAAGCTTGAATTTGCTGGATAATGGGCGTTAGCAGCTCTCGACATTTTTGACGGTAGTTTGGCAAATCACGGTACTCCTCATAGGTCATCGGTGGACGATCGCCTCCCAGCACGATAAACTCTGGACAGGGCAGCTGAAGCAAGGCAATCCCGCGACTCAACAGATCAATCGCAAAAGGAAATGCTCCACGTGCCCGTTCCCAACCGTGAATCACGGCGTTTTGGTTCAAAACACAATGAGACACGACAACCAATTGTTTCTGTGGTTGAATCGTCATCCCTCCTTCCATTTATTTAAAAATTTCTTGCAGGGTTTCTTGAATCAGCGGAAATTCATCCAAAGCAATCGTCCGCATATCTAAGAAATTGCAATCATTTTTTACCCTTGTAATAATTGGTGTTGCTGCAAATCGTAGTTTCTCCTGCAGAACATCCGCTGCAAATCGTTCACTGCTTAAAACAACCGCATAGGTCGGCAAGAGATGTTCTGGATACGAACCGCCGCCAATTTTACTGCTGTCTTTTTCGATTTTCACACTTAGCTCTGTAATGAATTGCAGCATCGCAGCCAATTCCGCTGCTTTTCCTAAGCAATCTTCTTCACTCAGTCCGATCATTTGTAATGTCGGCACAGATTTGAGGGCTTCCTTTTCATCAAGGTATAAAGATAAAGTCGCTTCCAGCGCACTTAACGTCATTTTATCAATACGCAACGCCCGTAAAAGCTGGTTCTTCTTCATCTTCTCGATGTATTCTCGTTTTCCGACAATGATTCCTGCCTGTGGTCCTCCTAATAATTTGTCTCCGCTGAAGGTTACAATATCGCAGCCCTGATCCAATACTTCCTTCACAGTCGGCTCATAAGGCAAACCAAAAGGACGCATATCAAGTAGCAGACCGCTGCCTAAATCATTGATCAGCGGTAAATTATTCTCGTGAGCTAGTTCTGCCAAATTCTCCAATTTCGGACATTCGGTAAAACCAACAATGCGATAATTACTGGTATGCACCTTTAGAATCGCCCCAGTGTCTTCATTCAACGCCTTTTCATAATCTGCTAAATGTGTTTTATTCGTTGTTCCCACTTCTACGATTGTTCCACCGCTGGAGGTAATGACATCTGGAATTCGGAAGGCGCCGCCGATTTCTACTAGCTCGCCCCGTGAAACCAGCACTTCTTTTTCCTGTACCAGTGTACTTAAGACTAGCAATACGGCCGCCGCATTATTATTTACGACCAAGACATCTTCTGCTCCCGTGAGCTTTTTCACGATTGATACTAAGTGACTATAGCGAGACCCTCGTTTGCCGCTTTCCAGGTCCAACTCCAAATTTGAATAATGAAAACTAGTCGCTAGCAGCTGCTCCTGTGCTTTTTCGCTTAAGGAGGAGCGACCTAAATTCGTATGAATGACTGTTCCAGTCCCATTTATCACACGACGTAATGAGAACTGCTTTTCTTCCAACTGCTTATGAATCATTGCGATAACTTCTTTTTGATCAATCACAGTTTTTCGTGTCCCATCGACCACTGATTCCCGAAGACGTGCGACTACTTGCTGTGTTGCTTCTTTGGCTTTTCCGTGGGGATAGATCGGATCAATCTGCTTCAATAAAACATCCACGGAGGGCAAGCTTGCTAAAATATTTTGAATCTCTTTTGACATAAGCCACCTGCTTTCTTAGCGTAACGCCAGATTTTTTATTGCAGCCAAGGTCTTATCTACTTCAGCCTTGGTTGTAAAACTTGAGAAGGACAAACGAACTGTTCCGCGATCCGCGGTTCCTAACGCTTCGTGCATCAAAGGCGCGCAATGATAGCCTGGACGTGTAGCAATCTGATACTCTTCCCACAATAAATCACTAACGATTGCCGACTCTGCATCCTTGATGTTCAATGAAAAGACATCCACTCGAGGACCTGTGAAATCCCCATAAATCGTTAACCCCTCAATTGTTTGCAGCTCCTGATAAAAATAAGCCCCGAGTTTTTCCGAAGGTTCGCGGTCTTTCAACCACTGGATACTCGCTGTTAAGCCCGCAATTCCGGGAATATTCATCGTTCCTGCTTCCAATAGCGTCGGCAGCTCCTTAGGCTGTACCTTCGAAAAGGACTGCATGCCGTCCCCGCCGGTCAATACCGGTTCCAACGGTAAGTCTTTTCGCAAACACACACCGCCGGTCCCCTGTGGTCCATACAGCGACTTGTGACCAGTAAAACACAGCGCCGAGATTTTCCCGTCGCTGAGATCGATTGGGACGACACCAGCTGTTTGAGAGGCATCAATAATTAGATAGAGTCCCCGCTCTGTACAGAAATCCTTTACCCATTCAAGGTCCAATAAATTCCCTGTAACGTTGCTCGCGTGATTACAAACTACTGCCTTTGTTTCTGAACGAACTTTTTCTGCGAACTCCTGATAGTTCAGTCGACCAGTCACCGCTTCACTGGAAATAACGTCGACGCTGGCCCCCTGTGCTTCTAATTGATACAACGGACGCAACACAGAGTTGTGCTCCCAAGAGGTCGTCACCACATGATCTCCCGGCTGAATCAACCCCTTTAAAACTTCATTTAAAGAAACGGTCGCGTTGTTAGTAAACGCCACCTCATAATGTTGGTCTGCGTTAAGTAGGGCCTTCACCTGATTGCGCGCCTTCTCCGCTACTCGAAACCCTGCCAGCGAATAGCCGTGGGCTCCGCGAGAGGGATTCCCGTACTCGCCGGTTAGAATTTCCGCCATCGCCTCTGCCACCACCTTAGGTTTTTGAGCCGTCGTGGCGGCATTATCCAAATAGATGCCCATTATTATCCCTTCTTCCTTTAATGGATTTTTTCCTACAGAAGTCTACTAGTCAATTACTTGCCTAGTATTCGATAATTTTCCACACGCTTCGTGATCTCCTGTTTGTCCATATACTCTAGGATCAGCATTGAAGACTTACGGCTCGAGTTGGTTAAATCACGGAAATCACCTAGTATCATTTGCTGGTGCTCGCCAATATACTGCTGAATCAATGCCACCGCTTGATCAAAAACTTCACCTAAAATGACATACTCGTGGGTCAAAAAAACGACGGTTTCGCCGTTCAACGCTTCTAAAACTTCCTCTGCGTTTTTGTCTAAATCAAACAATTCTTCCTTCTTGACTGGTGTATAGCCATTTTTTGCTAAAGTCTTTTCGATCTTTTCTTTCGCCGCCTGCTGGTACTTGTTAAAGGTCACTTCAAAATCAATCAGCGCCAATTTATCATTCGTTTCTTTGACTAGCTCTCCTTTCATTAAGCCGATCAAAGCAGATATTTCTTTTTCAGCTAAGACGCCTCGCATCCGCGAACGAAATTCCTCTAATGGCATCCCGAAACGCAAACGATACTGCTTATGATAGGCGGATAGAATTTCTGTTGCCTGATCTGCTAATTTTTGGTAGCTGACTTGCGCCAAATAGCCGACTTTGGTTTCAATTATTCGCTCTTCTGTCACCATCTCTGTTAAGATCGGCTGCAGTTCTTCAAGGCCTACCCCCAAATATTCCTGCAATTCCTTTTCCTTCGTAAACGGCTGTTTCTTGTTCACCATGAAATCTGCGATTAACTCATCCAGACTGCCCTCTTCTTTTGCCTTCAGGCTCTCTAAGATTTCCACCTTGAACCGGCGATGCTTATGTGGGGCAGCGTCTAAAACTTCGCCGCCAGCGATAGTGTACATTGGAGAATAGGAGCGTAAAATGAAACGATCACGTTCTTTGACTGCGACCTGCTCTTCTAAACGCAACTGTAAAAAGCCATCCTCTCCTGGGCCGATCCAATCCACTCCCAGCGGAACAGTCCGTGCCATGACTTCACGAGTGCCGATCAATAAACGAACTCGATCCCATAAACCAATACCACCTTCTACTTCAGGCAGGCAGGTAACTTTTACATCTAACATCCAAGTATCTTCTAATTTTTCCGACACCGACAAAACATCGCCCCGTTGAATCTCATCTGTCGCGATATTTGCTAAGTTCAACGCCGTTCGTTGGCCGGAACTCGCACTTTTCACATCTGTTTCATGTACCTGAATATTACGTACTCGTGTTTTTTTCTGACTCGGATACAAATATAAGTCATCTCCCGCATTAATCGAGCCATCTAAGAGCGTTCCCGTAACAACCGTCCCAAAACCCTTTACACTAAAGACACGGTCAACATTCAAGCGGGCAGAGCCGCTGCCTGAACGTTCAGGAACTTCCTCTGAATGCTCCTGGATTTTTGCCAGCAGCTCTTTGATTCCAGTACCGGTTACAGCGTCGGTTTCAATCAAATCAGCTTCAGCCAGAGGCGTGTCCGCCAATTGCTCACGAATATCTTCAATGACTAGCTCTTTTAGATCAGGATCAACGGTATCTACCTTCGTTAAGACGATCAAAAAGTCCCGGATGCCCAATAACGTTAATATGTCGATATGTTCTTTGGTTTGCGGCATGATGCCTTCAGCAGCGTCAATCACCAGCAACACCAGATTAATCCCAGGCAAACCAGCCACCATGTTTTTAATAAATTTTTCATGTCCCGGTACATCCACGATACCAACCCGTTTTTTGTTCGGCAGGTCTAGATAGGCGAAGCCTAAATTAATCGACATCCCCCGCTTTTTTTCTTCACTCGTCGTGTCTGTCTCGATTCCGGTCAAGGCTTTGATCAAGGTCGTTTTCCCATGATCGATATGCCCTGCTGTTCCAATTACAATATTTGCCATTTCGTTATCCTTTCTGAGTCAACGTATAGTCGGTTTTCAACCCCTCTTGGACGGCATGATAAAAGCCTTCTGAAGCAATCTCCGCCTCAGTAAGCAAAGACCTTAACATTTCTTCTTCAGCCAAAGGATATTTCAAAGAAAAGCCGCAACTAGCATGAATCTTTTCCGGTGTGGGAATGATTCGAACGGCAAGTTGGGCTTCCTTCGCAATTTCCTCAGCTTTCATGGCCTCTCGGGTTGAATAAAATAGCGCAACACCGTATGTCTGCATAAAAACTGCTCCTTTTTCATCCTCTTGTTCTTATGGTTTAACGATCTTCGGAGCCTGACGCATCATTTCTACGATACGATACATATTCGTAACTTCACCGACAGCTGCTGTCAATTCATAGAAATTCAAGCACGCGCCGCAAGCGTAGATTTCTACCCCTCGATCAGCCAAACCTTGAATATCCTCCAATGAGTCTGAACCTTCTACGACGGATTGCACACCGCCATTGTAGAAAATAACCTTTTCTGGCAGTATATCCTGTTCAGTCAGAGAGTAAATGAATCCCTTCAACAGGTTCTTTCCTAGTTCATCTGAACCGCGTCCCATTACATTCGTATCAACCACAACAATATAATCCTCTACCGTTGCGATCGGTTCCGCTGCTTCAGGTACTTCCTCGGTCAAATCCACATTTGCTTTAGAAATAACCACCGTGTAATGATTCGGCGCATCTTGATCCATCTGATAAATATAGCCTAATTGTTCCGCCATTTTTTTCAAATTCTGTGTGGCAATCTCGTTATCTACTAGTGTTTGTACAACTTCATGCTCCCGTAAGGCCTTCTTCGTTTCAATAACTGGTAACGGACAAGCTTTGCCTAAAGCATCGATTTTAAACATATTTATCCACCTCTCTAATAAACAATCAATTCTTTGTCTTGTTGCTCAATCACAGACCCAAAATCCTGCGCAGGAATCCCCGCCGCTTGTAACTCTTTTAGCAGAGCGTCTACTTCTTCAGCCGGCACACTAACTAACAGCCCGCCAGAGGTTTGCGGATCGAATAATAATTCCTCAATCCCAAAATCATCAATCTGAAAATCAATTTTATCCTCCATGAAATTCCGATTACGCTGGCCACCAGCTGTTAGGATAAATTCTTTGGCTCCTTGATAAGCCTCTTCAAAATAAGGCAGGTCTTTCGATTGGATCTCCGCACTAAAGCGATCATTCAACATTTCATGCAAGTGTCCCGCTAAACCAAAACCCGTCACATCCGTACAACTGTGAATGGAATACTTGCGGATGATTTCCATCGCGTATTTGTTCAGTGTCTCCATGCTCGTGGTGGCTTTCACAAATGCTTCTTCGCTAATTTCTTCAGCACTATAGCCCACCGTTATGATACTGACACCCAGCGGCTTCGTCAAAATCAAATGGTCTCCCAATTGACACGTATTGTTTTGATAAATTTTATTTGGATCGATCGTACCGGTAACAGACAAGCCATATTTTACTGACTGGTCATGAATCGAGTGCCCGCCAGCTAAAATCGCGCCAGCCTCTTGGACCTTCTCTGAACCGCCTCGTAAGATTTCTTTTAAAATGGTCAACTCTTTTTCTTCTGGAAACGCGACGATATTCAGCGCTGACAATACTTCGCCTCCCATCGCATAGACATCGCTCAATGCATTTGCGGCCGCGATCTTACCGAATAGATACGGATCAGTAACCATCGTCGGGAAAAAATCTAATGTCTGGATAATCGCTAAATCATCACGCAGTTTAATAACAGCAGCATCATCTGTGGAATCAAATCCTACCAATAAATTTTCACTGGTTGCTTTAGGTAAATCTGCTAACAGCTTCCCTAAATTTCCTGGACCGATCTTTGCGTTGCAGCCACCACAGACGATTAATTGTTGGACTGTCTCCATGTTTTCCACCATCCTTCACGCTCTCTATTATAACAGTTTACTTTTTGTTTCTCTACGTCTATTTACGCCCAATTTATAACGATTGTCACTTATCATAAAAACGTTTTAAATAATGCTGCCCGCTTTATTAGAGAAGCATAAAAAGTGCGTCACCTAGATATTAGGAAACGCACATTGTTCACTTATTTTCTGAAAAACTGATGGATTAGCTGAGCGGTTTAGCTCCTAACTTTTTCCATTGCTGTTGCTTTAGAAAAGCTTAATTTCCCCGCCACTTTTACCTTGATGTTCACGGCTTGCTTAGGCAAATAAGCTAGTGGAATAACCTCTACAAAAACGGTCTTCAGAGTATCCTGAGAAGCACCTGATGTTACCGCCGCTTGTCTTGCAGCTTCAATCGCGATGTCTACTACTTCCTCTTGAGTATGATGCTCCAAAGAATAAACAGAATTTACTTCACCCGCTACCTCACCTAAAGCGGCCCCAATAGCGTTCGCGGCATCATAATTGTCTGGAATAATGACTTCAGATACACCCGCCATTGTTTCTGGCAAGATGATACTTCCGCCGCCAACTAAAATGGCCGGGATCTCTTGACTATCCGTTTTCATCTGATCAATCGCATCTTCAATCAGTTCTTTTATTTTTTCCTTGGCTTGAAAAACCAGCGCTTCATCCAACTTCTGTGAAATAGCTCCATCAACAGGGTGGTCTGTTTTGTTCGCAATGGCGATATCTGTTGTGCACAGAACCTTTCCGCCAAAGGATAGACTCTCCTCTAAGATTCGGTAGCCTAAGCTATCTGGTCCGACTCTAAAAGGCTCCTCCTCATGAATAAGCGTCCCGCCGCCTAATCCAATAGAAAGTACATCAGGCATTCGGAAATTTGTTCTGATTCCTCCAATTGTCGTCGCTAATGACGATTCTCGAGGAAAACTGTTTTTTAGCACCCCAATATCTGTGGTTGTTCCACCGACATCAACAACTAGAGCATCCGTCAAAGAGCTTAAATGTGCGGCCCCACGAATGGAATTCGTTGGCCCACATCCGATGGTCAATACTGGATAATTCAAGGCTTTTTCTAAATCCATCAAAGTACCATCATTTTGACAAATATATACAGCTGCTTCTAGATCGTTATTCTTCAACGCCTCTTTTAATCCAGAGATCATTTGAGCAATTGTTTCTGTAAGAGCTGCATTCAAAATGCTCGCATTTTCTCTTTCCAGCAATCCTACTGAGCCGATTTCACTAGACAAAGTAACTGGCACGCCGAGTTCTTCTTGAACGATCGCAGCCACTTGATTTTCTTGCGCATTACTTACAGGGGAAAAGACGCCAATAACTGCAACTGCTTCGACTTTTCCTTTCATCTGTTGACAAATTTCTCGAATTTCATTTTCATCCACTTCTGCGATCTTATCGCCATTGTATTCATAACCGCCAGAAGCAATAAAAGACTGCGCACTCATCTGGCTAGCAAGATCCTCCGGCCATCCAACCATTGGCGCAACCGCCGTTGTCGCTGGCTTGGCTAGACGAATTATGCCAATCTTACTCAATTCTTTTCTTTGGACAATGGCATTTGTACAATGAGTCGTCCCTAACATCACTACACTGATTTTTTCTGTCGGAATGTTCGTTTCTTTTAGAATCTTTCTTATCGCTACATTGATCCCCTGACTGACATCCTCCATCGTAGGGCTTTTAATTTTTCCTATACAATTTAATGATTCATCTAAAATCGCGCAATCTGTATTGGTCCCGCCAACATCAATTCCTAATCGATACATATACTTTCTTCTCCCATCAATTCTTCCACCGGTGTGTACTCTATTTCGTAGCCAAAATATTTAGGACCCGCTACTTCAATGCCTTTTTCTGTTCGCCACTTAGGATCACAGGCTAGAGCAATCACATGAACTCGGGAACCATACCGTAAAGTCTCTGTTGTAATCGGTTTTCCTGTCTCATAATCCAACGCACAAATCAAATCTGGTGTAGATGCAAGAACTTTCCCATTTTTACTAGCCAACAATAGTTCATTTTGAAAAAGTAACTCTAGCTTCTCTCCTTTGTTACAGCCAATTCCTGCTAACGTGGCTTTTCCTTTTGTAAAGCCACCTTCGACATTACGTTCGATATGATCAATTTTTCCTTCAAACAAAGAGAAGCCATTTAAAAGAGATAATAATCTTTTGACTGGAGAATCAATTTCATTCAGACTTGATAATTCTTCTCCAATTTTTTTAGCTAGTGATAACGTACCGCCGATACCGCATTCTTTAACAATTTTTCCGGGAAAAATATTATCAGCCATGTTCGCACTCCCACCCATGACATCTGTAACAGCACGAGCAATCTTCTCTGACCATGCTCCATCTTTCGGATAATAAATAATCCGATTTCCCTGACTATCTGCCATTGACACAATCTCTGGTTGGTAGCCCTTCAAAAAGAAGGTCACCATTTGGGACTCAGGAAAAGCTCGCCCCATCGCATCAGCATCAACAATTGGCAGACCCATCTTAGCTGCACAGGCAATTGGCAGTAATGAGTTTCCTCCTCCAATTTCAATGGGCATAATCGCTTGCGTTCTTTCCGGAAAAAAATCTTTTAACGCTTCGGCAGGCGCATATATTTCTTCTTCTGAAGCTATTTTTTCATTCGAAACAGACGGTGCACCGATAGAGCCGACAGGCATAACTAACTCCTCATCATCTAACTCGTCCAGCTGCAATACTTTCACTGGACCATATTTTTGAATTGCTTGCATCGCCATTAACTTACCAACAAAAGGATCGCCACCTCCGCCAGTTCCTAATAAAGTTGCTCCAACTGAAATATTCTCTAAATCTTTTTCCGTGATCCATTCCATAAGTTATTTCCGTCCTTTAGTTAATTTCGTTAAAACAAAATAGCAGATCCCTGCTACAATAATTCCGTCCAAAGCAGAAACATTGGTTAAGGTGAATAGTCCAAAACCTGCAGGCGGTTGACTTGTCATAAAAGCAACCGTACTTCCAATCACCCAAGAAATAATAGATACCGGATAATAATCCTGTAGCTTCTCCTCGTAGGAAAACTCATACTTTTCTTTATAAAGAAAATAATCAATCATATAGATTCCAGCAATTGGAGAAACTAACACTGTAACAATCGATAAGAAGTTTTCAAACATTCCATAAATACCAAACATGGCCATCAAAATCCCTAAAGAACCACAAATAACTGTGATCACTTTAGGATTCACTCGTTTGAATACGATTGAAAAATCTAAAGAAGCCGAATAAAGATTGTTCGTATTCGTCGTCCACTGCGCCAGCGTCAAAACTAAAATAGAGGGAATCCCCAAGCCTAAAGCAAAGAATACCGCCGTAAGATCAGCCGTCTTCATAACCTTTACCAGAATCAATGAAATAATGATCATAAAGCTATTCCCGATCGTAAACCCGACAAACCCTGCAATCATCGCTTGTTTAGGATTTTGCGCCCATCGAGCAACATCTGGAGCCATTACTACCCCTACCATATACACGCCGATTACAAGAGAAACCGCCAAACCAAAAGAAATCGTTGAAGCTTGAGGCGGGATAGCTAATCCCGATGCGCCATTTTTATTGATTGACATAATTGTTGCCACGATAATCAATGCCGCCAATAGTGGAACCGAATAAGTACACAGCTTTTCAATCGCTTGATAGCCCCAAAACGCGGAAAGCATCATTAAACCGCCGCCAATTAAAGATAGCAACCATGATGGAACAGTCGTACTTGTTAATTGACTAATCGCTGATCCGATATTCTCTGCAAAAAAACCAATTTGAACGCCAAACCAGCCTAAAGATGAAATTCCCATAATGGCTCCCATCAGCGATGCACCCTTCTTGCCAAAAGAAATTCTGGATATCATCCCTGTTGACAAACCTGCTTTGGCCCCAATATAGGTTGTACCAATCGCTAGCACACCTAAGATAATTGACCCTATTGCCACTGCTGCGATAGCTGTCCAAAAGGCCATGCCTTGAGACAACGCGACCCCCATAAACATTCCTGACAAGTCGATACCAATTGCAATCCAAACCATACTAATTGATAACCAACGTTTTCGATCTTTTTCAGGGACTCGTTCTCTCTCATAATTTCCCGAATTCGTTTCTACCACTTCTTCCATAATTTCCCCTCATTTCTGAATATTCTGATAAATAAATATTTTATCATTATAGCTAAATGAGAAAATAATGGCTATGTTATTAAGACAAAAGAAAGGAAGTCGTTTTGTCCAATTAGACAAAACCAGCTTCCTTTCAATGTTTTATTTATATTTTCGATAATAAATCAAGTTTTTTATCAATAAGTAGCGTGATGCTGTATGAGAAAAAGATAAGCCTAATCGTTCTTGTGCTCGTTTCAAGCGATATTTAATCGTATTATTATGCAAAAAAAGTAAATGAGCCGTATCATTTATGTTTTCGTTACAATCTAAAAAGAATGCTGCTAAAGTATCGATCAACTCCTCCTCTAAATAACGATCTAAAAAAATAGAGGCAGTTTCTTGTGTTACATCTTGCAGCAAGTAAAGATCTTCAGGATAAAAATAGTGCTTTCGCGGAAAGACCCGCTTACTATCCTCTATTTGAGTTTCTATATGGTTCATTTGAGACGAAACAGAACTCAAACCCATGAATTCTCCACTAATAAAAACATACTCTGAAGGCAAATCATTTAAAGAGAACGCAGCATACGGTACTTCTTCTGAAACATTGACAATCACCCATTCCAGATTTCGCTCTTTATAATAGATTCCCTTCAGCTGAATATTGCGTTCACTTCTCTTCGCTGTTTGTCTCTCGAAACAATACAATCTTAAGGGCCTGCTTCCATCTACGCCTTCTTTTTGAGCCAATAAATCAGCAGTATGATAATCTCCTGTCTGACAAGCCGAAAAGAATTGCTGTCCCGTATTTAACAACTGTTCTTCTCCAAAATACTTAATTGTCTTTTCGATAATTGTTTTTATTCCCTCCAGCTGTTTTTCTGCCAAAGGCTCCTTTTTAAAAATCGTTAAATAATACTGATTTTCAACAGCCGTTAGGTTCAAATGAACATCCGTTTGGAAATAATAAATCTGATTAAACTCTATCGGAGAATTTTTCACTCCCATAGCTGTATTTTTTTCTGCAATGATTTCTCTCAAGCTTTGATCTAGACTTCGTGGCCATGTCTTTGAAAGTAGAACCTCCTCCTCACGGCTCTTAATGAATAGGCTGCATTTGAATTTGTCGGATAAAATGCTCAGTGCGGTCTCAATTTGATTGGGCGGTGGCAAATGACGAATGGTCTCTATCAAAATGTCCAGATGCGGTTCTAATTCGTTTTCCTCTTCATTAATGTATGATAATGCTTCGGATATAACTTCACTGTACCGCAGGTCAATCCGGTTTACGGGCATTAAAATTAAGACCATGTTCAGTTCATTCATTTTTTCAATCAATTTCTCCGAAACATCCGGCATGATCAGTCCAACATAATAGAGGACAATTCCCAGCTGATTATGCTGATGTAAAATGGAAACAATCTCAAGCTGTTTCTCTATATTTTTCGCAATTTGAGCAAATGAGGTAAGAACCAGTTCGTTTCCCGAATACTCTCCCTTAATAGGCATCTGACTATATAAACTTGGTTCCGAAACCTCTAAAACAGTGATTGTAGTAACCAAACATTGGCTTTGAGACTCACCAGCAATTATTTTAGCCTCTTTCATTGAAGGCAGTCTCAATATATCTTGAACATTCATTTATCCTCCTCCAATCCTGAAAACGTTTGGCTTATTCTATCAAAAAATAAATATAATTTCATTGTTTTTCAGTATTTTTCGAGCCACCATTCATTGAACAGAAAAAGAACCCTGCTTGAAGCTCTTTTGGCTTCAGACAAGGTTCAACATAGTGATTATTTTTCAGCAACCGTTTAAAATAAGACGGAAGCTTTTACTTTTTATTACGCTGCAGTTGCTGGCTTACGACTCTTTAAGATATAGGTAATACCCGTATATACAATTACACAGATAATGATCCAAGTTAAAATATCTAAATTCAAGCCAGTGACAAATTTCGCTGCAATAATTACACCGATAATTCCACCAATAGTAATAGCTAAACTAACTTTACGAGCATAATCTCCCTCTTTAACAAAGTTAATACTTGCGACTGGCATTAAACCTGCACAAGATCCCATCATTACAGGGAAAGCTACTAACGGACTTAATCCCAACATATACACCATAGCCATACATGGCGCATATAGACCAACACCAATTGTCATCAACGCACCTAAAATAAAGTTAATGACAATACCAATTACTAATTTGATTCCTGTCAATGCAGTTGCAGTATTTCCTTCCCCTAACATATTCAACATGCCGGTTTGACGTAACGCCATAAGAACTGCAGTAACAATCAATGCCCAGCCCATCCAAAATTGAACTTTCTTTTCTGGCAATTTCGTTACAAATTTAGAACCGATAAATGAACCGATCGTCGCTGAAATAATCAAAGAAAATAGCGTCATAGGTGCAACATCAACAACTGTTGTAAAGATGAACGCTTCAACCAATACCGGAATGGCATGGGCAACGTTTAATGTACCTGGAAGTAGACGGTCAGCACCTAATTGTTTAGTAAAATCTAACAGCATTGCTGTTGGTGCAAAACTTCCGATCCCTAAAGTATCTAAAAAGTCAGTAACGAAACCAATAACTCCTGATACAGCCCAATTCCCATGACCTAAATCGCTTTTATGTTTGACTAAATCCCTTCCCATTACGAATGAATGCATTAAAATCAAACCAACATAAATCGCTAATAATAGTGTTACCATATTACCCCTCCTTCATTTCTATCCTAAAAGGAATCCATCCTTCAAGGAATCTTTCGGATCAACTAAGAATGAGTTGTATCCAGTGACATACGCGGAACCCGTTACACGAGGAATAATTGCTTTGTATCCTCCGACTTCTGCTTCTTCAACAATTTCACCTTTAAACTTCGTGCACAAAATACTTTCATACACAAATGTGTCGCCAACTTTCATTTCGCCCTTGCCATATAATGTCGCAAGTTTTGCACTTGTACCCGTTCCACAAGGAGAACGGTCCACTTGTCCGTCACCAAATACAACAACGTTTTGATAGGTCGCATCTGGGCTTGTTGCTGGACCATAAAATTCCACAAGGTCAACCGTCTTGATGTGATCCAGTGTCGGGTGTTGGATCTCGATTTGCTCATTTACTGCATCACGAATAATCATGCCGAGTTCATTAAATTTCGACGCGTTTTCTGGTTTGATTTCTAGACCGATGGATGAAGCTGGCAAGATAGCAAAGAAGCTTCCACCGAAGGAAATATCCATGGTCAATTCACCGATTTCAGGAACATTGACGGTTACATTTTCTTTATAAAGGAATGATTCCACATTCTCGAATGATACTGACTCTGCTGAGTAGTCTTCATCTAAATGCACCGTTCCGTGAACGATTCCCGCTGGTGTATCCTGAACAACTTTTACTTCACGGTCGCCTTCTTTTACATCGATCCAGCCTTGTTCAACCGCTGAGGTCATTGCTGCAATCGTATTATGACCACACATATTCAAATAGCCGCCTGAATCCATGAAAATAATGCCATAGTCAGCTTCTTTGTGAACAGGCTCTGTAATAAAGGCACCAAACATATCACGGTGTCCACGTGGTTCCAGCATCAACATTCTACGCAAGTCATCTGCTTCGTTTTCTAAATACGCTCTCTTTTCAGCCATTGTTTCTCCAGGGAATTTTGGTATTCCACCGATGATTAAACGAGCAGCTTCACCTGCTGTATGTGTGTCGATTGCTGAAATCATTTTTGATACTTTCATGATTGCCCTCCTTGTTCGTATTAATGAATGATTTTTCCTCTTGAAAAAATCGTCTGTTTCTCACGCCGTATATCATTCTGCTAAAGTATTTGTACTTTTATTTACTGCGAAAAGCAGAACTGACATCCTTATTCATGTTAAGGTATTGATTTTTTTTGTCAAAAAATCGTTTGATTCTCATGCTGTATAGCCTCTTAAGGCTTTTATATTACTAGTGCTTATCTTTGTGAAATGCAGATCGGATAATTAACGTATCTGTTGATTGTCCTTACGCATTTTTAATTTAATTGACGCAAGCGCTTTAACTGCATCTCGTTGATTGATCGTATTTTCACCAACTACTTCTGTTTCGATACCAGCTTCTGATTTATTAAAGTCTAAAACATGCTTCGTAAAGTCATTTTCTACAACAAATTTCGCTTGTGTACCAATGAACTTAAGTCCAATCACACTGATATCTCTCCGTCCGATTTCTTCTAAGGTGTTCGCAAAATCTACATCCGAATTTCCCCAGCCATCCGTTGTAGCGATTACACCATTCGTGCGCATTCCTTCTAACCAGGCAGCGGTTCGCTGTCCGACTAAATACTTCATGGCATTACTTTGGGGTGTCCCTACTACAACGACTCCTTGAAAATCAATGTCAGGATCTTTTCCTAGAAGATTGACGAGCGGATCTTGAAAGTGATGCAGTGATGTTTCCTTCGTTGATGGGCCTATTCCCATAACGCCACCACCTATCCGTTATTCAGTTAAACCATGGAACGAATCGCTCCATCGCGATACTCATTTGCTGTTAGGAAGACGGGCATATTGTTCATATCAATGATAGAACAGCCACCCTTAAAACCACTTGGTTCATTTGGATAAAGCAGCATATCATACATCGCCCCTTGACCAGCCACTTGTTTGACCAAAGCAACTTTAGGTTTTCCAGGATTGATATTCTCTTCATACACATGTGACTCGCAAGAATCTTTGCCTTCTAACATCTTCATTCTTTCACGAATTTCTTGGATAAAATCATCCACAATCGCAAACATTTTGAGACAGAGCTCACGATTAAAAGGAGTCCCCTTTTTCGCTAATAGATCTACTAAAATGATGTAGTCGTCAGCGTTAGGCGTCCCTGCTCGATTCAATACTAAATGATCACGCAAAACACCTTCAGACGAGCCAAATTCATGCATTTGTTCTCCATCCTCGATCGCTCCTGTCATAACGACAGAAACACCGGTAAGTGTATGCGTGATCCCTGAACCCAACACACCCAACACTTTCGTGGAAATCGGAATGATATCCATGATGGTGTTGGTTTCAACATCATGTTGGTGTGGTGGGAGTAATCGAATCGTCAGCTTCTGAATAGCGGCGTCCTTACAGTCAAAGTCTTGATCAATTTGTAACTGATTTGGTTTGACACGAAAGCCGTCTCCAACGGAAACTTCTTCCATGTGAAACACTTTGATCTTTAAAGTTTCGCCTCGCATCATTCACACCTACTTTCAACGTAAGCGGCGATTAATAAGTAGCGTCTCCAGAAACAAGTCGAAAATTCACAAAAATTTGAAAAGCACCAAGTAGGTACCAATCAACATCAGTTCCTACGTCACTGTGTTTCTTGGCAATTTTAGGAATTTTTGCCTTATTTCTCGACGCAGAGCACTTATTAAATCAGCCTCTTGATTTAGACGTGGGCAATGTATTCATAAGGTAATGGAACAATTTTCCCTGGCGTTTCGATTGATACTAATGCTTCTAGAGTATCCTTCATGATACCTGTCTGCATTTCAATGTTATGTGGTTCACCTGCATTGGCGCCCATTGGTACGCGTGGTGCAACGGCACGTGGAGTACCATTTTGACGTACAACTGGTGGTAATGCGGCGATTAAAATAGTAGGAATTCCCGCTTCCTCAATAGCTCTCTGCACGATCACGGCAGTTCTATGACAGGTTCCTCAGCCAGCGGTTAAAATAACTGCATCGACTTCTTCTTCTACTAATTTTTGAGCGATAGCTGGTCCAGTCACATCGTGGAATGCGTCTTGGTCTCCACCACCACCCATAAATGCGTAGTGTACAGGGGCAGATTCTTTAATGAATCCTTCCGCTGCTAATTCGTGTAGACGGTCTAATGGGAACATTGCGTTAATGTCGCGGTTTGCATCGGCATTATCGTATCCACCATGAGAAACCATCAATTCATCTGTTGATGCTGTATCTGGTACTTCACGGAAAGAAGTATCTCCCGCTAAGTTAAACCGTTTATCTGTTTTTAAGTGTACGCCGGCTGCTGTTGCTAATGCCACACGCATTTCTTTAAGCTCTTTTTTCACAGGGGTAAAGACAGATTTTGGCGTAATCGGCACAAAAATTTCTGACTGTAACCCTTCAAAGACTGTTAAGCCCATGTGTTAATTCTCCTCTCCTGCTTCTTCACGTTTTCTTCTGGCTTCGGCCCGACGACGTTCATGCTCATAAATAGCAGTTTTGTAATGCTCGTCCGGCTCTTCCGCCAAAACTTCTGGATAGGTCATTAAAAACCCAACTTCTTGACCGATTTCTAAATCATATTCAGAAATGATCATTCGACGGGGTATTTTAAGCTGGCCTAATCGACCCTTTAAGTCGATCGTAACGCTGGCATCGTGAAGTTCAACGATGATCCCTTCAAACATTTGTTCCGTCGAAATATATTTGAGTTTGTTCATTCCATCCATTACTTCACCTTATTCTACTTCGTAAATTTCTTGGCGTTTTTTACTCTTAGGCAAGACTTGTTCATTATCTACTAGGTCGATCTTCTTACCAGTAGTCTTTTCAATGATTTCAATGTTGTTTGCTTTCACATTTGGGTTCCATTTACGTTCAGCGGCTTTGATTGTTCCGCCACCCATTAATGTTTTCAACATTGCTAAATCACGAATTGCGTCTTCTTTACAAAGTGTGTTGTTTGAAAGGATTTCATTTTCGATCCCTTGCATAGATTTGTTGTTATCTACCATTGCAATCATTTCTGGGTTCCCAACAACTAGCGCACCTTGTACAGCCGAATAAGAGTCTCCGACAACTTTAATGCCGCGTTTACCGATTTCTTCGATATGAGAAGCAAAGTCGATATGGTTGTTACCAAATCCTTCAGTAGTAACAATCGCGCCGTCAACGTCCATTGCTTCGATTGTCATACCTAAACGTTTAGAAACATAGTATTTTTCAGTATTTGCTTGCGGAGAACCAACAAACATAACACCGACTAAATCGATTTCTTCGTCTTCCATCGCTTCACGTACTAATGGTTCTCTCCAATAGTGACGAGAAGTTTCTTTTGATGCTGGTCCAATACATGTTAACGCGTGGATACCACCATCTAATACTTCTGTTGGCGCTAAAATAATTGGCAGATTTCCTAAGTCAACGTTAGGTTTTGCTCCCAATGTTCCAACTGGTTCGATTGGCATAATCAAGTTATCGTGCATCGCACCTTGACCCATGATTTCTTTAACAATGATCACGCGTTTGTTACCAATACGACGTTTTTGTACGATTTCATCTTGCGCTACCACTAGAGATTCGTCTGCTTTTTTAACAGCTTCACGAATTTCTTGTGTAATGTAGTCAGATGCTTTATGAGCGGCTAATGGTCCAGGACGTTCCATATTCGCGCCTTCTTTGATTGTTACTTGTGTTTTGATGAAGATTTCGCCTTTATCTGGTGCACCAGGACGTCCCCACATGATGTTACGGTCTAATTCACCTTCAGATGAACCGAATTCTCCGATTTGTACACCATTTGCATCTGTTCCTGTAAGAACCATAACAACGCCATCTAACACACGAGTAACGCCATGGCCGATATCCGCACCATCAACTTTGGCAGCGATTGGTTGTACGTCCATGATCGTTTCACTATATTCGTTGTATTTATCTGGTGTAATAATTTCAAAAGTAACACTTTCAACTAGTTCTTCTAGTTCTGCTGCTTCCGCACACATATCTTCCATTTTACGTAAAACTAAAGTTGTGCCGTCAATTTTCGTTTCCTCACCAAAGATCACTTTTTCAATCTTCATGTGGTCACGACGAACTGAACGAACGACTTTTTCTTCTACTTTCGCTTCTGGAGCTGCAGCTTCTTCAGCTGGCGCTGGAGCTTGTGCCGCCTCAACTGGAGCAGCTGGTGCTGCTGGAGCAACGCCCATTTGACCTGCAATAGCCATTGGCACTTCTAAATCAATGCCGCGTCCTTCAGCAATATGGATCTTGATCGTTTGTCCGCCAACTGGCGCAACTGGTGCTACCGGAGCAATAGGAGCAACTGGTGCTGGAGCAGCTTCTTCAACAGGAGCTTCCTCTTCCGTTGCTTCTTCAGTGTCTTCAGAAACACCATCTAATAATTCTCTTGTTAATGGAACCAACGCATCCGTTGTTTCTTTCAATGTGGTACCAAGTACCTGTTCGATTGTTAGAGTCGCTTCAGGCAATTCTAATAAACCTGAATCCTCTAAATCTGGGAAGATCGCTGGATCTTCTAAATCATCTGGAGCAATTACTTTGCCTGCTTCTGCACGGCAACATAATACTGCAGGGTCTTTGGCATGTTCTTGAGCAGTTTCTGCTGTAATAGACATTCGTTAAATCCTCCTAAAATTTTGTTTAGTTTGTAGGTAATTTACGATATAGTCTGTGACCATCTGCCCGCAGTACATGATCTGTATGATGATAAACCGGAACTCCTAACCTAGGAGCTACACCCATGACGGTGTTCGTTCAATCGGAACAGGATCCAGTCATCACTACTTCTGCTCCTTGTTTCTTCAAGGACATTACAGTAGCAGCTTGACCTGGACAAATACCTGGCAAGGCACATCTATATCTTCCATTTACTTCTACCATTCGCTTGCATCTTTCAGCAGCGACAACTTCTGCGCCCATGTTATTCGCGATTTCAGTCATTCGTTCCGCTGACCCGCCACATTCGCAGATCAAAAGACCAACCTTACGACTTTCTTGAGGGAACGGCATTGCGACTAATACGCCACCACTTGTTTTAGTGATGGGTGTCATCTCATCACCGCTTCTTCCAGTCATTGGTCCGCCGATAACGATCTCGCCATGTGGTTCAACGTAACCACCGACATTATTGATCAATGTTTTGACCGGTGTTCCGATTGGCACGTCAACAAAGACAGTTTCCTTTTGTTTTACACGACCAGAAACAGTCACGTCTTTGTCAATGAACGGTTTGCGATCTTCAATTGCTTCTGCGATTCGTTTGATCGTTTCCACATTGTCGATCACTGCACCAACTTCAGTTGGAAGCTGGCCTGGTTCTAAAACAATGTCCATTACTTCACGAACGATCATACGCTCATCCCCTGCTGGATAAATATCCGGCAATTGGTAAACGTCAAGCGTTGGTTCGTTGTCCACTGCTTTTAATAAACGCGTTACTAACACACGGTGTTTGCCTTTTACCGCAATCACCCCTTTAGGCGCGTTCGTCATTTCCATACAATACTTCATCCCGCGAATCAATTGATCGATATGTTCGCTCATTTGCTTCACGTTATGAGCTAGCAACGCTTCACATTCTGCCCCGTTTGCGATAAATGTTCCTTCTGGAATATCACAAGCTAGCTTTAAGAATGTTGGGAAACCTGCTCCCCCAGCACCGACAATCCCTGCAGCTTCGACTGCCTTTGCATACGAATCTGTTTCTGGAATAGGCAGATAGTTAGAAAAATCTTGTTCCTCATCAATCGTTAGAACAATATTGTCTCCATCTACATCTACTACTTTTCCAGAAAAACTTGCATGGATGTTTGCACCTAAACCATTCGGCTCAGCAATCAGCTGTCCACGTTGAACTTGATCACCAGCCTTCACGATTCCTTTACAAGGAGCGCCGACATGTTGTTTTAATGGTATAAGAATTTGTGTCAAATTATTTCACCTCCCTGCTTTTTTGTTTGTTCGAACTTGAGCAAATCAGCCACCCGTAGTTCAAGTAAATGATAGCACAATCACCGAACTAGTAAAAGGTCGTTTCCTCAATATTTTGATATTTTCTGACAAACTACTTTTCAAATTGTCTATTTTTTTGAATTCTCTAATTGAATTTTCATCAAACTTTTCAAATAAGCAAAAAACGTTTACAAATACTAATTTTACACTATTCATGAAGATTGTATATTGTCGACAATCCCTACAAATCCTTAGTATGCCCTTTATTTGCACGCGTTATTTCACAAATTTATTCAGTAATAATTACCGTTATTTAACTGCCTGATTTACTCTCATTATCGGCATGCTCTATAAATTATTTTTATCAATAATCACACTTTTTTTAACTTTGATTTATATGTATAATCAATCACATAATGTAATGCTTTCCTTTCTTCCTCTAGTCAAAAGAATCATTTCCATTAAAAAAGCTCTCACCTTTATAAGGCAAGAGCTTGATGAAACTGATTCAAAAAAATTATTCGGCTGTTTCTAATTTGTCTAAAGTTTTACTGCCAACCCATAAGATTAGACCAAGAACAATAACGATTGCACCTAAGATACCATAACCCATTTGGAAGTCGCCAGGTACATCTGTTTCTAACATGCCATAAATGATTGGATAGATCATTTGAGAGAAGAATACCGCTATTGTCCAGAATCCTAGCAACATTCCCATGAATTTCGCGGGTGCCAGTTTGGAAATGAAGGAGTTCCCTAATGGAGAGAAGACCATTTCACCGACAGACATTAATAGGCTGACCAAAACAAGCCACATAATTCCAGTACTACCTTTTCCTACGATATCGGCAATAACCATTACCACATAAGAAACACCTACGAGCATCATACCTAGAGCTGTTTTCTTAAACATACTCATATCGCCTTGAGGACGAGCAGCTAATTTTGTCCATAAACGTCCCAAAATTGGGCCTAAGATGATACATGTCAAAGCGTTCATTGAATCAAAATAAGACGTTGGAACCTTGAAGTTCCCCACTACCCAGTTTGCACGTTCTAAGAACCCAGCACCATCACCATAGCCAAAGTAGTAGTACGCTGGCATGTAAGCCATATACCAAACCATCCAAAAAACAACTGAGAACATTGTTACTAAGAAAATGGCAATCATCCGTTTTTTGTCACCTGAAGTTAACTTCTCATCCGCCCCATCGGCTTTTTTACCAGCCGATTCGAATTTACGTTGGTCAACTTTAAATGGTTTTTTACCGGCATCACCCAAGGCGCGCCCATTAGCAACAAACCAAATAGCATCGAAAATTAATAATAGCCCACAAATCAAAAATACAAAGTTGAAACCAAATGGTTTAATCAATAAAACCAAAAATGTTGTTCCGATAAATGACCCGATATTTACGAATGAATACTGAATCGAGAAGGCTTCATTTAACTCTTTCTCATCATCAAATAGCAACCCATTTACCCCGGAAAGATTGCCTTTAAACAAACCTGTTCCCAGAGCTACTAAAACAGTCATCACAACTACCATGCTCATGGAATTTGCCCAAAAAGCCAAGGAATAGCCGACACCCATCATTAACATCCCCACAGGAACACAAATCCTTGGACTGATCCAATAGTCGGCGATAATTCCCCCGATTGTCGGTGTGATATAAGTTGCAGCTACGAAGTAGGCCGAAATCATTGCACCTTGTGCTGTTGTCATTCCTAGACCACCTGTTGATGCGCTTGCTCGTGTTGCGATCCAAATCGCCAACATATATTTCGCTGTGTAAAAGGCCATACGTTCAAATGTAAATCCTAACGCACAGACATAAAACCCAAAAGGTTTTTTTGATTTTACTGGAGTTGTTTCCACTATCATTCCTTCTCTCTTTTAAAAATTAATCGTTTGCTGCTAACCATTCCGCTAACAGTTTCATGTATTTCTCACGTTCTTCAACAAAAGGCATATGTCTGCTGTAAGCAAACAGCTCCCATTTTGCTCCTGGAATCGCGTCATACATCGTTTTCGCTACTAAAGGTGTACACAAATCGTTTGTGCCGCTAGTAACAAGTGTCGGGATAGTGACATCATGTAATTTTTCTGTGTAATCATATCCCTGCAATGTTCCCTCCGGCGAGTATTCGTTTGGACCCCAAGCTGTAACATAGCTTTCTGTACCTGCGACTTTTTCGCGCCACAATGGTTCTGGATCCTCTTTGGTGAATACTGGCGCCGCGTGGCGTACCATGAAACGGTCATTGGCAGCTAGATAAGCAGGATCATCGTATACGCCGGTTTCTTCAGCTTTTGCGATTGCTGCTTGATCTTCTTCCGACATGAATTTGATCATTCGATGTTGTTCTTGCGCCCACAGCTTTGCAGAAGGTAACGTACTAGAAAGGACCATACTCTTGATCCCCTTCGGTGCGTAATCGCAAACATAAATGATTTCCAACATTCCGCCCCAAGATTGTCCCAATAAATGAACTTCATCAAGACCCAAGTGTTCCCGTAAAGCAATCAGCTCATTGACCCATGTTTCAGCCGTCCAAAGCTCTGGCTGTGAAGGGACCGCAGATTTTCCACAACCTAATTGATCATACATGATGATCTGGCGGCCATCGACCGCCATTTCATCAAGGACTTCAAAATAGTTATGGGTTGATCCGGGTCCACCGTGCATGACAATCAATGGTTTCTTATTGCCTGATTGTTCACCAACAATTCGGTAATAAGTTTTATGCCCTAGATATGGCATATAGCCTTCTTCGATTTTCATACGTTGCGCGGCCTCCTAACCGATTACTTCTAAGTCTTTAGGATAATGATTCAAGTTTTCACAGCCGTCTTCTGTAACGATGACTAAATCTTCGATACGTACGCCCACTTCGCCTGGAATATAGATTCCTGGTTCAATCGAGAAGACATTGCCGACTTCAGCGACGTTATCGTTTGCTCCTGAAACATCGCCCGCTTCATGGCAATCGATTCCGATGAAGTGACCTAGACGATGTGTGAAGTATTCGCCATAGCCTTTTTCAGTGATATAGTCACGGGCAGCTGCATCAATATCAGACAATTTCACGCCTGGTTTTACTAAATCAATGGCACGTTGTGCAGCTTCTTTTACGATTTCATAGACCTCACGACCTTTATCAGAGACTTCTTTGTAGAAGAACGTCCGAGTCATGTCAGAGGCATAAGAATTCTTGATTCCCCCGATATCTAGAATGACAGAATCACCCGGTTTCACTTTTGAATCATCTGTTTCGTGATGAGGATCGGCTGCATTTGCGCCATACCCTACGATTGGGTCAAATGAGAAGCCTGTATTGCCTAATTCTTTGTAGATTTCGCCTAATTTGTCAGCCATTTCAGCTTCAGTCAATTCTTCCGGCAATAGCTTTTTCAAACGATCAATCGCGATCTCGTTATCTGCTTGCGCATCACGCATCAATTGTTTTTCTTCTTCGTCTTTAACAGCACGAACTGCGTCAGTTACTTCTGATCCGTTACCTAATTTGGCATCTGGAACAAGTTCTAACAAACGTAATAAGAAATGGGCAGGCCAATTCTTATCTACACCAATTTTTTGGTCAGTATCAACATACTCAAGCACTTTCTGCACAGCGTCGTCGGTATCATCAATAAATACTTTTTCCACGCCCAAGTCTTCTTCGATTGGGAATAATTTGTTAACGATCAATGTGTTCTTGTTCTCTGGAGTAATCACTAATACTAACAACCGTTCACCAGGATGAATCCAGCGACCAGTTAGATAGAAAATAGTTGTTGGATCTGAAACTAACAGTTGGCCATAACCTTGTTCTTTCATTTTTTCAATTACTCTTTCAACGCGACGTTCTTTCAAAATGTTTCACTCCTTTTATTGATATTGTTTGCCTGCTGGCATTATTAAAAACAGCTCTGTTTTCACGTAGCTGTTAATAATCATCTTTTCGCGGAATCGAACTGCTATGCAACAGTCTGGAATTAGCAATAAAAAATTGTTCAACTATTCACCTATCACTAGTTTTAAAATAACCATAAAATCATTGGGATTTCAAGTATTTCTGAGAAAAAATTTAAACTTAATTATTCGTATCCGCTTCCACTAGTTTACTATATCTTTTCGCTTATTTAAACGATTCTTAAAACTTTTTTTCAAAATCAGCGCTTATTTAGAATATTTAGAAAAATAAATGAGCCTAGTTGTATTATTTCTCGAGTAATTTTGCACCTTATCTCTTTCTCATGATTTTGTTTTTTTATTAAAAAAATGGGCAGAACAATAACATCTTAAAAGCAAATCATTGTATTTTTAATATTTTAAATACAAATAAAAAAACAGTTCTGTTATACAACAAAACTGTCTATAAAAACTGTTCCTATCATTTATTCACGACAATGAATTTTTATTCTTTTGCATTTTGTGATAAGAGTAGAAAAATTTGGGCGATAATTCATACCCTGCTGTAATACCCACAGCGATTGCGATCGCAATTTTTAAAACTTGGACACCAATTTGAGCCGCTTTGATGGAATCACCAATAAAAAAATTATAGGTAAAATTATAGATACCCATCCCAGGGACGAGACAGAAAATTCCGCAAATCAAGAAAATCGTGACTGGAGCTTTTAATGCAAATGATGCTTCTCTTGAAAGATAGATCAATACTAACGAAGCAATGAATGTCGCCGCTACTGGCGCTACAAAAAAATGCATGATAAACAAATAAATGAACCAGCCACAAGCACCGATAACACCGCAATGAACGTAGTAACAACGTGGAACCTCAAATAAGATCGCAAAAGAAATCGTTCCTAAAAAACCTGCTAAGATTTGAAACAAGCCATTTATCATTGGCTGCACTCCTTTCCATCACTATGGTAAAATGACGAATTCAATTTTTATTGGATGATCATTTCTTTTTTTATTCCTATCATAGAAAACTAAAAACACGTAAGACCAGTCCAACACCTACGGAGACACAAAGAGCTGTAATTAAAGCATAAATCATTTGCCCCCAGCCCGAGCTATAATCCCCATCAAACAAGTACCGAATACCATTCACCACAGCAACTCCTGGCAAAAGAGAAATAATTCCGCCGGTGATAAGACTCGTCAGCTGCAGCACAGGTATAAAATGAACGAATAAACAAGCCAAAATACTAACGAACGCACTGCTCGTGATAGTAGAAATAATATCTGACATATTAAACTTCGGTAATAAATACATTGAAAAACAAGCCAATAATACACCTAAAAAGAGCGCGCCGATTGTATCCCATAGACTTCCGCCAAAAATAAAACAAAAGCTGGCACTGCCAAATGCATAAGCAAAAATTTTTAAAGGATTCGAAGCAAAGGATTCATGCTTGATTTCCTGCAACCATTCATTGGCATCTTCTGGACTTAAACGCTTTTCGGTCAATCTTCGTGACAAGGTATTAATCTGTTCGATTCGCCCTAAATTGATCGGTGAAATTGGGATATCCCGAACACGGGCTTGAACAGTCGCATCTTTTAACCGCGCCGTCATAAAAATACCATTGATCAATACAAAGCTATCAAACTCTTTCAACTCTAAAGCCTCTGCAATATGACGAATGGTCGTCTCGATCCGTTTAATCTCCGCACCATTTTTCAATAATGTTTCGCCAATATCATAGACGAAATCAAACGCTTCCCGTTCATTCATCGGGCTTCCCTCCTTTTCAAACGAAAAAATCCGTAAATTTATACAGCCTCTAACGGTCATTTTTTAATAATTAAGTGTGAAAAAACGACGACAGCTCCTGCCGTCGTCGTCTTAGTATAGCTTATCCCACGCTTATAATTCAATCAAATCATGAGAAATACTAATCATATTTTCATAGCCGTCATCCGTAATTAAAACTTGGTCCTCAATCCGTACACCGCCCCAATCTGGAATATAGATTCCCGGTTCGATCGTCATCACCATACCTGTTTCTAAAACATCATCATATTGTTCATCAATGTATGGTAGTTCATGTACGAACAGACCAATACTGTGTCCGATGTTTCGATAAGTATATTGCGGATATTCGGTTCCTTCCAGCGGTTTCAATGAGGCTTGATAAATATCTTTTACTGCTGCTCCGTTCTTCATTACCGCTTCCGCTGCTTCCAAGCTTTGTTTTTCTAATTCATACACTTCCCGTTGCTTATCCGTAGCTTTTCCGACAACAACGGTGCGTGTCATATCAGACATATAGCCTTCATATTGACAGCCAAAATCCATTAAGACAAAATCGCCATATTCAATTGATTTTTTTGATGGGATCCCATGTAATAACGACGTATTCGCTCCAGAAATCAAAATATTTCCATAAGGCTGAGTGTCCGCGCCTTCTTGTACCATGTACATCGATAGTCTAGCTGCTAAATCTTTTTCAGTGACCCCAACTCGGATGTCATCCAAAATTCGATTAAAAGCCCGACAAGAAATTTCACAAGCGTTGCGCATATATTGAATCTCTTGCGGAGACTTAATTGCACGCATACGATCAATCACACCGCCAGCTTGTACGAACTCAGCTGTTGTTTTCGATGTAAAATCAGAATACATATCATAGGTTAGATAATCCGCTTCGAAAGCGATCGTTTTTAAGTTTTTCTCACTAGCCAAACGGGCCACAGTGTCTCCGACAGTCCGTCCCGGCAAGCGCCAGTTGATGATTTCATACTCTGGTACTTCAATGTCCGCTTGTTCAGTATAGCGCGGATCTGTCAAAAAGTATTGTCCCTCTTGTGTGAGCAAAATAAATGAATCGTCTCCTGTCCAGCCGCTAGTGAAACGAACATTTACTCTTTTGGCAATAAAAAAAGCATCCAGTTTCTCTTTTTCCAAATACGCACGAATCTTTGCTTCGTTTAACATTGTCACACGTTCCTTTCTGTTTTGAAGTTCTAGCCTTCTAATGAATAGAGTAGCAGTCAGCAGAAGTTTGGTCAACGCTTTCAAAAATAAGTTTTGCAAACATCTAGGATTCAGCAGGAATTTGACACACTTTTAAGAAAACGCTTACTATATTATTGGATGCTGCTGTTTATTACTACCGAGGAGGAAAAAATTATGGAAAAAGCAAGTCGCTGTACTTGTCAAAAGAACCAACAGATGATGGATACGTTACCTTTTGATAGCAATTCTGAATTGGCATTAGCCCAACAAAATTGTGTTGCCGCTTTTGATAAGCTTGAAATTAAACAAGACGACAAAATTATTTGGAGCCAAAAAGCATATTACTTTTTAGAAAAAGATTGCCCAGATTCAGCAAATCCAAGCTTATGGGAAAACGCCCGCTGCAATCACCAGACAGGCTTATTTCAAGTAACCGACAAAATTTTTCAACTTCGCGGATTCGATATGGCTAATTTAACACTGGTACTATCTCCCAAGAATACTTGGTTGGTTTTTGATACCTTGATGAGCATTGAATGTTCTAGAGAAGCGATTGAATTTGCCAATCATTGGTTCGAAAACAATCATTATCCAACAGTGGATGACCATATTGCCTGTATTATCATCAGCCATTCACATGTCGATCATTTTGGTGGCATTCGCGGGCTGTTTCCTGATTTTAAATTAGATCCAACGATCCCCATTCTAGCACCAGTAGGATTTACTGAGGCGGCCATCTCGGAGAATCTGATGGTTGGTAAAGCAATGGGCAGAAGAGCTGGCTATCAATATGGAACCTTTCTTGAGAGGAACGCTACAGGGGCACTATCCATCGGAATTGGACAAGGACAATCATTAGGGACCGTCAGCTTTGAACTGCCGACAAAAGAAATTACTAAAAATGAAACCCTCACGATAGATGCGTTAGAATTAGTCTTTCAATTAACTCCTGGTACAGAAGCCCCAGCAGAAATGAATACATTTCTTCCCCAGTATGAAGCACTTTGGATGGCAGAAAATTGTACCTGTACCATGCATAATTTATATACTCTAAGAGGAGCACAAGTTCGTGATGCAAACGCTTGGTCAAAATATCTATTAGAGGCTAATCATCTATTCGGTGACCGTGCGAAGGTATTATTCCACGCTCATACTTGGCCCCGATATGCCTATGAAGACTCCAATACCATTAGTGATTATCTCATTTCACAAGCACGACTATACAAAGGAATCCATGATCAGACCTTATGCGCTATCAATAAAGGCTATACAATCAATGAAGTTGAACAGCAGATTCACTTACCAAAATCCTTAACGGAGAAATGGTATTTACGTCCTTATTATGGAACGCTGAGTCACAATAGCAAAGCTGTCTATCAGAAATACATGGGCTGGTATGATTCTAATCCCGTCAATCTCGATCCATTGCCACCTATTGAGGAGGCACAAAATTTCGTTCGCTATATGGGTGGCGCTGCGAATATTTTAGAGAATGCAGCCATCGATTATCAAAATGGAAAGTATCGTTGGGTAGCGAAGGTTACTAATCTCATCGTGTTTTCCGATCCAAGTAACCAAGAAGCACGCCTTTTATGTAAAAAAGCACTTACTCAGCTAGGGTATCAGGCAGAATCCGGAACTTGGCGTAATGAATATTTATCTGGTGCCCTTGAGCTAGCTAATGGTGCGTCAAAAGATCCCGATTCCTATGCAAATAGTTCACAAGATATCATTAGTCATCTTACAGGTGAAATGCTGCTGAATTACCTTAGTTTATTGACTATCTCTACAGAGAAACAGCTATCCGGAGTCGTTCTTTTTGAAGATGATTGGACATTTGAAGAAGGCATGTATCAACAATACACTTCTTGCTATCATCTGGATTATTGGCAAGGAATTTTAACCTATTATCCAGTTCACTCAAGCCATTGGAAGAATGACACGCCTCTTTTCCACGGGAAAAGAATGGCATTTATGGATCAACTGCTGAATAAACCGATAAAAGAGCTGGAAGAATGGCATTCAGTGTTTGAAATCAACACCGTCGATCGCTATTTCAATCTCATTGAGCCTTAAAAACTTTCCGTAAAAAATACAAAAAATCAGCAACAATTGATCCACGGATCAATTGTTGCTGATTTTACTTACGACGATGACGACTCATTCGAGTCATTGGTGTATCAGAAGTCGTTTTGTCTGTTTTAACGGGTGTTTCCTTTTTCGGCTCACGCGGTCTTTTGGCTTCTTTCCGTGCTAAAATCTCTCGTTTTGGCTCCGTCACACGCGGCTGCAGATCTGCTTTTTCAGCTTTTTTACGATCTGCTGCTTTTCTTAGTTCCGAAACATCCCGCGTCTTTTCCTCATTTTTTACCGATGGTTTTTTCGTCCGTTTCGGTAGTTCAGGAAGTTTGAAGGCTTTGATGGTCTGTTCCTCGTGGAAAAAAGGAACCCGCTGTAAAAATAGATTGCCTAAATATCCGGCCAACCAAATCCATAAGAACAGCTCCACTGGGAACAACAGTAAAAATAGACACGCGGTTGCTAGAGGCTGCTTCAAAATCACCGCACAGGCACTCGCTGTAAAAACAGCCACCAATAATCCAGGTGAGTATGGAAGCAGATTCGCAAACGCTAATCCTGTCGCGATACTAGCAAAAATCATTGGAAAAATGGTCCCGCCGCGCCAGTTACAAGCCAAACAAATCATTGTGATGGCCACTTTACCGAAGCCAATCAATAGTAAAAGGAAAAAGTTCATTGTCTCTGCTTGACGAGTAAAAGACAATAAATTATGCTCACCAGAAAATAGAAAATACGGAGAAATCGTCCCCAACAAACCTAAGAGAAGGCCGGAAAAAATAGCTAAAGGTAGAGGATTTCGAATTCGTTGATTCAATTTCTCCCCTCGTTCCCGCAAAACTAAGAAAAATTTTCCAAACAAAGCGCCTAAGAGAATCATTGGGATAACCAGTAATAAGCCTTGCCAAGTAAAACTACTCTCCATTCGTCGAATCGCAAAAACCTGCTCTTGATTAGGAAAAATACTATACGTTAAAAGATATCCAATAAAACCAGTAAAGGTAGTAAAAATATACAAAACGTATTTCTGTAGTTTACTTTCCGTAACAACTTGCCAATCGTCCCGTTCCACTGAACGCCCGACACCAAACAGCGGGGTCATAAAGATAACACCCAGCGAAGTTCCGACACCAAACTCAATCAGATCAGATCGCTGATCTTCAGCAATTTTTCTTCGATCAGCAACGTAGGTAATTAAGCCGCCAAGTAACGCGACTAGTGCAGCCTCTGGTCCTAAGCTTGCACCAAAGAATAAGACAATCAAGGAACCTAAAAGATTCCTTATCAGCTTTCCATCGTGATAATCTATTCGCTTCGTCTCCTGAAATTCTTCAAAAGATTCTTCCAGCGTCCGAGGGTAACGGCCGAAATGTTTAACAAAAAAACCGATTGCCACGCCCCCGATAGTACAGACAATCAAGGGATAAAATCGCGGATCGCCAATCGCTTTAGGCAAGATCTGCCATATCAATTGATTTCCCAGCTCCGTCAGCCCCATAAATAAAGCCACAATGACTCCAACAGCAATCCCTAAAAATCCGCTGTAGCCAAAAAATGCTAGTTTAAACTTATTCATAAAAAATTTAACCTTTCTCTAGATAGACTCCGCTACATTATAACAAAGGTTTGGGTTCTTAGGAGACTTTTTTAGCGACTTTTTGTGATTTTACAGGCTTTTGTCGCGTATTTTTTTGCTGAATCGTCAATTGCACAAATGAAAGCGTTTGTTGCAGTTCTGGTGTTAATTGATAATGATCGACTAAGTATTGGCGTGTCTTTTCCGTAAAGAAGCCCTTCATGAATGCAAAGAAGAAGCCTTCAGGATTTTTCACTGTCTTAAAGCGATACATTTGCTCTAATGCTTTCGCAATCGCGTCACTGATATCTGATTTAAAATACTCATTGTGTTCAAAGGTTAGCACTTCTGCTTCAGCAGGGAGTCCAGCGTTGATATATTGCTGCGTACTTGCATATTTCGCCTTAAAAATCGTGTCAACAAACCAACGTGCCTTTTGATAATTGCCTTTGCAAAACGGCAAGAATCGATTAAACGCCTGTTGCGGCAATAAATGTGCATAGCGCGCACTTAGCCCTTCTATGAGGCTATCCTCTTGAGAAGTTTGGGTATTTTTTGTCGCGTTGCGTGTTACTTTTGTTGCACTTGTGGTTTGTTTTGCTAAATGTTTTTTTGTACTTGTAAGCAAATTTTGCGTGTTCGAGGACGCAGATTCTGCTTCTCTATCCACAGTGGATAATTCCTCTTTAATTTCTACTTCTTTGTTTTCCACAGGAGCCAAGGATTTAGTACTTGTATAATTTTTGAAGGACAACTGTACAACAACATTTTTATCTGGTGCTTTAGGATTTGCGACATAGATACGATAATTTTTAAGTCCATGTCGAAGAACCTGGATTAAACCAGCTTCAATTAGGCTATTCTTCAAATTTGTGACTTTCCGTTCAGAAACGCGTAATAATGTTGCAGCTTCTTCATTGGAAAAATAAATGTATGGATGCCCGGATTCATCAAGCCAGCTACCATCTTTTTCTGCATGATAAATACTACATGTCATACGCATGGTGTACAAAGCATGAAGCATCATGGCTTCAATGGAAAGAGTTTTATATTGTGGATTGTTGATTAAGTTTAAATCAATTGGAATATAATTGCCGTTGGGTAAGTTTGCGGCGGTCATGATGTTATCTAAATTTGTGGACATGACAAAAAAACCTCCTTAGTTCACTCTCAAAGTTGTTACGAAAGTTTTAAAGGAATGCTTACTGTCACAAGATATCTGATTGAGAAAGTAACCAAAATATGGTATACTTAATAAAGGTTAGGCAAACACCAATTTTTCTAACCCTTATAAGTTTATCTAAATGTGACAGGCTAATTCGCCAAAATTAGCTCAAACCTTTGAGTTTAAAGATCGCCAAATCTTTAAACTCTTTTTTTTTCGTTTTTTTCTACATGTATAGAATAATTGATTGAAAGCCTGTTGTAAAGCGATTCCCAACCATCTTTTTTTAGAGTAAACTTTTATTATGTTTATAAAAGCATTTGAGGTTTACTATAATATTGGGATAAAAACAATTTGGGTTTACTTTATTAAATGATATAAAAGTATTTTTGGTAAACTTCAATTAAAGTAATCGTTCTCTTGTTCTCAAGTAAGAATGTGGATAAAAAGTAATGTGGATAAGGGCTTCTTTAGTTATCCACAACTTATAAATTGTGGAAGGAATTTTTTTAAAAGTAAACTTTTAAAATGTACAAACAATAATAAGGGTAAACTTAAATAACAGATAACTTTAAAAAAAGTAAACCATAATGCAGAAGAAAACATGCATTGCGGTTTACTTTTTTTATGGTTATTTCTCATCGTTTTCTAATTCTTTGAATAACTTTTGGTATTTTGGCTTCTCTTTATACTCCTCCATAGAGGCTTCTTCGAGCTGATTTAAGAAGTTTCGGTCATCTCTTGATAGTCCCTTTTCAAGATAATAGTCATATAAGAAGTCAATCATTTTATCAGGTGTATAGCCATCAAACTTGGCGTTGATCAAATTCTGCATACGAATCTTTGTACGGGCTGAGATTTTCTGCATTTCTAAGGCTTTTAAGCGCGGATCATAGTATTGACGCTTACGTCCTCTCTTCCCGACCTCTGTTTCATGCTGCTGAGGGGCTGGTTCATGAGTAATCGTTCTTTCATTTAAATGTCGAGGTTCTTCACGAAAAGAAGTACGCCGAAAATCAGTTTCAGGACTTAAGGTTCTATTTGCTAAGAGGTCTTGAGAGCTGGGTTTCTTTTCCTCTTTATCTTGATTGGAATACTCAGACATTTTTTCAATGCCCTTATTCTTTTTATTCGCCGTTAAAAGCGAATCGAGCTTCATTTTTTTCGCCATTTAACGTCTCCCCTACTCTTCACCGCTTAATATGAGGCGATGTTCATCAATTTCGTCCAAAATATTAACGAAAACTTCGTGTGCGCGCTTGTCCCATTGCTCAACTTTGCCGTTTTTGTTGATTTCATAGGTAATTCCGGACCCATCATAGCGTTTCAAACGGCTCTGATTTAAAACAACAGTGTCTAAAAGATGGGCACCGTAGATTTCCCTTGCTGCGGTATAGATCTCTTGGTCAACAGAATCCCGTTTTTGCATCATAAATGGAACGATGCCTACAACTTCTAAGTCTGTATCGTATTGTTCAATGAAGAAATTCATATAATCGATGTAGTTTTGTGCCCCTTTTAAGGATTTTACCTGAGTTTGCAAAATAACGATAACATACTCTGCTACATACATAGCGGCATTCGAATAGGTACTGATAGTTGGCGGGACATCGATATAGATCACATCATAGATATTCTTAAGTGGTTCAATCAAGTCTTCCATATATTTAAATTGAGACAATTTGTCACCTGGATACTTCTCGATCATATAATCTGGAAAATCAGAAAAGGAAATGTTTGCTGGGATTAAATCTAAATTTGGCATAATTTGATAAATAGAAGATTTTATATCTCCAGTTCGAACAGCCTCCCAGATGGTTGCATCGAATTCATCAGGTAATGTATCATTTCCGAAATTTTCTGCAGTTAGAGATAATACATCACTTGTATTCCCTTGAGGGTCTAAGTCGATAACTAATGTTTTTCGATCTTTACGAAAGGCACTCTCGAATGAGAGCATCTGAACAGTCGTTGATTTACCGACGCCCCCTTTAAAATTTCCTACTACATAGGTTTCAGCTTTTTTTGGCATAAAAAGTCTCCAATCATAATTTCTCTATTAAAGTTTACTATAAAGACTTCCAAATATCAATAAGGTTTACTACAATTGTTCTAAATAAGGTAAACTATAAAAATTAGATAAATTAAAGTAAACTGTTTTTTCTCTAAATAAAGTATACTTTAAATCTCCTTATAAAGTATACTTTAAATAATAAATTAGAGTTTACTTAAATATAGATAAAGTTTACTCTGTAATAAAATTGAGTTTACCCGTATTTTATTTATAGTAAACTATATTAATTAAAAAGTCTACTTTATTGTACGTATAATACTGTTAAATAGGCATTTATAGTAGTAAAAGGTAAACTTAAATAATTAAATAGTATACCTTATTAGAAAACAAGGTATACTTTAAATTGAGTAATTATTAAAAAAGTAAACCTCAAACTTTAAAGGTTTACTGCAAAATATGAATAAAAGGTAAACCATATATAAATAGGTTTACCTTAAAAAATCCATCTGATTAAGGTAAACTTATATTATTGGCTCTTCTAAGAGTAAACCTTTATTAGACTAAAAAGTAAACTTAAATTAAAATCAAAAAGGTAAACCTTGAATAAAAAGTATACTTTAAATTTATATAAAAGGTTTACCTTATAAAAACGAATTTAAGTATACTTTTAATGATTTAAAGTATACTTAAATGTGTCTAATAAAAGTATACTTCTATAACTTTAAATACAGTAAACTTTTATCTATTCTTTCAAATAAATGCAGTAAACCTTAAAATTAATGCTGATAATAAAAGGGATATAGCGAAATGAATTACAGTAAACGTTAAATTGTAGCAAATGGAGTAAACTTTAATTGATACGATTTTTGTCAACTATTAAGGTGTACTCTAATCATTAAAAGTTTACTTTATATAAAATGAATGGAGTAAACCTTATATTTACTAGTTCATGTATCTTTATAAAGTAAACTACAAATAAAGTATTGATTTAAAAGGCTTATATACGGTTAACTTCATTTATATGATAGATTTTTATTAAGGTAAACATTAATTGTTTAAATTAAGGTAGACCACAAAAAAACCAATGAGGTAAACCTCATTGGTTAAAAAGTAAACTTTATAAGGATTCAACGATTTGAATCGCTTCGTAGATCTGATCGGCTGTGATTTTAGGGTCAACCATATTAAATGTTTCATTAGTGGAGGCGGCGTGATTAATGACAGGTTCCAATGCTTCTTTAGAAGTGTTCAGGACGTTTAACTCTTTTAATTTCAGAGGAAGTCCTGTTTCTTGATAAAAAGCCTTCAATTTTTGGATCTCGTCTAAATTGTTCGTATGAGCCAATTGAACAAGGATACCATAAGCAACCTTCATCCCATGAAGCTGTTCATGAGTGCTTTCAAGATAGGACAGGCCATCATGGATAGCATGAGCGCCAGCTGAACGTCCGAATGAGGCAGCAAACCCTCCCGTTTCTCCAGCTAACCCAATGATAGTGTCTGTCACACGGCTGAAAGCAGGCGTTGCTTTCCGATGCTCAAGGTCATTAATCGCTGGGACAGCATCTGCTAGTAGAAGCTCCTGAATCGCTTTAGCACTGGCGATTCCTAAGCGAACGTAAGCAGACTTTTTATCCTCTTCCAGATTTCGAGTGATTCCTTCAATTTCATACCATTTAGCTAACGTATCGCCAATACCAGCAACAAAATAGTCCTTGGGTGTTGCCAAAAGAAATTTTGAATCCACCAAAGTTAGAAATGGTGCGCGCTTCATGAAGCCCATTGCCTTAAAGGTACGATTTGGGTGATAAACCGCGACAATGGGTGTAAAAGGGGCACAATTCGAGATTAAAGTGGGAATGACCATCAGCTCCGCGTTTAGTTCTTCTGCGGTCATCTTCGCTGTGTCAATCACACGGCCGGCACCAATAGCTAAAATCAGTTCTGCTTGTCCAATTTTATTCGCTAGTTCAACAGCATTTTCGTGGCTTGAGCTGCCGTCGTAGCGATAAGTAGGGTAGTGGAGCTCTTTGCGATAGTATTTCTTGAATGCGTTAGAGGATTTTTCCCCTGTAATAACGGAAATTTTCTTAAATCCAGCTAAATAGCTGGGTAAATCCTGCAAAAGGCCTTCTCCGCAGGCGTAGCGATTAGCGCCTGGTCGTACTTCAGTAGTGATGTCCATTGAATTCAACTCCTTATATGTTATCAGAATCCGCTTTTTCCATAAAGCATGTCTGAATTTCACTGATATAAAATAAAAAACGGTGAGATTTCAACTAGTTTATTCCTTGTTAAAATTAAAGTCAACTGTGTTTTTGATGATAAAAAGTATTGACAACGGTTATGGGAACGTGTAAGATACGATTTAACAATTTGCTAAATGAAGAAACGTGATGAAGAGAAAAGTATAAATCACAAAACATCAAAGAGAGTCCGAGTAGGTGGGAGCGGATATGTGGAAGGATTTAGAAAATGGTCTCTGAATGGCATTGTCGATAAGTAGGCAATGACGGGGCAGCGCTCGTTAACAACGCTCAAGTATGGTTGTACTTGTTGAGGCAATAGTTGTGAGGCTGTTGCAAATGAAGGTGGTATCGCGAGTTAGCTCGTCCTTTTCCAGCACATAGTGTGTGGAAGCGGACGGGCTTTTTTCTTTGCTCATTAGCTTATTGACTGAAAAACAGGACATCAAAGTAGGAGGAAAATGAAGATGAAAAAATTAGGTAGAGGGATTTTATTAGGAATAGCAGCATTGGCAGTGAGTGGTGTGTTGGCTGGCTGCGGGGCGAAAGGGGAAGCACAGCCGTTAGATGAAAAGAAGGTAACGATCGGCGTGACTTCGGGACCACACCAGGAAATTTTGGAAGAGGTTGCGAAACAAGCGAAAAAGGACGGCATCGAGATCAAAGTTAAGAGCTTCGATGATTACAATACGCCGAATACAGCACTAAATGACGGCGATTTGGATGGTAACAGCTATCAAACACTGTCCTTCTTGGAGCAGCAGGTGAAGGACAAGGATTATAAAATTGAAACAGCCTTTAAAACAGTGGCTTTCCCATTAGGGGTTTACTCTAAAAAACTTTCTAATTTAAGTAAACTTCAAAAAGGAGATAAAGTGGGTGTACCTAATGACCCAACCAATGAATACCGTGCATTGAAGCTTTTAGAAGAAGCAGGGGTCTTGAAGCTGAAGGACGGCGTTGAAGTAAAGGCGACAAAGAATGATATCGCAGAAAATCCGAAAGATATCGAAATCGTTGAGCTGGAGGCTTCTCAAATTCCTTCACAGTTAAATGAGTTGGCCGCTGCAGCAATCAATACAAACTTCGCCTTTGGAGCTGGACTGACCATCAATGAGGATGCGATCTATCATGAACCATTAGAGGACAATCCGAATTACAATGTGTTTGCCGTGCGGACAGAAAACAAAGACGACAAAATCGTAAAAGAAATCAAAAAGTATTATCAATCGGATGAAACAAAGAAATTTATTGAAGAAAAATTCAAAGGTTCTGTTGTTCCAGCGTTTTAATTATAGGGAGGATTCATATGATCGAGCTTAAGCAGGTATCAAAGGTTTATCAGCAAAAAAAGCGCCGCATCGAAGCGGTGAAGGACGTTGATCTAACCATTGAAAAAGGGGAAATCTTTGGAGTAGTCGGGTATTCAGGTGCCGGAAAATCCACTCTAATCCGCATGATCAACTTTTTAGAGCCACCTACGACAGGAGATATTCTGATTAATGGGCAGAATTTACGAGAACTAAACAAAAAAGAATTATTGTTAACTAGACGGAAGATCGGCATGATTTTTCAGGGGTATAACTTACTGTCTACGGCAACGGTTTATGAGAATATCGCGAAACCCTTAAAGCTGGAGGGGGTCCCCAAAGAGGTTATCACGGAACGGGTAGCAAAATACTTGGACTTGGTTGGGTTGACAGATCGAAAGGATAATTATCCTGCACAGTTGTCAGGCGGGCAGCGGCAACGAGTGGCGATTGCTCGAGCGTTGGCTCATGAACCAGAGATTTTACTATCAGATGAGGCGACGAGCGCCCTGGATCCAGAAACGACGGAATCCATTTTGGCTTTGTTGACGAAGATTAATCAGGAGCTGGGCATCACGATATTTCTAATTACCCATGAAATTGATGTGGTTCAACGAATCTGTGATCGTGTGGCGGTAATGGAGGATGGCAGGATCGTCGAGGCAGGCCCTGTGATCGATCTATTCACCCGTCCGAAAGAGGAAACGACAAAACGGTTTATCGGTGCCAATGAGGGCTACAACGTCCCAGAAGAGGTTTTAGCCAGCTATAAGGGGAGTGGACGACTTGTCCAGCTGCAATTTATCGGAGAAGAAGCCACAGAACCAGTTTTAGCACGGGTCGCGAAGGATTTTCAGTTGAGTCCCAATATTCTAAGCGGCAATATCGGCTATTTGAAGGAAAAGCGTCATGGACAACTCTTGGTTCAATTTGACGGTGGAACAGAGACAGACTTTCATCTGGCGAAGGAATATATCAGAAGCCAAGGTGTCTTGATTGAGGAGGTTGTTTAATGAGTGAGTTTTGGAGCCAATGGGGAAATGTAGTCGTCGAAGGATTAGGACAAACGCTTGTAATGGTCTGTGTAGCCCTTGCACTGTCAATTATTATTGGAATCCCATTAGGTGTACTGTTAGTAATTGCTCGGCCAGGAGGACTGAACAGCAATCTTCCTTTGTATTCGATTTTGAATAGTGTGATCAATGTTTTGCGTTCCTTGCCCTTTATTATTCTTTTATTTTTGATTTTGCCATTAACCAAGCTGATTATGGGGACAACGATCGGAGTTCAGGGCGTGCTGTTGCCGTTGATTATCTATACAGCACCGTATTTGGCTCGATTGGTTGAGACCTCCTTGCTGGAGGTGGACAGCGGGGTGATTGAAGCCTATCAGGCGATGGGGATTAGCCATTTCCATATTATTCGCAGTGTGCTGCTGAGAGAAGCACGAGGCGGGATTATCCGCGGCTTAACGATTGCGATGATTGGTTTGATTGGCGCGACGGCGATGGCTGGCTTAGTCGGTGCAGGAGGGCTAGGCAGTATCGCTTACCAATATGGCTTTTTACGAAATGAGCCGGGGGTGATGTACACGACTATTATTTTATTGATTGTCTTGGTGCAAATCGTTCAATCCTTGGGAAATACGATAGCAAAGAGCTTGGATCGAAGTTAAAATCTAGCGGTGAATGGGGAAGCTTTTCAACCCGATTCACCGTTTTCTTTTTGCTATAATAAAGGAGAATGTAAAGATGCGAGGTGAACATGTTGAAGGCCAAGGATTTATTAACGGCGATTCAAGTCGATGCGGCAGGGGAAATGAAAAAATTGTCTTCTTATAGATACGTATTTGTGAATGATGGAGAAAAACAGACCAATCATTTAACTGTGGAGGTAGAGAATGATGCCATCATTTTGAGCAAACAAGCGGATCAATTATTGACCTTGAGTCACTTGATCACCATTTTGAATGAGGAAAAAGAGGCGGAAATTTTTGTTGGAGATGAGCTAGTATTCGGCTACAAGCTTATTAAACAAGGAATTGTACTAGGATAATCCATCATCTAGTTTTAAAAACTAGTTTGAATTATTTCGTTAACTATGATATAGTGTCTTTAATAAATCATTCGAGGTGACAATGAAATGGATACACAATTTAGCAGGAAATATCTAATCACAAATGAAGTGTTAAATGCAGTTACGCATGGGATTGGCGTGGTGTTGAGTATTGTTGGGTTTGTTTTTTTGCTGAAGAAGGCCGATAGCGGGCTGCATTATGTATCATTTATTGTTTATGGTGTTTCGCTGTTGATGCTATTCTTAGCATCGACCCTGTATCACAGCTTGATCTTTACTAAAGCAAAGAAAGTCTTTCAGGTATTTGATCATTGTTCGATCTACCTGTTGATCGCGGGGACATACACGCCTTATTGCTTGTTGTATATTAAAGGAGCGATCGGGATTGCACTGTTGAGTGTGATTTGGTTAGCGGCGATTGTTGGGATTGTCTATAAGAGCATGACATTAAGCAAAGTGAAGTCCGTATCGAAGCTTTCTACGATCATCTACAATGTGATGGGGTGGGCAGTCGTCATTGCTTTGCCAAGTCTGTACCAAAGCGTCGGTCTGAAGGGGCTGCTATTGTTGGTCGGTGGCGGAGTTGCTTATACCGTTGGTTCTGTCTTTTACAGTATGAAGAATCGTCGGTACATGCATGTGGTTTGGCATCTATTCGTGATGCTGGGCGCGATGCTGATGTTTTTCTCGATTTACTTATAAAAATTATAGTCAAAAGGAGCTGTATCCAGGCGGATACAGCTCCTTTTTCTATCAAATTTATCAAGAGCGCTCGAGGAAATGCGCTATGGTAGATTCAACTTACATGAACAGAAGAGAGAGGTATTTGGGGATAAATTTCATTTAAACGTTGAATATTACACTAGAAAAGTAGCATATTAAGCATTTTTCATCTTCGGATCACTTTTATGAATATGCTATAATTCAATTTATATCAGCCTCAATAGTGAGAAGAGGCTGAGTATCTTGAAATACATATTGTGAAAAACTTTATTGTTGCATGTTACTCTCACTATTTATGTTTAACGGGTGATGCGATTACTACAAAAAGACCAATTATAAAAAAAGTAGGTAGAACGAATGAAATTTACGAATCCGTGGGATATGTTAGAGGTTAGACTTGTCACAAAAAATGAAACGGTACAGTATTATGATAATCGTGTTCACATTATTTATGTACTCGTTGGAGAAACAGCAATTGATTACGACAATAATTTCGTTTCTTTGAAGAAGGATGATTTTATATTATTGTCACGCTCGATACGGCATGATCTATCGTTCTCTTCTTCCTCGATCGTTTTTGAGCTGTCGTTTAACTATTCTTTGGTTAATGAAATTGAAGATAATCACTATGATCTATCCTATTCCGGAAACTCTGTAACGGAGGGATCTTTAGTAGATGAAGAAATTAAATCGGGAATTAATTCTTTAATTGAGGCCTATATTTTTAAGGAGAAAGGAAAGGCATCAAGTCTTTTAAGACAATATTTCTCTCTACTAGAATTACTAGAGGATAATTATATTCATCGAAATAAATTAAATAACATTAAGTCAATGACAAAAAAAGTTGAGGAGCTCAAGAACTATCTTGATAACAATTTTGATCAAGACATAAGTGTTTCTGAAATCGCTGACAAACTGTACGTTTCGCAACACTACCTTTCTAGAAGTTTTACGAAATTGTTTGGAAAATCAATGACAGAGTATTTGATAGAAAAAAGGTTGGCGAAAGTTAGAGTAGATCTTTTAAAGACAGAGAAATCCATTACAGACATTGCCTTTTCAGCAGGATTTAATAATATAAATTCGTTTAATCGACTTTTTAAGAAGCATCAGGGACTAACTCCAAGCACCTATCGAAAAGAGGTCAAAGCGCAAGTAAAGGTTCACTCCAAACCAAATGAAGAAAGCGAAGATTTTTCACATATAAAAGCTTATTTTGGTCAAAAAGCAAAGCAATCTTTGGAAGAAACACTTCAATTAACAAGTGCCACATTGGAAGAACATGATCTAGGAAAATCGCTGATCAATTTAGGGTATGCCGAGGATATTCTTATGTCAGGGTACTATAAACAATTAGAGATGGTGGCTAACTATGGATTCTTTCATTATGGAAGATTGTGGGGATTGTTAAGCAATAGTGTTCTTCCAAAAATCGAAGGTAGATACGACTTTACCAAAGTTGACATGATTTTATCTTCAATCATTGATGCAGGGCTTATCCCATTCATCGAATTAGGTTTTAAAGGCAAAACAATCTATAAGACCCACGGCGAACCGATTATCCACACACCTTACACACTTCATTCAAAAGCTATTGAGGACATTTTAGAAAGGTACAGTGCTTTTTTCAACCATTGTAAAAAGAAATATGGAGAAACTGCATTGGATAAATGGATTGTCGAACTATGGAAACCTAGTAAATTAGTAGTTAAGACAAATGATCTATCTGACTTGATGAAGATTAAAAACGGAAATACTTATGTTAATATCTCAGAGGATACGGGATATCTATGGTTTTTCGATAAGGTTTACACAGAGATAAGAAAAATCAATTCTAAGATAAAAATTGGTGGCTGCGGCTTAGGCTTGGATCTTGAAAAGCAAGATGTAGAAAAATTTTTATCAAACTGGAAAAAGATGGGAACCTTTCCAGACTATTTTAGCATTTCATTATTCCATATGGATGAAATTAGTCAGTCGCTTTATACAGGGAAAAGAGCGAACCCTATTTCACCAGATACGGAATACATGATAAATAGTGTAAAGGATTTCAAAAAATTGCTGAATCAAATTAAGAGAGAAATCCCCCTATTCATAACAGAGTTTAATGTGACGATCTTAAACAGACACATCATAAATGATACGGCCTTTAAGACAACCTATATTATCAAAAATATACTTGACGTAAAGAATGAAGTAGATATGATGGGGTACTGGCTATTGTCTGATATATCAACTACTTCCTATGATACAAATGAACAAGAAATATTTGGTGGAGCTGGGATACTGACAAAAACAGGGATACCAAAACCAGGGTACTATGCTTTTGATTTTCTCAATCGTTTGTTTTTAGAGGTAATCTATAAGGGTAAAGGTGTATATTTTACGAAAAAGAATAGACATCATTTTTCTGGATTGTTCTATTTTTATAATCATTTGAATACCACTTATTATTATAATAGTGAAGGCGATTTTCATGAGAAAAACGTTTATTCTATTTTTAAAAGAAAAAAGAGAAAAAAATGGCATTTGAAAATAGAGGATGTGGAGCCGGGAAATTACACGGTTCTATCTTTTAGGATTGGCAGAGAGCATGGGAGTTTGTTAGAACGAATGATAGAACTTGGAGAAAATACCGAGCTTTCTCAAGAAGAGGTTGATTTTCTTTGGCACAAATCTCGCCCAGATCTTACCAAAAGTATTATTGAAACGAAAAATAATGAACTCCATTTTTCGCTCGAGCTAGAATCACATGAAGCACTATTAATAGATTTTCGTCGAAATCAGACATAACTGTTGAATCAGTTGTGTCTTTTTTTCTTTTTTAGAGTATTTCTATCTCACTACTTTTAGTAAATAGTTATTTTAGAAAAGTCAAACCTGAATGGTACGGATGTGCCAAAGTATTATAACAAAACCTGTTTTGGCATTCGAGTACTATAGATTTCATGTGAGAATACAAAGAAACTTAAAAGGAGAGAGGTTAATATAAAAATGTAATCGATTACAAACACTATAACTAGGAGGACTACAATGGCTGATAGAGAAATGGAGATGGAGCCTATGATGCTTCAGAGAAAGAAAATTTCACGGGTTAGCATGATACTTTATGGTTTAGGAGATTTGGCTAGTCAATTTGTTTGGACTTTTACTGGAACTTATTTAACTGTGTTTTACACAGATATTGTTGGTCTAGCTCCAGGTGTTGTATCGATTATCATGTTATGCGCTCGTCTTTGGGATGGAATCAATGATCCGATGATGGGTGGTTTTGCTGAGAGGACTAAAAGCAAGTGGGGGAGATTCAGACCGTACATTTTGTTTGGAACACCTTTTTTAGCAGTGTCTACAGTTCTCACTTTCACTGCTCCTTTTGGAAATGGGTCGACAGGTATTGCTTGGGCTGCGGGGACATATGTGATATCAGGCATGCTTTATACACTTGTAAATATTCCATATGGAGCATTGCCAGGGGTAATGACAGAGGACGCGAATGAAAGAAATGAATTAAATGCTTGGCGTTCAGTAGGGATGAATGTAGGAATGATTGTTGTGAATTTCTTCTCCTCCTTCATTATGTTGAAATTTTCAGAGGGTTCAGAGGTTGCAACGGGTCGAGGGTATTTCTCTACAGCAGTCATTTATGCGATTATTTCGATTCCGATGTTTCTCGCTGTTTTTATTTCGAGTAAAGAAATTATCAAAGTTGCTGACGATAAGCGCAAAATTCCTATCAAGGAAACATTTAAAAATATTGTTGGAAATAAATACTTGATGCTTCTATTTGGGATCATGGTTTTGCAAATGTCAGGATTTATGGGGAGAATCGCTTTAACCAGTTATTATGTGATCTATTGTTTAGGGGCGTTTACTTTGATTGCTTTGTTAATGACGATACCATCCATTGGCGGTGTGATTGGTTCGCTATTAGTCGTCCCTTTGGTTCGACGTTTTGGAAAAATAAAAATGTTGGCGATTCCATTAGTGATTCAAGGTATTGCATTAGTGATTATTTATATTGCGGATTTTGATAATTTACCGTTGATTGTTTTTGGTCATATCTTGTTTGGGCTCTTTAATATGGGAGCACCAATCACGCTCTCAATGATTGCTGATGCGGTTGATTATCAGGAGCTAAAAACGGGTATTCGCACGGACGGTACCGCATACGCAACGTATGGTTTAGCGACGAAATTAGGAAATGCTATTGGAGCGTCAGTTGGTTTGCTTATTATGGGACACTTCGGGTATCAAGCAAATGCGCAACAAACGTCAGAAGCCCTTCAAGGGATAAATCTGGTTGCCAATTTATTACCAGCGTTCTTATTCTTTGCTGCCGCAGGTTTATGCTTTTTTTGGAAAATGAGTGATTCTGATGCAGACAATATTAGAAAGCAGCTTGATGAACGTCGTGTGGAGCAAGAGTTAAGTGAATAAATATGGATGTGGTTTTGAAATGACTTGGATTCTTTTCGAAGAATAATGTGTGCAAATGAATACCATATCGGAGTGTTCTGATTGAGAAGTGCTGTATCAGAACAAGTAATAGACTATTTATGTACCTAAGCACTAAGGAGGAAAAATATGTCAAAATTAAAAATTGGAATTATTGGCTGTGGCGGAATTGCTCATAGCAAGCACTTTCCAGCATTAGCCAAACTATCAGATGAAGTTGAGATGACGGGCTTTTGCGATATCGTCCTTGAACGTGCAAAAGAAGCCGCCCGACAATATGGAAGTGCGGATGCGTTAGTAACGGCCGATTATAAAAAGCTGTTAGAGGACAAGAGTATTGATGTAATTCATGTCTTAACACCGAATAATTCGCATTCTTTTATTACTGTGGAGGCTTTAGAAGCAGATAAACACGTGATGTGTGAAAAACCAATGGCAATCAACTATGCAGAAGCAAAAAAAATGTTAGATGCGGCGAATAAAACAAAAAAGAAACTAACGATTGGTTATCAAAATCGATTTAGATCGGATTCTTTGGTTACGCACGAAGCTTGTCAGAATGGAGAACTGGGAGATATTTATTTTGCTAAAGCTCATGCGATTCGAAGAAAAGGAGTTCCAACTTGGGGCGTTTTTCCTGATAAAGAGAAGCAAGGAGGAGGCCCACTAATTGATATTGGTACTCATGCACTCGATCTAACCTTATGGTTTATGGACAACTATAAACCTAAGCTGGTTTTAGGCTCGACCTATCAAAAATTAAAAGATAATCCAATGGCCAACATGTTTGGTCCATGGAATCCAGAGACTTTTGAAACGGAAGATTCTGCATTTGGTCTAATAAAGATGGAAAATGGCGCTACAATCTTTTTAGAGGCAGCATGGGCACTAAATATGATTAATCCTAAAGAAGCACAAGTGACATTATGTGGAACAGAGGCTGGAGCTGAGATGTTTGGTAAAGCCTATTTGGATGAGGGATATGTAGTGTTTAACAAAGCGGACCACAATCAATTAGAGCAAACACAGCCTTCTGATGCAGGCGGAGTATTTGGGTTCAGTGGAGAATCTACTGAACAAAGAGATGTTGAAGCTAGACAATGGATTGATGCGATCAAGACAGGCAAAGATCCAATGGTAAAGCCTGAACAAGCAATCGTTGTTACGCAAATCTTGGAAGCAATTTATCAATCTGCAAAAACAGGAAAAGTTATTGAATTTGATTAATCGAGATTTTTTAGGAGGAAAAATGATGAAAGAAGGAATCAAACGAGGAGTCACTGCCTATAGCTACAACAAGGTTTATGGCATCTCTATGGATTTTGATGATATTTTGAAGGATATTAGCGATACGGGAGCGACTGGTGTTGAAATTTTAGCGAATTCGCACATTCCCAGCTATCCGAATGTTAGTGATCAATGGATCGAAGAATGGCATAGTAAATTGGCGGAGTACGCGTTGGAACCAGCTGAATATGGGCATTGGGTAGATGCTCGTTTGTATAAAGGAAGAGAGCTGAGTACAAAAGAAAGCATTGAAATGTTGGAACGAGACTTTGTTTTAGCCAATAAACTTGGCTTTAAGGTACTGCGTACCAAGCTTGGGGTTATTGACGATACATTAACACCTGTAAAAAATTGGCGTGAATTTATAAAGGGCGCCTTGGGATTAGCAGAAAAATATGATGTTCGCATGTGCCCAGAAATCCATAGTCCAACGATTCTTGATTCAAAAATGATCAATGACTACGTTGAATTTATTGAAAAAGAGAAGACAGCGTATTTTGGTCTGAATATTGATTTTAGTATTTTTCAAACAGGTGATAATTCATTGATTGGGTTTGGAGCAAATGATTTTGTTGGTCCACCATGTGAACATAGCAAGGTTGAGGAGCTCGTTCCGTTACTAAAATATGTTTATGTCTGTCATGCCAAGTTCTTGCGAATGGATGATCATTTCAATGAAGTCGTTATTCCGTACAAAGAGATCATTGATATGCTGATAGCAAATAATTGGAGTGGGTATCTCATTAGCGAGTACGAAGGAGCGAAGGCGGATATTCCTGGGCACACGTCAGAACAAATAAAACGTCATCAACTTATGATGAAAAGAATGTTAGGAAAGTGAGGATTACGATGTTAGATAAAGAATGCATTCAGTCAAGAGGCTTCCGAAATACCGTCACAAATGATGAAATTTCAGGTTTCCAATTTGATATACGCTTGATGTATTATCGCGGATTATGGTTGTCTCAGATTCGACCGATTTCAGTCAAAATTGATGGAGTACCAATCCCTCAAGAAGATATCCTTTGGGAAATCGAAGGAGAAACATATAAACAGGAAGACTTAGAGAAGATTGGCGATATCCAATGGAACGTGCTAAGTCCTGCAACCATTCATGTTAAAAAGAAGGGGGGGCTTGAAGAAGGATATCATGAACTTGAAGTGGATCACAGATTCAGTTCTTCTTATATGCCTCCAGCGATGGATGAGGTGTTGAGCTTCGGTTCTCACCAAAGACGATTACTTTTAGTTTCTTAATACGTACAATGGAAAAGAGGAAATATTATGCTGCACTTTGGCATCATTGGATTTGGCTTCATGGGTCAGACTCATGCGGATACGATTAAAAATTTGGACTATGCAGAATTAATAGCTGTTTGTGATATAGATAAGAAAAAAATGCAGCCAGTAGGAGAAGGTGTCTCTACGTATTTAATAGCAGACGATTTACTCGCCGATCCAAACGTTGATACTGTGATTATTGCCGTACCAAATCATTTGCACTTGCCAATGGTAAAAAAAGTTGCTGAAGCTGGAAAAGATATTATCTGCGAAAAGCCTGCGGCGATGAATGCGGAAGAATTTGAACAAATGATTGAAATCACTGAAAAAGCAAACGTCCGTTTTACTATTCATCATCAACGACGGTGGGACAAGGATTATCGCTTAATCAAGGAAGTAGTAGATAGTGGCGGCTTAGGGGATATTTTTACAATTAAAAATGCCCTTTATGGATTTAATGGAAATATGCATGACTGGCATGTTTATCCTGAGTTTGGCGGTGGAATGCTTTACGATTGGGGTGTTCATTTACTTGACCAAATGCTATGGATGATTCCTGGAAAGCTGAAATCGGTTTTTGCGGATGTAAGGAATGTTATCAATACAGAGGTGGATGACTATTTCAATATTCAGTTATATTTTGATAGCGGAATCACCGGACAAATTGAATTAGGAACCTATTTCTTAAATGAAAAACCGGGGTGGTTTGAGCGCCATTGGTTTGTTGGCGGCAGTCGTGGCAGTGCGTATGTAGATGGTTTTAATCCAGAAGGGAAAATTGTTCGAACCAGTGAATTGTTGACGAATGTTCCAGGAAAGATCACGATGACTGCGGCAGGGCCAACACGCTCATTTGGTCCGCCGCCTGAAGGAAGATTAATCACAGAAGAACTTCCAAACATAGACGTCAATCATGAAATGTTTTTTGAACATTATCAAAACCATGTTGTGAATGGAGAGGAACTAGTGGTTAAGCCGACGGAAATCTTACGATTAATGAAATTGGTGGATGCGATTCGCATTTCGGCGAAAGAACATCGGTCAGTAGATTTTGAATAGATAGCGTTTAGCATTATTTAAAAGGATAGACGGTGCGGTCATTTTAGAGTGTGTGTTTTAATTGCAAAATTTGATAAAAGTAAGAATAACAGATGAACCATTGTTGTTCGAAGATGCTCACTGAAATGTGACCGCTACGATAGTTTGAAATTGATCGTAGTATAGAAAGAAGGCGGAAATATGAAATTAGGTTTGGTTTCAGCAATTTTGGATCAAAGCAATTATTTTGAAATGATCGACATCGTGGCAGAAAATGGCTTGGAATGTGTAGAAGTAGCTTGCTGGCCAGCAGGGAAGGCTGAACGACGTTATGCAGGCGTTTCGCATATTGACACAGAAAATCTGACAAAAGAACTAGCTGAAAAATATAAATGTTATGCCGCAGAGAAGAAAGTCGTACTATCCGCGTTAGCTTATTATCCCAACCCGTTAGATGAGGATTTAGCCAAACGTCAGCAGGTGATTGATCATATCTATTCGGTTATTGATGCGGCTAAATTAATGGATATTAATTTAATAACGACTTTTATCGGTCGGATGCCGACAAAAACGATTTCTGAAAACTTAAAGGAAGTAGAAAAAGTTTGGAAGCCTATTGTTAAGTATGCTGAAAAATTGCAGGTGAAGATCGCGATTGAAAATTGTCCGATGCTCTTTACTGAAGATGAATGGCCAGGGGGACAGAATTTGATGACCACCCCCGTACTGTTTCGAAAAATTTTTGATTTACTAGACAGTGATTATCTTGGTCTGAATTTTGATCCTTCACATTTTGTTTGGCAGCAGATGGATTATTTAGCACCTTTATATGAATTCAAGGACAAGCTGTTTCATATCCATTATAAGGACATTAAGCTTTATTGGAGCAAGCTGCAAGAATCTGGAATAATGGCGACACCGCTGGAATACATGAGCCCCAAATTGCCGGGATTAGGTGATGTAGATTGGGGAAAATACGTTTCTGCATTAACGGATATTCGGTATAGTGGCTATACGTGCATCGAAGTTGAGGATCGCGCGTATGAATCTGATTATGAAGATGTCAAACGTTCGATCAAGCAAAGTACGCACTATTTGCGGAACTTTGTCTAATAACTGTAGTTTAAAAATAAATTAACTGCTTGAAAAACGATTTCTCTGAATGGTGAAGTAAGTACTCAAGCAGTTTTTTGTGGAAAATTTTTTTAAAAGTAAGATGTACTTTTAGTCAATTTGCCATTAATAAATTATGAAGCAAATTGACTGAATGTTCTTTTTTGAAATTTTGATGGCTTTATCTAAAGGAATTCAAGGATTCCACTTATATTTTAAACAAAAACTGGTGTTGGTAGCCTTTTACCAACACCAGTTTTTTTAATGTATCTAGAGATAATCATCTTCTGAAAAGCCGGTATTGCGATAAGCGCCTTCGTCAGAAAAATACTTGTTGTAGCGTTGCTTGAATTTTCGGAAGATGAAAACGACCAATAATTTGATCATAGAATAGATCGGAATTCCGAAGATTACACCGACTAGCCCTAAAAGATCTCCCATCACCAATAAGACCACTAAGATCGTAATGGGATGAATCTTTAATTTGTCTCCCATCACTCGAGGAACAACCAGGTCTCCATGGAGAAGCTGGACAACAAACCAGGCGATGACGAATTTGACCACCATGAAGGTTGAATCCTGAAAAGCGATGAACAACCCGGGTAAGAAAGCCAAAAACGATCCGATATACGGAATGATGCTTAAGATTCCTGCGGCAAGTGCGATAACTGTGGCATACTGCAACCCCAGCAATAAGAAGACCACCCAATAAATTAAGCCTAAGAGCAATGAAGCGATGACTTGACCTTTCAAAAAGGCGCCTAATTGTTGATTCGCGATCTTGATTAGGGACTGGCTGTCTTTTCTAAAGCGAGGCGGAATCATATCAATGACCGCACGATAGAGCTTGTGGGGACTTTGAATAAGAAAGAACGCAATGATCGGCCCGGTAAATAAGGTGATAGCGGTACTAGAGACCGCTGAGAAAATTGTTCCTAAGCCTTTCGCTCCGTCTTGCCAATTACTACCTAAATAATTTAATGCTTCCTTCGCTAGCTTATCAATGGAATCCAGAGCTTCACCTGAGGATGCCGCAAAGGGTGTCGTATCCAAAATATTCTTAATCCCGTTTTGAAAATCATCGACATATTTAGGAAATTGTTTTATTAAGTCCTGTGCCTGATCTTGGATGACCGGTACGAGTCTCGCACCTCCAAAGAAAAGCAAACCAAAAATCACCACATACGTAAGCACAATGCTGAGGGTACGGGAAAGCCCCTTTTTACTCAAGAAGTTGACCACGGGATTCAGTAAATAATAAAGCAATAATGCGAAGACCATCGGCGGCAGAACTGTCGTAATGATGACCACGATCGGTCTAAAAATAAAGGAAACAGTATTCAATAAATAGATGGCTAGAGAACTTAAAATAACCAGCCCGATAAGGTAATACGATGTTTTACCGCCAAAAAATTGGATAATCTTCGAGGGTTTTTCTTTTTCCATAAAATGGACCTCCTCCTTTAACTTCCAGTATACCGAATGTCCGTAAAACTGTATACTTTCAGAATTTTTGAAAAAAAGGTAAGAAGGTGGGATAATTTACAGGAATTGAAGAAAAATAATGCAAAGAAAGAGTGAATTTTTTGACTGAAACAAAAACCTGTCGGGAATCTCGTGTGATTCAGACCCACCGAATTTTCCCTTTTGATTTGAATCCTTTTGGCTATTTATTTGGGGGAAAGTTAATGACGTTGATCGATGATGCCGCGTCTATTTCCATTTCTCGCCATTGTCGCAGAGGCGCAGTAACAGCATCCCTAGACAATCTGAATTTTCTAAAACCTCTTCATGCCAATCATTCCGTTTGTGTGAAGTGCTATGTGTCCGGAACACACAATAAGTCGATGGAGGTCTTTGTGAAGGTCATCGGCGAAGATCTCGCGACTGGAGATCGCTATTTAGCAGCTACTTGCTTCACCACCTTTGTCGCAGTGCCTTCTCACATGAATGAAGAGACGGAATTTACAGTTCCAAAGGTCCTCCCAGAAACAGAGGAGGAAAAAATGGTGTGTGGAGGCTATGAAAAACGTCGAAACCATCGATTGAAGGAACGGGATGATTATAAAAAATTCGCGGCGCTGCTATCGACGGACTTGCCTTGGTCAGATGAGGGAACTGGGGATTAAAGTATAACTGCGTGTCAAAGAGTAGGAAGAATTGAGTTTTCTTAACTAATAAATTCAATCATCCTCTTTATAATAACAGAATAATCGTAAAGGAACCTTCTGAGTGAGCGGCTCGGAAGGTTCCTTTTTTCAACTATTCACTTGGTTCCACATGGACATCCGTCTCGAAAACCTGAAATTTATCCCGCAGTAGATTTTCGATCTGATCAGCGACATCATGGCTTTCTTTGACGGTTAGCTCTGGTCGCATAGTCACGGTGACATCAAGATAAATGTTGGAGCCATAGCTTCGTCCTTTGATGTTTTTGACTGATTGGACTTGTTGGATGTTGCGGATGGCCTCATTGAATTGATCTAATTCCTCTTGATCGAAGCCGTCAGATAAGGTAAAGACGCTTTCTTTAAAAATATCGATCGCCGTTTTTAAAATCAGCAGCGCGACAACAATGGCCGCGACGCTATCGAGCCATCCTAGATTAAAGGACGCGGCAAAAACAGCGATAGCAGTACCGATACTTGTCCAGGCATCGCTGCGATTGTCCTTTGCGGCAGCCAGCAGACCAGGACTTTTAACTTCCTCCGACAACCGTTTATTGAAGAAATAGACACCATACATAATAACAGCAGAAACGAGTCCAACAATGGCTGCAGTTATATCGGGGGATTCCATCTTCTTGTTGATTACAGAAAGGATGGAGCTGTAGAGAACCTGCAGACCGACTAGCAGCATAATAAAAGAAGTCACTAAACTTGCGACATTCTCTGCCTTCCAATGTCCATAGCGATGCTCCGCGTCCGCAGGCTTCTGTGAGATACGAAGGCCGATTAAAACTGCGACGGAAGCGAGTATGTCTGTAAAGTTATTCAGACCGTCAGCACGCAGGGCTTCTGAGTTCGCCATATTACCAACGATCAGCTTCATTGCAGAAACGAGGATGTAGGCAGCGATACTAATGATTGCACCAAGTTCTGCTTTTTTTAATTGTTCATAACGGTTATTTACCATAGTTTTTTACACCCCAAAAATTAAAATGTTTTATCACTATACACGTTATTTGATAGAGAAAACAAGGGTTTTTGCAAACTGTAATCATTTTGGGGCAGCTAAAAAAACAAACAGATTTCACCTGAAAAAACCTGTTAGGGAAGCTAATTTTATTCCTAAGGATTCCTATGTAACAATTTTTCTGGGTCAATTGTTGATGGGAACTTTTTAGATTTAAATAGCCGATTTCTTTCATAATAAACAGCTTACTTACAACTCGATAACTAGACCATTCCTTACTGCATTTAAAATATTTTCAATAAACTGGTTAACCTCCTATAAACAATAGATTTGAGCAAATAGTCGGTGTAACAATTGAAAATTTATTTTCGCGATCTTCATTACGCTCTTTTTAAGTAATTGCTTCGATTTTTACCCAATTGAATGAACAGATATGGATTACCACAGCATTCAAGGAATTTTAGTAGAAAACAAGTATTATTTGAAGCTAGATTTATATCTCAGTCTTTTTTTCTTAAGATTTGAATTTCAATTTTTTATTCAATTAAATAATTTTGATTGAATAAATTTCTCCATCAATTCCCACGCTTTTTTTGATTGTTCCTCATGAAATTCCTCAAACCATTTATGTGTGAACCCGTGCATTGTATCCTTAAACTCTTTATATTCTACTTCGACACCACTTTTGAGTAATTTTTTTGCAAATGCTACTTCTTCCTGTTTCAAGGAATCATATTCAGCTGAAATAATAAGGGTAGCAGGAAATATATTACCATCCGCATTAATTGGTGAGGCTAACGGATTTGCTGTATCATCATTCTTATTGAAATACCAATTAAAATACTCCTCCATTCTAGAAACAGGAATTGATTTATCTTTGTCAGTGGTTTTTCTATTTGAAGGTGGGGCATCCTGTCTTAAAACAGCGTAGTCTGCAATTAGTCCTTTGATAGTAAGTTTTTTTCTAGTGTCATTTAATACGCACAGTGCTGTTGAAATATACCCTCCTGCGCTATGGCCCATTAATAGGACATTATTTTTTTGAAGATTGTATCGTTTGCTATTCTCAAGAACTTGGTCAATAAAATCATAAGCGGAAAGGATTGGTAGTGGGAACTTGTACTCAGGAGCGACTGCATAATCAACATTAATAACTGCTACGCCAACCTTATTTGCGATCTCTTGACAATAAATACCATCCTGTTCACAATAACTTAGTACCATCCCGCCGCCATGGAAGTTAAAGACAACAGGCAAATTGGCTTGATAATCGTATCCTTCAGGTCTGTAGATATACCCATCTATGTATCCACAGTGTTTAGAAAAATAAGAAATCTTCTCAATATTGTCTTTTAATCTTTCTTGTTTTATCATGTCACAATACTTTTTTTCTTTTTTCAATCTATAATCAAAAATTGTTTTATCTTCTTCCAACATTCGTTATATTTCTCCCATCCAATTAAAAACTAAAGGTAACCACATACTAATAGATATATTTATATCATCAGGCTTATTGGCATAGTGCTTATTACCACATGCCAATCCATGTCGCCCCTGCCTGAAAAGATGATATTCACAGGGGCGTCCAATATCTTGAATTTTTTTTACTAAAGAAGTGGTATACTTCGCATTCGTTACAGTATCTTCCGTAGTATGCCAGATAAATAGCTCCGGAATTTCTGATTGAAGGTAGTTTTCAACCTCTAATTCTTTGCATTGTTCAAAAGTTGGACTTATACTTTTATGCAGACATTTATTCATCATATCCTTTTGAAATTTGGATAATTCACTATTAGTGAAATGATCCATTCTAGCATTCAGCATGGGATAGCATAAAATACTTCCTCTAGGTTTTAATTCTTTTGATTTTGGCACAAATTCTAATTTGCTTATTAATTCATCCTCATTCCATCTAAAGGCCTCCATAGCAACGATATGTGCTCCTGCTGAGAAGCCCATTGTAAAAACATGATCGTTGTCTATAAACCACTCTTCAGAATTTTCTTTGATAAGAAACAGGGTTTCCATAAGCTCGAGTATTTGCGATGGATAATACCCATTGGCATTTATTTCAGCTAACTCGTTGGAATAAGCTTCTCGACTTTTAACAAATGTGGAGTATCTTAAAACAAAACAAGCATAGCCTTGGGACAAAAATTGCATTGCCACGGCTTCCCCTTCTTTTATCGCAGAGATCATATAACCTCCTCCAGGGCAAATAACTACTGCTGGCCATTTCCTATTAACTTTGTATGAAATGATGGGGTCTGGGATGTACGCCTCAACAAATGCAGTATCATTTAATTCTATTTTTTTATGAAACATATTTACCTCTCTAATCCAGGTTCGTCTTTTTCAAAACCAAAAAGATACGTACAGACAGCAGCCACAACAAGTGCAATCAACGAAGCGATGATGCCGTTATACAGATTACTTGCAGATTTCCCTACGAAAGCGAGTGTTGCCGTCACACTAGATGAGGGTACGAGCGTTGCAGAGATTACTCTAGTGAGCCCACCATACAAACCACCTGCAAAGCCTCCAGCTATCAATCCTATAAATGGTTTTTTATAGCGAGTGCATATTCCATAGATTACAGGTTCAGAAGTTCCAGCAACTATAGCAGTGATTGCATAGCTAGCTGCTAAAGATTTTTGTGACTTGTCTTTTAATCTGAAGAAAGCACCTAGCGCGACTCCCATGACAGAAAAACTAGCATAGCAAAGAGCTGGCCCTGCAAAGCCATCCCATCCCTGAGTAGCAAAGATTTGGAAAAGAGCTGTAATGAGGACCATGTGCATACCAGTCATTACAAGAATTGGATACAAAGCAGAGATAATCGCTACACCTAAAAATCCAATATAATTTTGTAACCCTAAAAGACCGTTGACAACATAGTTTCCTAAAAATGCGCCTGCCGGTCCAATGAAACACAAAGCTAGTGGTAGCATAACAAGTATGGTAAATGCGGGTGCAAATACACTTCTTATCGAACTATGAATATGCTTATTAAAGAAGTTCTCTACATAACTCATTACCCATACAGAAAGGATGGTTGGAATGATTGTTCCACTGTAATCAACCATGTAAACAGGTAGTCCAAAAACTGTAAATTTTGCGCCCTCTGTAACCATTTGTATAAGAGTTGGGTGGATTAAAATTGCTCCTAATAGGATTCCTAAAACAGGTGTAACACCAAATTTTTTAGCTGCAGAATAACCTACAATTACTGGGAAAAAGTAAAAACCTGCGTCTCCGACAAAGGTCAGTAGAGTAAAAATATCGCTTTCCACTGGAAGTAAATTTAATAAATCTGGTCCTAAAATAGCAGTAAACATTTTGAAAAGGGCACAAGCAACGATTGCGGGAATAACAGGCCCCATCGTTCCAGAAAGACCATCGAGAATTCCTAAACCTACGGATTTAAAAATATTTTTTTTACTTTTATCGGACAAAGCTTCAGGTTCATTCTCCTCTGTTCCTTCATTTAAAAGAAGAGCTACCTCATCAAAAACAGCATTGACATCGGCACCAATAATTATCTGCAGCTGATCTCCTACCTTCATAACTCCGAGGACTCTAGGCACCTCTTTTAACTCATCAATATTCACGAACTCAAAATTCTTTATATTAAAACGGACTCTAGTTGCGCAGTGTAGTGCATTGGAAATATTTGTTTTTCCACCAGAAAGTTCAATAATACTTTTAGCTGTTTCTTTAAAATTTTCTGACATGATTTTCCTCCAAATTCTTAAGCATGGCCTGTGCTTACTAATGTTAACGTTTACACCATTAATAGTAAACTTGTTGACTAGTTAAGTCAACAAGTTTACTTAAAATAATAAAATAAAAACAGTATCCTTAAAAAGAATACTGTCTTTAGACTAGTTCACTCGTTTTATGTCGTTTGTTTTTCAATCAAGGCAACAGGTATAATAATTTGTTTGTTCCGTATATCAGAAGTTTCATCACTATCTTTTTCAATGATATCAATCAAAGACGATACTGCTTCATAGGCTATTTGATTTGTATTTTCAGAGATCATTGTTATCTCTGGAAAGCTATAGGAGCTTAACATCTGACTTCCATAGGTAACAATTTTTAGATCTTCGGGAACAACAATCCCCAAGGATTTACAGACTTTTAAACACTGAATAGCCAGAGTATAGGATTCAACAAAAAGGCCATCTGCCTCGGGATTCTCAATAAACATTTGAGTGATTACACTGGGGACATCTTTATTTCTTTCATTAATTCCAGTAAAGTAAGACCGGAGTTTCTTACCGTTTTTTTCTAATTCTTCAGCAAAACCTTTGTATCGATCGTCATTATATTCTCCTACCTGATAGGCGGATATATATAATAAATTTTTGCAGTTCTTCATCATTAAATGTTTAGCTGCTATTACTCCTGCCAAAATATTATCTGACTTAATTGTCGGTATGTTTTCGGAAAGCTGATGTCCTATAGTCACAATTGGAAGATTTTCATCTATAGGTAAATTGGCATCATTTGTAAAGCTCCCATAAATGATTCCGCTAATTCTTTTTTCTCTTAACTCTTCAAAAAAAAGTTCTTCTTTTTCTTTATCATATAAAGAACTACAAATCATCAAACTGTAACCAAAACTATAGGCTGCTTGTTCTAATAATGAGACTAGAACACTGTAATAAGCAATATGTCCTGTGGGAAACACAGCTCCTATTGTTTTAAAAAACTTTTCATCTAAAATTTGATTTTCTCCAGGTATTGAGTATCCCCATTCTTTTGCAACCCGAAATACTTTTTCCTTTGTACTATCATTAAATTTACCTTTTCTATTAAGGATTCTAGAAACGGCTGCTTTAGAAATACCAACTTCATCAGCTATATCTTGTATTGTTGCCATAATTTCACCTTCTTTAGTAAACTTTGTTTACTTCTTAAGAGTTAGTATATCATATCTCTTATAAAAATTAGCAGAACAATTTTTCATGATAGACTGATAAATCCACCTTAAAAAAGGAAGGTTAAGAACCTCTATAGCAGTAGCGTTCGCTAAATTTGGTCATTCTGGGTATTACCAATAGATAGTAAACAAATAAAAAATACAAGGGAGAAGTCCTTTTTCCATTTAATTCGTCAAATAAATGTAAAATTTTTTGATTTAATCCATTGACAATGATTAGGTACCGAAGTATACTGGGTTCAAGTTAAAAGGTTAGGTACCTAAAATATAGGTACCGAATCAAAAGGAGGAAGACTAGCGATGAGTGAGTATACAAAAGAATTATTAAAACGATTATCCTATGTAGGAAGCGCCAGTCGTCGTTTAATGGATGTTGGTAATTGTCAGAAGAGCGCGCCAACGCAGCAGTTGGTTTTAGATATTTTAGCAGAAGAAGACGGGGTAACATCTGGTGTTCTAGCGGAAATCTTGGATATGCGACCAAGCTCCGTTACAGAAATTTTGAATAAACTGGAAAGTCGCGGCGAAATCGAGCGTCGAGAAGATGAACAGGATAAGCGCATCAAACGAATCTATATCACCGAAATCGGTCGTGAAAAAGCCAATGTGAATAAACCGCAGGAACGGTCAGAAGAATTTTTTGCAGGCTTAACCGACGACGAAATGCAAACCTTAGATCAATTGTTGAATAAGGTGATTGATGGGTGGAGTGAAGATTTCGGCGGTCGTCCGGAGTTTCCAAATGACCCATTTGAAGCGATCGAAGCCTTAAAAGCGATGCGCATGCAGTTTGATCCTCATATGAAGGAATTTGGTCGGATGTCGCCAGCTGATCGTCGCAAGTTAAAACGAGCATGGAAGGAACAAATGCGAAATCAATTTGGCAGAGGCGGTTTTGGTCCTGGTCCTTTTGGTCCCGGAGCTGTTGATCCACACGAAGGCCCTCAGAAAAAGGGGCCCCATGATCAGCCCGATAATAGCGATTGGGAGAATTGGTAAAGAACGACAGAAATAAGAAGGAGGTCGTTGACAATGAGAATTGAAATGGCTGAATTATTTAGCAAAGAACATACCAGCGCAGTGAAATTGCGGAAACAGGTATTAGGCGGAAAGATCGATTGGGACAAAGAAAAGAAGCTGCATGTCTTTGTCGCAATTGAAAATGAGGAAGTGGTGGGCACCGCAGCGATCCAGTTGTATCCTTTCGGTATCGCTCGTGTACGCCAAGTAGCGGTTTCACCAGCGTTTCAAGGACAACATATTGGGGACCGATTAATGACACGTGTAGAAGAATTTGCCCAAGAGCAAGGACACTTCAGAATCGTTTTAACCGGTCGCAAAACAGCTCAATTGTTTTACCTGAAGCGTGATTATCACCGAGTATTGTTCCCTTTTACAAAGCATGAGATTGAATTTTTGTGGATGACGAAAGCATTACCAGCAGTGGAAGCCCCAGTTTTTTCAGAGAATTGACGTAGTATTTGTCCGCCTCCCTGAAAAGAGAGGCTAAAGGAGGAATCCATGATGAAGGAATTATTTGATCCAAAAAGAAAAGAAAACGAACCAAAAAAACATACTGGCAAGGAATTTGAAAAATTGCGCATTGAACTTGAAGCAAAGTCGCGATTATTTACTACCTCGCTAGGAATGATCAATTATCAAAAATACCATGATCTGTATGATTTTGGGTAAAAGAAACAGGAAAGAAGTTTTGAGGACATCACGAGATGTCTTCAAAACTTTTTTATGTATCAGCAAAACAAAAAGGAATTTCCTCGCTAAAACCGCCTCATTCCGCGTATTTTAGCAGAGAAGAACGTTGATAGCATGCTATAATGAAGGCAAGAAATGTCTTTCGGCTTGGAATAGCGAGCTATTTGAAAGGCAGGAAAATCATGCAGAAATATTTACCCACCAATGACCTATTGTTCAAAAAAGATGCTGACATCCGAAGATTCCTCGCATATTCTAAAAGCTTTTGTCAAAGATTTGTTAGGTATAGAATTCAAGACCCTGAAGCCAAAAGAAACGTACCATATAGACAGCTATAAGAAATCCTACGAAGAAACCGATATCTTTCGGACCGAGGTAGATATTTTAGCCATTGCTGATGATGGCAGTCATACGACGATCGAATGTCAGATTCAGTCGCACGCGTTTTTCCACGAGCGCTCTGTTTTCTATTTGTCAGAAGCGTTTCGTTCTCCTTTTGGCAACCAATAAGCTACAGAAGTAGAGAAGAAAAATAATTTTTCAAGCCTGCGGCCAGCTTATGGTATCAATAGCATAGATTTTCATCTATTTGATAAACAGGAACAAGCTTTGCAATTGTTTCGATTGTTGAATGAAGAAACCTATCGACCATTCTTGAATAAAGAAACCAAGGAGCTGCTGATGCTGTGCTTTTTAAGCTTGAAAAATCCGCATATCGATAAACGAAGTGCGGAATATCATTGGCAATATTTCTTAAAAACTGGCGAAACAAAAAACGATGCCCCCGATTATATCCAAGAAGCCAAAAGAAAAACCGATTTCTTAGCATTGGAAAGCGAGGAAAAAGAGATGATCATGAAAATCGATAAGTCTAAAGCTATCCATGATGCAGTGTTAGCAACGGCGATAGAAGAAGCAAAGGAGCAAGGTGCAAGGTCGTGAAGAAGAACGTCGAACCCTTGCAGTTAAATTGTTGAAAACAGGACTTAGTATAGAGTAAGTTTATGAGGTTACAGGATTGAGCATTGACTTCTTAAAAAAATTAAAGAGTGAATGAAGGTAATAGAACAGCGGACCATCTAAGTAATGAAATGGTCCGCTGTTTTATTACTACCGCGCATGCAGCCACCTATGTAAAAACTGAGAAATAAGGATAATGACGACTATTCCGATGATCGCGGACAATAATGAGTGCTGTCCGAATAACAGCCAAAGGACAATCGCGATGATTTCCAGACCAAAGATTAAGTAGTTCATAATATAGCTCCTTTTTCTGAGTAGAGAGACATCACGTGTGAGCATCTTTTTTCTTTTTTTCAGCCTTCAGATCATCGTAAATGAAAATATTTTTGATAATCCGAAGAATCGGTCGAATCGTTAGAAAGATCGAGCCCGCTAAATAGAAGTACATGCCGATTCGATCAGGAATGGATGTCAATGCGGCCACGCTGCCGATAATGTAAAAGAACCCCGTCAGCAAATCAACTGTCAGCGAAAGAATCGTGTATCTATTTTGAAAATAAAGCCGAAATCGCTTCCCCTGAATCTCAATATCTTCTTCAAGATCCGCCTCGACTTCATGGGCTTTTCGTTCTATTTTTGGCATGTCAGTTATCAAACCCTTCAAGATTTTTTAGTAATTGATCATTGTACTATCAATTCAGTGAAAGAGTAACTATTCTGCCTATGGGTTTATGTTTAGGTCAATGAAAATATCATTCAGGGAGACAAAATGAATTATAAAATCGGCGTACTATAAAATGACTAGTTAAAAGTGTATATTGGAAGTTTATAGCCAATAGATTAAAAAACATACATTGTCTTTTGGAAGGTTGAATAAAAACTAAATCAAGATTAAAGTATAATTACCTAACGTCAGAAAAAACGGAAAGATTTTGATTCTATTTTTGTTCCTTAATATGTAGAGAGAGTTTGGAAACAAAGATAGCATCAGCTGCCTGAAAACCTATAAAACGTTATGTAAGGAATAAACTCGGTGTAGTAAATATACTTAAGCTGTTGATTTTAGACTTTGGTGTGGGCGTTTCAAGTACGGGGATTATTCACTTCAGAAGAGGACGGAGAACTATTGAACAGAAAAATGATCCTACCGATATTATTAATCGGTTTTGTATTAGCCGGGTGTTCACCCAAAAGCATTTCTAAAGAAAACGATGCTTTAGAATCAATCGAGGTAACTAAAAATGACCCCAAAGAAGTCGAGAAGATCTTAGCAAGTGATACCGACTATACTGGTGAAAATTATACCAACATTGACTATGTTGAAGAAAAGAGTCAAACCTTCGACTTTAATAACTCTTTAGAAACATTAAAAAAATACTCTTGGTATAATGATTCTGTTATCTTAACATTTAATAATGATGGAACCATCACATCAAGTATCATTCAGGGAAGAAGAAATAATATTAAAACAGACACTTATGGAACGTATTCTATTCATGATAATATTCTCCAAATACAAATAGCCGGTTTTGAGAATAGACCTACTATTATCTCCAATTATTCTTTTGAAATCTCAACTATTCGTTCAAATACAATAACTTTCGAAGATACATCAAAGAATCCCGAAAACACTCTGAATCTTACTTGTGTATCTAAGCTTTAAAAGCAAAAAGAAGAAAAAGCTAGTTGAAAATTTTTTTCCTAGTAGTTTTCGAGATGTTATGAAAAGGAGGTACGGAGTGAAGAAAACTAAGTGTATAAAAGGCAAATTTTTCCTACTTCGTATTACTTATTTGTTTTGTCTCGCAAAATAACATGAGATTGTCTTATTAGTGTTTATTTCAAGAGCTATATCTGTTATTTTGAATGTAGGGAAATTCGTTTTCTTCGTTTATAGAAGCACTTTGCGAGTAAAAAATAGAATAAAATTCAATCAGCTGCTAGGAAAAAGGTGAAATTCCTTTACAGTCCCTTTCTACTGTGATGCGTAAGGCAAAGTCAGACACTACACTTGATTGATAAAAACAAGCAATATCAGGGTCGTTTGTTTCAAAAGCAGCTTTAAGACGCCCAGTTCGTTTGGGTGTCTTTTTTAAGAATTTAAGGGGGATTGACGCATGAAAAGAAAAAATCTGGTTTTTGTATTATTATTGAGCTTGCTGTTATTTAGCGGATGCGAATCAAAACAAGCGGGGTCAACGGACACGTCTCAATCAACAGAAAAGGTCGCAGCCAGCAGCGAGAAAGCAGCGATGAAGACAAGCATAACCTTGCTGGATGGGGAAAAAGAGCTGTCGAAAAAAGACCTGTCATTTAAGGATGGCGAGTCCTTGTTTGATGTGCTAAAGGAAAATTATTCGATTGAAGATGATGAAGGGATGATTACCGCAATTGATGGGCACGCGCAGGATGCCAAAAACAATAAATACTGGGTATTCACGATCAATGATGAACAGGTAAATGTAGGAGCAAAAGACGCGAAGTTGAAGAATGGCGATCGTGTGGTGTTCAAGCTTGAACAATTCTAGTCGAAGCATCTATTCCACCTTTTCGTTAGGTGTAAAGGAATTAAGCCTGCTGTCTATGATGGTTGCCTTGTGTGTAGTTAGCCGGACTTTTTTTCAGTTTATCGTGAATGTGCAGCCGGTTACCGCGATCCTATTGATCATCACTATTTACTGGGGATCCTATCAAGGCTTGATAGTCAGCATTCTATCTATCCTCATTACTAATTTTTACATGGGGATGGGCGTTTGGACGATCGCTCAGGTCGCTACGTACTTCTTGCTTATTTTGCTAACGAGTTTGCTAAAAAGAATTCCTAAGTTTAAGGCGAGTCTCCTTCTACAAGCTATTTATGCCGGAATCACTGGGTTGCTCTTTGGGTTCCTTATTTCACTAATTCAAGCCCCGTTTCTTGGAATATCGGCTTTTTTACCTTATTATTTGGCAGGCATTCCGGTGGATACGATGCACGCTGTTGGGAATATCGTCTTCTATCTACTACTAACCCCTGTTATGAAGCGTTTGTTGGTCCAAACCATTCAGAGGTGGCGGAGGGAAAGTAAACATCATGGATAAACGCATTGAGTCTTTTTAAGGCTCAATGCGTTTTCTTTTTTGATGAACAAATCTTGAGAAAGGAAATTTTCATTTTTTGTCGAAGGCTCCTTCAATGTTCAAAAAAGAGTTCAAAAAATTGATCAAATGACCTACGCTTAATTTATTTGAGAAGGGCAGAATTTAGTTTTGGGAATGGTTCTGAGATTGGGGGCCTTCTTTGTTTCGATGCTTCTTCCCACGAAGCCAAGACAGTAGACGCTGGCGTGTCCTTGTGTTTTCGGCTGAAAGCAGCGGCGGCTGAAGATACTCTGGAGGGAACGCAGGCTCGGCACAGGCAGTATTGTCTTTAAATGATGTGTGTTTATGTTTTAGTATTGTTGGTTCTATTAATGAATGTTGGCGAATTAGCTTGTCTGCGGGTGCTTTTGCTGTCTCCACAACGGTATTTTGTACGTGTTCAGCTGGTGTTCGCTGAGCTGTGTTCGTGCCTCTGCACAGGGACTCGGAGTTGTCTGTAATTTTATTGGCTTCATTGGTAGTATCAAAAATCTCAGTTTCTTTGGTAGTAATGATCTTGGCTGTCACCACGGAATCAAATAGTTTTACGCCATTTTCTTCAAAAATATCCAATGTCGTTAAGAGTTCGCAAGCTTCTTTGATCACTGGTATTGGCAGATCATTCTTTAAATTGTTATATTTCCAGTCATGTGTCTTTCCTAAACTGTTGGTGAAGGTTGCCACTAAATCCTGTTTCATAGCCTTCTTTTCCTTTCTCAAATTTTTTTGCGTATTTGCGTAGGTCATCTTCTATCAAGGTTCATTCGTTTCATTGGGACGTACTTTTGCGATCAAGGAACGGACAAGGGACACGGCTTTTTCACCGAAATTACGGACAGGGAAGGTTCTCATTTTTAAGGCTTGCCACTCCGGTGCCATGAAGTAATCTTGAAAGTAGTAGAAGAAGCGCTTCATGGTGCGAGTAGCTTTCGTGTTCATGAAAATCTCACGGATAAGATCTTTTAGAATGAAAGCAAACTCTTCCGCACCTAGCTGGTGCCGTATTTTCAAAGTGAGAATGTATTTAATCGTTAAGCTGCTGTTTTGTGTACTGTAGTAATACTCTTTGATACGTTTTTCTAAGGTTGTTGATTTCAAATGGAACAATTGGCGGTACGAAAGGGTTTGTTCATTCATAAGGTCTCCTCCTTTTTTGTAGAGGAAGGCGACTGTTAAGCCGCGCCTCCTAAAATTCGTTGATTAGAAAATGATTGTTTCGACAGTTTCTACATACTTAGCACTGACGACTTCGTTGAAAAGCTTCTCGCCCTCTCTATCGAATAAATGAAGTAACGTCATTTTTTCTAAGATACTACGAACATCCTCTGGCGCTTTGCCTTCTCCTGGGTTTGGATAGCTCCACGTTTGTGAGCGACCACCGCTGGTTTTAAAGATCGATACAAGTTTTTTCATCTAGTTTCCTCCTAATTTTTTGTCACACGAGATTGGCTGGTGATGATTACGCCATCTAACAAGGTGCCGTCTTGGTCTAGCTCCGTCATGATTTCCCCTAGTTTGATGATTTCTGCTTCCTCTGGGTTTTCCACAACGTTTGAAAAAGTGACTTTCTTTAATTTTTCCACTCCTGGGACAGACAAGTGGACTTGTAGTTTGGTACTTAATTTTTGGATCATGTTCATTCCTCCATGTGTTTTTTTGTTCCGGCCGGTGACTTAACGATAAGGCACAAAACAAAACTAGGTCAAAACCGTGAAAATTACATTTAGGGGTCAATTTTGCAGGGGCAGCGACTAATTTTTTTTGAAGAATCCTGATTTCATCGTCTTTTGAAAAGTAGAAGCGCCAAATACTCTGCAAAATTCAGGGCCAAATGCAGAATTCGGCACTTTGACAATGGAGAGGATTGTATGCTTAGTCGGTGGATGTTAATTTAGCAATGTTTTTCGTGTGAAAGGACCTGGGAAGATTTTTGAAGTTCTTGAAAATAGGGAGTTGCGTTCCATTTAGCCTAATATTTTCTTAATAGTTCATGAACCACAAAAAATCGCTGAGCTACAAAAGCTCAGCGATTTCTTCATCAATAATTAAGTCAGTAATAAAATTCATTTTCAGCAAGGTATGAACACTTTCAGCCTTGTCTTTTCCAGTCGCGACGATCGCGACACGAGGAATCTTCTGAATATCCTTCAGCTCAATGCCTAGGAGACGTTGGGAGAAGCCTTTTTTTAACGGAGTACCATCCGCAGTAAAAATCGTACTGCCAATATCTCCAATCGCATGCTCTCTTTTAAGCAGTTCGGCCTCTTCTTCTGAAATATATTTCAATTTTTTATAGGTGGAAGAGCGAATCGGGTCGCTGACACCTAGGATGGCGAGCTCCACCTTCTTTCCTTCTTCGATCACGTCCTTGATCAGCTCTGTGTGAAGCAGCGTTTTCTTCATTTCTAAGGTATCGGCGATGGCCGGCGCGTAAAAATAAGAAACCTCGCAATGATATTTTTCAGATAAGATAAAGGCTAAGTGATTCGAGTGAAAACGCACCTCTGAAAGACCGATTCCTCCAATTAAGGGTGTAATTTTTAAGTGGTTGAGGTTCAGCATATTGGCCTGTTCGACATACTCATGGAGCGTTGAGCCCCAGCCGATCCCTAACTTATTGATGGATTCCAGCATCGGTTCGATCAGATCGACACAGAGCTTTCCGGCCGCAGCCTTCATATTTTTTTGCGATTTTGCGGCGATTTTAATGTTCTTTAATCCATATTTTTCTAATAGTCGTTCCTGCAGCTTCAATAGATGCAACTCACTGTGTTGAATCGTTATTTTCACGACGCCTTTTTCTTTGGCCTCATGCAGCAATGAAGCAACGGTGGGGCGTGAAATCTTCAATTTTTTGGCGATGTCACTTTGTGTGGCTTCCTCTTCGTAATACATCACAGCAGCCTTTAACATTAAATCTTCTCTATCCAGCACTCTCATCGACCTCCTGTTTATCGTGTAACATATGTTCCGATTCTATTTTTTTTATATCAAATGATATCCCTGAATGCCATTGACTTTTCTACTTAATGATACTACACTTTTTACAAAAGTAAATACTAATTTACAAATGTAAAAAAGGAGAGGATTCTTTTGTTAGTAAACTCGAAAGAAATGCTGTTAAAGGCGAGTAAAGAAGGCTATGCAGTACCTGCAACAAACTTTATCGATCTGGATTCTGCTCGGACGTTTGTCACTGTGGCGGAAAAATTAAATAAACCATTGATGCTGCCATTCGCACAAGCTCACAAGGATTTAATCTCGTTGGAGGAGGCTGCGCTAATCGGCAAGTATCTAGCTGAAAAGGTTTCTGTCCCGGTTGTTTTACACTTAGACCATGGTGAAGATTTTGATTTCATTAAACGCGCGATTGACTTGGGCTTTACTTCCGTCATGATCGACGCCTCGAAGGAAAGCTTAGAGGACAATATCAAGATCACTAAAAAAGTCGTGGAATACGCCCATCAAAAGAACGTAACAGTCGAAGCGGAATTAGGCCATGTAGGCGCCGGCACGAATTATGAAAACCACGAAACCACCGATTCGATCTATACAGAGGTCAAAGATGTGCAACGCTTTATCAAAGAGACGGACGTCGATTCCTTAGCCATCTCAATTGGAACCGCTCACGGCGCGTATAAAGGAACGCCTGTATTGAATTTCGAACGCTTGGCGGAGATTAAAGA